>CAWAHR010000001.1:0-1278182 GCA_963781995.1 uncultured Acidobacteriota bacterium | reverse complement strand
AGCATACGCCCCGTATATGTCAACACCCCATTACTCCCCATCTTTAGTTTTCCACACGCTTCCTCAGCCCCCTCGCTATCCCCTTCAATCCCCAAATGATGCCGCCTCCGCATCGCCCCGATTTCTTCGTGTAGGGGAGGCTTTACGCCGCCTCTCTTCTCTGCCCGTGACTCGTGATCGGTGACTGGTGGAAGATAGCGGCGACCAGCGACCAGAAAAGAAGCGCGATCCGTGGCCGGTGTTCGGCGCGCCGGAAGTCGAAGAATGTCCGCGCCATTGTAGCGGCCGCCTCCTGAGACCGGCGATTTGTCTCCCTGAAGTGGCCGGGCTTTAGACTGGCGAATGTGAATTTGCATTGGTATGACCAAGCCACCCCACCCCTCCTGTTTTTGCCTAAGAGACGCAGTGAAAGGACTTACGGGAGAAGTTTGCAACCTGCTACACGGCAGGAAATTCCCATAACGATACGGAATCGAGCGCGAGGGTGCTTCGTCGAGGGTTGAAGTGCAAGGAAGGACGGCGCGGCGTTGATGATCAAGCTCCACTCCCCATGATAACACAGGTTTAGTTATCTAGTAAATAGTTAATTATATGGTCTATCATTCGAACGCTGGCGTGCTACCTTTTCCCCCAGCCCCTCCGCAAGACGATCCGCCGCGCTCCCAGTCGTATGGCTACCGGCGGCGAATAGCAATCCACTAAAGGCAAGGGCAAGGAATGGCCCACCCTTGCCAACAGCAACCCCGCAAGGGAAGGCCACCCACGAGGTTTTTACGAATTGAATGCGCCACCGACCCGCCTAATTTTGCAACCCGCAAACCCCAGCAAATCGGTCCCGCAGTTTTGGAGTCTTTGCCCGATGAACTTCTCAGGGTTTGACCGGATGGACGAAAACAATTTGCAATGTAATTTTGGGGCAGGAGGAGAGAAACCAATGCCAAAGACTGCCACCTACGCATTCCCTGCCAGGCGCCGCTCGATGGCTCCGCTCCGCCAACTGGTATGGATTCAAGAACCAAATTTTCTGGGCTGGGGTTGTTCCGAATGCGCGTGGGTGTTCAGGCCTTCGGGGCCGCCGGTGGGTAACTCATTACAGGAAATGAAGGAGAACTACCTGCGTCGACGCGATGGAGAATCTGCGGCCCATGTATGCGTTGAACACCCTAGAGCCAAGAAGGCAGGAAACCGAATAGCGCACATGGCACCCCGGCGCGAAGTCGCATAGCTCGTTCATAATCCGAACCTCATCGGCTCTTGAAATACCGGAGCAGCCGCCGCGCGGGAGTGCGCCGCTCACCGCGCGGCACATTCCTCGAGGTGCACGGACACCGGATTGTGGTACTCGCCTGCTTCCACGGCCGGCGCAACCCGACGCACTGGCAAACACGTTTGCAACGCCCAAAAGGATCGGCCCACGCTTTCCCGCCTGCCCGCCGTAGGAGCGAAAGCGCACGCCACCCAAGAAGTTTTCAGGCCGCGCCACCCGCCGGCTTGGCCAACCCGCGGTAAAAGGTGTTGGCCTCCCCGTTAGCGTGCTGCAGACGCCGCTCGATCAACTCTCCGGTGTCGGTGTTCAACATGGCGACCTGTTGGTAGCGAGTGTGGAAATCACAACCTATAATCAGCATGCTCGGCTCCTTTCTTCCGAGCCTCGGTCGTTAGCGCAACCAAGTTTACTCGGTCGCAGGAGCCGACATTGTCACTCAATCAAGAGGTTTTTAGGGTGCGCCACCCGCGAATTCTAAGTGGGCAACTCTGCGTCCCACCTCCCCTTGAACTCGAAAAACTCCATGCGGATGGCGACCTCGATGTCGAGGAAGATGTTTATGGGCTTGTGGCTCTCGTCCATCTCCATGAGAGTCTTCCTAGTGGCCTGGTTCGGGGTCCCGTCCGCCGTGTCGTAGGTGCTGTCGAACTTCCGGTCCTCGATCACGGCTCTCACCACCGCATCCACGTATGTTTCGAGTCTTGGGTACCAGCTGTCATATAGTCCGCTGTAAGCGCGCAAATCGAGAATGCGCAGGCGGTCGCGGAGTTCGAAGGCTGTGTCCTGCACCTGTTCCCACGTAACCTTGTCGGCGATCGACGGTTTCAGCCGCAGGCAGCCAGCAGCGAGGTGGAGCTTACGGCCCAGCCTGAGAAATTGCTCCCGTTCGGCATTAATGCGCAGCATCCATTCGTGCTCGTGCTGCAGCCGGATCAGCCTGTTCTGAGTGCGTTCGTGGCGCTCGGAATTGCGCCCCTGCCACTTCATCACGCGCACTTGCCAAACCACCACTCCTATCGTGACAAGGGCGAAAAGCGCGTTCGCAAAAACGCCGACCCACTCGGGGCTATTCTTCACCAGCTCCCAGAAACTGATCTCATGCATGGTGGGCAACATGGCAGGACGATGTTACCAGAAACTTACCTCGCCAAACGTGGGTGGCCGGAAACCGGGGGGCCCGGGGACAGACGGGAAGTTCCCTTCGAATTTATCAAGCTGTCGAAATGCAAGAAAACTACCCGTCTGTCCCCGCTTTCCCACCCCTATTTCCGCTTTACCCTAGTTCGGCGGGTGGCGCCTCCAATCCGCAAAAACTTCCTGGGTGGCCTTCCCTTTACGCAGTTAGTAACGGGTGGGCCGCTCTTCGCTTTTCTTGTAGTGGCCGGCCTTCAGGTCCGTGCTTTTGCTTTTCCCCGCCATCGGATTGCCAGTCTAAAGACTGGCCACTACACAAGCGAGCATCGTCTGCCGGCTGCCCCGGGCTCCCCGTAACTTCTGATCCCCGCGGAGAAATTCTCCGGCGGTGCAAAACGTCAGGAGGCCCGTTCGCGCACACAGCGGAACCCAACAACGATGCTCCGCACGTTGGACTTGAGCATGTAACGGGAGGAAACGCGGGCTTGCCCCCTGACGACCCCGCGCCAGGATCCGCCGCGCGCCAAGCGATATTCTCCGCTGTCCGGGCCCTGCGGGTCGGATTCCGGGCTGTGGCCGTAATACGTCAGCGAGTACCAGTCTTGCACCCACTCCCAGACGTTTCCCAGCGTGTCATACAATCCGAAAGCATTCGGCTTTTTCTCGCCCACGGGATGGGACTTAGCGCTGGAATTGTCGCGGGACCAGGCGACTTCAACCAACGCCCCGTACCGGCAGGAACTGTTTCCGGCGCGTGCCGCGTATTCCCATTCCGCCTCCGTCGGAAGGCGATAACGGTAGCCGTCGGCCTTGCGGTTCACTGCCTCACAGAACTTCTGCGCGTCCTCCCAGCTCACGCCTTCAACCGGGAGAGTCGGGCCCTTGGAGTAGCTCGGATTGGCCATCGTCACAGCTTCGTATTCGGCCTGCGTCACTTGGTATTTTCCCATTTCAAATGATCGAGTGATCGTTACTCGATGAGACGGCGTTTCATCGGCGTTGCATTCAGTATCTTCCGCGGAACAGCCCATCATGAAGTTCCCGGCCGGAATGTTCACGAAGTACATGGTGCGCGACCTTTTCTTCGCTGGCGATCGAAAGCGTCGTGCCCCGAGAGAAACACGGCGCAACTCCCTGATCGGAATTTCTGTTTTGAGGTCTGCTTGACCCGCAAGCCTATCCCTCCGGCCCAACCGCGTCAACCGCGGGCAGCCTTCCCTTTCCCTCCTACGGCGGGCAGGCGGGAAAGGGTGGGCCGCTCTTCGCTTTTCTTGTAGTGGCCGACCTTCAGGTCGGTGCTTTTGCTTTTCCCCGCCATCGGATTGCCAGTCTTAAGACCGGCCACTACCAAGTCGAGCAAAGTCGGGCGGCCGTCCGCACCCAAAGCCAGCGCCTGAACATCGTCCCTCACTCATCGGCGGGTGGCCAATTCGATTTCGTAGAAGATAAGCGCGAGCGTAAGTGCCTACTCGTGCAGGACAACACTGAGGAGGGAAGAGTCGACGTGGAGACCGTCATTGTTGTATTTAATGAAGCCGAGTTTCCTGAATTTGTTCATGAAAAAATTCACCCGCGGCCGCGTGGTCCCAATCATTTCAGCGAGCATCTCCTGTGACACTTTGGGAAGCATCTTTTGCGGTTGGGGTTCCTTGCCGTAGCGAGCGAGCAGCAAAAGAGTCCGAGCCAGCCGTTTCTCGCTCGAATTGAAAAGCTGATCGATCAAATCCTCCTCAATTCGGATGTTCCGTGAAAGCATATAAGCCACGAACCGATCGGAGAACGCATGTTCAGCGTGGAGCACGCGAATCATCTCGTTTTTTCCGATAACCAGCAGAGTCGTGGGTGTAATCGCGGTCGCTGTCCCCATTCGAACGGACTGACCTGCCATGCCCCCCTCACCAAAAAAGTCACCCGGTCCCAGAATCGCCAGCACTGCTTCTTTGCCGACCTCATTAACAACGGTGAGCTTTACACCGCCTTTTTGAATGTACATCACACTCGTAGCGGGACCACCTTGAGAGTAGACCTTCTGTGAACTTCGATATTCCATAACTTTTCTGGCCGCACCGGCCGAATCGAGAAAAGCTTGGGCATCGAAAACGGGCAACTTCACATTTTTGAGTTTTTTGGCCATCGCAACCTGGCCACACCCCTAACCTTATCTTACTGCGAAGAAGGATTACTGTCTGTAGGGCATCAAACACTGTCGGCGGGTGGCACATTCAATCCGCAAAAACCTCCTGGGTGGCCTTCCCTTTCGGTTTTGGAATGGGTGGGCCGCTCTTCGCTCTTCTTGTAGTGGCCGACCTTCAGGTCGGTGCTCTTGCTTTTCCCCGCCATCGGATCGCCAGTCTAAAGACCGGCCACTAAAAAGGCGAGCAAACTCGGGTGGCCGCCCCACCGGCAACGAGCCCTACCCGAAATTCTTGCCTAACAAACAAAGTCAAGTTTCGTTGACCGGTAACTAACTATAGCTGTATATATCAGCAAACATCTCCGCTGCGCCGTGGAACGGTGGGTCGAATTCACCTGGAACTCGGCACAAAGTCAGAGCAGCGGAGACTTCAGCCACCTGGAGCCTCCATGAACCGGTCCGGAATCGCCTTGTGTATCGCCGCTCTCATACCGGTGTTTGGTTGGCCTTCCTACTTGATCGCGCAGCAGGCGCAAACAAAGATTTCGAAGCTTGAGCGCGACGAAGTGATGCAAATGCTGACTTCGATTTCGGATGATGTGAAGAAACATTACTACGACAAGAACCTGCACGGTGTGGACTGGAACGCCAACGTAAAGAACTTTGAAACGCGCATTGACAACGCCGTGTCTCTCAATCGCGGATTGTCGGAAGTGGCGGCGGCGCTCGATGTGTTGAATGATTCGCACACCTTTTTCCTGCCGCCGCCGAGGCCGTACAAGCACAGTTACGGATGGACCATCAGCATGATCGGCCAGAAGTGTTTTGTCCTGCAGGTTCAGCCTGGAAGCGATGCGGAAAAGAAGGGAGTCAAGGCAGGCGACGAGGTTTTGATGATCAACGGCTTTGCCCCGGCCCGGGAGAACTTGTGGAAGATGAATTATGTGTTCAACGTCCTCCGGCCGCAACCTGGTTTGCGCGTGGCACTGCAAACACCGGAAGGGGAGCACAGGGAGGTCGACATCGTGGCGTCGATGCGTGAACTCCCCAAGTTCAAGGACCTTACCGGAGGCGGAATTTGGGACTACTTTCGTGAAATCGAAAATAATACGCACGAGAGCCGCATGCGTTCGACGGCGACGGACGACGGGGTCATGATTCTGAAGTTTCCCAGTTTTGTCTACATGCAGTCCCAAGTCGATGACGTTATGAAGAAGGCGCGCAGGAACAAATCGCTAATCATCGACCTGAGGGGGAATCCCGGAGGCAGCGTAGAAACTTTGCGCGAATTCTTGAGCAATTTTTTCGACCACGAGGTCAAGATTGCAGACCGCCAGATGCGCGGCAATGGCAAGCCGGAAATGGCCAAGCCACATGGCAAAGATGTTTTCGCAGGCAAGTTGTTTGTGTTGGTGGACAGCCGCTCAGCCTCGGCCTCGGAGATTCTGGCGAGAGTGGTGCAGTTGGAAAAGCGCGGAACCGTTCTTGGTGATCAATCTGCCGGCGCGGTAATGGAGTCGATTCAATACAACTATCACATTGGATTTGAGACTCGGGTCTTTTACGGCGCTTCGATCACTCAGGCCGACCTGATCATGACCGACGGAAAGAGCTTGGAAAAAGTCGGAGTCGCCCCGGACGAAGTGCTGCTGGTGAGCGCAAAGGACTTGGCTGCAGGACGAGACCCGGTCATGGCCCGTGCGGTGGAACTGGCGGGTGGGAAAATCTCCCCGGAGGCAGCGGGCAAACTCTTCCCCTACGAGTGGCCAAAAGATTAAGGCCGGATGCGCTGAGTTCGATTTGCTACCCGGCTCTCGGGGTCACTTCAACTCTTCCCTTTTTTCCGGACATTCAACCCTTAACTTTTAACTTTCAATTTCCCACCCCCGCAAGAGCCCCTGCCTGCGATTTCGTTGACCTTCGCGTGCCGGCAGCGGGGCTTTCCCCGCCGATGATGCGCATCAACCAGCGGCCTTTTTCAAGCAGCGATCGCCCTTATTGCCTTTTGCGCAGCACCTGGCGCACGGTTCCGGCCCCTTCTCCGCATAAGGTGCTATTTTCAAAGCTAATCACAAGGTTTGCTAGGCCGGTGGGCAAGTGGGCCCTGTGGAGGAGAAACTGTGCAGGCCGAGCGTCCACGCGCGCGTCGTTACTCCTTCAAAGCCAGCATCGAACTGACTGATTTGCAGTCGGAAACGCAGGCTAAGGAACAAACCAGCGACCTGAGCCTGTTCGGATGCCATGTGGACACCCAGAAACCCTTAACGCAGGGAACAAAAGTCCGGCTAAAGATTCTCCACAGAGGTGAGCACTTCGGGGCTCTGGGTAGGGTGGTTACGGCTGGAGCCACTGCAGGGATGGGCATCGTCTTCACCAAAGTTGAGTTGAACGACCAGTTGGTCCTGGATAAATGGATTGCCGAAGCAAGAGACAAAGAATAGCGGCGTTTCGCAAGGGAACGGTGGGCCAGCATCATGGAAAATGCCAGCAAGAGTCCTAAAGAAGCGGCCACCGCGGGGGACCGCCGCCAGGCAAATCGCTACACTTTTTCCGAGACCGCCGAAGTAGTGGAATTGGCTTCTGGCGCCCGTATGTCCACGCGCGCGGCGGACTTGAGTCATAAAGGGTGCTACCTGGACACGCTGAACCCTTTTGCCACGGGATCGCATGTGCGACTCCACATCCGATGGGACGGAACGGAATTAAACTGCGCTGCCGTGGTGCGCGATTCGCAACCCGGAATGGGCATGGGAATCGCTTTCACCAACTTGGACGACGCGCAGCAGGCTCTTATCGAGAGTTGGATCGAAAAGCTAGTTGCTCCCCCACGCGCGAATCTCGCTCCGCTCTCTCGATCGGAAAATGCCAAACCTGCTCCGGCTGCCGACGAAAGGGATGCCCTCACCGTGCGGCTGATTGAGCTCCTGCACAAGAAGGGCGTGCTCAGCTCCAGCGACGTTGCGTCTTTGCTTAGTAAACGTTTGTTGTAAGTGCCGACAGGCGCCCCGCATAACGTTTGTTATCCGCTAGCTCATTTAGCATCACCAGCCAGGTCTGGGAAACTTGGCTGCGAGACGATGCCCGCTCCGGAGCGCGGAAAATCAAGTTCAGAGTGCATTCCCGCCACTCCGATGCCGCCGAAGAAAGAGCAGAAGAAGCACGAATCGGATACTCGGTCCAAATCTGCGGCAATGCGGCTCCTCAGGCGGCTCGGAGAATCGTTTTGCACTCGCTGATTTAGCGGGGCATTGCGGAATGAACTGCGGCGCCTTCGGCGATATAGAACTTCAGAAGCCAAGCTTCAAATGTCGGATTTCTGCGTCCGGTTTCTGCGCTTGCTTTCGTCCCAGAAATAGTAAACCGCCGCGGCAGTGGTGACCAGCAGCAAGAGGATTCCCACTAACATGGGGTGTCCATGTTCCTTCATGGACGCGATTATTTGCCGCCCATAACGCGCTGCCAAGTAAGCCAGAATCATGTATCTGGAGACTCGGCCAAGCGTCAGTGCAACCAGGAATTTTCTTACCGGATATTGCATCGCGCCCGCCGCAAACAAAAATGGAACCATCGGCACAGGCGGTGGCAGCAAAGCAGGGATGAAAATAGCGGCAAACCCCCATCGCTCGAAGAATTTGCAAATTTTGTCCGCTTTCCGGGTCGAGAAGCGGCGTTCCAGCGCTTTTTTTCCTCCTTTGCGAGCGAGCCGGTACGAGACAAAGCCGCCAATCACCGAACCAATGGTCGCCATCAAGGCGTAATAAAGCCACAACTGCTGTTGGCGCGCGGACAAGACAATCGTTGCCACATCCATGATGCCAGGCAACGGAATGGGAGAGTTGTCCAGCAGCCCAAGGGGAATGAGACCTAGACCTCCGAGGTGAAATAGCCAGCGCCGCACACTTCGCAGTACAGTGGGAAGCGACGCCGCGACAAAATCGCCCCTGATCAATAGGACAAACCGGTGCATAGAGCAACTTTCCGCATGGCGTCATCAAAGCATGTTTCGAGCTTGCTCGGCAACGCCCGACTAACGCCGGGCCCCTCGCACGCGCGATTTCGTTGACCTTTTGAGTGCCGGCAATATAACTTTCCCGCCGATGAATCCTATCCACAGGCAGTTTCCGTTTCCTGATCGCTGATTACTGATTACTGTTATCCGTTTTTCTCTCTGACAGGAGGGCGCCATGATTCGACAACGAGCGCTGAAAACCGTGCTGGTGCTGGTGGGGCTGATTTTTGTGGCACTGGCGTATCCGCTGGTGGCGATGGGCTTGCAGGAGGCTCTACAGATGATGCTGAGCCTCTATGTGACGCTGGGAATTTTCCTGCTGCTGGCGGCGCGCAATCCGGCGGCGTATCGCAGCGTGATCGCCTTCGCGGCCTGGTCGAGCCTGGCCCACGCCGCGGTTATGGACCTGCAAGCCTATTACGATGTGGCCGAGCGCATGCATTTCCTGATTGGCGACTTAGCACTGGTGGTCATCGGCGTCGCCCTGATCGCCCTCTCCCCAACAAAGCGAAGCACGGCCGAGGCCTGACCGCCGCATGCCCACGCCCGAGCTTCGCGGTGGGGCTAATCCTTATGCTCACAGTTCCAGCGGGGTTTTGGTGATTTTTGCAATCGCCGGTCCGAGTCTCTTGAAGTCGCGGACATTCCAGGTCAACAAAGCATCCGCGCCAGCCTTCAAGGCACAATGCGCGATGAGGGCATCGTAAACAGCAGCGCCGATAATGGTTCCGGACGCTGCGGATTCCAGGGCAGAGATATAATCCCGTTCACCCAGCGCTACGATCGTGAGCCTTTCCGTTATCTGATTCACGATGCTCATGCCTTCGGTCCCAGTGATGCGCGGACGAACTGGCAGGCCGGTGAGCGTGGCATAAACTTCACCGAGAGTGCGAAGCGCACAAAAGTCTTCTTTCCCGGCGGCGAGGAATATTTTCGTGCTGGAAGTGTGTTGCGGATGGTCGGCGTAGAAAACCGGAACCAGAACGGAACTGTCAAAAAACTGCTTCAACTCTTTCCGCCCAAAATGCGGCGCGCTCTTTCTTCGCGGCCGCGCCGGATGAGGTCTTCAATGAGGCTCTGGGGCACCGGTTTTCCAGTTCGGTAAACCAACAGCCCGTTTTCCCAAACCATTCCGCTGCCTTCCGAAACGCCTGCTCCTTCCGTGTTGGCCGGGAGTTCCTTTTCTACGAGCTGCTGAAGGTAGTCCTCCACGGACAAGCCCTGGGCGGCAGCCAGGGCTTCCAGTGCGGCGGCAATCTCAGGTTTTACATCCAAGGTCATGACGTAGCCAGCCTTTCGTTCAGGTATTATACCCCGCTTAGTTTCCATATAACGGGCTGTCCACAAAAAGGTCCCCCTAGCCTTATTCTGACGACGGGCGTTGCACTCGGCGTGAATCCTCTTCCTCTGCTCTGAAGCGAACGGCTGTCGGCTGAAGGCTGTGGGCTTCCTCATAGAAACGTGTGGAGACACGGACCGGGCGACAATTTCCACAGCGCGGCGGGAAAAGAATTCAGGGCAGATTGGCGAGCTCTCGGGCCGGACCGGTGAGTTGCAGGATGTCCAGGCCAGTGCCGGCGCGGTCGACGATGTAGATGTAGCCGCGGTCATCCACCTCGACATTGTTGGTCTGGATGACGGCCTTACATGGCTGATTGGGCGCAGCGGGATTGCACCGAGGTTGCGTCTTGCTGGTGACGCCGGGAATGAAATAAGCGATCTCGGCGGGATGAAAAGGGTCGCGAACATCTACGGCGCGAACGCCGGCGTTGAAGTGCGCGAAGAACATCACGCGGCCGTAGTAAACGGAGGAAAAACTCTCGTTGGAAGAGTGGGTGCCGAAGCGTCCGCCGCGGCTGCAGAAAAGTCCACTGGCTTCGGGAACCGTCCAGGTGGAGACGCCGAGCGGTGCAGCTTCTTTGGTGATGTCGAGAATGTGCGCCATTTGGCGGGACTCGCGGCAATCGTCGGCGAGCGATTCGCCGGGAACGACGAGAAAATCGCGGCGGCGGCCATCCTTCATTTTGGCAAATTCGGCAACGTCGAGGCCGAGCAGCGGAAAGGCCGTGTGGGCGCCCGCGTCGGCGGGAAAATCCACGCGGGCGATCTGCGGATACAGCAGATTTTGCTCGGTGGGCTCTTTCGGACCGTGGAGGAGCTTTTCGCGATCGACGATCTGCACGATTCCCGCGTGGCCCGGACCGTAGGCGATGTAGACTCGGTTCCCTTTCGGCCCGGTCGAGATGGGGCCGTGAACTTCGCTGGGCGCGGGCCCCATGGAGCCGGGCTGCTGGCCGGGTAGCCCGAAATCCCGCAGAAACACCGGCTTTTCCGGATTGCTTAGATCATAGATCTTGATCATGCGGCGGGTGCGCCACAGCGGGTCGCCGGAAACGAGATACGCGATGCCGGAGTTGCACTCCCACCAGCTTTTGTGGGTATCGCGCAAACCGCTGATGACCACTGTGAGGAGATGAGGCTTTGCGGGATCACTCACGTCCCAGATCTCGTGGGCGGAATTTCCAAAGGTGCGCAGCAGGTAGACTTTGCTCTTGTCCGCGTTGGGGAGAACGCTGCCGTCGCATACGCGGGCCATCTGGGCCCCGCCGGCCTCAAGCTTTTCTGGTGTGCCTGGTTCGCCGGGAATGTGCGCGAGGTAGGTGGGCTGGGCCGGATCGGTGACGTCCAGAATTGAGGTGCCGTTGTTTTCGACCTCGCCGGTCAGGGGATTCGGCGCTGACCCGCCATGGTGGCCGATGTATGCGATCCAGCGCCCAAACTGCTGGTGAATCGTGGGCTGATAGGCGCTGCGGCCCTGCAGATCGTTGGAGCCCACGAGTTGCATGTTGCTGGATTCCGGCTGCTGCTGCGCCGCAAGCGGGATGGCAGGAGGAGCGGTGAGCACAAACAGCAACGTCGCTACCGAGGCGGCGGGCGCGCGGCCCAGCATGCGCGTGTGGCGTGGAGCTGATTTGCAGGATGCGTTCTTTTGCATGAGGGCGGCGAGAGGTATGGTCATCGAGGTCCCCTAGTATGATAGCGATTAAGAAAGAATTCTCAACCGCTCGCGGGACGCGGGCAGGTTAACCCGCGGAGTGACGATTGGCTTTGTGCGCGGCACGGCGGCGCGGATTCCCTTTTGGCGGCGGGCAGCCTACAATGTGCGCGCACGATTTCAACGAGAGGCGAATGGCCATGCGAAAACTGAGTTTGCTTGCGTTGTTCTGCTTGTGCTTTGCGGCGGCGGCCAGCGCGCAGTATACGGACCGTAAGGCGATTGAGGACCTTGGAGGACCCCAGGAGTTCGCGGCGCGGCGCGCGGAGTTAATGGCACAGACCAAGACCGGCTACACGCTGCTGTTTGCGCGTAACGACATTCCCGAGGCGGCCCACTATCGCGAAGACAACGACTTTTACTACTACACGGGAGTGCAGGATCCCGGCGCGGTGCTGGCCATGGACAATGCCACCGGCAAAGTCACCCTCTTCGAGCCCCAGCAGGCCGGTCGAACCGCCCAGGTCTACGGCGCGAATATGCTTTCGCAACCTGATGAAGCCAAGCGGCTGGGCTTCCCAACGGTGCTGCCCATCGGCAACCTCGATATCTGGCTTTCTTACGCTCTGAGCGCGCACCCGCAGGTTGATCTGTGGGTGCGCCTCGGCTTTCCGGACAAGGCCGATGGCGCGCGCGGAGAAGTCGGGCGGGATCACGCGTGGAAATTTGCGCATCCCTATCACGAGGACATCCCGCAGGACATGGCGCCGGCAAAGCTTCTGGCCGAGCGTTATCCGATGGCCAAGCTGTGCGACGTGACCGCCATGATCGACGCGATGCGCAACATCAAGCGCCCGAAAGAAATCGAAGTCTTGCGCCGCAACGGAAAAATTAGCGCCGAAGGCAATCGGCAGGCGATCGCGCACGCGCATCCGGGAATGTATCAATACGAAATTGAAGCGCGTGCCTACGACTATTATTACAGCCACGGCGCGCAGGGTGTGGCGTATCTGGCGATTGTCGGCTCCGGGCCGGACATCAACACGTGGCACTACTTCTCGAACCGGAATGTCATCGAGGGGAATCAACTGGTGGTGTTTGATTTCGCGGCTTCGCTGGACCACCTGACCATGGACATCACGCGCACCTTTAACATCAGCGGCAAATTCACGCCGGAGCAGGCCAAATGGTACGCCGTGGACCTGGAGTCGCAGAAAGCCACCATCGCGCTGCTGAAACCCGGGCACACCTATGAAGAAGCCGAAGCCGCGGGAAAAGCCGTCTTTGAAAAGGCGGGCATCGGCAACCAGTGGTACGGCTGGCCGGGGCACTTCGTGGGGCTGGCCACGCACGATGTGATGCGCGTGACCGGCCCGATCAAGGCCGGGCAAGTGGTGACTGTGGAACCCATCGTGGAGTTTGCCGACAAACAGATGCATTTCCGCGTGGAAGATACTGTCTTAATTACGGACCGCGAGCCGGAAATCCTGAGCGCCGCCATTCCCAAGGAATTGGCCGACGTCGAGAAGCTGGTCGGCAGCGAAAAATAAACCTGATTCCTGCAGCTTAACCCTTCGAGGGGTGAGGGGTTTCATGGCCCAGGCAAAATCGCGCCGTAGCATCGAACTTGGAACGCCATTTTCCAGAATGGCGTTCCCGGCGCTCGACCTCGCTGGCGGGCGTTGTTAGGATACGACGCAGGGCCATGCCGGCGAAAAAACCAGCTCAAAAGATGAAGCGCGCGAAACGTCATGCGCTCGCGCAAGCGCTGCGGATTTCGCTGCACGAGCGATTCAGTTCACGCGCCGGCGAGCGCATTGGCATTGGAGTATCGGGCGGCGCGGATTCGGTGGCGCTGCTTCGGTTGTTTGCCGAACTGCGCGAAGAATTGGGCATCGTGCCTTGCGTGGTGCATTTCAATCACCAGTTGCGCGGGAAGGCTTCTGACGCGGATGAAAAGTTCGTGGCCAAACTCGCAGCGGAGCACGGACTGGAGTTTTTCGCCGCGCGGGAAGACATCGCCGCGAAGGCCAAGCGCGAGCGGGCCAATCTCGAGGATGCCGGGCGGCGTGCGCGTTACGCGTACTTCGAGCGGCTGGTCAAGGAAGGCCGGGTGGCGCGCATCGCCGTAGCACACACGGCGGACGACCAGGCGGAAACCGCGCTCGCGCACATCCTGCGCGGCACCGGGCTCGCCGGCCTTGGCGGCATTCACCCGCAATCGGGCAGCGTCTTCCGCCCGCTGCTTGCGATTCGCCGCGGGGCGCTGCGCGAATACTTGCGCTCCAAACGGCAAACCTGGCGCGAGGATGCCACGAACCGTGATGAGACGCGCACGCGCTCGCGCATTCGCCACCAATTGCTCCCCTTTCTCGAGAAGAAATTCCAACCCGCCGTCGTCGAGCATCTCTGCCAACTGGCCGAGCTGGCCCGCGAAGACAACGCCTTTCTGGATTTCACCGCCCGTTGCCGAGTGAACGCGGTTGCGAAGGAAACCGCGGCGGACCTCTCGCTTCCGGTGCGCGAGGTCGCCTCCGTCCAGACAGCGACCAAGCCCGGGAGCAGCGGAGAAACGCACCCAGGAACCCAGCAAGCGAACGCACGCGCCATGGCCAAGCGCATGATCCGCGAGATTGTGAAGCGGGCAAAGCCACGCTCCGGCGAGTTGGGTTCGCGGCATGTCGAGGCGGTGCTGCACCTCGCGGAGCACGGCCATTCCGGCAAGGTTTTGCAGCTCCCCGGCGGGGTGGAAGTCCGCCGGGAGCGCGATGCGCTGCTTTTCCGCGCGGCTGCGCCGGGTGAACGCAAAGCCGGGCCACGCAGCTTTTCCATCCCGGTGAAGCTGCCGGCGCCCGGCGAAGAGTTGCGCCTTGATGCACTTTCTCGCATCTTCCACGTTCGGGTGATTGACTGGCCCTCGGAAGGGCGAGAAACTACTAGTACAGGGGCAGTTCTGGACCGTCACCGGTTATTCGATCCTCTGGTTTTGCGGAATTGGCGGCTCGGGGATGCCATGCGGCCCGCCGGCCACCAAAATCGACACACGGTGGCGCGGCTGTTGAATGAACTGGGCCTCACGCGTTGGGAGAAAGAAACCTGGCCGGTGCTGACCAGCGCGGGGAAAGTGGCTTGGGCGCTGGGTTTAGGTGCCGCGGAAGAATTTGCGGTGAGAGATGGGAGTCGAACAGCATTCGTGATCACTGAGGAATCCTCATCGTGAGTCGTGAAAAGCGAGCTTCCTACTCGGCAGCGCGCATCGCCACTCGCGTGAAGGCGCTGGGCCGCGCGATTTCGTCGGCCTACGGCGGGCGGCGGCTGGATATTGTGGTGACGATGGACCGCTCGTTCGTGTTCGCCGCGGACCTGGTAAGGGAGATTGACGCGCCGGTGGCGTTGCATTTTGTGCGCGAAGCCGTGCGTGACGTTGAAACGGACGGGCACGCGCGCCGCGAAGTCTTCTTTGAGGATCGCCTGACCACCAGCGGCGGCAAGGAAGCTTCCCGGTTCAAGGGCCGCGACGTCTTGCTGGTGGATGCGGTGCTCGAAAGCGGCGTGACCCAGGATTTTCTCCTGCGGCGCATCGGAGAAGGCAAGCCGCGTTCGCTGCGCCTGGCCGTGCTGCTGGATAAAGTCTCCAAGCGGCGGGTGGCGCTGGAGCCCGATTACTTTGGCTTTCAGACTGCATCTAATCTATTGTGGTCTGGGTACGGGTTGGCGGCCGCCAACGGCCTGGGGCGCA
Organism: uncultured Acidobacteriota bacterium; assembly: GCA_963781995.1. GTDB lineage: Bacteria > Acidobacteriota > Terriglobia > Acidiferrales > UBA7541 > Acidiferrum. The sequence goes on along the minus strand of CAWAHR010000001.1, from coordinate 1,262,904 downwards.
ACGGCAAGTCGTTGAACAGCGGCAAAGAGACACCCGGCCGCGCGGGACGTGCAAGGAAACGCAAGCGGTGAGCTTGGGTTGCAGGCGGCGCGGTATTTATGAGTTTGGGGCCATGGGCTTGATTGTGAGGGCAATGTGAATTCGACGGCAAAAACAATTTTATTCTGGATATCCATTGTGTTTCTGGGGGTGATGCTCTGGAAACTGGTTTCCGCCAATGGACAAGCGGCGCGCGAAGATACGCCGAGCTACAGCGAATTCATGGCCAAGGTGGACGAGGGTGACGTCAAGGAAGTCACCATGTACCTCTCGCCGAACAGCTACGAATTGCAGGGCGAATACGTCCACCCCTCGAACCGCAAGTTCCGGGTCACCGTGCCGAAGGAAAACTCTCCGGAAATCACCAAGACGTTGCGGGATAAGGCGGTGCAGCTTAGCGTCAAGGAAGTGCGCAACGGTGACTGGGTTCTGATTCTGCTGAACGCCCTGCCCCTGCTCTTACTCGCGGGATTCGTGTTCTTCCTGATGCGGCAGATGCAGGCGGGCGGCAACAAGGCGTTGAGTTTCGGCAAATCGCGCGCGCGGCTGCTCTCGGCACAGCAGAAAAAGGCCACTTTTAAGGATGTCGCGGGCAGCGACGAGGCCAAGGAAGAGCTGCAGGAAATTATTGAGTTCCTGAAGGACCCGCAGAAATTCCAGAAGCTGGGCGGGCGGATTCCCAAGGGCGTGCTGCTCGTCGGGCCTCCAGGTACGGGAAAGACTTTGCTGGCCCGGGCCATCGCCGGGGAAGCCAACGTGCCCTTCTTCTCGATTTCCGGCTCGGACTTCGTGGAAATGTTTGTGGGCGTGGGCGCCAGCCGCGTTCGCGACCTTTTTGAGCAGGGCAAGAAGAACGCCCCGTGCATCATCTTCATTGACGAAATCGACGCGGTCGGACGGCATCGCGGCGCGGGTCTCGGCGGCGGACACGATGAGCGCGAGCAAACGTTGAATGCCCTGCTGGTGGAGATGGACGGTTTCGAAACCAACGAGGGCGTGATCCTGATTGCGGCGACCAACCGCCCCGACGTTCTCGATCCGGCGTTGCTGCGCCCCGGGCGGTTTGACCGCCGCGTGGTGGTGGCGCGCCCGGACGTGAAGGGCCGCGAGGAAATCCTTCGCGTGCATACCCGCAAGGTTCCTCTTTCGGATGATGTGGATCTTTCGATCATCGCGCGCGGCACCCCGGGCTTTTCCGGCGCGGACCTGGCGAACCTGGTGAACGAAGCCGCTTTGTGGGCCGCGCGGCAGAATCGCAAGTTCGTGGCCATGGACGATTTTGAAATGTCCAAGGACAAAGTGCTGATGGGCGTGGAGCGCAAGTCCATGATCCTGTCCGACGAAGAGAAGAAGAACACCGCGTATCACGAGGCGGGGCACGCGCTGGTGGCGGCCATGACTCCGGGCGCCGATCCGGTACACAAGGTCACCATTATTCCACGTGGCATGGCGCTAGGCTTGACGATGCAGCTCCCGGAAGCGGACAAGCACACCTACACCAAGGAATTCCTGGAAGGCATGCTGGCCGTGCTGATGGGCGGACGCAGTGCCGAAGAAATTTTCCTCGGCCATATCACCACCGGCGCCGGCAACGACATCGAACGCGCCACGGACATCGCCCGCAACATGGTTTGCGAATGGGGCATGAGCGAGCTGGGCCCCCTGGCGTATGGCAAGAAGGAAGAAGCCATCTTCCTGGGCCGCGAGATCGCGCAACATCGCGATTTCAGCGAGGACACCGCGCTGCAGATTGACCGCGAAGTGAAGCGCATCGTCAACAGCGGCTACGAAAAGGCCAAGAATCTGCTGTCCACGCACAAGGAAACGCTGGACAACATCGCCCAAGCCTTGCTGGTGCGCGAAGTGCTCGACGCCAACGAAGTGCGCCTGCTGATGGAAGGCAAGCCGCTGCCGGAAAAGCCGCGCACGCCTCCGACGACGCCTCCCCAGGCTGCGCCGGCAGCGGAACCGAAGGTGGTTCGCCCGGAAATGCGGCCTGCTCCAGGCTTCACCCGCGGCGATTCCCCGGCCAAAGCCTGACACTTTTAACGGAGAAAATTACTTTCAGGGGCCCGGAACTCGGGCCCCTACTTTTTTGCACCGGGAGGCGTACAATACGGCCATGGGATTGAAAGACGGCGAAAACCTGAACATTAGTTGCCCGTGCTGCCAGGCCAAGCTGGTGGTGGACCCGATTTTCGGAGCGGTGCTCTCGCATACCGCTCCCGTGAAGCCGGGGCCGGACGTGGATCTCACCAAAGCGCACAGCATTCTGGAAGAACAGAAAAAGAATCGCGAAGACAAGTTCGCTGATTCCTTCTTCCAGGAAACCCACAAGGAAGACATTCTGGCCAAGAAATTCGAAGAAGCCATGAAGAAAGCCAAAGACGCTCCGGCGGGCAAGCCGATCCGGGATTTCGATCTGGACTGAGACTGGTGACTCGAAGCTGTTTCATAAATGGTATTCGGGAGGGCACGACTTTAGTCGTGCCGAGAAACCCCGGAATAGCTTGGGCTTTTGCCTCTGAGGTTGTGGAAACGCCCGGTGCGCCTATGTATGAGAAGAGCTGTAGTGACTCGTGAGTGGTGACTGCTGAAAATCTGCTGGCAGTGTGACCATGCTCGGCCTGCAATCACTGGCCGTGGATTGCTTCTCGCCGCGAAACCTCTGTGAACTCTGCGTCTCTGCGTTATCATTTCCTTCTTTGTTTCTCGTTATAGATTGAGTCGCGTTGATGATCCGACGAAAATTATTCAAGCTGGTCCTGCCGTCGCGCACGCTGGTGTTGGGCGAACGGACGATGGTGATGGGCGTTGTGAACGTGACCCCGGACAGTTTTTCGGATGGCGGAAAATTTTTCCGGACGGCGGACGCCGTGAAGGCCGCCCTGGCGATGCAGCCGGCGGGCGCGGATATTGTGGATATCGGCGCGGAGTCCACGCGGCCGGGCTCCGCGGGCATTTCGGTTGAAGAGGAATTGCAGCGGTTGCTGCCGGTGCTGCGGGCGCTGCGCGGGCGGCTCGAAATTCCCATTTCGATTGACACGCAAAAAGCCCAGGTTGCGGAAATAGCGCTCAGCGCCGGGGCGCAAATGCTGAACGATATTTCGGGGCTGAAGCAGGATTCCAGGATTGCCGAAGTTGCCGCGCGGTTCGGCGTTCCGCTCATCCTGATGCACATGCGCGGAAGGCCGCGGACCATGCAGCGGGCGCCCTTCGCCAAAGATGTGGTGAAAGACGTCTTACACGGGCTGGGCGAAGCGGTGGCCATTGCGCGGCGGGCGGGCGTCCGCAAATCGCAGATCGTCCTCGATCCGGGAATCGGTTTCGGCAAAAGTTTCGCGCAAAATTACGAACTGCTCGCAGACTTACCGGCTCTCGCAAGGCTGGGATATCCGCTCATGGTGGGGACTTCCCGCAAAGGATTCCTTGGCGCGACGCTCGCGCGCAATGGCAAACCGGCTCCCTCCGAACAGCGCCTCTGCGGCACTGCCGCCACCGTAACCGCCAGCATTCTCCAGGGCGCGCACATCGTCCGCGTCCACGATGTCGAGGAGATGGTTCAAGTAGCAAAAGTGACCGACTGTCTGCTTCACCCGGAGCTTCGACCCAAGAACGCAGGCCGATAGTTCAGCGAGTTCGCTATAATCCATCCGATACACTTCATCCGATCGAGGTATTGACCATGAGAACTCGTTTTCTACTCGCTGCTTCGTTGCCCCTCTGCTTCCTTGCTTCGTGTCCCCCATCGTTTGCGCAGATCCCGCAGCTCAAACCGGATTCGCTGCACCCCGGGCAGATCGGCCAGGGCGCGGCGGCATGTTCGCCGACGGAGACTTCTTCGTGCGCGCAGGCGGCGGCGAAAATCATGCCCATCGTGATGGGCGAATCGCCGCTGGCGGACAATTTGCGCCGGCTGACGGACGGCATCGGCGGGCGGGTAACCGGTTCGCCGGAGATGGCCAAGGCGGTGGAGTGGGGCGTCGCGGGCTTTCGCGCCGCCGGCGTGGACGTGCACACGGAAAAATACATGCAGCCGGTGGCTTGGAGCGAGGGCGTGACACGGCTGGAAGTTTTGGGGCCGGAGAAGTTCCCGGTTTCCCTGGTTTCGTTGGGACTTTCGCCCGCCACGCCGGCCGGCGGTCTGGAAGGCGTGTTGGTGAATATCGGAACTGGCACGGAGGCGGATTTTGCGGCCGCGGGCAGCGCGGTGAAAGGCGCGATCCTGATCGTGCACACGGAAGTCAGCTACACATGGAACGATCTCTTCAATGAATATCGCAATCCGCCGGCGATCATCGATCGCGCACTGAAAGCGGGAGCGCTTGCGATTCTGTGGACCGGCGAGCGCGAGCGCAAGTTGCTTTACCGGCACACCAATTCCATGGATGGAAGGCTGGAGCGCATCCCACAAGCCGCAATCGCGCGAGAAGACGGCCTACATTTGGAGCGCGCCGCCATCGAATATCCCGGCAAGGTGCGCGTGCGCTTGACCATGCCCAACCAGATCGCCGGGCCGGTGGAACAACAAAACGTGGTGGGAGAAATCCGCGGCTACGAAAAGCCCGATGAATTCGTGGTGCTGGGCGCGCACCTGGATTCCTGGGAACTCGGCACCGGCGCGCTGGACAACGGATGCAACGCGGCGCTGGTGATTGAGGCAGCGCGCGCCATCAAGGCCAGCGGGCTGCTGCCGCGGCGCACGATTCGCTTCATCCTTTTCAGCGGCGAAGAGGAGGGCCTTTTCGGCTCGTGGGAGTACGTGAAGGCCCATCGCGCCGAACTCGACAAATACCGGGCCGTGGTGATTTTTGATTCGGGGATTGGAAGGGTAACCGGCTATTCGCTGGGCGGCCGCCATGACATTGAACCAGCGCTGCGCGAAATCTTGAAGCCATTCGCCGGGTGGGATGTGGACAACCATTCCTATGACGCAACTTGGGGCACGGACCACTTTGACTTTTTGCTGGAAGGCGTGCCAAACCTGGTGGCCAATCAGGAAGTCGCGAATTATCTGCAGAACTACCACGCGGCCTCGGACACGCTCGACAAGGTGGATATCCGCGAGTTGAAACTCAACACCGTGCTCGCCGCGGTTACCGCGTGGGGCATCGCCGATCGCCCGGAGCCGATTGGCCCGCGCTATTCCCGTGCGCAGACGGAACAACTGATGAAAGATACCGGCCTCGACCAGGAACTGAAAGCCGTCGGCATGTGGGCCGACTGGCAAAACGGCGCGCGCGGAAGAAAACCATAGCGCGCTTATGCGGCCTTCGGGCGGCGTTCAAGCTATACTGAATAGGTGAGCGGAAATCCAAAGAAAAGCGGGGTTTTGGCGGCGGAGCGCGCGCAGGCGGCTTTCAAGATACTGGCGCTGGACTACGGCCGCACGAAATTCGGGCTGGCGCTGGCGGACAGCGAAGCCCGGATTGCGCGGCCTTACGACACCATGGAGCGCGTCAACCGCAATGAAGATATGCGGCGGCTGCGCGAACTGGCGCGCGATCTTGGCGTGCGGCAAATTGTAGTGGGGTTACCCTTGCGCCTGGACGGCACGGGCGGAGAAATGGCCGACGAAGCCACGCGCTTCGCGCAGCGGGTGCACAAACAAGTTGGCATGCCCGTCGAGATGGTGGATGAGCGGCTGACCAGTTGGGAAGCCGAACGAATCCTGGAGGAAGAGATGGGGCGCCGGCTCGTTCACGAAGAGACGCCGCACGGGCGCAAAAAAACCGCGGGCGCTGCGGATGGCAAGTACACTGTGGACGCGGTTGCCGCAATGATTATTTTGCGGGAATACCTGGCTCGCACGGCCCTGACGCAGGGGAGCCGCTAATTTGAAAATTCTCGCCGCCCTGGTGCTCATTCTTTTGCTCGCCGCCGCGGCCGCCGCCGGCTACCTGTGGTATTGCATTGAAAAACCGTACGGCACGATTCCGGCGGAGGGCGTGTACGTGGACATTCCCCACGGCGCATCGCAGCGCGCCGTGGCCCGCGTCCTGGAAAACAGCGGCGTGATTCGCAATTCTTTTGCCTTCGAGCTTTACGCGCGCCGCCACCCGAAGCGCACGCTGGAGGCCGGCGAATACCTCTTCGATCACCCGCTCACCGGCAAGGAGGTTTTCTGGAAGCTGGCGAACGGCGATGTTTACCAGCAGCCGTTCACGGTGCGCGAAGGCGAAACCATCTTCGACATCGCCCGCGACCTGGAAGCCGAAAAATACATGGGGGCGGAAGAGTTCCTGAAAGCGGCGGAGAATCCCGGCGCGATCAAGGATCTGTTCCCGGAAGCGAAAACGCTGGAGGGGTTTCTTTATCCCGCGACATACAATCTTCCCAGGCACGCAGCCGCCGCTGATTTGACCGCGATGATGGTGCGAAAGTTCCGGGAAGCTCTGGCCAACGTGATGCCCGATCGCGGGAACGCGGCGGACCCCGGCGCTTCGCTCGGCCCAGTGGTCACGCTGGCTTCGCTCGTGGAGCGCGAAACGCCCAAACCTGACGAAAGACTGCTGGTGGCCGGCGTCTTCACCAACCGCTTGAACAAGAATATGCCGCTGCAATGCGATCCGACGGTGATTTACGCGCTGGAGCTTGAGGGCCGCTACAAGGGACAGCTTACGCTGAAGGATTTGCGTATGGACTCGCCGTACAATACGTATATATATAAGGGACTACCGCCGGGGCCGATCGGGAATCCCGGAGAAGTGGCGTTGCGCGCCGCGGTGCATCCCGCGGAAACCGATTATCTTTATTTCGTGGCCAACACCCAGGGCGGACATTTTTTTGCCGCCACACTGGCGGAGCACAATAAGAATGTGGCCAAATATCACCGCCTGCTGAATGGCGAGTCCGCGGAACCCGCGTCCCTTGAAGCGCATCATACCCATGCCGTCGGGGCGCCCCGCAAAGGCAGCAAAGGCAAACGATGAGCGACGCGCACAAACATAAAAAGGATCTGATCCTGGAGGCGGCGCGCGCACTGGGAGTACAGAAATGGTCGGTGGCCGAGGTCGACCAGCTTCGCCGCAAACTGCTGGCGGAGCACGGCGAAGCGGGGAAAACCGGCAACGACTACATTTCCGATGTGCTGAAAGAGGCCGGCTGGAAGATCCAGCTCACCGAGCGCGAGGAAGCCGAAGAGCGCTTTGAGGAAGAGTTTGAAGACATCCTGCATTTCAGGACGCTCCAGGACGCGGAAGTGAGCCTGACACGGCTGGACGAACTGCTGCGGCGTTTTCGCGTCCACGGAGAAAAAGCCGCGGTGGAGCGGGTGCTGGAAATTGCACGCCTCGGCAAACGCCGCGCGGAAATGATTTCGCGCAACCGCAAAGTGGAAGAGCACAAGCGCAAAGAGAAAAAAGAGATCGCGGAATGGTTCCGCATCTGGCTGGAAGCGCCGGACACTTTCTTTAACTGGCTGGATGTGCGCAAGGCCTCGCCGGAATTCCACGCGGCGTTCGGCGAAATCGAGGAAGAGTGATCTTGCCGCCGGAAAGCAACCTGCCCGACTTGCCGCCGCATTCCCTGGATGTGCAGGCGATGGATCTCGGCCCCGGCGTAAAAGCGGTCGGGCTGGAATTGATCGAGACGGAAAGCCGAGAGCCGCTGCGGGGCGCCGAAGCCGCTGGGATTTGGGCGGCGGTTTTCCCGGCGCTGGCGGGCGAGGAATCCTGGGTGCTGGATTTTTTCAGCCATCTGGACCGCGTGCGCGAATACTGCAAGGGCCACGATGTGGAATTTCGCGAAGCGGCCAATCGCTGCATGGTGATTCCGCGGCCGCCGGCAGAAAAGTTGCGCGAACTGGTGACCCGCTTCGCCGGGGAAACGTTTGGCCTTCGCTGTGGTCCCGCCGCGAAAGAAGCGGATGTCGCGGTGGAAAGCGAGCTATCGCATCGCGGGCTGGACGCGTATCAAGCCGCCTACACGCGCTACACCTTTTGCGCGATTTGCGAACCCGATGACGGCTGGGTGACGCTGCTAAGCCAATCGCTTTGGCCCAGCGAAATCATTCGCCGCGCGCGCCCCGCGCTGCAGCCGTTTGACGTGCACATTGCTCGGCCGCAGTGAGTGGACGATTTGGCGGCCGCGCCGCTGGTTACAGAATTGCTTGGTTTGGATGGGAGACGCGGAAATTGTCGACGAAACGCACTTCGATGCGCCTGATTCTGCTGACAGTGTCGGCGTCAGTTGGCGGCTGCGGTCATTCCGTTACGCATACCATCAAAGTGCCCGTTGCGGAACGCCCCGTCGCGCGGGATGCGAGCGAGGAAGATCTTCTGGCGCGCTATAACGCGCTGGCCCACGGTTTGCAGAGCATCGACGCCACGCTGGAGCTGAAACCCACCGCGGGCACGAAATACAGCGGCGTGATTGATGAATATCACGAAGTGAAAGCCTTTTTGCTGGCGTCGCGCCCCTACAACATCCGCATGATCGGCCAGGTTCCGGTGGTCGGGAAAACGGTGTTCGACATGGCCAGTGATGGCCAGAATTTCGAGGTTTCCATCCCGCCGAAGAACAAATTCCTGACCGGCCCGGTGGCGCTGGAACGCCAAGGCAGCAAGCCGATCGAGAACCTGCGGCCGCAGCATCTGCTGGATGCGGTGTTGTGGCCGGAAATCCGCAAGGAAGAAGTGGCGCTGATCGAAGAGTTCAACGACGAAAACGCGAGGTATTACGTGCTGACGGTGCTGCGCGGCGGCTACCAATCCGAAATCCTGCGCAAGATCTGGTTCGACCGCGCCGACCTTCGCATGATCCGGCTGGAGTCCTACGGGCCGAAAGGCGCGCTGCTTTCTGATGTGCGCTACTCGAACTGGCAACCCGTTTCCGCCGGAAGCGCCGCCGAATATCCGGTGAATATTCGCATCGAGCGCCCGCACGACGAATACCTCCTGGACTTGGCCATCGGCAAAATCATTTTGAATGAGGCGCTGGAGTCGAGCCGCTTCCAGCTGGAAGCGCCGGCGGGGGCGGAGATTGTGCATCTGGGCGAAAACTCCGAGGTGAAAAAACCATGATGGGCCAGTTTGTGTTGCGGAATTTGTTTCACCGGCCCGTACGCACTCTGATTGGCGTGGTGGCGATCGCCGTGGAAGTCACTCTGGTCATCGTCATCGTGGGCCTCGCCTCCGGCATGTTGCAAGAGACCGCCAAGCGCATCGAGGGCATCGGCGCGGACATCCTGGTGCAGGCGCCCTCGGCGCAGGTGTTCATTGTGATGAGCGGGTCGCCCATGCCCATCAAGATCGGCGAGAGAATTCGCGAGCTGAAGTATGTGCGATATGTCAGCCCGGCCTTTTTGCAGTTCAACACCTCCGGCGGCGTCGAGACGATTTGGGGAATCGACCCGGTTTCCTTCCGCGACGTTTCCAACGGCTTCGTGTTCTATGAAGGACACGACTTGCAGGGGCCCGACGACATGCTGGTGGATGACTGGCAAGCGAAGGCCAAGCACGTGAAAGTTGGCGACACCTATAGGCTGCTGAATCACGACTGGAAAGTTGTGGGCATCGTGGAGCACGGAAAAGCCGGGCGCATTTTTGTGCCCATCACCACGCTGCAGGAGCTCGTCGGCGGCCGTGAAAAAGCCACCATCTTCCTGGTCAAGTGCACCCGCCCCGCGCACACCGCGGATGTGATCGGCGAAATCAAGGAACTCCTGCCCAACTATCCGGTGCGCCCGGTGAAAGAATTCATGACCCTGATGACTTCCACGAACATTCCGGCGTTGCAGGCGTTTATCAATTCCATGATCGCGCTGGCGGTCTCCATCGGCCTGCTGGTGATCTTCCTTTCCATGTACACCACGGTGCTGGAACGGACCCGCGACATTGGCGTGCTAAAATCCCTGGGTGCCAGCAAATTCCTGATTATCCGCGCCCTTTTGGCGGAAACCACCATGCTCTGCCTGCTGGGAATTTTTGCCGGCATCGGCCTCAGCTTTCTGGTGCGCGCGGGCTTTCTGAAGTTATTTCCGACGCTTTCCATTTTGATTACCGCGGGCTGGATTGTGCGTGCCGCGCTGATCGCCATTGTGGGCGGGCTGATCGGCGCGAGCTATCCCGCCTGGCAGGCCAGCCGCAAAGACGCCGTTGAAGCGCTTTCATACGATTAAGGAATCAGGGGAAACTAGGCAGCGATGGCAATCACAGTTACAATACGAACGAATCCCGCCGGAATCACGGAGCCCGAGCTCAAAACCTTGGAGCCGATACTCAAAGTCGAGAACGTCTGGAAGCTATATCACGCGGGCAAGGTGGAAGTGCCGGCCCTGCGGGGCGTAAATCTGAATGTTTTGCCGGGTGAAGCGGTGGCCGTGATGGGCCCTTCGGGTTGCGGCAAGTCTTCGCTGCTCTATGTTATCGGCGGCCTGGCAACGGCATCGCGCGGGCAAGTGCTGGTGGACGGCAACGATCTGGTGGCCATGACCGATGCCGAGCGCACCAAGCTCCGGCGAAGCAAAATCGGCTTTGTTTTTCAGCGCTTCAACCTGTTGCCGGCGCTGACGGCCAAGGGCAACATCGCCATCGCGCAATACATTCACGGCGATGGGTTCGACCCGCATCGCTTCGAGGTGGTCACCAAAATGCTCGGCCTCGACGGCCGCCTGGAGCACCGGCCCTCGGAAATGTCCGGCGGCGAACAGCAGCGCGTGGCCATCGCCCGCGCGATCATCAACGAACCGAAAATACTGCTGGCCGACGAACCCACCGGCAACCTGGACACCAAAAATTCCGAAATTGTGCTGGAAATGCTGCGGTGTTTGAATAAAGATCTGGGACAAACCATCGTCATGATCACCCACAACCCGGAAGCCACCACATATTTCGACCGCGTGGTGCACATGCGCGACGGTGTGATCGTGGATGGAGTTCCGGCAGACTAATCCATGGCGGGAATCGGGCAATTTCTTTATCGGACGTTTTTCTGGTCGTACGAGCGCGGCTCGTGGCAATACGACGTCGCGGTTGCGCTGATCCTGGTGTTTGTGTTCACGCCGAAGAGCTGGTTTCACGACCAGCCGCAGGTGGGCCTGCCGGTGAATTCAACGCAGGTGGAATTGCTTTCCAAATCGGGTGAGACCGAAATATATAAAGTGGATTCGCGCGTGCTGGCGCCCCCCACGCGCACTCCCGCGCTCCAGAATGACCTCCACAATGTGCTGCAGAAGGCGGGGCCCGGGCTGCAGGACGGGCGGTTTGCCATCGGCAAGATCGAGGCGCTGCGCGACGCCGGCGGCAACGTCATTGCCTACCAGGTAGAAATCAAGCACTAATTTGGGAGGTTTGGCCCGTGGATCACCGCCCGAGTCGGCGGCGCTTGGCTTGTGCTACGATTTGAAGGGTAGATAGCATCTAAAGAAATAGAGGATTACTTGAGACGAACCGCCCTCTTTATACTGATTGTTTTGCTCGGCTTATCCGGAACGGCGCTTGCCGATGGCCGCAGCCAAAACCCCGGTAAAATTACTTTGGAATACGTGCTGTCGATGATGGACCGCTCCGCGGAGGACTTCCGCAGCCTGACCGCGGCGCTGGATCACATCAAATACACCGCGGTGGTGAAGGATACCTCGACGGAATCCGGCGAGATCTACGTGCGCAAGGATTCCAAGCTGCGCATCGATTTCATCACTCCAGACCCGCGGACGATCATCCGGAGCGGTGACAATCTCTATATCTACACGCCGAAGATCAATCGCGTCGAGGAGTACAACATCGGCAAGAACCGCGCCCTGGCCGATCAATACCTGGCCCTGGGATTTGGCACTCGCACCGAAAGTCTGAAGAAAAACTATGATGTGAGCCTGACCGGGGAGGAAGATCTCGACGGCCACAAAATGGCGCTGGTCGAACTGGTGCCGCATTCCGATGAAGTACGCAAGCAGATCGCCAGGATTCTGATGTGGGTGGATGAAGCCTCGTGGCTGCCGGTGCAGCAAAAATTCCTGGAGGCGGGTTCCGGGGACTACACGATTTCGCGGTACAAAAATGTGATGAAGAACCTGAAAATCGGCGACGGCAAATTCAAAGCCGACTGGCCAAAAGGCACCAAGGTAGAAAAACCCCACGAATAATTCGTCGCCACGGCACGACTTTGCTGGCGGAATGTAAACCATCACCCCAAATTTGTAGCTCAGGTCTTCGAGGCCTGAGGGTTTTCGCTGTCGCACCACAATTTTGCCAGCGCCCTGAAAACCCTCAACCCTCGAAGGGGTGAGCTACAGGCCTGCGGCTTCTTTTTCCAGTAATTTTTCTTTGCGTTGCAGGCCCCAGCGGTAGCCAGCCAATTGCCCGTCGCTGCGAATCACGCGATGGCACGGCACCACGATGGAGGCGGGATTTGTGGCGCAGGCGCGGGCGACAGCGCGCACGGAATTGGGCTTGCCCAACGCGCGCGCCACTTGGGTGTACGTGCGCGTGGCGCCCCGCGGAATCTTCTGGAGTTCCTGCCAGACGCGGCGCTGGAAAGCGGTGGCCTGCACATCCAGCGGCAGATCCCGGCTCGGGGCATGCCCTTCCACGCGGATGAGAATTTCCTTCAGCCAGGGCTCGTTGGCGCTCGCGGAGCGCGCAATCTCCGCCCGCGGATATTCCTTCCGCAGCGCGCTCACCAGCATCCGCTCGTCGTCGCCAAGGTAGACCGCCGAGATTCCTCGCTCGGTGCCAGCCACCAAAACCTTCCCCAACGAACTTCCCGCCACGGCGTATCCGATTTTCATGCCTGCTCCTCTCTTCCGGTACGATGCCGGGGTCATTCCCAGCTGCGCATTGGTCTTTTCGTACAAGCGGCTGGGCGAACCGTAACCGCAAGCGTACAAGGCTTCCGAAATGGCCGCGCCTTCGCGCAGCATGTTCTTGAATTTTTCGAGGCGCGCAGCGTGCGCGAATTCCCTCGGCGCCAGGCCGGTCATACGGTGAAAGGCGCGGCGCAGCTTGGCCGGCGAGGCGTGCAGTTGCGCGGCGATGGAATCCAGGCGAACCGATTCCTCTTCGCTGGCACTGCCAAGCAGCTTGGCCGCCTGCTTCACCAGCGAAATCGCTTCCAGTTGTTCCTTGGGCTTGCAGCGGCGGCACGCGCGATAGCCGTTTTTTTCCGCTTCCTGCAGGGTGCGGAAGAAAACGGCATTCTGGCGCAGCGGCCGCCGCGCCGGGCACGTTGGCCGGCAATAGATATGCGTGGAACGCACCGCGAACACAAATTTGCCGTCCGCGCGCGGGTCGCGCTGCAACGTCGCTTGCCAGAATTCCGCCGCAGCTTGCGAAGAGATATTGCCGGTTTCTGAATGCTGAGCCAGCTTGTTCATGGGCCAAGAGTACAGAACCCGATGATAGCAATCTATCCGTTTTCAGGCGTCAAATTGCGGCGGAGCTTCGCCAGAGACGGAGGCGACTATTTCGAGCGCTGCAGCCTGATTGAGTAAAGCGCGGGCTGCCACGCGCGGGTCCGATGCAAAAGCAGCCCTCCGAAACACTTAACTGAGCGGAGGAAGGCCGACCTGCGCGATTAACTTGCGAAATGCGGGATCGCTGTGCAGGGCTTGCAGATTTTGGTCCTGCCGAATGGCAATATCGCGCGCCTCATGCTTTTCAACCGCAAGTTGCAGCAGGTTCAGCGCCCGTTGATTCTCCCCCAGCAAACAGTATGTGGACCCCAACTCATAGGCGTCGAAGTTGCCCTGGTCATAGAGATCCTGCTGGACAGCCAACATCCCGCGGAGCATGCCGGGGGCGCCGGAAGCGGCGAATCCTGTCTCCCCCGCGGCGGCGATTTTCAGCCGGCGTTCATCGCGGAGAAGCAGCGCTGTTTGTTTTGTCTCCTGAAGATAATCCTTGTAGTCCCTGGTTTGCAGGCCGATTTCGGCCAGATAAACGTGCGGAGAAAGAAAAGTTGGCTCGGTGGTTTCGATCTGCTTCAAAAGGGCAATCGCCTGGCTGGTCTGGCCCGCCAAGTACAGAATGAGCCCTTTGTCGGCGAGAATCGCGGAAGACTGTGGATCCAGTTTGCGGGCTTTCTCGATTTCCGCCAGCGCCTCCTGGGACCGCCCGAGGGCCATGAGAAACGTGGCATACCAATGGTGGGCCACCACGGCGTTGGGATCCAGGGCGATGGCGCGCTGAAATTCGTACTCGGCGCCCGGCGCGTCCCACGACCAGTAGAAATCGACGAAAGCCAGGGCGTTGTGCGCTTCCGCGAGCGAGTCGTCCAGGGCGATCGCCCTTTCGGCGGCGGCCTTCGCACGCGGATACGCTTCCTTCGCGGGCATCAGCGTATATTCGCGCAAAAGATTGTAACAATTCGCCAGGCCGACATAGGCCGGCGCGTAGTTCGGATCTCGCACGATGGATTGCGTGAAGTCGTCCAAAGCCTGATTCAGGGCTTCGGGCGTTCGCTTGTTCCAGTGATAGAGACCTTGCAGATAAAGTTCCTGCGCCTCAGGGCTGACGGAAGGTTTCGCGCCGCCGGGCAACGCGGTGGCATTCGCCGGATGTGCGGTGAAATAACGGCTATGGGTGGCCAGCGAGGCAGCCAAAAAAATCAGGCATCCCACTGCCAGAGCCAGGAGCAATCCCTTACGATGGCGAACTGTCGCGGTGAAACTCCCGGTTGAAGGTGCGGGCGTTGCCGGCGGCGAGGACTCCATCGGGGAGTCGTCCTCAAGTGGGGAAAGAGGCGATTGCGTGTCAGCGGTCTTCAGCCACTCGGCCAGTTCGCTGGTGTAAGCGTAGACGCCAGAACGACCGGCGCCGGGGACACGGTGAACCGGAAGGCCGCGCTGGGCCTCCCAGCGTTTCACGGTGCGCTCGTCACGCTCGAAATAGGCGCCGATGGATTTCCATGAGTTCAGCCGCCGGTCGGTCGGAGGGCGGCCTGGCTGATTTGGATCGTTAGGCAAGTCCATATGCTGCGAAGTTCCATTACTGGGACTGGGCAGCCCGCATTAGAAGATCCTCACCCTGAATCCCCTGTTGCCCCGAAGCTGGCTGTCCCGAGCCATCTTGTCCATTTGAAAATTAGGGCAAGATTGCTGCCAGACAATACCACGAACCATAAGCAAACAGTACATCTCATACCCGGCGCGGCTGGTTGCAACCGTATGACTTCCTTTACTTTGAACGTTTTTCGGTTCTCTCTCGAACCGCTTTCAGGCCGCTGGCAGGCTGTTAAACGTCGCATTTGGACAAATGTTCGCCCGAAGTGCGCAAAGGAGTTCCACGGAACCCAGGGCTAACCAAGAATTGGAGGCCGTAATCGCGGGTATCCATCGGGAATTCCACCTCCTGGTTGAGGGCATGAAAGGACAGCACGTAGCATCTGAGGTCATCGACCGCACAATTTGGCTTAAGTCCAGCAATTCCAAATATCAGGCGAGCAAGATGCAGCTATTCGTGGCAGTCGCGGCAAACCCCGGAAGTGTGTATCTCTCCGCCCCGGGCACTCGAAGAGGAGATTTGGAAAATGCGCAAGAACTTATGGATCATCCTTGCAGTGCTAGTCTTGGCCTTGGCTGTGCCTAACGCCCAAGCGGATACCAGCGTAACGGTTGACTTGGGGCAGAGTGCGCAGAACTTTGTGCAGACCGGCGGCGGGGTCACCGACTTTGTTTACGCCCAATGGTTTATTCAAAACGGCTCATGCGCGGCGGGCGGTGGTGAAACCACTTGCACACTCTCGGGCAACTTCACCGGGTCCACCCCGGGCTTCACCGGTGGAACCTATGCCTTGGTGACGACTTATGCGGGGGTCGGCCCGACATTCACGAGCCCCTTGGGCACTTCTCCCACCACACCGTTAGACGGCATCTCAAATGGGCCCTTCAGCGGCTACTTTGCATTCTCTTACATTCCGACTGGCACCACGATCACCTTGGATTTGAATGAGTCCGGCGGGCCGAACTATGTCATTCCTCTATGGAATGGAACTACCTTTGTGAACGGCTATAGCGTGGCCTACACTTCCGCGTCGTGCAGCGGCACTCCTTCGGCATGCGACACGTATGACGTCGGCAGCACACCGGGAGCGATCATCCAGGGTCCAGTCAACGGTGTGGCCACTTTCGGGCTTTCCACCGTCACGACCGTTCCTACCGGAGTTCCTGAGCCCGGCAGTATCGTGTTTCTAGGAAGTGGGCTCCTAAGCTTGCTGGGATTCGGACGCAGAAAACTGCTTCGGTAATCCCTTTAGCCCTCAGGCTTCGCCGGGGACGGCCTCGTCAAGCGGAGCGGCGGGTTTGCGCGTGGCGGTAATCACCAGCAAGACAGCGGCGAGGATGGAACCGCTGGCGATGAGCGTCCGCATCGTCAGCGGTTCGCCGCCCAGAAAATACCCCAGGAACATGGCCACCACGGGATTCACGAAGGCATAGGTAGCTACGCGCGTGGCGGTACTGTGCCGCAGGATATATACGTACGCCGAAAAACCCAGCGCGGAACCAAAAACGATCAAATATAAGACCGCAAGCCACGAACGCACGGTGACGTTCGCGGGATGAAATTCCCGCAATTCACCCGTCGCCAGGGCCACGATCCATAATCCGGCGCTGCCCGCCAGCGACTGCATGGCTACCCCGAGCAGCGGCGAATGCGGAATTGGGTGATGCCGCGAATAGATCGATCCGGCGGCCCAGGCCAGCGAACCCAGAACCAGAGTCACGGCACCGATCGGATTGATGCGTTCGGAGCCTCCGAGATGCGCCGGGCCCACCAGTAAGGCAATTCCCCCGAAGCCAAGTACGAAGCCAATGAGTACTCGCGGCGCAGGCCGGGAGCCGCCGGGGCGCAGCCACTCGATAATCACCATCCATAGAGAGACGGTTGCCACCAGCAGTGCGGCAACCCCCGAAGGCACACGCGTTTCCGCCCAAGACAGCGCGCCGTTGCCGCACAGCAACAACAACAGGCCGGTGATGGTGGTGGTGCGCCACTGCGCGGGGGTTGGCTTTTCCCTGCTGAGCCGGCGGAAAAGTGGATAAAAGACCACGCCGATTGCGAGATGCCGGATGCCCGCAAGAACAAAGGGAGGAATTGTTTCGATGCCGATCCGAATAAAGAAAAACGTTGAGCCCCAGAGGATGTACACTGCGGCGAAGGAGATCAAAACCAAACTTGGGGGCGCGTGCGGGGTGGAGAGAGAATCTGGCGAGGTACATGGAGAGGAATGTGAGCGCATTCGCTGACCTGTCGAGGTAAAGATAGCCGGAAATGAAGCGGAAGCGAGGAGCCATTTTGGAACGTGCACGCCGGAAGCAGGCGAAAAGGCAGAAATCTTGAGAGACACGAGCCAGTACTAGACCTAACTGTTTCGTTTTAGGACACTTCGGCTATTTTCCACAGGTTGACACTTCCTAAAGGACATGGCATTTTGGCAGCCCAACTTCATTGGGGTTCGTGTCCGGCAAGTCTGGTAATGGAACTAAGCCTGTGGGGCCATTTGTAGTTTCATCTCTCTGAGGGGTGAGATGAGTTCCAGCAATCACGCGATAGCTTGGGAAAATTATCCGGTCCATCAGGAAGCTACCGCGCAAGCTGCGGCCGTGCCTGCGCCATCGGTTCCCGTACCACCAGCCGCTCCGCGGGTGCCCGCGCTCCGCGTGATGCCTCTGCTGCGTGCGCCGCAGCCACACCGCTTCGTAAAAGTCCCTACTCATGCCGTTGGCGTCCACCTGGAGCAGCGGGAGCGCCCACGGGCTTCCCTGCGACTCCCCTTGAAGCTGCACAGCGTGAATGGGGTGCTCGAAGACTTTCCCATAACGCTGGTCACGCGGGACATCAGTTCTTCAGGCGTGTTTTTCCTTTGCCCCAAAACCTTGGCCCTGGAAACCGAAATTCAATTGGATATCGTGCTGGTCAGCCGGCCACTGGGTTACGGCAACGTAGTGGTTTCTTCTAAAGCTCACGTGAAGCGCGTGGAGCCCGCGAATATGCCGGGTTGGTTCGGGATCGCCGCCAATTTTGATGATTTTGCGTTTGACCGGGACGACCACATCCCCGGACGTTTCTCCCTCGACTGATAACCCGCTGCTTCCTCTAATTCCCTTCCCTGAATCCTCCGGCTGGAAGTGTTTCTGCTACTCTGTTGGGCGATGACCTCCTGGCCGACACTTCATGGCGTGCTGTTCGATTGGGACGGCACGCTGCTGGATTCTTACCATGCGGACTCCCAAGCCTATCTGGCGATGTTTCGCGAAATGGGAGTGGATTGGGGACTGGCGGAGCTGGAGCGGCACTATTCTCCGGACTGGTATGCAGTTTATCGGGCGGCAAAAATACCGGAAAAACGATGGGACCATGCCGACCGGGTTTGGCGGGCTTATTACGCAAAGCATCCTTCCAAGCTCATGTCGGCCGCGCGCCGGGTGCTGCGGCAATTGAACAAACGGCATGCGCTCGGGTTGGTTAGCAGCGGGGATCGCGACCGGGTGAGCCGCCAGTTGCGGGAGTTCCGATTGACGCGCGTGTTTCGCAGCCGGGTTTTGGGTGGAGACACCCCGGAGAAGAAACCCCATCCTGCGCCGCTGCTGAAGGCCCTGCGGGAGATGCAGGCGGAGGCGCGGCATTGCGTCTATGTCGGCGATACGCCCGAAGATGTGGAGATGGCGCGCGCGGCCGGAGTGCGGGCGATCGCGGTGCTGGGGCCCTTTCCGACGGAAAAGAGGTTGCGCGCCGTGCGGCCGGAGATTTTGTTGAACGGACTGCACGAGTTGCCGCAAGTTTTGCTCGATTTATGCCGCGATCCAAAACGCCAACCTTCCGTTGGCAGGAAATTCGCTTCGCCCATCAATTAACCCGCATAGTTATGCGTCATCCTGAGCAGCGCGGTGTCTGCGTTGCGAAGGATCTCAACGCAATTGCCTTGCGAGAGTTTAGCGTTGAGATCCTTCAGCTATCCTTTTCGGATAGCCTCAGGATGACAGGCTTTGGCTAACCTCAGCGGTTGGTAAAATTCATTTCTGGCAACTCTCGGTTAAGGTTTCGCCGGTGGCGCGGGGGCTGCGGGTGGCGGCGCAGTTGTGGGAACGGCGGCTGGCGGATAGGGCTTGAAATCGGACCATTTGATAGTGACGCGGACGGGAACTTCGCGGTCTTTCAGTTTGTACACGTCTTCGGCGCGGGAATAGTTGGGGAACCAGTATTTGCCATCGACGTTTTCGCGGTAGGTTTCAAAAATGCTGAACGGCAAACCGCCGAGGCGGATGGGGCCCAGGTCGGTGACCCACTTGCCGTATGTTTTCACCACTTCCAGATATTTCTGGTCCACCCAGATGACGCCGTCGAAGAGCGGATGCTTGCGGTCGAGGCTCTTGGGGCGAACTTGGAAGATGTAGCAATCGATTTCATCGACTTTCTCGGAGCTCAGGAATTGCACGTTGTATTTGGAAACCTGATCCGAAGTAAGCGGAAAAAACGGGATGCTGGCTAGATAGTGCCCGTCCTCGGGTTCAAATGGCAGATACTGAAGCGAAGATTCCGGCGCAGCCAGGGCTTTTTCGTAAAGTTGGCCGTCGCTGGAGCGCACCGCCTGATAGGTAACATTGAATTCGCCGGCGGGCTTGCCGTCCGGGCCGAACTCCTGGATGCGCACGGTGCGGCGATAGGAAAACAGCGGCCGCTGGGCTTGATACACATCTTCTTTTTTGGCGAAAGCGGCCACGATCTGCGCGGGCGGCAAGGAAGGCGGCGCTTCCGGCCGGGCGACGCCGACGACACGCTCCACCTTGTGTTCGGGTGGCGGCGCCTGCGGACCGGGAGCGTCGTCCTGGGACCAGGCGCGCGGCGCAACGACCAGCAGTGCCGCAAGGGCGAAGAGCGAGAGGTACACGCGGCTTCGTAAGTTTGCGTGATTTGCGGGGATGCGATTCATGTTTGGTTGGATGCAGAAAGCAGAGGGCCGCGCCGCCTGACACGCAAAAACCAGTGTAACGCAATGGCGGCAGGGCCGCGCGGGGATTTGGAAGCGGGGGCGGAGGCTCTGGTAGACTCGGAAGATTGTGAGTGAGGGGATGGTCGCGCGTCGCTACGTGGTAAGAGGTCGTGTACAAGGCGTGGGCTACCGCAATTTTGTGGAGCACACCGCGGGGAAGCTTGGTTTGGACGGCTATGTGAGAAACCGCCGCGACGGCGGCGTGGAAGTATACGCGATGGGCACACCCGAGGAGTTGGAGAAACTTCGCCAGGCGCTCGAACGCGGTCCAATGATGGCGCAGGTGCGGCATGTTGCCGAGGAACCGAGCGACGTGGAAGCAAAATACGTGGGAATTTTCACCGTTGAATTCACGGAGTAACCAGGAGCCGAGCGAATGGAAGATTTGAAGCAGTTGATCCGCGAGATTCCGGACTATCCGAAGCCGGGAATCCTGTTTTACGACATCACCACGCTGTTGAAAGACAACAAGGGCTTCAACATGATGATTGACCGGCTGTGCGGGCACTATAAGGGGCATACGATCGATCTGGTTGCGGGAATCGAGGCGCGCGGATTTATTTTTGCGCCGGCGCTGGCGTATCGGCTGAACGCGGGATTTGTGCCGGTGCGCAAGCCGAACAAGCTGCCGTCGAAAACCGCGAAGATTTCCTACGCACTAGAGTACGGCACGGACACCATGGAGATGCACGAAGACGCGGTGCGGAAGGGCCAGCGCGTGCTCCTGTGCGACGACTTGCTGGCCACCGGAGGCACCGCGGCGGCGGCAGTGCAGTTGATCCGCTCGCTCGGCGGAGTGGTGGAAGGCGCGGCGTTCGCGGTGGAGTTGAACTTTTTGAATGGACGCAAGAAGCTGGCGGGCCTCGATGTGTTTTCGCTGATGCAATACGACAAGTGAAACCGCTCCCTAAGCCAGCGCTGTTTCCTAATGGTTTCCTTTCGCCTCATATGTTTGCGACTACAGCAAGTTGGGGATTGCCATGCTGGGACTGGTATCCACTTGTCCGGTTAGCACGGATTACCGGACATGTTCGTCCCAGTACCCCACATGTACGGTAAGCGTTTACCAGGCAGCTGGCGGGAGTTCCTGTCATTTTGACAATAGTAACGCGCCAACTTCTGCCTGAAACTTGGTAATATGGCTGCGCTCGGTCAAGATTCGGCCGGGCGGGCAGCAAGCAACACCTTAACAAACGAAAAGAGAAAGGGGCCTATGCAACAAACTGCGTCTGAAAAAATGAGTAAGCGGATTACTAGGAAAGCCTTGCCTTGCTTCCTCACTTCCATAGTGCTATTAATGATTCTCCCTGTGTTTGCTGCCGACAAGGAGAAAGACGAAGACACCCTTCGGCAAGCCAACCTCGTGTTACAGGGTTTTCTCGACAGCAAAGACATCTCGCCGGCCGTGTTGTCAAAGGCTGATTGCGTGCTCATCTTACCTAATGTCAAGAAGTTCGGCGTCGGCATCGGAGGCAGCGGTGGCCGTGGTCCTTTGCTCTGCCGCAGTGGCCAAAACTTCGACGGCAAGTGGTCCACCCCTGCGATGTACTCAGTCGGCGGTATGAGCGCTGGTCTCCAGGTAGGCGGCTCGTCCACTGATTTCGTCCTCCTGCTCATGACTCCGAAAGTCGTGAATCAGGTTCTGAACGGAAAGACCAAGATGGGCACGGATGCGACGGCAGCGGCGGGCCCCGGCGCCACAGCGGCCAGTGCGTCTGACGCCGACATCCTGACTTATGGGAAGGCCAAGGGATTGTTCGCTGGTGTATCCCTGGGAGGCGCAACAGTGGAACCTGACAATGACGCGAACCACCGCCTGTACGGCAAGACGCTAACCGCAACCAATATCGTGCGCGAAGCCGGCGTCCAACCAACGACTGAGGGTAAGTCCTTGGTTGCAGTGCTTGACAGCAAACTCACAAAGCATACCAACTGAGAAGAGAGCTGCTAGCCATCGACTTCCGACGCGATAGAGGCCTGGAGTTGGAGTGCCCACTGGCCCGCATCCACTGCTTCCAGCGCTGAACGTACTGCCCAATGCACTATGGGGTTTCTCCCTGTGGTGCATTGCGCGTTTTTCCAGAATGAATTTCACATGCCTGGTTAGTTGGCAGAGAGACTCCGCCTCTTTTTCTGACTGCTCGTAGCTGACTATTTATTACGATTGCTGTGGCGCTGGCGGAGGGCCTCGAAGAGGACTACGCCCGTCGCTACGCTTACGTTCAGGGATTTTACCGGGCCGGTGGTAGGCAGGGAGACCAGGAAGTCGCAGCGCTTCTTGGTCAATTCGTGGAGGCCGTTACCTTCGCCGCCCATGACGATGCCGGTGGGCGAGGTGTAGTCGATATCGGTGTAGTTTTTTCCCGCGGTTTCGTCCAGGCCTACCAGCCAGTAGCCTGCTTCTTTTAAATCTTCCATTGCGCGAACTAGATTCGTCACTTTCGCTACGGGCAGGTGTGCCAGCGCACCCGCTGAAGCGCGGGCTACGGTGTCCGTTAGCCCCGCGGCGCGGCGTTCGGGGATGACTATGCCGTGGGCGCCGGCGGCCAGCGCGGTGCGGATGATAGCGCCCAAATTGTGGGGATCTTCGACACCGTCTAGCAGGACGATCAGGCCCATCTGGCCTTTGGATTTGTTGGCGTGGTCGAGGAGACTTTCGAGCGTCGCCGGGGGGCGCGCGGCGGCGATGGCTACTACGCCCTGGTGATCGCGGGAGTTGGCCAGGCGGTCCAGCTGGCTACGGTCCTCGAAGCGCACGGGGATGTTTTGCGCGCGGGCGAGTTGCACGATTTCTTCGACACGGGTGTCCTGGCGGCCCTTGGCGATGAGGATGCGGTCGAAAGCGCTGCCGGCTTCGAGGGCTTCGCGGATGGCGTGAATGCCGGTGAGACGATCCATGAGAAGAGAGTTTACAGTTGAAAGTTCAAAGTTGAAAGTTTGGGAGAACAAAGGAAAAGCAAGAATTACCATAGAGTTCGCAGAGAAAGCGCAGAGGGCACGGAGATTTTTGCGGCAAGACGCGATGGTTGCGGTCCTTCAACGGTGGCCGATCTAAAGTTCGGCCATTACATTTGTCAGTCGAGGGCGGCGCAGAATTCGAGGATGCGGGCGCGCGGGGATTTGACCGGCGTGGCGAAGGGGAGCGCCGCGGCTTCATCGAGCAGGAGGATTACGCGGTCTAGTTCGCCTTCGCCGACTTGGCCGGTTAGCGCCAGGCGGATGGGATGGAAGAGGTCTCGGCTGCGGATGTTGCAGGTTTCCTTCAAATGGGTGACCACTTCCTTGAAGCGCTCGGAGGTTAAGGGCGCTGGGTCGAGGAGGAGCAGGGCGAGGTGGCGGATAACATCGCGCGCGGAGTTGCGCGAAAGGGCGGCGTGAGCGTCGGGAGATTGCAGGACTCGGGCGGCGTCGTATTGAAAGATTGGGCGGAGGAGATTGGTTAGGGCGGAGCGGTCTTCGGCGTAGTGGCCGAGGAGGTGGGCGGCGCGCTCGGCCCAGGCGGACTGTTCTGGAGTGGGGCCGGTTGTTAGCCAGTGGTTTTCTTGCAGGACGGAGATGATGTCCGCTGCCGTGTAGGGATTTGGGTGCGCGGGATGTTCGGCGATGCGGTCTTCGGAGGGCATGGGGAGAGTTTAGCGCAGGGCACGGCCGGCGTCCTGAGAGCCGGGGACGCCAATCGGGAGATTGGCGTCCCCACTTTGGAGAGCGGGAGCTCCGCTCCCGCTTTTATGGCGTTATCCCCAGAACCCAAATGAGCTTATCCAATAGCGCGGACCAAAACTCCAGTCCAAAGATAATCAAGACACTACTTGACAATACAATACTGTCCAACCACACTGTTCAGGGGAAGGTTTCTGTTTTGCACATCCCCAGGCACTGCTTCCCTGCCGCCTATATTAACTATATTATTATTTACTGTAAAGTAATAGAAGGCCCCGCCAAATCCTTTATAATCACCACATCCAAATCTCTATCAAAACACGCGATTTCATCCCCCATCGAATCACACACTTCTCAAAAATAGGGGGGTGGGGAGTACCCAGAACATAACCCTCACTCTTCCTTCCAGCCTTCTTCGCCCCCCAGCACTCTTTCCCATCCCCACAGTTCTCTTCCACTCCTCTCTTGGGGTACACTCTCCCTTCTGCATCCCGCGCTTGGGTCCGCAAGGTCTCGCTTCAGCCGGTCTGCTGTCAACCTATGGGTAATATCACTGCCATTCTTCCCGCTGCTGGGCTCGGCACTCGCATGGGCGCCGAAACTCCCAAGCAGTTCCTCGAACTCGATGGCGTCCCCATCGCCATCCTCAGCCTCCGCCGCATCGCTTCCTGCCCCCAGGTAACCCAAATCATCGTCGCCACCCGCCAGGACAATATTGAAAAACTCGAAGCCCGCATCCGCCAGGAAAATTTCAAGCAGCCCGTTCGCGTAGTCAAAGGTGCCGATTCCCGCCAGGGCTCCGTGGCCGCCGCCCTCAAGCTGGTCGCCGACGGCACCGAACTTGTCCTCGTCCACGATGCCGTTCGCCCCTTCGTTTGCCTGGAGCACATCGCCCGCGTCATCGAGGAAGCCCGCCGCTGCAAAGCCGCCATCCTCGGCATCCCCGCCATGGACACCGTAAAAGAAGTAAAGCGCGCCAGCCTCCCCGAAGACGTAGCCCTGATCACCAACACCGTTCCCCGCGAACGCATCGTCCTCGCGCAAACCCCGCAGGTCTTTGAAACCAGTCTCCTCAAAGAAGCCTTCGCGCGCGCCGAAGCCGATGGTGTCACCGCCTCCGACGAAGCCGGCCTCGTCGAGCGCCTCGGCCACGACGTCCACGTCGTTCAAGGCTCCGAGCGCAACATCAAAATCACCAAGCCCGCCGACATGGACCTGGCCCGCTTCTATCTCCAACTCGAGCAGAAAAAGGCATGAGCGTTCGCTGCGGCATCGGCTACGATCTTCATCGCCTCGCCGAAGGACGCAAGCTAATCGTCGGCGGCATCGAAGTCCCCTTCGACAAAGGCCCCGTAGGCCATTCCGACGGCGACGTTGTCGCCCACGCCCTCTGCGATGCGCTCCTGGGCGCCGCGGGCCTTGGCGATATTGGCACGCATTTCCCCGACACCGATCCTAGGTGGAAGGGTGCCAACAGCCTCCTCTTCCTCGAGCACGCCCGCAAACTCCTCGACGAAAAACATCTCACCATCGAGCACGTAGACGCCGTGGTCATCCTCGAACGCCCCAAGCTAGGCCCGCACTTCCCCAAAATGCGCGAAGCCCTGGCCAAAGCCCTCCGCGTCCCCACCGAAAAAATCCACCTGAAAGCCAAAACCAACGAAGGCGTGGACGCCGTAGGTCGCGGCGAAGCCATCGCCGCGCACGTAATCGCAACTCTCTCTTAATCCTCATTCTTAATCGTTCTTAATCGCGGCTACCTGAAGGGAGCCGCTACACGGCGTCGGAGTCTGGAAACCCTGGCGGATCGAGTTGTGCAGCGGGTTCGGGGCGGGATTGGCGGGGAGCGTGGCCGTTGTTGCCTACGGAGGGCTCGGGGCGCTGGCCTGCGGGGGTGGAAGCGGAAGCTGCTGCTGCGGCAGCGGCCGCGCGGACGGAGCCGGAGTCGGCGCGGTCATCGAGGCGGCCGAAGATCATTTTGCCGGCCGGGGTTTGGTGGACGGAGGTGACCACGATGTCGATGGTGCGGTTGATGTGGCGGCGGGCGCCGTCGACAACGACCATGGTGCCATCGTCGAGATAGGCGACGCCTTGGGTGGACTCTTTGCCTTCGCGAAGGATCAAGACGCGCATGGATTCGCCGGGAAGCACGGCGGGCTTCAGGGCATTGGCGAGTTCGTTGATATTGAGGACCGGGATATTTTGGACGCGGGCCACTCTATTGAGATTGAAATCGTTGGTGACGATTTTGGAGCCGGTGCGCCGGGCCAGGTCGACAAGCTTTTGATCCACGCCGGCGGTGCCGGAGATGTCGTCGTCAAGCACGCGAATTTCCAGGCCGGGCATTTTCTGCATGCGCTGGAGGACTTCGAGGCCGCGGCGTCCGCGCTGGCGTTTGAGGGAGTCGCTGGAATCGGCGACCATCTGGAGTTCGTGGAGCACGAAGCGGGGAAGGCCGAGGGAGCCGTCGAGGAAATGGGTTTCGCAGATGTCGGCGATGCGGCCGTCGATGAGGACGCTGGTGTCCACCAACTTCATGAGCGAAGGGGCGGTGGGCGCGGCAGCTTCGAGAGAGCGCGGCAGCGGGAGATGGCCAACATGGTGTCCGCGGCGGGCACCGATGGCCAGGCCCAGGTACGCGAGGGAAACCAGCGAGATAGATTCGATAAAAGACTTGGTGGGCTCGGGCGCGGAGGTGCAGGAAACGACCAGCGTGATCAGCAGGGAGGCCAGCAGGCCCAGAACGAGGCCGAGCGCGCCGCCAACGAGCTTGTTGGTGTGGGCTTGGCGAAGTCTTAAATCAACGAGCAGAATCAGCAGGCCGATGAGGAAGCCGAGTCCCGCCGAGGGAACTCGGTGGAGATCGAATGGGCGCCAGACGTAACACAGAGCGACCCCAGCGGCGATGAGGGCCATGCGCATGAACCAGAAATCCCAGTCCTGAGCAAGAACACCGCGACCATTCGATTTTGAGGGGGAGGATTCAGGGATAGCACCGCCGGATTGCTGGGACCTAACACCGTTCATAGGGCCTCACGGTACGGCATACGATCAAACCGCTCCGTGGAACGCGGAAGCAGAGAGGGTGGGTGAACGAAAGAGCCCTTCCTGCCGGAGCAGGTAATGAGTAGGGAGTGTATATCCTTGAATTAAAGTAACGTCAAGTGCTGGATAACAGGGAGAGAAGAAAAAGAGAGGATTTCAACGCAGAGTTCGCAGCGGGGCCGCAGAGGAAACGGAGCATGAATGACAGCTGGGCCAACCGAGAGCGGCCGCTCTGCAGAGGCGCCAATCGGGAGGTTGGCGTTCCCGGGGTTAGGGGAGGTAGAAACGGGGGACGCGCTGGCTTATGCCGCTGATCAGGTCGGAGGTGACGGTGCCGATGCTGCGGGCCACTGCGTTGGCAGGATAGACGCGGGGGCCATCGGTGCCGTAAAGCGTGGCAATGTCGCCGACCGCGGCATCGGGAACTTCGGTGACATCAAGCATGACAACGTCCATGGAAACGATGCCGATGATGGGAGCAACGTGGCCGCGAATGTACACGACGCCACAATTGCCGAGCGAGCGATGAATGCCGTCGGCGTAACCGGCGGAGAGCACCGCGACGCGGGACGGGCGCTGGGCCACCCAGGTGGCGTCGTAGCCCACGGCTTCGCCGGATTGGATGCCGCGGACACTGATGAGGCGCGCGCGAAGGCTCATGACCGGGCGCAAAGGCAATTTGGTTTCAAATTCCTTGCGGCGTTCCATGGGATCGAAGCCGGGATGATAGCCATAGAGAATGGCGCCGGGGCGAACCATGTCCGCCCAGGTTTCCGGGCGGGCGGCGATGGCGGCGCTGTTGGCGATGTGGAGAAGTCCGGGATTGGCGCCGAGGCAGCGCAGGCGATCGACTGCGGAGTGGAAGCGGTCGAGCTGCTGCCGGGTCTGGTGGCCGATGGACGTGTCGGTGAGCACTTCGGAAGAGGCTAAATGGGTGAATGTGCCGGCGAGCGAGAGGTGCGGGCACTTGGCAAGCTGGCGAGCGAAGCAGTCGGCGTCCTTGGGGAGAATGCCAAGGCGATTCATTCCGGTATCGATTTTGAGTTGGACGAGGACGTTTTTTTTCCGCAGCTTGGCGGCGGCCGCTTCATAGGCGAGCAACTGTTCGCAGCGATGAATGGCGGGAGTGAGATTGTGGTGGAGAAGATTTTTTTCTTCGCCGGGCCAGAAGCCGCCGAGGACCAGGATCGGGGCGCGGACGCCCGCTTTGCGGAGTTCGATGCCTTCGCCGGCCGAGGCTACCCCGAACCAGTCCGAACCGGCCTTTTCAAGGGCCAGGGCGGTTTGCGGAGCGCCGTGGCCGTAGGCGTTGCCTTTGACGATGGAAAGAATTTTGCGCGGGACGCGGCGTTTTTCGGAAGTGGGATTGACGTAATCGCGGATGTTGCGAAGATTTTGCGTGAGAGCGGAAAGAGAAATCTCCGCCCAAACGGGACGGCCGATGAAATCGGCGGGATCCGGGTTTTTCCTGCTGTGGCTCATGAAATTTCCTGAAAGAAGTAGTGTACGGCATTCCAGCGCGCGGGGGAAAACGCGGGATGCATGCCCGCGCGCGAGAATGACAACATTGGAAGGAAGCAATTGAGAGGCCATTTTTCAGGCGGTGGGGTGTTTTGGGAACCCGGGCAAGTCCTTAGCAAGCAATAAAATACGACGTCCGTCGGAAGGCTCCCGCCAGGAAGCATGGCCTTTAGCGTGGAAGCGGAGACGCAGTGTGTCCGGAGGACGAAGTATCCAGATTCGAGGCAGGAAATTGGGGCGGGGACGCGGCGAAAAACGTTGCGGGGTATCGCAAAAGAGCGGGACGGATGTACCATGTCGCTGCTTTCGGAGCAAAGAGAAGATTGTGTGGGGAGGAGACCGGGATGTCTCACCGATTGTTGAAGGTTGCACTGACCGTTGTGACGATTGGGTTGTGGATTTTGCCCGCGGCGGGAGCCGGCGCGGAGTCACTGCGCTACACGCTGGGTTTTGAACGTCCCAGCACGCATTTGATGGATGTGACGATCCAGGCCACGGACCTGAAGGGAGCGAGCGTGGAGTTCGCGATGCCGGACTGGGCGCCGGGCGCTTACGACATCCAAAACTATGCGGAGAACGTCCAGGGATTTCGGGCCACGGCGGCGGACGGAAAAGAGCTGAGGTGGAGGAAAACCGACAGCCAGACCTGGCGGATCGAGCTGGCGGGCGCGAACAGCGCAACGGTTTCTTACCAGGTTTTTGGGAATACGTTGCGCAACAACCAGGCGCAGTACAACGAGCGGCACGCTTTCATCGGCGGCCCGGCGGTGTGGATGTATCTGGTGGGCGGCAAGGAGCGGCCGGTGGAGCTTTCGGTAAAGGTTCCCGCGGGGTGGAAGGTGGCCACGGGCATGGAGCGAATTTCCGATCGCGCGTTTCGGGCCGCCAATTACGACTGGTTCGCGGATTCACCGATGGAGATTTCTGACTTCGCGGAAAAGGACTTTCAGGTTCTGGGCACGACGTATCACGTGATTGTGCACGACGCGGAGGGCGGCAAGGATTTCGCGAAGTTCGCGCAGGACACGCAGAAATTCGTGGAAGCCATCGTGCCGATGTTCCAGCCGGTGACCGGCGGGGAGCAGGCCGCACCGTTCAAGGAATATTGGTTTTTGTTTCATATCTGGCCCAACACCGGCGGTGGACTTGAGCACCTGAACTCAACGCAAATCAATTTTTCGAAGGACTGGGATTCCAGCGACGCGGCTCCCGGGTTCGGCAATCAATACAACCTGAAGTTGTTCGTTTCAGCGCACGAGTTTTTCCACGCCTGGAACGTAAAGCGGTTGCGGCCCCGGCCGCTGGGTCCGTTTGACTACTCGCAGATGGTGCACACGCCTTCGCTGTGGATTTCGGAAGGGCTGACGAGCTATTACGGATGGCTGGCGCTGGAACGCGCCGGGTTGTTGACGCCGCAGCAGTATCTGGACGGAATCGGGGAACTGATCACGAAATTCGAGCAGGAACCTGGGCGGCAGGAACGCAGCATCGAAGATACCAGCTGGGACACGTGGTTTCCGCGCGGCGACACCGGCCCGGAAAACAACCTGAGGAACACAAACTATTCCTATTACGATGGCGGGCAGATCTTGGGGCACATTCTGGACTTCGCCATCCGTGAGAAAACCAACAATGAGAAATCGCTGGACGACTGGATGCGGCTGCTTTATTCGCGCTACGCGCTGCCGAAGGCCGGGTTTGAGCCCGATGACGCGGTGAAGGCCGCGGCGGAAGTGGCGGGCTCGGACATGAGCGGGATATTCAAGCAATATATCAGCGGGAAAGAGCCCATTCCTTACGAAACGTATTTTGCTTACGCGGGGATCGCGGTGGAAAAGAAGATGGATTCCGAGAAGGCACGGATCGGGGTGCAGAGCGACAAAGGGGATGATGGGCACGCCAAAATCCGGAATGTGTTTCCCGGCAGCCCGGCGGAGGCGGGAGGTCTCGACCGCGACGACGTGGTGCTGGCGGTGGACAACCGGGTGGTGAACGCGGATGCGTTTACGCAAACTGTGCTGGCGCACAAACCGGGAGACACCATTCGTGTGACGGTGATCCGGCTGGGAGAGTTGAAAGAGATTCGGGTAACCCTTGGCGCGAATCCCTACCCCACGTACACACTCAAGCCGATGGAGCACCCGACGGAGCAGCAGAAGGCAATTTACAATCGTTGGATGGGAATCAAATAGCGGCGGGCGCACGCGCGTGCGGGGCGCGAAATCAGCGCTTGAATTTCTGGAGCCGGTGGCGAAAGTAGTCTTTCCAACTTTCCGGCAATGCGGACACTTGCAAGGCATTGCGCAGCGACGCAACGTCCGCCTGCGCGTACCTTTTCAGAATGTAGAGCCGGGTGATTTCGGATACGGGCACGGCGTTCGGGTCCCGGGAGATCACTTTGATTTCATCACCGGCGCCGACTTCTCCCTCTCGAGCGACGGCCAAATAGAAACCCGAGCGGCCGCTGAGGAGAAATCGCTTGACCATGTCGTCGGCTTGAAATCGGATGCCCAGTTTGTAGCAAGGCAGGCGAGGCTGGGCCACGACGAGTTCCGCGGAGCCGATGGAAAAACGGTCGCCGAGCTGCACAGAATCCTCGAGTAACCCTGTCGTTGTGAAGTTTTCTCCGAACATACCCAAGGGCAGCTCACGGCCCGGCAGCTCGTGCTTCCAGTAGTCGTAGTGTTCGAGGGGGTAGCAGTAGACGGCTTTGTCTTGGCCGCCGTGGACGGTGAGATCCGCCTGGCGGTCGCCGTCCAAATTGAGGGTGCGCAGCTCGACGCGGCCCTTCACAGGCTGCTTGAAGATGCCGGTAAGGACGCCACTCCCGTGCCAGGTTACTTCCTGGGGAAGCCCGACGTTTAGGGAAACCAGATTCATGGTCAGCCGGTGCGTTGCGGGTATGCAGTTGCCGGCTCAAGAGTACCATCAGGGAAGCAATCCTAGATTAGCAGTGTGAGGGGACTGGTGGAGCGATGGGAAGACCGATGTAGCGACCTGACGGATTGAAGAACGGGCGGTGATGCATTTTCCGCGAGCGGTGCGGCGCGTGGGCGTGATAAAAGCTAGGGGGTATCGCGCAAGTCGCGGGCAGAATCGGAGAGGTGGAGGAGCGTATGGGATCCGAGGAGAAGCGCCCGGAAAAACCGGACTGGAGAGAGCACGGACTGCGCATTATTCGGAGCGGCGAGCTGGATACGAACACTCCGCAGACTCCGGGAATGACGCGGGCGGAGGCGATCTCGCGGGCTCGCGTTGGGGCGCAAAAACTTTGGGCAGGAACCGTGGTGGTGCATCCGAACGCCAAGACCGGGCCGCATCATCACGGAGAATTGGAAACGGTGATTTATGTTGTGCGGGGCCGCGCGCGTTTCCGGTGGGGAGAGCGATTGGAATTTGTGGACGAGGCCGGTCCCGGAGATTTCGTGTACGTGCCGCCGTATGTGCCGCACCAGGAGCTAAACGCGAGGAAGGACGAGCCGGTGGAAGCGGTGATCGTGCGCAGCGGGCAGGAACCGGTGGTGGTGAATCTGGATATTCCGAGCCCGGAGGAAAACCCGGCGACGCCGCAGCCGGATCCATTTCATTCGGGCCCGGGTAAAGTTAGATAGGGTTTGCGAGCCCAACCAGTTCGCTTAGACCCGGACGCGCGGGCCGGATGCGCGTCCAGGGGTCCGTCTCCAACGGTGGCGCCCGCAGCACACCAGCGAGAGCATCTGGAAGCTCGCCAACGGAACGAGGACGGAGTTGTGGAGCGGTGTGGGAGCGCGAATCCTTGGCGGCCCGGCGATCTCGCCCGATGGAAAGTCCATCGCATTCTCGGTGCGGCAACACGCACAGTCGCTGTTGTACGTGATGCAGACCGACGGCACAAACGCGCGGATGGTGGCCGATTCGCTGGAGCTGCAGGGTGCTCCTGCCTGGGCGCCCGACGGGCAGTCGATTACCTCGGCGGCGGCCGATCACGGAGTCCCGCACCTGTTCCGGGTGCCGCTTGACGGCCGCTCGCCCACACTTTTGGTAAAGGAGTACTCGGTGGATCCGGCGTGGGCACCGGATGGCCGCTTCGTTGCGTACTCGGGACCGGACATCGGAACTACGTTCGCGGTGAAAGGCGCCACGGCGGAGGCAACAGAATATCCCCTGCCGCCGCTGACGCTGACTCGGGGGGCCCGGCACCTGGCATTTCTGCCCGGAGGACGGGCGCTGGTGCACCTGCGAGGAGAGATACAACATAAGAATCTCTGGCTGATGGACTTGGATACGGGCGCGGAGCGGCAGTTGACCAACATGACAGGAGACTTCGACATTCGGGATTTTGACGTGTCGCCAGACGGGCGCGAAATTGTCCTCGAACGAGTGCAGGAGCGCTCGGATGTGGTGCTGCTGGATCTGCACCGGCCGTAATCCGGGTGCGCCGGCCTCTAGCGGTCGGCGATGTAATTGGAGTCCTGCTCGGTGAAGCGTTTTTGACGGTTGTGATCGCCTGCGAGCAGGAAGGCTGCATGGTAATTGCCGTAGGGAACCACGTGGGCGCCGCCATCGATCATGGCTTGCTTGAGGCGCAGATGCAGCTCCGGGAGTTCCGACCAATGGACCCTGGGATGGTCGTGATGTTCGAGGTGAAATCCAATGTTGAACATGGTGAGGTTGAAAAAGTTGGAGACAAAAACAGTGGAGTGACTTACCGGCTTGGCGGGAGTCTTCAGCACGCATCCCGCATGCTGGACGTACATGCCCGAATTCATGACGAAGGCGTTGGCGATCCAGTGGGGGAGCAGCCAAAGCCAAACGGCCATAACGGGATCGATCCAAAAAGGAATGGACCAAAGCGCGAGGAAAATGGCGAGCTCGCGAGCCGATCTGCGGCGAAGATTATCGCGCGCGGTGAGGTCCCTCCAGAGGTGTACCATAACGCGCCAAGGCCAATGGGTGAACAGGTAGCGTTGGAAATTTTCAAATGAACCGTCGGAGTTCTGTTTGGGGAGAGTCCAATCATCGGCGGTGAGCAGATTGGCGTGGTGAATGGTGACGTGGCAGTACTCCCAGAAGAAAGAAGGCCAGCCGCCGGAAATTGTCCAGAACCGGCCGAACCAGCGATTGACGAAGTGCGAGGTGAAGATGGGGCGATGCGAATGATTGTGGAAGTTGACGCCGACATCGATGCCGGAGATCCAACCGAGCATCACCGCGGCGGCGGCGACGAAGGCTGCGCGGGACCAGGGGCCGGTGATGCCGGCAAGTTTGGGGTGCAGATAGAGCCAGAAGGAACAAGCGTAGGCGACGAGGCAAACGAAATGGAAGGCGATGCAGTGGAGGTCCTGCGGATGGGCGAGAATGCGCCAGCGGCTTGACGGCGCGGGGACTTCGAGCACGCCGGAACTCATAGCAGCCTCAAAGCGGCAGTTACCGCAAGAGCGGTGACCAGCAAGCTGATCCATGGCCCCCAGAGAGCCGCGCCGGCGATAATGGCGATAGCAAAAAGCGGGAAAAAGGATCTACCGAAAGCCAGCCGGGCCTTTGAAAGAGACGTGTGGATTAGACGCCGCATGTTGCGCTCTTTTCCAGTGAGATTTGGCTGTGCGCTGGAATTGCAGAAGGGGAGAGATGGCAGCGCCCGGGATCCATTGGAGCCGGCGCTGAGGATGTCTCGCGCCGGCATGCTGTAGGAAGCATAGCACCGAAATCATGCGCGGCATCTCAATTATTAGCATGACAACGGGGACCGCCTAAATGTGCTTGGTGCAAGAGGTCTTCACGAGACCTCTGGAAGAGCGGAAACCAGGCAGGTGAAGAACCGGGGCGATAGGATTGCCGGGTCGCTTCGCTCAAGACGGTTTCGCTTTGCGGCCATCAGAACCATCATCACGGATGGCAACGCAACTTATCGGGAGTAATGTCGCAGAAGAAAGTGGGATGCTTGGACGATTGCAGTGGGGGGCACCGGGATGAAGAAGAAGTCGCTGGCATTGCCGGAGGTGTACCGGTTGCTGGAGCCTGGGCCGGTGGTATTGGTGACGTCGGCGCGTGCGCGAAGAGCGGACGTGATGGCGATGTCGTGGCACATGATGGTGGATTTTGACCCGCCGATCGTGGCGTGCGTGATCAGCAATCGAGACTATACGTTTGACATCGTGCGCGAGACGAAGGAGTGCGTCATCAATATTCCGACCGTGGAACTGTCGAAGAAGGTCGTGGGTTGCGGGAATTGTTCGGGGCGTGAGGTGGACAAATTCAAGAAATTTGGTCTGACGGCGGCGCCGGCGACGCGGGTGGGCGCGCCGCTCATTTCAGAATGCTACGCTAATTTGGAATGCAAAGTGATCGATACAAGCATGGCGGATAAATACAATATCTTTATCCTGGAGGTCGTTAAGGCCTGGATCGACGGGTCGAAGAAAATGCCGCGGACGATTCATCATTGCGGGCGGGGGGTGTTTATGGTGGCGGGGCGGAGAATCAGATTATTGTCGCGTATCCTTTGTGGGCCAAGAGTGCGTTGTGGGGGTCGCCAGCGGAAAGCATCGCCACGCCATTCTTGTGGGTGTTATTGCCCATCGTTGCAGTGCACTGGGGGTATGCGTTTGTGAATTGCATCTACAAACCAAGAGACGGGAATAACGCTGCGATCCCCGCGGCATCTTCCACAAGTGCCTGATGAACACAGCAGTTATCGGACAAATGGAGAATTCGCTGCCCGGGCGCCGGCTTGGCGCCCTGCGGGTGCGAACGGTTCAGAGGGCGTTGGGTGGGTGGCCGCTAGTTGGTAGCGGCGGAGAAGTTTTGGAAGCTGGCGACGGCGGCTGCCTGGGTGTCGTAAACGTCGAAGATGGTCAGCAGCTTTGTCATTTGCATGACTTCGTGGAATTTTTTGCCCAGATTGCACAGCCGCACGGAAGCGCCGGAGTTTTTGGCGTTGAGGTGGGCAGCGAGCAAAGTGCCGAGCCCGGCGCTGTCAATGTAGTCGATTTCGGACATGTTCAGAACGATCTTCTTTTTTCCCGCGGCGATCAGGCTCTTGAGCTTCTCACGGAGAGCAGTGCTCTCCTCGCCAAGCACGATGCGGCCGTCGAGCGCGACCACCGCCACGCCATTCACTTCGCTATCGGTCATTTTCAGAGACATGGTAATTCCTCTCTCGCCCGCTCCAGGGCAGCGCGACGACACCTGAAGATAACATACGGGCGCGGGAAGGTCTGTGCAAAAAAGCGCATGAATGGCACGGGATTTTTGGCGGCAAATGGTGTTTTTTGAGGGCCAGGGTCAGTGGCTCCCGAGGGAGTCGGCAACCGGTAGAGAGAACCGAAGAGCGGAGCGCCCGCTGCGGCGGGGGGCCCTATAAAACCAAGACGCGCTTGCTGAAGAGAGCGAGGGCGGCAAGTCCAGCAGTTAAAAGGAGAATCGTTGCCGGCTCTGGCGTGCCGACAGGACCGGGGGGCGCTGCGGAAAGTTCCGAGGACGTATTGGTCAGCGTTGTCGTGCCGTCAAGATTGATGTTGGCGAGCAGGGCAAAGCCGTTGACGGAATCCGAAGTTAGAACGGGAATTGCGCCCGCCGAATCGGAAAACATGCTGAAGGCGAAAGTACTGCCGGAAGTGGAGACTCCATCGGGCGAGGTAACTGCGGGACCGGAGAGATTCACGACGAAGGAGAGAGTGGTTCCGTAGGTGAAGCCGGTAAAGTAATCGTTGAAACCCGTGCCGTTATCGAAGGTGACGGTGCTCGAGAGCGTGCCGGTGACATCTCCTGTGAGAGATGGAGAGCCGACCAGCGTCCCATCGGAAGCAAAATTCAAGATTTGCAGGTTGGCGGTTTGCGTGACCAGAGGTCCTGGATTAAATTGAAAATCGAGCGACCCGCTGGTGCCGAGGATGCTGCTGGTATCAACGGTGACATCGTAAGTGACTCCGTCGGCCATGGCCGAGGCGATGGCACCGAAGAGCAAAGCGAAAACGAGAATCGTGGTCTTGTGCATGGTGGCTGAAATCTCCTTAGAAAGTGCCTGCGTATACCTGCGGCGTAAAGGTGATGGTGGTCATGGACAGGTCGGTGAACTGGAGATTGCCGGTGACGGTTTGGCCAGCGGCCAATGTGGTGATGGAGGGGAGGGTGATGTAGGGACTCCCATTGTAGATGCCCGAAGCATTGAGCAGCGCGACACCGGCAGGCAGTGCGGTGAAGACAAGTTGGAAGGGACCGGTCAAGGTGCCGCCGCTGGTGTTGGTCACGGTGATGCTGCCGTTGAAGATTTTGCTCACGCGGCTGTAGGCCAGACCGGTGGCCCTAAAGGAAACGGAACTGGTGATGTTGGTGGGAGGCGGAGGAGTGGAGAGACCTGTGCCCGTGAGGGTCGCGGTTGTTTGCGGTGTGGGAGTACCGGCGGCGTTGCTGGCGACGTTGAGCGTAGCGGTTTCCAGCGCGGCGATTGTGGGGGTAAAGGTCATATTGATTATGCAAGCATCGCCGATCCCGAGGGTCAGAGTGGGGACGGGACAGTTATTGCCGGTGATGACGAAATCGGAACTGTTCGGGCCGGCTATGGAGAACCCGTTGATGGTGAGTGGTGCATAGCCAGTGTTGGTGAGGGTGACGGATTGCGGAGAAGCGGTGACGTGGAGGGCAGAGCTGCCAAAGGAAACGCTGGTGGCGGAAAGAGTCGCCTCCGGGAAGTCGCTGGGGATTTTGGCGACGTAGGCGTTGTAGGCAACGCCGGAAGTTCCGCCGAGGGTGCTTTGGAAGGCGTTGGATGTAACCGGGATAGCCGGAGAATAAGCAGAACCAACAAAGTAGGCATTACCGACGCCATCCGCGGAG
This sequence comes from uncultured Acidobacteriota bacterium, assembly GCA_963781995.1. GTDB lineage: Bacteria > Acidobacteriota > Terriglobia > Acidiferrales > UBA7541 > Acidiferrum. The sequence continues at coordinate 1,225,899 of CAWAHR010000001.1, read as the reverse complement.
ACGGCCGAGCCGAAGCTGCCGGTGTTATAGCCGAACTCGTTGTTATCGGCGGTGAGTAGATAGGAATAGATAAGAGCCGAGCCCTGGGGATTTAGCATGCTGACGAAGGCACCGCCATAGCAGTTGGGGGTGGCTGTCAAGCAGTCGCCATTGATAAGATTGCCCGGGAAAGCGGCGACGGCAACGGGAGGAAAAGGTGGCAGGGGTGGCGGCGAACCAATAGTGACGACGGGCACATCCGGGCGGAGATAACTGACCAGGGCTGTTCCAGTGACGAAGGCGTTGCCATTGGGATCGACGGCCAGGGCGGTGGACGGGATGGCAAAGTCTATGCCTTCAACGTAGCCGCCGAGACGCGCGACGTAAGTCAAAGAGGTCGCCGTGGGGTTGAGCCTAGCGACGTAGATGGACTCGATTAGGCCGCCAACGGGGGAGGAGTTGCAGTCGGTATCGAGCGTGTCACCCGCGGGAGTAATCGCACAGATGTCGAACGCGCCTGGAGAAGGAGGGAGGTTACTATTGCTGGTTGTTCCCGAAACAAAGGTGCTGCCGTCACCGCCTACAGCTACTGAGTCAATCGCCTCCGGGAAAAAAGTGCCCCAGAGGAGAGCGCTGGAGCCGGGTTTGGTGAAATCAAATTTGGCGATAAAGTTTGCGTACCCATTTAGCAGCAAGGTGAGGGAACTTGTCTGAAACGTTCCCGGAGTGACGGCGGTGCCGTCGTGTGTAGAGCCAGCCAGATAAACATCATCGGAAGCGTCCAGGGCCACGCCGGAAGGAGTATTGGAGTAGAGCAAAGTGCTGTAAATCATGGAGGCCGAGCCGGTTTTGGTGGGGTCGAACTCGGTCAAGAATCCATTGGCGGGGAGATTGTTGCAACTGCCCAAGCAAACGAAACCGCCGTGGAAGGGATTTGCAGTCATCGGGAAATCGAAATCGGGGGTCGAGCCAGCCACATAGGTAATGCCGTTGTGGTCTACGGCTATGCCGGTGGGCGTAACTCCGGGGTAGTCATACCCCCAGTAGTTTGTGGTATCGGGCGTACCTAATTTCCCACCGAGATCGGTGGAATAGAGTAACGCACCAGAAGCACTAAATTTGGCAACAAAAGCGGCGCCGGCGACGCAAACGGGGGCGGGACCTTTATCAGGCGGAAATGTGCAGATTGATCCGCCGGAGTATAGGTTAATGCCACCGACAATTGGAAAGTTGAAAGATGAGGTGATACCAGCGACGTAGGCCTCCCCGGAAGCGTCGACGGCAATAGCGGTGCCTCGATTCGTTCCTCCGGCGAGCGTGTAATAGACGGTCTCGGGTTGGCCGTAACCGTTCAGAACGGTTACTGGAACGAAGACGCCTCCACCTCCGAGGAAAGTCGAATAAACCAGGGAGTTGGCACCTGATTGCGTGGTGTCAATTTTGGTGATGAATGCATCCATATACGGTGGTGTGGTTATCGGTGGTGAATACGTCGTGGTTCCACCGATTGTTGCCTGATACGCATTTTTCACAGGGAAATCTGTGGATGTGGTTGATCCGGTCAGATAAACGGCCCCGGCATTGTCCGAGGTGACAGCGAGGGCGGTATCGGTGCCGCTGCCACCGAGATAAGAGGCGTAGGCCAGAATGGGATCAATCACTAGAGATTGATTCCGATTATAGGCGGCAACGCGGAAGCCGATTTCGTGCCGGCCACGGCGAACGAAACGGCCTTCGACGGGCGTTTTCGTTTGTGCATCGGATTGCTGGTAGATGAACGGCTTGGAAAAATGCAGTGTGCCTCCGGAAACAGAGAGGAGGAGATTGCCATCGGCGTCGAGAGAGATTTTCTCGGCGCCGTCAACGCGGAGGCGGATTTTGGAGGGATCGGCGCCTGGAGCAAGGATGAAGTCGTGTTCAAGCTGGGACTGATTTCCGTAGTAGACGATGTCGATGCCGGGATAAAGATTCTGGTAGCGCACACGGGAGAAGTGAGGAACGTTGGTGCGCCACTTGGCCGGATCATTGCCGAGGTAATAGTTGCTCACGCCGGGCTGCTCATCGAGGCCTTCGATTTTTGCAGCGGCATTGGCGCCCAGGAAACGCAGGCGCAAAGTGGCGTAGGGATTCGGTGCTTTCACGACGCTGGCTGAAGAGGGATCGCCAGGGGTTTTCGCTTGCGTGGAAGACGTGGAAGAATTGGCGGCGGAACGCAGGCCGAGATCCGCTTCGGCGGGACTGAGCAATAGCGTATAGCCGCTGCCACGGGCGAGAAAATTGAATTGGGAATCCGCTTGTCCGCGATTTGGTTCGAAGCTCATCGGCAGCTTGGCGAGATTGGCGGCGGTTGGAGTATTGGGGTTGGCGAACGCCGTTGAAGAGAGGCAAAGCGCAAACGCTGCCGTCCAAAGCCCGCGGAATCGGAAGTCCATGTTTCCTCCCAGAGCAGCCTCGTTGCGAATCGGAATTCGGCGCGCGCCGCGAACGTAGCTAAGGCCCGGGCGCGCCGAAATGCGTGCAACCGAGCGGCCTACGGGTGTTGCGAGAGAGCGTGCAACGCTTAATTTGAGATTAATTCGATGTCCAGCAGGGATTAATCGCTCAAGGATCGGCGGGTGTGTGGATTGGGATGGATATTAATTTTGGCGGCGGTGAAATACTGGGGCGACGGAGCGGGAGGCGAGGAGAGAGGCTGGATTCGCGAGGTGGGATGCGCAAAAACAAGGAGGGAGGATGCCAGAATTGTGCAAAGTGTTTCCTTTAGTGAGGTTACGCGATGGACCACGGGACTTGCGAAGGGAGGCTGGATAGGCGACAAAGAAGATGGCTCGCAGGCCAGGATGTGCATATAATGCCGCGGTACTCCGCAAAGAACGACACCGGTTGAACACCGGTTAATTACATTTCAAGCCAATGTACCAGGAACCCAAAGCGATTTGGCTATTTGGGCCCTTTTCTCTGGACCCCGAACAACGGGTACTCCTGCGTGACGGCAAAGCCATAGGGCTGACTTCCAAGGCGTTCGAAATCCTGAGATTACTGGTGGAGAATCACGGCCGCGCGCTCCCAAAAGAGGAGATGATGCGGCAGGTGTGGCCGGACAGCTACGTGGATGAATCGAACCTGGCGCAGCATATATTTCAATTGCGGAAGATTCTGGAAAATGCGCCGGATGGACGGACGTACATCGAGACGATTCCGAGGCTAGGCTACCGGTTCACGGCGGAGGTGCAGAAGAGCGAGGCGATTCGCGCCGCAAGTGAGATTGCACCGGAGACTGCTGCGCAAGCAGGACAGACTGGGACGGCTGACGGCTTGGCGAAGCGCGGCAGCATGGCGGCGGTTTCGCTTGCTGCAGTATTGTGCATCGGCGCGGTGATTTACGCGGCACGCAACCGAATCTGGGCGCCGGCCACGGCCGTCACTGGCAAGGTCATGCTAGTAGTCCTGCCCTTCGAGAATCTGAGTGGCGATGCGCAACAAGAGTACCTGAGCAACGGGTTGACCGAGGAATTGATCACGCAACTGGGAAGCCTGGAGCCAGCGCGATTGGGAGTGATCGCGCGCACTTCCGCGATGCAATACAAGGATTCGCACAAGGACGTCCGGCAAATTTCACGGGAGCTGGGCGTGGACTATGTTCTGGAGGGCAGCGTGCGCCGCGACGGGGATCAGGTGCGAGTCACCGCGCAATTGATTCTGGCGAAAGATCAAACACATTTGTGGGCCAAAGAGTATGACCGTAACTTGAGCGGCATACTGGCGCTGCAGAGCGAGGTAGCCGGTGCGGTCGCAAAAGAAATTCAAATCCGGCTGACCCCGGAAGAAAGCGCGCGGCTGGCCGGGGCTCACCTGGTGGACCCTGACGCTTACGAGCTGTACTTGAAAGGGCGATATTTCTGGAACAAGCGGACGGTGGCTGCGTATATGAAAGCCATCAACTATTTTAATCAGGCCATCGCACGCGACCTGCAATATGCGCGCGCCTATAGCGGGCTCGCTGATGCTTATGCGCTGCTAGGCTCCCGGCCCAACTCTGAAGTACCGCGGCGGAAAGCCATGCCTCTCGCGAAAGAGGCGGCGCTTACGGCCTTGAAGCTGGATGATTCACTTGCCGAGGCCCACGCGTCGCTGGCTTTTGTGGAGATGCATTACGAATGGAACTGGGCCGCGTCCGAGCAGGAATTCCATCGCGCCATGGAGTTAAATCCAAACTACGCAACCGCCCATCAGTGGTTTGCTTACTGGCTGATGGCCCAGGGACACCCGAACGAATCGATCGCGGAGAATGAGCTGGCGCGGAAAGCCGATCCGCTCTCGATTATTATCCGAACCGACGCGGTGGACCTGCTGTGCGCTGCGGGGAGGTTCGACGATGCCATCGAAAAGGCCCGCGAAGCAAAAGATCTGGACCCGGATTTTCAGCTCACTCATTATTTTCTGGGAGAGGCGTACATCGCCAAGAAAATGTATCCCGAGGCGCTGGCTGAATATCAGAAAGGCCTTGCGATCGACAGCACGGATGAATGGCAGTTGGTGGGGCTGGGGCGCGTTTACGCCTTGACGCACGATCATGCGAATGCCGAAAAAATTGTGCGGCAACTGCTGAAGGATTCGCGGGAGCAAAGCGATATGGCGATGGAAATCGCGTTGGTATATTCCGCGATGGATGAGAAAGAGCAGGCGTTCAGGTGGCTCGATAAAGCGTGTGAGAATCGCGAGGGCGGACTAATATTTCTGAACGCACCACTGTATTTTGAAGAGATTCGTTCCGATCCGAGGTTTGCTGAGTTGGTGCGCAAGGTGGGGCTGCCGCAGCGGGATTGAGCAGCATTTCTCGCGCGGGATTGTCGATTTTTTGCACGCTTGAGAGAAAGGCGGCCGCCGCGGACTCCCCCCGCTACAAGGGCCAGAGTGACCCATGAGGGCAGGGCGCTACTGGGGCTTTTTGGCAGTTTTTAGGAGGATGATGTCGGCGGTGCGGGTGCCGCGAGCGAGGACCAGAGTTTTGCCGTCGGCGGACCAGGCGAAAGCATTGATGAGGCCGGAAGGGAAATGGGTGTATTGCTTCGGGGGACCGCCGGAGAGCGGTTGCCGCCACATATCGGAAATGCCGCCGCGGGTCACCCAGAAGTCGATGCCGCGTCCATCGGGAGCCCACCCGTAGCCACCACCACCAATCATTCGTTCGAAAGAGTACTTCAGAGGTCCTCCCTCAAGTGGGGCAACATTCAGGCGGACGCGTGCCTGCAGGTGGACGGGGTCTTGATAAGCGTAGAGAACCAGCTTGGTGTCCGGGGAGAGCCAGGTGAAACCCACCGGATTGCTGGGCAGTTGGAGTGGGTGAGGAGTTCCACCATTAATGGAAATGATGGAGCCGGTAATTTCCTCCCGGTCCAGATAGGTGACCCATTGTCCGTCCGGAGAACAGAGGGGAATGGCAATGGATTTTTGGTGGGTCAACTGGACGGGGTTTTTGCCATCGGCATCCATGCGCCAAGCGTTGGCCTGGTCGTTTTCCACTTTCCGGTAGACAATGTATTTGCCGTCGCCACAGCCGGAGGCAAAACCAACGTGCTGGTCGCTGGCGGCTAATGGAGTGGGATTGCCGCCCTCAACGGGAATGGAAAAGAGTTCGCGGTTGTCGGTCTGGTAGAAGAGGCGATCTTTTCCGAGTGAGGTAACGAAACCGATGGCAGAACCGTCCGAAGTGATCTGTTTGGCGCGGGCAGAATCGCCAGCCGGGAGGGCCCAGAGATCGGAGGTGCGGTTGTTTTCAATGGTGGCGAGCGAAGAGGCGTCCCTGGAAAGGTCCAGCCAATCGAGGCTGTAGTTGGTGAGGTCATGGGAGAGGCGATGCGGCTCTCCTGCGGGAAAGGAGATGGTCCAGAGCTGGCCGCGGCTGACGGGACCTTGCTCACGAATGGGAATGAGCAATGCGGAGCCGTCGGGAAGCCAGTCAGGGAGGCCCAACTCATCGCGCGTGGAATAGAGCGGATGAGCGGAGCCGTCCTCGGGAGAGACAGCATACAAGGTCTGCCGGCTGGCCGCCTCGTAAACAGTGTAAACGATGGTCTTGCCGTCGGGGGACCACGCGGGACGAAGCATGGAAAAGGGGTTGACGCTGCCCGGCTTGCTGAGGAGCAGGCGCTCGCCGGTGCCATCGGTATTTGCGAGCAGCAGATTAACGCTGCCCTTATCCGGGATACCGCGAAGAAAGGCGAAGCGCTTGCCATCGGGAGAGAAGGAGATGCCGGTGTCAATGTCGCGAATGACCTCGGTGGGGGAGCCGCCAAGGACGGGCATTTTGTAGAGGGAACTGAAAAGATTGTTTTCCTTGGTGGAAGCGGTGAAGTAAATATAGACGCCGTCCGGGGAAAAGGTGAGGCCGTAGAAAACGATAACGTCGGGAGGAAGGATCTGGACGTCGCTGCCGGTGGCGACCTGGCGGACCATAAGGCTTTGTTTTTCGCCGTCGAGGAGCACGTAGACGACGTATTGGCCGTCGGGGGAGATGGCGACGCCGGAGGCTTTGCCGCTTTGCGTGAGTTTGGTGATTTCCAAGTCCTGCAGATTGAGGGGCGCCGGACGGTGGCTCATCTTATAGAAAGCGATCCCGGCGATAGCCAGGATGACTATGGAGACGATTAGACCGACAAGGAGGCCTTTGCTGCGTGCTGGTGTTGCGGGAAGTACGCCGCTGCCGGAGGTGGCGGCTTCGGCGCCTGCGGCGGAGATGCGGCCGGAAGAAGCTGGGGGAGCGGCAACGGAACCTGAGCCGGAGGAGGCGGCTTGGGAGACGCTTGCGGAACCGGAGGAATACGGCGCGGATTCGGCGGGAGCGGCGACGGGAATTCGGGAGGAGCTGGTGTCACGCTGGAGGCGTTTGAGGTCGGCGCGAATGTCGGAGGCGTGCTGGTAGCGGAGGGTGCGATCTTTTTCGAGGGCTTTGTTGATGATGCGTTCGAGGTCGACGGGGAGATCGGGATTGAGGCGGACCGGAGGAATGGGAGCGCGATTGAGAATGGCGTCAAAGATGGTCGCGGTGCTCTCGCCGCGGAAGGGGAGCTGGCCGGTGGACATTTCGTAGAGAACGGCGCCGAAGGAGAAGAGATCGGTGCGGGAGTCGAGATCCCTGGCGCGGGCTTGTTCGGGGGACATGTAGGCGACGGTGCCGATGGTGCTGCCGGGGCTGGTGAGCTGGGCGGTGTCGACGCCGAGGGTGGCCATGGTTTCGGTGGGAGCGTTGGCGGATCTTTCGGAGCCGACTTTGGCGAGGCCGAAATCGAGAATTTTGGCGTGGCCACGATCGGTGACGAAGAGATTGGCGGGCTTGATGTCGCGATGAACGATGCCCTTGGAATGGGCGGCATCGAGGGCATCGGCAACGTCGATGGCGATGGCGAGGAGAGTGTCGAGTTCGAGGGGGCGGCCGGTGATGGTGTGCTTGAGGGTCCGGCCTTCGAGGCATTCCATGGCGATGAAGGCCTGGCCATTTTCCTGGCCGATATCATAGATGGTGCAGATGTTGGGGTGGTTCAGGGCGGAGGCGGCCTGAGCTTCGCGCTGGAAGCGAGTGAGGGCCTGGGGGTCGCGAGCGACATTTTCCGGGAGGAACTTGAGGGCGACAAAACGATGGAGGCGGGTGTCTTCGGCTTTGTAGACGATGCCCATACCGCCGCCGCCAAGTTTTTCGAGAATGCGGTAATGAGAGAAGGTCTGGCCGATGAGGGAGGGAGTGTCTGGCATTCTGGCGCATTGTAAAGAGAGCGGCGGAGTAAGTCAACGAAGCAGGCGGGGCGGAATGATGGTAGTGGGACGAAGAGTGAAACTGGGGGCAAAAAAAGGCAAGAAATTCATATCATGTAGACTCCGAGACAGGCTAAGCTACGCTAATAAGTGATTGAGGCTCTCGCGGGAAATAGGGAAACAAGATCCGGAAACAGATTCGACTTGCCAAGTGATTGCAAGCCGGGGCAGCCGACAGCCGGCGAGCGCTTCATCTTTTCACATATCCAACAGACCTAATCAGGGCGTACTATCGCTACCGCTAAGCTGGGGGTGGAAGAATGCCTGGATTTCCGGGCCAAAAGACGCGCCGCTCCGTGCGTGTGAGGTCGAAGCAACGCGCCAGCCTGGTGTTTGATTTAGAGCGCAAGCCGAAGAGGCAGCCATGCCTGGTGCTTGATTCCTCAAAAGAAGGCTTCCGACTGCGGGGAAATTTTCAATTGAGGCGAGGGCAAACCGTGGAAATCGTGCTGGAAGATGAGCCGCTCAGTTCGGTGCGCTGCAGGGTGGTATGGATCGGCAAATCCAACTCTAAACAGCAGGGAGAAGTCGGCCTGGAAACGGTGTAGGCAATCACCGGACCGGCAGGAAGCATTTTTCGGCGATATTTCTTGCGCGGCGGTAGACGACGGCGGAGATTGGCGGCGTCAGAGTTTTTTTTGAGGAAGTCGATGAACTGCGGTGCGTTTTCGGCCACGACGTAGACGGAGACGGAAGAATATCCTGCGGGTTTCCAGTTGGGATTCGTCGGGGCTCCTTGGTTCTGCACGGTGCGTTGCGGACGCGAAAATTTTTCAAATTGTTGTTGCAGCCGGCTGAAATCCTTCCTGAGTCATCCTCTCTGGCAAACGCGGGCCGCCCGTCGCGGCGGGCGGGCACTACACGGCATCGCCAATCTGGAGATTGGCGTTCCACAGAGGCTTGGCAGGCTCAAGCCCGACGCTACAATTCGCCGGGGCCGGCGAATTGGGAAAAGGCGTCGGGGGCGGCTTCTTCGAAACGGGTGAGGCGGCTTCGGAAAACGAATTTTACATTTTCAGTGGGGCCGTTGCGCTGCTTGGCGATGCGCAGCTCGGTTTCCTCGCGTTCTTCGGGGGTGGCGCCGGCTCGGAAGAAGTTGGGGCGGTAGATGAACATGACGACGTCGGCGTCCTGCTCGATGGCGCCGGATTCGCGGAGATCAGAGAGTTGCGGGCCGCGATCGTCGCGCTCCGGTGCGCGGGTCAATTGGCTCAGGACGAGGACGGGGATTTGCAATTCTTTTGCGAGACCTTTGAGGCCGCGGGAGATGCTGGCGACTTCTTCCTGGCGATTGCCGAAGCGGCCGCGGGCAGTGATGAGCTGGAGATAGTCGACAATCAGAAGCGAGAGCCCTTTATCGCGTTTGAGGCGGCGAGCCTTGGCGCCAATTTCGAGAACGCTGATGGAGCCGGCGTCGTCAATCCAGATGGGTGCGGAAGAAATAGTGCCGAGGGCTTCGGTCATGCGGCGCCAGTCTTCGCGGCTGAGATGTCCGGTGCGGAATTTGTGGGCGTCAATCTGGGCGACGGACGCAACCAAACGCTGGAGGAGAGATTCTTTGGACATTTCCAGGCTGAAGACGGCCACCGGTTTGCCCGCGCGGATGCCGATATTTTCGGCCAGGTTCAGCGCCAGCGCCGTTTTTCCCTGCGAGGGGCGTGCGGCGAGGATCAACAACTCCGAAGGTTGGAGACCGGAAGTTAGTTTGTCGAGCTCGGTGTAGCCCGTGGGGATGCCGGTGATGCTTTTGCCTTCGCGGAAGATTTTTTCTAGGCGCTCGAAGTTGTCGCGGACGATGTCCTTGACGGAGATGAGGCCGGCTTTGACGCGGTCTTCGGCGATGGCGAAGATGCTGGATTCGGCGTTATCGAGGATGGCGTCGGCGCCGTCATCGCCTTCGAAGGCGCGCTGCTGGATGTTGTGGGTGGCGTGGATGAGATTGCGCAGCATGGCCTTTTCTTTGACGATGCGGGCGTAGTGCTCGACGTTGGTGACGCGGGGCATGCCGTCGACAAGAGAGGCGAGATAGGGCGCGCCGCCGGAGGAATCGAGTTCGCTGCGGCGGTGGAGCTCTTCGGTAAGGGTGACGAGATCGATGGCCTGCTGGGCTTCGCCCAGCGCGATCATGCGGGTGAAGATGTTGCGGTGCTGGGGGATGAAGAAATCGTCGGGCTTGAGGGCTTCGATGGCGGTGTTGAGGGCGTTGTTGTCGAGGATGATGGCGCCGAGGATGGAACGCTCCGCGTCGAGATTGGCGGGGAGGGGACGCTCGAGGGTGGAGTCAGACGGCATGGGGGAAAGCGGGGCCTTTCTTCGCTTTTATTTCGCTAGTATAGAAAAGAGCGCCGCGAAAAAGCAAGCACGGAATTTTTATCGGCGGACGAATTACCCTGAGCCGAGGTTACGGATTGGATTGTGCGGGGAGGAAGCGCGGACGTCAATTGGAGTGGGTGTGGATTGCGAAGGATAATGTCGGAAAACTTTTTGGAGAGAAGGAGAAATCGCGGATTTGGAAAAGTGGGAACGCCAATCTGGAGATTCATCCCGCAAAACCCCCGGGATAGAGCAGACTTGGCGTTCCCGGGAGCGGCCCGTCCGCCGCGGCGGGCGGGCCCTACAAGAGAAGAGCAACTTGCGAGAAGTGCTGGTTAGACTTCTTTTTCGACGTGGACTTTGATTTCGACGGTGACGTCGCGGAAGACCTTGATGGTGACGGGAAATTCACCGATGGATTTGATGGGATCGGCGAGCAGGATCTGGCGCTTGTCGATTTGGAAGCTTTGGGCTTTGAGGGCTTCGGCGATGTCGCCGGTGGTGACGGAGCCGAACATCTGGTCGTTCTCGCCAGTCTTGCGGGCGAATTTGACGGAGACGCCGGTTAGCAACTCGGCCTGCTTTTTGGCAGCGTCGAGTTCGGTGGCGGTTTTCTTGGCCAGGGAGCCGCGGATGCGCTCGAGGGCCTTCATGTTGCCGGGCGTGGCTTCGATACCGATTTTGTTGGGCAAGAGGAAATTGCGGGCGTAGCCGGGTTTAACGGTGACGACGTCGCCGCGGTGGCCTAGTTTATCGACATCTTCTTGAAGAATGATCTGCATGACTGGCTCCTGAGAAAATCTGAAATCTTTACTGCTTGAGACCTGGGTACAGCGGCCCGCCTCAGAAGGCGGGCACTAGAAAGACTGAGCTGGAGAGCCCTCAGCGGCGTCCGCCAAAAAGACGGCGGACGCAAAGACCGCGAAAGCCGGGGAGAGTTTCGAGCTTGCGGCACGACTGAAGTCGTGCCCTCCCGCGATTACTCTTTCGCTGGCCGAGCTAAAGTTCGGCCACTACAGCGGCCCGCCCGGCGCCTACAGGAGGCTAGGCCTTGGGCGCTTCTACGGCGCGGGGGGCTGATGCGCCCGCGGCGCTGCCGGCGAACGGTAGAAGGGCGATGTTCCTCGCGCGCTTGATGGCTACGCCCAGCCAGCGCTGGTGGCGGGCGCAGACGCCGGTCATGCGGCGCGGAAGAATTTTGCCGCGCTCCTGGACGAACTGGGAAAGAATGTCGGCGCGCTTGTAGTCGATGAAATCCATCTTCTCGACGCAGAACTTGCAGACTTTCTTTTTGCGGAAATACTGGCGCTTGCCGCGGCGCGGACCGCCGGGACCGCCGCCGGGACCACCGGGGCCGCCTTCACGGCGACCGCCACCCGGACCACCTTCGCGGCGCGGGCCGGAGTGGGAGTGCCCACCCTCACGGCGAGGGGGAGCGCCACCTTCACTGCGGTGCGCGGGAGCGGGGGGTGCGGGTGCGGCTGGAGCGCTGCCACCTTCCGCGGTGGCTGGCGCCGGTGGAGGTGCGGCTTGCGCTGGTTTCTGTTCCTCTGACATAACTTCCTACCTTTCCAAAGTGGCTCCGGGCGTTTGCGGCGGAGCTTGCAAGTCACGAATTCGATTCAGAACTCTTGCCGGGCTGAAGCCCGGCGCGTAGAAAAGCCGCCGTTACGCGGCGCCGGCAGTTTGCTCGGCAGGAGGTGCCGGGGGCGCGGGTGGAGTGATGCGGCGCGGACGGCGTGCGGCACGCTGCTCGCGCTTGTGCGAAAGCTTTTTCTGGCGCTTAAGCTCTTCGTCGAGGCGCACGGTCTGATACTTGATGACCGAGTCCTGAACACCGAGACGACGCTCGAGTTCGTGAACGAGATCGGCGTGGGAGGTGCGCACCTGGTGATAGACGTAGATGCCTTCGCGGTGCTTGGAGACCTTGTAGGCCAGCTTGCGCGTGCCCCAGTGCTCGGTCTTCTCGATCTTGCCGCCTTTTTCGGCGACGGTGTGCTCGATCGAGGTGATGACCTTCTTGATTTCGTCTTCCGGGGTTGCCGGGCGGGCGATGAAAATCAAATCGTATAGACGTTCTTCCATGATGACCTCGTTTCGTTCTGTTCCGGGCACGGGGCCCGGGAAAATCGGTACAGATTTTGCTCACCGTTAGGTGAGATCCTTCGCACATCCTTGTCGGATGTGCTCAGGATGACATCGCATCGGAGTGACCGGTCTAAAGACCGGCCACCACAGCGTCCCTCCTCGGAAGCCGGGCCTTATAAAATCGACCCCGGGAGCGGACCGGGCTGAAGTCCGGCGCCTACAAAGGAAGCCGTTACGCTTCGGCCGGCGGAACTCGCCGGTTGTGTTTGTTCATCGCGGCGGCTATGCCCTGCTGCAGCATCAGCTCCACCGCGTCGGCTGCTTCCGCGACCATTTCGGAGGCGGTTTCCAATTCGGCTTTCTTCATCGGCCTTAAGACGTAGGCCGCGAGATCGCTTACCGGATGATCGGGCCCGCAACCGAGACGGAGCCTCGAAAATTCCTGGGTACCCACGGCGCTGGTGACCGACTTGGCGCCGTTGTGAGTTCCCGGGCTGCCGCGTTCGCCGATGCGAATCATGCCCCAGGGCAGATCGCGTTCGTCGAAAATTACCAGCAGATCCTCGGGCCCCAGTTCGTACTTTTCCAGCAGGTCGCGAACACTGATGCCGCTGAGATTCATGTACGTCTGCGGCTTGGCCAGGACGACTTCTTGCCCCGCCACTTTTCCCAAGCCGACGAGCGCCTTGCCTTCGGGGCGCTGGACGCGGATGGAAGCGCGGTTGGCGATTTCATCCACGGCGAGAAAACCAAGATTATGCGGCGTCCACTGATACTCCGGGCCAGGATTGCCGAGGCCGACAATGAGCCGCATGATGTATGGCGCGTGGCGGACGAAAAAGAATTACTTCTTCTTTTCCGGCTTCTCGCCGCCCTTGGCGCCTTCCTCGCCTTCCTCGCCTTCCACTTCCTTCTTGCCCTTCTTGATGACTTCGGGCTCGGCGGGAGTGGTGGCGACAGCCGCTTCGACAGGCTTCTCTTCCTCGGCGCGGAGCGTGACGACGTGGGAGAGAACGGTCTGCGCATCGGTGAGCAGCTTGATCTTGGCCTTGTCGATCGGGAGTTCGCCGGCGCGGAGGCTCTGGTTCAACGCCAAGCCGCTGACGTCCACCTTGAATTCGGTGGGGATGTCGGCGGGCAGGCATTCGACTTCGACTTCGCGGGTGACGACTTCGTAGACGCCGCCCTGAACCTTTACGCCGGAAGGTTCGCCGAAGGTGTGTACGGGGACTTTAACCTTCATGCGGACGTCCATAGCGATGCGGAGAAGATCGACGTGGAGCAACTTGCCGCTGACGGGATCGACTTGCCAGTCTTTCACGATGGCGGGTTCGTGCTTGCCGCCGAGGTCCACCTGGAACAAGGTGTTGTGGCCGGATTCAGAGCGGAGAATCGCGGTGACCTGCTTGGTGTTGACGGCGAGAGAGAGAACTTCGCCTTTGCCGCCGTAGAGCGTGGCGGGAACTTTCCCGGCAACGCGCAAACGCCGCGCTTCGTTTTTGCCCCGAGTGTCGCGGGGCGCGCCTTCGACGATGATTTGAGCCATGGCTTCTTTTCCTTATTGGATAACAGCGAGCAGAGAGCAGATAACCGGAATCGAGGGTTGCTTTTAGTTACCCGTGGTCTGTTTTCTGACTGCTGTCATCCCCTTTCGTTTGCCGGTCTAACGACCGGCCACTCCAAAAGCTGGGCGGCGTGAAGCCGCCCCCACACTTAAATGAAGAGCTCGCTGATCGAGGTCTCTTCGTGAATTGAGCGAATGCCGCGGGCTAGCAGTTCCGCGACGCTCAGAATTTTGATTTTGCTGACACTCTTTGCGGCTTCGCAGAGCGGAACGGAGTCGGTGGCGACGACTTCGGTGATGCGGGAATTGACGATGCGGTCGACGGCGGGACCGGAAAGCACGGCGTGAGTGCAGGCGGCAAAGACCTGGGTGGCGCCCTCGCGGATAAGGGCGTCGGCGGTTTTGACGAGGGTGCCGGCGGTGTCGATGATGTCGTCGACGATCAAGGTGCTGCGGCCGCGAACGTCGCCGATGAGGTTCATGACTTCGGTTACGTCCATGTCCACGCGGCGCTTGTCGACGATGGCCAGCGGGGCGTCGAGCTTTTTGGCGAAGGCGCGGGCGCGTTCCACGCCACCGGCGTCGGGGGAGACGACGGTGAGGTTGGGCAACTTCATGTGGCGGAAATATTCGACGAGGACCGGCGAACCGTAGAGGTGGTCGACGGGCACGTCGAAATAGCCCTGAATTTGCGGGGCGTGAAGATCGAGCGTAAGGGCGCGGCTGGCGCCAGCGGTTTCCAGCAAGTCGGCGACAAGTTTGGCGGATATCGGAACGCGGGGCTTGTCCTTGCGGTCCTGGCGCGCGTAGCAGTAATACGGGAGAACGGCGGTGATGCGCCAGGCGGAAGCGCGCTTGAAGGCGTCAATCATCAGGAGGAGTTCGAGGAGGTGACTGTCCACGGGAAAGGAGCAGGGCTGCACGACGAAGACATCGGCGCCGCGGACATTTTCGAGAATTTGGAAATAGATTTCACCGTCGCTGAAGCGATCGAGCTTGGCCCGGCCGAGCGGAACGCCGAGGTGATGGCAGATGGCCGCGGACAGCACCGGGTTGGCGGTTCCAGTAAAGATTTTGAAGCGCTCGTCGTTCACACGGTTCTCGTTTTTATCACCGGGGTGCGGTGATGAATTTACTCAAGACAGATCGCAATGCGAGCGGCCGAAAACAAACCTCAGCGGCTAAAGCCGGGTTTATTTTGCGGCATTTACGGCACGACTGAAGTCGTGCCCTCCCACGTTCGCAGACTGGCTGGCCGACCTAAAGGCCGGCCACTACATTGGGGGATTCGGAAAGACGCTGAGGATTACGTCACAACTGCGCTTTTCAGCAACCGCGCATACCTGGTCCGCGAAATTGTTTCGCAGACGAAGGACTGATCGTGAGGAAACCCGACAGCGGCTCGACGCGCCTTCGCTGGGTTCGGGAAAACTCCAAACACCGCCGAACCGCTACCCGCCAGCAAGGCTTCTGAAGCTCCCCCATGGAGCAGGTCCCGCTTGATTTTGCCAAGACGGGGATGGCGCCGGAAAACAGCGGCCTCGAAATCGTTAGACAGCGAGGCTTCCCGCGCGCTCCAACATAGAGCACAGAACTCAAATAGTTTATGGTTCGCGGCGGATTTTGTCAACGAAGCCAATTCGGGGGAATGGAGCCAGCGGTAGGCGTCGGGGGTGGGGACATGGATGTCGCCTGGGGAGACGATGACGAGGGAACGGCGGGGCGCGTCGGGGAGGGGGTAGATTTCCTCGCCCTTGCTAATGCCGAGGGCGGTGCCGCCGAAGAGGAAGAAGGGGACGTCGGCTCCGAGACCGGCAGCGATATCGAGCAGGCGGGGGAGTTCGAGTTTCTGGCGCGTGAATTGGAGATAGCCGAGCAGCGCCGCGGCGGCATCGCTGGAGCCGCCGCCCAAGCCGCGGCCAGCGGGAATTTTCTTTTGCAGGAAGATTTCGACGCCGGGGCGAATGCGGGTTTCGCGGCGCAAAGATTCGACGGCGCGGTAGACGAGATTTTTTTCGAGATCTTCCCCGGCCAGGGATTCGTTGCCGAGAATTTGCAGGGTGATGCCAGGGCGGCGCGAGGGCCGGAATTCGAGCGAGTCGTGGAGGGAGACGGTTTGAAAGATGGTGCGGAGTTCGTGATAGCCATCGGCGCGTTTACCGAGGACTTCCAGACGCAAGTTGACCTTGGCGTACGCCGGAATACGGATGGTTCGCGTCATGTGCGATTAAGGCTTGGCGTCGGCAGTGGGGGCCTTTTGCGCGACCCGATGCTTGTACTGGCTGACTTTCTTCTCCACTTCGGCGACTTTATCTTCTTCGAGGTCGGCTGGCAAGGAGCGGCGCCATTCGACTAGGGACTTTTCCCATTCGGCGACGGCGAGTTCCATGCGGCCTTGTTTGGCGAGGACGTCACCCAAGTGTTCGCGGATGGTGGGGTCGTGGGATTCGCGTTCGACAGCCTTGCGCAAAGTGAGTTCGGCCTGGTCCAGCTTGTTCTGCTTGTAGTAGGTCCAGCCGAGGCTGTCGAGAAATGCGCCGTTGTAGGGTTCCTGCTCGAGGGCGCGCTGGATGAGTTCGCGAGCCTCGTCGAGACGCACGCCGCGGTCGGCGAGCATGTAGCCGTAGTAGTTGAGAACCATGGCGTTCTTGGGACTGACGTTGAGGACTTTCTTGAATTGATCCTCGGCTTTGTCGTACAGCTTCTGGTGTTCGTAAACGGCGCCGAGAAGGAGCCAGGCCAGCTCGTTGTCGTCGGGCTGCGTGGCGAGGGATTCGGCTTTGCGAGCAGCTTCTTCGGCTTCCTTGAAGCGGTGGCTGCGCTCGTAGATTTGCGCGTAGCTGAGATAGGTTTCGCGATCGGGGGCCTTGCCCTTGAGGCCGGCTTGCAGCAGCTTGATGGCGTCATCGGGTTGCTGGGCTTCGCCGAGAATCATGGCCATGGTGTTGCGGATGGAAGCGTCGTCGGGATACTTGGCGATGGCGTCCTTCCCCGCTTGCAGGGCCTTGGGAAGATCGCGGGCCTGGCGGTAGGTGTCCATAATCAGCAGGCGGGACCGGGCGTCTTCTTCGTCGCCGAGACGGCTGAGTTCCTGAAAGGTGTAAATGGCGGCCTGATAGTTCTGGGTGTCGCGATACAACATGCCGAGTTGCTGATAAAGGATGGCGAGGGAGCGGCGGCGCGAAGGCATCACCTTGGATTGGGCTTTAATGCCGGTGACGGCGTCGGAGAGGACGCGGATGGCGTCATCGAAGCGGCCCTGGGATTCGTAGATCATGGCCTCGTTGTACATGACTTCGAGGCTGCCGGGAGCGAACTGGCGAGCCTTGACGAGATTTTCCTCGGCCTTATCGAGCTGGTGGAGTTCGCGGTAGATCTGGGCGATGCGCAGATAGGTGTCGGCATCGTCGGGCAACATGTCGGAGAGTTTTTCGTAGGCGGCGAGGGCTTCCGGATATTTTTCCTCGGAGAGAAGAGTTTGCGCGAGGCCGCGGAGGTGAGCGAGCTCGGAGGGATCGAGGTCCACGGCTTTGCGGTAAGCGGCTTCGGCTTTGGGAAAATCGTGAGACTGGGTGTAGGCGTCGCCGAGGTGATCATAGAGCGTCGCGGAGGGCGAAATCTTGATCAGACCGTTGAGAAGATCGATGGCTTCTTCGGCCTTATTCTGGTCGAGGAGCAATTGGGTGAGCTGTTCGATGGCGGGGTCGTTTTCGGGATCGTCTTTGAGCAGGCCACGAAGAACGCCTTCGGCTTTATCGGGTTCGTTGTGCAGGCGGTAGAGGCGCGCCAGCCAGATGGTGGTTTCCTGGTCGGTGGGATCGAGACGATGGACAGCGGTGTATTCGACAATGGCTTTGGAGATGGTTTCGCCTTGCACGTTGGAGCCGTTGATGTCCCCGAGGCTGCGGAGATAGACGAGCGCGAGGAGACGGTGGGTGGGGAGATCGTCGGGGTTGCGCTTCAAGACTTCGTTGGCTTCGGCGACGGCGTCACGTACGCGCTGGGCCTTCCAATACATTTCGGCGAGGCGCTCGCCAATAATGGGGGATTGCGGGTCGAGTGCGTAAGCCTTTTTGTAGGACTCGATGGAGCGGGTGGCATATTCGCCGGCGCCGGTCTGCTCGTATTGCTGCTCGTAGATGTGGCCCATGGTGAAGTTGAAGTAGGCGTCGGCGCGAACGGCATCCTTGCGCACCGAGGAGGGTGGCGCGGGAGCGGGATTCTGGGCCCGAGCGGGGAGGGCGAAGAGCGAGGCGCAAACGATGGCGAGAAGGGTGCGATTTGGCGTCATAGGGTCCGTTTTTTGAGTATCCCATGTGCGGGAAACGCGGTCAAAAGCGAAAAAGGAGGCCGTTTCGAAGAAAAGAGGTGCACAGAGATAGGATGCGAGGGGAATAGGGAGGGTTTCCGGGAAAAAAGGGTTGCAATGCTTCTATATTTCTGCAATTATCGAAATATGAAGAGAGTGGATCCATTGGTGGTGACGCGGTGCGCGGACCGGTTTTCAGCGATTGGCGCGGAGCCGCGTTTGCGGATTGTGCGGTTGCTGCTTTCGGCGCATCCGACGGGGATGGTCGCGGGAGAGCTGCAGGAGGAGTTGGGGATACCGGCGTCGACGTTGTCGCATCATCTGGAGAAATTGCGGCAGGTGGGTTTGGTGGATGTGCGGCGCGCGGGGACTTTCTTGTGGTACACGGCAAACACGGAGGCGCTGCGGGAGGTGCTGGGATTTTTGTACGAGGAGTGCTGCACGAGGAATCGCGCGGTGCCGGCGGAAGCTTTTGTGCAGATTGGGAAGTAGGAGAAAGAAAGACATTCATTATTGGCCGTAAGTCATGACTAAGAATTGCGCGGCTGGAGGATCAAGGAGCGATCATGAGCGATACGAACATTCAGGAAGCGGTGAAAGAGAAGTATGGAGCGGCGGCGAAGCAGGTGACCGAGGGCGGGACGGCGTGTTGCGGCGGTGGAGCGTCGTTGAGCGGGTGCGACCCGATTACGCGGAATCTTTATGGGAAGGCGGAGAAAGGGAGCCTGCCGGAGGCGGCGGTGGCGGCTTCGCTGGGGTGCGGAAATCCGACGGCGCTAGCGAAATTGCGGGCGGGGGAAGTGGTGCTGGACCTGGGATCAGGCGGCGGGATCGACGTTTTGCTATCGGCGCGGCGCGTTGGGGCGACCGGCAAGGCTTATGGATTGGACATGACCGACGAGATGCTGGCGCTGGCGCGGGAAAATCAGCGCAAGGCCGGAGTGGAGAATGTGGAATTTCTGAAGGGGACGATCGAGAACATTCCGATGCCGGATAACACGGTAGATGTGATTATCTCGAATTGCGTGATCAATTTGTCCGGAGATAAGGATCGGGTGCTGCGCGAGGCGTTCCGGGTGTTGAAGCCGGGAGGGCGGCTGGCGGTTTCCGACGTGGTGATGCGCGGCGAAGTGCCGGCGGAAATTCGCAAGAGCATGGAGCTTTGGGTGGGTTGCATCGCGGGAGCGCTGCAGGAAACGGAATATATAGAGAAATTGGCCGCGGCGGGATTTGTGGCGATCGAAGTGGAGCCGACGCGGGTTTACCAGTCGGAAGAGGCGCGGGAATTTCTGGTGGCGGCGGGATTCGATGCGGAAAAAATTGGCCCGCTAGTGAAGGATAAGTTTATGAGCGCGTTTTTGCGGGCGACGAAACCGGTGGGGGAGGGTTGCGATTGCCCGCCCGGGTGCGTGGATCTTCCCTGCTGCTAATGCACAATTCGTTCGGGTCATGGGCGGGACCAGGAACCTCGGGGCCTAAAGGCCAAACTTTTCCAGAATTTTTGGCACGATTGGAATCGTGCCCTCCCAATGACAAGACATAAGGCAGCTTTTAGTGGAGGAAGTGGCGCATGTTGGTGAAGAGCATGGCCAGGCCGAGGCGGTCGGCGGTGGCGATTACTTCGGCATCTTTGACGGAGCCGCCTGGTTGGATTACGGCGGTGGCGCCGGCCTTGGCGGCTTCTTCGACGCCGTCGGGGAAGGGGAAGAAGGCGTCGGAGGCCAGGACAGTTCCCTTGAGAGGGTTTTGCGCTTTCATTACCGCAAGTTTGACGGAATCGACGCGGCTCATCTGACCGGCGCCCACGCCGATGGTAGCGCGGTCCTTGACGAAGACGATGGCGTTGGATTTGACGTGCTTGCAAATTTTCCAAGCAAATTTCAGGTCGGCTAGTTCGGCGGGGGTTGGCTCGCGTTTAGTGACTACCTTTAGATCCTTGCCTTGCAGGGTGCCGAGGTCGGGCTGCTGGATGAGCATGCCGCCGAGAATGCGCTTCAGCTGTAATTCCTTATCGGGATCGAGACCGCCATGCGGCAATTGCAGCAGGCGGAGATTTTTTTTAGCGGCGAAGATTTCCTGAGCGCGATCGGCGAAACCCGGGGCGACGATGCATTCGACGAAGAGTTTGGCGACCTCTTCGGCGGTGATGGCGTCGACGATGTGGTTGAAGGCGAGTACGCCGCCGAATGCGGAGACGGGATCGCTGGCGAGGGCTTTGGTGTAGGCATCGTGGAGTGTGGGCTGTTCGGCGGCGCCGCAGGGATTGTTGTGCTTGATGATGACGGCGGCGGGGCCTTCGAATTCGGCGACCAGGCTGCGGGCGGCTTCGAGGTCGACGTAATTGTTGTAGGAAAGTTCCTTGCCCTGGAGTTGCCTGGCAGCGGCGAGGCCGGTGGCGGGATGGCCTGCGGGGATGTAGAGAGCGGCGGCTTGATGGGGATTTTCGCCGTAACGGAGTTCCTGTTTGCGGCGGAGGGCGAGATAGACGCGTTCGGTTAGGCCGCCCTTCTCCTTCTGCTGGACTTCGAGGGTTTCGCCCTGGAGAGCGAGGCGCTCGAGGTTCATGGTGATGACGCCGTCGTAGCGGGAGGTCATGGCAAAAACTTTGCGGGCGAGTTGCAGGCGCAGGGCGAGAGATGTTTCGCGGGAGGATTGGAGTTCGTCGGCGACGCGGTCATAGTCGGCGGGATCGGTGACCACGGTGACGCTTTCGAAATTCTTGGCGGCGGAGCGGAGCATGGTGGGGCCGCCGATGTCGATATTTTCTATGAGCTCTTCGGGCGGGAGATATTCCTTGGCGGCGGTAGCTTCGAAGGGATATAGATTGACGACGAGCAGATCGATGGGCGAGATGCCGTGTTCCTTGGCTTGCTTGAGGTCGTCGGGATTGTGGCGGCGGTAGAGCAGGCCGCCGTGAACTTTGGGATGCAGGGTTTTGACGCGGCCGCCGAGCATTTCGGGCCAGCTGGTGAAGTCGGAGACGTCGGTGACGGGAACGCCGGCTTCGCGAAGGAGTTTGGCGGTGCCGCCGGTGGAAAGAATTTCGATTTTCAGGGCCGCCAGCTTGCAGGCAAAATCGAGGATGCCGGTTTTATCGAATACGCTGAGCAGCGCGCGCTCCACGCCCATGTCGCCTCCCGTGCGGTAAAAAACCTCATCTCACAATCGAACGAAAATAAGGGCCAAGAGACCTCAGGGGCTAAAGCCCATTCCCTTAGCGGCCTTTTCGGCACGACTGAAGTCGTGCCCTCCCTTATCTCATTCGGGAGAGAACTTGTAGTTTACGCGGAGGGGGAGAATTTCGGAAACGCGGGGCTGTGGGAAAAAATGCGCGGGGATTTCAGGATTTTACGAGGGCTTTGAGTTTGACCTGGCCGTCGACGGTTTCGACGACGTATTCGACTTCGCGGCAATTTTTTTGGGTTTGCAGGTCCTTGGTTTTTTTGCGGACGAATTCGTTGAAGCCGGAGCGGGTCATTTTGCCCATCTCCTCGCCGGCTTCCTGCTTGGCGCGGGTGAAGGCTTCGTAGAGCTGCTCGACCTTATCGGCTTCCTTTTCCGGGGCGGTGCAGACGACGCGGAAGGTCTTGGATTTTTCGGCGGCGGCAGTGGAGGCTTCCTCGGCGGCATGGGCTCTGGCGCGTTCGGCTTCGATGGCTTTGGCGGCCGCGCCGAAGTGGCGCTGGACCTTGCCTTCTTCGCGCTGGGCAAGGCGTTTGCGGAAGACGTCCTTATATTTGGCGTAGGTCTGGGAGAGATTGCTGAAACGGAAGCGCTGGTTGTATTTGAGTTCGCCGCCGCGCTCGGAGTAGCGCTTAACGAGCTGCTCGATGCGCCATTCGATTTCGGTGGGAGGGCGCTTGCGGCCGCCGCCGAAATACATGTCGTATTCGATTTTGAGCTGGCGAATGTCGCGCTCGAGTTGCGAGAGTTCCTCGTCAATGGTGGCCATTAGGTGGAAATCCCCGAGATTTCATCGTAGGAGCGGATATTGCGGGCGTCAACGCCGGAGGGGGGTGGCGCTGCGCATGAAACAACGTCCGGAGGAGCATCTGAATTGCCCTTTCGGGCAGTTGTGGATTGCGGGGCGACTCCCAGCTGTGCTCCAATGGCGGCATGAGCCAGCGAGCTAAATCGGCGGGGGCGGGGGAGCAGACGGCGCTATTGCGGCAGGTGCCTTCGGTGGATGAGCTGATGCTGCGGCCACGAGTGGCTGCAATGGGCAGGAAGTTGGAGCGGGGATTTCTGGTGGATACAGTGCGCGGGGTGCTGGCGGAGTTGCGACGGGAAATTGTTTCTGGGGAAGCGGTTGGGGAGAGGCAGTTGGCTGCGGAAGCGCTGGAGATGAGAATCGTGGCGGCCGTGGAGCGAGAGTTGGCGGCTTCGCTGCGCGGGGTGATCAATGCTTCGGGAGTGATTTTGCACACGAACTTGGGGAGGGCGCCGCTGGCGGCGGGGATTTTGGAAGAGTTGGCGCGGACGGCTACGCAGTATTCGAATCTGGAGTATGACGTGGCGGCAGGGACGCGGGGAAAGCGCGATGTGCACACTTCGCGGCTGATCGAGCGGTTGACGGGGGCGGAGGCGGCGATTGTGGTGAACAACTGCGCGGCGGCGGTGCTGGTGACGCTGGCGGCGCTGGCGCGAGGCGGCGAAGTGATTGTGTCGCGCGGGGAGTTGATTGAAATCGGGGATGGGTTTCGGATCCCGGAGATCATGGAGCAGAGCGGGGCGGCGCTAAGGGAAGTGGGGACGACGAATCGGACGCGGATTGCGGATTACGAGAGCGCGATTGGCGAGAAGACGCGGGTGATTTTGCGGGTGCATCCTTCGAATTTTACGGTAACAGGATTTACGGACAAGCCGGAGGTGGCGGAGTTGATTGCGCTGGGAGAGCGCTCCGGGTTGCCGGTGGTGGAGGATCTTGGCTCGGGGTGCCTGGTGGATTTGTCGAGCGCGGGAATCAGCGAGCCGACGGCGCGGGCCAGCGTGGAGGCGGGGTTTTCGCTGGTGATGTTCAGCGGGGATAAATTGCTGGGTGGGCCGCAGGCGGGGATCATTACCGGGAAGAAGGAGTTGGTGCAGAAGGTGCGGCGGCATCCGTTGTTCCGGGCGCTGCGGGTGGACAAATTAACGATTGCGGCGATGGAAGTGACATTGCGAGCGTATTTGCGGGGGGCATGGAGGGAGATTCCGGCATTGCGAATGATGCATTTGAGTTTGCAGGAGATTGCCGGGCGGGCGGAGGCGTTTCGGAAGGCACTGATGGCACGGGTCGAGGATGCCGGGGCGGAGATTGAGATTGCGGAGGGGAGATCGCTGGTGGGAGGAGGGTCTACCCCGGCGCAATCGTTGGCGACAATGGTGTTGCGGATTGGGAGCGCGCGGCATTCGGCGGGTGAATTGGAAGAGCGGCTGCGGACGGGCGCGGAGGGAGCGCCGGTGATTGCGCGAATCGAGGATGACCGGTTGTTTGTAGACTTGCGGACTGTTTTCCCGGAGCAGGAGGCCGCGTTGGTGGAATCTCTCGTTGCCGCATTGCACTGAGACTGGACAGACTTTTCCCATGCTCGCTTTCGTGGTTTCGAAAAATCGAATTATCCAGGTGAAGAAGAACCTACCAAAGTTGCGGCCGGGGTGGGCTTTGATACGGGTGCGGGTGGCGGGGATTTGCAATACGGATGTGGAGATTTTGCGGGGATATCACGGGTTTCGGGGGACGCCGGGGCACGAGTTTGTTGGCGAGGTGGTGGACCTTGCCGGAGTTTCCACGAAGACGAAGAAGAGGTGGATGGGTAGGCGGGTGGCGGGAGAAATTAATGTTGCGTGCACGGCTTACGGGTTGCGGCCGGTGTGCGAATTTTGCAGGCGGGGGATGAAGACGCACTGCGGGCGGAGAACGGTGCTGGGGATTGTGGCGCATGACGGTGCGTTCGCGGAGTATCTGACGCTGCCACTGGAGAATTTGCAGGTGGTGCCGGCGAAGGTGAGCGATGAGAAGGCGGTGTTCATCGAGCCGTTGGCCGCGGCTTGCGAGATTCTGGAGCAGATCGAGATTCGGAAATTTCGCGCGGCGGCGGTCTTGGGGGATGGGAAGCTGGCGCAATTGATTGCGATGGTGCTGCGGGCGGCGGGGTTGCGGGTGGTGATGTACGGAAAGCATGAGAGCAAATTGGCGTTGGCGCGGCGGGCGGGTATTGCGACGAAGAAGGTGCGTGGGGATGCCGGCGATTTGGGGCGGGTGAAGAAGAATTTTCGATTGGTGGTGGAGGCTACAGGGTCGCCGAGCGGATTGATGCTGGCACAACAGATGACTGAGGCGCGCGGGACGTTGGTGCTGAAGTCGACGTTTCACGGGGCGGCGGCGGTGGAGACTTGGCCGATTGTGGTGAAGGAGATTATGGTGGTGGGATCGCGGTGCGGGCCTTTTGCGAAGGCGATCGCGCTGCTGCGCTCAGAGAAGGTGGATCCTGCGGCGCTGATTTCGCGAACGTTTGGGATGAAGGATGCGGCGAAGGCGATGGCTTACGCGCAAAAGCGCGGGGTGATGAAAGTGCTTCTGAGAAATGGATTTAATCGGGCAAAGAAAGGTCTTTCCTAGTCCGGAAACTTCAAGGGCCAAAAGTCTGCGGTAAATGGTAGGAAGGAAACCTCAGCGGCTAAAGCCGGATGGCTTTTGCGAGGATTACGGCACGACTGAAGTCGTGCCCTCCCGCGTTTCTTGCCTCGCTGGCCGATCTGAAGTTCGGCCACAACAGTGGCTCGCTTCGGAAGGCGGGCCCTACAAAATCGAAAGACTGCACAGGCTAAAGCTGGGTGCTGCTCTTAACTTTGCGGCGCGATTGAAGTCTTCCCTTCCCGAATGCCTTTTGGGAAGCAGTTTTCGAACAGTTAAAGGCGGTTAATGCAGGAGGCTACGCAGGCGGCGCCGAAGCCGTTGTCGATGTTAACGACGGTGACGTTGGAGGCGCAGGAATTGAGCATGCCTAGGAGGGCGGCGACTCCGCCGAAGCTGGCGCCGTAGCCGGTGCTGGTGGGGACGGCAATGACGGGGACGGCGACGAGGCCGCCGACCACGCTGGGGAGGGCGCCTTCCATGCCGGCGACGCAGATGATGACGCGGGCTTCGACGAGCTCGCGGCGGTTGTCGAGGAGGCGGTGAATGCCGGCGACGCCGACATCGAAGATTTGGGCGACGCGATTGCCCATTACATTGGCGGTGAGCACGGCCTCTTCGGCGACGGGAATGTCGCTGGTGCCGGCGGAAACGACCAGGATAGTTCCCTTCCCCGAAATGGTTTTGCTGCGCTGGATGGTGATGACGCCGGAGAGGGGATGAAATTCTGCGGTATGGCTGATGCGCTTGACGGCGGCGAAGATTTTTTTGTCGGCGCGGGTGACGAGGACGTTTTGGTGGGAAGATTTTTTGGAAACCATGGCGCGGACGATTTCCGCTACTTGCGTGGAGGTTTTGCCTTTGCCGAAGATTACTTCGGCGTAGCCCTGGCGAAGGGCGCGGTGATGGTCCACCTTGGCGAAGCCGAGGTCTTCGAAGGGCAAATGCTTCAGCCTGGTAACAGCTGCTTCGGGGGCGAGCTTGCCCACTTCGACGGCTTGCAAGAGTTTCAACAATTCTTCTGATTTCATGGTGTTGGGCCGTTGGGCATCTTAACATCCCCGCCGCGACAGAGCTAAGCTTGACTTGCCTGCGAGCCGCTGCGAGACTGATCCTTCCGCGCAGAAATCCATGCCATTCAACAAGGGACAAACCATTACCGTGGGTGTGACCGGAGCGAGCGGGGCGGTCTTCGCGCAGAAGACGCTGCGATTGCTGGAGGAGGATGCGCGCGTCGGGCGGATACACCTGGTGGTGACGGAAACCGGGCAGCGGCTGGTTGCCGAGGAGTTGGGGATTACTTCGGGGGATTTGAAGAAATTGCCGGGGCGGATTTTGGGGCGGGCGCCGAAGAAGATTGAAGTCCTATCGAATAAGGATGTGGGCGCGGCGATCGCTTCGGGAAGCTACGAAGTGGATGCGATGATCGTGATTCCCTGCACCGTTGGGGCGCTGGCTGGGATTGCTTGCGGGACTTGCGATGACCTGATGGCGCGGTCGGCCGACGTGATGCTGAAGGAGGGGCGGAAGCTGATTCTTTGCGTGCGGGATACGCCGTTCAACCGGATTCACCTGGAGAACATGCTGCGGGCGCAAGCGTCGGGGGCGGTGATTATGCCGGTGGTGCCGTCGTTTTATCACCGGCCAAAGAGTATTGATGACGTGGTGACGCAGTATGTTTGCCGAGTGCTGGCGCAGGCGGGGCTTCCACAGGAAAAGATGTTTCGGTGGACGGGGAGCGCTGCGGCGCGGAAGGCGGAGAACTGAAGCATGGCTGGGCGGATGCGCACGGTGCTGGAGATGATCAAATTCGAGCACTCGGTGTTTGCGTTGCCGTTTGCGCTGACTGGGGCGCTGCTGGCGGCGCGGGCGACGGAGCACGGGTGGCCTACGCTGCGGCAGGTTTTGTGGATTGTGGTGGCGATGGTGGCGGCGCGGTCGGCGGCGATGACTTTGAACCGGATAGCTGATTTGCGGTACGACAAAGAGAATCCGCGGACGAAGATGCGGGCGCTAGCTACTGGGGCACTTTCGGTTTCTTTTGCGTGGATGTTCACATTGATTGCCGTGGGGGTGTTTTTTGTGGCCGCTTGGCAGTTGAATCCGCTGGCGCTGAAACTTGCGCCGGTGGCCATCGCGATTCTGTTTTTTTATTCGTTTACCAAGCGATTCACTCACTGGTCGCATCTGTTTCTGGGGTTTGCGCTGGGGATTTCTCCCGCGG
This sequence comes from uncultured Acidobacteriota bacterium, assembly GCA_963781995.1. GTDB lineage: Bacteria > Acidobacteriota > Terriglobia > Acidiferrales > UBA7541 > Acidiferrum. The sequence goes on along the minus strand of CAWAHR010000001.1, from coordinate 1,198,997 downwards.
CGGCGTGGATTGCGATTACCGGCGGGCTGGATTGGCGGATGCTGATTCTGTGCGGGGCGGTGACGCTGTGGGTGGGCGGGTTCGATGTGCTGTATGCGTGCCAGGATGTGGAGTTTGACAAGGATGCGGGGCTGTATTCCGTACCGAAGCGATTTGGAATTGCCGGGGCGCTGCGGATTGCGCGGGTGATGCACGTGAGCGTGGTGGGGCTGCTAAGCTGGCTGGCGTATGGGTTTGGGTTGCCGTGGCCGGCATGGGCAGGGATTGTGGTGGTGGCGGCGCTGCTGGCATATGAGCATTCGCTGGTGAAGGCCGATGATTTGAGCAAGCTGAACGCTGCGTTTTTCACCGTGAACGGCTATATTAGTATGTTGTTCCTGGTGTTCTGGGGCGCGGCAGCGGCGTTATGGCGGGTTTGAAACGTTCGATTATTTCGAAGAAAGAAACCAGGTAGCGGCGAAGGGCAAATCGCTATCTAATTGATTGAGAAAACCGTGGCCGAACTGACGATCAACGACGTGACATTGAAGCCTATCGCCGACAAGGTGCTGGCGGGGGAACGGCTTTCGTTTGAGGACGGGGTGGCGTTGTACCGGTCGCCGGATTTGCTGGCCGTTGGATGGCTGGCGAATTATGTGCGCGAGAAGCGGCACGGGAATGTGACGTATTACAACGTCAACCGGCACATCAATCCGACGAATGTTTGCGTGGCGCATTGCAAGTTGTGCGCGTTTGGGCGGGATCCCAACGCTCCCGGCGCTTATACATATGCGCTTGAGGAGATTTACCAGCGCGCAGCGCAGGGCGTGCGCGAGGGCGCGACGGAATTTCACATTGTGGGCGGGCTGCATCCGGACCTTTCGTTTGATTATTTTCTGGCGATGATCAGCGGGCTGAAGCAGCGGCACCCGCACGTGCACCTGAAGGCGTTCACGATGGTGGAAGTGCACTATTTTGCGCGGATCGCGAAGCTGAGCATCGAGGAAACGCTCAGGAAGATGAAAGAGGCCGGGGTGGACTCGTGCCCGGGTGGCGGAGCGGAGATTTTCCATCCGCGGGTGCGGAAAATTATCTGCGACCATAAGGTTAGCGGGCGGATGTGGTTGAGCATTGCGAAGAAGGCGCATCGGATCGGGCTGCGGTCGAATGCCACGATGCTGTACGGGCACGTGGAGACGGTGGAAGAACGGGTGGACCATCTGGTGCTGCTGCGAGAGGCTCAGGATGAGACGCATGGATTCGTGGCGTTCATTCCGCTGGCGTTTCACCCGGATAACACCGCGCTTTCGCACATTCCGAAGCCGACGGGTTATGACGATTTGCGGTGTATCGCGGTTTCGCGATTGATGCTGGATAATTTCGATCACATCAAGGCGTATTGGATCATGTTGACGCCGAGCATTGCGCAGATTGCGTTGCGGTTTGGGGCGAACGATCTGGATGGTACGGTGGTTGAAGAAAAGATTTATCACGATGCCGGAGCCAAAACTTCGGAGTTTACGCCGCTGGGGGAGCTTGAGCGGCTGATCCGGGCGGCGGGGCGAGTGCCCGTGGAGCGCGACACGCTGTACAACCCGGTTGATCGTTCCCAACTTCCTCCCGTCGTTCCGGCCATGCCGCCGGGACTCATCTCTCTAAGTCTCAACGTTTAATGGATTTTATAATTATCGTGATCGCGCAACTTGGCTAAGATTGCGCACGTCCTATCTGCAGATTTCGTCGAAGAAGGAGCTCCAGAGGCGCATGCGGGCGATCATTCTTCTCACCATCTCCAACATTTTCATGACGTTTGCGTGGTACGGGCACTTAAAATACCGCGGGGTGGCGCTGTGGAAAGTGATTCTTATCAGTTGGGGAATTGCGTTCTTTGAGTACTGCTTTCAGGTGCCGGCGAATCGCATTGGTTCTTACGAATTTAACCCGGCGCAGCTGAAGACGATCCAGGAAGTGATCACGCTGTCGGTGTTTTCGATATTCTCGATCACGTATCTTGGGGAGCCGATGAAGTGGAACTACGCGGTAGGGTTCGCGTTCATAACGCTGGCTGCATTCTTTATCTTCCACAAGTGGTAGAATCCAGACTCGGCTGCGTAACCGCATCGAGTTCCCGCGAATCCAATTCCCAGTGCAGCAGCCCACAATGTCAACAGTGAGTGGATCCGTTCGTTGAAAGGAGCATTACCATGCAACGCAAAGCTTCGGCAGTCTGGCAAGGCGACCTGAAAACCGGGAAGGGGTCTATCTCGACCGACAGCGGCACGCTGAAGGCGACGCAGTATTCGTTCTCGACTCGCTTTGAGAATGGAGTGGGGACCAACCCCGAGGAATTGCTGGCCGCGGCGCATGCAGGCTGCTTCACGATGGCGCTTTCCGCGCAACTGGCGGGAGCGGGGATGGTGGCGACGAAACTGGAAACCACCTGCACGATTTCGCTGGAAAAAGTCGGCGAGGGCTTCTCGATAACCAAGAGCCATCTGGACCTGGTGGCCACGATACCGAACGCCGACAAGGCCAAGTTCGAGGCCGCCGTGAAGGGCGCGGAGACCGGATGTCCCGTATCGAGGTTGTACAAGGCGGAAATCACTGTGAACGCGCAGTTGGTGACTTCGATCTCGGCTTGATTCCCGAGTCCGCGACGTTGAAAGAGGCAAGCTTCGAATGATCCTCGCACGGGATGTATTCATTGCCGGCGTCGTTATATTCCTGGTGGTGATCTGGGACGCCTTCGAGGCGATCATCCTGCCGCGGCGGGTTACGCGCAAATTTCGCCTGGCGCGTTTCTACTACCAGTTCACCTGGGTGACGTGGAGATTTTACGCTCGGCTGATCCCGTCAAAAAAACGACGGGAATCATTCCTGGGATTTTACGGGCCGATTTCGCTGTTATTCCTGATCGGGGTGTGGGCCATCGGGCTGGTGCTTAGCTTTGCGATGATGCAGTACGGGGCAGGATCGGCGGTGAACGTATCGGGAAGCTCGCCAAGTTTTTATACCGATTTGTATCTGAGCGGCACAACGTTTTTCACGCTGGGTTTGGGGGACGTGGTTCCCCGCTCGGGAGTTTCCCGGTTCCTGGTGGTGGTGGAATCGGGATTCGGATTTGGATTCCTTGCGGCGGTGATCGGGTATTTGCCGTTTATTTACGGGTCATTCGCGGAACGCGAGACGGAGATCGTGCTGCTGGACGCCCGGGCCGGCACGCCTCCCACGGCGGGAGAACTTCTCTTGCGCCACACGTTTTCAGGTGGGGATGAAGCGTTGCGGGAGCTGTTCAAGGATTGGGAGCGCTGGTCGGCAAAGGTGCTGGAAAGCCACCTGTCGTATCCAGTGCTGGCGTATTTTCGTTCGCAGCACGACAACCAGTCGTGGATCAGTTCGCTGACGGCGATTCTGGACGCTTGCGCGCTTACGATATCAGGGATGGAGGATGTTTGCGCGAGGCAGGCACGACTGACTTTCGCGATTGCAAGGCATGCGGTGGCGGATCTGTGCCAGGTTTTTTCCGCCGTGCCGCGCCAGCCGGAGGAAGACCGCTTGCCGCCGGAGGTTTTGCGGCTGATCCGGGAAACGATGGGGAAGCACGGGACTGTGCTTGCGGCGACACCCGAAGCGGATCGCAAGCTTGCCGATCTTCGCAAGCTTTATGAGCCTTACGTTTACGCGCTCGCGGAGCGATTCGATCAGTCTTTGCCGCCGTGGGTTCCCGGGAAAAAATCGAAAGACAACTGGCAGACCACCGCGTGGGCGAAGACTTCGGCAGGGGCCGAGGCTGCCGCGCTGGTTCACGACGATCATTTCTGAGGTGGCCGGCGGTTTCGGAGCGCGAGGCCGCTTTGCGCGTTTTCGGCTTTGGCAGCAACCCGTTTTCCCGGTATCTTGATGTCGCCAGATAGATACCGAGTTCATCCAACGAAATGCAGCGACTCAAATCTTCGGGAGAAATCCAATGAAAGCAATTCAAGTACATCAGTTTGGGGGCCCGGAAGTTTTGCAATTGGAGGAAATTCCCACGCCTAAGCCGGGAACCGGGCAGGTGCTGGTGCGGGTGCGCGCCGCCGGGGTCAATCCCTACGACACATATATGCGGAATGGAACGTACGCCATCAAGCCGCCCTTGCCGTATACGCCGGGATCGGATGCCGCGGGCGTAGTGGAAGCGGTGGGCGAAGGGGTCACCAAGGTGAAGCCGGCCGACCGGGTTTATACGGCGAAGACATTGAGCGGCGCGTATGCGGAATATACATTGGCGCTGGAAGCACAGGTTTATCCGTTGCCAGAGAAGATTTCGTTTTCGCAGGGAGCTGGGTTGTGGGTTCCCTACGGCACTGCTTTTACGGCGCTGCGGCATCATGCGCATGCGCGTCCGGGTGAGATTCTGCTGATTCATGGCGCGAGCGGCGGCGTGGGAACAGCCGGGGTGCAAATTGGCCGCGCGATGGGGATGAAAGTATTTGGGACCGCGAGCACGCAGAAGGGGCTGGACCTGGTGAAGAGAGAAGGCGCGCATGAGGCGTTCGACCATTCCAAACCGAATTATGCCGAGGCGATTGCGAAGGCGACCGGCGGGCGGGGTGTGGATGTGATTCTCGAAATGCTCGCCAACGTGAATCTGGCGACGGATTTAAAGCTGCTGGCGATGAATGGGCGGGTGATTATCATCGGGAACCGCGGGGAGATCACCATCAATCCGCGCGAACTGATGGCGCGGCGAGGAACAGCGAGAGGATTTACGTTGTGGGCGGCGACAGAGGCAGAGACGGCGGAAATTCACGCGGGGATTGGGGCCGGGCTGGAGAATGGGACACTGCGGCCGATCATTGGGAAAGAGATGCCGTTGAAGGATGGAAGGCAGGCGCATGTGGACGTTCTTGCCCCGGGAGCACATGGGAAGATTGTTTTGATTCCCTGATTTATGTGGAAGGGTCCTGTGCCAGCCCCAGTTTTCGGGAGTTAAGGAATGCATTAAGGGAAGTCTGGCCGGGCTAAAACCCAGCGCCGACAGCGCGTCTGCGGCGCAGGCTTTCTTGCCCGGCAAGCGGGCTTTTAACTCCAGCCTAAAGTGCGTAAGGCGATTCCCGCGACGGCGGCCCCGAGGACCAGCCAGGTGGAATTGATTTTGTAACGAAAGACCAGGACGGCGCTGATAGCCGCCAGAATCAATGCCGGGATGGTGACTAGAACGGCTCGGCCGAATTGCCAGCCCACGAAGGCCATTAGCGCGACCGCAGCCGCGTTTACGCCATCGAGAAAGGCACCGGCCAATGGAGACTTGCGCAGCTTGGGCAAGAACCCAGAAGTGACGGCGACGTAGACGAAGGCAGGCAAGAACATTCCGAGGGTTGCCAGCGCTGCACCTTTCCAGCCCGCCAGCAGGTAACCGATGAACGTGGCGACGGTGAAAAACGGGCCGGGCGTGGCTTGGCTGACGGCGACGGCGTCCAGCAACTGCGAATCGGTTAGCCAGTGAAGCTTCACGACCAAGTCGGCACGCAAAACCGGCAGGAGAACGTAGCCGCTGCCGACGAGGACCGCGCCGATTTTGAGGAAATAGAAGAAGACCGGTAGAACGCCTAGCGCTCCCGCGGCGCTTCCGGTTCCAAGCCCGAGCCACGCGCCGAGAGCCGGCTGATTACCGACAAGCGTTTTCCCTTCGCGAATCGCGATCCACAGAAGGCCGGCGCCGATCAGAAGCAATACGGCGTGGACACCAACGGCAGCGAGCAGCGCTACAGCGAGAGCGAGCACGACTAGCGACACAGAACGCAAGGCGGTCTTTCCCAAATTCCAAACTGCTTGGGCTACCAGAGCCAGGACCACGGGTTTGATTCCAAAGAGCAAGCCGCTTACTTGCGGCAGGGTGCCGAATTTGAGATAAGCCCAGGCTAGACCGGCGGCCAAAAAGGCCGCGGGCAAAATGAAGCAAGCGCCGGCGGCGATTAGTCCCGCGAGGCCGCCGCGAATTTCTCCGAGGTAAATCGCCAACTCCGTGGAGCTTGGCCCCGGCAGCAGGCTGACGGCTCCCAATAGGTCGAGAAAGCGTTCTCGCGAAAGCCATGCGCGGCGACGGACGAAACGTTCTTCCATCATGGCGACATGGGCAGCGGGGCCGCCGTAGGCGAGGAAACCCAAGCAGAGAAATTCCCCAGCGACTTGGGCGAGAGATCCGCGAGGTTCGGTGGGTGTGGTGTTTTCGTTTTCCATCTTGGAGTCGAACGCCAGTTATAGAGTTTGCCTCACATATACCGGTTGCGGAACCAATTGATGATTAGGAGGGCATAGAAGGGGGCGTAGACCAGCCACTGCAATTGGGGATTGAATTGGAACTGGCCGAGGATTCCGTAGCCGATTAGGACGTTGTAGGAGAGGAATTGCAGGACCGTCAGCAGGAGCCAAGCGGAATTGGGGAAAAAGCAGAGTAGCGGAACGATCCAGGTGAAGTACCAGGGATAGCCGTTGGGCCAGAAGACGAGGCTGGTGGCGATGAGCAGGTAGGCGGCGCGGGCGGGTTCGGCGCGCTTCCAGGCGAGCCACAGGGCTAGTCCCCAGATGGCTGCGGCACCGACGAACGCGGAGATTCGCGTGCCGCCGCCGGTGAGCCAGTCGATTACCGTGTACATGCTGGCGTGATAGTTTTTCCAGGTGACCTGGTAATAGGCGAGGTTCGCACGAAACGCGCCTAATGCCTGCCAGTAAGGCAGCAGAACGAGCCCGCAGGAAGCGAATGCGAGCGCAGCGGCCCACCAGCCGACGCGCTTTTGCGGCCAGCCTTCTCTGCGGAGCCAAACCGGCAGAAGCACTCCTGGAAAGACTTTGGCCATGGCGGCCAGGGCGATTGGAACGCTTGCGAGCGCGGGGTGTTTCTTGAGCAGCGCGAGACCGCCGACAATTCCGAGCAGCGCAAGGACATCGTTGTGGCCGCTGCCGGCAAATTCGACGATCACCAGGGGATTCCAGGCGTAAACGGCGACGCGGAAGGCGCGGTCTTTTTCTCCGCGGAAAATCCAGGCGAGAAGGAAAAGCACTAAAACGTCCGCAGCGGCGAACGGAATTTTGAAGGCGATAGGTCCGGGGAAAAGTTTCCACGTGGCGCGATACACAAGTTGTGCGACCGGCGGATAAATGGAGGGAGTCTCCCTGCCCGGCATGATGTGGTAATTGGGGTCGCGGAGATAGGCGAGGCGCGGATCGCTAGGCGCGATGGCGTAGGGGTTCCAGCCGTTGGCCTGGACTTTGGCGTCCCAGCGATAGCGCTGGAGATCGTCGGAGAGCGTGGGCTGCATGGGCCAAAGGGTGGCGCGGAATACAAGCGAGGCGAAAATGAGTAAAATGAATGCCGCGCGGGATGCGCGAGCCTGATCGAAGCCAAACAAGGCGATCAGGTAGACGATGCCCGCGGCCAGGGCCAGCACGATAAACGCAATGGGGTGGTTTTTCAGGTAATAGATGCCGTGCATCCGCAGGTACAGCGCTTCCAGGAGCGCTGCCGCTCCCAGCAGCCCGGCCAGCTTCAGATTTTCAGTCTGCATTTCGGAAGACATTCGGAGAGACACGGATCTTGTTGAACTTCGCTCCATTACTGTTTGCGGCGCTGGGCCAGAGCGGCCTGAGCCATTACTGGCACAAAATCACCGACAAGACCTTTACCGGGGTGTACAACGCCAACGCTTTCGATTTGGCGATGATGATTCCATACTTCATCGTGCTATTTATCCTGGCGACTTACGGGTTGCACCGGTACGTGCTGCTGTACGACTACTTTGTTTACCGGAAAAATATTCCCCCGCGGCCGCCGGCGGTTGAAAACTGGCCCAAGGTTACCATACAGCTTCCGATCTTCAACGAACGGTACGTGATCGAGCGACTGGTGGACGCGGTGGCGCAGTTTGATTACCCGCGAGAGTTGCTGGACATTCAGGTGCTGGACGATTCGACGGACGAAACGCGGGAAGTGGCACGCGCCTGCGTGGAGCGGCATGCGGCGCAGGGCTTGCCGATTTCCTACATTCACCGGACAAATCGGGAAGGTTACAAGGCCGGGGCGCTGGAAAACGGGTTGAAAACGGCGCAAGGCGAGTTTGTAGCCATCTTCGACGCTGATTTTATCCCGCAGAGCGATTTTCTTCGGCGGACGGTTCCCTATTTCCTGGACCCAACGACGGACGGAAAGATCGGGATGGTCCAGACGCGGTGGACGTATTTGAACAGCGACTATTCGTTGCTTACGCGGGTGGAAACGATCCTGCTCGATGGGCATTTTGTGATCGAGCATGGGGGCCGTTCGCGACGGGGCACGTTTTTCAATTTTAATGGGACTGCCGGGGTATGGCGGCGGGTGGCGATTGATGCGGCTGGGGGCTGGGAGCACGACACGCTGACGGAAGACACGGATCTTTCGTATCGAGCACAGTTGAAGGGCTGGAAGTTTTTGTATTTGCCGGAGATCGAGTGCGCTTCGGAGCTGCCGGTGGATATGAACGGATTCAAGGCGCAACAGGCGCGCTGGGCCAAGGGGCTGATGCAAACGGCAAAGAAGATTTTGCCGAAGGTTTTCCGTTCGGATGTGCCGTTTTACGTGAAGTCGGAGGCTTTTTTCCATCTAACGGCGAATATTTCGTACCCATTGATGGTGCTGCTTTCCACGATGCTACTGCCGGCGATGATCGTGCGGTTCTATCAGGGATGGTTCCAGATGCTGGTGATTGACTTGCCGCTGTTTCTGGCGTCCACGTGTTCGATCTCGAGTTTTTATCTAGCGGCGCAAAAAGAATTGCGGCCGAAGACGTGGTTGAGCACTTTTCTGTACATGCCGTTCGTGATGGCGACGGGGATCGGCATCAGCGTGCGGAATGCGCAAGCGGTGCTGGAAGCGATCGCGGGTAAGAAATCCGAATTCGCGCGAACGCCAAAATTCAAGATTGAGGGAAAGTCCGGGACGTTTGCCGCGAAGAAATATAAGAACAAGGCGGGGTGGATGCCGTATTTCGAAGTAGCGCTGGGGCTGTACTTCGGGCTGACGGTGGTGTACGCGATTATCAACGAAAATTATGCGACCGTGCCGTTCCTGCTGCTTTTTGTGTGGGGGTATCTTTACACCGGATTCATGTCGCTCAGCCAATCGTGGTTCGCGCACCTGCGCTTTGGGGTAAACGCGCCGGAGATGAGGGCCGCTTCTTCGGGGGCGCCCGGGTTCTGATTTTTTCGGGGCGCGGCGGAGATCCGAAAAACGGTGACAAATCTTTAATCTGAATGATGTTGCCAAGGGCGCAGCAAGGGCGCAAGCTGGAAATATGTTTTCCTGGACTCTCGGAATCACGCGACACATCACCGCCGACGAACTCGCCAATACAATTACTCATGGTTTTGGGCTGGTGTGCAGCGTCATCGGGTTCGTGATCCTGCTGGTGCTGGCCATCGTGCGCGGCGGCAAGTGGCAAATTCTCGGATGCGCTATTTTTGGCGCCACGCTGGTGTGCCTGTATGCGGCGTCCACTTTTTATCACGGGATTTCCTCGCCGCGGGCCAAGCGGGGATTCATGATTTTCGACCACTGCGCCATTTACCTGCTGATTGCGGGGACCTACACGCCGTTTCTGCTGGTGAATCTGCGGGGGAGTTTCGGGTGGTCGCTGTTCGGAGTGATCTGGAGCATCGCGGTGCTGGGAATCCTGTTCAAGCTGTGGTTTGCGGATCGCTTTCCGGTAATATCGGTCGCGGCCTATGTAGCGATGGGGTGGCTCGGGGTGATTGCCGGACACCAGATACATAGCCATGTTCCGCTAACCGGGGTGGTGTGGATCGTACTTGGCGGGCTAGCGTACTCCATCGGGGTGATCTTTTACGCCTGCAAGAAAATTCCTTACCACCACGTCATCTGGCACCTGTTGGTGATGACCGGCAGCACCTGCCACTACGTTGCCGTCCTCTATTCCGTGTTCCCTCGCGCCTGATCTCATGTCGCCGCGCTGTTATCCTGCGTTTAGGTAGCATTCCTTATCCTGAAAAGGTGGACGAAAGTGCGTATAATTTCGCGGCAATGTGTTCGCTAAGCTCGGCCAGACCGCGCTTGGCGGTCGGGACTTAATGAATTCAGCGAATTCCAATCCGGCCGCTGGCATCCATGCAGCAAAGCGACCACTGTATCTACTGCTCTTTTTGCTGCTGCTTCCCTTTTCGGTGATCGCGCAGACTCCCCCGCCTCCCGCTCCGACCCATTCCGTGTCCGGAACAATCGTAGATCCTTCCGCCGCGAATGTGGCCGATGCGCAAGTTACCCTGCTGAGTGCCAACGGAGGCGTCCAGGCGTCGACGAGCAGCGATCGGGCGGGATTTTTCTTCTTCGACGATGTGCCGGGCGGCAAGTACCGGCTGCACGTGCAAGCCCCGGGATTCAAGGACTTCTTCGGGGAGATCACGGTGGGCGGAAAGCCCGGGGCACCGCTGCGGATTGGCATGGCCATCTCCGCGGTCAGCGAGGTGGTGAGTGTGACGGCCGACGATTCCACGCCGCAAACATCGTCGGAGGCTTCCGAAAATCTGAACGCCAACAATATTACGCGCGATGCGCTGGACCGGGTGCCGGTTTTCGATCAGGACTACATCACGCTGATGTCACGGTTTCTAAGCGACGACGCCATCGCGACCAGCGGCGTGTCCCTGGTGGTCAACGGGATAGAAGCGAATGGCCCGGGGGTCTCCGCTTCCGCGGTGCAGGAAGTGAAGATCAATCAGAATCCGTATTCCGCGCGGTTTGCGCGGCCGGGCCGGGCGCGGTTGGAGATCACGACGAAAGCCGGCACGCCGGTGTACCACGGCACAGTGAATTTTCTGACGCGCAATTCCGTTTTCGATGCCAGCAACACGTTTGCAGCCACCAAGCCCGCAGAAAGCCGGTATCTGGAAGAGGGATCGTTTACCGGGCCGCTGGGCAGCGACAAGAAAAATTCGTTCCTAGTGTCGCTGGAGCAGGACAACGATAATTTGCAGGCGGTGGTGCACGCGTTTGGGAGCAATAATTCCGTCATTGATGAGAATGTTCCGGCGCCGGAACGGCATTTCTTCGGATCGTTCCGGGTATTCCACGATTTCGAGAATGGAGACCAGTTCTGGATCGGATTTTCGTACGAGAATGAGCAACTGAAGAATCAGGGCGTGGGTGGCACGGTTTTGCCGGAAGCGGGGTACACTTCGCAAGTGACGGAAAGCGAAATCAATGTAAGCTACCGGCACATCTATTCGTCCAAATGGGTCAATCAGTTACGATTTCTGATCGGGCACAACGATCAGCCGACCACCAGCAACGTGGCGGCCCCGCAAATTGTGGTGGAAGGTTATTTCACGGGCGGGGGTGCGCAGGCCGACGCGAGACGCACGGAAGCGCATGTGGACGGCACCGATTTTCTGACCTACGTGAGCGGGCGGCACATGCTGGTGTTTGGAGTGGATGTGCCGGATATCAGCCGGCGGGGCGCGGACGACTTCACGAACCAGCAAGGGACTTATACGTTCGCGGATATCAACGCATATAACGCGCTGCAACCCTCGGGGTACCGGGTGCAGACGGGCAACGGGCACCTGGTTTTCTGGGAGCGGGTGGTTTCTGGTTTTATAGAAGATAGCGTGCGATTGAAGCCGAATCTGTCGGTTACCCTTGGGGTGCGCTACTACTACCAGAATTATTTCAATAACGACGTTAATAACTTCGCGCCGAGGTTTGCATTTGCCTACGCGCCCACACCGAAGGGCAAGACGATCTTTCGCGGCGGCGGGGGAATTTTTTACGACCGCTCGGGCCCGCGGCCAATTGCGGACTTGCTGCACTTCAACGGCGTCAATCTTCTGCGGCTGATTCTTCCATTGCAGACGGGCGGGGCGGTTCCCTATCCGGTGACCCCAGCGGATCTGGCCGGAGTACCGACGAGCGTGGTGGAGCTGGATCCGCGGTTGAGGATTCCGTATTTCGTGCAGTACAGTTTTGGGATCGAGCGGCAGATCACATCGAAGAGCACATTCAGCGCTACGTATGTGGGCACGCGCGGCATTAACCTGTTTGTCTCCCGCGACATTAATGCGCCACTGCCAACGGACTACCTGGTGCGGCCGAATCCCGGGTTCGGACAAATCCGGCAGTTGGAATCCGAAGGTTATCAGAAGGGAAATTCGCTGGAGTTGACGTTTCGCGGAAGGCCGACAAAGTATTTTGCGGGCCAGGCGCAGTACACCCTGGGGAAGATGTACAACAACACGAGCGGCATCACTTACTTTCCGGGGAACAGCAACTTTTCGAATCTGGATTGGGCGCGCTCGGACAACGACCGGCGGAATAAATTCGACTTACTGGGAACGTTTGAGCCCTCGGACCTGTTCAGCCTGGGGGTGGCGCTGCAAGCGTATTCGGGAAAGCCTGTAAATGTGATCACGGGAGTCGATTCCAACGGCGACGGAGTGTTCAACGATCGCCCGGATGGGGGACTGGCAGCGAGAAATACGCTGCATGGCCCGGGAATGGTGAATCTTGATGTAAACATTGCCCACGATTTTCGTTTCAAGAAGGAGAGGAAGAACGGCCCGGTGCTAACAACGTCGCTCAATGTGTTCAATGTGATCAATCATCCGAACTACGTGTCGTACATTGGAGTAATCGGACCGGATGGGGGGCCGGTGAATCCGAATTTTGGGCTGCCCGCGTCGGCATATCCTGGCCGGAGGTTTCAATTGAACCTAGAATACAAGTTTTGAACTTGGGTTGGGCGGCGGGTGAGTTTTCTTCGGAAGGGGGGATTTTTTCGCCGGAAAAAAGCAGATGGTGCATTTCTGGCGCAGCCACTAGAATCATTGCGTTTTGACCACACACAAGAGGGTGCACCGATGAAACTCTGGATCACCGCCGCGCCGCTGATATTATTTCTCAGCTTGTACCCGGCGCAAAAGACCTCGGATCCCGCGGCGGTGCCGGTGGAGCAGGAGCCGCACCACCACCTGCTGCTGAAAAACGATTACGTGATGGTGTTGCGAGTGCTCCTGCAGCCCGGCGAGCGCAGCGCGTATCACATACATTCCGACGATGACGTGGCCGTGCGACTCGCGGACGTCAAGGCGAGCGATCAAAAGCCCGGCGAAGCCGAGAGCGCGGGCGTGGAGCGCAAGGCCGGCGACGTAACGTTGCGGACGCTCCGGGAGAATCCGCTTACGCACCGGGTTCACAATCTGGGGCAAGAGACTTTCGATGTGCTGGACGTGGAACTGTTGCAGCGGCCGGAGCGGGCATCGCAAGCGGTTGCCGGGCCCGTGGAGGGCGAAAATCCCAGCGCGCGGGTTTACAAATGGATCCTGGCACCGGGCGGGGCGACTCCGATGCACACGCACGAGCGACCGTACCTGATTGTGGCGGCCGGTGCGTTCCCGTTGAAGATGAGTGCGCCGGATGGACAGACGTCGACACATCAAATCAAGCGCGGAGATATTCACTGGGTGGATTCAAAGGTGACCCACTCGCTGGCGAATGCGGGAACGGGAGAGGCGCAGATTATCGAAATTGAAATGAAGTGAAGCGGCGAGCATTGCGATATGCGGCAGCCGCGATTACGATTCCTTGGCCGCCTGGGCCAGCCATTGTTCCAGCAGGGGCGCGTATTTCTCTTCCAAATCCACGAAGGCTACGCCGGCACCCATGTTTGGCTGGGAATAAATGATGCGGCCCCTGGTCTGGATCACGTTTTTTTCTTCTCTCCAGATTTTCAGCAAGACGATGGTATGGATGGGGAACGGATTCATCATATCCAGGTAGCAGCCGTGGCGGCTCAATTCGCTGACGCGGGAGGCAACCCGCACTTCGGATTTTTCTTCCAGCAATTCGGCGCTGGCAAAGAACATGTACCTGGGCGTACGGCGTCGTTCGCGATCCATGGTTCCTCCCCGGCTGGACACAATCGCATCTCGGAGCGGGTCTCGTCGTGCGTTACTTCTATCTTCTCCTGCTTTTGGAGGAATTGCTTACCCCTTTGCCTAGAGCGCCACTAGGGCCGGAAGCCGTGGCGAAATTTCGAGCGGGAACGTGGAAAGAAAAGGGGTGTTTGGCCGGGGTAGAATCTGAGTGGATGGCTGCGAGGGGAAGGGCTGAGGTACCGGTGGAGGGATGAAGGTTGGCATTGCCCCGGCGAAATCGCGCCATTGTTATGGAAACCCTCAGGCCTGGAAGGCCTGAGGTACAGAGGTTAGGAGCGCATCTATGAAGGTACGGATTGTGGCGGGTCTTGTAGTCACCGTGTTCTCTGTTGTTGCTTTTTGTCACGGTGGCTGGCAATCGAAGAGTGATGAGGAAGGGCGGGTGCTAGCCCTGGAGACTGCGTGGAATCACGCGGAGCAATCCAAAGACGTGGCCGCGCTGGATCAGCTTCTGGCGCCGGAGCTGGTGTACATCGACTATGACGGCAGCATCATGACCAAGGCGGAGTTCCTTGCGGCGGCGAAAAGCGAGGGTTTATCGCCAGAACAGATCGTGAATGAGAAGCAGACTGCCATCGTGTTCGGGGATTGCGCCGTGGTTACTGGCATTTACCGGGAAAAGGGGATGAGCAAAGGAAGACCTTATATACGGCGCGGACGTTTCACGGACACGTGGGTAAAGAATGGAGAGACCTGGCAGTGCGTTGCGAGCCAGTCCACGCTTATCCAGCACTAAGATGGATCGCGGGGCAAGCGGACCGTACGACGGGGGGAAATTCGAGGAAACGCCCTCGGTTCGCTTCGGCGCTGACGACCCGCGCGGCATTTCCGTTGCTTCGTTGGACGCTCCCCCCAGGTTGCGTGTAGCCAATAGGTGGTCGCCGGCCACTTCCCGCAGCAGGTGATTGCTCCCACCCGCTTGCGCGTGGTTGACTTATACTGGAAAAAGACGAGATGCGGAGTGAAGACGATGACTGAGCGTAAACATGAATTGGGTGCGAGCCGGGTGCGGCTGATCCTGGTGGCGCTGATCCTGCTGCTGGGAGCTTATTGGGTGGGTGCGCGGTGGGGGCCGCATCAGGCCAAAGAGGTGGAGGCGCGGCACCTGGGAGGCGGCAGCCAGACCGGATTGACGTTGAAGAGTACCGGGGAGCATCCGGAGGCGCTCACCGAGGAAGAATCCATCAACGTGCGGATTTACCGGCAGGCATCGCCTGCGGTAGCCAATATTCTCACCAAGGCCACGGAATACGACTTTTTCATGGATCCCGTGCCCGTGGAGGGAGCGGGATCCGGGTTTGTGATCGATCCGCGCGGATACATTCTGACCAATTTCCACGTGGTCGCCGGGGCACAGACGATCGAGGTGATTCTTGGGGACAAGACGCGGTTCGCGGCGAAATTTGTTGGCGCGGATCAGCGGAACGATGTGGCGTTGCTGAAGATCGATCCGAAGGGCAAGCCACTTGCCTCCTTGGCGTTGGGTGATTCCGGCACGTTGCAGGTTGGACAGAAGGTTTTGGCCATTGGCAATCCATTTGGATTCCAGTCCACGCTGACGACCGGGGTGGTGAGCGCGCTGGGCCGGACGGTGCAGACGAGCGAGACCACTTTTATTGACGAGGCGATTCAGACGGATGCGTCCATCAATCGCGGAAATTCCGGGGGACCGCTGATCAACACTCGTGGCGATGTGATTGGCATCAACTCCGCCATTTATACGCCTTCGGGGACGGCCGCGGGTATCGGCTTCGCCATCCCGATTAACACGGCAAAGCTGATCGCTAATGATTTGATCACCGAGGGAAAAGTGCGGCGGGCGTATCTGGGCGTGCAAACGATCGCGGTGACCGGATGGCTTGCGGAGGCGCTGGATTTGCCGGTGCAAGAGGGATTGCTGGTGGAGGTGGCTACAAAAGGCGGGCCATCCGCAGCGGCGGGGATTCGCGGGGGTGATCGCAGCGTGCAGGCGGGGATGCGGAAGCTGAGCATCGGCGGGGACGTGATCGTAGGAATTGATGGGCAGAAAGTGGGGAACAAGTTTGATATGGATGTGTTGCTGAACCGGAAGCGTCCGGGGGATATGGTTACAGTTACGGTTTATCGTGGGGCGAAGAAGGTGGATATTCCGGTGAAGTTGGGGGAACGCGACGGGAATTAGGGCGGAGGATTCGCGGGGAGGGAATTCGCGAGGTTTTCGTTTTGGTGATGCAGGTGGGATTGCGTTGTGGCAGGAGAAGGCCCCGGTAAAGACCGTGATTTCGCCAGCGGCAGAAAAACCTCAGGCCTGGGAGGCCTAGGCTACAGAGATTAGGGGCCGAACTCGGCGCGAAGCTTGTCGCGTTCCTCGTCAGAGAACTTGAACCAGCCTTCGGCGATGTCGCGGACGCGTTCGAGTTCTTTTTGCATCTCCTGGTGCTTGAGTTTGATCATCTCGGCGTCGGCGTCCTGCGGAACGTGGATGGGATTACCTTCAATAAATACGGCGCGCGCAAAGAGGCCTGGCAATAAAAAATGGTCCCAGGTTTTTTCGATGGTTTTGCCGCGATCGACACCAATGTGAAAGACCAGAATGGGTGCGCCGGTCGTCCGCGCCAACAAGACCGGACCGACCTTGGCGACGTAACGGGGGCCGCGGGGACCGTCAATGGTGAACCCGCAATCGAGACCCTCGGCGATGCGCTGGGCCATGACCTGCAAGCCGCGCAAACCGCCACGGGAGGAACTTCCTTGGGCGGTGCCGAAACCCAGCCACTCGATGACTTTGCGCGTCCACTGCCCATCGAAGGCGGTGGTGTTCATCACCACAATGCCATGATTTCTGGCGAACCAGGAAACCGGCAGAATCACACGGTGCCAAAAGGCCCAGATGCGCGGCTGCTTCTGGCCCCAGCGCTGGGCCGAGCGGGCGTGGCCCAAGGTTTCAAACCGCAGCGTGGGGCCCAGGATGCGGATGACGGTGTAGACAAGCGCGGCGATAATCGGGATCTGGATGCGGCGGGTCCAGGGCAGGTTGGGCAGACGGGTGTCGTAGTGGGCGCCGACGGCCGGCTCGGATTCGTGACTCTGGATATCTGGAGTTTCCATCTTCCTATAGTATATAGAGTGTCCCCCTGCCCCCGCCTGGACGGAGAACGAAGCAAGTGAAATGGATGGCCAAAGACGGAAGGATGCGCGGAATCGCCAGGATACTGGTGTACGCGGTGGTGTTCGCGATTTGCTTCGCGAGGGCCGCCGGAGGCACGGACAACCCCGCGGCCGACGCTATCGGGGCCATTGAGGGCGAAACCATTTCGGTGAATGGGCCGATGAGCGTGGAGGTGGTGCACGGGCAGGTGAAGACGATATTGCGCAGCGGCAGCGATGTTCACGTGAAAGCCGGGCAGGCGCGCATTGATCTTGTGGAAGGGGGGCAGATTATTATTTGCGGACCGGCGCATTTTTCGGTGCTGAAGGCCGGGGGAGCGATTACCCTGGCGCTGGATTCTGGGACGATTCACGCGCAGGTCAGCAGCGATGTGCCGCTGAATATTTATACGGCGCAAATTCAGGTTCGCCCGATTTCGATTGGGAATGGGGCTGAAGATTTTCTGGTGGGGCTCGACAGCGCGGGAGCCATGTGCATCCGGGCGAACAAGGGCGCGATGCGCGTGGAGCAGCAACTGACAGGGCAAAGCGTGCTGGTGCCGCAGAGCGGCGACGTTTCGCTGACGAACGGGCAGATTGAGAGTTTGAGAACTTCCCCGGAACATTGCATGTGCGAATTGCAGGTGGTGATGAAACCCATGACGCCGGGGACCGAGATTAGCCGGCTGGCGACCAAGGAGGACATCAAGAAAAAGGCGGCGGAAGCAAAACCACCCTCGGAGCAAGGGAGCGACGGCCGGGCAACGCAGGCGGAAGAACCGGTGTATCAGGTGTTCATGCCGCCGCTGCAATACGACGCCAAAGCGAAGGTGCAGGCCGATTACGATCCGAACCTGATCATTCTGGTGCGGCGGGTACGAGTGCGGCCGACATTGATATATCAGGGCCGCGTGGAAGGCGAACCGATTGTGGCGCAGGCCGGGGCACCGGCGCCCCCGGCAAAAACACAGACGAGCCCACAAAAATCCGCGGAAGAGTCCACGTGGGGCCGAGTAAAAACGTATTTCCGGAAGCTGTGGTCGCCATCCACGTAGACCATTTCATAGCTGGCCCGTACCAAGCTGGACTATTGACGTATCGCTCCCCCTGTCAGTTCGTACCATTTTCTCAGCCAAGGATTCCGTGTTAGATTCCGAGCACGCCCAGTAGCCGATTGCCACGCAAGAAAGTGTAAGTTTCGGCGGTCCTTCCATCCTGGAGAACCTTTACTAAATGCAAGACACAAATCCGCGCAACGCTTCGCGAGTTCTGATCTTCTGGTCCGTTCTGTTGATTGGCTTGATGTTTCTGCAAGGGTGCGCCTCGTCGAATTCCGGGGGTGGTATGCAACCGATGCCACTGAGCATTACGATGGCGTCACTGCCAAACGGGCAGGTTGGTGTGAGCTACAACACGATGCTGGTGGCTTCGGGCGGGACGACTCCGTATGTGTGGTCGCTGACGAGTGGAACGCTGCCGGCAGGGTTGAAACTGAATGCGGCGACGAATTCGATAACGGGGACGCCCACGGCGACAGCCACAAATACAGCGTTGACGTTCCAGGTGCAAGATTCCGGGAACCCGATGCAAACGAAGAGCGTGAATCTGACATTGACGGTGACTGCGGCGACGATGGCGATCAGTACGAATTCGCTGCCGAACGGGCAGGTTGGCGCGGCCTATAGTACGACGCTTGCGGCGACGGGTGGAACGACACCTTATCAATGGAGTTTGACAGTTGGCACGCTGCCGGGGGGATTAACGCTGAATGCATCGACGGGCGCGATTACAGGAAAGCCAACGACATCGGTCACCAGCGCTCCGCTGACGTTTCAGGTGCAGGATTCGGGAAACCCGGTGCAAACGAAGACGGTCAATTTGACGCTGACGATTATCTCAGCCGGCGGCATCAGTGTATCGATATCGCCAAAACGTGCCGGGCTGAGAGTCACCCAGGGGATTTCCGTGACAGCAACAACGACCGACCCTCAGGGAGTGAATTGGACGGCTACAGGAGCGGGGTGTTCGGGGAATAGTTGCGGTAGTTTTTCGGCGAGCCCGAGTTTGTCGGGCGCGCCGGTCACGTACACGGCACCGGGCAGCGCTGGGGTTTACACCATTACCGCCACCAGCGTGACCGATATGACGACCAGCGCGAGTATCACCGTGGGAGTGACCGATCTGGCGGGAGTGTTCACGTGGCACGACAATTTGAACCGCGATGGGAGTAACACGCAGGAGTACGCGCTTACACCGGCGCTGGTGAATACGGCGACGTTTGGGAAGCTGTTCACTTGCACGATTGACGCGGCGGCGTATGCGCAGCCGTTGTGGGTGGCGAACCTGACGATCGGCGGAGTGAAGCACAATGTTATTTATGTGGCGACGGAGCACGACACGGTTTATGCGTTTGATGCGGACACGTCGCCCTGCCAAACGCTGAAGTCTGTGAGCCTGCTCGGGACAAACGAGACCTGGGTGTCGCACACGGATGTGAACTCCGCGGATATTAATCCGGATATCGGGATTGTGGGAACGCCGGTGATCGATCCGGCGACCAGCACACTGTACGTGGTGGCTAAATCAAAGGCGACCAGCGGGACCAATTACATCCAACGGCTGCACGCCTTGAGTTTGATCGATCTGAGCGAGCGAACAAATTCGCCGCTGCAGATTGCGTCGGGAGGGACGGGATCCTTTGCGTTAATTCAAAACCAGCGGGCGGGGCTGGTGCTCTCTGGCAGCAACGTTTATGTGACTTGGGCGTCGCATGGGGATAACGGCCCTTATCACGGCTACATCTATGAGTACGACAAGACCTCACTGGCGCAACTAGCCACGTTCAACGACACGCCGAGCGGGTCACTGGGAGGCATATGGATGGCGGGTGCGGCGCCGGCGGTTGACAATAGCGGAAATCTTTACTGCATCACTGGCAATGGGACGTTTAACGCGGCCAATGCGAACTATGGGGATTCGTTCTTGAAACTTTCGGCGGGCCTTTCGTTACTGGATTATTTTACGCCTTCGGATCAATCGAGCGATGAATCTGGAGATCAGGATTTCGGATCCGGAGGCGCGGCGATCCTGGTGGATTCAACGGGGGGGGCAACGCCGAATCTCGCGGTCGGCGGAGGCAAGGATGGGGCGTTATACGTGCTCAATCGGAATAACATGGGGCAGTTCGGCGACTCCAACGCGGTGCAAAAGTTCCAGCCAGGAGGCAGCATTTTTTCGACGGCCGGATTTTGGCAGACGTGGCTCTATATGGCAACTATCAACTCGCCGGTCCGCGCCTTCCCGTTGAACAATGTTTCCGGGCCGTTTGGCAGCCAATCTTCGGAGAGCCCGACGTCCTACGCCTGGCCAGGAGCAACGCCTTCGATCTCTTCGCAGGGTACGAATCGCGGAATCGTGTGGGCGATTGAGAATTCTTCGCCGGCGATATTGCACGCGTATGACGCGACCAACTTGAACACGGAATTGTGGAATAGCGGCCAGGCGAATGGGGATGCGGCGGGGACGTATGTGAAATTTACGGTGCCCACGGTTGCTAATGGGAAAGTTTATGTGGGGACTAGCAGCCAGTTGACGGTTTATGGGCTGAAGGCAAATTGAAGTTTGATTAACGGGCAGAAGAGTGAAATGGCGGGGTTTTGCCCGTGCTTGGGAAAGCATCACCCCACGAAGGGGTGAGCTACAGGAAGAGCCTTTTACATGCCTTCGTAGTTGGGGCCCCCGCCGCCTTCGGGGACAGCCCAGTCGATAATTTGGTAGGGATCGGCGATGTCGCAGGTCTTGCAGTGGACGCAGTTGGCGGCGTTGATTTTTAGCTTCTGGGCAGTTCCCTCTTTCACCATTTCATAGACAGCCGCAGGGCAGAAATACTGGCAAGGATTGCCGTATTCCTCTACGCATCGGGTGGCACAGATGTTGAGGTCGTGCACTTTCAGGTGACACGGCTGGTCTTCGTCGTGGCGCGTGCCGGAATGGTAGACGTCGGTGAGGCGATCGAAGGTGAGTTTGCCGTCACCCTTGAAGCGTTCGGGAGCGGGGCGGCCGAAGATGGGGCGGTAGGCTTCGTATCCTGCGTGGGCGCGCATGGGATCGATGATGCCGGCGCCGCCAGTGATTTGCTGCAGGCCAGAGTAGAAGAAACCATCGAGCAGGCCGTTGTGGAAGGATTGATGGAAGTTGCGAACCTTCCAGAGTTCTTCCTTGATGTAACTGTGATCGATTTTTTCTTTGTAGAGCTTTAGCGTGTCGGCGGAGTAGTCGCCTTTTTTTAGCGCTTCGAAAATGGTTTCAGCAGCCAACATGCCGCTTTTCATTGCCAGATGCACGCCTTTTAGGCGCTGGGAGTCGAGGAAGCTGCCGGAATCGCCGACGATGAGGCAGCCGTCAAGATAGTTGCGGGGCATTGCGTACCAGCCGCCATAGGGGAGGGATTTCGCCCCGTAGCGGACGAGCTTTCCGCCTTCGAGGATGTTGCGGACGAAGGGGTGGGTCTTCCAGGTTTGGAATGCGGCGTGGGGATCGAAGCGCGGGTTTTCGTATTCGAGGGCGACGACGAGACCGATGGAGACGCGATTGTTGGCGAGGCCGTAGATCCAGCCGCCGCCGTACATTTTGGTGGAGATGGGCCAGCCGAGAGTGTGGGCAACGTAGCCGGGCTGGAGTTTGCCGGGCTGGATGTCCCAGAGTTCCTTGATGCCGATGCCGTAGGATTGGGGATTGATGTTGTCGAGATTTTTTTCGGCGACGAGTTGTTTGGTGAGCGAGCCGCGGGTGCCTTCGGCGAGGACGGTGACTTTGGCGCGGAGTTCGTAGCCGGGAGTGAAGTTGTCCTTGGGCTTGCCGTTTTTGTCGAGGCCTTTGTCTTCGGTGATGACGCCGGCGACGCCGCCTTTTTCGTAGATTAATTCCGCGCCGCCGAATTCCTTGAAGAGGTTGACGCCGGCGGATTCGACCAGGCCGCCGAGCCATTTGACTAGCTTGCTGAGGGAGATGACGTAGTTGCCGGCGTTGTTGAAGGGCGGCGGGGTGACCGGGATGCGGTAGGAATGATTTTCGGTGAAGACGAGGGCGGCGGAATCGGTGACGGGTGTGTCGAGGGGCGCGGATTTCTGGAAGTCGGGGACGAGTTCGGCAAGGGCTTTGGGGTTCATGATGGCGCCGGAGAGTTGGTGGGCGCCGATTTCGCGGCCCTTTTCGAGGACGTAGATGTTTTCGGAGGAGAGAGCGGGCTTGGCGCCGGCGGCGTTGTGTTGTTTGATGAGATTGGCGAGATGCAGGGCGCAGCTTAGGCCGGCGGGACCTGCGCCGACGATGAGGACGTCGGCTTCGAGTTGTTCGCGTTGGATGGACATGGGTATAGTTTACCAAACAGGCGTTTGGTGAAAAGATGGAAAGAGAGGCGCGGCGAAGGCTCCTCTCCAGCCGCAAGTTACCATGAATCGCTTCGCAAAGCTCTCCTGTTGCTTCGCTGCCGCCCCAATTCTCGTTTGGGGGCTCGGGTTCCTTTTTCGGGGCTCTGCATTGCTTGAGTCACTGTTCCCTGTCGTTATTCCGATCAGCCCACTACTGGCGATCGTTTTCGGACTGATCGGATTCGCTCGTGAGGTAAGAAGGCGAGTCGGGTTCCCAAGACAGTTCTGGAACCTGGCGACTCTTGCGCTGGTAATCTCAGTATCAGAATTCACCGCC
The DNA here is from genome assembly GCA_963781995.1 of uncultured Acidobacteriota bacterium. GTDB lineage: Bacteria > Acidobacteriota > Terriglobia > Acidiferrales > UBA7541 > Acidiferrum. The sequence continues at coordinate 1,176,224 of CAWAHR010000001.1, read as the reverse complement.
CTGTTTCTAGTTTTTGTCGTGGCGCACGATAGCATTAGTCACATTAGTCACATTGCGGTGAATGAAAGTTCGGCCGTGCACTCTCTCCGGACTTTGGCATCCTTGACGGCGATTTATTCGGAAACACATCCGGATGTCGGTTTTCCCGCAGATCTCAGATCGCTCCCTGTTCCCCCCGGAAACAAAGAATCGGAAAGAATTACCGGCGTTATCGCCACCGGCAAAGACCGAGGCTTTACCTTTGTTTATTTTCCGAGACGAGATTCAAGTGCGGGCAGTTATCAACACTATCGGATCACTGCAGATCCCATCAAACAAGATGAGACTGGCGTGCGGCATTTTTTCATAGATGACTCAGGCGTTGTGCGTTACGAGTTGCACCAGCCTGCGAACGAGTTAAGCCCCGTGCTTAACTAACTTTCTTCGGATCTCACTTATCTTGAGAAAGGAAGCCTGACCGACCTAAAGGTCGGCCACTACAACGGATTTTAGGATTTGGATTTTTGGAGTTCTTCGGTTAGGGCGGGCATTACTTCGAAGATGTCGGCTACGATGCCGTAATCGGCGATTTCGAAGATGGGGGCATTTTGGTCTTTGTTGACGGCGACGATGGTGCGGGCGCCCTTCATGCCGACGACGTGCTGGATGGCGCCGCTGATGCCGAGGGCGAGATAGAGCTTAGGCGCGACGGTTTGGCCGGAGCTGCCGATCTGGCGTTCCATGGGGAGCCAGCCTTCGTCGCAGATGGGGCGAGAGGCGGCGAGTTCGGCGCCCATGGCCTTAGCGAGGGCTTCGGCGAGGGCGATATTTTCGGGGGCTTTGATGCCGCGGCCGATGGCGACGATGAGCGGCGCCTGGGTGAGGTCCACCGCGGATTTTGCTTCTTTGAAGAGTTCGAGCGGCTTGGTGCGGATGCCGGCGGCGGTGAGATTCACGGATACGGCGTTGACTGGAGCTTTGCCGCTGGGATGCGCGGCTAGCTGATCAGCGCGGAATGCGCCGGATTGGAAGGAAGCGAACCACGGGGCGGCGCCGGTGAAAGTGACGTCGGCGGCGGTTTTGCCTTGGAACATCTGGCGGACGAAGATTAGTTTGCCGGCTTCGCTGCGGACACCGATGCAATCGCCGACCATGCCTTTGCCAAGTGAGGCGGCGAGTTTGGGAGCGAAGTCGCGGACTTGGTAGGTATGGGGGAAGAGGACAAGATCGGGCTTGGCGGATTCGATGACCTGGTTGAGGACGGTGCAATAACCGTCGGGGGTGTAGGAGTCGAGAAGGTCGTGCTCGACGAGAAGAACTTCGGCGACGTTTTTTGTGGCGAGTTCGGCGGCTAGCGCGGCGACTCCCTTGCCGATGACGACGGCGCTGACCGTTGCCGATGCGGCAGCAGCGATTTGCTGGGCCGCGACTAGCGTTTCAAAGCTGGCGTTGTTCCACTTGCCTTGGCGTTGTTCGGTGATGACGAGGATTTTCATACTTTCGGCTCCGATTCCAGTTGCGAATTCTTTTTCGTATACGCCTCGAAACTTTTATAGGTTGAGATCCTTCGGCTATCCTCGTCGGATGGCCTCAGGATGACAAGTTAGCTTTATCGTGCAGCCGAGCCATTAGAGCACCCGGGCTTCGAACTTGAGTTTTTCTACTAGTTTGGCGGCGGCTTCTTTGGGCGTGCCGGTTAGGAATTCGGTTTTTTTGGTTTTGACGGGGATGTAGATTTTTTCGATTTTTTGGGTGGGCTCGATCGTGACGCCGAGAGATTCGCGGGTTGCCGTGGCGATTTCTTTTTTCTTGGCGGCCATGATGCCTTTGAGCGTGGCGTAGCGGACTTTGTTGATGCCGGATTGGATGGTGAGGACGGCGGGGAGCGGGCACTCGATCCACTGGAACCAGCCGGCTTCGAGCTCGCGCTTGAGCTTCATTTTTGCGCCCTGCACGTCGATTTGCATGATCAGCGTGGCGTGGGGGAGATTCAGGAGAGCGGCGAGGAGGACACCAGTTTGGCCGAAGCCGTGGTCGTCACTCTGCAGGCCGGTGAGGACGAGATCCACTTTTTCCTTGGCGATGGCGGCGGCAATGAGGGTTGCGGTGCCGAGGGGATCGAGTTGCGCGAAATTGTCGTCGGCGATGTGGATGCCGCGGTCAGCGCCTTTGGCCAGGGCTTCCTTGATGGTTTGTTTGACGCGCTCGGGGCCGAGGGAAAGGGCGATGACTTCGCCGCCGTGCTTTTCCTTGAGGCGGAGGGCTTCTTCGAGGGCGTAGGAGTCGGGTTCATTCATTTCGAAGCCGATGTCGGATTCCTTGATCCAGTTGCCGGCGATGGAGAGCGGGGCGTCTTTGGCGGGGACTTGTTTGATGCAGACTAGGATTTTCATAGGCAGTTTCCTATCTAAGATATTTCTCGCATGGGCTCGGGTGCGCGGCCATGCCGAAGTTGAGATCCTTCGCTTCGCTCAGGATGACAAACGCAGGAGGTAGCGCTTTACTTCCCGGTCCAGCGCTTGAAAATGAGGGCGGCGTTGGTGCCGCCGAATCCGAAGGAGTTAGAGAGCGCGTAATCAAAGGACGCTTTGCGAGCTACGTTGGGAACGTAATCAAGATCGCAGTGGGGATCGGGCGTCTCCTGGTTGATGGTAGGCGGGAGAATTTGATCGCGCAACGCAAGAACACAGATGCCGCCCTCGAGGCCGCCTGCGCCGCCAAGGAGGTGGCCGGTCATGGATTTTGTGGAGCTTACCGCGAGCTTTTTGTTGATGGCGCGTTCGCCGAAGAGACGCTTCATGGCGGTGGTTTCGATGGCGTCGCCGAGGGGCGTTGAGGTGCCGTGGGCGTTGACGTAGCCGATATCGTCGGCGGAGATTTTGGCGTCCTTGAGCGCGGCGCGCATGACGCGAAAAGCGCCGTCGCCGTTTTCGGCGGGCTGGGTGATGTGATAGGCGTCGCCGCTCATGCCGTAGCCGACAATTTCGGCGAGGATTGGGGCATTGCGCCGCTGCGCGTGTTCCAGGGATTCGAGGATGACGATACCGGTGCCTTCGCCGACGACGAAACCGTCGCGGTCGGCATCAAAGGGGCGGCTGGCTTTTTCGGGCGCGTCATTGCGGGTGGAAAGCGCGCGCATGGATGCGAAGCCGCCGATGCCCATCGGAGTGATGGTGGCTTCGGTGCCGCCGCAAATCATCATTTCGGCGGCGCCACGTTCGATAATCTTAAAAGAGTCGCCGATAGCGTGGGCGGAGGCGGAGCAGGCCGTGGCGGTGGCGGAGTTGGGGCCGCGCGCGCCATAGCGAATGGAGATGTGTCCGGAAGCCAAGTTGACGATGGCCGAAGGAATGAAGAACGGGGAGATTTTTCCGGGGCCGCCCTGCATGAGCTTGATGTGCTCGCGTTCGATGATGTCGAATCCACCGATGCCGGAGGCGACATAGACGCCGACTTCATCAAGGTCGGATTGCTCGGGCTTCCATTCGGCCATCCTGATGGCGAAATCGGCGCCGGCCAGGGCGACCTGAATGAAGCGCCCCATTTTCTTGAGTTCTTTTTTCTCGATCCACTGGAAGGGGTCAAAGTTTTTGACTTCGCCAGCAATTTTGCAATCGAAATCAGTGGTATCAAAATGCGTGATGGGGCCAACGCCGCTTTTACCGGCGACGAGGTTTTTCCAGCTTTCCTCGGTGCCGATGCCCAGCGCGCAGACCAATCCAACTCCCGTAACGACAACCCGGCGAGTCAACTTGCTTGCTCCTTCGAACGGGGATTTATGAGCGACCTACTTACCCTTGGAATGCTTGTCGATGTATTCGATAGCATCCTTGACGGTGGTCATTTTTTCGGCGTCCTCATCGGGCACTTCGATGCCGAAGGCTTCTTCGAAAGCCATGACCAATTCGACCTGGTCGAGCGAATCCGCGCCGAGATCGTCCACAAAGGACGCCGTGGGGGTGACTTCGGCTTCATCCACACCGAGTTGCTCGACAATAATCTGCTTAACGCGTTCTTCCACGCTGGCCATTCCTGTTCCTCCGCGACCTGATGTCGCTCTTGCGTATTTCGAACCACCCTGAACCACTTCGAGCAGTGAGGGCGTGCTGCTAGATTGTATAGGCTTATTTAGCCAACCTGCCAAGTCTACTTAGACCGCGGAGCAAGGTCAACTTCGGGGAAGCCTTTAGCTGTTAGCCGACAGCCATTAGCAAGAGCCCCCTGGTGTAGCGCAGCTATTTATGACCCCAGATCATGGAGGATTTCTTCGATCACCATTGCCAGTTCGACTTTGGCCAAAGAATCGCCCTTATCCCGCATCTCCTGAACTTCCTCCTCAGAAACTTTCAGCCGCCTAGCAATCAATTGGCGCATTCTTGGCCAATCCGGCTCAAGCCGAAGGGGAGCTTTTGCGCTCATGCATCACCTCAGTACTAAACTTAATCCATTCCGGGCAGCGCTTATCTGTCCTCTGAATTAGGGCAATTTTACCTTAGCGAGTCCTCTTTTTTTCGAGAATCAATCTTGATTTCAATTTTGAACGCTTCCTCGAACGCCATGATTATCTCGACGTGATCCAAAGAATCCCCTTCCGATTCACCCAGTGTTGCGACGGCGTTCGGATCCATGCCTGCCTTTCTAAGCTGATCGCGGATCTGCGGCCACTCCGGTGTATCTCTCAGCTTTCGGATTACTCGCATGAGAACTCCTACTACGCCAAATACATGCCGCCGTTGACGTCGAGGACGTGGCCGGTGATGTAGGCGGCTTCGTCGCTGGCGAGGAAGACGATGGCGGCGGCGACGTCGCGGCCGGTGCCGAGGCGTCCGAGGGGGATGCGGATTTTGAGTTCTTCCTTGACCTTGTCGGGGAGGACGGCGGTCATGGGGGTTTCGATGAAGCCGGGGGCGATGGCGTTGACGGTGATGTTGCGCGAAGCAATTTCGATGGCGATGGCTTTGGTGAGGCCGATGATGCCAGCTTTGGAGGCGACGTAATTGGCCTGGCCGGCGTTGCCGCTTTCGGCGACGACGGAGGAGATGTTGATGATGCGGCCGGCGCGGGCTTTCATCATCGGGGGCAAAACCTGCTGGATGCAGAAATGAGCGCCGGTGAGATTGGTGCGGATGACGGCGTCCCAGTCGTCGGGCTTCATGCGCATGGCCAGGCCGTCGCGGGTGATGGCGGCGTTGTTGACGAGGATGTCGATTTTGCCGAATTTTTCGAGGATGGATTTGAAGCCGGATTTGATTTGATCGAGATCGGCGACGTCCATTTTTACGGCGAGGGCTTCGCCGCCTTTGGCGGAGATTTCCTGGACCAGTTCGGAAAGTTTTTCCTCGTTGCGCGCGGCGACGGCGATTTTGGCGCCGGCTTCGGCGAGGGCGTGGGCGGTATCGCGGCCGATGCCCTGGGAGGCACCGGTGACGACGGCGATTTTGTTGGAGAGGTTAAACATTCATTCGGTCCTCGGGGCTCGCCCTCAGGGGCTAAAGCCCATTCTTATTTCGGGCATTGCGGCACGACTGAAGTCGTGCCCTCCCTTTCTCGCATCGTTGTGGCCCATATCAAACTCAGCCCGGTGGAACGGAGGCGGCGTGAAGCCGCCCTCGCATTGCGCCTTCGGACTGGCCGATCTAAAGTTCGGCCACAACAAAATTCGCGGCCCAGAGGCGCTACGCGGCATCGGACTTGGCCGCGGTTATGCGGTCTACCGTGGCTTGGAGACTTTTTTCGTCTTCGACGTTCAGCGTAGTTACGGAACGCTCGATCTGGCGCATGATGCCGGTTAGCACGCGGCCGGGACCGACTTCGATGAAGGTGTTGACGCCTTCGTCAAGCAACATGCGCATGGACTCTTCCCAACGCACGGGCATGGTGACGTGGCGGATCAGGGCTTCGCGGGCTTCGTCGCCCTTTTTGATGGTGTCGGCGTCGACGTTGGTGACGACCGGAACGTGGGGATCGGCGAACGTTGTGGCGCGCAAATCTTTTTCGAGCCTTTCCTGCGCGGGCAGCATGAGCGCGGAATGGAAGGGAGCGGAGACGGGGAGCATGACGGCGCGCTTAGCTCCAGACTGGGAGGCGATTTCGACGGCGCGCTTCACGGCGGCGGCGTCACCGGAGATGACGGTCTGGTCCGGCGAATTCAGGTTGGCGGCGGTGCAGACGGCGCCTTCGGCGGCGCGCTTGCAGGCATCGGCAACGACCGCGGTGGACAATCCTAGAATCGCGGCCATCGCGCCGCGCCCGGCGGGGACAGCGTCTTGCATGTATTGACCGCGCTTGTGAACGAGGCGCACGGCATCGGCAAATTGCAGCGAGCCGGCGGCGACCAGCGCGGAATATTCGCCGAGGCTGTGGCCGGCAACGAAGTCGGCACCAATGCGTTTTTCGGCGAGCACCCACATGGCGGCGACGGAAACGGTAAGAATGGCGGGTTGGGTGTTGGCGGTGAGCTTCAGCTCGTCCTCGGTGCCTTCGAAACAGATTTTGGAGATGGAAAAGCCGAGGGCTTTATCCGCCTCGTCGAAGATCGCGCGAGCGGCAGGATATTTCTCCGCGAGTTCCTTGCCCATGCCGGAGTATTGCGAAGCCTGCCCCGGGAAGATGAATGCGACTTTACCCATGATTGCTCCTCTCTCCGGACGTCACGCCTGCGCGTGGGTCAGGGAGAGCTCTTGTTCGATTTTTTCGTTCACCCGCGCGCGGGCAAGCCCCGCGGCGACGCGAATGGCGTTCTTGACGGCGTTGGCGTTGGAGCGGCCGTGGCCGATCACGCAGACGCCGCGGACTCCGAGGAGCGGCGCACCGCCGTACTCCGCATAGTCCATGGTGCGTTTAATGCCCTTGAGCGCACCTTTCGAAAACAGATAGCCGACCTGCGATGCGAAAGAACTTTTGTAAGTCTTTCGCAAATACTTGATGATCTCCATGGCCAGGCCCTCGCAAATCTTGAGGGCGATGTTGCCGACGAAACCATCGCAGACGATGACATCCACCTTGCCGGAGAACAGATCGCCGCCTTCGACGTTGCCGACAAAATGCACGGGCAGGGCCTTGAAGCGGTCGTAGACGGCGCGGGTCAATTCGTTGCCCTTGATCTCTTCCTCGCCGACGGAGAGCAAACCGACACGCGGCTTGCGGCTGCCGAAGGTGAGACGATAATAAATCTCGCCCATGACGCCGAACTGCAAGAGGTGCTCGGGCTTGGAATCGACGTTGGCGCCGACATCGAGAAGCACGGAGACGCCGCCTTTGGCATTCGGAAAGGGGGCGGCCAGGGCGACGCGGTCGACCGACTTCAGTGTGCCCAAGATGAATCTGGCCGTGGTCATGACCGCACCGGTGTTGCCAGCGCTGACGATGGCGTCGGCCTTGCCCTCTTTCACCAGGCGCGCCGCAACGTGCACGGAGCTGTCTTTCTTACGGCGGAAAGCCTGGGCCGGGTGATCCTCCATGGTGATCACCTCGCTGGCCGGGACAATATCGATCGGCAGCGAAGGCTTGCTGAAACTGGCCAGAGTGGCCCGGATCGCTTGAGGCTGGCCGACAAGAAGAATGCGCACGCCGTATTCTTCCGCGGCGCGAACACTCCCCTCCACCTCCGGACGGGGTGCGTGGTCTCCCCCCATGGCATCGACAGCGATTGTGATCATGGGATTATCTTCCGGCGACTCCGGCAAGCACTGGACGGCAGGGCACACCATCGGTCAAGCCCATCCAGGGCCTCCCCAAAAACTCGAAGCGTTACTTGACGTCGTGAACGGGCCGGCCCTTGTAATAACCGCAATGAGGGCAAGCCCGGTGGGGCTGCTTCATTTCATGGCAATTGGGACATTTGGCCATGGCGGGCGCGAACAAGTGGTCATGGGCGCGGCGCTTGTTCTTGCGGGCCTTGGAATGGCGACGTTTTGGATTAGGCATTACATCACTCCTGGTTCTCGCCTCATTCGTGGCTACACACTGCGCCAGTCCGAACGAGGTCGGATTCTATGGGCTTGCGGCCCGGAAATCTATCTATTGTTTCTTGAGCCAGTCCTGCTTCAAGCGTGCGAGGGGTGCCAGACGCGGGTCCGAGGAATGCGTTTCGCAGCGGCACTCTTCATGGTTGAGACTTGCGCCACACGAGGGGCACAAACCGCGGCAATCGCTCTGGCAAATCACTTTCATCGGGAGCGACAACAATACCTGTTCCTTGAGAATATCGGCGAGGAACAAGCCTTCTCCCTGAAAAAACCCGATTTCGGTGTCGTCATCTTTCAGCCGTTCTTCCTCGGGTTTGGTGGCCTTTTGGAGCGGCTGATAGAAGAGGTCGAAATCCTTGTGGACTTCCTCGATAACGGGCTCGAGGCACCGGGCGCAGACCATTTCGATCTTGGTTTCGAGATCGCCGGTGACGCGAATCTGGCCTTCGAGAAGCTCCGCCGTGGCCTTGACTTCCAGGGGTTCCGCCTGTTTGACCTCACTGATGCCGTAATCGATGCTGCCCGGAGCGTAAGATTTCCGGATTTGCACTTTGCGGACGGCAAGATCCTTGACGTCGAGGAACATGTCTGCTGCGCCTCCGGCGCGTACGCTCATAACTATCTATTATTTGTGGAGAGGGCGGGTAAGTCAAGAAAGCAGGGCGGATCTGGGGGAATTTGAGGGCACAAAGGCCATTGGAACTTCTAGTACTCGCCGATGGCGCGGCTGGGGATGGACCTGGAGGCCTTGCCTCGGCCGCATGGCTAGCATAGAGTGAGGTCGATTCATGAAAACTGCCCCGCAAACGCCGCGATCCGGGCTAGCTGCCCGTCTGCGACCCATTCTCGCGATTGGCTGGATGCTATTGGTTTTGGGAGGGTTCCTGGTGATTCGGGTGGTTGGTTCGCAATCCTTCCAGGCGCTACATCTGTTTGGGAGAGCGCACTAAGTCATGGCCTTTCACGCACTGCAGGCGGCGTTGGGTTTGCTGGTCCTGGGTTTGGCTGCGGCGGGCGCGGGATCTGGGGTGTTTCGACGGTTGGGAGCGGCGTTCCCTGCGTGGGAACGGATGGTGTTTTCGGTTCTGGGCGGGTGGGGCCTGTTGTCGTTGGTTCTGTACCTCATCGGACAAATTAACTTTTCGCGTTGGGTGATTCTCGGAAGCGCGTTGGCGCTGGCGGCCGTTGGAGTGCACTTTTTGCGGAAGGTTTGGCGCGGAGGTGAACTGAGCGGCCTGGTGCTGGAGCGGCGAGCGATGGTTCCGGCAACGCTGGTGATTTTCGTTTTAACGGTGACCGCGATTGCGGGACTTGCGCCGGTGACCGGGGATTGGGGCTCGGATACGGTTGCGTATCATTTGCTGGGGCCGAAGGTATGGCTGCGCAGCGGGGTGATCCGGCCGGTGGCGGATGATTGCCACACGGCGTTTCCGCAAACAGCGGAGACGATGGACGCGGCGATGTATGCGATCGGGGGAACCGCTGCGCCGTGTCTGGCGGATTTTTTCACTTTTGGGTTGTTTCTGGGAGTGATTGCTTCGCTGGCCAGGCGCTGCGGGTTGGATGCGGCGGGCGGGTGGTGGGCGGCGGCGATTGTTGCGAGCATGCCGGCGGTGTTTTCTGGCGCGCACGGCGCATTTGTGGATGGGCTGTATGCGGCGTTTTTTCTTGCGGCCGTGAGGGTGGCGCTGGACGCGGAAAGCAACGCGGAATGGGGCGTGGCGGGCATGTTTTGCGGCCTGGTGATGGCCACGAAATATACCGGGCTGATGACCGTGCCGGTGCTTGCGGCAGTTGTGCTGATCCTGCGAAGTTCGGGTGGGGCGGAAAAGTGGCGGCGCACCTCGGCGGGGCTGTTTATCGCGGGCGGCGCCGCTGCGGCGGTCTGCGGCGCTTACTACGCGCGGAACTGGCTGCTGCTGGGTTGCCCGATCTATCCGCCGCCGCCGGGGCTGGCCCACATTTGCCGGGTGAAATATCTTTCGACGCAGGCGGTGCTGGATTTCCATCGTTACATCTGGCAGCGCGGTGCGGGCCTGGGGCGAGGACCGCTGGCGTTTCTGCTGCTGCCTTATCAATTGACGTATCACACATCGAATTTCAACGGCGCGGGAGGAATTGGACTGGTGCCGCTGGGGCTCGGGCCGCTGGGAATTTATGCGACGCGAAAGAGCTCTACGACGCGGTTTTTGGTGGCCGTAGCTTTCCTGCTGACGTTCGGATGGTTCATGACGCAGCAGGAATCGCGGTTCCTGATCAATGTATATGCGATTGGGGGAGTATTTGGGGTGATTGGGTGGGAGCAAGCGGGGACCTTTGGAGGGCGGGCCGTGCGGATGGTGGCGGGTGTGTTGGTTGGCGTGTCGGTGCTTTATGGGATGTTTCTGATTGTGAAGCCGGAAGTGGATCCGATGCGCGCGGTTTTTTCCAGCGCGTATGCGGCAAAGCGGAATATGGAGCAGATTCCTTACGCGCAAAGTTTTGATTATCTGAATGGGGATCCTTCCGTCAAGGAAGTACTGATTCTCGATCGCAGCGTGCCGCCATTTTATCTGGAAAAGAATTACGTGAAACCTGTGGGACAGTGGGGAGAGATCACCGTGCCGGGGGTCGAGAGCGCCTCGCAGGCGCTTGGAGAGCTGGCTAGACTCCGGGTGACACATGTCCTGGACGTGAATTCGGAGATTGCGCCCTATCAAGTGCGGCAGCCGACGGCGGGTTTGCGGCTTGTTTTTGAGGCGAGGAATCAGCGGGTTTATCGCGTGGAATAGAGGCGGGGCACGGCGAAGGCGTAGCGGAGGATCTCGACGCGAAGAATGTGCAAGATTCTTACGTTGAGATCCTTCGGCTATCCTCGTCGGATAGCCTCAGGATGACAGTCTGCTGGAGGTGGAAGGGCTGAGATTTTCTAATTTGCGAGAAATGTGGATTAGCGGCGGAGGACGAGGCAACTGGCGATCATGTCGTGGAGAGCCTGCTTGCGTTCCGTGAAGCCGGCCATCATGTAACCGATGCCGAGAGGAACCATGCCGGTGACTATCTTGGCGAAAAAGCGCCCGGAGGCGCGGCCAAAGGTTACGCGATTGCCCATGAGATCGGTGACATAGAGGCCGAGGGCTTGTTTTCCATAAGTGGCCTGCTTGTCGCCACTTTCAAGATAGGCGTGGTACAGCCATTGCGCGATCAGGGAAATGACGGCGAAGACCAGGATGATCATGATAAAGCCACCAATGACGGCGGGATTGGGCTGGCCGCGATGCTGGGCGAGCGCCGCGAAAGTGGCGGCAAAGCCGGTAAGGAAGATCAGCGGAACGATCAGCACAAGCAGGGCGAGGCCCAGGATCAGGCCGTCGACGAGCGCGGCGACCACGCGAAGCCAGAATCCGGCGTAGGTGAACCCGCGGGAGACCGCGAGGCCCGCCGGGTCGGCGTACGGCACGTGGGCTGGAACCGGCGGATAGGCGGGCAGAGCACTGGGGCTGGCCGAGGCAATGGCCGGGCGTCCCGCAGGAGTTCCGCACGAAACACAAAACGCCGCATCGGGGGCGAGATTTGCACCACACTTGGAACAGTACACGGTCTGGGTCCTCCGTTCAGATTGCCGAAACTCTCTTGTCAAACAAAGCTTTGGAAAAGCTACCCGCTCAAGGTTAACGGATTATTCCGCACATCCTTCAAGCTGAAAATCGTGCAGGCGCTTCTGAGCGTCGGCACTGCCCTTGCGGGCGGCGGCCGAGAGAAGAATGCGGGCCTGGTCGCAATTTCTTGGTACACCGCGGCCTTGGCGGTAAAGCTCAGCGAGGGCAATTTCCGCGCCGACATTGCCGTTTTGGACGGCTACCCAGAGCAGACGAACGGCTTCGGGAAGGCGTGCTTCGCTGGAAGAGGAGCGGAGGATTTGCATGGCTTGCTGGTACTCCGGTTGTCCGGCTTCAGCGGTGTTAGCGACGGAAGGAGTGGTGGAGGACAGGCGATTGACCCGTGAGGAGACGATTAGCGAACCGGGTGTAGCGTCTTTGAGCTGCGGGGCGGGTGTATTTTCGGAGGCCCGGGGAAGCTCGACACTTCTTGGTTCGCTGGAAGCTGGGGGCGCCGGCGCGCTCGCGTCCGGCAGCGGTGCACTGGTGGAGGGCTTTGCGGAGCTGACCGTTGGAGTCGTGTCCGGGATCGCGGGCTCGGCCGGAGGAACCGACGGTTGCAGGGTGTGGGAAATCTCCGGAGAGTCTACCCCTTCGATTTGCTGGCCAAGCCAGATAAGGGCGCGACCAAGTTCGCGATGATAGACGAAGGAACCCGCGACGAGAGTGAGAAACAGCATAATGCTGATGGCGCGGCCCAGCGTGAAGCGATCCATCCAGCCCGGGGAGGCCGCGTCGGTGTCTCCTTCGAAAGAGGAGAGCGGCTCAAGAGGTGGCGGAATCAGTCGCGATGCTTGGGGGGTAGCTACAGCCGCGATTGCGGGGACCTTCTCGAACTCGGGTGACGGAGACAGTACTTTTGGGGACGACGGAGGGATTTCCGCCGGCGGGATGGCCACGGCTTGCTGGGTAACGACGGGGACGAACGCTTCCATCGGCACTTCCACGGGCAGTTCGAGCGGCGGGGGGCCTGGACGTACGGAAGAGAGCCTTAAGAGTGGCGGCAGGGTTTGCGGCAACTCTGGCGGAGCAGGAGCCGGCGCGGGAAGCAGAGACGCTGCTGAAGATTGCAGCGGAGGCGCTGGGGGCGTGGAGCGAGCTGGTGCAGGCGCCGGAAGCAGGGACTGGACTGGCGCGATCGGAGGAGCTTGAACGGGCAGAGATGTTGCTGATATCGGCGAGGACACAAGGTCCGGCGAGGCCGCTGGTTGAGGCGGTGGTAAGGATCGTGATGGTTCCGCCGGCGGTGGGGGTGGCGCGGCTTGAGCCGGCGGCGGTGCAGGCGACGAATTTTTCTTTTCAGCGGGCGGACCGACGGGACGCGACGGCGAAGAGTAAATCTCGCTGCGGAGTTCCTTCAAGGTTGAGGTCTCAGTGGCCTGTGGTCTTGAAGGCACGGCTTCCCGGTTCAGGGGCTCCTCAAATTTTTCGAGCCAGCGGCGGATCTGGTCGCGGGCGTGCGACGGGAGACCTGCAAACTGAAGAGCGACGACGTGGCCGTTCTCTTCCAGGCGGAGGACGATCGCTTCGCCATCGATTCGCGCGGTGGTATCCAACGAGAAAGAAAACGGAACCTTTTCAGAAGGTTTGAGGGGGATCATGGCGCGGAGCGAAAAACCCTGTTCGGAGAGGTCGCGCATCATGCCGCCATTGGAGGGAGGGAGCTCCACGTAGACGAGGGTCAGCGGGCGTTTGCGGTTTTGCGTCCGGCGATCGGTTTTGACGGTCATGGACCAAGTAATAGAGAGAATTCTAACTCGCGGACGGGGATTTTGGGTGAGGGTTCTATGAAGAAGAGCGCAAAAGAGAACCCGGCAGCCGGGGCGAGCTCCCGGTGGAGCACAGCGGAAAGAACAGGCGGAAAGAGAGACTGGAGGCAAACGGAGAGATCGAAGCCGGCGCGGGGAAAACAACGCAGGCAAATTTCCCGGACCTCTGGAAAGACGCGGATGGGAACATACCCCCGCTGAAGCCGGCCGAGGGAGAATTCGCCTTGCTTCCGTAAAGCGAAGCAAGGCAAGAAGTTCCCTTCGCGCGCAAGGGTTCGACGGTCACGGATCGAAAGCGATCGAAATCGCCGAACTGAAAAGTCGCAGGCTACTTCTTGCGAGCGAGTTTGACGGCCACGCCGAGCAACAATTTGCGATCATTCTCTTCCATTTGTCCCAGCAAGCCGCGGATGCGATTGAGGAAGCCGCCCCATTTGCCGGAGAGCCCCCATTCCTCGCTGGGCGCGTCTTTCTTACGCGGAATCACCAGCGGCTTTGCCGGACCGTTGCCCTGATAAAAGAGCTGATAGAGCGGGACTTCCATCGCGGTCGACAACTTCTCAAGCGTTTCGATGGACGGGGTGGTGTGGCCATTCTCGATCCGGGAGAGGTAACAGCGGGACAATCCCGTGCGCTCTTCCAAATCTCCCTGCGATAGTTTTTTTTCTTTGCGGATGTCCCGCAAACGATCTCCGATCATTCCTGTTTTCTCCTTATATGTATAGCTGATGCCCCCCGGCGAAGAGGGGTTGTGGCGTTGTGCACCAATTGCCGGGGAATTACGTCACCGCGTTGAACCAACTCCGTAATGTCAGTCGCCAATCCCAGGTAGCGCGCGGCCCGCCCCGAGGGATCACGAACGACAAACCCACGATCGAATATCCATCGGATGGAGCCATCGGGGCGCTGGATGCGATAAGTAGTTTCCACGCGGTCCCCGGGAAAATCCTGGCCCACGAAGAGGAGGGCGTTGGCGCGATCTTCGGGAACCACCGCGTCCACCCAGGCGTGCTCATCGCGAACGAGTTCCTCGCGGGAGCGCCCCCAGACAGTTTCGTAGGAAGGGCTGACATAGAGAGTGCTTTCGGTTTCCGCTTCCAGGAACCAAAGCACCTCATTGGAATGGCGATCGAGTTCCGTGATTTGGGAGTCAAGCTGTGGATGGGAGCGCGCGTGAACTCTGCGAATCAGTTCGTCGCGCAGAAAATCGAGCTCACTGGTGAGGCGGCTGATTTCCAGATCCTTGGACTGTTCGAGTTGATAGAGATTCTCGAGAAGCTGTTCCGAGAACTCGCGCTGCTTGGTGACGGTGGAGGCGCCGGTAAGCGTCATGGTGGAGGCGACGCAGATATACGCGGCGAGAGCCAGAGGCATTGCCGTGGTGTTGCTGAAGGGCCCGTAGCCGTGCAAGGAGCCCCAGGTGGCGAATCCGCAGAGGACCAGGCAAGCGCCCGAGGCTTCCAGTGGGCAGAAGCGAATGCCGACCCAGACCAGGAACGGCACGCAAAGAAAGAGCGGGGTGTCAACTCTGTCCGTGAACACGCCTGCTGGACCGAAGCTGACAACGGAAACGATGCTGAGTCCAATCAAGAGAGCAGCCATTTCGGCGAGCTCGTTGAAGTGCAGTGGTTGGTGGGCGCCGTTCAAGAGCAGGATGAGAAAAGGAGCGAGCACCAGCACGCCCAGCGCGTGGCCGGCCCACCAGGCGGCGAAGGTGGCGAGGATTACAGTCTGGCTGAGCCCGGCCGGGGCGCAAAGAACGCTGGTCCCGACGATCGAACTAACAAGAGTTGCGAAAGCGCCCGCGAGCAGGGAAAAGCGCAGTACTTCCGCGGGCCGGGAAAAGGCCTTTTCGCCACCGGCGAAGCGATTCACGAGATAGGCGCCCAAAAGCGGCTCGGCGGTATTTCCCACGGCGATGGTGAGGGCGGCCAGGAACGGCACGGAAGAGGCGAGCTCAACCACTAGAGCGGCCAGAAAGATTACCGGGGCGATGCGGCGGCCTTTGAGAAGAATGGCAGCCAGGGAGATGCCGGCGGGCACCCAGATGACCCCGGCGGCGGGTTGCGAGTGAATCAGAGTCAATTCAAAGCGAGCCGATAGGACGTAGGCAAAAAAGACGAAAAGAAAAATGCACAGGTCGCGAATCGAGAACCAACTCGCCGGCCCGGAAGAGAGACTCTGTGAATCCAGGGAGAGGGAAGCTTTCATAACCGCCCAAGTGCTTCGCGTAAACGCGGAGCAATCCAAATACGTTCGACCTGCCAATACTCGATCGGGGACGAATTAATGATAATACTTGAAAGAGAATTGTATACAGGTTTTAACATGGGAGCACAACTGGAAAAGCAGCGAAATTAGGATGAGTTAATGTAAGAGCGCAAGTTGCTGAAAGAGGGAGCCGGCGAATCGGGCGGGTAGATGGCGGTTGGCGAGGAGGATTTCGGCGGATTAGGCGAATTTGAATGCGGTGGGGCTTGTCCTTGTTGGGCGATTTTGCAGGCGGTAGGAAAACCCTCACATCTGAAGGGGAGAGCTTGTATGGATAGGATCGCGGCCATGTTAATCGGTTTGCGGGGGAAGGTGAGGGCCAGGGACGCCGGGGTCGCGGGCTTTTTCGACCGCGGTTTGCGCGGCTTTGGCCTTTAGGGGATCGATCCAGGCGTCCTGGGTGACCAGCGTGGTTTGAGTCGGCAGGGCCAGGACAGCGCCGGTTTTTTCGATCTCTTCCATGATCTTCAGAAGCAATTGTTCCTGGGTGTCCAGATAGGCAGCGTATTCCGGTTCCAGGATGTAGCAATAGATTTCCACTTCCAGGGCGTATTCCGCGAAACGCAAGAACCGGACGCGCGCCGTGGAATCTTCCACCTTTGGATCTTCGATCAGCAGGTCCTGGATTTTGCCAAGAACGTAGCGGATGTGATCGGGAGAAAGGTCGTAGCGCAAACGAATGGTTTGCTGGCAGAGGAATTTATCGCGGAAGCGGAGATTTTCGACAATCACCGTGGCCAGGATGCCGTTGGGGATCGAGAGCAAGGTGCGCTCGTAGGTGCGCAGCCTGGTGGAACGCAAGCCAATGTCTTCGACCACGCCAATCTGATTGTTAATGCGGCAGGTATCGCCGATCTGGATGACCTTGTCGAAGAGAATAGAGACGCCACCGAACATGTTCTCGAAGGTTTTCTGGGCACCGAGGCCGAGGGCGAGGCCGCCGATTCCAACGCCAGCCAGTGCGGTGGAGACGTCGACGCCGAGGTCGCGCAACACCAGAAGGGTTACCAGGAGAAAGATGGAGACTTCGACGAAGCGGCGGATGAGCGAGACGATGGAACGCTCCGCAAGCATCCCGCGCTTGGTGAGGCTGGTCGCGATACTCGCAGAAATGGCCCGGGTGATTCGGGTGAGTATCCAGTAGAAATCGAAGGCCAGTAAAATCCAGATCAGTTGGCGATAGTACAGGCGATAAAGCAGCGAAGTGCCGATGTAGCTGACAAAGAAATAGTGCAGCAAAATGGCAACCGTGAGGGTCACGGGATTCAAGCTGAGAAATTTCTGCTGAGGCAGCGTTGGCTTCGATTGAGCCCTGCGGAGGCGGTTGAACAGGAAAAGAAGGAAAATGGCCAGCAGACGGCCCACCACCAGGGCAACCGGCACAAAAAGAGTGATGGCGAGGAACTGCCAGAGCGGCATGGCCAGGACCCGATGGGTTACCAGCAGCTGCGGGATTTGTTTTTCAATTTCCGGAAAAGTGAGGGAATCGTACATCTGCGGAACGCGATCCAGGGTGGCGCGGGAGAAGTACCACAGCTTGCGACCCTGTTCATCCTCCAAGCGAACCATGAGCATGGGGTATTTTTCGCTAGGTCCGAGCGCACCGACAATTTTCTCCTGGTCGGCGGGCAACCCGTCGTCGAGGCGACCAAGGGGGTCGTGGCTGACCAAATCCAGTGAGCCTGCGAATTTCTGGTTGAAGATCGCCAAAAGTTGCGAGACCAGCTCTTCGTCATCTTCTTGCGATCGACGACGCCGACCGGTGGGCGGTTGGAAGTACTGAACGGCGACGTTGTAGTGCTCGTCCTGGGCCGCCTTGATGAATCCGAAGAGGGATCCACGAGGAGTTTCGCGGCCAAGCGGATCGGGGGGCACCGTCGCTTCCGGCTTGGCGACCGGCGTTGGCTGGGAAATGGCCAAGCCGGGGATCTGCGCACCGGCCGCAGCGCAGCAGAAAAGCAGCACGATCAGCGATACCAGCGGCCAGCGAACAGACATTCTCGGGACTCCGTGGATACGCTTCATTCTAGCTGCGAAGAGGGTGCAAGAGAAGGCGGAGCGGGATGGGCGGCCGCGCCGAAATGCTCGCGGTATTGCCGGAGCAGGAATTGATCGGTCATTCCGGCGATGTAATCGCAAACTACCAAATGACGTGGGATATGCTGTGCCGCATTTTCCTGCGATTCGGGCAGCGAGCCGCGCCGGTGCAGATAAAAGGCAAACAGCTCGGCCAGGCAGGCCACGGAGCGATTGGAATCTTCGGTGATGAGCGGATGGTTGTAGATATGCGCGAAGAGGAATCCTTTCAGCTGGGCGTTCTGTGCGCGGGCGGGTTCGCTGAATCGCGCCAGGCGGGAGGGAGCGCGGCGGATGTCGTCCGCCGTTTGCGCGGCGGATTGGCGCACCAGCGCCTCGGTGCTGGTGATGAGGTCGCTGACGAGATGATCGATTACGTGGCGCAGGGCTTCATTGAATTTCAAGCGCGTGCGGGAGCGCGGGTGAGCCGCTTCGATCTTGGCGAAGTATTCCGCGAAGAAAGGAACTTCTTGGCGGAGGGAGTTCAGATCGAGAAGATTGGCTTCGAGGGCATCGTCGAGGTCGGCAGAATTGTAGGCGATTTCATCCACCCAATCGATGAGTTGCGATTCGAGAGGAGGGCGGAGGTCGAGCAGATACTCCGACAATTCGGGATATTCGGACAAAGCATAATCTCGGGAATGCTTGACGATGCCTTCGCGGACTTCGAAGGTGAGATTGAGGCCATCGAAGCCGATGTAACGATGCTCGAAATGTTCGACGATGCGGAGAGCGTGGAGGTTGTGGTCAAAGCGGCTGCCGTGGGCGCGCATGAGTTCGTCGAGCTTGCGCTCGCCGGCATGGCCGAAAGGCGGATGACCGATGTCGTGGACCAGGGCGAGAGCTTCGACGAGTTCGGTGTTCAGGCGGAGCGCGGAGGCTACGGTGCGGGCGATCTGGGCCACTTCGAGAGTGTGGGTAAGACGATTCCGGAAATGGTCGGAGAAGCGGGTGCTGAAGACCTGGGTTTTCGCTTCGAGGCGGCGGAAGGCGCGGGAATGGATGATCCGGTCACGATCGCGCGCGTATTCGCTGCGATAGGCATGCGCGGGTTCGGGAAAGCGGCGGCCTCGGGAGGCCGCGGTGTCCACAGCCCAGGGAGCGAAAGTGCGAAGCGTTTCGATAACCGAAACCTCCGGGGGTCAGGCGGGTCGCGCGCGAATCAGGATTGCGGCGCGAGCATGCCGAGGCCGCGATCGGCTTCATCGGCGACGTTGGTGTTCGGATAATCCTTCTTGATTTGCTCGTAGAGCGTGACGGCTTCCTTGGGATTAGTCTGGCGGAGAATGCCGGCAAGCTCAAGGAGGACGAGGGGCTTGGGGACCAGAATCGATCCGGAGTTGGAAAGGGCACGGAGCGTCTGGATGGCATCGTCGTTCTTGCCGGTGCGCTCGGCGATCAAAGCCTTTTGGAAATTAGCGAGCGCCGCGAGTTCTTTATCGGAGCCAGATTCGAGCATTTTGAGTTCCTCGGAAGCCTGGTTGAGCTTGTCCTGGTCCATCATGCAGAGAGCGGCATAGTAACGGGCGAGGCGGCCGGGCTTGGTGTTGGGGAATTTTGCGGCCACGGCGGAGAGCCGGATTTCGGCATCGCGCGAACGCTGCGCGGTATCGATGTAGGAGACTTCTCCCGGCTGGCCCGGCTGGCCGGGGAGCAGGATCTGAGCGTTGAAAATTTTCATGGCGTCGTCGAGAGCTGCCTGGGCCTGGGCGGTGTGGCGATCGGAATAGATTTTCCAGCCAAAATAGCCCGCGGCAACGAGGAGGGCAATCAGAACGGCGATGGAAGCGAGGCGAGTGTGGGAAAGGACCGCCTCGGCGCCATGTTCAAAGGTTTCCCGGACTTTGTCTTGTTTGAGTTCTTTACGCGAAAGATGATCGGACACAAGCGCTCTCCTGCCTGATTTGGAAACCTCAATCGTAGCACAAATGCAGGGGCCGGGAGGGGCGGGCCGAGTACCCTTTGTGGCAGAGGCGAGCGGGGCGGTCTCCGCCGGAAACGAGGCCCGTGTTAAATTAGGAAGATGCAGACAGGTTGTATCCATTGCGGACAGCAGCATCTGCTGAAGGACGATGTAATCGCGAAGCATCCGAAGGTGAGCTTTCGGTGCACGAAGTGCGGGTTGACTACGATTGTGGAAGTGAAGCGGAGCGTGGATCAGACGGTGGTCATTTCGCCGATGCCGTCGTTTGCGCGGGCGGATGCCTCCACGCAAAGGCTGCGGCTGTTGCCCGCGGATGATGGATTGCGCCTCCCCGAGGACGTTGATGTGGTGTTGACGATCGAGAGCGGCCCGGAGTCCGGGAAGAGTTTCAAGCTGGCCAAAGGGCGCACGGTGTTGGGCCGCAAGGGAGCGGACATCGCGCTGGAGGACCCGGAAATTTCGCGGCACCATTGCGTGATTGAGGTGAAGGAGCGCTTCATCAATTTGAAGGACCTGGATTCCACGAACGGGACGTTTTTCGATGGGGAACGCGCGCGGGCAGCGGTGCTGCAAGACGATGGGACGTTTCGGATTGGGAGCAGTTTGATCCGGCTAACATTTCGACCGAAGTAAATCATTCACATCCTAATCTTCAGGCAACCGGCGTTACACGTGGCAGCGCGTGTGAGATACTGGCGCGGGCTGGAAGACTTTCCAAAGACAGATGAACCGGCTAAGCCTTTGCGTCATCACCCTTAACGAAGAACACAACCTGCCACGGATGCTGAAGTCGGTGGAAGGAGTGGCGGAGGAGATTGTCCTGGTGGATTCCGGAAGCATGGATCGCACCGTGGAAATCGCCCAGGCGGCGGGCGCGCGGGTGCTGAGGCGAGCCTGGACAAATTACGGGGAGCAGAGGAATTTTGCAGTCTCTGAGGCAACCGAAGAGTGGATCCTGTTCCTGGATGCCGACGAGGAGTTGAGCGAAGAACTTCGCGCTTCCATTCACAAATGGAAATCCCGCGAGCCGGAATTCGCCGTATATGAGATGGCCCGGCTTGCGTGGTTTCTGGGTGCGTGGATTCGCCATTCGCGCTGGTATCCCGACTGGCAGCGGCGGCTGTACGACCGCCGGAAAGCGAGCTTTAGCGGAGCGATTCATGAGGCGGTGCGTTTTGATGGGGAAGTCGGGCGGTTGCGCGGGGATCTGCTGCATTACACTGCCCGGAATCTGGAAGAGCAGAAGAAGAAGGGCGAGGAATATTCCGCGATTTCCGCGCGGGCGATGTTTGAAAAGGGCCGAAGGAGTTGGCGAGCAGCGAAATGGCTGGCTACGCCGTGGGCGTGGATTCAGTATTTTGTGCTGGGCGCCGGATTTTTGGACGGGTATCGGGGTTTTGTGATTGCAGGGCTGGCGGCGCAGACGGTGTGGATGAAGTACTCGAAGCTGGGCGCGCTGGTCCAGCAGGCGGAACGAGAGAACAAGTAGCGCTTCTTCCCTTGTGCTTCCCTTCCCGATAGCCGATTGGATTATTGCAAGGTTTTCAATCCGGGTAACCCTGGGGGAATTTTCTGCGCCAGTCCCAGGCGGATTGGATGATCTCTTCGAGAGAAGAATGTTTGGGTTCCCATCCGAGGGTGCGCTTCAGCTTTTCATTGCTGGCCACCAGCGTTGCGGGATCCCCGGGGCGGCGCGGGGAAAGTTTGTAGGGGACCTTGCGGCCGGTGACGCGCTCGGCGGCCTGCACAACCTGGAGATTGGAGTAGCCAGTGGTGGTGCCAACGTTGAAGGCTTCACCGGCAACGCGATCGATTTGTTCGAGGGCGAGCATGTGGGAATCGGCAATGTCGAGAACGTGGATAAAGTCGCGGACACAGGTGCCGTCGGGAGTCGGATAGTCGAAGCCGAAGATTTCCATCTCTGGAAGAATTCCCAGCGCGGTATCGAGGACCCGGGGAATTAGGTGAGTCTCGAGGCGGTGGTTTTCGCCACGTTCTTTGCTGGCGCCGGCGGCGTTGAAGTAGCGGACGGTTACGAATTTCAGGCCGGTATAGCTGCGATAGTCCGCGAGGATCTGCTCAAACCGAAGTTTTGATTTTCCGTAGGGATTGATGGGTGCTTGCGGGTGATCTTCGGAAATGGGGGTGACTTGGGGCTCGCCATAGGTGGCGGCGGTGGAGGAAAAAATGAGTTTGTCCACGCCGTGGCGGACCATGGCGTCGAGCAGATTGACGCCGCAGGCGACGTTGGCGGCATAAAATGTGCTGGGCTCGCGGACCGATTTGGCCACCAGAGCCTCGCCTGCGAAATGCATCACGGCTTCGAAATTGTGGGCGGCGAAGACCTCTTCGAGCTGCTGGCGATCCGCCAGATCCGCGTGGACGAAGAAGGCCGCAGGAGGGATAGCGCTGCGATGACCCTCCAGAAGATTATCCAGGCCGATCACGCGGTGACCGCGGGCAAGCAAGACTTCCGAACAGATGCTTCCGATATAGCCGGCCGCGCCAGTCACGAGAATATTCAACGAGAATCCTCCGTGGTAAAGGGACCAAAGGGCAATTTTTGAGTATACAACCGTTCGGCAATAGTTCTGCTGGAAAGAGAATTCCCTTGATGAGCACGCCGCGCGGAACAGAACACGAAGTTTAAGAGCTATTCACAAACATAGCAGGCTAAAAAGCAAAAGCGCCGAACAGGACCTTTACCTCCTGTGCGGCGCTTTCACATACAAACTTTGCGCTAGTAATGTATTCCCAGTAAGAATGTTCCAGCAGTTCCCTCCTGTCCGCTTGCCGGAAACCGTCAAGCTAATTTGTAGAATCGACTACCCATCGTCCTTTGGTTTCGAGGAACTCGACCCCCACCGCGTAGCCGTCGCCACGCAGCGGCTGGCAATAAGCCACCCGAGCTTCAGAACGAAATTCTCCGGTGCGCGACGCGAGCACCAGCGGCGCACCTTTTTCCCAGCGCCGCACGCTGACCACGCGCGCGCCCTTGGCGCTGACGTTTTCCGTAAAGGTCGCTTCCGTGCCGGGCAATTGGCGATGGCCGTCGAGCACGACGGGAATCTCCATCGGGATGCGATGTTCGCGGCGCGGGAAGGGACGAAGATTCCTGGGAGGCATATTCGTTCATCCTCACAGGCACGCGGCAATGCGCGTGATGGAATTGATGGGGCTGCCGCCGCTGCGGTGCTTCATGCGGTAGAGAGCGCGATCGGCGGCGCCGAGAAGTTTTTCGGCGGAATCGCCGTCTTCGGGATAGGCGGCGATACCCACGCTAACGGACAGGGCGGGTTCTTCGTTCTCCAGCGAGAGGCGCTCGCGGATGCGCGAAGACACGCGAGCGGCGATTTCTTTTGGCGCTTCGGGAAGCACGAGAGCAAATTCGTCTCCGCCGTAACGGGCGGGGGTATCAATGGCGCGGGAATGGTGCTTGAGGGTTTTGCCCAGGCGGACCAGAGCGCGGCTGCCAACCAGATGGCCGTAGCGGTCGTTGATGGCTTTCAGGCCGTCCATATCGAGAAGCAAGATGCTGAAAGGCCGCTGCGTGCGCCGGGAGCGATCCAGTTCGGATTCGATGACGGCGATGAGGCGCCGATAGTTGGCGAGGCCGGTGAGCGGGTCGCTGACGGCCATGGAACGCACCTGGTCAAACAGGCGAGCCTGATCGATTAAGGCGGCGCAGAGCATGACGGCGTAGCTGGCCACTTTGTTGAGCTCCGCGAAGAAGAACGGGCCATCGAAGAGCTGGCGGGAAAAGAGCGCCGCGGCGTGGCAAGCGCAGTTGAGGAGCGCGACGAGGAAAAGCGAGAAATCGTAGAGCGATGCATCGCTGTCGTTTTTCTTTTCCACCAGGTAGCGACGGTAGAAAAAGAGGGCGGCCAGGGCGAACAGGCCTCCGGGAAGAAGCTCCCAGGGACGCGAGAAGATGGCGCCGGCTTGCGCCACGGGAGTGGCGGGGGCAGCGATGAACGCGGCGCTGGTGATATAGGCAGCGGCCGCAACCACAAAAAGTGCGCCGGCGGTTTCCTTGCTGGGCTGGCGCGCCGTCGGGAGGAACCGTTCGACAGCAAGGGCGGCGAGCAACATAACCGCGAGCAGAGTGCGCCCGACCATCCAACCCATGGGCACATGGGTGAGGACGACCGCGCCCGAGCGGATCAGATCATTCAAGCCAAAGTAACCGATGGTCTCGATCATGCCGGACAGAACAAAACCAAAGGCCAGGATCAGGGCGATGCGGTCGTGAGTGCCGCGGAAGCGAACCAAGGCATTTGCCGCGTAACAAAAACAGAGCAGGGAGCCGCCTACTTCCAAATACAAATAGGTGGTGGGGGAGCCAAGCGTATGGGCCTGGCGGGAGGAATAAACTACGAGGAGATAGAGAGCCCCGAGGACACCATAGGCGATGGCAGGCCAGTTTCCGCGATCTTTGCGGAAGAAACCCGAGATTTGCCGCCCATCACCCAAAACAACCCCCAATTGCCGGAGAAACCCGGTCAGAGCCTGAAATAGCACGTCCGTGCCCTTTCCAAGGGCGGGAACGAGTTCTACAAGATGTTGAAAAGAAGCTAATTACTAAACAGGGGAGAAGGTGGGGGAAAGGCTGAGACGAGGGGCGAGACGATGATCGGGCGCGTCTCATTTCGGATTTGAAACACTATCATGAATGTATCCAGAGAGTTAGCAGGGGTTTAGGCACTTGAGTCCCAAATGTGGGCAAAGTCTCACGCTGAGACAGTCTCAAGTTGCGCTGAGTCAGTGTTTCTTAGGGTTTTGGGGGTAAATCGCGGGCTTCGACGACGGACGCGAAGTTCTGGCGCTTGTGGGTTCCATCGCAAAATGGTGAGTTTGCGGAGTGGCCGCAGCGGCAGAAGGTCACGGCGGTGCGCCCCCCCAGGCCGAATTCCTTGCCGTCCTGATCCACGACTGTGAAATCGCCTTCTACGCGCATCGGTCCGTTGCTAAAAACAGTGACTTTTGTGCCTGCCAAGGAATCCTCCATGGATGAGACCAGTTGCGAGTTATTAGCCGTTCTAAAGATAGCGGCGACGGGGCGGAAACACAAGCAACAGCGGGAAGCAACCAGCGCGGGGATTGGATGAACTCGCCCAGCGATGGCGCGCTAATAGCGCGGCACGGAGGGATCCACTTCCGTGGACCAGGCGAGAATGCCGCCGCGCAGATTGTGAATTTTGCGGAAACCTGCCTTGCGGAGGAAATCCACGGCTTCCGCGGAGCGTTTGCCGCTGCGGCAGTGGGCGACGATTTCGCGGGAGGAATCAAGTTCGTGAACACGGCGGGGGAGTTCTCCTAACGGGATGAGATGTCCGTTGAGATTGCAGATTTGGAATTCGTGGGGTTCGCGCACATCCAAAATGAAAAGATCGTCGCCGCGGTCGAGGCGGTGCTTGAGATCGCGGGGAGTGATTTCGGGGACGTGCAAGTTGGTGTCGGGTTCTTCTTCACCGCGGATGCCGCAGAATTCATTGTAGTCAATCAATTGGTGGATGGTGCGATGCGTGCCGCAGACCGGACAGTTGGCGTTTTTGCGCAGCCTGAGTTCGCGGAACTTCATGGCCAGGGCGTCGAACAACAGGAGGCGGCCTTCGAGAGATTCGCCGCGGCCGAGGATCAGCTTTATGGTCTCCATGGCTTGCAGCGAGCCGATGATGCCCGGGAGAACGCCGAGAACGCCGCCTTCCGCGCAGGAGGGCACGAGGCCGGGCGGAGGCGGCTCGGGATACAAGCAGCGGTAGCAGGGGCCATCGGGCATGCCGAAGACGGTGACCTGGCCTTCGAAGCGGAAGATGGAGCCGTAAACGTTGGGCTTGCCGAGCAGGACGCAGGCGTCGTTTACGAGATAGCGGGTGGGGAAATTGTCGGTGCCGTCGACAATGATGTCGTAGCTCTTGAAAAGCTCGAGGGCGTTTTCGCTGGTAAGGCGGGTTTCGTAGGTGGCGATTTCGATGTCGGGATTCAGATTGCTGAGGCGGGCGTGGGCCGCCGCGGTTTTGGGTTTGCCGACATCGCTGGTACCGAAAGTTATCTGTCGCTGCAGATTAGTGAAATCCACCACGTCAAAATCCACCAGGCCGATTTTTCCCACGCCTGCCGCAGTGAGATAGAGGCCGAGGGGCGCGCCGAGTCCGCCGGTGCCGATTAGCAAGACCTTGGCGGCTTTCAGCTTGAGCTGACCCTCCATGCCGACTTCGGGCATGATGAGGTGCCGGCTGTAGCGGAGTATCTCTTCGTTGGTGAGGCTCGCTGCCGGCGGATGGCCGGTCAACGGCTGGGTTTTTGTAGACATTGTGGTTTCCCTGCTTCCATATTACTCGGGGAGGGCGAAGGAGGAAAGTACGGGACCTGCTGCCCTGCCGCTCCTCAATGCATGGAGCGTCGCCGCAAATGACAAGGGCCGCCGAAGCGGCCCTGTTGGTAAGTCATCCTGGCCCCGAGGCTGGCTGGTCAGAACGTCAGGTGCAGACCCAGCTGCAAGAACCGCGGGCTCCCAATCGTATGTTGAATCACTCCCAAGCTGCCTTCGGGCGGGTTCGCCGGCGGGCCTTCGTAGTTGGGGAAGAAGTTGACGTTGTTATTCGGCGCGTCGAAATCGGGATGATTGAAGATATTAAATGCGTCAACCTCGAAGCGAAGGCGGAAGCGCTCCTCGATAGGGAATTCCTTGGCTAAGCTCATGTCGAAGCGGACCTGAAAAGGGGCCCGGAAGAGATTACGTCCTGAAGTTCCATAAAGGGACTGGTACAAATCGCACCCATTTGCCTCGCAAGGAGGCACACCGTTCGTTCCGGGGGCGACAAACTGCGGTGCAAAATCGTTGGCGTTGAGCACGGGAGTGCCCGCATTCACGCCGAGTGTGCCTTGCAACTGCGCCTGTCCCGGAGTAACGCCGGCTTTGAGCGGCACGATCGGGTTTCCAATATAGTTGCTGGTCCCAAAAAACAGGCTTCCGACCGAACCTGAATAGTCGTAGACGCTGTAGGGTTGGCCGCTTTCGGCGACGGTCTGCCCACCGATGATCCAGCCATTGACCACTTTCTCCCAAAACCCGCTCTTCACCAAGTTCGGAAGGCTGTAGGTGTAGTTGATCAGGAAAACGTGTGTCTGATCGAAATCTGACGAAGCATAGTTGGATCTCGGAACCAACGGATTATTTCCAGTGAAGAACAGACCTAGCCCGCTCTGTTCGTCAAGAGAATGCGACCAGGTGTAGGAGGCCGTGAACTGCAGCCCGTTGGACAGGCGCTTACGCGCTTGAAGCTGGAGCGCGTTGTAATTGGAAATGCCCTCAGCCTTGAAAAGGACCGAGTTCATGTCGTAACCGGGGTAAGGCACGCGGATTGGTGCATTGCCTGCATATTCGTTGGTATAGATGGGCTCACTCACGAGCGGCAGAGGTAGACCCCCATAGTAGTTCTGGTTGGCCAAGGGGCTGGTGCCGCCGTAAGAAGAGGTCTGGCCGTTGACAATATTGGTAGGCGTGGCGATCAAGGGCTGATTGAATGGAATGGGCAGGACCTCATGAGTGCCGTGGTTGCCGACGTAGCCAACGGTGAACAGCCAGGTGCTGGTTGGCTGGAATTGAAGATCGATCGTCCAGTTCTGTGTGTAGGGTAGCTTGTTATTGATGTCATAACCGCCAAACAAGAAGGGACCAAATAGGTTGCCCTGCGGCCAGCACCCAGGATATCCGCAAGCGGTTTGTTGCAGGTTTGGCAACAGGGCCAGGAAGCCCGCGGCGGAGTCCGGTGGCGGGGGTGGCAGGGTCGTGCCGAACGGTTGTGATAAGGTTGCTCCCTTGGCCGCAGAAAGTGGCTGAACGAAGGGTGGGGCAAGGGTGACACCGAAGGGCCCGTTAAAGCCGGAGCCTGCGCTGGGCGAAAGGTAAGTGAACAACTCGCCGCGATCAAAGAAGATGCCATAACCCGCGCGCAAGGTGATCTTTTGCGTGGGCGTCCAGGCAACACCGATACGAGGAGCGAAGCCCCATTGGTGATTTTTCATGAGGGAATCACTAGCGCCGGGGGTGCCAGCGGTTTTGTTGTTGCCGGCAATTTCCAGACCGGAATTGGTAATCACATCGGTGCCGACATCACATTGGCCGCCATTGTAGTTCGTCAAAGCCGGGTCGGCCGGAAGCCCGCCGACCAAGCACTGCGCGTAGCTATATTTGGACGGGTCGAATGCCGTCAGCCGGCCATACTTCTCGGACAGTGGGCCGTCAATATCCCAGCGGAGGCCGCCGGTGAGCGTCAAGTTGCTGCGAACCTTCCAACTATCGTTGACAAAGACGCCGACGGTATTGGAGCGGTAATAGCGGTCCGCTGAACCCTGGAAAGCCGTGCCGCTTCGTACCTGGCCCTCGACGAAAGTCTCGAATGAGGTGAAATTGAGGCTATCGGTGTTGGTGTTGTCGTTGATGATGTTGAGCTGGGTGTGGTCCCAAAGAGCGCCGAAACTGAGCATGTGCTTTCCCTTGACCCAGTTGAGCGAGGTGCCGAGTTCCCATTGATTCTGGTACATGCCAGCGTCGCCAAAGCTGGTGCTGGGACCGAACTCCAAGCCAGAAGATATCTGCGGATCGGACAAATTAATGTTCATATCCGGGAAAGTGGTGGAATTCAGCAGACTGATGCCTTGTGAATTGGGATCGAAGATTTGGCTGGTGTTCGCGTAAGCCTTTAGCCTGGTGAAGCCGAAATGCTGCTCCCACGTGAGGTTGGGAGACAAGACGACAGTGTTGGAAAGGGAAAACACCTGACTGCCCGCGGAGAGCTGTTGAGCGAACCCCAGCAAGGAACCAACGGCACCGAAGGGATTGGTGGTTGGGTCGCTCTGGAAGTAATACTTCCCAGAAAGCCGGTCCTTGGTATTGAAGACGTAATCCACACTGGCGATCCCCTGATCCACATTTGACTTTGTGTTAGGGCCTTGAACTACCGCATCGAAGCCTTGTTGGACGGCCTGGGTTTGAGAATACGTCGCGCTTGGTATGAGGTATTGGCCGTTGGGAAGTTTGGCATTCAAGAGGTTCATCGCAGGGGTGCTGATCTGGCTTGTAAGAAAACAGGATTTCGTGGGATCGGAGCAGTTGGGATTATCATTGAAGCTCGAATTGATCATATTCGCGATGCCCTGAGCGCTCCGGTCGTTCGTCAAACCCAGCGGCACGGTCACGTCCTTGGTAGAGGTTTCCTGATCGGCGATGCGCACGCCTTGATAGGAGAGGAAGTAGAAGAGCTTGTCCTTCTTGATGGCTCCGCCAGCAGTAGCGCCAAACTGGTTTCGATTGAGAAAAGGGATTGGGATTCCGGCCGCATTATAGAAGAACGGGGTAGCGTTCATGGCGCTGTTCTGGAACTGCTCCCAGAGGGAGCCATGAAAGGAGTTGGTGCCGGATTTCGTCAGAACGCTGATGTGCGCACCGCTGCTATTGCCCTGCGAAGCGTCATACATGGAGGTATTAACGGCGATTTCCTGGATGGCGTCGACGGGGGGAGTGGGGAGAGCCTGGCCGATTGCTCCATAGACCGACGTGCTGGTCTGGATTGCGCCACCCGAACCGAAATTTTCGCCGGTGTTCAGGACAAAGCGATTTTCTCCCACCTGGCTGGTGGAATTTCCGTTAAACAAGTTGTTCGTACTGACACCATTCAAAGAAAAACTGTTGCTGGTGTCACGGTTCCCGTTGGCGAAAATCGCCTGGTTACCAAGACCGGCGTTGGATCCCGCACCACCGAGAAAATCGGCATGAACACCGGGACTCAAAATCGCGAGTTGTGTAAAGCTGCCGGTACCGAGAGGCGTGCCCTGAATGGTTTGGGAATCAACGAGGTAGCCATTGGTGATATCGGTCTGGTTCATCAGGGCGACCGCACTGACTTCCACAGTGGAACTGACAGCGCCGACTACCAGTGTGGCATCCACGGTGGTAGTGCGATCACCGTTCACCAAGACCTCGGTGTGCGTTTCGGTCTTGAAACCAGCCTTGGTGAACGTCAGTCGGTAAGTTCCCGCGGGAAGCTCAGGGACCAGATAGGAACCGCTCCGGCTGGTATGGGCGACAACTTCGAGGTTGGTGGCAACATTGAGCGCCTTGACGGTAGCATCGGGGACGGTGGCCCCCGCGGAATCAACGACCGTTCCTTGAATAGAACCTTGAACTTTCTGCGCGGACAAGGGAGCGGTAAGAAACAGACAAGCAAAAACGAACGAGATCAGGCTGCGCACAAAGGAAGAGTTCATCCCTTCACTCCTTATGATCAACAAGATTCTTTCGCCTGGAATTGCGATGGTCTGATTGCTCTAAGGACACAAGAACCAAGGCTTCCGTCAAAACTTTGTGTTTGAGTGTCCGGTTTTGCAATGCACCCAGTCGAGAAGGGTGCCAAATCTTGGGTACCCAGATACCACATCATTGTTTCCATATCAAGAAAATTGACGGAAGAAATCCACAGATGGAAAGGAACGATAGGAGCCGCGTAAACCGCAGTCCAATGCAAAGTTCGCATCTATCGCATCGCAACTTTACACTCCGCCTGGTTTCTCCTATTCTTGAGTCAGTATGTGGAATGTGAACGAACGATTTGAAAAGAAGGCGATGGACAGCCTGGCGGCGCTGGGATTTGGGGTGGGCAGCACGCGAGGGGTGGTTCGCGTGGAGAAATATGGCTGCGGCGCGGAGTTCCGGCAAGAACCCGACGGACGCTTTCACATGACGGTGTTGCCGACGATCATGCTGAAGGGGCAGTTCACGCGGTTATGGGATGCGGGCTACCAGAAATTTCTTTTGACGGATGAGGGGATGAAGGTGCCGGCGCTGGCAATTCACTTGGAGAACCTGCGAAAGTTCAATGAGGAGTTGCGGACGGCGCTGGGCGTACCTACGTTCTACAACGAGGCGCTGGGTTCGGTGAGCCAGGTCAGTGTGTATGACCGCGTTAAGGGACGCAAAGGGGATGTTCCGGACGAGACGGTGGGAGCGCACAGCCCGGTTGCGGGCCACTAAGCTCCCTGTTTCCGGACCCGTATTAGATTCGGTGGCCCGGCGGATTCTTTGGCTTCCATTAATTGGCGGCGAAACTGCTTAACGTTCACGCGATGCTTGGCGGCTTTTCTCTTTCCAATGAAAATGACGGGGATGTCCCAACCGTAGCGCTCGGTGAGCACGGAATCGCCGTCGATATTCACCTCGCGCAAAAGTGCTCCCAA
Source organism: uncultured Acidobacteriota bacterium (assembly GCA_963781995.1). Lineage (GTDB taxonomy): Bacteria > Acidobacteriota > Terriglobia > Acidiferrales > UBA7541 > Acidiferrum. Next base: position 1,145,365 of record CAWAHR010000001.1, on the reverse strand, counting down.
CTCTGCCAGCAGGGGAGCGATGGATCTCTTGGCCGCTTCGCAAAGGTGACAGCCGGGACGCGAATAAAAAGTGACCTCGAGTGACGGCGCCGTAGCCAACCGCAAATCTTCAGGGTGTTCGCTCATGGTTTGGGATTCGAGTACCGCTGGAATGGCCCAGCTTGCGGATAGAACGCCCTGGCGCGATACAGTTCGGCGATCTGCCGCAGGTGTCCGAGGTCGTGATTAGCAAGCTCGTTTAACAGTTGCAAGAGCGTGACGGCCCCCATCTCGGGATGCAGACCCGTGCGTGAAGCCGCATACGAAGGAATGCCATGCCAGAAGAAGAAGTGCGCCTGGCGCAAGGCCACAAAATCGGCCAGCTGCTGGCGGGCGGTCTTTTTGCGGATTTCTCCCGGGTCAGGCGGGGTGTATTTCACCAGTTTCGGATTATCGTCCACTACGATGCGTTTGGCGCGTTCGCCGTACAATTGTTCAATTACCAGCAGGTGCGCGAGGACTTCCGTGATGGACCAGCGGTCCGCAGCCGGCTTCCAATCAAGAATTTCCTCGGGGACGTCGCGGAGCAGCAGTTCAAGGATCGCCGGGGTCTTCTCCAGAAGGGACACGGGCGGCTGCAAAGCCGAGGTAGATAGTGAAATCGCTTGCATCGCGGACCTCAGGGGGGCAGGCTCATTGTAATCCCGCAGGGGCCCCATGGGAAAGCCCCCGGTGCATCGCAAGGAAAACGAGGAGAGACCCGCATGGGCCGCGTGGCAGCGCTGATCGATGATCTGTTTTTTCAGATGAAAGTCGCGGAGACCGCCAGACATCTGGGCCTGGAATTCAAGGTGGCCAGCAACGCGGAAGCGCTGTTCACCTTACTGGGTCCGCCGACGCGTTTGGTGATTGTGGATTTGAACTCGCGGAATGAGCCGGTGGCAACCATCGAACGATTGCGCGCAACTCAAAAGGAGCTGCGGGTGGTGGCATTTTTGTCTCACGTGCAGACGGAACTAGCCGCCCAGGCGCGGACCGCGGGTTGCACGGAAGTGATGCCGCGCTCGGTGTTCACGCAAAATCTGGCGGCGATACTGGAGGGGGCGAAGGATTAAGAAATGTGACAGAGGCGGGGAGAGTGGATGATCCGGAGACCTCGGGGGTTGAAGCCCGATAACGTTGCCGTGGTTTCGGCGCGGCTGATGCCGCGATCTCCCGAAATACATTCTTGAAAAGGAGCCTGGTGCTCGTGCGTTCCAATCTGGCGGTCCGGCTGTGCTCCATTCGCGGACTATGTTTAGTTGTTCTGATGTTTGCGACATCGTTGAGAACGCCGGCGCAATCGGCGGTTGGGGATGATCCTGCCGCGGCGCTCCGAGACGCCCTGGCGGCCGCGTGTTCGCAAAATTCCACGGAGTTCAAGCGGGCCCTGACGGTGCGAAACGCAGACGCTTTTGGGCGCATGACACCTCCGGCGCGCGAAACGCTGTTGAAACGATTCGTCCTGCTCGACAAACCCGGAAAGCCCAGCACCCGCAACAACCCCACAGGCCAGGTAGTCGTGCTCTGCGCGACCTCGGACGTCACCACTCAAATGGAAATCGACAAACCGGAACTCCGCGACAATCTCGCGTATTTGCCGCTGACCGTCCAGGACGCCAGCGACTCGGCCGGCCTTACGGTTCATCGCGTCACAATGGGCATGGTCCGGGAAGCCGGCCAGTGGAAGATTCTCTCCCTGGGCCTGCTGTTTCTCGATCTGCCATCCTTGGAATCCGAGTGGGACCGCGCGGAGATGAAAACGAACGAACAGTCAGCGGTCGCAGCCATAAAAAGTGTCGCGGAGGCGATCGAGAGCTATCGCAAGGCCTACACGCGTCTGCCGGATTCGCTCAAGGCCCTGGGCCCGGCGGTGCAAGGCGGGCCGAAACCGGAAACCGCGGGGTTGCTGGACGCGGAACTCGCCGCGGGCCGTAAGGATGGCTATTCGTACCGCTACGTGATCGTTGGCGCAAATACATCAGGAGCGCCGGCCAAATACGAACTGGCGGCGATTCCGGCCGAGTACGGGCGTACCGGCCTGCGGTCCTTTTTTTATGACTCGACGGGCGTGCTTCATGCGGGCGATCACAGCGGGGCCGTCGGCAGCAGCCTGGACCCCAAGTTTGTGGAAGGCGATGGAGCTTCCAGCGACCCTCCACGTTGACCATTTCGCCGCTTCGCAGCGAAGGACATTGCGGAGCGTGGCGACCTGAGCAAAGATAAGAATGGGTTCATCCACAACGGTTCCGGCAAGGTAGTTCCTCGCCCGGACGCACTCTCTCCTGAAAGCAGGTTGCGTTTTTGCAGACAGGAGAAGAAGCATGCCCGAAATTTCCGTGGAGCGGCGTTCGGCGCCGCGCCGCACCATGATTCTGGACGCGGAAGTGATGGAACTCCCCCGCGGCGCAAAGCTCAGCGCGCGGACTGCGGATATCAGCTGTTCTGGCTGCTACATTGACACGATGAATCCGGTCTCGCAGGGCGCCGAGGTGCTCCTCCGAATCATCCACCATGAAGAAATCTTCGAAGCGATAGCCCGGGTCGTATACGTCAGCCTGGGACTGGGGATGGGCCTTTACTACGTGACGGTATCGCAAGAACAGAAAACTCGTTTGGCGCACTGGCTTGCCGAGACGGGCCTAGAGTTCTGAAGGAAGCTTAACTGGCAATTTGTGTGTGACGGAAGATGCGTTACTATTCCCCGTCCGGCTATGCGCTTGCCTCTATCCCTATTTTCGCTGCGGATTTTCGTGCTTCTGATTCTGGCTGCCGTACCTGCATTCGGCCAAGGACAGGAAGTGGAATCCGGCTACGGCCCGCTCCCGGTGTTTGAGTTTCACAGCGGCTTCTGGGTGAACCTGCACCAGTTTTTGTACCACGAAGCCCGCTTGCGAGAATCTACGCCAGAGGCCAGGGCAGCGGTTGGGAAGAGTTCGGGGCCGGCTCTGAAGCAGACACCGATGTCCCTGACACCCGCAGAACAGAAAACCTGGGAAGAATCCATTGCTTATTATCGGGCCAACTATGCGGGAAAAGATCCGCAGGTGAACATCGACCTGATTTTGCTGAAGAATCAGCTGGGCGATTTCGAGGATTGCGACGAACTCCTGGGAAGAAAAAGAGGGCGTGCGACGCGGGTCTGCCGGGAAACATTGGGGCGATTCTGGAAGCGGCCGCGCCAGTCTACCGGGCGCATTGGTGGGCGGATCAGGACCGCGCCAACCGGCGGTGGGTAGCGCGCGTGGCGCCATTGATTCGAGAGCAGGGAGTTGGATTGTCGCAGAGGCTGGCGGACATTTACCAGTCCACGTGGCCGAAAGCGAAGATACGCGTGGAAGTTTGCGCGTACGCGGGCGCTTCGGGCGCATTCACCACACTGGATCCGCTGCGGGTCACCATTTCCAGCACCGAGCCGCGTAATCAGGCTCCGGAATCTCTCGAAGTGCTGTTTCACGAAGCGTCCCATGGAATCGCGTTGCCGGTGGAAGACGCCATCGCGCGCGAGTGCCGCCAGCGAGAGAAGCCGATTCCGCGGGACCTCTGGCATGCGCTGATTTTTTATACCACCAACGAGGTATTGCGGCCGGTCATGCAAGGAAACGCGCCGGAATCTCAGCCAGGTGAACCGATTCCCGCGCAGGAAACCAGGGCACGGAATGTGCCGCCTGACCTTCGCGAAAAGTTCACGCAACGAGGATGGGAAGAGTACATTCGGTTGCTGGACGTTTATTGGCAGCCGTACCTCGACGGCAAAGTGAGGTTCGAAGACGCCATCGCTCACCTGGTTTCCGCCGCTTAGCGGGACGTCTCCGGGTTGGTGTGCGCGGTGGGTGTATGTTAGGCTTTCTTTTGCAAAAGTAAGCCCGGCCGCAAGCCACGCAAGTCCCAACACTCGTCGACCTTCCCTTCAGTCGCCCATGAAGAGTGAACCGATGGTCAGGTCGCCTCCGCGTGCCACCTTCCGGGTCAGAGGAACCAGAACCCATGGCTGCACGACAAGTGGCGTCCAAAACCGGAAAAGAGCCGCGCGAGATCAAGCTGGCGCATTCGCCCGATTCCGACGACGCGTTCATGTTTTATGCGCTGGCGACCCATAAGCTGGCCACTCCAGGTTACAAATACACGCACGTACTCTCGGACATCCAATCGCTTAACGAAGCGGCTTTGACGGAAACCTATGATGTGACGGCGGTCAGCTTTGCCGCCTATCCTTCGCTGCGGGAAAAATACGTGCTGCTTGATTGCGGCGCGAGTTTCGGCGAGGGCTATGGCCCCATCGTGGTATCCAACAAGCCCATGCGGCCGCAGGAGCTCAAGGGAAAGCGCGTGGGAGTTCCGGGGCTGAAGACCTCGGCGTATCTTTCGCTGAAGCTCTATCAGCCGGATTTTGAAGCGACGGTGATGCCCTTTGACAAAATAATCGAGGCGGTGAAGAACGAAGTGGTGGAAGCGGGTTTGCTCATCCACGAGGGCCAGCTCTTTTTCCCACAGCTTGGCCTACACAAAGTGGTTGATCTGGGGATCTGGTGGCAGGAGCTTACCAATCTTCCCTTGCCGCTCGGGGGCAACGCAGTGCGCCGCGCCCTGGGTCCCGATGTCGGCCGCCTGATCTCCAAGACGATCCGCGACAGCGTTTCCTATGGACTGGAACATCGCGAGGAAGCGTTGAACTACGCGATGCAGTTTGCCCGCGACATGGACACGGAACTCGCCGACAAATTTGTAGGGATGTACGTGAACAAGTGGACGCTGGGCTACGGTGAAAAAGGGAAGAAAGCCGTTCGCGAACTCATCGAGCGCGGCACGGCGGCGGGGATGCTTCCGGGCCCGGCCAAAGTCGAATTTCTGGAAGAGTAAACGGAAATTCGAGAGCGTCGAATCGCGCTGAGGTTTTCCTTATTAAGGAATTCATGCCTGACTGTGCGGGGGTCGGTCCTCGCGCCGCGAAACACAATTCAGGTACATTTCAGCCCGACTTGACGCCTTTGGCCGTATCCCTTAGTGTCATCTTTTCCTTATGCGTCAAAGACTTCTGCCTCTGCTCGCCGCTTCACTCCTCATCTGCGCTTTTCCCCTTCGTTCTGGCGGGCAGAGCGCCGCGGAGTTTCGCGATCAGTCCGAGATCCCGAAAGAGTGGCCTCGCGAGCCAGTGCGCAGCGCGCAGGGCATGGTGGCCACCGACGAGCCGCTCGCCTCGCAGGCCGGTGTGGAAATTCTGAAACGCGGGGGAAACGCCGTGGATGCCGCCGTGGCCACGGCATTCGCCCTGGCGGTGGTGGAACCCGCGGCCGGGAACATCGGTGGCGGCGGATTCATGCTGGTGCGTTTGGCCAACGGCAAATCTACTTTTTTCGATTACCGCGAAGTGGCGCCGGGCAGGGCTACCCGCAACATGTACATCAAAGCCGACGGGAAGCTTGACGAATTGGGCTCGACGATCGGGTATCGCTCGGTTGCGGTGCCCGGCACGGTTGCAGGGCTGACGCTCGCCCTGAAAACGTACGGCACGATGAAGCTTGCTGAGGTGATGCAGCCGGCCATCCGGCTTGCCGAGCAAGGCTTCCCCATCAGCGAAAAACTTGCACGGGAGTTCAGGGAAGAGCGCTCCGGACTCCAGCAGTTTTCGATGAGCAGTCACATTTTCCTGAACGATGGAAACATGTTTCGCGCGGGAGACGCGCTCAAACAGCCGGAACTCGCCGCCACGCTTAAACGCATCGCCAAAAACGGCCCGGCGGAATTCTATCAGGGGGAAACCGCGCAGATGTTGGCGCGCGATATGGCGGGGCTGGGCGGATTAATTACGCTGGACGATCTCGCCCACTATCAGCCCAAGATTCGCGAAGTTCTCCACGGCAGCTACACTTCCGGCGGCCAGCGTTGGGAAGTTCTTTCCGCTCCTCCACCGAGTTCGGGCGGCGTGGCGGCGATCGAAGCTTTGAATATGCTGCAAAGTGTGCCGCTGAAGGGCTGGGAAGATCCGCGGAGCGTGCATATGGTTGTGGAAGTGATGCGCCGGGTGTTTGCCGATCGCGCCGCTTATCTGGCGGATCCTGATTTTTCGAATGTTCCGGTGGCGGGATTGACCGATCCATGTTATGCGAAGGAACTTCTGGCCACCATTGATCCGCAGAACGCCACACCGAGCAAAGATGTTCACGCGGGAAATCCGCACGTGTGCAACCAAGGCGTGGGCGCCGGGGCGGTGGCGAATACAATCATCAGCCTCGGGGAAGGCCCGCACACGACGCATTTCTCGGTGGTGGACGCGGCCGGCAATGCGGTGGCCAGCACCACCACGCTTAATGACGGCTATGGTTCGCACGTCACTTGCTCGGCGGGCTTTCTGCTGAACGATGAGATGGACGATTTCACCACGCAGCCTGGCGTGCCTAACGCGTTGTTTGGGCTGATTCAGTCGGAGGGAAATACCATTGCACCGGGGAAGCGGCCGCTGAGTTCGATGACGCCGACGATTGTGCTGCGCAATGGGCAGCTGAGTTTTGTTACCGGCTCCCCTGGCGGCCCGACCATCATTTCGGCCACGTTACTGACAGTAATCAACTGGATATGGCTCGGCATGGATGCGCAATCGGCCATCAATGCGCCACGATTCCACCACCAGTGGCTGCCGGACGTGGTGTTGATGGAAAAATTGTTTTCACCAGAGATGGAAGAACAGATGAGGGCGCGAGGCTATGAGGTGAAGCGCGAAGGCCATATCGGCCTAGTAAACGCCATCGGCATCGACCCAAAGACAGGCGAGCGTTGTGGGGCCGCCGATCCCCGCGATGATGGCTCAGCCATCGGCTATTAGCATGGTTTGGAGACTCGAATTTCCGCATACCTCATGGGAAACCCCGAGTCCCAAAGGGATGAGTTAGGCGCCGCCCCGCGTTAAACTGTAAGGCATGCAAAGAATCCTTTCGACCTACCTCTTTGTATCCAAGAAGCTCACGCCCGAGTTGCTGACGCAGGTTCACAACGCAGATTTTCAGGCCATTGAGCTCTTTGCGAGCCGCGGCCATTTCGATTACACGACCAAGCCGGACGTACGCTTGATGGGGCAGATTCTTGCCGACAACCGCTTGCAGCTAGCTTCCCTGCACGCGCCCACCAGCCGGGATTTCGGGCCGAATCGCGAAGGCGGCACGCCTCTATCGATCACAGAAGTCGAGCGGGTGCGGCGCATTGAAGCCATGGACGAGCTGAAGCGGGCGATAGATATCGCCGAGGACTTGCCATTTTCCAGGATGATTCTGCATTTGGGGGGACATCGCGATACGGCCGACCCACGCAAACGAGATGCGGCGTTTAGCTCCCTGGAGCATCTTGTGCTTCACGCAAAACACGTGGGGGTTACGATTTGCGTGGAGAACACCACCAGTGAAATGGGTGAACCCGCGTACTTGCGCGAGTTTATCGAGGAGACGCGACTCACCGGCCTGCGCTTTAACTTCGATATCGGGCACGCTCATCTCGTGGACGGACCGGAGGACGAACGGGTGCCCACCAGTTTTGAAGCGATGCGCGAGCATATCGTCAGCGCGCATATCCACGATAATCTCGGGGACAAAGACGCGCACCTGCCGCCATACGATGGGTCGATTGATTGGCTCGGGGCGCTGAAACTCTTTCGCAGCCTGCCTGGCGGAGAGATCCCGCTGACCCTGGAAATAAAAGAGAGGACCGGTCCGGAGGCGCCCAGCCTCTCCGATCAGATCACCGCCGCCGCAAAATCGCTGGACCGTCTGGAAGAGGATTTGCAAGCGCTCTAATCGCACGCGAGGCCGCAGCTATCTTTTGGAAAAACGCAAGGAAGTGCAACTGGAAAGAACATTGCGGGGCCTTGGCGGGCGAGTTTTGGGCCGCAGTTGAGGCGCACAAATAGCCCGTCAAGTTGGCGGCAATTAGAATTGTGCGTATGGCTCGCATGGTGAAGCGTCTTTCGTGGTGATCGCCATTTCGCCGGGCGCTAGTTGGCGAGGTGTGGCTTCAGAAAGCGCGTGCCACCGAGCGAGCCTTGCAGTGAAAAATGGGGAGATTTCGTGCCTGTTCGGGCCGGGAACGGGATTTGACCATTATTCTGACTATAGTCTATTAGATGGTCAAAAGGTGATGCCATGATTGAAGTTTCCATCTCCGAATTCAAAGCCAGGTGCCTTGCGCTGCTCGAGCAGGTACGCACTACGCATGAGCCTATTCGCGTGACACGCCACGGCAAACCGGTTGCGGAAGTCGTTCCGCCATCGCCGGCCGTGGACCGAAGTAAGTGGATGGGTTCGCTGAAAGACTCCAAAATCATCGGAGACATAATCTCTCCCGCGAATGACAAAGACGAATGGAAGGCGCTCCGCGATTGAAGCTACTGCTAGATACACACATTTGGTTTTGGTCAACGATTGATCCGAAACGTCTTGGACGTCGCACCGCTCAGATTCTCAATGACAATCGAAATGAGCTTTGGGTCTCGCCAATCAGCACCTGGGAAGCTCTGACTCTTCATGGGAAGGGAAAAGTGCACTTGCACGGGGACCTCGCTGAGTGGGTGGCGAACGCGACTTTGGGAACCAAATTAGCTCCTTTCACTCACGATGTTGTTCTCGCCGCCAGACAATTCCCGCGCGACCTAGACCCGGCCGATCGTATCTTGTCCGCCACCGCATCGGTTTTTGATCTCACACTAGTCACCGCCGACCGGCGATTGCTGGATCTAAGCAACATTAAAACCTTGGCGAATCGCTAGTTCCCTTTTCAGGTAGTCGGACGCACCCTCCCGGCCGGGGAAGCCTTTGGCCTTCTCTGCTAAACTAGTTGTTTGGAGTTTTGACAGAGCAGCTTACTATGATCACGATTACGATTGAAAATGCAGGAAGGTACGACGGCCAGGAAGTTACCATCCGGGGCTGGCTCTATAACATTCGCGAATCCGGGAAGCTGGTTTTTCCCATCTTTCGCGACGGCACGGGGATCATCCAGGGCGTGTGTTCGCTGAAGGAAAATCCCGAGGCTTTCGCAGCGCTGAAAGGGTTAACGCAGGAATCGAGCGTCATCGTCACCGGCAAAATCCGCGCGGAGCAGCGGGCTCCCGGCGGCTACGAAATGGGCGTCACCAAAATTCAGATTGTGCAGCGGGTTTCCGAGGACAGGCCCTTCCCTATCCAACTCAAGGAGCATGGGGTTGATTTTCTGCTCGACCAGCGGCATCTCTGGATTCGCACGCCCCGCCAGGCGTCCATTCTGCGCATCCGCGCGGAAGCCATCCGCTCCGCGCGCGAGTTCATGGACTCGCAGGGCTATACGCTGACCGACGCGCCCATGTTCACGCCAGCAGCCTGCGAGGGCACCAGCACCCTTTTTGAAGTGAATTATATCGACGATCAGAAAGCTTATCTCACACAAAGCGGGCAGCTTTATATCGAGGCCACGGCTATGGCGCTCGGAAAGGTTTACACGTTTGGCCCAACTTTTCGTGCCGAAAAATCCAAGACGCGCCGGCACCTGACCGAGTTCTGGATGCTGGAGCCGGAAGCGGCTTACGCCGAACTTCCCGACATGATGGATCTTGGGGAAGGGCTGGTGAGCGCCATTGTCCAGGGCGTAGTGAAAAATAAGCCGCGCGAATTGGAGACCTTGAAGCGGGACATCAAGAAACTTGAAAACATCAAGCCTCCCTTTCCGAGGATTACCTATGAAGAAGCTATCGGGGTGTTGCAGAAGAACGGCAACCCCGCGAAGTTCGGTGACGACTTCGGCGGCGACGAGGAAACCATCATCTCCAGCAGCTTTGACCGGCCGGTCATGGTCCATCACTATCCCACGGCCATCAAGGCCTTTTACATGCAGCCGGATGCTGAGCGTCCCGATTTGGCGCTCTCTTTCGATATGCTGGCCCCGGAGGGATACGGAGAGATTATCGGCGGCAGCCAGCGCATCCACGACTACGACCTTTTAGTTAAAAGACTGAAAGAAAACAACTTACCTGTGGAATCATTCCAATGGTACTTGGACTTGCGGCGCTATGGCAGCGTGCCCCATGCTGGTTTCGGCCTAGGCTTGGAGCGGACTGTGGCTTGGATCTGCGGCACCGAGCACATCCGGGAGGTCATCCCCTTCCCACGGATGATTTACCGGGTATATCCTTAATGGTGGGGTAGTTGCGATAGCATCCCGGCAGCTTCACATTCTCGTTCCTAGTCCTAAACAAAGTGACCGGTGATTGCTGCCCGGTAGCTGGTGGTTCTCCGCGCGAAGCGAGCACCGGTCCCCGATCACCAATCACGAGTCACTAGTCACGGAGCCTTGCATGCCTCAGAAAGTCCGCATCATCGGTGTACCCATGGACCTTGGCGCCAGCCGCCGCGGCGTGGACATGGGCCCTTCCGCCCTGCGTGTTGCTGGACTGCAAGCGCGCATCAAGCAGCTTGGACTACAGGTGGAAGATATCGGCAATATCTCCGTAAAACAGCCGGAAGAGATGCCGGTTGGTGAAAAGCGTGCCAAGTACGTGGAGGAGATATCCGACTCCTGCAAGGATCTGGGTGAGGCGGTCCAGAAAGCGCTTGAGGAGGGCTGGTTGCCTCTCGTGCTGGGTGGGGACCATTCGATTGCCGCGGGTTCCGTCGGCGGCGTGGCGGCCCACTTCAAGAAAGAAAAGAAGCAGATCGGTTGCATCTGGCTGGACGCCCACAGCGACATGAACTCACCGGAAACTTCGCCATCGGGCAATGTTCACGGGATGCCGCTTGGCTGCATTCTGGGTTACGGTGTTCCCGAGCTTTATGACCTGTTCGGTTACAAGCCGAAGATTGAGCCGCAGAATGTGGTGCTTGTCGGGGTGCGCGACCTGGATTCCCACGAAAAGAAATTCATCAAGAAACTGGGCGTGAAGGCGTTTACGATGCGGGAGATTGACGAGCGCGGTATGCGGGAAGTGATGGCGGACGCCTTGAAATTTGCGATGGACGACACGGATGGCATCGCGGTCAGCCTGGATATGGACTTTGTGGATCCGAGCGACGCTCCCGGCGTGGGCACGCCGGTGCGCGGCGGCGTCACCTACCGCGAAGCGCACCTCGCCATGGAGATGATTGCCGACAGCGAAGCGATGGTGTCCATGGAAGTTGTGGAGATCAATCCAGTGATTGACGAGCACAACCGCACGGCGCTGCTCGGTGTGGAACTGGTCCTCTCGGCTCTCGGCAAAAAAATCCTGTAATCTATTTTCCATGACGGTTGCCTAGCTGATCCGAAGTTCCAAGGCGCCCCTCGCGCCGATGACCGTTGCCGATTCCGCAACCTTTGCGCGACTCCCTTTTCCTTTTTCCGGAGTTTCCACTTATAACTGAATTCATAGTTAAAAGGAGCGCTTCCCCGGCCCGGCAAGACAGGAACGATTTGTGACCCTCGACAAAAAGAAACGGCTTCGCGTTGGCGTGCTGTTCGGCGGCCGCTCCGGCGAACATGAAGTTTCCCTGGTTTCCGCCGCCTCCGTTATCCGCGGCCTCGACCCGGACAAGTATGAACCCGTGCCCATCGGCATTACCAAGGACGGCCACTGGCTGGTCGGCGAGGGGGCGGCAAAGCTGCTCCCGGACATACTGAAGAGTGGGCGGCGCGTGATGCTCACGGCCGATCCGACGGAAGCCGCCATTGTGCCTCTAGATCGCGGCGCGGGTGCGCAACGATTCGACGTGATCTTTCCGGTGATGCACGGTACTTTTGGCGAGGACGGAACCATTCAGGGCCTGCTGGAACTTGCGGATATTCCATTCGTGGGCGCAGGCGTGCTCGGCTCGGCGATCGGCATGGATAAGGATGTTTCGAAACGACTCTGCCAGGCCGCGGGGATTCCGGTGGTGCCGTGGACAACCGTGCACCGCTGGCGCTGGGAAAGAGAACCGGGTGCGGTGCAGGCCGAGGTCGAAGCTAAATTCCCATATCCCCTTTTCGTGAAACCGGCGACGCTGGGTTCTTCCGTGGGCATGAGCAAAGTACATAATTCCGAGGAGCTTGCGCCGGCGTTGAATCTGGCGTGTGAGTTCGGGATGAAAATTCTGGTGGAAAAGGCAGTGAGCGCGCGGGAAATCGAAGTCTCCGTGCTGGGCAATCACGATCCGCGGGCGTCGGTACCCGGCGAAATTGTGCCGCACCGCGAGTTCTATGATTACACCGCGAAGTATCTGGAAGATGGCACGCAGCTTTTTATCCCGGCGGACCTGAAACCCGCGCAAACGAAAAAGATACAGGCGTTGGCCATCGAAGCCTTCCGAACGCTGGAGCTTTCTGGAATGGCGCGGGTGGATTTCTTCCTGGAGAAAAAGGGCAGCAAGCTCTTTCTGAACGAGGTGAACACAATTCCCGGCTTCACCTCCATCAGCATGTATCCCAAAATGTGGGAGGCTTCTGGCCTTCCATTTCGCGAGTTAATCGACAAATTGATCGAACTGGCGCTGGAGATGCATCAGGAAAAAGCGCGCACCAAGTATGCCATCGAGTTGCCGGAGGGCTCCGGCGGGGCGCTGGCCGGGTGACGGCAGTTGGCACGCGCATTCGCGTGCCGGCAGCGAGGGAACCAATTCGCAAAAAATGGCGTCAAACCATACAGGAAATTTGCGGGGGCGCGCCGGGTCTTGTACCATTTCAAGTCGGCGCACGATCTGCCCGGGATTTGAATCAGGCGTGCCGGAGAAAACCGAATGTCGCTTCTGGAACCGCCGATAGAAAAGCCGCAAAAATCGCGGGTGATGGCGTTCACGATTGTCGCGCTGGTGTTTACAGCGGCGGTGGTGCTTTGGTTTACGTTCCGGTATTACCCCGAAAAAAAGGCCGCCGCTCAATTCTTCGATGCCCTGGTGGCCGACGATACCAACAAGGCTTACGCGCTGTGGAAGCCGTCGGCCAGCTACAAATTGAGCGACTTCACGGCTGATTGGGGATCCGACGGGTATTATGGACCGGTGAAGAGCTACAAAATCATGGGTGCGGAAGCGCCGAGGAACGGCAGTTCGATCGCGGTTAGCGTGGCTGTCAGTCCGTTTTCACCCCTGCCGGAAGCCTCCGACGCGGAAAAGAGCCGCAAGACGCGCGTGGTGATACTTTGGGTGTTGCCCTCGGATAAGTCTCTCAGCTTCCCACCGTAGTTTTCCCGATGGACCAAGCACACGTAGAATTTCGCTCGCCAAGGCGAGGCCGAATTTTCGGCTGGTGCGCTTGGATTCGAATTACGTTGGGATTTCGTCGAGCGCCGCGGCAAGTTCGCTGGGGCTCACGCTGGCCGTGCCGAGTTTTCCGACGACGACTCCTGCGGCGGTGTTGGCGAGCAGAGCGGCCTCCGGAAGCGGCGCGCCCGCGGCGATGGCCAGCGACAATACACTTAGAACCGTGTCACCTGCGCCGGTGACGTCGAACACCTGGCGGCCCGTGCTACCGCGCTCGATGCCGGGTTCCCCGACGCGTGCGTAGGTCACTTCAAAGCTGGTCGCGGGGATATGCAGGTGCCGCGGAGAGACTTCCTCAAAGACGCTCATACCCTTTTCACCGCGTGTAATGACCACGGCAGCGCACCCAAAATGAGGAAGCAGCGCGCGGCCCGCCTCCTCCAGAGATTTTTCGTCTAGCAATGGGCGCCCCACATACTGGCTCGCTTCCTTCTCGTTGCAAACAATGGCGCGAGCACCCCGATAGGCATAAAGACGTGAACTCTTTGGCCCCACAAACACAGAGACCTTTGCTTGGTGGGCGGCATTCAGGACGCGATCGGCGAAGGCGTCCCCGAGCAAACCCTTATCGTAGTCGGAAAGTATGAGCCCATCGAGATTTTTCATGGAGGCAACCAGAAGTCGAAAGAGTTTTTCCTCGGTTTGCGAGGAGACTGGATCGCGGCGTTCGCGGTCGACGCGCACGATCTGCTGGTGTCGAGCAATGATTCGGGTCTTTAATGTGGTCACACGATCCGTATCGGCAATGATTCCGTGATCTCCGATGCCCAATTTACGCAGGCAAACGTGCAGAGCGCGACCTGCTTCATCGGCAGCAATTTTCTTTGCTGGCTCGCCACGCCTAACGCTTTTTTCTCCGCCAACTATTCCGAAAGCCTCCACATGGGCTCCGAGGGCCGCCACATTGGCGGCGACATTTCCCGCGCCGCCGGGACAATCCTGCTGCGAAACATAATCCACCACCGGGACCGCGGCTTCGGGGGAGAGGCGATTCGCGTTGCCCCACACATAGCGATCCAGCATCACGTCGCCGAGCACACCTATGCGCAGTTTGCGGAAGCGAGGCAGCAAACGCTTGAGCCGAGGAATGCTATTCGCAAGTTCAGATTTCATAGCTGGTCAGGGGCGCCGGGTCAGTCCGGAGCAATGGTGGCTTCTTCTGGAAGCATCACGGGGATATCGTCGCGCACCGGGTAGACACGCCTGCAGGCCTCGCACTTCAGTCCGGAATTGTCCGGCAGCAGGTGCACCGGCTTCTTGCAGACCGGACATACAAGAATGGCGAGAAGTTCCTTGGGAATCGGCATAACGGTCTCCGCTTGCTAAAAGAAAACTGTAGCAGAGGAAGGGCAGGGTGGCCAGCGATGGAAAGCCCGCGAAATCCCGCTGGTGGGCCTTGAAGGTCACGCGGGGACATTTTGTCCCGCCGGTATGCTCGCCTCCACGCGGGTGCCCTCGCCAGGTCGCGAATGCACGAAAAGTTCGCCGCCCATGCTGCGCAACCGCTCCTCCATGCTGAGGAGCCCTAGCCCCTGCGACGCTTCCGGTGAGGCGAGGTCAAAGCCGATTCCGTGGTCTGAAATGCGCAGGCGGAGGGACCCGGAGATTTCATCGAGTTCGACGAGCGCTTCGCGGCAGCCGCTGTGCTTGTGGACGTTGCGGATGGCTTCCTGGGCCACACGGAAGAGGCACAGAGACGCCTCCTCCTGCACTTTGCAGCGCAGCGGGGCATTCATGAAATGGATTTGCATGGAATTGCGCATGGCAAATTCCCTGCAAAAATTATTCAAGGCGTGCGCCAGACCCAGCAGCTCAACCTGCGAGGGGTGCAGCCGGCGGGACACGTTGTGCAGATCCGAGGTGATCTCGCCGGCGGTCCGCACCAGCGATTCCAGTTCACCGGCAAGGACCGAACCGATTTTCAGCGAGGCAAGCTTCATCTTCTCCAGATCAATACTCAAAAGCGCCAATCGTTGCCCGATATCGTCGTGGAGGTCTCTGGCGATGCGCGAGCGTTCTTCCTCCTGGGCGCGCGCCAGGCGGTTGCGGAGGGCTTGCAATTTTTCTTCGGAGCGGCGGCGCTCAGTGATGTCCTGATAGATGGCAAACGCACCGACAAAGGTTTCGCCGGAATAGACGCGGATACCGTGCAATTCCACGTCGATCAATGCGCCGTCTTTTCTGCGGCGCTGGGCGGTGGCATGAACGACTCCGCCATCGCGGACGGCGTGAGTCATGCGGGTAGCTTCCTCCAAGTCGTGCGGGGCAATAAGGTCGTCGATATCTTTCCCTTGGAGTTCACTCTGCGAATAGTCAAACGTCCGTTCGAAGGCCGGATTGCAGAAGATCACCCGGTTGTGTTCGTCCTTGGTCACAATGCCCAGAGGGCTGTTGGCAATCAGGGCGTCCAGGTACATGGTGCGTTCGCGGAGCTGGGCCTCCGCGCGTTTGATTGCGGTGATGTCAAACGCTGTGGCCAGAATGGCGGGCTTGCCCTCGAATCGAGTGCGCGCGCCGGTGAAATCGAGCCAGCGGATTTCGCCGCTTTTGGTGCGCATCTTGAATTGGTAGCGGGGATCGAGATGCTCTCCCCTCAGCCGGGCGATGGAGCGTTGGTTGCTCTTGTCGCGAAATTCGGGATCGACAAGATCCCACGCGTCCATGGAAAGCAGCTCATCCCGCGTGTACCCGCTGAGAACCTCGGCGTGGCGATTGACGTATACAAGCCCGGTACCCTGCAGAATCCAAATCGCGCAGGGGGCAGTCTCGGCTACCAGCCGGAATTTTGCCTCGCTTTCGCGTAACGCGTCCTCCGAAAGCTTGTGGGCCGTCAAATCCACGAAGCTGACCAGATCCGAATCCCCGACACGTGAAAGATGAAACTCGATATCGCGCGCGTTGCCGTCTTTGCATCGGACGCGGGCGGTCATCGATTGTGATTCGTGGGGAGGTTGATCCACACGCTCAACCAGAGTTTGCCATTCCGCCATGATTGATTTCCGGTATTGCGGATCCGGATAAGCCAGCGGCCACCAGTGTGCGGCGTCTGGCACTTCCGCGAGCGTGTAGCCGAAGAGATCCAAGAATTTGCGGTTGGCAAGTTCCACGCGCTGGTCGGTTACCCGGGTAACCAGCATGGCCACCGGGGAGCCCTGAAGAATATGCAGGATGCGCTCCTCGCTGGCCCGCAAAGCGCGCTCGGCGCGTTGCCGCTCGTCAATTTCTTCCTGGAGTTCAACATTGTTGACCGCCAACCCCATCCGCCGGCGCTCACTGAGCTCCAGATCGCGCTCGGTCACCTGCGATTGCTCGACCAAAAGAAGAATCATGCCAAGGCAGATACCACAAATGTGCACCAGATCCAGAAAAAATAACGGCGATCCGAGGAGGATCTGCACATGATCGATCGGATTGGGAGTAATTTCGGTGCCGTTCCCAAAATACTTACGCAGAACGCCGACGAAATCGATGGTGTAGGAAACTTGGTCGAGCGCGTAAAACATGCAAAAGGCGCCTGACATCAGCGCCGCCCAGGATCGTTTGCGGCGCCACTGCGCGAAAAATACAAAACAGCAATAGACCAGCGCCGCCACCATGGTCACGGTGCGCGGCAGATTGCGCACGGCGAAGCTCGCGTCGCGATCCGCACGCAACGCGTATCCGCAACCGAAGGCCAAGGCGGACAACGCCAGAGTGATCCAGAGCCCGGCCCGGAATAGCCTTCCCAGTGAACGTCCCGGTACGCGCCAGCTGAATCCGCCCAGTGCAAGCAGCAGCGACTGCAACACTCCAAAAAAGAGGACCGCAATCACCAGGGTGATTTTCCGGGCAGTCCAGTCAGGGCCAACCCTAACCGACTCAATGGCTGCGGCCAAAAAGAGAGCGGAACTCGTCCAGGCCCAGGCCCACCAGCGAAAAAACTCCATCTTTCTCAGGCGCTGGTATAAAGCCCAAAGAAGCACGGCCAGGAAAATGGTAATCAGGACCTGGACGTGAACCGATTGGAACGCTGGGTGAGGGCTGCTGTTCATCGGGGACACGCCCTAGGCGCGAAGTTACCTCGATTGCCTATCGGGTTCAGGGAATTGGGACTCGCGAAAGTGTACCGCAATCAATGTGAGTTTGCATGCCGTGCGGCGCGCATCGCGGGCCACGTAACGGCTAGCGCCATCAGTAATGCGAGCATTGGATCGCACGGATGGCGGAGCCGCAGGGAGACCTGTGTCAGATAGTAGGCCAGCGGAAACGCCAGTGGGAACGCGGCCAACGGCAGCAGAAAGGACCGGCGGATAAAGTACAGGCAGGCGAGCCCCGCGACGGTTCCCAGGAAAGTTACGGCGTTCCAGAAAAACAAAAAGCGCACGAGATTGGAATCCGCTTTCTGAAAGTCCTGCCAGGGAGAGGAAGTTCCCATCCACATGGCCACGGCGCGGCGCGCGGCAAGTTGCAAGCTCAGCGCGGGATGGGTGCGGATGAAATCCGCGGCGGCCCGCCCCTTTTCTTCAAGAAACGGTGTTTCGCCGAGCTGGGCGTAGAGATGCACTTGTTCGTATTTAGTAATGCGGGTTACCTGGCGCGAATGTGGGTCATAGATGGGATTGTTGCCCATCCATAGCTCGAAGGGAAAATCCGAGCGAATGGGAATGAAGCGATGGAATTGAACGGTGTTGCGGATGCTCCAGGGAAGGCAGACGAGGATCGCCAGGGAGATTACCAGCAGGATGTCGCCGAGGCCGGCAAGTTTTGCGGGGCGCGTCCGCAAGTAGATCCAAAGCAGCAGAAACGGGAAAACTGCGCCGAGCGCGGGATTCGCCAGCAGGCAGAACCCCCAAAACAACCCATAGAAAAGGAGATTCCGCCGACGGGGATTCTCGGCGATCACGAATGTAGTCCAAAGCAGAGTCACACCCAACAACGCGGAAAGTGAGGTATCCCAAATCCATTCGAAGGGCATCAGAATCCCGCTTGGAAACAATGCCCAGAGCCACCCAGCCGCGGCAGCCGTAGATCGATCGCCAACTCGGAGCGCCGTGTAATAGAGTGGGCAGCTCGCTACAGCAGAAAAGATGCAATTGAACAGCGCCGCGGCATAGAACGAGGCAACCGTAAAAGTCCCGAACACTTTAAAGATGGTGGCGAGGAAGAATGGGTACACCGGCGCGAGCCAGGCGGTGGGCCCCGTCGGCTGGCGGAACAGGCAACAGAACCCCCGGCCCTTCGCCAGCGCGGCAGCAACGCTTCCAACCTCATTCTCAAAGGGGACGGTGGCCAGCGCTTCGGGCGCAACCTGGTGGGCCTGATGAAACAAAAATGTCAGCCGCAACGCCAGCGCAACACCGAAGATTGTCCAGGGAGAAGTGACAACTGACTGGAATCGCGGGTTCACCGGGAAAAGCATAACCCCGGCAGACCGTTGGGCAAAACCCATCCGGCGCAATGGCATGAAAAATTCGTAGGACGAATCCTTAGAAGGTCTCTATTCGCCACAGGAGGCGGGCCGAGAAGGAAGTATGCAGCAGAAAATCCGGCCGCCAGAGCGCGAGTATCTGCGAACCTTGATAGACGCGCTCGAATCCGCCTTCGGATTCCGACACCGTCTCGATCGGCGCGACCCAGAATTCCTGGGCTCCCGGCGCATGCATGGTGACCCGAACTTTCTGCCAGCCATCCTCCATCCGCAACAGGGGCGCGGGCAAGGCCCCTGAGAAGCGCAGATTCTGCGGGCCGGAGGGTGTCTCGAAAAACCGGTCCGGCTCCGCCGGCGCGAGAAAATTGATGACCGACTCAAGTCCCAGCGCGAGTGGCCGGGCGAGCGGAGCCGAGAGGGTGAGGGAAATATCACAACTCACTTCACAACCGTGCGGCGCGGGACCAAACAGAAACAGCTTGGTGATGGAAAGCCGTGGAATCTTCCCGCCCTCCACCGCAAATTCTGGAAGATCGAAGTGAGTCTCCAGTTCGGCGTAATTGGAGGAGGAAGCGCGCAAGAGGTATGCGCCAGAGGCGGCGGGGGCGAGTTCCCGCAGGCGTATCTCTTCATAGTCGAGCGGAGTTTGTGGCGGCTCGAACAGAAACAAGCGAAACGCGTGGCGCGGGTGGCGATCGTAGCGCAGGAACCGGTCCAGGTTCGGCTCTTTAACGCGCACCTGCTCGTGAATGGAAACCGCGCCCTCCGGCGCGGGCTTGGCGTTGGCGGCTTCGCGCAGCCGCGAATGATAAGCCTCCGGCCGCCGGAAGATGGAATTGATCAGCGTGGCGCCCGCCGTTCGAAAATCGAAAAGTGGAAGCGTGGCGCCGTCCGACGGTTTCAACAAAGCCTGAAACTCAGGCGCGGTGAAGAGCACTTCCGCGGCCCCGTCGGCGTCATAGTCCACTAATTCCACGCGGGGAATCAACCCCCCCGGCGTCAACTGGTCCGCCAGCGATTCCGCGCGAATCAGATTGCGCCAGAGCTCCGTGCGCAGGTGCGGGGCGTAAATGCCGCCGAAGATTCCGTGCCAGTAGGCGTCATTTCCCTGCCCTCGGAGGACCAAGTCGCGCGCCTCCTGGTGTTGCGCGGCATATTCCGCGCTGGTGCGGCGCGTAGGAATGGAAGCAACCGCCGCAGAAGCGCGCAGCATTTTCTTATGGAGCAGGTTGGACTCCGGGTATTTGCGGAAGAAACCGCGCCACGCGCCTCCGCGGAGAAACGCGAGCACCTCGGGCCGGGCGGCAAACTCCTTCTCCAACGCAAAAAACCGTTGCCGCGTTTTGGTGGGCAACACCCATTCCATCATCTCGGCATAAGAAGCGGCTGGAAGATCGGCGCGGCCCAGCGGCAGATGATTGGCCATGAACTCGCCGGGAGTGACGGTTTTCAACCAGGGAGAGCTCTCTTCGAGCGCGACGAAAAATTCCTCCAGCCAACCGTCGGTGTAGCAATGCTTGTAGGTACCCGGCCAGCAACCAAATTTCTCCATGTCGTCGCCGAAAGCGGCCGCGCCGCCGGGATGCGAATTCGCGGCCTTCTCGAGATATGCGATTGTCTCCGACACTTTGCGGAAAGGAATGAGGTACCGTAGATCCTTGAGTCCCGGGAACAGCCATACGGACTTCCCGCGATCCTCGGCCACATAGGCTCCAAAAAGTTCTTCCACTTCAAAACCTGCGGCAATGAACGGCAGATCGTCTACCAAGGTGTAAGCCACATTGGCCGCGGCCAAAGAAGCCGGAAGTTGCGGCTCCCAAACGCGCTCCGCAAGCCACGCGCCGGTGGGGCGTTTGCCAAAATGTTCCTCGAGATACACCGCGAGGCGGGTGAGTTGCTCGAATTGGTCCACGGTAGGAATGGAGATCAGGATTGGCTCGTAGAATCCTCCGCCGATGAGTTCCACTTGCCCGGCAGTCACGAGTTTTCGCAAACGTCCGAAATACTCGGGGTGGCGCTTCTCAATCCACAAGAGCAGCGGACCGGAATAGTGCAACCCCAGCCGCACGCCAGGATGCTTCTCCACCAAGCCGAGAAAGGGATCGTAAGAGTCGCGAAAGCACTCCTCGAAGACATGCTCAAAATTGCCGGCGGGTTGGTGGGCATGAATAGCCAGTACCAGGTGAAATGGCGGGCGAGACTCGGGCATCTGATTCACATTCCATGATACCGCGAGATGCGGGAAAACTTGGAATCGAACAGCAGTTATGCAAGAAGAATCTTCTGTTACCTGGCCTGGTTGCGCGCCACAACCCAATCGACCAGCAGGGTCAGCGCTTCCGGGGAGAAGGTTTCCTCGATGGCGCCGTATTCCGCCGGAGTCCCAGTGAACGCGTGTTGAAACATGTGGTTCAGCTCCGGCAGTTCTCGCGCCTCAACTTGGGTGTTCCCCGCCTCCTGCAGAGCTTTCTGCAGCAGCAGGAGATTCACTTTGGCGGAGACTTGCAAGTCCTTTTGGCCATAAAGCGCCAGGACGGCGCACTTCACATTATTCAAGTTCGGCAAAGGGTCGTAGTCCAGAAAGAAGCGGAACCACGGAGAGGTTAAGGTTCGGAGTTGCGTCTCCAGCGCGGTCGGGGGTAGCGCCACATCAAGACCCGAGCCTTTCACCAGCGCGACGAGTTTCTCCCGCAGCGCTCCGGCATCCTTCTCTTGCCGCACCAGAGCATAGGCCGCTTTGTCAAAACCCAGACTGGCCTCGACTTGGTCGTCGTTTAAGCCACCCGCGCGGCCGATGAGTTCGGACTGCATCAGAATGGTGTCCTCACCTGTTGTGGCTGGCGCCGCCAGCAGGACGAGCCAAGCCACACCCCGTGAATGCCCCGCGAGGTACGGAGCGATAATGGCGCCTTCGCTGTGACCAATCAGCCCGATTCGGGAGGAATCGATGTCTTTGCGCGCTTTCAGGAACTCGAAGGCCGCTTCCGCGTCGGCCGCGAGATCCGTCGTTGTGGCCAGGTCTGCATTCCCCGAAGATTCTCCGACACCGCGCTTGTCATAGCGCAGTACGGCAATTCCCTTGCGAGTGAGCGCATCGGCGATTAACAGGAATGGGCGGTGATTGGCGATGGATTCGTCGCGATCCTGCGGCCCGGAGCCGCCGATGAGTAGCGCGGCAGGAAACGGGCCGTTGCCTTTGGGAAGTGTCAGCGTGCCCGCCAGGGTGACTCCCGCCGCCGTGTTGGTGAACGTCGCCATCTCCTCCGTGTACGGAAAGGGCTTGGTGGGAGTCTGTGGGCGACGCAATTCCAGGGTTTGGTCCGAACGCTTGAATTCGAGCGGCAAATTGTCCGCGCTGGTTTGCGACCAACTGCCCGTCATCGCGTTTTTCGCGGGATTGAGCGTGCCTTCGTAAACTCCGGCCACGGACGGAATTTCAAAATGAAAGGCCTGTTCCTTCAAACTGACTTTATTGGCGGGCAGGCCGCTCACCCCCTGGTCGATGCTATCGAGGGCGGCGATCAGATTGCCTTTTGTATCGTGGGAAACGTGCAGTTGAAATCGCAGGCGCATCCCGTGCGTCTCCACCGCGCCCTGCCAAAGTCCTTCAACGGAGAAAATCGCGTCGCCGGGCTTGCGGGCCACCGCCCCCGTTTCGCGGTGGAATTTCAATGGCAGCGAAGCGCTACCCTGGGACCAATGGCCATCGATGATTTCGTGGTCCGGGGAAACTTTGCCTTCAAAACGCGCGCCCACCGACGTTACTTCCAGCTTCAGCGTGTAGTTAGTGAAAGAGACGGAAGTGGCCTCGATAGCGAATACCCCTTGCTCCAGGCTATCAAGCGTGGCACGCAGCGAACCGTTGGCTTCTTTTGAAAGATGCAAGAGAAGATGGAGTTGCGCCTCGCCAGCCTGCAGAGTACCCGAATAGGTGCCTTGCGGAACTCTGGGCACCTGAGCCTTGGCCGTCCCCGCGCCAGGCATAGCGAGCAAGCTTGTCAGCAACGATAGACTCAACAACGATCGGCGCACGATTTCCCTCGAATGACCGCACGGACGGCAAGGAGTTGGATGAGCGGTGCCCACAAAAGGCGGCCTCGGCGTTTCGCTGCCAAAGCGAAAGCGTCCTGGTGAAAAAAAGAGCCCCGGAAACCGGGGCCCTTCGGAAAACGCAAAGCGCCGTACGTTCGCGTGACGGACTTACTTCTTCTCGTACCAGTCGGCGTTGATGGCCGTAAACTTCGACCACTTTTCCGGGAGATCTTCAAGAGCGAAAATGGCGGTCACCGGACATACCGGGACGCAAGCGCCGCAATCGATGCATTCGACGGGATTGATATAGAGCATCGTTTCGCTCTGATGAGTCGGCTCGTCCTTGCGCGGGTGAATGCAGTCCACCGGACAAACATCAACACACGCCGTGTCTTTCGTGTTGATGCAAGGTTCGGCAATCACATAAGCCATGCAAACTCTCCTTTGCTTCGGGAAACAGGCCGGAGGCCAGCTTACTTAACGCAACCGGCAATAGTCCAAATAAAATGAACGCCGCCGAGGTTCCAGCGGCATCAAATCCATTCTACGCGGTAGTCCATGGATTCTCAACCGGCCAAGAAAGGCTAGAATAGAGGAACGAGGATACGGCATGAAACCTAGAATTGTGCTGGCGGGATTGCTGGTGGTGGCGGGCCTGTCGCTGGCGGCGCAGACTCCCGCGCCCGGCGACCCGGTATTGATCGACACTCAGGGATACCAGAAGATTCTTCAGCAGTACAAGGGCAAACCCTTGCTGATAACGTTTTGGGCCACGTGGTGCGAGCCTTGCCGCGATGAATACCCCATGCTGAACGAATTGGCCAAGCAGTACGCTCCTCAAGGCCTCAAGGTCGTCGGCATCAGCCTCGATCAGGACGGCGACCTCATCCTCATGAGGCGTTTCCTTGCCCGCTACAAGCCAATCTTCCCCAATTACCGCAGGAAAAAGGGCGAAGAGGACGCCTTCATCCAGGCGGTCATGCCCGGATGGAATGGCTCCATCCCTGCCTCCGTGTTCTATGCCAAGGATGGCCGGCAAATCGGTCACCTGGTCGGCGCCGGCGATCAGGAGACCTACGAAGCAGCCATCAAAATGCTGCTCTCCAAATAGGACTTATTTCTGAAGGAGATGCCATGCTCGATTTGAAAGGAAACAAGATCACTTATTTTGGCCATAGCACTTTTGGCCTGAGCACACCCAGCGGAGAATTCGCGCTGATCGATCCGTGGGTGATGACCAATCCCCGGTGCCCCGAAAATCTGAAAAAACTCCATCGCCTCGACGCTATCTTCCTTACCCATGGCCATTCAGATCACCTGGGTGACATGCTTGCGCTGGCCAAGCACTTCAAGCCCAAGATCGTCGCCACGTTTGAGACCTACTTGTGGCTCGAGTCCAAGGACACCGGCGCGCAATGCCTTCCCGGCAACAAGGGCGGCTCGCAAAAGGTCGGTGAATTCGAGATCAGCATGACCAACGCTTTCCACTCCAACTCCATCGAGGACAACGGTCAGCGACTCTACGGCGGCGAGGCGGGCGGCTATATCGTCAAACTTCCCGGCGGCGCAACGCTTTATCATGCGGGAGATACTGCGGTCTTCGGGGACATGAAACTCATCGGTGAAATTTACAGGCCCGACATCGCCATGTTGCCGATCGGCGACATTTTCACAATGGGGCCGCGTGAAGCCGCCTTTGCCATCCGTCTTCTTGGCGTCAAACATGTCATCCCCATGCATTACGCGACGTTTCCGATGTTGACCGGCACACCCGAGGGATTGCGCGCCGAAGCAAAAGACGTCGCCGGCCTCACGATCCACGCATTGAATCCCGGCGAATCGCTCGCGTGAACCGTTCGGAACCACCAGCATAAGGAATTACGAACGTAGGAAATTGCGCAGGAAGAACATCATGTTGGCTGGGCGCTCCGCCAGCCGCCGCATCACGTACGGGAACCAATCGCGGCCATAGGGAATATAAATCCGCAGGCGATAACCGTCGCGCACCAGTTGCCTTTGCAGGTCGGTGCGAATTCCATAGAGCATCTGGAACTCAAAATCGTCCTTGGAAATCTGTTTCTCCGCGGCCCAGCGAATGGTTTGCGCAATCATCCGCGGATCATGAGTGGCGATTCCATGATAAAAACCGCTGGGCAACAGCATGCGCATCAGCCGCTCGTAGTTCCCATCCACATCGGCTTTCCGCGGGAAGGCGACCTCCTCCGATTCTTTGTACGCGCCCTTGCACAAGCGGATTCGGCAGCCATAGGCGAGCAAGTCCTGAATGTCGGTTTCGCTGCGGTAGAGATACGACTGAATCACCGTGCCGATCGCGGGTGTTTGCGTGCGCACCCGTTTCACCAATTCAACGGTGCGCTGCGTATAATTCGAACCTTCCATGTCAATGCGCAGAAAGCTGTCGTAAGCCGCGGCGCGCTCGGCGATCGAGAGCACCAGGCCTTCGCAGAATTCGACGGAAAGGTCCAATCCCAACTGGGTGAGCTTGCAGGAAACGTTGGCATGCAGCCTTTCCTGCGCGATGCGGTCGAAAATCTCGAGGTACGCGTCCCGGGCCTTCTGGGCATCCGCGGCAGTGCTGACATTCTCGCCAAGGTAGTCGAGCGTTGCGTGCATGCCCATATCGTTGCAGGCGCGCGCGGCTTGCAAGGCTTCATCGAGGGTTTCCCCGGCTACAAAGCGGTGGGACATCCGCCGCGTGGTGGTGTTGGTGGTAACCCAATGGGCAAAACCTTTGCTTTCGGAGAGTTTCAGAAGAATGGAACGCAGCATGGACCATTCGATTATGCCCGGAGTTGACCCGGGAGGCCAGTGGCGGCCTAGCCCTTGTGCTCTTCCAGGAATTTTTCCGCGTCCAGCGCGGCCATGCATCCGGAACCCGCGGCTGTGACCGCCTGGCGGTAACGGTGGTCCTGCACGTCGCCCGCGACAAACACTCCGGGCACGTTGGTCAGGCTTCCATGCTTTGGGATGATGTAGCCGTTCTCGTCAGTCTCGAGTTTGCCGCGAAACGCGGCGGAGTTCGGGTCGTGCCCGATAGCCACAAAAACACCATGCAGGTCGATTTGCCGGGTCTCGCCGTTCTTAACGTTTCGCAGCCGCACGCCCGTGACCATTTTTTCAGGGGCCAGTATTTCGTCGACGACATACGGCACCACGAATTCCACTTTTTCGTTGGCTCGCGCCCGGTCAATCATGATTTTCGACGCGCGGAACTCTTCTCTCCGGTGAATTAGGTACACCCGGCTGGCATAGCGGGAAAGAAAATTGGCCTCTTCCATCGCGGAGTCTCCGCCGCCGACCACCGCGATCGGCGTTCCACGGAAAAAATATCCGTCGCAAGTCGCGCAAGTGGACAATCCGTGGCCGATCAGTTCCTTTTCTCCCGGCAAGCCCAGCAGCCGCGCCGACGCGCCGGCCGCGACTATCAGCGAGCGCGTCTCATAGACATCTTTCCCCGCGGTGACGCGAAACGGCCGCTTGGTGAGATCAACTTCCGTCACGGCTCCGGCCTTGAATTCCGCGCCGAATCTCTGCGCCTGCTTGCGCATGTTTTCGATCAGCTCCGGCCCCATGATTCCATCGGGAAAGCCCGGATAATTCTCGACGTGCGTGGTTAACGAGAGCTGCCCGCCCGGCTCATGGCCGTCCAGCACCACGGGTTTCAGGCTCGCACGCGCCGTGTAGATCGCCGCGGTCAGGCCGGCACAACCACTCCCGATAATCACGACATTGTGCATGAACAAAGCTCCGTTTCTTAGATTCGGAAAAGCGGCCTGCAGGTACAAGGGGAAGATTGTAGCATTCACGCCGCGCGGGAAGGCTACTAAGGGATTTCGCGGCAATGGAGCGGGGCAAGCCAAGTACTCGTTGGAAGTATACCGGAGCGGAGTTCTTCCGCGAAAACCGGATTGGTCGTCCAAATTGGCCAACGGTCGCGACACTCCCGCGCTGGACGTTCCCGCCGGCGTCTTTTAGAGTGGAATCTCTGCTGAAGGTTACTTCCACGAGGTGCCCCATGGATCCACGCTACCCGGTTGGACAATTTGCCATGCCCCAAGACATTACGCCTGCGGCTCGGCGAACTGCGATTGAGGAAATTGCCGCCGCACCGGCCAAAATTCGCGCGGCGGTTGCCGGGCTGAGCGATTCGCAACTCGACACTCCGTATCGCGAAGGCGGCTGGACGGTGCGCCAGGTGGTTCACCATGTGGCCGACAGCCACATGAATGCCTACATCCGGCTGCGGCTGGCGTTGACGGAAATGGAACCGACGATCAAGGCATATCAGGAGGCGGACTGGGCCAAACTGGAGGACGCGCAACACGCTCCGGTTGAAATTTCGCTAAAACTCTTGGAGCCGCTGCATGAGCGCTGGGTGCGCCTGTTGAGGACGGTTACAACGGAAGAGTTCGCGCGGCCGGTTCGGCATCCGGAAGCCGGATTGAAAAATGTCGACTGGCTGCTGTTCCTCTACGCGTGGCACGGGCGGCACCACACCGCGCACATCAGCGAGCTCCGCAAACAAAAGAGCTGGAACTAAGAGATCCGCGCCAAACTGAGTCCCGAACCGCGGTAATCGCCCGCGGCGGGGTTATTTTTTCCAAATGGGGCGGAGAATCCAGCCGCCCTTTTTGCAGCCGCTCGAGGATTTCCTAATTGCACATGAAGTGGCTTAACAATTTCGTGGCGCTGCCTGTGAGTTTGCTTTGCTTTCTCGATTAACAGTAGCATAGGAAGGACTGCAAAAAAGGAGAACCCATGGCCAGACCCGCTGGAACATATGCAATTTTCGAGACTTCATTGGGCAACATCGTTTGCCGCCTGTTCGAAAAAGAAGCACCCAAGACCGTTGAAAATTTCGTGGGCCTCGCCGAAGGCACGAAGGAATTCAATGATCCCATCAGCGGGAAGAAGGAAAAGCGCCCCTACTACGATGGGCTGACGTTTCACCGGGTCATTCCGCAATTCATGATTCAAGGAGGGTGCCCGCAGGGCGACGGCCGCGGCGGCCCGGGCTACAACTTCGGCGACGAATTCCACCCCAGCCTGCGCCATTCGAAGGCCGGGAAACTTTCCATGGCCAACGCCGGCCCGAACACCAACGGCAGCCAGTTTTTCATCACCGTTGCGCCCACGCCGCACCTGAATAATCGCCACTCCATTTTCGGCGAAGTGATCGAAGGCCAGGACATCGCCAACAAAATTTCCGAGACCTCGCGCGACGGAATGGACCGCCCGCGCGTCCCGGTTACGATGAAAGTCCGCATCGAACGCGTGGCCTGACCCGCGAGGCTCGGATGCTCTCGCCCGCGCGCCTCACGCAACTCCTGACCGAAGTGGTTTTTTTGCTTCTGGGCGCGCTGGTGGTGTGGTTGGCCGCCAATCAGCGGATTTATTTCGATCGCCACGGTGTGAGCTGGCTGGTGCTCAGCGTGGCCCTGCTTGCGTGGGGCTTGCTGGCGGTGGCTAAACCCGGGCAATTCTGGGCCAAATGGCAAAAATGGAATCGCGGTGGCTCGCTCATCCTTCTTGGGCTCTTGATGCTGGCCATTTCCCGTGCGCCATTCGACTGGGTCCTCAAACTCCTCGCCGTCGCCGGCTTGGTCCTGGCCGTGCGGGGCCTATTCGGCTCATTTCTCATTTTGCGGCATCGTTAGCCGCGGTTCGGCTATAATGCCGGACGTTCAACGCTTCCATCCGTCCGGAGGCAGACCCGCCTGCGAAAGGCCGTTTTCCGTTCGCACCTTCGAATAGGAGAAACACTGTGTTCAAAGAATTCAAAGAATTTGCCATGCGGGGCAATGTGCTGGACTTGGCTATCGGCGTCATCATCGGCGCCGCGTTCGGAAAAATCGTCTCTTCTCTTGTGGAAGACGTCTTGATGCCGCCGCTCGGCCGCCTGCTGGGCCCCGTGAACTTTTCCGACCTGTTTATCAACCTGAGTGGTACGCATTATGAAACGCTGAAGGCTGCGAAGGACGCCGGTGCAGCCACGCTCAATTACGGCAATTTCATCAACACGATAATCAATTTCCTGATTGTGGCATTCTCAATCTTTTTGCTGGTGCGCACCGTAAATCGCTGGATGCCCAAGCCCCCGCCGCCGGTAACCACCAAAGATTGCCCGCAATGTGCCATGGCTATTCCCGTCGCTGCAAAAAAGTGCGGCCACTGCACCAGCGCCGTCTAGCGGGAGCAGGCCGGACGACACGTAGTGGTTGGCTTACGGGCGGGAGCGCCGCGATTCGCGATGTTGCTCCGCTAAATTTGGGGAGGCTTCTTCTTCGCGTTGTCTTCCAGGTGCGCCTTCAGGCGGGCCATGATGGCTTCTTCCTTGCCATCGTCGAGTTCCTTCATTACTTCTTCCAGCGCAAAATGCACCACGTCATGGTGATGGAGTTCCAATGGCGCGGCCGCCTCGCTGAAGCGCAGCCACAAGCGGTGTAGCAGATTCACTTCATTTCCGGTCAAGTTGGGCGCGTGGGGCCCGAGCACCTTGTATGTTTTGTCGCCATTCGCCAGGTGAATTTCCAGGTTGAATTGCGGCTTCGGGTCGGGCAGCTTTTCCCAGGCGTCGCCGATGTGCCGAGCCTGCTCTTCCGTTGACTCCTTGGGCGAATGACCCAGGACAATAGTGCTCGATTGCAAAGAAGTGGCTGCGCTTAGAATCGCATCCCAGATCTCATTCGCCGCCACCACCGCCAGCCGGATCGTTTTCCCGCGTTTCTCCGCGATTGAGAGAGCCTGCGAAAAAAGTTGCTGTTCGATGCTGCCAAAGAGCTGCTCGGCTTCCAGGTCATACTCGCCGGAAGCTGCCCGCCTCAGCAGGCGCACGTGCAGCACCACGACGTCACGGCGACCGGGTTTCACCCGGTCCAGCACATTTCCAAGGTGATATAGCGCATGAATGTTGCTGACCGGCACCAGAATATTCCCGGGCCGCGCACCCACCGCTTCGGGCGTAAGAATGCCTTCGGTGGCCAGATGGAACTGGTCCACCTCGACGTGGGCCGCGGAACCGCGCGCGTGATGAGTGAATTTTTCTGAAATGGTAAACACGAGAAAAAGAAAAATAGAAAACGTCACGCCCGCGATGGTGGCTTCTTTTTTGGTGAACAAGTTGACCACCGCAATACCCAACAGCACCAGTGTGATCAAGCTCAGCCCAACCGGAATTTCCACGCCGAAAACGCGGAAATTCAAGGGCACGCGGTATTCGCGGTCGCCAGGATGCGTATACCGCAGCACCAGCACCGCCAGGCCTTTCATCGCAAAGCTCCAAATCACGCCGAAGGCGTACAGGTTTGCGAGGAAGGTGACGTCGCCGCGGCTGATGATGATGGTCAGAATCTGCAACCCGGCGATGATCCAGATAATCCTGTAGGTCGTGCCATAGCGCCGGTGCGGTTGCCGGAACCAGTCCGCGAGCACGCCATCCTCAGAGACGCGGTTCAGCACACCGTTCGAACCAACGATCGCCGTGTTAACCGCCCCCGCCAGGATCAGCGTGCCCACCACCACCACGAAGCCGTGAAATATCAGACGGAGGGGAAACGGTCCCTCGAGGTTCATCGCCAGCCCGCCAATCAGATTTTCCAGGTAGTTCTGGCGCTGCGCGTCGGGGATCAGCATCACCGCAAAAAACGAAACCAGCGAGGTGAACACCAGGCTGTAGACAAAAATCACCAGCCCGGTCTTCTTGAGATTGGGAAGTTTCGGATGCTCGATTTCGCGGTAGACCTGCGCCAGCGACTCTTCGCCGCTCATGGCCAGCACCGAATGCCCCAAGCCCACAAAGATGGCAATGAGGGCGGCAAAATGGGCGAACTTCACGCCATACAGCCAGCCCATGGCATTGGGCTCGAGCTTCAAATTATGGGGTGTCGGGAATGGCGGGAGGGCCGGATGCCTTATCCAAACCGTGTATAGACACCAGCTAATCAGCATCACGACCATGACGGTCGTGATCTGCATGATGCGCATGGCTTTTTGACTGGACTCGTGGACGCCCTTGATGTTGTACCACCAGAAATAGAGCGTGCAGAGGATAGCGAAAAACGCCGCGCCAAAATTCGGAGCGATGTGAAAGCCCCAATGGATGTAATCGGAGGTCTCGTTGAACAGCCCGACAATGTACTGACCGGCGGAAACGCCGCTGATCGGGCCGGTAAGGATATAGTCGAACATGAGCGCGGAAACGCTGAATTTGGCCAACGTCCCGCCCAACGCTTCCTTGACCACCCGATACACGCCGCCGCGTACAAACATGCTGCAGCTTTCCACGTAGATTGCGCGGACCGAGTAGGAAAACAACATGATGCCCAGGATGAACCACGGTGCGGCCTTGCCAATGTAGCCCTCGGCCTCGCCGCCGGCGTAATAAGCCGAAGAGGCAAGGTCATTAAGGACAATGGCCGCCGCCCGCCAGAAGGAGATGAAGCTAAGTAGCGCTGTCGTCGCGACTAAGACGCGCGGAATACCGCTCCTCTGGCTGCCCTGGGCAGCCGGGCTTTGGGGAGTGCTGCTCATTTACGGGTATTTTTCGACCTGCAGATTCTAATGCTCGCACTTTTCCGAAGACAAGTCCAGCCAGCGCCGCGAGACTAAACGATTTTTTCCTGCGATTTTGCGGGGGTTTCGCGAAACGCGCAGCCGCACTCTTCGCAGGGGCATTGCGTGCGCAGATAGTCGTAACTGAAAATTCCCGTGAAGTGGCCGTCGCTGAAATTGATCTGAATGGCGTAGTTTCCCACCTGGGTGGCCGCTTCCGCGCGGGGTTTCGGCTTGTACAGCGGCAGCAGCGGCGACGACAGCAGGTTTATCGGCGGCGCCGAGTCTTTCTTCGCCCGCTCGTCATTGCAGGTCGCGCAGGGGCACCGTTCGCGCAAATACCCAAAGTCAAAGTGGCTGGAATGCCCATCGGCCCAGGTGATGTCCACGCCCGCTCCGGTTTTTACGTGAATTTTCACCGCGGTTGGTTTTTTGCGCTGATCGATGGGTGTGGGCATGGGTAAAATAGTTTCCAATTATGTCTGAAATCCTGAATTTGCAATCGCAAAGCCGTTTCCGAAAACCCGAATCGCTTCCGGGAATTGCAAGTCTAGCTGGATCCCTTCTTGTGATTGCAGCAGTCGCCCGGCGGAATCGGATTGCCGTGCGGACAGGTAGTCGGATGGCCGAGAAATGAGCAGATGCGCTCATCCAACTCCGGGCTGATGATGTGCTCAAACTTGCAGGCCTGGCTGTGCGCTTCGTGGTCGTCAATCCGGAAGGTGTCCTTGAATAGGCGTTCCGCCAGCCGGTGCCGCCGCACCACGTCGCGGGCGCGGCTCTTGCCGCGGTCAGTAAGTTGAATCAGGTGTTCCTCCAGCACTTTCACCAGCCGCAAATCCTCCATCCGCGCCAACGTGCGCACGGGATCCACCCCGCCGGGTGTGCGGATATGCTGGAGGTCCGAGGGCCGGCCTTCTTCCTCGCAAACCCAGATCTGCTCCAATAGGTGGTCGAAGTGGATTCCATCGTCCATCGAGATGCGCTGGTCCACCGCCAGGTGGCCGTGCACCAATTCGATTCGCCGGTCGGCTTGCTGGGCGATATCCGGGTCGTGGGTCACCATCAGAATCGTATGCCCCGCGCTGTGGAGTTCCCGGAACAATCCGATCACGATCTCTTCGTTGGCTTCGTCGAGGTTGCCCGTGGGCTCATCGGCCAGGATCAGTTTGGGCTGATTGATCAGTGCTCGTGCGATTGCCACGCGCTGCTGTTCTCCACCGGAGAGTTGCGAAGGAAGATGTGTCAAGCGATGGCCCAGCCCGACGCGTTTCAGAGCTTCCGAGGCTTGCCCTTCATCCGTGACGCTGTGGAAATACTGCGCCAGCATCACGTTTTCCAGCGCATTCAGATACGGCACCAGATGAAATTGCTGAAAAACGAAGCCAATCTTCTCCGCGCGGTATCGCACCAGATCATTTTCAGAAAGTTTGGCGAGGTCCACACCATCCACGATCACGTGGCCGGAGGTCAGCGTGTCGAGTCCTCCCAGAATGTTGATGAGCGTGGTTTTGCCGGAGCCGGACGGCCCCATCAGCGCCACCCATTCGCCGGCCTGGATGTGGAAGGAAATACCATTCAACGCCCGCAGGGTGCCGTATTCCTTCACCAGCGATTCGATGCGCACTTGCGGGGTCACGCTTCACCTCGGAACACGCTTGCAGGTCTCACGCTAGCTAGCCGGCGCAGCGGGAATGCGCTGGCAACCGAAACAATTACCGTAATGCCCACGGAAACAGGATACACAATCCACCGAGGCTGTGCAGCCACGCCAAACACCGCTTTCCCCAGCCAAATGGAGCCAACGATGCCGATCGCCGAACCGATCACGCCGCCCGCAATTCCCATCAGGATCGCTTCCGCCAGGAACAATCGCACCACGCGCCGCACCGAGCCTCCGATCGCTTTCATCAAGCCGACGTCGTTCTTGCGCTCGATGGCCACGTTGCTCATACCCGCCATCACGCAGAGCGAAGTGAGCAAGAGCACCAGAATCACCGTGGCGGAAAGCAGACCGCTGATGCGGTTGTAAAGTTTTCTTTCCGCTTCGGCGAGTTGTTTGATGCCATGCACATCCGCTCCTGGTGTGCGTAGCGCGAGTGCGGCGATGAAGCGTTCGATCGAATCCGGGGTTCCGGTGACGCTGAGTTGCACCAGGCTGATGCGCCCGGGCAAATCCGCGAGCGTCTGCGCCGTCGCCAGCGTAGTGAAAATCTGCGTGTCTTCCGCGCCGCCCGTGGCCACCACCGCGAATACTTTGCACGTCGCTTCCCGGCCTTGATTGCGCAGGTGCAGGGAATCCCCCAGGTGGACTTTGCATTGTGCCGCCGCCTTGGCGCCGATCTCGCAGGCCTGAGCGCCTTTTTCCAGGTCTGCGGAATATTCCGTGCGCCGCCCGGGCCGCACTTGCGTCAAGCCTTGTCCCTCAGTGCCGGCGATTACCGCCGGATCGTGATGAATCTCACCGGCCTTGGCGACTTCACCAATCACGTAAAGAAATGCGACGGTAGGCACGGGCTTACCGGCGTTTTCGGCCGGCAATTGCCGCAACAAAGCCTGGTCCAGCGTGCCACCACCGGAATTCGGATTGGTATCGCGCGGCGCCACGATCACATTCGCTCCCAGTGCTCGAAATTCCGTCGTGAGTCGCCGCTTGGCGTCAATCTGCAGATTCAGCAAAGACGAAGTAATTGCCGCGCCCGCTCCCAGCGCCAGCAGAATCACGAACAGCCGCCCATAATTCGCGGTGATCAGCCTGCGGACGATGCGCCAGAACATTGGGGAATCACCCATCATTCGCCTCGCAGGATCGGCGCGGGATCATACTGCGAAGCCCGGCGCAGGGGATAAGCGCTCCCGAGCAGCGTAATGAGTGACGCCAGCATCAGCACAATGAACAGAAGAAAGAGTTTCGGCTCCGGAGTAAATCCAAATATTCTTTCGCCCAGCAAGCGCGCCAGAACGATCCCGACGGCATAACCAATCCCGCCACCGACGAACGCCACCAGCAACTGCTCCGCTGCCAGCAGCACGCCGACCAGCCCGGAACCCGCTCCCAGCGCTTTCATCAATCCAATCTCCGTGCGCCGTTCGATCACCGAAGCCGCCGCCGATGCGCCAACCGCCAGCGCCGCGGCCAGCAGCGCGGCGAACGTCACCAACCAGAGCAGCGTGCGCACACGCGTAAGAATCGTGCCTTCGCCTTCTGCCACGCGCCGAATCACTCGCACGTCCGTCCCTTTCAATTCTTGGCTGATTTGCAGGGCGATCGCCGAAATATATGGCGTGCAGTACCAGCGGTCGAACTCCACCGGCGTCATGCTCTTTGGGTCCTTGCGCGCAAACGCATCTTCGGGCTTCGTCAAAGCGCTCACATACAATCTGCGGTATTCGCCGGGCCGATTTGACGTTTGCTGGGCAAGCTTTAGGGACGCAACAATTCCCTCATCCTCGGGTCCGCCAGTTGCCAGAATCCCCACCACCTTTACGGGGAAGAGCACTGAAGAGAGAACGCTCGTGGATAGCAGAAGTTCCGACCCAAGCGCAATCTCCGCGCTATTCGCAAACTTCTCTCCGACCACCACCTCTGCTTCTTTTTCGGGTTGGCTGTCCACGAACCAGCGGCCTTCCTTCAACTGCCACCATGGATTCGTTTTTTCGATTCCTGTCACGTACGTAGAGCCATCAGGAATCTTGACTTCATGATTCACCCAAGTTCCGACAAGCTGCACTTTTTGCGGAGGTTCCTCCGTCTTTGCAAACTTCTCACTGACGAAAATTGGGGTATCCAGAATCGGCGCAAAGGCCATGATGTTGAATCGCCAGAAAATTGTCTTCAGCTTTCCGAGGTCGGCTTCAGGAAGGTAGGCGCCCGCATTCGCCGGACGGTAATCCACGCCGCCAATTTCCAGCGGCAGCGAGTCTGCTTGCGGGGTGACGATCAAATTCGCGCCCAGGCTGCGAAACTCCTGCGCCAGCCGGTCGCCCACATCCAGCGACACGCTCAGCGCTGCGGTAGCCACAGCCATCCCCAAAGCCAGGGCGGCCAGGGTCAGCATTTTGCGTTTGGGCCGGCGCGTAAACGAGTCGGCAACGAGTCGAAGGAACATTGTTCCGGATTGGTGAGCGCGCCAAATCTCCTATCGCGGAATCTCTTCCGCAGCTTTGGTCACCGACGAAACATCAATCACCAAGTCAGTGCCATTCACTTGTGACGTAAACCCGATGGGATTGCATCCACCCTTTTGCCCGATCGAAGGAATGTAGATCGCCGAAGCGCAGTGGCGGCAGATCACGTTTTGCCCCTCCTGCCGGTAGCCCTCGGCGCCGCAGATCAGGCAGGCATCCAGAGCCGTGCCGTAACCATTGGGCTTTTTGATGACCATGAAGCGAATGCTCTGCTGGTTGACCTTCAAGGTAAACAGGTGCAGGTCGCCGTCCTGTACTTCGGCGACCGGTATTTTTACTATGTTATTTACCGCTTCCACCGGTCTCGCCTGCGGCGGCGTGGAATTCACTTTGGCGTAAATAAAATCGGCGGTAAGCGCGAGTATGACCGAAAGGCTCATGACCGCCGCGGCGACCATCCAGCGGCGCTGGCGGCGATTTTGCGATTCCAACAAGCGGCGCTCCGCGTCATTGGTGGCCGCGGTGCTCGCCTTGCCGTGCGAAACCGCCTGCCATTCCCGAAAAATCATCAACGCCGCCGCCCCAAAAACAAATATGAAAAAGAACAGTTCATTGCGCACAATCGGACCCAGCAACGCCATCTCCGTCTTGCTGGAAGGCAGCCAGCGCGCCTCGCTCAATTCGTGCAAGCCGGTTACTCCCAATTGAATCGCCACCAGGATCAGGATCGCGCTGGTCACCGCAAAAAAGCGATGCAGCGGCACCTTGAGCGTGCCCTTAAAAAAGAACAGTCCGACGGCGACGGCTGCGCCGACTCCTGCAATCGTTCCAATCCACGTCTGCAGGCCTGCGGTCGAGAGTTCCACCGCGCGCAGGATCAGCGCAAGCTCCACACCTTCTCGCACCACCATCAAAAACACAAACAGCCCGAGGCCCCAGCCCGCCGCCGCACCTGTACGCCCTGCGTAGGTTTCCACTTTGTCTTCAATTTCCTTTTTCAGGTGTCGCGCAATCCGGTTCATCCACAAAATCATGGTGACGACAAAGCACGCCGCCACCAGCAGCAGCAGGCCTTCAAATCCGTCTTCGCTGATATTAAACCGGTCCAGCGCGACAGCTACAGCCAAGCTGAGCGCCACCGCAGCGGCGACCCCGCCCCACACGTATCGAGCCAAGTGCGCCCGCTGGGTTCGCGAAAGGTACACAAGAATGATTCCCACGATCAGGGAAGCCTCGACACCCTCACGAAGGGCGATGAGAAAGGCAGAAAGCAAGAAGACTCCAGTTGTAAATGATTTGCAACTACGATTCCAGTCTACCGCCTCCTCCTCTCCTCCGTCAAGTACATACGTCCTTGCTCACTACCTTGTAGAATGGTCGTTTGCGTCTATTAGATAGCATGAGCAAACCGCTGATTAACCCCATCGTTGCCCTGCTGCTGTCCTGGGCACTCCTGTGCCCGCCTCTTCCTGCACAGGACCTTCAAGATCCGCGGGTCCCGCGGTCGCCCCAACCAATGCGGGATGCGCAGCGCAGCCTGGTGAAGCCGGATACCAAGCGGGCAAATAAGTTGGCGGGACGTGCCGCTACCGAGGAAGCAGCGGGAGATTTCCTCGCCGCCCTCAGCGATTACGAAGACGCCGCCCGCTACGCGCCCTTTGACGTAACCATCGTCAGCAAAGCGGCCGCACTTCGCTCCAAGCTGTTGCGCGAGCGCGTGGACGACGCCGAGCGTCTGGCGTTGAATGGCAATCTCGACGGTGCCACGCTGCAGCTCGCCGCCGCCCTGGAAATCGATCCCGGCAACCCGGCGGTGCTCGAGAGGCTGCAGCAGATGGGAACCATGAAGGCGGACGTAGAAGAAAGACGGAACGAGGAACCCGCGAAGGGATTGCCCCAGCTTGTGCCGGCGAAAGTCACGAAGAGCTTCAATCTGCAGAGCGACTCGAAGTCGGCTTATGAACAGGTCGCCCAGGCCTTTGGCCTGAAAGCGGCCTTCGATCCCGATTTGCCCGCCCGCTCCACGCGTTTGCGGCTCCAGAATGTGGATTTTTACACCGCGATGAAGGTTCTGGGCCTGGAAACCGCCACGTTCTGGCGCCCGGTGGATTCCAATCTCTTCTTTGTCGCCGCGGATACCGCCGAGAAACGCCGCGCCTTCGATCTTGAAATTGAACAGACCATTCCCTTGCCCTCCTCAGTAACCTCCCAGGAACTCAGTGACGTCGTCCATGCCATTCGCGAACTCACAGGAATTACGCACATCAATCAATCCATACCCGGGCACTCGGTCACCGTTCGCGGCACCGTTCAACGCGTACATCTCGCTGACGAAATCGTGCGCAATCTGGAACACGCGCCAGGCGAAGTGCTGCTGGAGATTGATCTTCTGGAAGTGGATCGCTCGAACGCCAGAAACCTTGG
Organism: uncultured Acidobacteriota bacterium; assembly: GCA_963781995.1. Lineage (GTDB taxonomy): Bacteria > Acidobacteriota > Terriglobia > Acidiferrales > UBA7541 > Acidiferrum. Next base: position 1,107,562 of record CAWAHR010000001.1, on the reverse strand, counting down.
AATCACCTGGCCTGCGAGCTCGACCCTCTATCCGGTCCCGCCAAGCCTGGCCAATTCGCTGCGTTCGGCGCCTGACTTGTCGTCGCTGTTGACGCTCCTCGCTCAAGTCTTTGGCGGCCCGGCGGGTGCAGCCGCGGCGGGCGGTTTAGCCAGCCTGGCCTCTTCCATCCCGGCAGTGGCTGCGATCGGTGGAGGCAAAAGCACTTTTCTACTGGCCCTCCCTACCCTGTCGGCACAATTCTCCGAGGGACTATCCCTGGTGCACAGCGGGCGTCAAGTGCTGTTGCGCGCGGAAGACGGCAAGCCCGCCACCTTCTTTGTTGGCGATCGGTATCCCATTACCCTCTCCCTCCTTTCGGGAAGCCTGGGCTCAACCGGCTTTACCGCCAACCCCGGCGGGACCGGCGTCACCATTCCCACCCAGCAATTCACGGTTGGAACAAATCCCGTGGCCATGGTCACCGCGGATTTTCGCAGCGCCGGGATCCAAGACCTTGCTGTCGTCAATCAGGCCGACAACACAGTGACGATTCTTTTGAATCAGGGAGTCGGGGCAATTCCCCAGTTCGCGCAGCCTCTCAGCGGCATCGGTTTGCTCTCACCCTTTTCCCTGGGGACGAAATGGACCAGTTCCACGCGCGCTCCCAGCCTGACCACGGGCAGCCTCAATGCAAGTTCCACGGCGACAAACAATGACAATTTTGCGGACCTGCTGATAACCGACCCCGTTGGAAATACGGTCATCGTTCTTCTCGGCGAAGGCGACGGCACCTTCAAGGGCCCGGCCAAATTCATACCCGTCGGAAATCAACCCAGCGCCGTCGTCGTCGGCACTTTTAACTCAAAAAACTCGGACTCCAATTTGGGTTTCGTGGTCACCAATTTCCTAGACAACACCTATTCGGTTTTCAACGGGAATGGCGACGGCACCTTCACACAAGTCGCGGGTTCCCCCTTTGCCCTGCCGGCCACGGCCAGCGGGCCCGTCGCCATGACCACGGCCGATTTCAACGGTGACGGTTACCCGGATCTGGCAATCCTCAACCAGACCACCAAAAACGTCACCGTGCTCCAGGGCAACGGCAATGGCACTTTTACGGAGTTCCAAAACTCCCCGTTGGGCGTCGGCAATGTCCCGGTGGCCATTGCGTCCGGCAGCCTCAGCGGCAGCACCGGCCCGGCCCTCGCCATCGTGAATCAGGCGGATAATTCGCTGACCGTGTACCTTGGAAATGGCAACGGCACCTTCCTGACATCGTCGCAATCTCCCCTGGCCACCGACATCACCCCCACCGACGTGGTTTTTGCCGACTTCACCCAGCAATCCAATGGCGGGATTGCGGTCACCAATACGGGCGCGGGCACCGTCACCGTTTTTGCGGATCTCGGCGCCGGCTTGTTCACCAACGCTCTGGAGCCCAGTGCCGGCGCCAGCCCGGCCGCCATCGTCGCCGCCGATTTTACCAACAGCACATTTCCCGACATCGTGGTCACCAACAATATCGCCAATGCCCCCGGCCTGGTTACCCTCGTCGTGAGTCCGGTTAGCCTCATTTCGAATCCGGCGCTGAACCAGCAGCCGTATCCCGGCTCCGAATACGAGGACATTGGCTTGAAAATCAAAGCCACCCCGCAGCTGCACGATACCAAGGACGTCACCCTGCAACTTGAATTTGAAATCAAGGCCCTTTCGGGGAATAACGTCAACGGCATTCCGATTATTTCCAATCGCAGCGTTACGCAAACTGTGCGGCTGAAGGAAAATGAAACCTCCCTGATCGTCGGCCTGCTCAACCAGGACGAAACCAAAACCATTTCCGGCCTCCCGGGACTGGCCACACTCCCCGGCGTGGGCTATGCTTTCGGCAGCCGCAACAACACTTTCGACGACGATGAACTAATCTTCCTGTTGACTCCTCGCCGGGTTCGTTCGCCGTTCCACGAATCCAAAACCATCTATGCCGGCACAGGAGAGTCGACTGGACGAGCTTCGGCCGGCGGCAATATTCAACGCGGGCCGGGACGCGAGCCCCCGCCGGAACCTGCGCCTACACCCACGCAACCCGCGCCCGAAACTCCGACGGGGCCGCCTGCAACGCCTCCGGCTACGGAACCTGGGCCCCAGCCAGGGCAGCAACCTGGCCCGCCTCCTGCACAACAGCCGTCGCCGGATCAGCCCGAGGTGCCGCTGCAGCGGCCTCCTGATTAGCCGCCTAGGATCAGCTTATGGTCCTCCGACCTGTAACCCGGGCATTTGAGGCTCGGGAGATTTGTCGGCATGACGCGATTTTGCCGGTGTTGTGGAAACCCTCATTGCTCAAGGGGGTGAGCCACAAAACTTTGGATGAGCTTTTGCCAGGAGACCGATTCAGGGTAGCGGGTCGAATACTACGATCGGTTGGTAGGTGCGGGGCACCAGGGCTTCGGCAATCGCGATGAGTTTGTTCTGCTGGTTGAAGACACGCAGGCGCGGCGGCTGAATTTCTTCGGTATCGAGTTGCGTGGTGGCTCCCGGCGGGAGTTCCAGGTGCTCGACCTGCAACTGTGACGGCATCACATTGAACTTCGCGCCGTGGCGAATCTTTTTTTCCAGCACTGGCAGCACGTTGGTGCGCGGAAAGTTGGTCAGCAGACTTTCCAGCGGAATCATGCACGACGCGAACTTCCCTGCCTGTGTCGCTTGCGCCAGCTCCTCCAACGTGATGGCCTGCTCCAGGGAAAATTCTCCCACCGCGGTGCGGCTGATTTCCGCGAGATGCGCGCCGCACCCCAGCTTCTGTCCCATATCGTGGGCCAGCGATCGAATGTACGTTCCCGAAGAGCACTCGATGGAAAACCGGGCGGTCGATCCCGCAATCCCGGTCATGCGGTACTCGTAGACCTCCACCGGCACGGCTTTCAGCTCGACCGCCTGATTCTTGCGCGCGAGTTCATAAGCCGGACGCCCGTGAATCTTCTTCGCGGAAAAAATCGGCGGCATCTGTTCGAAGCGTCCCAGCGATTCCCGCGCCAGGCGTTCGATTACTTCGCGATCCAGCGCCGGCGCCGCGTCCGGCCCCGTTGGCTGCCCCTCGGAATCAAAGGTATTCGTCGCATAACCGAAGCGAAATCCCGCGGTGTAGCACTTGCGCCGCCCGGTATAGAAGCGCACAAAGCGCGTCGCCTTGCCCAACAGCAAAACCAGCACGCCGGTCGCGAGGGGATCCAGCGTGCCCAGATGCCCGATCTGCCGGAATCCCGCGAGATGCCGCACCGCGTCCACAACGTCATGCGAAGTCTTGCCTAGCGGCTTGTTGATCACTAGGGCGCCGTCAAACGGGGCGGGTTGTGGTTGGCGCGGCATGGCTAGTATTCAGCGACTCGGCTCAGGAAAGCACGCTAGGGATTTCATTCATGGTGTTCTGATGATTGCGCGCAAACCCGCCTGGAAGAAAAATGCGGCTGAAAATATGCAGTGGTGCAGCCGCGTTCCAAAAATCAAAGATCGGGTCCGGGCTTGTCGGCCTTTTCCGACTTCATCTGCTTCAGAAGCTGCTCGATGCGCTCGACGTGCTCCTGCGAAAGATCCAGCGTGAAGTGCAGGTCCGGCACCCGCCGCAACTGCAGCCGTTCCACCAGTTCATGTTTGATGTATCCGGCGGCGTGTTCCAGCGCTTTGATCGCGTCGGTCTGCTCCTTGGCGATATCCGTCCGCACGCTCACGTACACCCGGGCGTGCTTCATGTCCGGTTGCACTCGAACTTCGCTGACGCAGACATTTCCTTCCAGCCGGGGATCCTTCAGCTCGCCCACCAGCATGGCGTTTAGTTCATGGGCGATTTCTTCGCCGACGCGTAGATGACGATGATAATCAGGGCTCATGCGCGTTCCGTTCTGGTATTTCGATTCCTGCTTCCTGTTATCTGTTATCGGTTGCCAATCATCAAAGAATATCCACCGCGTGACTCACCACCATCGGACCCAGGATGCGGTCGGCCTCCGCCAAAACCTTCTGGAGCGCCTCTTCCACGTGGCGCTCCTCATTCGACAAGGTCACCACGCCCACAACCGATCGCTGCCAGGTGTCCTCGAAATCCAGCTCCGCCACCGCCACATTAAAGTTCGCTCGCAAACGATCCTTGAGGCTGCGCAGCACTTGCCGCTTATCCTTCAGCGATTGCGCCTCCGCGATATGCAACTCCAATGTGAGTAATCCGACGGGCATGACAGGCCACCCTCAGGCCCGGGGGGCCTGAGCCTGGAGATCGCTCCTATTTGCGTGCGGCGGCAGTTCCTTGGGCGGCGGCCTCGGCGGCGGACAGCTTGGTCACCTGGAAGCATTCCAGAATATCGCCGACCTTGACGTCGTTGAAGTTCGCAATACCCAGGCCACACTCAAATCCGGTGCGCACTTCGCTGGCATCGTCCTTGAAGCGCTTCAGCGAACTGAGCTTCGAAGTGTAGATGACCACGCCGTCGCGCACCACGCGAATCTGCGAGTCGCGCTTGATTACGCCGTCCTGAACGTAGCAGCCGGCCACCGTGCCCGAGCCCTTGATCCGGAACGTGTTGCGCACTTCCGCGCGGCCCACGTAGGTTTCCTGGAACACGGGCTCCAGCAACCCTTCCATGGCTTTCTTAATTTCGTCGGAAACTTCGTAAATGATGTTGTGGACGCGAATGTCGACCTTTTCCTGCTGCGCCAGATCCTGGGCCTTGCGGTCGGGGCGAACGCCAAATGCGATGATGATGGCTCCCGAGGCCGAAGCGAAAAGGATGTCGTTTTCGGTGACGGTTCCGACGCCCGCGTTGATGATCTTCAGCTTCACCTGGTCCGTCGAAAGCTTCGGCAGCATTTCTTCGAGCACTTCCGCGGAACCTTGCACGTCGGCCTTGATCACAATCGGAAGTTCTTTCACTTCTCCGGCCTTCAACTGCTCGTGCAACTGGTCCAGGGTGATGCGGCTGCCCGCGCTGGCGCGCATGGCCGCGTCTCGCTGCTTGGACTGCCGGAATTCCACCACGTGCCGGGCTTTCGCTTCTTCGGTGACCTGGAAGTGGTCCCCAGCCTCCGGAACGCCCTGCAATCCGAGGACTTCCACGGGCGTGGAAGGCGGGGCGGTTTTCACGGGGCGCCCACGATCGTCGAACATGGCGCGCACTTTACCGAAAACCGAGCCGACAATGAAAAAGTCGCTGTTGTTGAGCGTGCCATTCTGCACCAGCACGGTGGCCACCGGGCCACGGCCCTTGTCCACACGCGATTCCAGCACCGTTCCGCTTGCCGGCGCATCCGGATTGGCCTTCAATTCGCGCAAATCCGCCACCAGCAGAATAATTTCCAGCAACTTGTCGAGATTCTTCTTCTGCTTCGCGGAGACTTCCACGAATTCCGTTTCGCCGCCCCATTCCGCGGGCATCAGTCCCAGATCCGACAACTGGCGTTTCACGCGCTCCGGTTGAGCTTCCGGTTTGTCGATCTTATTGATGGCCACGATGATCGGCACATTCGCCGCTTTCGCGTGGTCAATCGCTTCGCGTGTCTGCGGCATCACGCCGTCGTCGGCGGCAACCACCAGCACGACAATATCGGTAACCTTTGCGCCGCGCGCGCGCATCCGCGTGAATGCTTCATGGCCCGGCGTATCCACAAACACCACGCTCTTCTCGCCCACCTGCACTTTGTAGGCGCCGATATGCTGTGTGATGCCTCCGGCTTCTCCTCCCGCCACATCCGCCTGGCGGATGGCGTCGAGCAGGCTGGTCTTTCCGTGGTCCACGTGCCCCATCACAGTGACCACCGGGGGCCGCGGCTTCAGATTTTCCTTAGTCTCTTCCTTGGCCACCTCGAGGACCATTTCTTCTTCGAGGGAAACCACGCTCACTACACCGTTGAATGATTGCGCCAGGTCCGTCGCGGTTTGCACGTCCAGGGCCTGGTTGATGCTCGCGAACACGCCGCGATCCAGCAGCGTCTTCAAAAGATCCTTGGCGCGCACATCCAGCTTTTCCGCTAACTCACGGATCGTAATTCCTTCGGTCAGCGTGATGTCGCGCGGCGCGCGAGGCTCCGGCGGCGCAATCGCCGCTGCGGCTACTCCTCGGCCTCCTGCACCGGGGCGCTGGCGTGTCGGGTGCAGCTTCCGTTCACCTTCCATCTCCCGTTTGTCCGCCATTGGACGCTGACGTTGCTGCGGCTTGCGCGCATACAGCGGCTTGCCGGGCTCGGCCTTCGAGGGCATCTTGTCCGGAAACGGCGGCGGCAACATTCCTGGGCGCCCCGGGGGACGCGCTCCCGGACGCGCACCAGTTGGCGCAGCACCAGGACGCTGAGTAAACGTGCGTCCACCTCCGCCCGGCCCACCTGGACCACCAGGTCCTCCGGGACGTTGCGTAAACGGACGTCCGCCCTGACCACCGGATTGCTGCGGGCGCATCGGCTGACCCGGACGCGGGCCGCTCGGTCTGCGGTCGCGGTCACCCGGCGAAGTCCCAGGCACCGGCCCACGATTCCCCGTGGGCATCGGACGCAAAGGTTGCTGCGGGCGTGGCGCGCTTGCGGCCGCACCTGGGCGCGCTGCTTGAGGCTGCTGTGTGCCCGGTTGTTGCGGACGCGCTTGTGGTGGCGGCGCTCCTGCGGGGCGGGTCGTGGGATGCTGGCCTGGAGTGTGCGAAGGACGCAAAGGTTGTTGTGGCGCGGGACGTGGCACAGCAGAAGTCGCAGGTGCTGCTGGCGCAGCAGGTCGCGCAGCCGCAGGTGCCGCAGGCGATGGAGTCACAGCCGGAGCAACCGGCTTCGCAACAGGCGCAGCCGGAGCAGGCGCCGCCACCGGCGGAGGCGCTGCCGGCGCGGGCTTCGCAACGGTCGGGGCCACGGGAGGCGCTGCAACCGTAGCAGCAGCCGGCGCGGTGGCCGCGGGCTTCGCGGCTACCACGGGCGGCGCGGGTGGTGCAATCGGAGCAGGAGCGGCCGGCACGGGCGCAGGCGCATTTGTCCTTCGTTGCGCGGCTTTCGCGGCGGCTTCTTTCGCGGTGCGTTCGGATTCCGCGGCGGATTCGGCATCCGCCACGCTCTTCAGATGATCCTTAACCTTTTCGGCGACATCGGCGGGGATCGAACTGGAGTGGGTTTTCTTTTCGGTTACGCCAAAACCTGGCAAAAGGTCAATGATAGCCTTCGCCTTGACCTCGAGTTCACGCGCGAGCTCATTGATGCGGACTTGGTTTACGTCGCTCATGCTTCTTAGGAACTTTTCTCTTCCTGCTGCTCCGCCGGAGTTTCGCTCTCCGTGGGTGCAACTGCTTCAGAGTGAAGCTCTGAAGCGGATTCCGGTGCTGCTGAAGTTTGCGTTTCGCCCGCGGCTTCGTGATCTGATGGGGCAGGTGTTTCGCTGCCCGATTCGCCGCTCGTTTCAGCGGCTGCTTCCGCCGCAGGCGCCGCTTCGTCGTTCTCGTCGGTGGTTTCCACCGGTGCGGCCGCGGCTTCCCCGCCTTCATAGAAGCGGTTCACCGCCTGATAGATTTTGTCGACCATCTTTTCGCCGATGCCCGGAATTTCCATCAACTGTTCCGGGGTCATGCTCGCGAGCTTCTCCAGGTTGGCGATGCCCGCGGCCTCGATCTTCTCAATCGTCTTGGGCCCCACGCCCGCCAGCACGGTCAGCGGAGTGGTTGGCGCCGTCAGCGCGGTCATCTGCTCTTCGATCTCGCGGCGCTTCTCTTCTTCGCTCTTGATGTCGATGTCCCAGCCGATCAGCTTGCTGGCCAGACGCACGTTCTGTCCCTTTTTCCCGATCGCCAGCGAGAGCTGGGAATCTTCTACGATCACTTCCAGCTTTTTATTTTCCGGATCGGTGATTTGCACACGGGTCACTTTCGCGGGGCTCAACGCTTTTTGCGCGAACGCAACCGTTTCTTCGTTGTAGGGAATGATGTCGATTTTCTCGCCGCGGAGTTCCCGGATGATCGACTGCACGCGCATACCCTTCATGCCCACGCAGGCGCCCACCGGATCCACATCCTTGTCGCGGCTGGCCACCGCCACCTTGGTGCGCTCTCCCGCTTCCCGGGCTGCCGCGCGAATCTGCACCGTGCCGTCGTAAATCTCCGGCACTTCCATTTCAAACAACCGCTGCACCAGCGCGGCATCCGCCCGCGACACGATCACCTGCGGGCCTTTCGCCGCGCGGTCCACGGCCTTGATCACCACCCGCAGGCGCTCGCCGATGTTGTAAGTCTCCAACTTGGACTGCTCGCGCTTCGGCAACCGCGCCTCGGTTCGCCCCATGTCCACAATCAGGTCGGGGCCTTCCGCGCGCTTCACAATCACGGTGACCAGTTCGCCCGCGCGAGTATGATATTCGTTGTAAATCGTGTCCCGCTCGGCCTCGCGCACCTTCTGCAGGATCACTTGCTTGGCCGTTTGCGCGGCGATGCGCCCCAGCACGTCGGTCGGCTTCGGGGTGATAATTTCCATCCCGACTTCCGCGGCTGGATTCTTTTTCTTCGCGTCCGCCAGGCTGATTTCCCGCTTGGGGTCGGTCACTTCTTCCACGACCGTGTGCACCGCAAACACGTCCACTTGCCCGGTGTCCGCACTGAACTTCCCGCGCAGATCCTCTTCCGACTTGTAAAACTTGCGGGCCGCCACAACCATGGCGTCCTCGATGGCAGAGATCACCACCTCCGGTTCAATGTGCTTCTCCCGGCTCAGCATCTCGATTTGTTGATAAAGCAGATTCGCCATTTCTCTTCCCTAAAACTCCACAACCAGGTTTGCCTTGCGAATCGCTGCGAGCGGTATTTCCACGATTCGTGCTTCTTTTCCCTTCAGCTCCATCCGGACGTTTCCATCCGTGAATCCCTTCAACCGGCCTTCAAAAAACTTGGCCTCGCCAACCGGCTCGCTGGTCGAGATCTTCGCCAGGCGGCCCGCGAAACGCTTAAAATCCGCGGCCTTCGTCAGCGCGCGGTCCATTCCCGGTGAACTGATCTCCAGGGTGTACCCCGGCCCCGGAATCAATTCCTCCACATCCAGGATGACGCTGAGTTGCTGGCTCACGCGCTGGCAATCGGCGTGGCTGATTTTCGGATAAGGGCTCGGCGCCTCTTCACCCGCAATCACTTCCGCCGGCTTCGCAGGGGGCAATCGGTCGATGTACACCCTGAGAAATCGCTGCTTGCCAATTTTCCATTCGACATCCACGACTTCCAGGCCTTCCGAGCGGGCAACCCGCTCGGCGGCCTCGCGGACTTTTTCCAAATTCACGCGGAGACTCCCCGGCCTACGCCGGTCAAAAGCTCAGTACCGCCGGCGGCAACAAAAAAGTGGGCTTGCGCCCACTTCATGGTGCGACCCGATTCAGAGCGAAGAATGAGTATATTCCCGGAGCAAGGTAAATGCAAGGTACCTGAGGGCTTAGGCGCCCAAGCGGTTCCGCTTCCGCTGCCATTTCCGGCTCTTCCCTCCCGATCTCCCTAACCCACAGCAATAAAAAGACTAAGCCATGCTTGCACCTTTCGGGGTCCCGCCCCAGGCGGGCCAGCCACCTTGGCTGTTCCATCTTTCTGCACCTGCCCTGACGAGAGCGTCCCATGCAAAATCGGCCCACACGGAAAAGGGCCGCCCCAAGGGCGGCCCTCCACATCTCGCGTCTTGGAATCAGCGACTATTTGGGCTTCGCTGCCGGAGGCGTCGCCGGCTTCGGGGTGGCCGCCGGCTTAGCCGCCGGAGTTCCCCCACCCTTAATCGGATATGCCTGATCGTACAGCCGGATAATATCCTGGGTAACGTCGACATTGTTCGAAGCGTAGATGATCGGCGAATTCTGAGCCGACGAATCGAATACCGCCACGAAACCATTTTCGCGCGCGTAGCGATCCAGCACGTCCATCATCTTCCGTCCTATGCGGTCCACCACGTCGCTCTGCGCCGCATTCACGTCTTCCTGCAGTTCGTTGTTCTTGCGGTCCAGTTGCGCCGCGAGCCTCTGCCCCTGCGCCGAGGCCTTGGCTTTCTGCTCGTCGCTCCACGTGGTCTGATTGGCCGCCAACTGCTGCCGGATATCGTTGATCTGTTTGTTCAGCGCTTCCATCTCGTTCTGTCGCGGCGCGAACTGCGATTGCAGTTCCGCAGAAGCCTGCTTGCCTTCCGCCGTGGTCACGATCGCCTGACGGACGTTCAGCACGCCAATTTTGCTCCCGCTCGGGGCGCCCGCTGCGGTGCCCTGCGCACGAACGGCGGCTGTGCCCAGCAGACACAAAGTGGCTGCCGCTGCCACACGAATGATGTTTCTCGAATTCACTGTTTTCTCCTTATTCATCTTTGGCCTTGCGTGGTCCCTGGCGGCTGACGCCATGGGGACTTGCATGCCTTCGAATACTTAACCGATGGCCGGTCGAACTCTTTCAATCCGCACAGAAAGCCGGCAATTTTTCTGCCGTACTTTCCATCCTTGCAAACTCCTCACAGACGGCGAGCGCCTACGAGGCTCAACTATCTCCGCACAAAGCGAAGAGTATAGCTGAGTGTTGAAGGTGCCTGCAAACGCTAGCCCGGCCTCGCGCGCGCCCGAAAACTTCTCTGCCACCGGTTTCCCGGGGCCTTATTTCGGCAGATTCAGGAACACGACGCGGTTGTTGTTCTGGTCGGCAATCACCGCCAGATTCGTGATGTTGTCCACGTCGATCGCAAACTGGGACATGCTGCTGATTCCCAAGGTCTGCCGGGTCTTGAAATTCTGTGTATCCACCACCGAACTCGTATTCGAGGTCGAATTGATGGTCAACAGCGTTCCGGTCTGATAATTGAAACCCAGGGAATAGGGATTGATTCCCACACGAATCGTCTGCGTCGAACCCGTATCCGGGTTAAACGAATAGATGGCGTTGGCTTGCGTGGACGTGGCATAGAAAACCCCGGTTTGCGTAAGGGTCGTGGATGACGAAATAGCCGGGTTTCCAGGATCGTAGACGATGCCCGTAAGGCTCGCAGCCAACGAAGAAACCGAGGCGGTCGAACTCTTGATCGGCGGGCTGGTGGCCAGCGTGATGACATCCAAACCTCCGGTCACGGCGGTCGTACCGGAGTTCTGCAGATTGGTCACCACCGCAACCGCGCGGTTCGGATCCACGGCAATCGCTGTCGGCGGGCCGCTCAACGCGATGGTTGTTGCCGCCGGCCCCGCTTGCACGTGGCCCAAATTAGTCGAAGTATTTGTCGAGTCGCTGGGGAACAACACGGTCAGGTCAATCGAAGAAACCGTATTCGAGCCACTATTCGCCACCAGTGCCAGAGCTCGATCCTGGTCGATCGTCACTCCCAGCGGCGAAAGGCCAACAGTTACGGCGTTTGTGGGCGTCGAGGTCGTTCCGGACGTCACGTTCCAGCTCACGATTGCTGGATTCTCCGGCTGGTGGTAATCGATAATCGATGCCGTGCCGGTTGGCGTATCCCCACTGTTCGCAACCACCGCGTAGCCCAGCCGTGGAATGACTCCAATGCCGAGGGGATTATTGCCCACCGTCACTGTGCCCAGAATCGTGCCGAAGGGGGCCACGCTGCCGTCTGACCTCGTAAAACCGTTCTGATCAATGGCGATCACCGACACGCTGTTGCACGCATAGTTGCTGACCAGTGCCACGTGCCGCGTGCCGTCGACCGCCACTCCCTCGGGGCCCTGTGGAAACGCCGCGGTCGGCTTACACGCGTTGGACATATCCAAAATTCCCACGACATGTAAATCCATGGCGTTAGACGTCGAGCCGCCCGCGCTGGCTTGAACATCCAGCGCGTAGTCGTGCGGAGAAAATAGTGCCGCGCCCGGAATGTTCACATCCACTTCATTATCGTTCACCAGAGTCGCGGTGATCGGTATGGCCGTGCTCTGTCCCGGCGGGGTGATGGCGGTCTGCCCATCCAGGCGCACCACCGGGTTTCCTCCTCCGGAGGTGAAACCCTGTCCGAGGATTCGCAAACTCGCTGTCTGGCCCACACGCACGGCCTGCGGCATGCACGACTGCTTGGGGTCCGTCAGGCTGCAGGTTGTGGCCGCAGTCAGCGACCCCAACGCCGGCTGTGCAACGGGAACTCCGTACGGGGGGTTATTGTCTTTCAGCATCACCTCCTGCACGTGAATCTGCTGGAAGCTCTTGGTCGGATCCAGATTCATATACGTCAGCGAGTTGCTCCCCGCGTTGGCCACCAGTACAAATTTTGACCTGGGGTCGTACGTCATCGGTCCGTACACTTGCACCGCCGTCGTTTGTCCCGTGGGCGTGTATGAACCCGTTCCCACCTGGCCGGTCGGAATAGCCGCGATGATCCGATACGGAAAATTGGTTCCTCCGTTCGGCGCTGGCCCTCCCGGATTGATCAGCGAGATCGCGTTCCCGGGGAAATCTGGCCCCGAATTCGCGCTCGGATTAAATGCCATCAACACATTTGTGTATGGATCGAATGCCACGGAGCGAAAGCCAATTTCAGGAGCCCCCGGCGGCAAAGGTATACATCCGTTGCAGCTGCCCGCCGTTAGCGTCAGGGAGGTCAGGCTTTGATCCAGCGTGCTGATGAACCCGATCTGCGCCGAACTTTGGATGAAATCCGCGTACGCAAAGGTTCGCGTGATGGGGTTGATGGCCGCGCCGGATACGTTGGTGGTAGTGCTGAAGGAGTAGTATGGCGTGCCGTATTGCACCGAGCCCGGCGTACTGGAGGTATTCGTCTCCGTGTCATCCGGCTGCCCCGTCTGGGGATAGGAGAAAGTATACGGGTCCGACACACTTCCAGGGATCACGTTGTACGTGCCGTTGAAATTGGAGTTGGCCGTAGTGGTGGTCACTCCCGAAATAATCACCGTGCCGCCGAGGATGGGATTAATTCCGTGGGGCGACTGCGTATGAATGAGGGTAATCCCCGCGGTTCGCGTCGCACCGCTGGTCCCGGTTGATGAGAAAGGAAGGATCGGCACGTTGGTTCCCTGCTGCAACAGATCCACGACCGACGTCGAGCCAAAACCGCCGCCCGGCGTCACATACGCCAAAGGCACGTTGGGCTGCATAACCACTTTGGGCGTTGGTCCGGTGTTAATCGAAACCGGCGCGATTACGCAAGGCGGAGTCTGCCCGCTGATGAAGCATTTATGCGTGTCTGAGTTATCCAGGTTGGGATTCACGTCCACGATGAATCCTATATTTGTGTTAACGTACGCCACCACTCCCAGATGGGTTCCAGGATCTACGCCAAACGAGATCGGTGTGGGCAGTCCCGTCGCCGACGGCTGACCCAACAACGTTCTCAGGTCTACGGAAACACCCTTAATGAAGGTGAAGTACGGCGCCGCTTGCGGGGTGATCGCGTACAAATAAAGTGTGCTGTCCCCGCTGCTCACGACCACTCCCATATCCCCACCATCGACGGTCAACTGGCTGTCAATCGCGAAGTCGGTCGGTTGAGACGCCGTAGGGGAATTTGCCGATACCAACGAAAACGGAGCGCCAACCTGTACCGGTGTCGCCCCAGTCAGATCAATCAATTGCAGGGTGCTGGTGGCCTGCTCCGTGATCACCGCGTACCCTTTCACCGAATTCAGCGCGATGGCACTGGGTGCCAAGTTTGTTCCCGAAGCCCCCGCCGGATTGAGCGGGACGGAAGCCGGAACTGGTGCAACGGTAAATGCTGGTTGTACCGCCGCATTGGTGGTCGCAGTCGGGAACATCGGTGGAGTTCCCTGTGAAATGCTGCTATGGATGGAAACTTCGTATAGGCCGGGGGGCGGCAGTTGCCCGTTATCCCTCGACCCGAACAGCGCCCTAGGTCCGGATTGGGCAGTGTCCACGATCGTCGCTTGGCCGTTGTAGGTTAGATTTACCAATCCCCCTGTCGAGCCGTAATAACCCCCGATGACGCCCAAGGAGATGGTGCCTACGCCGGAAACCTGCGGAAAGCTATCCGGCACCGCGGCTACCAGCGCCGGGCTGACGTTCACGATGTGCAATGGGCAGGCAATTGCCGTAGTTGATCCAGCCGAACCCGGAACCAGCACGCACGGCGCGCTGACTGGCGGGGAACCAGGCAGGCTAGGCATCATGATCCACGCGGGATGATTGGAATCCGCCTCGGCCTGTGCCAGTTGCGATGCTTGCAACCTCACGCGTGTCATGATGGATGCATCGCAAGTCACCACCGGCGTCACGCCCGCCTTACTTGCGGTGCAATATTCCGTCGAGATGGGAATCGTAAATATCTGCGTGCTGCTCATCGGGGTGCCGGAAGAGGGCGTCAGACTAGCTGCCGCCGTCGGTGGGACAAAGTTGATTTGCGTGGTATTCAGCAAGTTTCTTGCGCTCAGGAAAACGTCCTGCAGGAGACCCCCGCCGGCGATCGTCTGCGGATAGAGACTCTCGAAGGTCACCGAATTCGTTGAGGCATTCACCAGCGTTATCACGGCAATTGCATAATGAGAGGTGTCCGCCGTATTCCAGGCCACCACGTACACCGTCGTCGCGGCAGTCGAGGTGCTTCCCTTAGGCGTGGTATCCGTCGGCAAGGTCGCAGGCGCCGTAAACTGCCCGTTGTTGTTAATTGTCCCGCAGGTGGGCGAGCAGGTAGCAGCCAGCGGATTAGCCGTTTGGTTGTTGAGATTGGTGGTTTGTCCGCTGTTCGGCTGAGTAACCAAATAGGCGGCGTTTTGCGGATTGGTGTTGAGAAACGAAGCGCTAAAAACCGCCTGTTGAGGCGGTGTGATCCCCACGGGAATGGTAGCGGTCGACGGAGTGATCGAAACGCGGATTCCGGAATCCAAAGTAAGCTGCGCGGTTCCCGTTTTGCTATGGTCGGCATCGGCGGTTGCCGTGAAGGTGATGGTGGGCACCGGATTCGGAAAGCTGGAAAGCTCTGGGGCCGTATACGTCAGCACGTTGGATCCGTTGGTGTCGCTGGTCACCCAGGTTCCGATAGTTCCCCCATTGACCGTTGATCCCGAGGTGCAAGGGGCCGCTTTCGACGGCACCGGATTCGGGGTGGCTGTGGTAGGCAGCGGCGTGTACACGTAAGTACATGTCCATTGCACCGTCAGGACGGTCGCCCCGTTTACCGTCGCCGTCAAGTTCTCGATCTGCCCGGCTATAACCGTGCCCCCAGCCGGGGTCACGGTCACCGTCACCACGTTGAGGTTCGCACTCCCGCAACCCGAAATCAGCAGCGCCACACCGGCGCATACCGCCAAAACCAAATTTTGTGCCATACGCCACTTCATGGATACCATCTCCCTCATTGTTTCACCGCCCATAATCAACACGATCCCTGCCTGTTCTCGGCCCTTGAAAGTGTTTCCGCTTTGCATGCCCAGCCCGTAGCCACCTAGAATGTGCGGCTCACCGTAAACCGGAATGTCGTCTTAGGCTCGAAATAATTCAACCCCGACGGAGCGAATATTGGCCCAACCGCGGTCACCACCGCCGAACTGCAGCTCTGTTGCCAGTTATTTGGATCGAATGGATACAGAGGATTGGTCTGCCCGCTCGCTTGGCATTGTAGCGCCAGGCTTCGTCCGTTGATCTGCGCATTTGGGGCATATAAGGTCTGATGCAGCCGGAGCGGGTTGTACGCGTAATAAATCCGGAAGGGCGCTTGGACGATCGGCAAGTTCACGATGAATTCGATACCCGCCGAATCCCGCAGCTTGAAGTTGGTCCCCGAAGCGATCGGCAATTGGGCCTGTTGGTTGGCCAGCGGAAACATCTGGTTGATGTTTGCAACGCCCGTGGGATCCAGCCGCAACCCATTCTTGATCAGGGTGCCCACCGTCCCGATGTCGTTAAAGAGCGACATCGCCACCGGTCCGGCAATCGGAATGCGGTACTCAAAGTTGACTACCCCCTGCGTATCGCCACCCGGGAACGTGATGGTCTTCACCAGCGTCGGCACCGAGAACGAATACCCGGATACTGAAATTGTCTGGCTGATGGCGTTGGGAATGTAGATCACTGGCGAAACCGCGCGAATGTCGAACCCTCGCAGATCGTTTTCGCCGCCCAGGTAGAACCGGCTGTACGGAGGCACTTCCTTGCCGCCATACCCGTTCGTGAATCCTCCCAGGATTCTTACGCCAATCGCGTTGCGATGGTGATTTATGGGACGAAAATACTTGAGCTCGCCGGTATTAGTAATCGTATTCACGTTGCCGCCCAGCGGCCCGCCGGTAAACGACAAGGAGTAAAAGTAACTCTTTCCCTTCGTCGCGTTGATGGGGTTGTCGATGGTGTTGTAGCTGATCGTTCCGGTTATGGTGCTGGCGATGATTCCGTTCAACGCGCTGGGGCCTGCAATGCTCCCGTACTGCAATTGAGTGAACAGGAGTTGCGAGGACTGGTTGTAAGTGGAAATATTCGTCCGCGTAAGCCCGTACGTTAAGCCAACGTGCGTAAACACGTGCTTTTTCAAGCCATAGTTCGCAAAGGTCGTGAATCCCGTGCTGTTCTGGTTGTAATCCTGGATGTATTGCGGGTTGATGCTGACCGCTTGCCCCGTGAGTTCCGCCGCTTGCTGCGCCTGATCGAACTTGTATAGCGTCGAAAAGATCGTGAAACCGCTGCTGATCGGCTTGTCAAACAGATACGGCTCTGTGAATCCAAACATCAGGTTGCGCTGGTATTGTCCGATCTGCGCCGAAAGCGTCAGCGTTTCCCCAAGTCCCAGGAAGTTGTTGGTTTGATAAGTCAGCCCGATAAATCCGCCCGCCAGTCCGCTGACCCCGCCTTGCAACCCGATCGACTGCTTGCCCTTTTCCTTCAATTTGAGCAGCAGGTCCACCGTTCCCTGCTTGGTGTTGCGCTTGATTTCCGCGGACTTGTCCGGGTCCAGCTTGTCGAAATAGTCCAGCTGGTTGATGCGCAGAATACTCATCTCCCAGGCCCGCTTGTTGAAGAGCTGCCCCTCGTCAATCAGCAACTGCCGCCGGATGACTTTGTCGCGGGTGGTGGTGTTGCCGCTGAAGTCGATGCGCCGCACGTAATACTGCTTGCCTTCGTCGAACTTCATGGTCACGTCGATTCGCTTGGCCTGATAGTCGATGTCGGTGTCCGGCGTGGGCACAAAATCGATGAACCCGTATTGCCCGTAAATCTTGGTGTAGTCATCCAGGGCTTTCGTGATTTTCGCCCTCGAAAAAACATCCCCTTGTTTCAACGGAAAAGCCGATTTCAACGCGTCCGCCTTCAGCGAAAGCGCCTTGTCCGGGTCCGAACTGGCAATTTTCAACGTCCCCATCGTGTACTTGTCGCCTTCTTCGATCGGGATCGTGATGTTCACCGCTTTTCCGGACGTCCGCCCGAGCACCACCGGAACGCCCCATCGCCAGCCTTCCGTGTCGACGTTCTCCAGGATCGGATCGTTCACCACCACCTTGAAATATCCGTTGTCCTGGTACAACCCGCGGATCCCGACTTCCATGTCCTCAATCAGTTTGTCGTGATCGTAGGTCTTGGACATCACGCTGATTTCCGTGATGTACAGCGGAATCGAATACGGCCGGTCGTTGTGCATCGCCCGGATCAGTTTTCGATTGCTGAAGGCGTGGTTGCCCGTGAAGTGAATCTCGCCGACTTTCACCTTTGGCCCTTCCTCAACTTTGAACACCAGGATCACCGCGTTGCTCGAGGCGATGCGCTCGTATTGCGGCGTCACTTTCGCAAACTGCCGCCCGTGCTCGGCCAGCAGGTCCTTCAATACGACTTCGGCCTTCTTGATGCGCGTGGGATCGAACTGGCTTTCCACCGTCAAGCCCACTTTTTTGTCTTTGTAACGGTCCAGAATGTCCGACTCGGAGATCGAATGGATTCCGTCGTAGCGGATACGCCGGATCACCGGGCGCTCTCGCACTTCAAAAATGATGTCTTTTCCGTTGGGCTTGGTGGCCGAATCTTCCACGCGCAATTTCACATCTTCAAAAAATTGCGTATTCCACAACGCCTGGAAGTCCCGGCGCAGTGTCTCTTCATTGTAGGGATCCCCCACGCGGCTGAAAATCCGCGCTTGCAACGTGTCGTTGCGGATGCGCCGGTTCCCTTCAAACCGGATGCTGGCAATCACCGCATTGCCGGTGGATTGCGCCGCTCCGCCTAGTTGCTGCGCGGGCGTGAAATCATCCAGTATTTCTTCGAAGGAGTTCAGGTTCAGGGAAGCGTGAAATAGGTAATGTTCTTGCGCTACGCCGTCTTTTTCCTCTAACCGCGGAGTTCCAGCCTGCAACAAACCCGGTGTGGCGCACATCAGCAGCGCCAAGCTGATGAATAGCCGCCGGAACACACCCTTGCGGCAACAACGCGTCGAGTTGTTCCCGGAGAACACACGGACTTTCCGTTGAGCGGCCGTTGAGAAACTCAAGGCCGCGCCCCCAAACTCAAGATGTTTTTCTCCCGCCAAGCCCGGTGTGGGCTGGTTGCGCGTACTACGCGCGACGGCTTACATGCAGGCTAAACCGCTTCGCGTTCACACGTGTTGCGTCAGATTCGCTAGTGGACGACTGGGGTTGCCTCACCTACCGGCCGGAACGCGAGACCTTCCCCGGCAACATAGATCTGCAATGTTGCAGGCCTCTGAATCCCCCCCTGAATGAGCGCCTCGGAGAGCGGGTCTTCTACATACTTCTGTAGCGCCCTGCGCAGCGGCCGCGCACCATAATTGCGATCCGCGCACGTTTTCTCGAGGACCCACTGTCTTGCTTCGGGTGACAACACCACCTGTACTTGCCGGTGGATGAGTGTGTCATTCAACTGGCCGACAAGCAAATCGATTATCCGCAGCAAATCTTCGTCACCCAACGGATTGAAGAGGATTACTTCGTCCAACCGGTTCAGGAACTCCGGATTGAACGCCCGCTTCACTTCTCCCAACACCAGGTCTTCCATGCTCCGCAGGCTGGCTTCGTCTATCCCCGCCTGGAATCCGATGGAAGTGCGCTTCTGCAGATGCCGCGCGCCGATATTGGAAGTCATGATGATGATGGTGTTCCGGAAATCAACCGTGTTTCCGAGTCCATCCGTCAGCTGCCCGTCCTCAAACACTTGCAACAATATATTAAAGAGGTCGGGATGCGCCTTTTCAATCTCGTCCAGCAGGATAACTGAATAGGGCGTACGGCGCACGCGCTCGGTCAGTTGACCGCCTTCTTCGTAGCCCACATATCCTGGAGGCGCGCCAATCAGTTTCGAAACCGAATGCTTTTCCATGAACTCGGACATGTCGAACCGTACCAGCGACTTTTCCGAGCCGAACAAAAATTCCGCCAACCGCCGCGCCACTTCCGTCTTGCCCACGCCCGTGGGCCCCAGAAAGAAGAAGCAGCCAACCGGACGTGACGGTGATTTCAATCCCGCGCGGCTCCGGCGGATCGCCCGCGCCAGCGCGGTGATGGCCTTATCCTGGCTGATGACCCGCTTGTGAAGTTCCGGTTCGATACGCAGCAATTTCTGCTGCTCGTCTTCTTTGATCGAAGTGACCGCAATGCCCGTCCAGCGCGAAACTACTTCTTCTATATCTTCGCGGGTTACGATGCCCGTCGAGGCATCGTCCAGCTTGTAGCGCTCCCGCAACACTCGCAGGTTTTCTTTCTCTTTGCGCTCTTCTTCCGAGTAAAACCGCGCCTTTTCGAATTCATGCGCCGCAATCGCCGATTCCATCCGGTGGGTGATGAATTTCACCCGCTTCTGGACCTCGGCAACCTCATCCGGCACCGAAGCCTGCCGCAACTTCACGCGCGCCCCAGCCTCGTCGATCAGGTCAATCGCCTTGTCCGGCAAAAACCGGTCCGGGATATAGCGGTTCGAAAGATAGACCGCGTAGCGCAACGCCTCATCCGTGTAGCTGACCGCGTGAAATTTCTCATACCGCTCACGCACGCCGCTGATCACCTGAATCGCTTCCTCTTCATTCGGCGCCGGAACCTTCACGGCCTGGAAGCGCCGCTCCAGCGAGCGGTCCTTCTCCACCGACTTGCGGTATTCCCCCGGCGTGGTCGCGCCAATGCACTGAATCTCTCCGCGCGACAATGCCGGCTTCAAGATATTTGCCGCATCCAGCGAACCTTCCGCCGAACCCGCTCCCACCAGCGTGTGCAGCTCATCTATAAAGACGATGGAGTTCTGGCTCTCCATCAATTCCTTCATGATGGTCTTCAGCCGCTCTTCAAATTGTCCGCGATACTTCGTCCCCGCCACGATCAGCGAAAGATCCAGCGAGAGAATGCGCTTGTCGGCCAGGAACGGCGGCACATCGCCATCCGAAATCCGCTGCGCAAGTCCTTCCACAATCGCCGTCTTGCCCACGCCCGGCTCGCCAATCAGCACCGGATTGTTTTTTGTCCGCCGGCACAATATCTGAATCACCCGCTCGACTTCGCTCTCGCGCCCGACGAGTGGATCCAGGGATCCCTCCGTGGCCGCCTGCGTCAAATCCCGGCTGAACTCCGCCAGCAGCGATGTTTCTTTCGGCCGCGACGCCGTGGTCTTTTCCCCCGTCGTCCGCGACAACTCTTCCCGCAACGCGGAAAGCCGCAGCCCGCGCTCCATTAGAATCTCCGCGCCGAAACATTTCTCTTCGCGCAAGATTCCCAGCAGCAGGTGCTCCGTGCCCACGTGCTTGTGGCCCAGCCGCTCCGCTTCTTCCGCGGCCATGTTTAGGATGCGCTTGCACTCCGCGCTCAACGGGACTTCCACCGAAGTGGAAATTCGTTCACGAATCGTGATGCGCGCTTCAATTTCTTTTCGGATGGATTCGATGGACCCCTGTTGCCGCAGGAAACGGTTGGCCAGCGCCTTGTCTTCTCGCATCAAGCCGAGCAACAGATGCTCCGTCTCAATGTACGGGCTGCCATACTGGCTGGCTTCGTACCGGGCAAAAAAGATTACGCGTCGCGCTTTTTCTGTGTATCGTTCGAACACGATTAGCTCGCTTCTCCCCCTGGGGTCCCCATCGCCTCGGCTCTCACCGAGCGAGTCCGCAGAACGCCATGTTCAAGTCCCACCACGCGGTCGCATCGAGCCGCCAGCGCCAGGTTATGCGTCGCTATTAACGACGCCAGGCGATGCGTGCGATGTAGCCGCTCCAGTAACTCGAACACAGCCCCAGCATTCTGCTCGTCCAAATCTCCGGTCGGTTCATCCGCCAGCAGCACGCGCGGCCCTGTGACGAGCGCCCGGGCAATCGCTACACGCTGCTGTTCCCCGCCCGAAAGTTCTCCCGCGCGGTGGTCGGCCCGTTCCTGCAGTCCCACTTCCGCCAGCCACTTGCGCGCCTCACGCAAGGCTACTTCCTGTGGCTCTCCGCGCACCAGCAATGGCATCGCTATATTCTCTGCCGCTGTAAAATCCGGCAGCAACTGATGCCTTTGCCAGAGAAATCCCACGGCTCGATTGCGAAATTCCGCCAGACCCGCGTCTTCCTTTGTTTCGATCGCTTTATGCGAAAAGTATACTGTACCGCTCGATGGAGTGTCTAGCGCGCCGAGCAGGTGCAGCAACGTGCTTTTTCCCGCTCCCGACGGCGCAACGATCGCGACCATCTCTCCTTCGCGCAATTCCAGGTTCGCATCCACCAATACTTCCAGTTTTTTCTCGCCCGCGCCAAAATGCTTCCGCAATCCGCGCGCTTCCAGCACCACTTCGTCCGTTTCTGCACCTTCTGCGGGGCCGCCAACACTCATAAAACGCATATTCCGATCCCGCGGCCGGTTCGGCAAGGTTCTGTGTCACTCGGCAAGCGGTCACTCCTATGGATAGGATGCGGCGGCACGGCCCACACGTGCCTGCACCGGTCGGAATTCACTTGCGCTGACTTACCCACCACTTTTCCCATTTCCTTCCCCAAGCTGCCGCTGCGGGCAGGTCAGGAAATTGTGCGGATTTGGAACAATTCTAATTGCCAGTGTTTCAATACCTTACGGAAGCCTTCGCGGCCGGAACACAACCTTCCCGCCGCTTTTTCGACGGCCTCCCAAGTATTGTGAGTCATAGGAGCAAATCGAGCACCAAAAACGCCCCTCCTCCTGGTCCCAGGACTACCGCACTCCCTTCATTCAAACCGCAGGATTTCCACCGGCAGCAACCTTGCCGCTTCCCGGGCCGGCAACAGCGTAGCCACGACAGCAATGCTCATCGCCGCGATGGCAATCCACAATCCATCCAAAAAATTGGGATGAAACGGCACATACGGCACCGCATACACCTGGGGATCCAACGGAATCAATTGATAGGTCCCCGCAATCCACGCGAACGCATAACCCGCCAGCAATCCCAGCAGCGTGCCGGAAGCTCCGATCGCCAGTCCTTGAAACAGAAAAATTCGCCGCACCTGTTCGCGACGCGCTCCCATCGAAAGCAGCACAGCAATGTCACGCGCTTTGTCGGTCACAGTCATCGAAAGCACCACCAAAATGTTCAGCCCGGCCACGAACGTGATCAGCCCAATGAAGATCGCGGTCACCAGCTTCTCCAGCTTCAACGCTCGGAACAGCGCGCGGTTTGCTTCCATCCAGGTCACTGTGGAAAACCCCTGACCCGCCGCCTGCTGCACCATCGGTGCGATCTGCGGCGCAAGCTCCGGCTTGGTCAGCCGCAACTCCAGCACATTCACGATATTCCCCGCGCCCGCCAGGGCTTGCGCCGCCGCCAGCGACACGAAGCACCAGTTCTCGTCGTAATCATAAAATCCGGATTCAAATACCCCTGCCACCCGGAATCTTCTCGTCCGCGGCATCAACCCAAACGGTGTCAGCCGCCCCTGCGGGCTGGTCAGGGTGACAAAATCTCCCGGCCGCAATTGCCATTCGTCCGCCAGTTGTTTCCCAACCACCAGCCCATCAATCCCATCCGCATCGGCCGAAAAATCCAATTGCCCGGAGCTCAGCTTTCGCAACGCCTCATCGCTTTTCTTCTCTCGCTCCACATCGATCCCCTTCGCCACCACGCCCCGCGCTTGCCCGTTGAACGAGAGCAGCACCGTCTCATAAATCGCGGGGGTCACCGAACGCACCCCAGGCAATTGCTCCAACTTTTCTGAAAGCGCCGGATAGTTTTGGATTCCCCCGGAAGCCGGCCGGGTAAGGGAAATGTGCGCGGTCACGCCCAGCAGCCGATCCTGCAGCGTTTCACGAAATCCGCTGTTCATGGACAGCGCAATCACCAAGGTGGCTACGCCCGCCGCCACGCCGATCACCGAAAAAAGGGTTATCAATCGCAGGATTACCGGGCGATGCGGTGACCTCAGGTAGCGCTGCGCCACAAACCATTCGAAGCTCATGGCGCGCGGAATCCCCTACGCCTTCCCGGCTGCCTGCGCCGGTGGCACTTCTTCGGTTTTTCCCTCCGGGCGCAACAGCGGGAACAATATAACGTCGCGGATCGAATGCGAATCGGTCAAAAGCATGGTCAGCCGGTCGATGCCGATGCCCTCGCCGGCCGTCGGCGGCAACCCGTGGCACAGCGCGCGCACGTAATCCACGTCCAGTTGCTTCGGCACTTCGTCCCCGCCCTGCGCGATCTGCGCCAGGAACCGCCGCTCCTGCTCCGCGGGATCGTTCAATTCCGAAAAGCCGTTGGCGATTTCCATCCCCGCGACGTAGATTTCGAATCGCTCCGTCAGCGTCGGGTCCTCCGGCTTCTGCTTGGAGAGCGGCGAAATCTCCGTCGGAAAATCATAAAGGATCGTCGGCTGGATCAGCTTGTCTTCGGCGATCGTTTCAAACAGCAGCCCGGTCCATTCGCCGTCGGCCAGCTTGCCTTTCGCCGCTGCATACTCCGCGTGATTCGCCTTGGCCCAGACGTTGTAGCGTTCCGTCGCCTGCTGCGCTCCGCCCGGCGAGGCAAGTTCATCCAACCTAGGCGCCACCCCGGCTCCCTGCGGCCAATACTTCACAATCGCCTCGCGCATCGTCAGCCGCTGCATCGTGCTGAAATCCAACTCCACCTCTCCATATTTCACGGTCGTTGATCCCGTGATGGCCTTCGCCATTTGCGCAAAAAGCTGCTCGTTCAGGCCCATCAAGTCCCTGTAATTGCTGTAGGCCTCGTAAAACTCCAGCATCGTGAACTCCGGATTGTGCTGCGTTGAAATTCCTTCGTTCCGGAAGTTCCGGTTAATCTCGTACACTCGGTCGAATCCCCCCACCGTCAGCCGCTTCAAGTAAAGCTCCGGCGCAATCCTTAGATAAAGGTCTATATCCAGAGTGTTGTGATGGGTAATGAAAGGCCGCGCCGCCGCTCCACCGGGGATGGGATGCATCATCGGCGTTTCAACCTCGATATACCCTCGCCCATCGAAAAACTTCCGTAACTCCCGGACAATCCGCGCCCGGATTTCGAAAATCTCGCGTGACCTCTCCGTGGCGATCAGGTCCAAATACCGCATCCGGTAGCGCAATTCGATATCCGCCAGACCGTGCCACTTCTCCGGCAGCGGCAGCAACGCCTTCGACAGGAAGAACAACTCCTCCACCCACACGGACAGCTCTCCCGTCTTGGTCCGGAACATATGCCCGCGGACTCCGACATGGTCCCCTAAATCCAATAATTGAAATAGTTGAAATCCCCGCTCCCCCACCACATCTTTCCGTACATAAATCTGTATCCGCTTCCCGGCTCCCTGCAGGTGCGCGAACCCCGCCTTGCCCATCAGCCGGTACGACAGAATCCGCCCCGCCACCCGGACTTCCTTCTTATCCGCCTCTAATTCCGGGGCTGGTGCCGCAGCATATGATTTCACCAGGTCCGCCGGGGTATGGTTCCACCGAAATTCTCGTGGAAATGCTTCATATCCAAGGGCTTGGATCTGCTCTAATTTCTTCTGACGCTGTTCAAATTGGTCACGTGGCTCGAATTGCAAGTTATTCTTCCCTTTCCTATCTTGTCCCACTGGAGTATAAAGGCGGCTGGATGGCTAGGGCAAGGAACCCCGACCGGGGTTTATTGCTTCCCCGAACCGGGTCGGGATTACATAAATTAAATATTATCTATATGTAAAATTTTTGCTATACTCACAACCCTCTCTCTTCGGTGCATGGAGGTTCGCTTTGCGAATTCGCCCTTCCCCAGCGCGTACTGGCTCTGTCTCCCAAAACTGGAGATCCCCGCTCCCCTCTGAAAAATCCGTCATCTACCTTCAGACCCTGCGTCAGCTTGAGACGTCTTACGCCATGTTCAGTATCAATCTGGATGAAGCCATAGGCCTACGCCGCGAAGCTCATCTCTCGCAGGCCTGCCAGGTTATTTCGCTCACTCCAGCCCTCTGCAACATGCTCGCCAGCCCTCTGTTGACTGTACTTCGCGCCATGCACTCCCACGCGAAAAACTTTCGCATCACGCCTAATCTCAGTCCGCTCGATCCCGATAATTTTCAACATTCCAAGAGTCGTCGCGCCGCCAGCTTGAATAGCATCTGCAGCCGCGTCTTCCTCACCCAGCGCTCGCAATTTCTT
Source organism: uncultured Acidobacteriota bacterium (assembly GCA_963781995.1). Lineage (GTDB taxonomy): Bacteria > Acidobacteriota > Terriglobia > Acidiferrales > UBA7541 > Acidiferrum. The sequence goes on along the minus strand of CAWAHR010000001.1, from coordinate 1,082,117 downwards.
CACAAAATCTCCACGCTTCTCGAACTTGTCGAAGATCTCAACAGGGCTTTTGCCTCCTCCGTCGCCGAACTAAACGACCCCTCTTGCTATCTTCCCGAGCGCGAATGGGGCCTCCTCGATGCCTCCCATTACGACCTCAATACCTGTCTTCGAGAGTGCCTCGTCCTTCTCAAATGCTTCCTCCACGCCCTCCCGGATGACCAGCTTTTCGAGTTCCGCGCCGCCCTCCTGCACCAGGCCTCGCCTGCCACTTCCGGGCTCCGCCTTCCCAAGCGGCATCTTGCCCATAGACGGATGACCCTGCTCAAGGGACAATAGCCTTTGGCTCTCTGGAAACGTTCTTTAGGCCCCATGCAACCTATAGACCCCTTTTTACCTTCTATAGCTGCATATGTGCTCCTCGACCGTTATTCCAGGGACAACTTTAGGAGCAATTCGGCGCATCCGTACTACCAGTGGCGCCGCAACTGGACAGTTGGCCCGTCAACGACCAGCACAACCGGTAGCGTGGACCGAAGCGGAGGCTATCCGTCTGGCACAGGCCGGGAATGCCGCTGCCTTCGAGTTCCTTTACCGCCTCCATGGCCGCAGGGTTTATGCCCTGTGCCTCCGGATGGTTGGTAACCCCGCCGATGCGGAGGACCTGATGCAAGAGGCTTTCCTCCAGCTCTACCGCAAGATCGGCACGTTCCGCGGCGAATCGGCCTTTTCCACCTGGTTGCACCGCATGACCGTCAACGTCGTCCTCATGCGTCTGCGCAAGAAATCGCTGCCCACCGATTCGCTCGAAGAAACGCTCGAGCCCGACGCCGAAAACAGTGGCCCGAAGCGGGACGTTGGGGCCCCTGATTTGCGCCTGTCCGGCGCCGTCGATCGCGTCAATCTGGAACGCTCGATCGAAAAGCTGCCTCCGGGCTATCGTACCGTGTTCGTCCTTCACGACGTTCAGGGCTACGAGCATAACGAGATTGCGGACATCATGGGATGCTCCGTCGGTAATTCCAAGTCCCAGTTGCACAAAGCGCGCACCCGGCTCCGCGAACTTCTCCAGGAGAATATCCGCGAGCAGGCTCGCGAGGAACGCCGGGCCGCAAAAACGCAGTCAGGTTCCGTGGATTAGGTTAGAATGAGCAAAACACCCCATACACCCGGTGCACAGAATTCGCGGAGCAGGTTTCCAGGGACAGCCAACCATCGCTGCTCTCTCCGGAGTTTTTCGTATGCAGTGTAAAGAACTGGAATTCGTTCTCGAATCCGAGGGAATTGTCCCGCTCCCAGCTGCAGCCCGCGAGCACCTCGCCGGCTGCTCCGCCTGCCAGGGTTATCTCGCGGATCTGAGCTCTATTGTCCTTGCCGCCAAAACTCTTCCTGCGGAAGTCGCTCCTCCGGATCGCATCTGGGTTTCCCTGCGCGCCCAACTTGAAGCCGAAGGCCTCATCAAGGAACCCATCCCTGCTCCCGAACCGGCTTCCTGGTGGGACAATTTCAGCGCCAAGTGGAAGCCGCGCACTTGGGCCACTGCCACGACTGGCCTCGCGCTGCTGGCTATCACCGTCTTTGTGGCACGCACTTCTTACCTCAGCCATCCGAATCCTGCGCCGCAGCAACCAGTGACCGCTGCCTCTCACCCCGTGGAGTCGCCTGCGCCGGCCCCAGCATCGGCACCGCCCGCGACACCCGTCATCCCCAAACTCTCGGCGAAAGCCTCCGCGCCGGGGCCGCGCCCTTCCACGGTACAAGAGCTTGCTCCCTCGCCTTCCGAGGCCGCTTCTCTCGCCCTCAACATTGCCGAGCGCGATGTGCCCGATATGGAGTTGGCGGGCAATTCCCAGGTGGATGCCTCTCTTCGCCAAAATCTGCGCACCCTCAACGAATTCATTGCCGAATGCGAACAGCATCTGAAGAAAAATCCCCAGGATCAACTGGCGCGTGAGTATCTCAACACCGCCTATCAGCAAAAGGCGGATTTACTCGCCGCCATGTTGGAAAGCGGCAGGAGCGAACACTAAAATGCAGCCCTCGATCAAGCAATGTCACTCTTTGAGCGTCTGGAGCGCCGGACTTCTCCTCTTCGCCGCTTCCACCGCCATTGCCGCTGCCCCCGAGCATCAGGAGCGCCATTTCGCAGTCAAGGGCCGCCCGGTCGTGGTTTTGCAGAACATCGTCAACGGCCGCATCGAGGTCAAGTCCTCGAAAAATTCCGAGGTCATCGTCTCCAGCACCGCCATCGCCGACAAAGTGGCCATTGATATGGAGCAGGTCGGCGACCGCATTGACATCAGCGCAAGTTCGCTTGGCTCTGCTTCCCAGCCTCAAGAGCTGGAGGCCAATTTCCAACTCACCGTTCCCGAACAGACCGAGCTCCAGCTCAAGACCCAGACCGGCCTCATCTACGTCGAGCAAGTCAGCGGCGACATGAAGCTCGAAAGCGTCGCCGGCGATGTGCACCTCAAGGAAGTTTCCGGCTACATCATTGTGAAGACCACGGGCGGCACGCTCGTCTGCACCCTCTGCTCCGGCAAACTCGAATTCACCTCCATCAGCGGCGGCGCGCAGGTGCTTCAGCCTTCCCTCACCAATGTGAATTTGCTGACGACCTCGGGCAATATTCTCTACGACGGCGATTTCGTCCGCACCGGCATCTACACCATGAAGAGCGGCCGTGGCCTCGTGGAGGTGCGCTTCTCCGGCAACGATTCTTTCGACCTCAATGCCCAGACCAATTTCGGCACCGTCGACAATCAGGCCGCGGCATTCCTCAAACCTGACACCCACGCCAGCCGCCACACCGCTTCCAAGTACGCCCATAGCTTGTTCGGTACCGTCGGCCAGGGCCTCGCCAAGGTCGAACTCTCCTCATACAGTGGTACAATTCGTATTCTGAAGCGCAATTAGTTCCGCGCTCACCAGGATCGTGAATCAACCTTCCACTACTCGCGGCCCCCTGCCGCGCACTCCAATCCTTTGCCTCGCTGGATTTATGGGCTCCGGCAAAAGCACGGTCGGGGCTCGCCTCGCCCGCCAACTCGGCTGGCGTTTCGTCGATCTCGACGAACGCATCGAAGGCTCCGCCGGCATCACTATCCCGCAAATTTTTGAACGCCACGGTGAACCCGCCTTCCGCCAGTTGGAGGCCGATGAACTCCGCGCCGCTCTCGGCCGCGCCGTCGAACAGAAAGAACCCACCGTGCTCGCTCTCGGTGGCGGCACTTACGCGCAGCCCGGCGCTCCCGAATTCCTCCGCAACTCCGGCGTGCCCGTGATCTGGCTCGACGCCCGCATCGAAGTCCTGCTCTCGCGTTGCATGACCATGACCGGCCGGCCGCTCTTCCGCGATGAAGCCAGTTTCCGCGCGCTCCACGCGCAACGTGTCGCTTCCTACCAGTTCGCCGATTTTCGCGTGGACAGTTCCGGGGATTCCGTCGTCGTCGTCGCCGAAATTCTTCGCCGCGGTATTGCCGGCGTTCCCGCCACCGATCTGGAATCGCATCTCGAACTCGAAAAACCGCAGTCCTGAGGGGGCTTCATGTGTAAATTCCGACTCCAACAAAACTTCCTATCCTGCCTGAGCGCCCTAATCGCCCTTGCAGTTCTCCTCGGCATCTCCGCCTATGCCGGCGACAAAAAAGCCGCTCCCGGCTCGGTCTTCTCTCCCGATAAAGGTAAACTCAATATCCTGCTCGACGGCAAATCCATCGGCCGCGAAGAGTTTGAAATTCAGCCCTCTGGCGCGGGATGGCTTGCCAAAGGCTCCACATCGATTCAAACTCCCGACGGAAAATCCGCCAAAATCACCGGCAACCTCACCCTCCAACCCAACGGCGCCCCGGTCAGCTATGAGTGGACCGCCCAGACCGACAAAAGTAATTCCGCCGTGGTGGTCTTCTCCAACGGCGTCGCCAAAACCACTCTGCAAATGCAGGGCGCGCATTCCTTTCAACAGGAAAACGCCTTCGGCTCCTCGCTCATCGCAGTTCTCGATAACAACCTGTATCACCAGTACGAACTCCTCGCCCACCTCTACGACTGGAGCAAGCGCGGCGCACAAACCTTCCCGGTCCTCATTCCTCAGGAATTAACGCCCGGAACCATCAGCGTGGATTCCACGGGCCCCGCCACCTCCGACGGCAAATCCTACGAAGGCCTCAAAGTCAACACCGCCGACCTCGAAATCCACCTGTACCTCGACTCGGCCCACAAACTTATCCGCCTCGAAGTCCCCTCCGCCAAAGTAGCCGTCGTCCGCGAGTAACCCTCTTACTCCCATCCCTGCTGTTCCAGAAATCCGCAGTAATCCACTCATCGCGTGTCCACATTTATCTCGTATGCGGATTACTTTGGGGTACGTGGTTACTCGGCCCCGACCTCGAAATCGTCATTGTCTGCCAATTTTGTCGAGTTCTTTCTTAATTGCCAGACTATCGAGACTTGAGAGGGGCAAGCAGAGGAGAAGGTTAATTCTGCGGTCGAGAATCAAGAATGCCTCCCGGAAGGCTTTGTCTATCTGTTCTGGGGTACCCTCTACGGCAGCGGGGTCGGGAACGCCCCAATGGGCGGTCATCGGCTGGCCAGGCCAAATAGGACAAACCTCCTTGGCCGCGTTATCGCAGACTGTAAACACAAAATGTAGTTCTGGAGCTCCGGGCTTTGCGAATTCATCCCAATTCTTACTGCGCAGCTGATCGGTGGGCAGTTTAGCAATCTCCAGTTGTCGCAGGGCTAGGGGGTGAACGCGTCCGGTAGCATGACTCCCCGCGCTGTAGGCAGTGAAGTTTGGCCGCCCCTTACGGTTCATGATGGCTTCCGCCATGATGGAGCGAGCGGAATTTCCGGTGCAAAGGAAGAGAACATTGTAATGTGACGGCATGACGGTCGCCCTTCTCCGAGGGCTCTTGCCACCCTCCGCGGACTTCCCGAAGCGGCGAGTCAGCGGTGACAGCAGTCACCGCCTTGTGGCACGAATAAGGTAGCATAAGTATATGCGCGTATGCGAATATACAGTTTAGTGAGAAAAGTCACCCTCTTTCTGGTAAGCCCTTTGGTTATGGGGCCCGCCGCCGAGCCGGCTGTGGAAGGTCTTCCCCGGCCACATGCAATGGGCGGCCATACAGTATAGAAAAGAGCCCGATAATGACCAAACTTTCAGCTCGCCTCGGTTTTCTAGACCGTTTTCTTACCGCCTGGATCTTCGCCGCAATGGCCGTCGGCGTCCTGGCGGGTTGGCTGTATCCCGGCATCGTTCCGTTCCTCAATAAATTCAGCGTGGGTACTACGTCGATCCCGATCGCTGTCGGCCTGATCTTGATGATGTACCCACCCTTCACCAAGGTGAAATACGAGCAGTTGCACGAAGTCTTCCGCAACAAGCGCGTTCTCGCACTTTCGTTGGTGCAGAACTGGGTCGTGGGTCCGATCCTGATGTTCGTGCTGGCGATCACCTTCCTTCGAGACTACCCCGAATACATGGCCGGGCTGATCCTAATCGGGTTGGCTCGCTGCATCGCCATGGTGATCGTATGGAACGAACTGGCGAAAGGCGACACCGAGTACGCCGCTGGGCTGGTTGCCTTTAATTCATTGTTTCAAGTGTTCTTGTATTCGGTATACGCGTGGGTGTTCATAACCGTCTTGCCTGCCGAGCTCGGTCTGCATAGCGCGGTCGTAAACGTATCGATTGGTCAAATCGCAAAGAGCGTATTCATTTATCTCGGCATTCCGTTCCTTGCGGGATTTCTGACTCGCACTTTGCTGGTTCGGAGCAAGGGGCGCGAGTGGTACGACCACCGCTTCATTTCCCGCGTCAGCCCACTGACTCTAATTGCCCTGTTGTTCACGATTGTGATCATGTTCTCGCTGAAGGGAGAGTACATCGTTCGGTTGCCGCTTGATGTAGTGCGGATCGCCGTTCCGCTGTTGATCTATTTCGTCGTGATGTTCCTGGTGTCCTTCTACATGGGGAAAAAACTAGGTGCCGACTATTCCAAAACCACCACGCTTGCCTTTACCGCAGCGTCCAACAACTTTGAGCTGGCAATCGCCGTCGCCGTGGCGATCTTCGGTATCAACTCGGGAGCCGCTTTCGCAGCCGTCATCGGCCCCTTGGTCGAGGTTCCGGTAATGATCGGCCTTGTGAATGTTGCCCTGTTCTTCCAGCGCCGCTATTTCAGAGAATCCGTGGGCACCGTGGGCCGGGAGCACACTCCTGAATCTATTATTCACGAGACATAACCAAGGAGCATTTCTAGTCATAGAGTTGAGATTTCAGGAGCGTTGATATGACGAATGCGATCCGTTCACATCGTGCAGCCGAGCTATTGAGACCTGAAATCTGTCGTATCCGCTGGCCGGGTCTCTTCAATACCAATGGCTGGGCGCAATGTGACTTTTGATGGGGAGGCAATGCCATGAACCACGAATCGGAATGCTGCGGGAAGATGTTTCCTTCTGGTTTGAGATGGCTCACAACAAGAGGACCAGCGGAAGGGTATTTGGGTATCAAATCCACTAACGAGGCAAGTGGCTGATACGCGGCCGTAACCGTGGACCGCGATGCGTGGCAAAAGTGTTTGGAATGCCCCGACTTGGATGGCTGTTATCGGCTATCCGAGAGCACAATCCTGGTGGAGCTCGCGGTCAAGATGCCGCCCCAGTCTTTGTACTGAGAATCACTCGACCGGAAAGGCTGGGCACTCTTGAAAAGGAGCTCCGCTCCCGTTGACAGGAAGGAATACATGAAAGAGCTGGAACAATACTTCAAGGCGCTCGGTGACATAAATCGGCTGCGAATCTTGAATTTACTTCTGCATGGTGAGTTGTGCGTCTGCGATATTCAGTATGTCCTGCGGGCAACGCAGCCGAACGTCTCCCGTCATCTTTCGTATTTGAAGAACTCGGGCCTTGTCCAGGACCGAAGGGTCGGGTACCGAATCTTCTACCGCCTCGCCGACCCGAAGCAAGGGACAAAGAGGCGGCTGTTCGAGTTTCTCCAAGACGCTTACAAAAACGAAGAACGGTTGCAGGCGGACAAAAAACGGCTAAAAGAAGCGATTGAAGGCGGGTCCTGCACAGTCAGTGAATCGAAACCCTAATCAGCGGTGCGACGGGCGCAGGCGAGGCATGCAAACAGAGCCTAACGATTTTGTCTTGGGCGATTTTGCCGGGCAAATTGGTCGGACTCGCGCGGCATGAACGTGCAGCGGCAACGGATCGAAATTGGCTTCGTTTCGATTGCCCGCAAAACACAGACGGCGTCCCGCCTTCGGGACGCCGTCTGTTTGTGCCCTGACCTAATTGCTCGAACTTTTCCTTACCGTGCCAGCGGTCGCTGGAACACCGGCATACCTGGCCTCCGCAGCGGATACCCCTGCGGTTGACCATGGGCTTGCGCGGGGATCAGCCCATTCGAATGGCTCGCGTGTCCAATATGCCCGTGCTGCCCGTTGCCATTCGCCGGCGCGGGCTGCGGGAGCCGTGCCGGGTTACCGATGGGGCGGAGTGTGATCGGCGCGGCGTTCACGTGATCGCTGATCGCCTGCAGCCGCTTCAATATCGATTGCCATTGTTCCCAGTCCAGTTGCCGCAAAAACGGCCGCAACCCCTGGATGAACGGATCTTCCAGCAGCGCCTCGCCGTCCGACTCCGGAATAAAGAACCGGTTCAGCCCGACGTTCAGCGCTTCGGATATCTTTTCCAGCGTGCCGAGGCTCGGGGTCATCTGCCCGCTTTCGATGCGCGAGAGATACGAGCGGCTGACCTTTGACTTCGACTGCAACTGGCTTTGCGTCATCCCGCGCGACTCTCTCAGTTGGCGAATCCGCTGGCCGATGTTCTCGACCGTTTCCTGATTCGCAAACTTGGGCGAGATCGCTTCGGGAGCCACTTCTTCCTGCGGGGCCTCCTGCGGAATCAGGTATTCCATCCGCTGCGGCAGGGCCCGCACACAACGCCGGCAATTGCCGGTGCGCGTGCGATATTGCACTAGGCCGCAGGTTTTGCAGCGAATGACTTCTCGGTCCATCTCCAATGAGTTCATCGTCGCCCCTTTATCCATTTGTGCGGACACCGGCACTCCTCGTTTGACTTGTGTTTTTTCCGGCGTGCGGATAGGAAGGAACGTCGGAGCGTTCTCGGGGGAAGGCAGTTACTGGCGCGAAGGGAGTTTCGCTCGAACACCTAATTCTTGTCAATAGTATTTTTCGAAAAAATGTGCCGGGAACGCCCGGAATCGCCCCTGTTTACGCCGTGTTTTCGCCTGTACGCCCGGACGGGCTCCGCAGCTTTCAACAGCCCCTTGTGCTTTCCGCGATCTCCCACAACTACATCTTGTGCTTTTATTCTTTCCACAGACCATGTTTCTTTCCGGCACTTTGTTTCATTCCGGCACCCATTGGCGTGCGGAAGCGCTGCTCCCGCTTTCCTGTTCGATCCCATTCCACCCAAATTCCCAATCGTCCTCGATTTCAGCCCTGCCGTTGTCATCCGGAAGGCATCCGATAAGGATACCTGAAGGACCTCAACTTCCGCGTGCCGCCTCTGCTCCCAAAAATCGCTCCCCTCTGCAATCTACGCTACAATTCCTCTTTCCTCAGGAGCCCCTATGCCCACGCGCGAAGACGCTTGGAACCTTGTCTGTGAATTCACCCAATCCGAAAGCCTCCGCAAGCACATGCTCGCCGTCGAAACCTGCGTCCGCGCTTACGCCCGCAAACAAGGCGCCGACGAAAACACCTGGGGCCTCACCGCGCTGCTCCACGATTTCGACTACGAGCGCTGGCCCAACGCCGACCACGCCGCCGACCGCGAGCATCCCGCCGAAGGCGCCAAAATCCTACGCGAGCGCGGCTACTCCGAAGAAATCATCCGCGCCGTTCTTTCGCATGCCGAATACTCTGGCGTCCCCCGTCAATCGCCTCTCGAGCACACCCTCTTCGCCTGCGATGAACTCGCCGGCTTCCTCGTCGCCTGCACCCTGGTCCGGCCCTCGAAAAGCATCCTCGATCTCGAAGCCAGTTCGGTGAAAAAACGCATGAAAGACAAAGCCTTCGCCCGCGGCGTCTCCCGCGAAGACGTGACCAAAGGCGCCCAGGAACTCGGCCTCCCCCTCGACGAACACATCACCTTCTGCATCGCTGCCCTCCGCGAAAACGCCGACAACCTCGGCCTCCGCGGCTCCCTGTAGTTGCCCAACTTTAGATTGGCCACCTCTTCTTCGGAGGCTTCGGAATGCGGAGGCCCAGTTTCCGCATTTGGGCATTCAACGTCACCACCCAACTTTCCTACCCGCCGAGCACGTAATTGTCCCCAGCCCTGGCCATGTGTTACTTTCTCCACGACGGCTTCGCTCCTTCCGCGCATCTCCCGGAAGGCTTCCCGATCGCTCTCTTCTCGAAATCAAGGAGACCCTTCATGGATCCTCTCGCGACCCTCATCACCATCTTCGGCGTTATCTTCCTCTTGATGATCCTCGCTGCGATGCTGGGTTCCTTCTTCACCGTGCAAACCGCCGAAGTCGCCATCGTCCAGCGCCTTGGTAAATTCGCGCGCGTCGCCGGCCCCGGCCTCAACTGGAAAACGCCGTTCATCGAAACCGTGGTGCGCCGCATGAGCATGAAGGTCCTGCAATTCGACGTTCAAGTGGAAACCAAAACCCAGGACAACGTCTTCGTGCAAATTCCCGTCTCCATCCAGTACAAAGTCATCCCCGAAGGCGTCGAATCCGCTTTCTACAAACTCTCCGATCCCGTCAAGCAGATTGAGTCCATGGTCTACAACGTCGTCCTCGGCCACGTCCCCAAAATGAAGCTCGACGACACCTTCCTTAACCAGGCCGACATCGCCAAGGACCTCCGCGACTCTCTCGACGCCTCCATGCACGAATATGGCTACAACATCGTCAAGGTGCTCATCTCCGACATCGTTCCCGACCCCAAAGTCAAAGCCGCCATGAACGACATCAACGCCGCGCAGCGCGAACGCGAAGCCACCGTCTCCCGCGCCGAAACCAATAAGTTGTTGCTGGTGAAACAAGCCGAAGCGGAAGCCGAATCCAAGCGCCTGCAGGGCGAAGGAATAGCCAATCAACGCAGAGCGATCATCGCCGGATTGAAAGATTCCATCGAGGATTTTTCAAAAGCGGTGGCGGGCGCCACGCCGCATGACGTCATGCAACTCGTCCTGATCACCCAGTATTTCGACACGTTGAAAGATATCGCCGCCAACGACCGTACCAACACGGTCCTCGTCCCGCATTCCCCCAGCACCATCAACGACCTCTTCAACCAGTTCCGCGACACTTTAGTAACCGGCAACGCTCTCTCCACTCCGCCTGACATCCCCAACCCCGCCGCCGGCCGCCTGAAATGAAATGTAGTGGCCAGTCTTTAGACTGGCCAGTCCTCATCGACAGCTCATGCCGATTAGGAGTTCTGGAAGGAAATCCGAAACGCAGCTTAAACGGAAGAACTACCCTCATCCCGCGCCGCCGCCCTAATAAACTTAGCGGTCAATTCCGCCGCCGTAACCGGCAGCATGTGGCCACCCTCCACAAACTCGACCCGCACCTGCGAGCTCTTCCCTTTCATCCCTTCCCCGTGAATCTTGTGATCCAACACCTCATCGTTGGTCCCATACAAAATTCGCACCGGCACTCGCAGTGTCGCGTACCGCTCGACCATCCCCTCCAGATCCAGATTCACGGCCGTCATGTCCGTCGAAGTGTTGTAAAAGCTTTTCGGCCGCAGACCCAGTAGCCCGCCTCCGCGTGTCGCAAAATCCTCCGGGGCGGATTCCGGGCTAAAGATGGCATCCAGAATCGCCTTCCCGCGGCGAATGCCAATCGGTGTCGCCACCGTCCACGCCACCAGCCGACGCAATAGGTTCGATTGGATGTCCAGTGCTCGGAACGGCGCCGGCACATGTTCCGGCACGTGCGTCAAAGGCGCGATGAGGGCCAATCCTCTCACCACCTCCGGATGATCCAGCGCCACCCCCAGCACCACTGCGCCTCCTAACGAGTGCCCCACTAACAACGGGCGTTGCAGTCCCAGTTTCCGGATGAACTCCGCCACCGTCGCCGCCTGCTCGCGCAGCCGCCCCGTCGCTCCACGCGCCCGCGTCGAATAACCGGACCCGGGCCTGTCCATCAGAATCACTCGAAACTCGCGGGTCAGCCGCTCCAGCAGCGCGTACGTGAAATTGCCCATCTGCCCGCCAAGCCCGTGAATAATAACAATCACCGGTCCCGAACCCTTATCCAGATAGTGAATCCGCGCGCCGTCAACATCCATGAATTTCCCGCGCGGCGGCAATGCCTTCTCCACGCGCCGCGCCGTGACGGCCGTGAAAATCACCAGCCCACTGATGCCAGCCACCACAAAAATTATCCCGCCAATGAGCAGCGTCATCATCGCCCTGGCTTCCGCCGCTCCTCAATCCTCCCGCCACACACTACCCGGCTCACACCACTCCTACCGTTTTCTTCGCCCGAGCGAACTCCATCGTGCCGTCATCCACGCTGGCAAATCGAAACTCCAGCAAATCCAGCGCGTAGTTCTGATGCACCCTCCACGGCCGCTTCGATCCTTGCTTCGGCAGCACATCTTTCGCCCGTTGGATATACCCGGAACTAAAATCGATCGCCGGCACCTCCGCGATCGATGCATCCCGCTTCCGCGGCGTGCAGTAGTCATATCCACCAGCCTCCATATGCTTCAGCAGCCGGCACACATACTCCGCCGTCAAATCGGATTTCAGCGTCCACGAAGCATTCGTATAGCCGAAAGACGACGCCAGATTCGGCACGTCGCTGTACATCATTCCCTTGTAACTCATCGTGCGCGATAAATTCACCCGCGCGCCATCCACCCAAACTTCCATCCCTCCCATCAGCTGCACCTTCAGCCCGGTCGCGGTCACAATAATGTCCGCCTCCAATTCTTCCCCCGACCGCAGCCGCAATCCCTTCTCCGTAAACATCTCGATCTCGTCGGTAACCACCGAAGCCTTCCCGCTCTTGATCGCCCGAAACAAATCCGCGTCCGGAACGAAGCACAGCCGTTGGTCCCATGGGTTGTATTTCGGCGTGAAATGCTTGGCCACGTCGTGCCCCGGTCCCAGCGCCTTCTGCGCCATCCCCAGCAGCCATTTCTTGATCTTTTCCGGTTTGCTCCGCGACTGGTTGTACAAATACATCGCCACCAGCACGTTCTTCCACCGCACAATCATATACGCCAGGTGCTCCGGCACTTTCCCGCGCAGCCATTCCGCCAACATATCCTTTGACGGCAGCGCCAGCACATACGACGGCGACCTCTGCAGCATGATCACGTGCGCCGCCTTCTCCACCAGCGCCGGCACCAACGTCACCGACGTCGCCCCGCTCCCAATCACCACAATCCGCTTGCCCGCGTAATCCAGACCTTCCGGCCACTTTTGCGGGTGCACGATTTGCCCGCGAAAATTTTCCATCCTCGGCCAACCCGGCATATACCCCGCTGCATAATCGTAGTAGCCGCTGCACATGTACAAAAAATTGCAGGTCAGCCGCACCGCGCGTCCCTCAGGTCCTGCCGCGTCCACCTTCCATTTGCATTCGTCCGTAGACCAAGACGCAACCTTTGCCTGATGCCCATACCGAATTTTCCGGTCAATTCCGTTTTCCTGTGCCGTCTCACGGATGTACCGCAGTATCGACGGCCCGTCCGCAATCGCTTTCGCCTCCCGCCACGGCCGAAACCGATACCCCAGCGTGTACATATCCGAATCCGACCGCACTCCCGGATACCGGAACAGGTCCCACGTTCCCCCACTCGCCTGCCTCCCTTCCAAAATGATGTAACTCTTTCCCGGGCATTCTTTCTGCAAGTGATACGCCGCGCCAATCCCCGAAAGCCCCGCCCCAACAATCAGCACATCGAAGTGCTCAGCGTGTCCTTCGCTCGTCGCACCAACCGGCGCGCTCTCCACCAGTGCCGCTCGATCACCCATCCGCGCCGCCTCCTCTCCGCTCTCCTCTGCCCGCCAAATTCCCAACTCGTCTCCCCGAAGTCTACCCACCGGTGCAAGACATTACCACTCCCCGCCCAGCCTCTTCCGTTTCTCCGCAATCTTCCATGTAGCGCTGGTCTTTCGCGCCAACTCCTTCTTTTGAACTTCCATCCGCCGCCGTACCCTCTCACGTAGGCGCGGGGTTTTAACCCCGCCAGCCTGCGCCCTCAAAATAGAAATCAATAACCAACACCCTTCATTCGAATGTTCTCGAGTCCCATTGCGAATTTTTGTCCCATGAATTACTTTACAGTATAGTGCCGCGCATGCCGTACCTTTCCGCGACTCTGCAACCCCAACTCGCAAACTCTCCCGGAACGCCCCATGCGAAGCACTCCGTCCTCTCTCCCCCACGATTCGCAAGCTGCAAACTCTCTTCCGTTCTTCTCCCTCCTCTACCCGCGGCCCAAAGGCCACGAATCACCAGCCACGGCTTTTTCTCCTCAACTCCTTCCCTTTCACATCACTCCCAACCGTTCGCTCGTAACCCATTTCCTTTGACATATCTCCAAAAAATAGGGGGGATACCCCTGTCTGGTCCGACCATTCCGATCTTGCTCACCAATCCTTACTCGCCATTTGCCATTTCCCCCTAGCTCCTTTCCCTGCGTCTCTTACGAAAAAGCACGGGGTAGGGGCCACCTGATCATACCAATCCAAGCGAACCACGCCCCCAACCGATCGCGCGCCACAGTTCGCCTCTCTCCCATGTCGGGCAGTTTGGATTTTGCTCGATTTGGAATTATGCTCAGGCGTCGGCGGACCAACAAGGCGGGGGTGACCATGAATCTACGATGCACGACGCGGGGTGCAGCGATTGTTCTGTTCGCGGCGACAATGATGCCCCCAGGCACACCCGCGAAGCCCGGGAACGCCGCGAAACAAGACGCGGCGGCGGGCCCGCAAACGACTGTAACCTTGGCTTCGCCGGAAACGGCGGACGGATTGAAAAACCTATTGCAAAATTGGCTGGCAGCCGTCGAGTCGGGAAACTCGGAAAAGAGCGATAAATTCCTGCAGAGCTTTGCGATTCCGAATCACGCAGCCTGGTTCGCAAAGACCTTTGGCGACGCCGAAGGCCCGCGCCTCGAAACTACATACACCCAATTGCAGGCTAAGGACCCCAACTGGTTGGCAGCGACCGGAGTGCGCTCCGTCCAGGCGGAAAGACTTGTTGTGCAGGTGAGCGCCTTCGCCAATCCCGCCGATACTCAAATCGCTCTGCTGAAAGCGGCGTTGACCGCGGAAAAGCAGGCCACTCCGATTTATTACGTAAGAACCTTCAAAACCACGAGTGAGCCCGGGAGTAATTTCCTCGGATGTTTCGTATATATCGACGGAGGATTTCGCCACCTCGATCCCCGCGTATTGCAGGCTCTGAGCAGCACACCTGCAAAACCCGCGAGCATCACTGTCGGGGGAAGTGTCCAGGCCGCAAGACTTATCAAGAGGGTGCCACCCGAATACCCGGAAAAAGCTAGAAAGCTAATGGTGGAAGGTGTCGTGAAATTGCACGCGATTATTGCTCAAGATGGAACCGTCAGGGAGTTGCGAGTGATGGACGGACAACCTCTACTTAATCAGGCCGCGCTCGAGGCCGTGAAGCAATGGCGCTACCAGCCCACGATGTTGCTGGGAAAGCCCGTGGAGGTGGACACGGAGATTGATGTCGTTTTTCAGCTGCGTCGTTGAGGGGCCAGAAAAGAATTAGGGGCCCGCGGACGGCACCTTAAGAGACACAAACGCCGGAGCACTGCTAAAATAGATGGATATGCTGAACCAAATCTCGGGATTCGACGCCGCCGTACTGCGGCATCCGCGGAAGAAAACCTACGCCGTGAAGGTCGGCCACGTGACCGTCGGCGGAGGCGCGCCCATCGTCGTGCAGTCCATGACCAACACCGACACCGCCGACGTCGCGACCACACTGCAGCAAACGTTGGAACTCGCCGAAGCGGGCAGCGAAATTGTGCGCTGGACCGTGAACGTGCCGGAAGCCGCCGCCGCCGTGCCGGTAATCAAGAAGCGCCTGCTGGACGCCGGCTGCAACGTGCCCATCATCGGCGATTTTCACTACAACGGCCACATCCTGCTGACAAAATATCCCGACTGCGCCGCCGCGCTCGACAAGTACCGCATCAATCCCGGCAACGTCGGCGCCGGCCAACGCCGCGACGAACAGTTCTCCACCATCTGCAAGGTTGCCGTGGACCACGGCAAGCCCGTGCGCATCGGCGTCAATGGCGGCTCCCTCAATCAGGAATTGGTCATGCAAAAGATGCAGGAAAACACCGACCGGAACCTCGGCAAGGAGAGCGAGGAGATCATCAACGATTGCATGGTGCTTTCCGCGCTGCAATCCACCGAACTCGCGCTCGAAAGCGGCTTGCGCAACGACCAGATCATTATTTCGTGCAAGACTTCGCGGCCTCGCGATTTGATCACTGTGTACCGCGATCTCTCCGGCAAGACCCAGCAACCGCTGCACCTCGGCCTGACCGAAGCGGGCATGGGCATGAAGGGCCTGGTATGGTCGTCGGCTTCACTGGGCGTACTGCTGGCCGATGGCATCGGCGACACCATCCGAATCTCCCTGACCCCAAAGCCAGGCGGCGATCGACGCGAGGAAGTCTACGCCTGTTGCGAACTCCTGCAAGCGCTGGGGCTGCGCTCGTTTTCACCCAGCGTGACCGCGTGCCCCGGCTGCGGGCGCACCACCAGCAGCACCTTCCAGGAACTCGCCGAGCGCACCCAGGATTACATTCGCGAAATGATGCCCACGTGGAAAACCCAATACTACGGCGTCGAAACCATGACCCTCGCGGTGATGGGCTGCATCGTCAACGGCCCCGGCGAATCAAAGGCCGCCAACATCGGCATCAGCCTCCCCGGAACCGGCGAAGCCCCCCGCTGCCCCGTATACATCGACGGCCAAAAAAGCGTAACCCTCGAAGGCACCTACGACGAACTAGCCGCCGCCTTCAAGAAACTCCTCGACGACTACGTCAGCACCAAATACCCCCGCAAAACCACCGAGGTCGCCTCCACCAAATGAAAATCTCACGCGAGGATGTGTTGCGGGTGGCGGAGCTGGCCTACTTGGATTTGACGGAGGCCGAGCTGGAGACCTACCGCGCGCAGATTGACGACATTCTGGAATACATCGGCAAGCTGAACAAACTGGACACCGCAAACGTGGAGCCGATGGCCCAGGTGTTGGCGGACGACCAGACTGCGGACGCGACGCTGCGCGAAGATGTCGTGGTGCCCTGCTCCGTCGCGGGAGACATCTTGAAGCAGGCGCCGGATCCCGAACCGCCCTACTTCCGCGTGCCCAAGGTGATTGAGCGATGAGCGCCACGTGGACCATTTCGAGCGTGCGCGACGCAATTGCGGCGAAGAAAGTTTCCGCGCGAGAGCTGGTGACAGAGCACTACAAGAAGATTGCCACTCGTAACGCGGAATTAAACGTGTATTTGACGCTCTCCGAAGAGCGGGCCTACGCACAGGCAGACAAAATTGATGCCGGAGTGGCGGCGGGCAAACCGCTCCTCGCACTCGCCGGCGTGCCCATCGCGGTGAAGGATGTCATCAGCACGCGCGGCGTGCGCACCACCTGCGGCTCAAAGATCCTGCAAAACTACATCCCCCCCTATGACGCGACGGCGGTGAGCCGCCTGGAAGAGGCTGGCGCGGTGATTTTGGGCAAGACCAATTGCGACGAGTTCGCCATGGGCAGTTCCAATGAGAATTCCGCGTACGGACCGGTTCAAAATCCCGCGGCGCCGGGCACCGTGCCGGGCGGATCAAGCGGCGGTTCGGCTGCTGCGGTGGCGGCAGATTTGGCGGTTGCTTCGCTGGGAACCGATACGGGTGGGTCAATCCGCCAGCCAGGCGCGTTCTGCGGCATACCCGCGATGATGGGGAGTTACGGCCGCGTGTCGCGCTACGGATTGATCGCGTTTGCCTCCTCGCTCGACCGCATCGGTCCGTTCGCGCGCAACGTGGCCGACGTTGCAGCGGTTTTCAAGGTAATCGCCGGGCGCGACCCGAACGATTCCACGTCCACGACCGCGCCGGTGGAAGATTACGCCGCGGAACTTCACAAGCCAGTGAAGGGGATGAAGATCGGCATCCCGAAAGAATACTTTGGCGAGGGGATGGACTCCGGCGTCCGCGGAAAAATCACAGCGGGCATCGAACTGTTGCGCAAGCTGGGTTGCCAGGTGATGGATATCCATTTGCCGCACACAGACTACGCCATCGCGACGTACTACATCATTGCGACGGCCGAAGCCAGTTCCAACCTGGCCCGCTACGACGGCGTGCGCTACGGCCTGCGCGAGGAGAGCGACACGCTGGTGGCAACCTACCGGAAAACGCGCGGCGCGGGATTCGGGGCGGAAGTGAAACGCCGCATCGTGCTGGGAACCTATGTTCTCTCGGCAGGTTACTACGACGCCTATTACCTGAAAGGCCAGAAAGTTCGCGCGCTGATCGCCGAGGATTTCCGGGATGCCTTTCAGAAGGTGGACGCGATTGTAACTCCTACTTCTCCGGTCCCGCCGTTCAGCCTGGGAGCGCGGACCAACGACCCTTTGCAGATGTATCTTGCTGATATTTATACAGTTACAGGGTCGCTGGCGGGCCTGCCGGGGATTTCCGTCCCCTGCGGCAAGATTTGCGGCAAACTCCCCGTCGGCCTCCAGATCTTCGGCCCGGCTTTTGGCGAGGCCCGCGTGCTGCAACTGGCGCATGCCTTTGAAGAAGCCGGCGGCGCATCGCTCTAGAGTTTCAGAATGCCATCGCTCCAACCGATTCGCGAAAAGCTGGCCCGCGCTCAGAGCACTTTTTTACGGGCAGCCGACGTGATTCCCGTCGAAAAATGGGAGGTTTGTCCAGGACTCGGACGGTGGTCAGCCGCTGAACTGGTCGTGCATCTGGTGGTGGTGGAGCGCGGTATACTTGGCAAAGCCGATGGCGTGACCAAGAAAATCCCCATCCCAGTCTCCTTCTCGAAGCGGTTCCATTTACCCCTGTGGCTGGTGGAGGCGCGCGTTCTCCGCCGAAAATCCCCGATGCCGCTGGACCAAAGCCTGATGGCCGCAAAAGAGTCCATGCTGGGCGACCTGCGCGGTGCGCGAGAACGCACACTGGCGTTCATTTCTGAAACTGAGACACGGGATTTAACTCCGTACCGCTGGCGCCATCCATTCCTCGGCATGCTAAACACCTATGAATGGATGGAAATGATCGCCGCGCACCAACTCCGGCACACCAAACAGATTCGAGAAATCGAAGCAAGCCTCTCCCGAAAGTTGTAGAAATTTCTCAACTTAGGTATGTTTTTGCATATGGCTAGCTGGCAGTTCTAACAGGTACCCGTACCGCAAAAACGCCCAGAACCTCACAAAACCCGCATTTCCACAGGCTAAACATAAAGTACTAGAGAACTGGTTTAACCCGCACGAAACGGAACGACTATTGCTCTTGTGATTTGCATCCTCTAACCTGTCGCCAGCATCACAAGAAGTGAATGACGGCGCAAGCTGGAGGGAACGTGAGGCCACCTGTGGTTACCGTCAAATCGAGTCAGAAGATCTTCACCGACGCGGAAGTTGCCAGCCTGACCGGCATCTGCGTCGAGCATGTGCATAATTTCGCGCGCAGCCGTCATCTTGGGATGATCGCCCGCGCGGCCGAAGCGGCTGGCGCGCAAGCCGACCAGTGGCTGTTCACGCTCTCGGACTTGATGGTTCTGGTTACCCTGTTCCCGCGCTGCTCCCACTGAGCGCGCCGCGCACGCCCACGGAGGATTCCCTTCCTCCCTCCGTCTTGTGGTCCTAGGCCCAATCTTGCTTCTCTTCCCAGCTTCGCCGCCTTGCGGTCCGCGCTACGCCAGAGCTATTCTGCTATCAGGTGAAGCGTTCGAGCGACTGCGGACGCGGTAACTGGAATCGTCATGGCTCGCCGATCTCTCAAAAGCGTTATCCTTTCCGGCAGCATCGTTAGCCTGTGCCTGTTCGTGCCCGCCTCTCTTGGTAGCTTCGGCCTGAGCGACTCCGGACAGGCGCAAACCGCCTCCAGTGAGAAGAAGAACGAAGTCTATCCTCGTGGAATGAAGCTAATCCTCACCGACGGAACGTTTCAACTGGTCCGCGAATACCAGCGAAACGGCGAGCGGGTGCGGTATTACAGCCTGGAGCGGGGCGCCTGGGAAGAGTTGCCCGCGGTGATGGTGGACTGGATCGCGACGGCCAAGGCGCAAGTGGAGATGGAAAAAGAGTCCACGGCGCTGGTAGAAAAAGTCCACAAACAGGAACAAGCGCGGCGCATAGACAATGTCATGGACATTGACGCGAGCCTGCAAGTGGGCGACGGCGCGTTTCTGCCATCAGGCGAAGGGATGTTTCTGGTGGAGGGAAAATCGATCCGGATTCTGGACCAGACGGGGGCCGCAAACAAAACGGACAATAAGCGGGTGATTGCGGATGTGCTTTCGCCGGTCCATATGGTGCCGGGAAAACAGACCATAGAGTTGCAGGGAACGCGCGCGCTGGTCCGGTTGAAGAGCAGCCATCCGGAATTTTATCTGCGTGAGGCGCCACCGGACCCGGACGCGCCGAGCTCGATCCAAAAAAGCCGGCGTCCGGGGGATTCCGGGCCGGACGTGGCACTAGTCCGCACCAAAGTAGGGCGGAAAAACCGGCAACTGGAGTCCATCAGCACCTTGTTTCGCGAAGCGGTGAAAGAGAACGTGAATGAAATTTCGATGCAGCGATGGGAGGTGGCTCCCAATGTCTATCGGTTTACGCTGAGCCAGTCGCTACCGCCGGGGGAATATGTGCTGGCGGAAATCCTGGGAGATGGGCTTAATCTTTATGTGTGGGATTTTGGGGTGGACGCCGCCGCTGGGACCGCAAGTAAGTGAGTGCCGGAAGCAGTACCCCGGCGAGCGAGGGCTATCGCCTGCTGGGGGTGACGGACGCGGGGCTGAAGACTTCCACTAGCAGGTGCAGAACATCGGAAATGCGGAAGGGCTTCTGCAGGCGCCGGGCTCCCGTTGGCAGGTTAGCACCTTCTTCGGCCATCAAGTCGCCGGACATAAAAATGATCTCGGGCTTGTTGGCCCCAGCGGCAATCTTCAGGCGCTGGGCCACTCCATAGCCGTCGGCGTTGGGGCCGGAGCCGGAAAGTTTCAGGTCACAAAGAACCGCATCATACTTTGTCGCAAGGATTAGACCCAAGGCCTCCTCGGCATTGGCCGCACAATCTACCCTTAAGCCGTAGCCCGCAAGTCCCTCCGTGAGGAGCATGCGGATGCTCTCTTCATCGTCGAGAACGAGAAGGGAGTGCTTCGCAAAGGCGCTGAGCGAGGGCACGACGCGCTTTTCGGAGCTGGAATCCAATTCGCCGCTCTGGGAGAAACGCTGTTCCGCCTCCGCACCGGCAATCGGAAGAGAAACGGTAAAAGCAGCGCCACCGGCAGGCAAGGAGGAAGCTTCGATATTTCCGCCGTGCTCGCGGACAATCGACATGCAAATACTAAGGCCCAGACCGGTGCCGCCGCCGGGGCGCTTAGTGGTGAAAAAGGGATCAAAGAGTTTCTTCAGGGCTTCCGGCTTGATGCCTACGCCGTCATCCTGGACGGTGGCGAAAACGCGGGTGCCGGCGCGCTCCAGGCGAATCTGAATGCGGCCGGACTGGCGCACTTCACGGATAGCATGCTCGGCATTGCTGATCAGATTGAGAAAAATCTGAATCAACTGATTGGCGTCGCCGACGATGGCGGGAAAGCCCGGGACGGCCTGAAATTCGACTTCGACATTGTTGCGGCGGAGGGAGTGTTCATGGAGCTGCAGAGTGCGGTCAATGACCAGGTTGAGGTCGAGGGCTTTTTTC
This sequence comes from uncultured Acidobacteriota bacterium, assembly GCA_963781995.1. GTDB lineage: Bacteria > Acidobacteriota > Terriglobia > Acidiferrales > UBA7541 > Acidiferrum. The sequence goes on along the minus strand of CAWAHR010000001.1, from coordinate 1,061,171 downwards.
TGGGGCGAAGCGGGGCGCGAAAATTCGAGGAGATTCTGGACGATGCGGGCGGCGCGGCGAGCCTGGCGGTGGGTCATTTCCAGTTGGCGCTTGGTGTTTTCATCAACGCCCTGGCGGTCGCGGAGTAGTTCGCTGGCCCCGAGGATGGCAGTCAAGGGATTGTTGAGCTCGTGGGCGACCCCAGCGAGCATCTGGCCCATGGCGGCAAGTTTTTCGGCCTGAATGAGCTGGGTCTCGAGGCGCTTGACCTCGGTAACGTCGCGGCCGGAAATGACCACGCCATCTATGGCGCCCCGCTCGTCCAAGAGGGGGCTGAGATTGCACCGCAGGCTGCGCCACTCGCCCTGCTTGTGGCGGACGCGGACTTCGATGGAGCCGAAGCTTTGCCGGCGGGCAAGCAGATCTTCAAAGAGCCCGAGAATGGCGGGGCGATCGTCAAGGTGAGTGCGCTCGCCGAAGCTGGTGCCGATGAATTCCGCGGGTTCATAACCCAGGACCTCACTTACGCGCGGGCTTACAAAGGTGTAGCGCCGTTCGGCATCCACCACAAAGATCAAGTCGGGAAAACTGTCCACCAGGCGGCGCGCAAACTCCTGCTGCTGGTGAAGCTGCTTTTCGATGGCGCGGCGCTCGGTGATATCCACCAGTGCGCCCTGGAAACGAGTGACTTGGCCGCTAGAATCGCGCACCGCGGAAGCCGTGTTCAGGCAATAGACGGGCTGCCCATCCTTGCGGCGCAGGGTGATTTCGCGGCCTTGCGGGCGGACTTCACGGCGAACTTCCCGGTTGACCAAGGAACGCTGTATTTCATCGGAGAAAACTTCGGAAACCCGCTTGGAAAGCAGCTCGTCCTTGGAATCGTAGCCCAGCATGGCGACCAGCGCGGGATTGACCTCCAGGATTTTATCGTCCGGGGTGACGATGTAGATGCCTTCCTGGAGTGTTTCAAAGAGCTCGGTGAAGCGCGCCTCGCTGCGCTTCATCGCGGTGATGTCGCGCGCAAGAACGGTCACTCCATGCACCTGGTCGTCGCGAACCATGGCATGCGCGGCGCAGTCGAAGAAATAAATGGCATTGCGCTTCTTGAGCCGGACCTGGAGCACCCCGGACCAGATGCGGCGTTCGAGGAATCTTACCTTTCCGGTTTCGAGGACTTCGATGGGATGGCCGTCGGCATCCTCGAAAAATTCGGTAAGGCGGCAGCCGATGATTTCCTGAAAGGGTTTGCCGACGAGATCGGCAAAGCTGCGGTTGACGGCGCGAATCTCGCCATCCAGATCCATGGCCAGGAGGATGTCGTCGAAGGAATCGATCAGGTCGCGGAAGCCTTGCTGCGACTTGGAAATCATGGAGAAGAGATGCTCGAGTTGGGTGTCGCTGGGGAGGGCCGTCTCCTTATGGTCCAGCCCGCGGACCAGGCCCTTTAGTTCCGCTATCTCCTGCGTCTTTTTCCAGACGTAGGCGCCGAAGAGGGCGACAAGAACCACCAGTCCAAAGGGCAGCGCCTCCAGGCGAAGTTTCTCGGAATGCAGCCAGTCCCAGGACATCCAGGCAAAGACCACAGTGACGACGAACAGAACAAAAAAAGTCAGGCGCCAAAGTTCTTGCTGGCGTTTTTCGAAGAGCTCCACGCGTTCGACGATAGGGGGGCGCGACTCTCGCGAAGCGGAGAGCTTTGGTGAGGCTTCCGGATTTGACTCTGGGTGCATGGATTCAGTCAACCAGGAAACTGGCAAATTGGCCGCAAATGGCGATTCCTCATGATAAGGAGGATGCCGGAAATGCGGCAAGTGGCTTAGGAACCGGGAGTTCCTGGGTTATACCTGTACCAAGGGGCAGAGTGGGTGCGATCGTGCTGGATGCGGTGTAGGAACGGACCTGTGTATGGCCTCATTCAACGCCCGCGGGTGGCCTACCCTTTCGGTTTTGGAAAGGGTGGGCCGCTCTTCGCTTTTGATGGGCCGCAATCGGCCCAGGGATCCATGGCCAACAGCCCTTTGCCGCGATAATAGTAGCACCAACTACTCCAAGGCCAATCGCCCGGATGGGTCACCAGTTTTGCGCGCACGGGATTTCCGTGCATATAGTGGAGCTTCTCCTGGAGTTTGGGCCGAGAGTAAACGTTGAAGTCATAGTAGCGGCGCTGCCAGAATCGCCGCAGTTCACATTCCCCCTCGGTAAAAGGGAAAGCCAGTTGCGTCCGGGATTTACGCCTTCGGCAGCGAAGCGCCCGGGAGACACGCTGTTTGAAAACCTGCACAATTTTCGCCGGAGGGATGTCTCCGGATTCGCTCAGCAGCAGGTGGACGTGTTCAGGCATCAGGACGTAGCCGACCAGCGAGAACCGGTAGCGCCGTCGTACCTCTTCGAGGACGCGCACCGCCAGATTCCGGGCGCGCACGCTGCCCAGCAAGGCGCGGCGATGATAGCAGCAGAAAGTGACGAAATGCAGGTCGCCGTAGCCAGTGATCCGCCGGAGATTCTTGGGCATCAGAGTGAAGAGCGGCTCATCCGAGGCAAGCAGCGCAAAGGGGAAACCACCCTAGGTGTGTTTATATTACTATTATTATTGAATACTTATGAGGAGCAATGCCAAATCAATTACTCTGACCGAGAAGGTCTCGCGCTTCAAAGGCGAAGAGTGGCCCACGCTTTCAAAAACCGAAAGCGTAGGCCACCCAAGAGATTCTAGCGCGTTAGGTGTGCCACCCGCCAACTTGGGGTGACGTGTCATACCCCATCCCGGCGTCGAAGACGCCGCTCTTCCCGCGCCCTCGGGCGCTCTCCGTTTACCGCTCGCTACCGGCCACCCAAGCGGCGCTAAGAGACATTCTGGGAACGCACAGGCTCTCTATTCGCCACCCTAGCGACCGATCCAATAGAACACAAGAATACTGAATCCAAGAGATGACAGCCCAACCAAGAGATCAACAATGGTGAGGCCCCTAGGCCACTGGTAGCTTGGCTTGTAGCCCTTTAGGGAGCGGATAAGCACAACGAAGAGTACCCCGGCGGGTATGGCCACTGCCAGTCCCACCCACTCATGCCTAAGGAAAAACGATAACAGGGACTGCACAGTACAAAAACCGAGGGCACCGCCAATGAGGATGAGTCGCTCCCGCGCGAGCAGCATCGACAAAAGCGATAAACCTGCGAAGATGAATCCCAGTCGATGATCATGACCGCGGCTGAAGAGATTCGCAAGCCCAGCGATCGTGAAAAGCAAAAAGGGCCAGATGAGAAAGCTGTCGCGATAGAAATTGAGGTCACGCGACGGCACCCGAAACGCGTCCCCAACAATCACTTGTTTCCAATTCGGCATAGACTCTGCCTCTCCCCGCACAACTCCAAAGCCTCACTACTGGCTGCACACCACCAAGGCCCCGACGTAGACACCGGCATCTAGGAGGACCTTGCCTGTCAGTAAGCCCTCTGCAGCACCTAAAAGCACTTTACCCGCAGTAGTCATCCCCACAGTGCGGGTAGTTATACCCACAGTCACAGGGTTATAAACGCCCGGCGTATTGGAAATCGCCTTGCCAATCGAAGTTACTGTGCCTACGGCGACTTGCGTTGCTATAGCTGGCGCGGCGTGTGCCGTCGCATCAGCGGCAAGGGCAGCGCCCTGATCAAGCCGATATGCGGATTTTTCCAGCCGTCCCGTTAGTTGTCATATTGGAACCCCGCATAACATATGCCAGCCAATACGGCACCTGTAGTGAGGCCATTCATTGCACCCACGGCAGCTCCGACGTGGGCGCCTACATAAGCACCAGGTATACCTGTAAGGCCAAAAGTGACCTCGCCTCCAAAGACTTCACCTGCCACGAATCCCCCGAAGCCCCCTGTAACGGCCCCGATGCCAGCGCCCGTTAAGACCGATTTGGCCTCCCCCGTGGTTCGCTTGGTGCTCTCGAACGGGTTCCTTGAATTGGCCCCGCCTGGAGATCACCAGAAGCGAAAAAATTATGGCCGTCAGCACAGCATCCACCGTGAACAGCCGGTAGTCGTCATGCACGACAGCCTGGACGATTAACGTCAGAAGGAGTGGGGTTCCCAAAATGGCTATCGCCGCCGCAAAGAAGCCCCACGAAATATCTGGAGGAGCTTCGGGCCGGACTATTCCCGAATTCGCCACGAATTTCGTGACCTTGCTTCTCGCGGCCGCAAACGCTGGGACATGTACCGCGCAAAAAAACATGACAAAAGTGAACAACTCGAAGGGAGGGTTCTCATCTTTGGCGAAGGTCGGAGACAATACCATCATAGCTATGGCACCGGCGTAGATCACTACAAGAAACGAGTACTGCTCCTTGGCAAGGCGGGGACGAAGTCCTGTTCGCTCGATGAGACGGAGGCAAAACGAGCGATATGGCAGCACAAACAGCACCATTAAAATCGGCACTGCGTACTCGAAGCGGAACTGCTTGAGCGTCGGCCATTCCTCGGCGTATGCGTTCAGGATGGCGATTGAAAAAATCAAGCCGCTCAACGGCCAAAGGAGCCGGTCGGCTTTTCTCCAAATTGCCCAAACCGCGCAGCCAACGGCACCGAGGGCGTAAGCGATGCCGACGAGCGGCCAAGTCGCAATCCAGTGAGTGCTCATGGATGGCTCGGCACCGCAGCAGCGCAGCTAATTGTGTTCGCGTAGTACTGATTCCACGCGTTGGCTACATCCCGTGTTCCTTTGCCAAATACCCCGAGGCCAGCCACCAAGGGGCCGCCAGCGCCAAAGTAGGCAAACCCGCCAGCGTGAGCAAAATCAAAGAGGCCCGCAGCGCCATCGTTAAAAAATGCTTCGCCAAGTGTTGGGAACGCATACCATCCCACCACCGTTCCAGTCAATGTCAGGAGACCGCCGACCGCTTGCTCTCCGCGGGCATTCAGGATCGCGCTGTTCCGCGTGGACGCGGCGCTTTGCATGCAAGCGTTATATTCTTTTTGTGTTGGAGGTCGTAACGGCGCTTGCGGCCATGAGGTCTGATTCCCGTTATTTGGGGCTCTGATCCCGAGAGTGAAGCCGCTGCTATTGCCGCCATTGCCAATGAGGTCGAAACCGCTGGGGCCTTGAGAAGGATCACCATAATACTCATTTGTAAGCGGAGGTACCGGATCGGCTGTCGCCGTGACATTTACCGTCGTCGGGGAACAGCTTACTCCACCCGAGGTATTCGCTTGACACGTCGGAGCGGGGTCGGGCGGCGACCAATTCACATCACAGCCAAGACAGAAGCCCTCTCCGCCATCACCTTCCCCTCCGCATGAATCATCCACAGAGTCATCGCAACTCTCCTCTTCCATCATTCCCGTTGGGTCGATCAAGCTAACGGGATTGTTCTCTGTGTACGTGTAACGGTTCAAAGATTGCGGGTCCGAGATGGAGCCCGAAAGCGGGTCGAGGGACAGAAAGCGCCCGAGCAGCCATCTGTAATAGCGAGCCTGCGCGTAATCGTTTCCGGATTCGGCGTCGCGCTCGTAGGTCGTGAAGTAGAGTTTGTCGTTCGTGGCGTTGTACCACGTATCGCCGAATGGAAAGTGGCCCATCTGTTCCAGGGTGCTCCCAGTAGAGCTTGTAACGAGACGATTCGAGAGATGGTCCTGATGGTAATACTTCGTGCCGCTGGAATCGATTTTGGCGAGCAGAGTGCTTCCTCTGTAAATATATTCCCTTGAAGGAGCGGTCGGCAAAGCACCGTTGTCGTACTCAGCAACAACTTTGGACGCCGAGAAAACATACACCGTCGTGGTGCTGCCGGAGACTTTTTTCACTCGTAGGCCGTTTCCGTCATAGGTATATGTCCCCGCTGAGCTTTGGTTCGTGGCGCTGGTGGCGTGATTTTCCGCGTCGTACACCAGTGTGTTGGTTCCGTCGTAGGTCATGTTGCCGTTGGCATCGTAGGTGGGAACGACGCCTCCCGTGCAGCTTTGGCCCGAACCCCCAATGCAATTGATTCGGTTCGAGGACGTGGTTACTTGCACAGAGCCTTGATAGCCAGAACCAGCGGTCAACGTCTGATTGAGCCGGTTGCCGTAGCGGTCGTAGCCCCAGGAGAGGCCCCATTGCGGATAGCTGGATGATCCCGTCGTCAAGGCGGTCGAGAGTCGCGACAGGGGATCATAGGCGTAGGCCACAGTCCGACCGTTGTCCACGCTATCTGTGATGCCCGCGATCAGGCCGTCGTTGCTCCCAGCCGAGCCGTAGGAGTAACTCAAGCCAAATTTCGTCGTGGAATCGTGGGCGCAGGTTCCATTGCGGTTCGTGGTGGAATAGTCCAGGCAGTTCAGTTGCAGCCGGTCGGAAGAGAATCCGAGAGAGGCATAGATGCCATTGCCGTACTTGAATCCGGTCACTTCACTGGCGACGTTGTAACCGTAGCCAGTGGCGTAAGGGCTGGAAGCGGTCCCGCATCCGGTAGTAGAAGGCGCGATCTCGCAGAGGCGGCCCACTGCGTCCACGCTCTGCTGCACGACGCGACCCGAAGGATAAGTGATTTGCGTAAGTTCACCGGCGACATTGTAGGCGTATCCGGTCGTGTAGGCCGTGCTGTTAATGACTTTTTGGAGCTGAGTCATTTGTTCCAGAGCGCCGCAGTTTTTCTAAGTCCCTGATTTCTCGATGGTTCACCAAGAGCGCCGTCCGGCGCTCCACAGCGCCCAACTTGGGGTGACGTGTCTACCACTCCCGGTGCCGTAGGCACCGCGCTGCTCCGCTGCTCCCGCGCTCGGCGTTAACTGCCAGTCGCGGACGCGGTTATCTAATCGGCCAACTTGATGTCAATAGGCGCAGCCGCAGGAACTTGCACCGTTCGGACATCCAGGACTTTCCGGTCCTGAGTTACTACCAAAACGTACAGGCCTTGGGATATTCCAGACATCGAAAAATCTCCCGTATCACTTGCTTTGGCGTCGATCACAACCGTCGAGTAAACCCCTGATAACCTTAGCCAAGCTGGTTGCTCAACAGGCGGCAAATTCCTTACTCTGCCAGACAGAGTGTAGGTTGAAAGGCCCCCCTCGAGCTTCCCCATGCCAAGCTCCAGCGAGAGGACAACCCAAACATCGTCCTGAAAAACGCGTACTTGCCTCTCGGCGCTCCAGTAGCCGTGGGTGCGGGCGCGAAGCTTGTATATTCCAAAAGGAAGACCTGTCGCAGAGCCTCGCAGGATGCGGAAGCGCGAGGCAAAGTCCTGCCCGTCATCCTCCGATCTAAACAACGAGACCTCCGGGTCACCAAGATCCTGGCCGGAATTGTCCACGATCCGGATGTGAACAGTCGCTTTCCGTGATTGCCCTTGGCCCAGACTGCACACAAGTAGCAACAAAAAGACTACCAGGGCGCTTCCCAAGGTGCGCTGATGAACCATCACCACGCTTCTCATAAACAATCCCTAATGAGCTTCTGGGTGATGTTGTTGGTAATGGGGGATTCTTCCAGGCCGAGAGCCCTCTGAATATCTGAATCTGTCAATCCGCTGACATTATGGACTACCTCGTGAAAGGCCGTCCCCAAATTTTGGAAGTAGTTACCGGGGTTGATGAGCCCGGGGTTCACATAGATGTTGCTTCCACCCAACTGCGACACGGCCACTGCCCCAGGATTCGACGCGAAAAAGCTGCCGACCGTTCCAGGCACTGAGTTCGCATTTCGCTGGACGAGGGGGTTTGGCGAGGTTGCGTACAGGCTCGACAGGGGAACGGTGCTCCCGACACCATTGATGATATTCGCCGCACTAGCGCCGCTCCGAATTTGATCTGCCGACACTCCAAGTGCAGCCAGATCCTTCTGGCAGTTCTTCTTGTCCAGTTTTTTCTTCGACAGGTCTTTGGCAGCATTAGAGAAGGCACCGACGCCGCTGGTATTGCCGCTACTACGGCATCCGCCACGGCTTTCCACCAACACTTCTTCTATCCCTAGTGCCTTCGCGGAGTTAGACCACGCACCGCCCCGATGCAGGGCAGTTTTTCTTGTCGCGGACCCCAGACGCGAGTTTTCGCCTACACCCTCGAACGCAGCTAAAGGAAAAAACACACACGGATCGCTGCACGTCGAGAACAGTTCCTCTTGCGCTGCGAGTTGCATGACGGAGATTGTAACTTTCCAGAAGAGTGAGAGCTACTCTTTTTCTTCCTCTTCTTCCTCGGCTTCGGTGTCGAGCGTGGCGAAAAGTTCCTCGGCCTCGCTCGCTGATGTTGCGTGGCCAGGCAGTGACGGCGCATTTTTCTTGTCGAGCGACGCTGCCGGATGCGTGGTGCTGTGCACCTGCTTCAGCATGCGGATCGAGACGTGCGTGTAAATCTCCGTGGTGGACAGGCTGGCGTGGCCGAGCATTTGCTGGATGAAGCGGATGTCCGCGCCGCCTTCCAGCATCAGCGTCGCTCCTCCCTTGGAGTGCGTCACGCCCAGCAATCGAGAAAGATTGTCGTAGCTGTACGCCGTGTTCACCGTGTTGGGCCGGGTCAGGCTGGTCCTGCGGCTCAAGGCATCATAGCTAAAGCCGAAACTACCGCCGCTGATGGCTGCCGGGGGCGTCAGGGTTTGCAGCCGGTTCAGCGTGTCATAGACGTAGGAACTGGAGCCGCTCTCCGAGTCCGTAAAGCTCGTGCGGTTCGACGCCGCATCGTACCCGTAGCTGGTCGTGAACGCGCGGCTGGTCAGGAACGCATAGCTCGTGGTTGTGCCCGACAAGCGCCCCATGTTGTCAAACGTGAACTGGTAGGTCCCAGTGGGGTCCGACACCTGGGTCAAGCGCGAATCGTTATCGTAGGTGTAATTCACCGTAGTGGTATCAGGATAAGTCTTCACCGCCAGCCGATTCAACTGGTCGTAAGTGTAGGTAATCTGGTGGTTTCCTGCCAGTCAGTGCAAAAAAAAGCGTCCCGGTTTGCCTGAGTGGCAAACCAGGACGCTGGAATTGGGCTTGGGGAGGATAGCCCCAAGGTCGAAGTTTGGTTAGTCCTGGCCTTCGGTGGCCGCGGCGGCATCGGCGTCGTCGTCTTTGCCGCTGAGGAAGTCGAGGCTGGCTGCATCCTCGGCACCAGCAAAGTCGGCGGCTTCGGGGAGTTCTTCCACGGGGGCCTGAACCGGAACTTCGGTGAGCAGTTGCAAGCTGCGGTAGTGTTCGAGACCCGTTCCAGCGGGAATGAGCCGGCCCATGATCACGTTTTCCTTCAAGCCGCGCAGGTAATCCACCTTGCCGGCGACCGCCGCTTCGGTGAGGACGCGAGTGGTCTCCTGGAAGCTGGCCGCGGAGATGAACGAGTCGGTGGAGAGCGACGCCTTGGTGATGCCAAGGAGCAGCGGACGGCCGGTTGCGGGACGCCCACCTTCCGCGATGACCCTATCGTTTTCCTCGCGGAAGCGGAATTTGTCGATCTGCTCCTCAAGAAGGAACGTGGTGTCGCCGACGTCTTCGACTTTGACCCAACGCATCATCTGGCGCGAGATGGTCTCAATGTGCTTGTCGTTGATGTTGACGCCCTGCAAGCGGTAGACCTCTTGAATGGCGTTGACGAGGTAGGCCTGGGTGTACTTTTCGCCCAGAACCGCGAGCAGGTCGTGGAGGTTGAGCGGGCCGTCGATGAGCGCTTCACCAGCGCGGACGTGCTCGCCTTCCTGAACGTTGATGTGCACGCCGCGCGGGATGGCGTATTCCTTGGAAGTCTTGCCATCTTCGCTTTCGACGTAGATTTTGCGCATGCCCTTGGCAATTTCGCCGTAGCGGACGGTGCCGTCAATTTCGCTGATGACGGCAGGGTCCTTGGGCTTGCGGGTTTCGAAGAGTTCGACCACGCGCGGCAGACCGCCGGTGATGTCCTTGGTCTTGGTGGTTTCGCGCGGGATCTTCGCGAGCACGTCGCCGGCTTGCAGTTCGTCGCCATCCTGCACCATCAAGTGGGCGCGAGAGGGCATGAGGTACTTTTTGCGAACCTTGCCGGAGGAATCGCGGACCAGAATCGCAGGCTGATGCTTTTCATCGCCCGGCGGCAGCGTGACTACGAGCTGCGATAGGCCGGTGACTTCGTCTACCTGCTCTTCGATGGTGAGGCCCGGACGGAGATCGTCGAACTTCACGGAGCCCGCCGTTTCGGTCAGGATCGAGAAGGTGAAGGGATCCCATTCGGCGAGGATCTGGCCCTGGTTGACGGTTTCGCCGTCGGCGACGCGCAGGCGGGCGCCGTAAACGACGTGGTAGCGTTCCTTTTCGCGGTTCTTCTCATCGAGAATTACGACGAGGCCGGAACGGTTCATGGCGATGTGTGCGCCGCCGCGGCCTTCGACGTGGCGAAGGTCCACGAACTTGACGACCCCGTGGTTCTTGGCTTCGAGAGTGGAGCGCTCGCTGACACGGGTGGCCGCACCACCGATGTGGAAGGTGCGCATGGTGAGCTGCGTGCCGGGTTCGCCGATGGACTGCGCGGCGATGACGCCAACGGCTTCGCCTAGTTCGACCATGCGGCCGGAGGCGAGGTTGCGCCCGTAGCACAGTGCGCAAACTCCGCGGCGCGATTCGCAGGTGAGCACGGAGCGGATGCGGACGCGCTCGATACCCGCGGCCTGGATCTGGTTGGCGAGTTCCTCGGTGATTTCCTGGTTGACCTCGACGATGACGCTGCCCTCGAAGTCCTTGATGCGTTCCAGGGAGACGCGGCCGACAACGCGGTCGCGCAACGGCTCGACTTCCACGCCGGCTTCGATGATGGGCTCGACGTAGATGCCGTCGGAGGTGCCGCAGTCGTACTCGTTGATGATGACGTCTTGCGCAACATCGACGAGACGCCGCGTCAGATAGCCGGAATCGGCGGTCTTGAGAGCGGTATCGGCCAAGCCCTTGCGCGCGCCGTGCGTGGAGATGAAATACTGCAACACGGTCAAGCCTTCGCGGAAGTTCGAGGTGATGGGGGTTTCGATGACTTCGCCGGAAGGCTTGGCCATCAAACCGCGCATGCCCGAAAGCTGGCGAATCTGCTGCTTGGAACCGCGGGCGCCGGAGTCCGCCATGATGTAAACGGGGTTGATGTTGCCTTCGCGGTCCTGGGTTTCCAGGGCCTTGAACATTTCGTCGGCGACTTTTTCGGTGACGTCACCCCAGATGGCGATGACTTTGTTGTAGCGCTCGCCGTTGGTGATGGCGCCGTCAAGGTATTGCTGCTGGACCTTGACGACTTCCTTTTCGGCGTTTTCGACCAGCTTGTATTTGTCGCTGGGGATGAGCATGTCGTCGATGCCGATGGAGATGCCGGACTTCGTCGCGTAAGTGAAGCCGAGCGCCTTCAAGTGGTCGAGCAATTCGACGGTGGATTCCAGGCCAAAGCGCAAGTAGGCGTAGTACACCAGCTGCTGCACGCCCTTTTTCTTGAGCAAGCCGTTGATATACGGCATGTGCTTCGGCAAGTTGGAATTGAAGATCACGCGGCCGACGGTGGTCTGAATGAATTGCCGCTGCATCTTCACGGGTTCCGTGTGAGTGACGTCCTGGTTGTCGAACGCCGTGGTCAGGTCGATCACTTCGCCGGTGTAGCGCAGGCGAATCGGGGTGAGAAGTTCGACTTCGCCGGCTTCGAGCGCGAGCGAAACGTCGTCGGCAGTGCCGAAGACGCGGCCTTCACCCTTGGCGCCGGGCTTGTTCTTGGTCAGGTAATAGATGCCGAGAACCATGTCCTGCGAAGGAACGGCGAGCGGCAGACCGTGCGCGGGAGAAAGTATGTTGCGCGAGCTGAGCATAAGCACGGACGCTTCCACCTGGGATTCCGGCGAAAGCGGAATGTGCACGGCCATCTGGTCGCCGTCGAAGTCCGCGTTGAACGCGGTGCAGACGAGCGGGTGAATGCGGATGGCTTTGCCTTCCACGAGGGTCGGTTCGAACGCCTGAATGCCGAGGCGGTGCAGCGTGGGAGCGCGGTTGAGCAGCACGGGGTGTTCGCGGATGACATCCTCGAGGATGTCCCACACGACGGCGTCCTGCTGTTCGACCATCTCCTTGGCTTGCTTGATAGTGGTGCAGTGACCCTGGGCTTCGAGCTTGTGATAGATGAAGGGCTTGAAGAGCTCGAGCGCCATCTTCTTGGGCAGGCCGCACTGGTTGAGCTTGAGTTCCGGGCCAACGACGATGACCGAGCGGCCGGAATAGTCCACGCGCTTGCCGAGGAGGTTCTGGCGGAAGCGGCCCTGTTTGCCCTTGAGCGTGTCGCTGAGGGACTTGAGCGGGCGGTTGTTGGTGCCGCGCAGGACACGGCCACGGCGGCCGTTGTCAAACAACGCATCCACGGCTTCCTGGAGCATTCTTTTTTCGTTGCGGACGATGACATCTGGCGCGCGAAGTTCCATCAGTTTCTTCAACCGGTTGTTGCGATTGATGACGCGGCGATACAAGTCGTTGAGATCGGAAGTGGCGAAGCGGCCGCCGTCGAGAGGCACGAGCGGACGCAGCTCCGGTGGAAGCACCGGGATGACATCCAGAATCATCCACTCGGGCTTGTTGCCGGACTTGCGGAAAGCTTCGAGAACCTTCAGGCGCTTGGCGAACTTGATGCGCTTTTGGAGGGAAGGATCGGCTTTCATTTTCTCGCGGAGATCGTCCGCGAGCTTGTCGACTTCCACGCGGCGCAGGAGTTCCTTGATGGCCTCGGCGCCCATTTTGGCGACGAACTGCCCCGGGTATTCGGTGGCCAGCTTGCGGTATTCCTCTTCCTGAAGGACCTGGCGCTCTTTCAGGATGGCGACTTCGCCCACGTCCACAACCACGAAGGCTTCGAAGTACAGAATGCGCTCAAGGTCGCGCATGGAAATATCCAGCAAGTAGCCGATGCGGCTGGGCAGGCCCTTGAAGAACCAAACGTGCGAGCAGGGCGAGGCCAGCTCAATATGGCCGAGACGCTCCCGGCGGACTTTGCTCAGGGTGACTTCCACGCCGCACTTGTCGCAGATCACTCCGCGATGCTTCATGCGCTTGTACTTTCCGCACAAGCATTCCCAGTCCGTGACCGGACCGAAAATTTTGGCGCAGAACAGGCCGTCCCGTTCGGGCTTGAAGGTGCGGTAGTTGATGGTCTCCGGCTTGGTAACTTCGCCGTGAGACCAGGAACGGATCTTTTCAGGACTCGCCAAGCTAATGCGAATGGAATCGAAGTCCGCAATCAAACTGGCGCGATCGTAAGGGCTGCTGCGATACAAGGTCGTTTCCTCCTCCCCAGCTTTCGCCGGGGTTGCGTCCCGGCCAGCATTTTGCTGAATGCTGGCCAAGGACGGCTGAGAACCCAACTTCTGGAAGACTGCTAATACCTGGCCCGCAGGAACACAGGCTGAAGCCTGTCCTGCTGCTAGTCGGCGGCTTTTTCGGCCGTCGGCTTCTGGCGTTTCATCAATTCGACGTCGAGGCACAGAGACTGCAACTCGCGCACCAGCACGTTGAACGATTCGGGAACGCCCGGCTCGATGCCCGGTTCGCCCTTGACGATGGCCTCGTAGATCTTCGCGCGGCCATAAACGTCGTCGGACTTCGCGGTCAGAAGTTCCTGCAAAATGTGCGCGGCGCCATAAGCTTCGAGCGCCCAGACTTCCATTTCGCCGAACCGCTGTCCGCCGAATTGCGCCTTGCCGCCCAGCGGCTGCTGGGTGATCAGCGAGTACGGCCCGATGGAGCGAGCGTGGATCTTGTCGTCGACCAAGTGCGAGAGCTTGAGCATGTAGATGTAGCCGACGGTGACGGGCTGATCGAACTGTTCACCGGTCATGCCGTCGAACAGGTTGATTTTCCCGGCGTGCGGAAGGCCGGCGACTTCGAGCAGGTGGCGGATTTCCGGTTCGCGCGCTCCGTCGAATACCGGCGTGGCGAAGGGAATGCCGTCCTTGAAACCTTCGGAGTATTCCAGCAACTCGTCATCGCTCAACTTCGAGAGCGACTTCCAGATGGCGGTCTCGGTGAAGACTTCGCGGTACCAGCGGCGAATCGCTTCGGCTTTCACTTCCTTGCTCAGCAGGCGCTTCAAGCTGTTGCCGAGTTCCTTGCCGGCCCAGCCCAGATGCGTTTCAAGAATCTGTCCGACGTTCATACGCGAAGGAACGCCGAGGGGGTTGAGAACGATTTCCACCGGGGTGCCATCCGGGAGAGAAGGCATATCTTCTTCCGGAACGACGCGCGCGATGACGCCCTTGTTCCCGTGGCGGCCGGCCATTTTGTCACCAATGGAGAGCTTGCGCTTCATGGCGATGTAGACCTTGACCAGCTTGATGACGCCCGGGGGCAGTTCGTCGCCCTTTTTAAGCTTTTCCTTGCGTTCCTCGGTGATCTTGCGGAGTACGTCGATCTGCCGCGAGGTCATTTCCTCGATTTCCTCGATCTTTTCGATCAGCAGGGGATCCTTCTCGTTGAGCTTCAGGCGCTTAAGGTTGCGCGTGGAGATCTTTTCGATCAGGTCGCGGGTAAGTTCGACGCCCTTGGTCAGCAGGCGCTTGTTGGTCTTTTCATCGTGCAGGTCGGCCTGGAGAATCTTGCCGCCCAGGAGATCGCCCAAGCGCTTCAGGCGCTCGTCGGTGAGGATGCGGATTTCGTCCGCAAGGTTCCGTTCGAGTTTGAAGACTTGCGCGGCTTCGATGGCCTTGTGGCGCTCGTCCTTTTCTCCCCCCTTGCGGGTGAAGATCTTGACGTCCACGATGGTGCCTTCAATGCCCGGCGGGCAATAGAGAGAAGCGTCGCGCACGTCGCCGGCTTTTTCGCCGAAGATCGCGCGGAGCAGTTTCTCTTCCGGGGTCAGCGTGGTTTCGCCCTTGGGCGTGACCTTGCCGACCAGGATGTCGCCCGGCTTGACGACCGCGCCGATGCGGATGACGCCGCTCTCGTCGAGGTTGCGCAAGAAGGATTCGCTGATGTTGGGGATGTCGCGAGTGACTTCTTCCGGCCCGAGCTTGGTGTCGCGGGCTTCGATTTCGTACTCCTCGATGTGAATCGAGGTGTAGTAGTCGTCCTTCACCAGCTTTTCGCTGACGAGGATGGCGTCTTCGAAATTGTACCCGCGCCAGGGCACAAAGGCCACGAGCACGTTGCGGCCGAGGCCGAGTTCACCCCGGTCAGTACAAGGCCCGTCAGCGAGAACCTGGGCCTTCTTCACGCGGTCGCCCACGCGAACCAGCGGCTTCTGGTTGATGCAGGTGTTCTGGTTGGAGCGCTTGAACTTGGTGAGGGTGTAGATGTCCGCACCAACTTCGCGGCTGAGGACGCCGGAGTGGTCGCTTTCGACGCGCACGATGATGCGCTCGGAGTCCACCTGGTCCACGATGCCGTCGCGCTTGCACAGCACGACCGCGCCGGAATCGCGGGCGGTGACGCGCTCCATGCCGGTGCCGACGAGCGGCGCTTCGCCGCGAATCAGAGGCACGGCTTGGCGCTGCATGTTGGAACCCATCAAGGCGCGGTTGGCGTCGTCGTTTTCGAGGAACGGAATCAAGCTGGCGGCGACAGAAACGAGCTGTTTCGGCGAAACGTCGACGTAATCGACTTCATCGCGATGCTTGAGCACGAAGTTTCCGGCTTGCCGGCAGTTGACGAGTTCGGTGGTGATCTTCAAGCGCTCGTCGAGCGAAACGTTGGCCTGGGCGACGACGTACTTGTCCTCTTCCCATGCCGAGAGATAGAAGCAATAGGGTTCGTAGACGACCTTGCGCCGCTTCAGTTCGTCGTTGAGTTCTTCGACGCGGTCGCGTTCGACGATGTCCCCGGCCTTGAATTCGCTGTCGCCGGCGTTGACGATGTGGACATAGTCGATGATGCGCCCACCCTTCACGCGGCGGTAAGGCGATTCGATGAAGCCGTAATCGTTGATGCGGGCAAAGCAGCTCAGCGAGCTGATCAAACCGATGTTCGGACCTTCCGGCGTTTCGATCGGGCAGATGCGACCGTAGTGCGTGGGGTGAACGTCGCGCACTTCGAAACCCGCGCGCTCGCGCGAAAGACCACCGGGACCAAGAGCCGAAAGGCGGCGCTTGTGGGTGATTTCGCTGAGCGGATTGGTCTGGTCCATGAACTGGCTCAATTGCGAGCTTCCGAAAAATTCGCGGATGGCCGCCATAACCGGCTTGGCGTTGACCAGGTCGTGCGGCATGGCCGTGGACATTTCCTGGTACACGCTCATCTTTTCCTTGATGGCGCGTTCCATGCGAACCAGGCCGATGCGAAACTGGTTTTCAAGGAGCTCACCAACCGCGCGGACGCGGCGGTTGCCGAGGTGGTCGATGTCGTCGACCACGCCGATGTTCTTGCGCAGCTTGAAGAGATACTTAATGGCCGAAACGAAGTCGGTGGTGTCCAGGGTCCGATTGTCGAGCGGCGTGTCCAGCCCCATCTTGATGTTGAATTTGAGTCGGCCGACGCGGCTGAAATCGTACTTGCGCGGATCGAAAAACATGCCGCGGAAGAGATTGGTGGCCGTTTCAAGCGTCGGGGGATCGCCGGGACGCAACTTGCGATAGATTTCGATCAGCGCTTCCTTGGAAGAGCGGATGGAATCCTTGTCGAGCGTGCGCGAAAGCACCAAGCCGATGTCGTCGCGCTCCGGGAAGAAGACGTCGACTTCGGTGATGCCGCCTTCGGCAAATGCCTGCCAGAGATCGGCGGTCAGCGGCTTGTTGGCTTCGAGAAGGACCTCCCCAGTCTGGCGGTTGACGACGTCGGCGACGCTGTAAGCGCCTTCGAGATCGGCAAGAGCCGCGCGAACCTGGGAGATTTTGGCCTTGATGAGTTCTTTGAAGAGGGTCTCGGTGATGCGCTTGTGCGCGCCGATGATGATTTCTTCGGACTTGGGGTTGCGGATTTCATGGGTCAGCTTGCGATCCACGATACCGGGCGAAACGTTCCAGAGCAGCTCTTTGTCGCGCAGGGAAATCCGCTCCACCTGGTAGAAGGTGCGGAGGATTTCTTCGTTGGACTTCATGCCCAGCGCGCGCAGGAAGATGGAGCCGAGGAACTTGCGTTTGCGATCGATACGCACATACAGAATGTTCTTGGTGTCGTACTCGAATTCCACCCACGAGCCACGGTACGGAATAATCTTGCCCAGGAAGTAGGAGCGGTTGTTGGCGCTTTCGAAGAACACGCCCGGCGAACGATGCAACTGGCTGACGATGACGCGCTCGGTGCCGTTGATGATGAAGGTGCCGTTATCGGTCATCAGCGGGATATCACCGTAGAAAACTTCCTGCTCCTTGATGTCGCGGATGGTTTTCGCGCCGGAGTCGGGATCCTTATCGTAAATGGTGAGCCGAATGGTGACCTTGAGCGGCGCGGAATACGTCATGCCGCGCTCCTGGCACTCGTTCACGTCATACTTCAACTGCATGGCCACGGGGTCGCCGCACTTATTGCAGAAGGTCGGCGTGTTTTTGTTGAAGGTGCCGCACTTTTGGCACACCACGTCGCCCGTCTGATAAGGGTTGGTCACCACGGAAGCGCCGCAATTCCGGCAAGTGGCGCGCAGGTGGTGCAGGCCCTTCAGGTTGCCGCACTTGCACTCCCAGTTTCCGATCGAGTAATCCACGAATTCGAGTTGCGACATTTCGCGGAAGTCCCGGATCGGAAACACCGACGTGAACACCGACTGGAGGCCGCCGTCATCGCGCTCGCTGGGGAGCAAATCCATCTGCAGAAAGCGCTGATAGGACTTTTTCTGGACCTCGATCAGGTTGGGGATCTGGATGGATCCCTGGATTTTTGCAAAATCCAGCCGCTGGCGTTCCCGAATGTGTTGATTGCTGTTGGACATGCCTGATTTACCTCGTTCCCTTTCGGGCAGGGTGCAGAAAACCGCTGAAAAGACACTTAGCCGTGGTGCGAGGCAGCTTGCCCGAAGCCGCTCTGCACACGGTAAGTGAAGGTCCGCTGAGGACCCAGGATGTTGTAGACAATACCGGCCGTAGCTTGCGTACCAATTCCCCTGGCGCGGCCACGCACCATTTAGCGCTGCGCCGAAACCGAAGCCCGAACCATGGTCAGCCGGCCAGCGAGCGGCCGGCCTTCCATTACTTGATCTCGACCTTGGCGCCCGCTTCCTCGAACTTCTTCTTGATGGTCGCCGCCTCGTCCTTGCTCACGCCTTCCTTCACGGTCTTGGGTGCGCCGTCCACGAGGTCCTTGGCTTCCTTCAATCCGAGGCTGGTGACTTCGCGCACGGCCTTAATGACGTTGATTTTATTGCCGCCAACGTCGGTGAGCACGACGGCGAATTCCGTCTTCTCTTCCGCGGGAGCAGCCGCGCCCGCCGCCGCACCGCCGCCCGCCGCCACAACCGTGGCCGCCGCAGCAGAGACGCCGAAGGCTTCTTCCATTTTTTTCACCAGGTCGGACGCTTCGAGAAGCGTCAGGCCCTTGATTTCTTCCAGTATCGTTTCCACTTTCGCCATGACTCCGATTTCTCCTCTCAATTTTCTGAATCAAAATTTTCGGAACCCCGCGGGCAAGCCCGCTGAGCCCCCGAACCCTTACGAACTAAACTTGTTGGCCTTGATCGCCTCGTTGACGGTGACCGCGAGATTCCGCGGCAGCGCGTTCAGCGTGGCAGCGATGCGTTGCGCCGGAGCGTTCAGGAGGAACATGATCTTGCTGATCAGCTCTTCCTTCGACGGCATGTTGGCAAGCTGCTGGATCTCCGCGATGGATATGACTTTGCCTTCGACGACCCCCGCCTTGAACTGAAATGCCGGAACGTCCTTGGCAAACTTGGTGAGGGCTTTGGCCAGCGCGACCGGATCGGTCTGCGTGAACGCGATGGAATGCGTGCCCTTGAGGTTCTTCAGAACGCCTTCGGCAGGCGTGCCGGCGCCGGCGCGCTCCGCGAGGGTGTTCTTGACCACCTGGTATTTGCCGCCCGCGGCTTGCACGGCGCGGCGGAGCTTGGTGTCGTTTTCAACGGTGATGCCTTGAAACGTTGTGAGAATCACCGTGGAGACGCGAGCGAGCTCGGTCTTCAGATTGTCGAGGTCTTTCTGTTTTTCGCTTTTCTTCTTCATGGTCTATGTCCCAAATTCCTTCCGGCTTACGCCGCTGCCGCGAGGATCTCGGCTTCGGCGAGATCCACCGAGATGCCGGGGCCCATGGTCGAGGTCAGGGTAATTTTCTTCACGTACTTGCCCTTGGCCGCCGCCGGCTTGGCTTTCACAACGGCGATGATGATGGCGTGTGCATTTTCGGCCAGATGCGCCGACTCAAATTGAATCTTTCCCACCGGGCAGTGAACGATGCCGGCCTTGTCCACGCGGAATTCCACCTTGCCGGCCTTGGTTTCTTTGACAGCCTTGGCGATATCCATGGTGACCGTGCCGGTCTTCGGGTTGGGCATCAGGCCGCGAGGCCCTAGCACCTTACCGAGTTTGCCGGCGGCGCGCATCATGTCCGGCGTGGCAATAACCGCGTCAAAATCCGTCCAGCCTTCGATGATTTTCTGAACCATGTCGTCACCGCCGACGAATTCGGCGCCGGCTTCGGTGGCTTCGCGCTGCTTTTCCCCGCTGGCGAGAACCAGGACCCGAACGGACTTGCCGAGGCCGTGCGGAAGAACAACCGTGCCGCGAACCACCTGGTCGGAATGCTTCGGATCCACGCCCAGGTTGATGGCCAGCTCAACGGTTTCGTTGAACTTGGTGTGGTGCGTCTTCTTGATCAATTCGGTGGCCTCGGAGAGCTTGTACGGACGCGCTTCGACCAGCTTGCGCGCTCCCTCCACCTTTTTTCCCGACTTCTTCATTCCTCTTACCTCTGCGATCCCGATTCGCCTGAAACTCCCTAGGCTTCCACGACTTCCAGACCCATGTTGCGCGCCGTACCCATCACGGTGCGCATCGCGGAGTCCAGACTGGTGGTGTTGAGATCGACAAGCTTGATCTTGGCGATTTCTTCGACTTGCTTCTTGGTGACCTTCCCGACTTTGTTGCGGTTCGGTTCCGGCGAGCCTTTGGCGATGCCAGCGGCGCGGAGCAAGAGAACCGAGGCCGGCGGCGTCTTTAGGATGAAGGTGAAGCTGCGGTCAGTGTAGATGGTGACCAGCACGGGGAAAATCATCCCGTCGGGTTCCTTCTGGGTCTTGGCGTTGAACTGCTTGCAAAAATCCATGATGTTGACGCCGTGGGGGCCAAGCGCGGTGCCCACGGGGGGGGCCGGAGTGGCCTTGCCGGCCGATAACTGCAACTTGATTGTGGTCTGTACCTTCTTTGGTGGCATGTTTCCTTTACCTCAAAAATTTTCTGTTGCTGGCGGGGCTGAATCCCCGCACCTACAAAACCCTGGCGGCTATCCCAGCTTTTCCACGCTGGCAAAATCGAGTTCAACCGGCGTGGAGCGCCCGAAAATCGTTACGGAAACCTTTAGACGGCTGTGGTCGCTGTCAATCTCTTCGACCGTGCCGTTGAAATTCGCAAATGGCCCGTCCACGATGCGCACCTGCTCGTTGCGCTCGTAAACCACCTTGGGCTTGGGACGATCCTGCGGCGTGTGCACCCGATTGATGATGGCGTCCACTTCCGCATCGGAAAGCGGCGGCGGCGCGGTGGCCGACCCGACAAAGCCGGTGACCCGCGGGGTGTTGCGCACGATGTGCCAGGTGTTTTCGTCGAGATCCATTTCCACCAGCACATAGCCCGGATAAGACATCCGCGAAGCAACCACTTTCTTGCCGCCACGCACTTCGACCACTTCTTCCGTGGGAATCAGCACGCGGCCGATTTTGTCCTGCAAGCTGAAGGCAGCCACACGGCTCTCCAGGCTCTCCTTGACCTTCTTTTCGAAGCCCGAATACGTGTGAATGATGTACCACTGCATCGACATAAGCCGTTTTCGTCCCCTAGACGTGAAAATACTTGAGCAGCCGATCGAGACCAAGTTGCGCGATCTTTTCGACAATGGCCAAAAAAACGCCGAAAAAAGCGACCGTGGCAATGACCACGCCGGTGGTGGAAACCACGTCGTCGCGGCTCGGCCAGGTCACCTGCTTCATCTCCACACGAACGTCGTGAAGAAATTCCTTGGTGTTATCGATGGAACCGGTCACCTTGCGAGTGATCTGGTTGCCGTTTGATTCTTCATTCACTTTGACCGCCTGCGTTGCCATGAATCCTTTTCACCCGCACGAACCTTGCGGTTCGTGTCCTTCAAAATCCTGGCAGGGGAGGAGGGATTCGAACCCCCATACCCGGTTTTGGAGACCGGAGTCCTAACCGTTGGACGACTCCCCTAAGACCAAAACCGCTCCGCCAATTCCCACTTGCCCGGCCGAAACTCCAACACCAGCGCTCTTACTTCACTTCTTTGTGAGCGGTTTGCTTGCGACAGGTATTGCAAAACTTCTTGGTTTCCAGCCGCTCCGAGTGCTTCTTTTTGTTTTTCGTGGTGGTGTAATTGCGATTCTTGCAGTCACCACATTGCAACGTAATGATTTCCCGCATTTCCCGAATCCTTTTCTAAAGAGTGCGGACCGGCTGCGCCGGCCCGCCTCAGAAAACAGCGTTACTCGATAATCTCCGTGACGGCGCCGGCGCCGACGGTGTGGCCGCCTTCGCGAATCGCGAAGCGCAAGCCCTTCTCCAGGGCCACCGGCGTGATCAGCGTTACTTCGCAGCTCACGTTGTCCCCCGGCATCACCATCTCCACTCCGGCCGGCAACTTCATGTCCCCGGTCACGTCCGTGGTCCGGAAATAAAACTGCGGACGATACCCCGAAAAGAACGGCGTGTGCCGCCCGCCCTCTTCCTTCGTCAACACGTACGCTTCCGCCTTGAACTTAGTGTGCGGCGTGATCGAGCCCGGCTTGCAAATCACCTGCCCGCGCTCCACGTCTTCTTTTTCCGTCCCGCGCAACAGCAACCCTACGTTGTCGCCCGCCAAGCCCTCGTCCAGCAGCTTCTTGAACATTTCGATGCCGGTGACCACCTTCTTCTGCGTCTCGCGGAAGCCCACGATCTCAACTTCTTCGCCCACCTTCACCTTGCCGCGTTCGACTCTTCCGGTCACCACCGTGCCACGGCCGGAAATCGAGAAAATATCCTCGATCGGCATGGCAAACGGCTTATCTACATCTCGAACCGGGAGAGGAATGTTGGCGTCCACCGCTGCCATCAGTTCATCGATCTTCTTTTCCCACGCCGCATCGCCGTTCAGCGCTTGCAGCGCCGAACCGCGGATCACCGCAATCGTGTCTCCGGGAAACTGGTAGCTCTTGAGCAGTTCCCGTACTTCGAGCTCCACAAGCTCCAGCAGCTCTGGATCGTCCACCATGTCGCACTTGTTCAGGAACACCACGATCGCCGGCACACCTACCTGGCGAGCCAGAAGAATGTGCTCCCGGGTCTGCGGCATCGGGCCGTCGGTCGCCGCAACTACCAGAATCGCGCCGTCCATCTGCGCCGCGCCGGTGATCATGTTCTTGATGTAATCGGCGTGCCCCGGGCAGTCCATATGCGCGTAGTGCCGGTTCGGGGTCTCGTACTCCACGTGCGATACCGCGATGGTGATCCCGCGCTCGCGCTCTTCCGGCGCGTTGTCAATCGTGTCGAACGCGCGAAACGCTACTTTCGGGTTGTGCTTCGACAGCACCTTGGTGATCGCCGCCGTCAACGTCGTCTTGCCATGATCGATGTGCCCGATCGTTCCGATGTTCACGTGCGGCTTAGTCCGCTCAAATTTCTCTTTCGCCATATGCCCTCATCCTCATGCTCAAGCCGTCTTTCCCAAACCGGCCTGGCCAAACTCTGGAGCGGGGGACGGGATTTGAACCCGCAACCATCACCTTGGAAGAGTGAGACTCTACCGTTGAGTTACCCCCGCCCAGTGACGCAGGAGACTTTTTGGGTGACCGGTCTAAAGTCCGGCCACTACATGCAGTCCCTGCGGAAACCCAACCCATTTCTGGAGCCTGGGACCGGGATTGAACCGGTGACCTCGTCCTTACCAAGGACGCGCTCTACCAACTGAGCTACCCAGGCTGAATCCGATCCCTCCGAAAAAACTAGCCAGCCGCGGCGCACTACGTTCATCCGGCTTGCTCGCCGCGTTGGGTACCGCTTTTGAACATCGCGTGTTGCGATTTCCTGCGGTGTACTTGCTGCTGACTTCTTTTTTCCGTGTCTCCGGGAAAATTCTCGCCGGGACTTTTATTTCACGAAGCTCGAATCCTGGTGGACGGGGAAGGATTCGAACCTTCGTAGCCCGCAAGGAGCGGCAGATTTACAGTCTGCTGGTTTTAGCCACTCACCCACCCGTCCGCAGAAAACTCCGGGACACCAAAAACTTGTCCGGTGTTTGACCGTCTTGCCTTTGTACGGAAGCGCGTTGCGAGCGAAAACACAAATGGGACTCGTGTCCAGAGACACCAGCCCTATTATGCTACCATGACGGGATTCGCTCCGCCTCACTCCCCTGCTAACATCTGGTGGAGCTGGCGGAGGGATTTGAACCCCCGACCCTCTGATTACAAATCAGATGCTCTACCAGCTGAGCTACGCCAGCGCTGCTCAAACCGCACAAGAATAGCAGATTAGGCACACGGCTGGCAAGGGGGTGGAATGGGGATTCGCTTGCAGGGAGCTGTGGGATACTGTGGAAAACAAGGTAGTTATGCCGCGGGCCCCTGATCGATTCAACCTATTTATTTTCAATTAGTTACTCGACAAGTGGGATGCCCCCGTGGGGCCGCTATCCACACAGTCCCTTCGGAAAGACACTATTGGGCCATTTCTGCTCTCATTTTTTTCCTGGACAAGGCCTTGGTGATGCGAGAATACCGCAGTTCATGGGGAACGATGTCGCGCAAAGACCACGGATGCTGAATCGCAAGCAAGTCGTCCTCGGGCTGTTGGTCGCCGCGGCCGTGGTGGTTCCCGCGTGGCTCTATTTCCGTTCGCATGGGCGCGATCCCCTGATCGCGCGGGAAAACTTACTGTCGCGCTTGCCCGCAGACTCAACGTCGGTGCTCTACCTGGATTTGCAGGAATTGCGAGCTTCTCCGTTCCTCGAGCAGATTCTTGCCTGGGCGCCGCATCCGCCGCCGGACGAGGAGTACATCAAATTCGTGCAAGCCACGGGTTTTGATTACGAGCGGGATCTTGATCGCGTCGGCGTTTCCTTCAGCGGCCCGGCACAGAGTCCGAAAACGATGGCGGTGGCCGAAGGACATTTTGACCGCAAGAAAATTGAAGCGTACAGCGGACGATTTGGAACGCTGAAAACGGCCAACGGCAAAACGATTTACGCGGTGACCCTGAACAATCCGGCGCGCACGGCCTATTTCACATTTCTCCGCGATGACCAGGTGGCACTGTGCAATGATGCTTCCTGCTTTTTCCAAGGTTCAGCAAAATCGACGAGTTCGGATGAATGGCGGGAACATTTTCTGCGTTTGGCTGGCACCCCGCTATTCGCTGTGCTGCGGCAAGACTCTCCATTATTATCCGCGCTATCGCAGCAAACGCCGGGAGGATTGCGCTCGCCGCAACTGGCCACCATGCTGGGCCAATTGCAGTGGGTATCCGTTGGCGCGAAGCCGGATGGCGAGGAACTGCGAGTGGTCGCGGACGGGGAGAGCGGAAACGAAAGCACGATCCGCCAGCTCAACGACATGCTGGGAGGCCTGCTGCTTCTAGCGCAAGCGGGATTGGACGATCCGAAAGCTCGCAAGCAACTGGATCCCAATGCGCGCGAGGCATACTTGGAAGTGCTGAAATCCGCGGAAGTGCAAAAGCTGGATCGCGGAACCTCGAAGTCCGTACGTCTGATTTTCGAAGTGACGCCGCAATTGCTGGAAAACGCGCGTGGTGCGGCCCCGACAACTCCTCCTGCAAAGAACCTCAAGCCCTAAACGGGATTCACCGAATGGAAATTGCGTGGCGCCATGAATTTAGTGGATGGGTTCCCAGAAAGTAGATTCGAAGATGCGATCGACCACCGTGCTGAGCAGCCCCTACATTGATCATCTCTGGATAGTTCAGTCGGCGGAGGGTGCGCTGCGCATATAGCGCCAGGGATTGACCGGGGCATTGTTCACGCGAACTTCGTAGTGCACGTGAGGGCCAGTCGAGCGGCCACTGATGCCGGTATAACCGATCACTTCGCCGCGCTTCACGCGCGTGCCGGCCACAACGGCATATGCGGAAAGATGCGCGTACCAGGTGGTGATGCCAAAGCCGTGATCCACGATGACGACGCGGCCATAGCCGGTGTGCTGCCCGGCATCCAGAATAATTCCGTCGGCCGTGGCATGCACCGGGGCGCCGTAGTCCGCGCCCACGTCCACGCCGGTGTGGAATGCGCCCTCACCCGAGAAGGGATCAAGGCGTTCGCCGAAACCGTCGGTGATATGGCCCAACACCGGCCAGATCGCCGGGGTGTAGTTGGAATCGGCGAAGGCAATGGAGGGCATCATGCGCATTCCACCGGAGGAGACGGCGATGGCGGTGGCGTTGCGCTTCAAAAAGGTGAATTGCTCGACGGAACGGTCGAAAACGTCTTCCGGGGTGGAGACGGCATCGGTCTGCTCAAACGCCGCGGGATGATACTTCATCACACCAAAGGTCATGGCGACGTCGGTGGCGAGAGATTGCACGGCGTCCAAGCGTTGGTTGGTGTCTTTCACCGTGGTCTGGAGTTCACGAACTTGCTTCTTCCAGACGTCACGTTCCTGGCGAACAGCGTTGTAATTACCGACCTTCCAGAGCATCCGGCTGTAGGAACCAACCGCAGCAAGCACCGTGACGCTGCCGATGATGGCCAGAGCCGCGATACCGTGCAGCACGTACGCAGGCACGATGAGTTTCTTCATCTTGCCGGGCGTGGACGCAATGTAGAACGTGTAGTTCTTGCTGCTGATCACTCTTGGGCCCCTCAGGCCGTGTCGGTCATTTTTGGGGTCGGGCGATTCTTCCCTGTCCGCCCACCACCACTTCGAGCACTGCAATCGATCTGAACCGTGAGCCTTGGTTCGCGACTCTGGGTATATTAATTTTTGTAGACAATGGGGTCAACCCTGTATTTGTCTTTTTTTGGTACAGCCTCTGCAAAACTGCCCACTGTCCCAATGGCCAGGGTGCGCTAACATGTCATTCTATTATGAATCATTTCGGGGACGAAGACACCTTAATCCGGCAGCTGGCGAGGCGATTCCCGCGTATCGGCGGGCATGGCATGCATTTGGGGATCGGCGATGACGCCGCGCTTTGGAAGGCAAAACCTGGGTTTGAGACCATTCTGACCAGCGACTGGTTCCTGGAAGGCTCCCACTTCTTGCGCGAGAAGCACCCGGCAGGCGCCGTGGGCTGGAAGTGTTTGGCACGCGCTGCGAGTGACATTGCGGCGATCGGAGGCGAGCCTCGCTGCTTTCTCTTGAACCTGGCGTTTCCGGCCGTTTGCACGGGAAAGTGGCTAGATCGTTTCCTGGGGGGAGTGAGACGCGCATCGAGATTTCTGAATTGCGCGCTGGCGGGCGGCGATACAACGCGAAACGCGCGCATCGCAATCAACGTCAGCGTAATCGGAGAGATTCCCGACGGGCAGGCCGTTTTGCGGTCTGGAGCACGGCCAGGGGACCTGCTCTTTGTGAGCGGGAGGCTTGGCGAGGCCGAGCTCGGCCTGCGACTGCTTGGAAGAAGCCGGGGCATGGCGCGCTCCAACGATCCGGCATTGCACAAGCACCTCTACCCGGAGCCGCGAATAGCTCTGGGCCACTGGCTAGCGCGGAACTTCATGGCTAGTGCGATGATGGACCTCTCGGACGGATTGTCGAGCGATCTGCCGCGCCTCTGCCGAGCGAGCGGCGTTGGGGCAAGGATCGATCTGTCCAAGCTGCCGTTGTCGAGCGGGCTTAATCTGAAACAGGCTCAGCTACTTGCACTGCACGGCGGCGATGATTACGAACTCCTGTTTGCCGTTCCCGCACGCAAGGTGGCGTCACTTCCGGATAAATTCCGCAAGTTGCGTTTGACGCAGATCGGCCAACTCACAGCGAGTCGCGGTATCCAAGTCGTGGAAGAGGACGGAACCACGAAAGCCCTCGCCCCAGGCGGCTGGGATCCTTTTCGCCGGGAGAAATAACCTTTACAGAAATTCAGTTTGTTGGTGGAGATCCAGCACTCGGCGGGGGCGGTGTGGCTGGCGGATTCGCCCTGGGTGCGGGAACTTCTTCCTCCGGGGCAGTGTCCGGGACGTCGGTGTGGACGTGGTGCTCCTCTGCCTGCTGCTCGAGCGTAATCACGTTTGGAAAATCCAGCACAGGTATTCCGGCCATGCCTTTTTCCATGAACTCCATCCAGATGGGGAGTGCGGCGAGCGCGCCCGATTCCCGCTTGCCCAGGGAAATCTGCTTGTCGTCATAGCCAACCCATACGCCCGCGGTGAGCTGCGGCGTAAAGCCCATGAACCACGCGTCGGTGAAATCCTGTGTCGTTCCGGTTTTTCCAGCCGCGGGACGCCCCAGCGCTTTAGCTTTCATGGCGGTGCCGAACTGCACGACTTCTTCGAGCATCGCGGTCATGGTGTGGGCCACGTCGGGTGAAACCACGTCATGTACTTCCGGATGCGCTTCTTCGAGCAGGGCGCCGTCGTAGCTGGTGACCCGGCGAATCATGTGCGGGTCGATGCGAATGCCCTCATTGGGGAAGACGGTGAAGGCGGAGACGTGTTCGATGAGCCGCATATCGGCGGCACCGAGAGCAAGGGGTAGATACGGCGGCAAGGGCGTGGTGATGCCGAAGCGCTTGGTCATGTCCACGATGTTCGAGACGCCCACTTTTTCGGCTAGCTTTACGGCAGGAACATTGCGCGACCCGGCCAGCGCGCGCCGCAAGGTAATCACGCCTTCGAATTTTTCGTCGTAATTGTGGGGCGCATAAACCTGGCCGCCGCTCATGGTGCTGAACGGCGCGTCGAGAATGGTGTCGAAGGGAGAAAAGCCCTTTTCGATCGCGGTTGTATACACGTACGGCTTGAAAGAGCTGCCTACCTGGCGAACAGCTTGCGTGGCTCGGTTGAATTTGGAGTCCTCAAAGCTGTAACCGCCGACCATGGCCTTGATTTCGCCGGTGGCGTTGTCGATGGCGATCATTGCGGCTTGCGGAGCGGGCTGCTGCTCAAGCTGCACGCGCGCGGTGGTTTCCCGGAGATCCTGGATGGAGAATTGGGCGAGATCGCCGACGGCGAGAATTTCACTGGGCCTCTTGTGACCCGTCCAAGCGACGTCGAGAGGAGTAAGAATGGCCCGGTAGGTGCCGATCTTGATCATCGCGCTCTTATCATCGACGGCCATCACCAGGCCGGTGACGTAGCTTCCCTTTTCGACGGCGTGGCGCCAGTCGTCATCTTCGTAGGAGTCCAGGTTGCCGAGATTGTCCTTGAGGATGTTGGGAAGTTTGTCGCGCCAACCGTGACGGCGGTCGTAGATGTGCAGACCATCGCGAATAGCCTGATTGGCGGCTTTCTGCATCTGGATGTTCAACGTGGTGTAGACGCGCAGGCCGCGTTCGTGGACGGCTTCGGTGCCGTAAGTGGATTCCAGATATTTTCGGATGTCTTCGAAGAAGTAAGGCGCCAGATCGTTGCGCGGGTATTGCACGTGCAGACCGAGCGGTGTTTTCTTAGCGGCCTCTTCTTCGATCGGGGTGATTTTCCCTTCTTCCATCATCTGGTGGAGCACCAGATTACGCCTGGCCAGGCAACGCGCCGGGTCCGAGAGCGGCGAATAGATGGGGCCGCGAATCATGCCGGCAAGCAGAGCGGCTTGCTGGAGATTCAGGTCGGTGACGTTTTTACCGAAATAAAATTGCGCGGCGGCGGCGAAGCCATAGTTACCGTGGGCCAGGTACACCTGGTTCGCGTACATGGTGAAGATTTGCGGCTTGGTGTAGCGGCGCTCGATCTGTAGCGAGAGCAGCATTTCCTGGGCTTTGCGGCGAAAGCTGCGATCGCTGCGGTCGAGGAACAGATTGCCGGCGAGTTGCATGGTGATGGTGCTGGCGCCTTCGGCTTTCCGGTGCTTTAGGATGTTACGGTACGCAGCGCCGGCCACACGCGGGAAGTCCACGCCCCAGTGATCCTCGAAGTGCTGGTCTTCGATGGCGGTTACTGCATTATAGAGAACTTTGGGGACCTGCTCCCAGGTCATCAGGATGCGGCGCTGCAAGGCGAAGCTGCCGACGAGTTGGCCGTCGTCGGCGTAAATTTCCGTGACCACGTTTGGGCGATAGGTTTCGAGCGCGCGAATTTCCGGCAGGTCGCTTTCATAAACGAAGAGCAGCCCGGCGGCGGCGCCGAGCGCCACGGAGCAGAGCAGGAGGAACGCCAACGCGACGCGGTCAATCAGTTTCCAGCCGCGTAACCGCAATGTGATCGGGGGGAGTGAAAGCATCGAAGAAAAATTTTAGCGCAGAAATCGCCGGGCGATGTGAATAGGCAAGTCAAAGGTTTCCATGGCGAGAATCATTGCGCAGAATAATACCGCTCCCCGGCACAGGCACGGCACAGGATGCGGCCGTTTGCAGTTACTTCGCGCTTGAAGTTGATGCCTTCGCCGCACTGGGCGCAGACGACGCGCGGGCCTTTGAAGCCGGGAAGATCTTCGGGTTGGATTTCGACCTTGACCCACTCTTTGGAAAACAACACATCGTCGGAAAGTTCCGCGTAGGCTTTTTGCTGGGCTTCTTCCCGGGGAAGTTCGGGGAATAGGTCTTTGGCGGCCTGTTTGGAGGATTCTTTCGCAGCGACGCGGATGGCGCGGCCGGTTTGTAGATCGCAGAATGTGGCGGCGACTTTGCCCCAGTCGCGAAATTTCAGCGCCCGCTTGCCCAGGCGGCAATTAGCGACCAGCGCGACGGCATCGGTGACGCAGCGGTCGATTTCGACGTAGGTGACAATGCGTTTGCGTTCGGCGATGGGATCGAGGCCCAGTTCGCGAATGCCCAGCATGGCCAGTCGCACGCCCAGAACCTGGCCCGCGCAGATGTGGCCGTGGGCGACGGCGGCGAGGTTTAGGTATTCCGCAAGCGATTTCATGGGGACATTGTAGCTCAGGCCTTCAGGCCTGAGGGTTTTCGTTGCGGGGGCGGGGCGGTACCTGGACAGGTTGGCGAAAGATTGGAGAATTGGTCGGTGAGGGAGCGGAATCTACAGGTTTGCCGCGCTCCAGGGGTGCGGCTTGCGGGCTTCCAGATACGCAAAGACGGTCATTAGGACCGCGAGGAGCAGCAGGGCGCCATCGCGCAGTACGGTCATGCCATCGAGTGGCTCGGGTTTTGCGAAGCAGCCGCAGTTGATTTGCAGGCCCATCGAATAGGCGCGCACCACGCTGGCAAAGAAGCCGGCGATGATCAGGGTGATGAGCGTGGCCCAGATACGGAGTTGCCAACCGATGAGCAACAGCAGGCCGAGAGCGATTTCCGCGAACGGCAGGGTGTGGGCCACGAAGCGGGATGCCTGGTGCGATAAAATCTGGTAGGAGGACACCTGCATTTCGAAGAAGCCCAGCGCCACGCCAAGCGGCGGGCGTGGGCTGCGCCCCATGGTGATTTTGGCGTATCCCGCGTAAATGAAAATTCCAGCGAGGACCAGGCGGCCGATCCAGATGATGATGCGGCGGTAGTTGAAAGGCGCGGATTGCATCATGGGACCTCGGGATCGTCTCCGTTTATCGGAAATTCGCCAATCATACTTCTACTTCTGGGCCACCAGTTGGTCCAGGAAGTCTTTCATGACTTCGTAGCTGAGCGTGCCGGCATAGGGGTAGGTCGCCCCCTTGGCGTGGAACACCGTCGTGGGCGTTTGCGTCACCGGAAACGTCTGGCCCAGTTGTTTGTCTTTTTCGATCAGCGGCTCAAGCGTTTTGGCATCCACGATCGCCTGCACTTTTTTCATTTCCGCGGGCGACAGCACGGCGGCCACTGTTCCTTTCACGTCGCCGTTGGCTTCCCACTTCTCCTGATTCTGGAATAAGGCTTGTTCCACGGGCTCGCACTTTCCGATATGCGCTGCGGCGCGAGAGTAGCTTGCCGCCACACGGGAATACGCATGCATCGGCAGCGGGAAATCGCGATGGACTAGGTAAATCTTTCCGGTATTCACGTAGTTGTCCATGACCCGTTGCGTGGTGCTTGTGAATAGCTGTTTGCATGCGGGGCACTGAAAATCACTGTAGATCTCCACAACCACCGCTGCGGACTTGGAGCCGAACGCCTTGGCGGGATCGATGTCCGTGACCCCGTCCACTGTGATGGTGGCCGTGGAAACGGCGGGAGTTTCGGCGGGTTTGGGAACTGCGGCCTTTTTAATGAGCGTAGTTGTGGACTGTGACGACTTCTGTTCGGGAGGCGCCGCCAGGATTAGCGTGCCAAAGGCAGCGAGTGTGAGAAGGCCGGCAGGGCCAAGGCGGAGACGCGGGATCACAGTTTCCTCCAATAGAAATTAGGGAGTGGCGCAACCCTGCCCAGAGTATCACAGGTTGAAAAGGACCAACCCGGACCGGCAACCCGAGCGCAGCGGAAGAAAACGAGCCAACGGAAGAGACGAAGAATGCGGGAGAAAGAATCCTCTGGCGGCGCCCGGCGCACATCCACAGGTTGGTTGCGGGGAGAGAGGGCTGCCTTGTCCTGGGCATAGAGAAAGAACCGTCTGACCTCAAGAAAGCGAAGGAATTAGCCGTGGCGGAGAGGGTGACGGTCCTTCCAACTGCTAACCGAACGCGGTCGAAATTGTCCAATTGGTGTCTTTAACCTACAGCAAATAAGAATCTTATTAGAGATGTCAAATAACTTGACAACATCGCACTCAACCTATATACTCGCTCAAGTTTGACGATTTCCCGGCCCGGCTGGGACGCCAGGCTACGCACGATTGCTCGCCCTGCGAGCACTACCGTCTCCGGCATCCATCCAATGGCCGGGCAACCGCGCGGACAACCGCAAACGGAAGAGTTTCAGGAAGGCTTGGGAAGGAGAAGGAAGCGATGAGCAAGATTATTGGAATTGACTTGGGTACAACCAACTCGGTCGTCGCCGTCATGCAAGGCGGCGAACCGGTGGTGATTCCCAACCAGGAAGGCACGCGCACGACGCCTTCGGTGGTGGCGATCACGAAAACCGGCGAACGCCTGGTGGGGCAGGTGGCCAAGCGCCAGGCGGTGACGAATCCGGAAAACACAGTCTATTCGATCAAGCGTTTCATGGGCCGCCGCTATGAAGAAGTCAGCGAAGAGATGAAGCGTGTGCCCTACAAAGTGATTAAGGGCGACCACGACGACGCGCGCGTGGAGGTTGCCGGCAAGGTCTACAGTCCGCCGGAAATTTCCGCGATGATTTTGACGAAATTGAAAACCTCGGCGGAAGACTTCCTGGGTGAGAAAGTGACCAAGGCGGTTATCACCGTTCCGGCGTACTTCAACGACGCGCAGCGGCAAGCCACCAAGCAGGCCGGCGAGATCGCGGGCCTGGAAGTGGTCCGCATCATCAACGAGCCGACCGCTGCGGCGCTGGCCTACGGCCTGGAAAAGAAGAGCGACGAAACCATCGCCGTGTATGACCTCGGCGGCGGCACGTTCGACATTTCGGTGCTGGAAGTCGGCAGCGGCGTAGTGGAAGTGAAATCCACTAACGGCGATACGCACCTGGGCGGCGACGACGTCGATCAGAAAATCGTCGATTGGCTGATAGACGAATTCAAGAAAGAGCATGGCATTGACCTGGGCAAGGACCGCATGGCCCTGCAACGCCTGAAAGAAGCCGCGGAGAAAGCCAAGATCGAGCTTTCGCAAATGATGGAGACGGAGATCAATCTCCCCTTTATCACCGCGGGAGCCAGCGGGCCGATTCACATGCAGCAGAAGCTGACGCGCATGCGGTTGGAACAGCTGATGAGCGATTTACTGGAGCGCTCGATGAAACCGGTCAAGCAAGCTCTGGAAGACGCGAAGATGTCGCCGAAAGACATACAGGAAGTGGTCCTGGTCGGCGGGTCCACGCGTATTCCGAAGGTGCAGCAACTGGTCAGCACGTTCTTTGGCGGCAAAGAACTGCATAAGGGCGTGAACCCGGATGAAGTTGTCGCCGTTGGCGCGGCCATTCAGGGCGCGGTGCTCGCGGGCGAAGTGAAGGACATCCTGCTGCTGGATGTTACCCCACTTTCGTTGGGCGTTGAGACGCTGGGCGGGGTGATGACCGTGCAGATTCCGCGCAACACCACGATTCCGACGCGCAAGGTGGAAACCTACTCGACGGCTTCAGACAACCAGCCGGGCGTGGAAATCCACGTGATGCAAGGCGAGCGGAAGTTCGCGAAGGACAACCGGTCGCTGGGCACGTTCAAGCTGGATGGCATTCCACCCGCCCCGCGCGGTACGCCGCAGATTGAAGTCACTTTTGACATCGACGCGAACGGTATCCTGAACGTCAGCGCGAAAGACAAGGCCACCAACAAGGAACAGAAGATCACCATCACGGCTTCCACCGGCTTGACCAAGGAAGAAGCCGAGAAGATGAGGGTGGAGGCCGAATCGCACGCGGAAGATGACCGCAAGCGGATGGAAGAAGTGGAAGCGCGCAACCGGCTGGACGGCATCGTGTACCAGGCCGAAAAGACGATTCGCGACAACCGCGACAAACTGAACGACGCCGACGTGAAGCAGGCCGAGGCGGCTATCGAGGAAGCCAAGAAGGCGGTCAACGAAGGCGGTGTGGCGCGTCTGCGTTCCGCGGCCGAGAGCGTGGAAAAAACGCTGCACAAGATGGCGGAAGACCTATACAAGAATGCGCAAGCGGCAGGCGCGGAGCAGGCGGGAGCCGCGGGCGCCGGTGCGGGAGCCGGGTCCGCTTCGAGCGGCGGTGGCGCACCGGGTCAAAAGCCCGGCGACGTGATCGACGCCGAGTATGTGGACGTGGACGACAGCAAGAAGCCGAATTAAACGGGAAGAGCCTGCGGTTTGTATCAAGTGACTTGTGACTTGTCGCTGGTGACTGGTGCAAGCTGCAGGCTTACGTTTTTCGTCCTGGCAAGCCGCTGGCTTTGGCCAGGAGAATTTAAGGAATGAATCGGCGATTGCTGGTTGGTCGCTCGAGGTTTGGGCGCACCAGTCATTCGTCACCAATCACCAGGCACTTCAGAACATGGCGACTAGCGCAAAACACGATTATTACGAGTTGCTCGGCGTGGAACGCAAGGCGACAGCGAAAGATATTCGCACCGCATTTCGAAAGCTCGCGCGCAAATATCATCCCGACCTCAATCCCGGCGACAAAGCCTCCGAAGAAAAATTCAAGCAGTTGCAGGAAGCCTACGACGTTCTATCCGATACCAAGAAGCGCCAGATGTACGACCAGTACGGCTTTTACAGTGACAATGCGCCGCCTCCGGGTTATGGCGGCGGAGCGGACGCGGGTGACCCCAATGTTAATTTTGATTTTGGCGGATTCGATTTTGGAGGCGGCAGCGGCGGAGCGGGGAGCGGAGGAAGTTTCCGCGACCTGTTCAGTCAATTTTTTAGCGGTGGCGCCCGGGGCGGGGCGATGGAGCACGAACAAGAGCCCGGTGGAGACCTGGAATACCAGATCGAAATTGATTTCTGGGACGCCGTGCGCGGCGGGGTGAAGAAGTTGCAGATCACCCGGCTGGATTCCTGCGAAGTTTGCCATGGCACTGGCGCAGTTGGCACGCCGCAGACTTGCCCAACATGCAGCGGCACGGGCCAGATTCAGCAGACTGCCGGAAAGATGCGCTTCAATGTGCCCTGCAGCCGATGCGGTGGCACCGGGAAGCTGCGCACCGCTTGCAAAACATGCGGCGGCGAGGGCCGAGTGCGCCGAGCGGAAACGATTGACGTGCGCATTCCGGCGGGAGTTGCCAATGGCGGACGCGTGCGCGTGCCGGGAAAGGGCAATGCCGGGACGATGGGCGCGCCTGCGGGTGATTTGTATCTCCGGGTAGTGGTGCGGCCGCATGAATTTTTCGAACGCCGGGGAAATGATCTTTACACCAAGGTGCCGGTGACCGTGGCGGAAGCTTCGCTGGGCGCGAAGGTAGAAGTACCGACAATCGATGGGCGCTCGCTGGTGCGCATTCCTCCGGGCACGAACAGTGGCAAGACCCTGCGGCTGAAGGAAAAAGGCGTGCCGAGCGCTCGGAGCGGCGAGCGCGGCGACCAGTATGTGGAAATTCAGGTGGTTGTGCCGGAGCCGACCGACGAGCGGGTGCGCAACCTGATGAAGGAACTGGAAGCGATTGCGCCTGCGGATCCACGCAAGGATTTGTTCGCGAAGGCGGGGGTATGAAGACCGTGCCGCCAAAGACCAGAAAACGCGCCAGGGCCGGCTATATGATCAGCGCCGTTGCGGAGATTTATAAGCTTCATCCTCAGACGCTGCGGTTGTATGAACGCGTGGGATTGCTGAAACCGTCGCGCTCCCAGGGCAACACGCGGCTGTACACGGATTCGGACCTGGAACGGCTGGACGTGATTCTTACCCTGGCGCGGGACATGGGTGTGAACCTGGCGGGGATCGAGATCATTTTGAATATGCGCGAGAAAATGATCGAGATGGAACGGCAGATGAGCGAATTTGCCTGCGTGGTGCAGCAGGAGTTGTCGCGCATGGCCTCGCAACCCAATGACCGGGTACCGAAGCACGCGATTGTCAGAACCGGGCCGCGGGTGGCGAGGACTTGAGCGGTGGCCTGCGACAAGTTCAAGAGCGGATGATTTTGTGCGATCGATTCGGCCGGATAACAGAGAACAGCGATCAGCGAGCAGGAAGCGTCGGAAGGCCCCTAATCAATCGGGGCTTTTGCTTTTTTGTGCACAGATTTCCGCAGGCTAGAAGGATTGTGAGCCACGGAGATGGGACGTATGATGCCTTATGTGGAGTGCGGCGGCTCTGCCGCCGCTTTAACGGTGGAAGCGCTGGCTCCCAATCTGAGTTGTTTAGTGCGATTGCAGTTTCGAAAGCGGGATTAGAACTCCCGCACTCCAAAGGAACAACATGGCTCGGGAAGACTGCGCACTCTGCAAGGGGACGGGTTGGAAGCTGGTGCCGCGCCAAAATGGCGCGGCGGGCCAGATGGCCGTGGCCTGCGATTGCGGGATGGAAGAGCGGGCGGAAAAAGTCATGGAGCGCGCGCGGGTGCCGAAGCGCTACGAGCATTGCGACTTCGAAAGCTTCTCTACCGATTTGGAAGATGGGAAGACCTGGACGACCCAGCACACGCAGTCGCTCGCGCAAGCCAAATTGCTGACCCAGAAATTTGTTGAGAATTATCCAGGGTCCTCGGAAAAAGGTTTGCTGATGATGGGCACGGCTGGCTCTGGGAAAACGCATCTGGCGGTGGCGGCGCTGAAGGAACTGATACAAAAGGGTCATCGCGGTATGTTCTGCGATTATCGCGAACTGTTGAAAGAAATTCAGGCCAGCTATAACCCCGCCAGCGAATCCACTGAAATGAGCATTCTGGAACCGATCCGAAATGTCGAAGTGCTGGTGCTGGACGACTTGGGAGCCAGCAAGCCCTCGGATTGGGTGCGCGACATCATCGAGATCGTGTTAAACGCGCGATACAACAGGAATCTCACCACGATCATCACTACCAACTATATCGACGCCCCCGCATCGAAAGGCGAGCCGACCAAGGGGCCGGACGGCCGATGGATTCAAGCGGTGCGGGAAGATTCCCTGGAGCAACGCATTGGGGTGAGGATGCGTTCGCGGCTCTACGAAATGTGCCGCACCATCGAACTTTACGCGCCTGATTTCCGGCGGGAAGCGCGACAAGCCGGCCGCGCGCGAGCTTAGGCCTTCACTTGTCGCGGTTCTCTGCAATATACACTGCTCCTGACTCAGAGCGGGCCTCTCGGGAGAGATGATGACGGCGATTACGATTGTGGGGCTGGGGCCCGGCCCCCTTCCGCTGCTCACGAAGGAGGCAGAGACCGAACTGCTGGCCGCCGAAAAGATCTTCTTCCGCACCGGCGCGCATCCTGTTTATGAGTGGTTGAAACAACAAGGCAAGCATGTGGTGTGCTTCGACAAACTTTACGAAACGCCGTGGAAGAGTCCCGGGGATATTTACGAATTCATGGTCAGCGCCCTGCTGAAAGAAGCGCAGCTCGGCGGGAATGTGACCTATGCGTTGCCGGGAAGCCCGGTGTTCCTGGAGGACACCACGCGGATGCTGCGCGAACGTGGAAAAGCGGCGGGAGTGGACATTCGCATAGTCCACGGCCTGAGTTTCATGGAAGAGGCATTATCGCAACTGAACCTCGACTTCGCGGACGGCTTGCAGATCGTGCTGCCCTGGACCCATCTCGAAACGGGGCGGTTCACGACCCGATTGCATCTCTTGATCGCCCAGATTGAAGCGAAGCGGCTGCCCACGGATGGCGCTCGTGTGGATTTGACGATGGAATGGCTCCTGAAAGCGTATCCACCCGACCATCAGGTCACTCTGATCTGGACGGATGGATTGCCCGCATACACGACACACACCCGGGCCATGGCGCTCAAGAATCTGGCTGAAGAATATGGAGAGAGCAAATTCTTCTCCAGCCTGTTCGTGCCCGCGCTGAGCGTAACGAAGGCTATTGATGGGAGGCGCTAAGCGAAGTATATCGGTTACATGCTGTCTTTTTTGATCTTCCAATCCGCTGGAATCTGAAAACTTTCATCAGGAATTGCTTCCGAGCTAATCTCCGTAACATTCATGGATTGATCGCTCCGCGTCATGCTGTGAAGTTCGAACGCCAGGCCACTTTCGACTCCCGACTCTGACTTTGCCGAAAGTACCATCACATTGGGTTCATCTCCGTAAAAGTACAATCCGATTGGGGAGGCCGAAGGGCTGAAGATGGCGGCAGCCGCGGTATAGCCGCGCTTCTTGGCTTCGTGCACAAAGTTGGTGAATTCGATCCCCCCAAGAATGCTCTGAGACACACAAACGATTCCAGTGTCATGCTGAATGAACCCGGATCCATGCGGGCCAGCAGGGTGAGCCCCTAATTCAAAGGCATATTCGTCACAAATTTCTCCCGGGATTTCGGTTTTATTTTTATTCCCCGTCGGGCGAATTACGCGGGTTAAGCTCTTCGGGTTTATATTTTCTGTTACGCGCTGGCTAAGAGCCCCTAGATCCATGACAAATGCTTCTTTGTGCTCGGGAATAAGTCGGATTCTTTTCCCCGTTTCAAGATCGTAAATCGTAATGTGTCTTTCTTTTGCGTATGAGGATTCGACTCGCATCTTTAGCCCTTTGATGCGCAGTTTTCTTGTCCAATCGCCACTCGATCCTAGCCCAGTCGACTTGCCTTTCTCCGTTACGGTAATGTCCGCTCGCACCGGAATCGTGCAGAGGGCAAGAGCGAGGATCAGGAATGTCTCAGGCAGCTTATCTGTCCGGCGTAGCAGATTCATTTCACAGGGACTCCCCACTGCCAATCGCGAGTGCGGCATCTTCGCCCTATAGTGCCACAAAACGAAGTCCCCCAAAGTCTGGTCTGACCAACAAGACCTGATCCTGCGACCCCAAACACCCTTGATTGACATAGGGTTTGCGCGGCGAGTATCCTTTTAAGGCTGTGGCGCTCCCCGCGACGTTTGCAGCATCTCAGTAGCTAGAGACCGAGTTACTTCCAGCAGGAGCACTTCCTCTCTGCCGCGTTGTAACCCCTCCTTGCATTACCCCGGTTGGGATCTGGCAAGGATTGACTCGACAAAAAACAGGGATACATATCCCGGAGGCGATTGAACATGTTTTCTGACCACGATAACCCCGTATCTTCCGCAGCAACCGCAGCAGCCCCGGAAAGCGAAACTCCCCAGCAAGCGGAAACCACGCCGGCACCGGAAGCCGCTTCCAGCGGTGCAGAGACGCCTGCTACCCCTGCGCCTGTGCAGGCCGTGAAGCCCGACGAGGCCCACGCACATGCCGAGGCCCAGGCCCACACCGCCGCGGTGGATGCCGAAGCCGCCGCCGCCGCCGAAGAGGCTGCCAGCGCGGAGGAGATGAGCAAGCTCATCGACCAGTATGGCGAGCCGCAGGAAACCGCGTCGCAAAACGAAATTATCGAAGTAAAGGTGGTCGCGTATACCGAACAGGGTGTGGTGGTGGACCTTGGGGGAAAGACCGAGGGCCTGATCCCCGCATCGGAATTCACGGAAACGGAAGTTCCCCGCCCGGATCCCAATTCCACCATAGAAGTGCAGCGCACCGGCGAAACCAAGGACAACTTCGTCATCGTCTCGTATCAAAAGGTGCTGCGCCGCCGTACCTGGGAAAAGCTTGACGCGCAGTTCAAGGCCAAGGAAACGCTGACCGCGAAAGTGGTGGACCGCATCAAGGGCGGCCTGGTGGTGGACATTGGAGTCCGCGCGTTTCTCCCTGGCTCGCAGTACGACCTGCGCCCGACGCAAAACCTCGACGGCTTGCTCGGCCAGGAAGTGCAGGTACGCGTCACCAAGCTGAACCGCCGCCGCGGCAACGTGGTGGTCAGCCGCCGCGCGCTGCTGGAAGAAGAGCTGCACGCCAAGCGCGCCGAGCTGATGGAGAAGCTGAGCGAAGGACAAGTGGTTCACGGCACCGTCAAGAACGTGACGGAATATGGCGCCTTCGTGGACCTCGGCGGCATTGACGGCCTTCTGCACCTCACCGACATGAGCTGGGGCCGCGTGCGCCATCCGAGCGACGTGGTGAAGCCGGAGCAGGAGCTCGACGTCATCATCCTGAAGTTTGACAAGGGCAAACAGCGCGTGTCGCTGGGCCTGAAGCAGCTCCACAAAGATCCCTGGGTGGATGCCGGGGAGCGCTACGGAGCCGGCGGCAAGTACAAGGGCAAGGTCGTCGGCGTGGTGGACTACGGCGTATTCGTGGAACTCGAACAGGGCGTCGAAGGCTTGGTGCACGTCACCGAAATGTCCTGGTCCAAGAAGCCCACGCACCCCTCCAAGCTGGCCAAGGTCGGCGACGAAGTGGACGTGGTGGTGCTGGACATCAAGCCGAGCGATCGCCGCGTTTCGCTGGGCATCAAGCAGGCGCAACCTGATCCCTGGCTGCTGGTGGCCGAGAAGTATCCCGTCGGCACGGTGGTGACCGGCAAGGTGCGCAACATTGCTGAATTCGGCGCGTTCATTGAGATCGAAGAGGGCTTTGACGGCCTGGTGCATGTTGGCGACGTGAGCTGGACCGGCCGCGTGAAGAACCCCCACGAAGTCTTCAAGAAGGGCGAGCCGATTACCGCGAAAGTGCTGCGGATTGATCCAGAGAATCGCCGGGTGTCGTTGGGCATGAAGCAGGTGAACGATATCTGGAGCGATTGGTTCAAGCAGCACAAGGTGGGCGACATCGTGCGCGGCAAGGTTTCGCGCATCGCCACGTTCGGCGCGTTCGTGGAGTTCGGCGAAAACATTGAAGGGTTGTGCCACAACACCGAGATCGAGGAGCGCAAGCGCCGTGACGAAGGTCCCGGCAACTTCCGCCCTTCCACTGGTCCGCTGAAGAGCGCCGGCCCGCTGGAACCTGGCAAGGAATACGATTTCAAGATCATCAAGATCAGCTCTGAGACACGGCGGATCGGCTTGAGCTATCGCGCGGCAGTGCGGCAGATCGAGCGCAAGGAGATCGAGCAGTACAAGACGTCGAAGTCTTCGGCGACGGCCACCATCGGCGATGCCCTGAAGCAGAAACTGGCTTCCCGGTAGGCGCTTAAAGTATTTCACCGGCCCAGGGGTTTCATCAGATAAATTCATTTACCTGCGGGTCATTTTAATGATAGGAAGAGGGACAACCGGGCCGGGGATGTCCCTGTAAGTCGCCTCGCCCCAGAGAGTTGTGCGGTACCAGCGGTTCTCGATTAAAGAGGCATAGACCGATGACAAAGCAACCGACACTCACGAAGGCCGACTTGATCGAGGAAGTGCTCCGGGTGACCGAGCTTCCCCGCAAAGAGTCGGAAACGATCGTGGAGACGATTTTCGAGAGCATTATTGATGCCCTGCAAAAAGGCGACAAAATCGAAATTCGCGGGTTCGGCAGCTTTCGCACCCGGCAGCGCCGCGGACGCATTGGGCGGAACCCAAAGACTGGGGAAAAAGTGGACGTGCCGGCAAAAAAAATCCCGTTTTTCAAGCCCAGCAAGGAATTGAAAGATTTCGTGAATACTTCGGCTCCGCAGAGTGAGGCCGCACCCTCGTAAAAAAGTGACTGGTGAATGGTGACTCGTGACTGGTGAAATCCGACGCTTTTCCCAGTCATCAATCACTAGTCACCAGTCACGTTGTTCCAGACTCGCTACCTTGCAGCCTCACCTCAATCCGATCCAACCCTGCATTACCCGGCGGTGAAATCGATGGACTATCTTTGGACTCCCTGGCGTTACCAGTACATGGCGCAGGCCGCATCCAGCCATCAGCCGGAATGTATATTCTGTGACGCGGTGAAACGCAATCAGGATGCGGAGACGCTGATCGTGCTTCGCGCAAAAAAAAGCTTCGTCATCCTGAACCGGTTTCCCTACACCTCGGGGCACGTGATGATCGTTCCCTATGCCCATATTGCAGAGCTTAATTTGTGCGAGCCTGGGGCGCTCGACGAAATGATGGGGCTGGCGCAGCGCGTTGAGACCATTTTCCGCGCGAGTTACAAACCCGATGGAATGAACCTGGGTATGAACCTAGGCCGCGCCGCGGGAGCCGGCGTCGCGGGGCATCTGCATCTGCACATGCTGCCGCGATGGATTGGGGATACGAATTTTATGACCGTAACCGGTGAAACGCGCGTGCAACCCGAGGAATTGAAAACCACCTACGAGCGCCTCAACAAGGCGCTGAACGCGTAGCGTTTTGAAGTGCGGGAGCAGAGCTCCCGCACTTCAAATGACAAGCATGGCCCGCGCGGGCTAGAATCGTAATTCAAAGTTTGGGTCAGTACCTCGGTGGAGAATCACTTTGCATCTGGAACTTACCGAAGAGCAGAAGCTGCTGCAGAAGAGCGTGCGGGAATTCGCGGAACTGGAAGTGCGCCCGCTAGCCAGGGAGAATGACGAAGCCGGCCATTTTCCTCGCGAGCTTTTCCGCAAAGCCGCGGAACTTGGATTGACCGGCGTAGCATTCCCAGAGTCCGAAGGCGGCGCCGGCTTCGACCACCTCGCCTACACCATCGTCATCGAGGAGATTTCGCGATGCTGCGCCTCCACTGGGGTGATCCTGAGCGTGCAAAATTCCCTGTTTTGCGACCCAATTCATCGCTATGGCACCAACGAACAAAAGAAGAAATTCCTTCTCCCCTTTACGCGCGGTGAAAAAATCGGCTGCTACGCGCTGACGGAGCCCCAAGCCGGCTCGAATGCCGCCGCCCTGCAAACGAAAGCCGTGAAAAAAGATGACACCTACATCATCAACGGCACCAAGGCATGGATCACCAACGGTGGCGTGGCCGATGCGGCGATCGTGTACACCAACACCGATCCCGCCAAAGGTGAAAAAGGAATTACCGCCGTTGTGGTCGAAAAAGGGACGCC
This sequence comes from uncultured Acidobacteriota bacterium, assembly GCA_963781995.1. Lineage (GTDB taxonomy): Bacteria > Acidobacteriota > Terriglobia > Acidiferrales > UBA7541 > Acidiferrum. The sequence continues at coordinate 1,018,676 of CAWAHR010000001.1, read as the reverse complement.
CGGCTTCAAGGTTGGTAAGGAAGAGAAGAAACTCGGGATCAACGCCACCGCGTGCAGCGAACTGGTTTTCACCGACTGCGTGGTTCCAGCCGGCAATCGGATCGGCAATGAAGGCGAAGGTTATAAAGTGGCGCTCTCTACCCTCGACGGCGGGCGCATCGGCATCGCCTCGCAGGCGGTCGGCATTGCGCAAGGGGCATTCGAGGCCGCTCTTAAATGGTCGCAAGAGCGCATGGCTTTTGGACATCCCATCGCACAGTTTCAGGCCATCCAGTTCATGCTCGCAGACATGGCCACGGAAATTGATGCCGCGCGACTCTTGGTCCGCAAGGCAGCTTGGAAGCAAGACTCCGGCGGGCGCTTCAGCCAGGAAGCCGCGACCGCGAAGCTTTTTGCCAGCGAACTCTCCACCCGGGTGGCTCACAAGGCCACCCAGATCCACGGCGGCTACGGCTACAGCAAGGAATATCCGGTCGAGCGAGCCTACCGCGACGCGCGCATCACGGAGATTTACGAAGGCACCAGCGAAATTCAACGCCTGGTCATTGCCGGCTGGCTGTTGAAATCCTAACCGGCTTCACCGCGATTTGTCTCCTGGATGGCGGCGCTCTCCGCGCAGGCGGCACGCGAAAACGCTCCGTAGTATCCTGACGGGGTGCTGGAACTCGACGCAGGTCTCGACTTCAATCCTGAACGCGATGAGGAGTTTTTTTCGCTCCTCCCGGAGCGGCCAGCCGTTTGCATTCTCGAGTCTCGTGAGGAAAACGCCGAACCGCACCTGATCCGCACGGCCAACTTGCGCCGCCGCCTGCAGCGCCTGCTGGGCCCGGCAGAACCTTCCAGCAAGCGGCTAAACCTGAGGGAGTTTGCGCGGCTGGTACGTTACCGGGTCACCAACTCCGCCTTCGAGCAGTCGCTCACTTTTTACCGGATCGCGCGGCAACAATTTCCGAAGCGTTATCGAGACCTGATGCGACTGCGCCCAGCGCCGGTGCTGAAAATTAATCTGAGGAATGCGTATCCGCGGTGTTATGTCACCCGGCACATCGCCGTGAATGAACAGGGCGTGCCCTCCGGCGGAATCTACTATGGTCCATTCGCGTCGCGCCGCTCCGCTCAGGTATATGCCGATAGCGTGCTGGACTTTTTCAAAGTCCGCCGCTGCCAGATCAAGATCCGCCGGGATCCCGCGTTTCCCGGCTGCCTCTACTCCGAAATGAAAATGTGCCTCGCGCCATGTTTTGCGGGCTGCACCAAGGAAGAGTACGACGCGGAGGTCAGCCGCCTCGTGGGATTCCTGGAAACCGGCGGTGGATCGCTGCGTGCAACATACGAGGAAGAACGGGAGCGCGCCAGCGGGGAGCTCGATTTCGAGCGCGCTGCGGCGGTTCACAAAAAACTGGAAAAATTGGACGACGCTCTGCGCACCGGCCCGGAAGTGGCGCGGCGGGTACAGGACCTCGACGCGGTGATTTTGCAGCGCGTGGCCGAAGAGCAGACCATCGGCATCTTCGGCGTGCACGCGGGCAGGTTGGCGGCTCCCTTTGCGCTGCGCTTTGGAGATACCAGCCAGCCGCGTTCGGCCGAAGAAGCGGTGCGCGAATACCTGGAAGGGATGGCCAGTGCGCCCGCGGTCGCGGCTTCTCCCCGGCAGTCCGCGGCGGAATTGGGCGAACACCTGCGCCTGTTGGCGCGCTGGTTTTACAGCAACCCGCGCGAGGGCGAAATTTTCTTTCGCGAGAAAGATTGGCCGTACCGGCGGATTCTACGGGGGTGTTCGCGCTTGCTGGCGCCGCCGAAATAAGAAGCCAAGGATTTAACTAATTAGAGGGACAATCGAGACAGCGAGGCAATCACGATGAGCCAGGGTGCGACGCCAGAGGGCACACAGCGGTACGCCGAAAAATTCAGGGAGATTGCCGCCGAGGGACATTTCCGTCAGGTCCAGGGACTTACTTTGTCCTCCCTCGGAGCGGGAACGTATCTTGGCCAGCCGACGGATGGCATCGATTCGAGTTACGCGGCGGCGCTTGTGGAAGCGGGCCTGGCGGGAATTAATGTGTTTGATACGGCGATCAATTATCGCTTTCAGCGCAGCGAACGCAATGTCGGCACCGCGTTGAAAGTGCTGGCCAACAAGGGTTTCGGGCGCGACGAGTTCGTGGTCTGCACCAAGGGCGGGTATCTCACTCCCGATGGCGCCATGCCCGTCGATGCCAATCGTTATTTTTTTGATGAGTACATCCAACGTGGCGTTTTCACGGCGAAGGAAGTGGCGGCCGGATGCCATTGCATGGCCACGCGATTTTTGGAAAACCAGTTGAACCGCAGTTTGAAAAATCTGGGCGTGAGATGCATTGACGTCTACTACCTGCACAATCCGGAAACGCAACTCGGCGAAGTGCCGCGGCTTGAATTCCTGAATCGCGTGCGCCAGGCGTTTGAATTTCTGGAATCGGCGGTGGCTGCGGGGAAAATCCAGTTTTATGGCCTGGCCACGTGGAATGGTTTCCGCCAGGACGCGAAGGCGGCCGATTCCCTCTTTCTAAGTGAACTGGAAAAGATTGCCCGCGACCTGGCGGGAGATAACCATCATTTTCGCTTCGTGCAGTTGCCTTACAACCTGGCGATGACCGAAGCACTGACCATGGGCAACCAGTCCATTAACGGCCAGCCGCGCACCATGATGGAAGCGGCTGGCGAACTGGGCATTTCGCTGGTGGCCAGCGCCGCGCTGCTGCAGGGGCAGTTGGCGCAGAATCTGCCGGCGTTCGTAGCGGAGGCACTGGGATTGCACAGCGATCTGGAGCGGGCGCTGCAGTTCGCGCGCTCGTCGCCGGGGATTGCGACGGCGCTGGTCGGAATGTCGCGCTCCGCGCATGTGGAAGCGAATGCGAAACTCGTGGGGGTGAAACCCGCGGGGATTGAAGAGTTCAGCAAATTGTTTGAGCGGGGCGAGTCGGCTTAAAGTCAATGAAGCTCTGGATGACGCGAGGCCAGCCATGCGGCGATCGCGGCGTTGAATTCATCCAGGTGGCCCGCAAAGAAATGATCGGCTCCTTTCACCACAACCAATCGATTCTCGCCCGGTAACTCGGCGACCATTTCTTCTACTTTATTTCGCGCGCCGAATTGGTCGACCGCGCCTTGGACGAACAGTTTCGGCTTGGGACAATCCGCGAGGAATGAAAAGTCCGTTCCGTTCACTGGGATGCCCATGCCGATCAACTCATTCACGCGCGCATCGCGGCAGCCCACGCGAAGACCTACGAAACTCCCGAAGCTGAATCCTGCCAGCAACAGCGGCACGTCCTGAATTTGTGCAGCTAGAAAATCGAGCGCCGCCTGCACGTCGCCCTGCTCGCCGCGGCCGTTGTCGTGCGAGCCGGCGCTCAACCCCGCGCCGCGAAAGTTGAAGCGCAGGACCGGGATGCCGAGTGCGTCTATGGTTTTTGCGGCGTTGTAGACCACTTTGTTGTGCATGGTGCCGCCAAAGAGCGGATGTGGATGGCAAATCACAGCTGCCAGCGGGGGCGAATCAACGCGGGTTGGTGTCCAAAGAATCGCTTCCAGGCGGCCCACGGGCCCTTCCAGGAATAAGTTTTGTGAATCGTGAGCGATACGCATTTGAGTAATGGGCAACAAAAGTGTACCCGAACTGGGTATCTACGCCGAATCACCGAAGGGCCTAGTCCTATATCGCCCACTACGCGCGTTTCTCGTACTAGTGCTAAATTGCGGCAAATTGACATTGCAGTTTGAGTTCCTGAATGGTAACTTCGGCTCGTTCGATATTCTTCGGGGGAGCCGGATGGGGGATCTTTCAGACCGGCGCGAAGCCAGACGCTTCGCGATGACTTTGCCTGTACGCGTCATGGTCAACGACGCCAATGGCCCCGAACTCAAAGCCAGCACGCGCGATGTCAGCTACCGCGGACTCTATTTTTTGAGCGAGGCGCGCTTTGAAAAAGGTACTGAGATTGATTTCATCCTGACGCTTCCCCAGCAGATCATCTCCGCGGGCGACGTGCATATTCGCTGCCACGGCCGCGTGGTGCGTGTGGAAGACGACGACCGCGGCAAGACCGGCATCGCCGCCAAAATCGAAAAATACGAATTCGTCCCCGCGCGCGCTTCCGCCGCCTAGGCCCCTGAGCCCGTTTCTTACCTTAAAATTAGTTCTCGATTAGCTAGCTCTTCAAATGTGATTCGCCACTCACTTTGTGCTTAGAATAGAGGTTCGAGGGTAATGTGTGGATGGGCGAAGGAAGCCCGTGGGGGACTCAATGTATCACTACAACCCGAAAATCGCTTTGGAAGAATTGCAAGAAGAAGCGGTGCTGCCGCATCCCGTCAAGCTGCGGGACATGATCTTGCGCAATCAACTCGGGCCGCAGGACGCGCAACTTCTCAATCACGACTTCCAGGAATATCTGACACGCTTTGGCGAACTGCAGAAGATCGCCCGCGGCATTCTGGACAAGCTGGCGAACGGGCAGCGGAAGACGGCCTGACGGCGCCGCTTGATGAGCCCTTCCCTTCTCCTGAACCGGAAACCCCAAGTGCTGATCCTCTCGGCTTCCTCCGGCGCGGGCCACGTGCGGGCCGCGCAGGCCCTCGAAAAAGCGTTTCGCGCTGAAGGCAACTGCGATGTGGAGCACATTGACGCGCTCGAGCTCGTCAGCAAACTATTCCAACGCCTCTACGACAAAGCCTACATCCGCATGGTGCGCCGCGCGCCCGATCTGATGGGCGTGCTCTATGAGCAGACCGACAAGCCGTGGCGCCACCCTCGCCAACGCCTCGCCGTGGACCGCCTGAACACCCAGCCGATGATCCGCTTGCTCAAGAAAATCCAGCCGGACCTCTGCGTGGCCACGCATTTTTTGCCCGCTGAAATCCTGGCCTGGCTGATCGCGAAAAAGAAATTGCAGGCGCGCCACGCTATCGTGATCACCGATTACGATGTCCACGCCCTGTGGCTTTGCCGCACCGTCGACCGCTACTACGTGGCCCTGCAGGAGTCCCTCGAATATCTGGCCAACATCGGCGTGCCGCGGGACAAACTGCGCGTCACCGGGATTCCCGTCGATCCGCTCTTCGTGAATTCGATGAGTGCCGGCGACGCTCGAAAAACACTTGGGCTGGCGGCGAGTGAATCGATCCTGCTTTTGTCCGCGGGAGGCTACGGCATCGGGCCGCTCGAACAGCTTGTAAAAGAATTGCTGGCGATGCCACGGCCATGGCAAATCGTCGCTATCGCGGGAAAATCGGAATCCTTGAAAAAGCGGCTTGACGCATTGGCAAAGGGCGCCGGAAAGACCCCCTCCGGCCAGCCGCGCCTGGTGCCCGTGGGATTCACAACGGGGATGGACCAATACATGGCCGCGGCCGATCTGCTGATCGGCAAAGCCGGCGGATTGACTACCTCAGAGGCACTGGCTCGCGAGTTACCCATGGCTCTCGTCGAGCCGATCCCCGGCCAGGAAGAGCGCAACGCCGACCATTTGCTGGAAGCGGGCGCCGCAATTCGCTGCAATAATCTTCCGGCGGCGGCGTGGAAAATCGCTACGCTGGTGGACCAGCCGGAAAAACTCCGGGCGATGAAACAGGCGGCGCGAGCGATGGCCCGGCCGGACGCTGCGCGCGTGATCGCACTGGATGCGCTGGGGCTGTTACACTAATAATTCGCATTGAAACGAAGCGCGAAACCAAGCTGACCTAACGAGCTTATGAAACGTAATACACTGCTGATTGATGCAGACGACACGCTGTGGGAAAACAATGTTTTCTTCGAGAAGTTGATCGAGGATTTCATCTCCCTGGTGGAACCCAGCGGCTACAGCCGCGCCTACATCCGGCACATTCTGAACGAAACGGAACGCAAGAATATCCGCCAGTACGGCTACGGAGTCCGCAGCTTCGGCCGCTCCCTGGAAGAAACCTACTTGAAGCTGGCCGACCAGATGGCCAAGCGGGAGACGCTGGCACAAATTCACGTTCGCGTGGTGGAGCTGGAGCGCACTCCACCGAAGATTCTCGACGGCGTGCCGGAAACTTTGGCGTACCTGACGGCGCGGCATCGCCTGATTCTCTTCACCAAGGGCGAACCGGCAGAACAGGCCGCCAAGGTGGAGCGCTCGGGCTTGCAGGGATTCTTTGAAGCCATTGAAATCGTCGGCGAGAAAGACGCCAAGACGTACCACGCGCTGGTGAACAAGCACAAAATTGTGAAGACTCACGGTTGGATGATCGGCAACAGCCCGCGCAGCGACATCAATCCGGCGATGGAAGCCGGCCTGAACGCGGTGTACATCCCCCACGTGAACACCTGGCAGCTGGAGCACGAACCGGTGCTTGCGGGTACGGGAAAACTGGTGATCCTGCCGGTGTTCCGCGATTTGCGGAACCATTTCTGATGTAACCTCGCGCAATCTCCATGAATCCCAATTGCAGGGCAGCCACTAAATGACTCCAGAATCAAATTGGCCAAAAGTTGCGGTTGTAGGCGCGGGCGCCGTCGGCGGATACTTCGGCGGACTGCTGGCGCGTGCTGGCGTGCCTGTGACTATGATCGGGCGCGCGTCGTTTGTGGAAGCGGTGCGGAAGTCCGGCCTGCGGCTAGACACCATGCAGTTTCAGGATACCGTGCATCCCGCGGCGAGCACCGAAATTGCCGCTGCGGCCGGAGCGGACTATGTTCTATTCTGCGTTAAATCCACGGACAACGCGTCCGCTTCGAAAGAGCTGGCCCGGCACATTTCTCCCTCCACTATCGTGCTCAGCCTGCAAAACGGCGTGAATAATGTGGAAGAGATTCGCAAAGCGTCAGGCATTGAGGCGCTCCCGACGGTTGTGTATGTCGCCGCATCGGCGCCTGCGCCCGGCACGATTAAGCATCTTGGCCGCGGAGACCTGGTGATTGGGCCGCGCACTCCGAAAGTGGATAAGACCGCGGAATTCTTTTCACGCGCCAATCTGCCTTGCCGTGTTTCCGACAATATTGAAGGCGAGTTGTGGACCAAGCTGGTGTGGAACTGTGCGCTGAATGCGGTTTCCGGCCTGGGCCGTGTAACCTATGGGGAGATCATTGCCAGCGAAGATGCCAAGCGCGTGGTGGAAGCGGTCGTTTATGAAGTTTTGGCGGTGGCCCAGAAAAAGGGGATTCATCCCCCGGGACTGGAAGACCCCAAAGTGGCCTTGGCCGGCGCATTCCAGGTCGGCCAACAAATGAGCGGAACCCGGTCATCCACCGCGCAGGACATGGCCCGCGGAAAGCGCACCGAGATCGATTCGCTAAACGGGTACATCGCCCGCCTCGGGACGGAATTGGGCGTGCCGACGCCCGTGAACCACACCCTTTATACGCTGGTGAAATTACAGGAAGCCAATTTCTGACAAAAGGCCTCGCCCTTACTGGCGCTGCGGTGCGTGGAAGGGAATGTGCACGATGGCCTCGAGATCGACGGGCTGCCCCTCGCGTGTTGCCGGTTCGAATTTCCACTCGCTGAAGGCGTTCATCGCATTTGCATCCAGCCGGCCATCTATTCCCCGGATCAGTTGGATGCTGTCCACGGTTCCGTTCTGCCGGATCACTCCGTAGAGAATCACTTCCCCTTCGATGCGCGCCTCCATCAGCGTGGAGGGATACTTGGGGTCCTCTTTGTGCAGTGGCAGCGGAGCCGAAAGACTTCCCGCGCGGCTGGCGGCCCCGGAAAGACGCATCTCCGAAAAATGAATGATCCAACTGCCGGTGGCGCTGTTGAAATTTGGCATGTTGACATTCATCGAATAAACCCGGCGTTTGGAAAAAATCTGTTCCGGCGGAACTCCCGGGGGCAAGGCGGCAAAATTCGGCGGGCCGGTGCGCACTGGATCGTCTTCGACGGGCGCGTTGGGGTCGGGACGCTTTATGTAGGCCTGCGGTTTTGCGACGCTGAATTTCCCCGCTTCCCCGAGCCCCGAAAGGCTGGCGGTGGGCTTCGGATTCCCACCGCTGATGCTGATGCCGGTCGCGTTTTTCCCTCCGCCGGTTTCGCTAGATGTCTCCGCATTGCCGCCTGTCGATGCCGTGGGCGTGCCAGGCACTCCCGGCTTCTTGCCTTCGGGAGAAATCGCCGCGCGCGCGGATAAATTTCCATCGGGCACCGGAATCGCCGGGGCGGGCGGCGCAGGTGAAGCGGAAAGAGCAATCAAGGTTCCCGCGGACCCGGCCGGCGCATTCGAGGCCGAGGGAGCAACCTCCGGCGCGGCGGCGAGTTCGCCATTCTGCTTGCTTGCGCTGAGCCGCGGAACGGATCCCGCGTCGATCTCGAGTTTCGGTTTTGCGGGGCCAGTTTGCGCGGCGACCAAGCTGACTTCCGCAGGCCGCGCCTCCAGATTCGGCAAATCGGGTGAAGGCACATTAGTGGTCGCGACGGATTTTTTTGCTTTCGGGCGAAGCTTCGTCAGCGTCTGTTCGCTGATTTCGAGCCGCGGGCGGGGAGGCGCGGCCACGGACGCGAGACGCACCATGTTGGGCATGTCCGGCAAAATCTTCGGCGCTTCCAGCGGCGCCGCAGGATTCACCAGAGTTTGCCGGGGATGCGTGGGACGCGCGGGATCCGTGAAAATGCGCTGGCGCGGATGAAAAGCGTCGGCGCCCTCGGCAGGCGGCGCGTCGGCTGGGGCCTTGGCGCGCGGCGCGGCTTTCTTTTCGCGCGGCATGTTGAGAAGCGGCAGGTCGTTGATCGGTCCGGACCACGTCAATTGCGTGTTGTCGAACGCAGGGTTGCGCTTCGCGGAGGCCGGAAGCTCCGGCCAAGGAATCAGCAAAAAAGACACCTGCAACGCGGCCGCCGCCAGAATTCCCCGGCGGGGAAGCTGGCTATCGACGCGGCAGTCGCGAAAAACGTAGGTTAGAGGAACCGCGCCGGTCAGTCTGGTTCGCTGAAATAACACCGGGACGTTGCTGAAAAAATTCTGGTGAAAACTGTCCCAGGCGATGTGCAGCTTTGGTTCGACTTCTCCAGGCAGCACAATGTGCGGCGGATACAGCTCCGCCTGACCCAGCAAATCGATTGGATTGACCTGGAACCGCTTGCCCATGAACCCCCAATTATATCGCGCCGGACGGCGCCGCGCTTCTTCTAGTCCGCCAACGGACTCCAGAGACAGAAGAACACAACTCAGCGAAGGTTTACTCGGAGGGGGATTTCTCCGGCAGGCTGGCCGGACGTACCCGGTAAAAACTCAGCGCCGCGTCTCCCTGGCGAAGCACGCGAACGCGTTCGAGCTTACCAGACGATTCGGGAAGGTCAAGCGCTCGCTGGTGCTCGGCGACGACCACGCCGCCTTCGGCGAGCAAATTGGACACCCCCAAAAATTCGAGGACGCTCGCGTATTGCTCCTTCTCGGCATAGGGCGGGTCGAAAAAAAGTAAATCGTTCTGGGCACGCGAGGGAGCAGGCTCGCCGGCCAGCCGGTTCAGCCCCTTTAGCGCCTCGAGCGGCAGGACGCGCGCTTCACTCGTGATCTGGAGCGACGCCAGATTCTTTTTGATAAGCGCAACGGCTGGCGGATACTTTTCCACGAGAATCACTTCGCTGGCGCCGCGGCTGATCGCTTCAATGCCCACGGCGCCCGTCCCCGCGAACAGATCGAAGAAACGTGAGCCGGCAACCAGTTCGCCGAGGATATCGAAGAGCGTCTCGCGGAGTTTGTCGCTGGTGGGCCGCAGCGCCAGCCCTTTCAGGCTGTGCAACTGGCGGCTGCGAAATTTTCCGGCGATGATGCGCATGGGGACCGTGCCTCAGCCAATCCGAGCCAGTTGATAGCGGCGCTGCCACTGCGGCGGAAGTTGTCGCAGCATCCGCTGCAAGGATTCCATTTCTGTGGGGTCTTCCACCAGGTGAATTGCCTCTTTGCGGGCGTTCTCCAGCAGTTCGCGGTCGCGCAATGGGCTGGCAACGTGAAACCCAAGTTCTCCGGATTGCCGCGTGCCGAAAAATTCGCCCGGCCCGCGAATCAGTAGATCGGTTTCGGCGATTTCGAAACCGTTGGTGGTGCGCACCATCGTTTCCAGGCGCGCGCGTCCATCGTCCGTCAGGCGCCCGGGCGCCACCAGAATGCAGTGCGATTTCTGCGCGCCCCGCCCGATGCGCCCGCGAAGTTGGTGCAATTGCGCCAGGCCAAAGCGCTCGGCATGCTCGATTACCATCACCGTGGCGTTGGGAACGTCGACGCCGACTTCGATGACCGTAGTAGCCACCAGAATTTGCACCTCATTCCGGCGGACGCGCTGCATCACATCTTCTTTTTCCTCACTGGACATCCGCCCATGCAACAGCCCCACTTTCAATTTCGGAAATACATCTCGCGAAAGACGCTCGTACTCTTCCATCGCCGCTTTCAGTTCCAGCTTGGATTCCTCGATCACCGAATAGACGATATAGCCCTGATGCCCGGCTGCCACCTCGCGGCGCATAAAATCCCAGACGCCGGGAAGATGCTTTTCCGTAGTCATGCGCGTTTCGATGGGCGTGCGGCCCGGCGGCAATTCGTCGAGCACGGAAACATCCAGGTCGCCGTAGAGCGTCAGCGAAAGGGTGCGGGGGATCGGGGTGGCCGTCAGCACCAGCACGTGCGGCGCGAACCCGGTCTTCGCGGCCTTGTCCATCAGGCGCTTGCGCTGCAATACGCCGAAGCGGTGCTGCTCGTCAATGGCCACGAAGCCGAGCCGCGCGAATTGCACCTCGTCTTCGATCAGCGCGTGCGTGCCGATCACCAGTTGCGCTTTGCCCGTGCGGATGCGCTCGCGGGCGGCCGCTTTTTCCGCGGGCTTCAGGCCGCTGACGAGCAGGTCGGCGGTATAGCCGCCGGGCGCCAGAATTCGCCGCGCGGAAAGAAAATGTTGTACCGCGAGGATTTCCGTGGGTGCCATCAGCGCTGCCTGGCAACCATTTTCTATGGCGATTACCGCCGCTTGCATGGCCACGATTGTCTTTCCGCTGCCGACATCGCCTTGTAGCAGGCGGTTCATCGGCACGGGTTTTTCAAGGTCAGCGGCAATTTCGGCCAGCACGCGTTTCTGCGCCGAGGTCGGCTTGAAGGGCAGGATGCGCTTCAGCGCCTCCCGTACTTTGTCTTCGCGCACGCGAAAAGCAATGGCGTCTTCCTTGCGTTGCGCCTTGCGTCCCAAAGCCATGCTCAGTTGATAAAGGAAAAACTCCTCGAATATCAGCCGCTGTTGGGCGCGCGAGCGGAAAAGGTTCAGCGCCTCCACCGATTCTTCCGCGGGAGGGAAATGCGTGTGGATCAAGGCCTCGCGCCGCGTGGGATATTTCAGCCTTTCCCGCAGCCCCGGAGGCAGCACATCCGGAATATTCGGTTCCAGATTCTGCAGCGTGGCATAGATCGCCCGGCGAATCATCCGCGAACCAAAGGTGCCCACGGCTTCGTAGATCGGCACAATGCGCCCCATCTCCGTGGAATCCATCTCCTCGCTGCTCAGGAGCTCGATCTGCGGATTGACCATTTCGCGGCGCGCCGGGCGCAACTTATCGATCTCCACCTTGCCATGCAGGATCAGTTGCTGCCCCGGCTTCAAGCGCTCTTCCAGATAGCCGCCATGAAAAAACTTGCAGGGCAGCGAGCCGCTGTCGTCCTGCACCAGCAGGTGGTAGACGGCGTCGCGGCCATACACGCCGCGGACCGCCTGGCCGCTCATTACCCGAGCCCGCAGAGTGTATGTTCCTCCGGGCTGCACATCTTTGATCCGCGAAAAATGGATGCGGTCTTCGTAGCGGAACGGCAGGTAATTGAGCAGGTCTTCGAGTGTGAAGATGCCGCGCTTGCCAAGCAGTTCGGCGCGCTGCGGCCCGACCCCTTTTACCATGCGCACTTCGGTTTGCAGGCTGATGGACATCCTTCCTTCTTTATATCATCCCCGCCTAAGCTTCGCTTTTCGTGAAACTTGCACCGCTGGCCTGCGTATCGTTAGAGTGGGCTGTCGCGCTGTATTGCAGACCTGGAGGCTTCCTTGGCGGATGCACGTTTAACGGGATCGGATAGGCGCGCGCTCGTTTTATGGATTATCTGCGGCGTCCTGGGACTGCTGTTTGCCCAACGCTTCTTCTTCCGCGCCTTTCCCGAGGCCGCGGTGGATTTCAAGGTATCCCGCACCGACGCGCAGCAGCGCGCGAAAAGCTTTGTCCAGGACCTCGGCGAAAACCTCGACGGTTACCAGTCCACCATCACTTTTCGGGTCGACGACAACGCCAAGACCTATCTGGAGCGCGAACTTGGCCTGCAAGCAGCGAACCGCCTGATGTCTTCCGAGTTGAACATCTGGTTCTGGGAAGTGCGGTTTTTCCGGCCGCAGCAGGAAGAAGAATACCAGGTGCGCGTGAGTCCGGCTGGAAAGGTGGTCGCCTACAGCCACAAGATCGAGGAGGCGCGCGGCGCAAAATCGTTGAGCCGCGAACAGGCTCTCGCCACGGCGCGGGAGTTCTTGCATGACAAAATCGGCACGAATCTCGACCATTGGAACTTCCTGCCCGAGGAAGCCAATTCGCAGGTGCGCCCCAATCGCCTGGACTGGACATTCACCTGGGAACGAAAAAATTTCAAGGCCAAGGACGCGCCGGACCGTCTGGAAATCGGATTACAGGGCGACCACATCGGGAGCACCCAGGAATTATTGCAGGTGCCGGAAGCTTGGACGCGTTCGTATCAGCATCTGCGCTCCACGAATATCTTCTACAACCAGATCGCGCTGATTCCTTACAGCTTCCTGCTGGGGGCGGCGGTTTGGCTGGGCATTTCGCTCACGCGCCAGGGGAAAACTTCTTGGGGCGGCGCCCTCAAACTTGGCGGACTAGTAGCTATCCTGTTTTTCCTGATGCAGGCGAATGACTGGAACTCCATCCGGGCGGGCTATGACACCCACCAGGCGTATTCCAGTTTTATCACGCTGAGCCTGGCAAAAATCTTGCTCGGCGCGCTGGCCACGGGACTGATGGTCACTTTGGTGCTCCCCGGCGCTGAACCCCTCTACCGCGCCGGGCAACCCGCCCGCTTGCGTCTCTTCCAGGCGTTCAGCCTGCGCGGAATTCGTTCCAAGGAATTTTTCTGTTCTTCGGTGGTCGGCATTTCGATGGCCGCCGCGCACATCGGCTTTATCGTGGCCTTCTACATGGTCGGCAGCAAGTTTGGTGTCTGGGCGCCACAGGATTTGAGCTATTCGGACGTCGTGAACACATCCTTCCCGTGGATTGCCGGAGTGGCGATTGGGGTGATGGCCGCAACTAGCGAGGAATTCCTGTTCCGGCTGTTTGCGATCCCCTTCCTTGAAAAAATGACCGGATCGCGGATTTTGGCCGTGATTCTCCCCGCATTCTTCTGGAGCTTTCTGCACAGCGCGTACCCGCAGGAACCCGGCTATATCCGCGGCATTGAAGTGGGCCTGATTGGCATCCTCGCGGGACTGGTGATGCTGCGCTGGGGCATTGTCGCCACGCTGATCTGGCATTACACCGTGGACGCCTCACTGGTGGGCATGCTGCTGATCCGCTCCGATAACCTCTACTTCAAGATCTCCGGAATTGTCGTGGGGCTCGCAGCGGTCGCGCCCCTGGCGTGGTCGGGCATTTCGTATTTGGCACGAGGAAGTTTCGAGGCCGTGGACGATCTTCTGAATGGTGCGCAGCCCGCAGGAGAAATCTCCATCGAACGGCAGCCCGCATCCGCGGATGAAGCGCTTGCTTCGCGGCGATACGACCCCCTTTCCACCGGATTGATCGGCTTTCTCGCGCTCTGCGTGATATTGGGCGGCTCGCTGGCTTTAGTACTGAAGCGCCAATCCATCGGTGACTATCTTCGGCTCTCCATCGACAATCGCGCAGCCGTCGGCAAAGCGGATGCCGCCATGCGCGCGCACGGCCTGAACCCCAACGGCTTTCATAAGGCGGTTCAATTCGTGGATGCCACCAATCCGGTGAACAACGAATATCTGCGGCGGCGGCTCTCGATCCAGCAAATCAACGCCATTTACGCGGAGCTCGTGCCGGGCGCGCTCTGGAGGGTGCGCTACTTCCGCGATTCGCAGCCTGAAGAGTTCGCCATCGTGCTGAAACCCGACGGCTCGCTGCACGCCTTCCGCCACACTCTGGCGGAAGCCGCCAAAGGCGCAAATCTTTCCAAGGAAGACGCCCAGTCCGTCGCCGAAAAGTTCCTGCGCGAGAAAAAACAGATCGATCCAGCCGCCTGGAGACTGGTCGAAGCCAATTCCGACAAGCGCCCCAACCGCACCGACCACACCCTGACTTGGCAACAGATTGCCCCGCTGGACCCGGAGAATTCCCGCGCCAAGGACTCCGCCGACCACGCATACGCACGCATGGACGTGCAGGTGCTCGGCGACGAACCCGCCAACTATCGCACTTACATCAAAATTCCCGAGGAGTTCACCCGCAAGCAGGAAGAGCTGACCTTGCCCAGGACGCTGTTCATGATCGGGAAATATTCGCTTTTCCTCGCTCTGGCGATCTGCGTGCTGGTTTTTTATTTCCTGCGCTTACGCGCACAACCCGCGGGCAGCGTGCCCTGGCGCCGCCTTCTGCTCTGGGGCCTCGCCGGAGGCGCGGCCTTTCTCGGCAGCTTCCTGCTCGGCAAGGGCATTCCTGCTCTGCTCATGAAATACCCGAGTGCGATTTCCCTGCGAATGTTCTTTGCCACTACGGCTGTTGGCATTTTTCTCATCACCGCTTTCATCGGCGGCGGCCTGGCCCTGCTTTTCGGCCTCGCCTGGTCCTTTGGCGCGCGGGCTTTCGGGCCGGAGAGAATTCCCACCTGGCTTGGCATGTCCGCCGATTACTATCGCGATGCCTTCTGGATCGCAGTGGGTGGCTCTGCGCTCTTGATTGGAGCGCGGCGCCTGATTGGCGCCGCGGACCTGTGGTGGCCCACGCTTCACCGCGGCCTCCCAGCGGGATTCGGAGAGAATTTCGATTCCCACTATCCAGCCGCGACGGTCATCGGCGGCGCCATTTTGCATGGGTTGTTTTTGACCGGAACATTTGCCCTCGCGGCTGCGTTTCTTGGTTCGGAGCTTCGGGTGCGCTGGTTGCGCCTGCTTCTATTTGTGGGACTGGCCGCTGCTCTGGTTTCCGACTGGGGCAGCCCAGGCGATTTCGTGAAGCAATTCTTGGGCTCAGTACTAGTCCTCGGCATTCTGGTGTTTGGGATCCGCCGGGTGGCGCGCTTCAATTTGTTGGGCTGGTTCCTGGTAGTGGCAGGTGCCGCCCTACTCGGGGGTGCCGTCGATCTGCTCTCCCAGCCGGACAGCTTCTACCGCAGCCAGGGTTACGTGATCTTGGCGGCCCTGGCGATCCTGCTGGGGTGGCCGCTGGTAACCTGGCGAACGGGGTCCAGGAAGAACCTAGCGGCGTAGATCACCGGCTTACCGCAGCATGTTGTACGGCATCAAAGGAGTTGACCAGCACCGCGCCGGAGACGCTTGCGGCGGCGGGATTTGCTCACTTAACTTCGCTCCAAGCGTCCAATCAGGGTATCGGTTGTGTAGCCTGGCCGATGGCCTTCCGCCGATTCACCAAGGTCTCTTGTTTCAATAGGTTGCACAAGAGTCGGCAGAGAGAAACAAGCGATGCCTCTACCCCGTTTGGCTTTTGCGTTGGCTGAAGATAGCGGCCCGTCCGGCACCTCAGGTGCCGCATTGGCGTCGGGGATCTCCTTGACCCATCTTGAAGAGCGTGCACTCGTCCAGGAAGCCCAGGCTGGCAGCCGCCTCGCGTTTGAGGAGCTCGTTCGCCGCTACGACCGCAATGTCCTTCGCCTCGCACTCAACCTGATGAAGCGCACCGAGGACGCCCGGGACGCCTACCAGGAAGCCTTCCTTAAAGTCTACCGCAACCTGCACCGCTTCCGTTTTGAGTGCAGCTTTTACACCTGGCTTTATCGCATCGTGACCAATGTCTGCCTGGACCACCTTCGCCGCCGCCAGGCACGCCCGGAAGACCAGGCTCCGGAAATGCATCCCGCCCATTTCGAAGAGGGCATCACGGATTTCTTTGAACGCCAGAAGGAACTGCGCCCGTCTTCCGATCCCGAACGCCACCTGATCGGCCAGGAGATTAAACAGCGGCTGGCCACCGCTATGGAACGGCTGTCGCCGCGCGAGCGAATTGTATTTGAGATGAAGCATTATCAGGGATTGAAGCTGCGTGCCATTGGCGACGCGCTGGGCACTAGCGAAGAGACCGTCAAGAATTCACTTTTCCGCGCTACCCGGAAACTCCGCAGCCAGTTGGGAGAGCTCCGATGATGTCCGCGGAACTCAAGAACAATTGTGAACAGATTGCGCCGCTGCTGGTTTTCTATGCCTGCGGCGAGACTGATGACCACGAGCGTGCCCTGATCGAGCAGCATCTGGCCTCCTGCGCCGCGTGCCGCTCGCAATTTGCCGCAGAAAATAATTTTCATAGTGTGCTGGGATCTCTTCCCCAGGATGCCGACCGGTTGGACGCCACCGGCGTGCTGCTCGCGCAGTGTCGCAGCGAACTCGCGGAGAATCTCGACGATCTGGTGCGGCCGCCGGTTCTCGAAAGGGCTCCCGCGTTCAGCGCGTTTCGCCGTTGGATGGCGTTGCGCCCGGCGTGGAGCGGCGCCGTGCTTGTGCTCCTCGGAATTATCGCCGGCGTGCAGGCCTCGCAGTGGTTTGCCGCGCGCAATATCGCGAATCCGCTGGACCAGGCCGTGAATGTGCGCCCCGGCCCGCATTTCTCCGACGATCAGCTCTCCAAGATGGCCGTGGCAGGAATCAATTTCACCCCCGCCTCGGGTTCCGGTGCGCAAAACGTTCGCGTTCAGTTGAACGCCGAGCAACCCGTGGAACTCACTGGCAGCCTGGATAACTCCGATGTGCGCCGTGTGCTCACGTATGTGGTAAAGAGCGGCGATCGCTTCGATCCCGGCATGCGGCTGGATTGCCTGGAGGCTTTACGGACCCGCGCGGGAGATTCCGAAGTGCGCAACGCGCTGCTGTCCGCGGCCCGCAAAGACCAGAATCCCGCCGTGCGCCTGAAAGCGCTGGAAGCGCTGCGCGATTCCTCAACCGACGAGTCCGTGCGTGAAGTGCTGCTGGATACCTTGAAGCACGACACGAATCCCGGCGTTCGCGTGGAAGCCGTTAATTTGCTGGTTGGCTCGCTGGAGAAATCCCAGGACGCAGGTAACCTGCCGATGGTGATACCCGGTCTGCCTCCGATACCCGATGGCAACATGGTCCCGGCCGTCGCCGGCGGGGGAACGTCTGATGCGTCAATCGATGGCGTGATCCGCGCGCTCGAACAGTTGCAGCACAGTGACCCCAGCCGCTACGTGCGCTTGCGGAGCGCCGCGGCGTTGCGTCAAATCAACGCGCACGGCGAGCAGTGATTCAGGATTAAAGAGATTGCGTTAGTTTTGGCGTTATGAAAATGCTTCCTCTCTCAGCCGATTACGGAAGGTTCCTGGCCCGGATTTTGTCCGCGGGTGTCGTCGGCGTTCTCTGCCTCGGACTTTCCTTCGCAATTTCCCCGGCTTGCCGGGCGGAAAATGTTCCGCCGCATGCTTCCGCCGACCGTACCGGAGAGCTCCCGGTGGGCGATGCGCGCACGTTCGCGCTGATCGCGGACATGGGATCGGTGCACATTCTTCCGCAGCCCGCCAACACCTCCGGGGTGGTGCGTTATGCCGTCCACCTCGAAACGGACGCGAACGAGCCGTTCTCGCAGACGCTTTTCAACCGCTACGTCCTTAATTTTCGCAATACTGGCGCGGCCATTACTCTAAACGGTTTCCTTCCCCGCATGCGTACGATTGCCGGGAAAAATGCGCAATTCTGGGTGCAATTCACGGTTTATGTGCCGGCGAATTTCTCGGTCGAAGTGCACACCGGCGCCGGTGACATTGAAACCGCGGACATCGGCGGCCACGCCCTGCTGGTGACCGCGGGTGGAAACATCACTGCGGGGCGGATTGGCACGCTGGAGCACGTCTCTACTTCCGCCACCATGCCTGTCGCGAAACTGGAAACCCAGGGCGGGCACATCACCACCCTGGACGTGGCGGGAGATCTGGACGCCTACACCGCGGGCGGATTCATCCAGGCCCGCGACGTCGCTGGCAACGCCAAGCTGCGCAGCGGGGGCGGCCACATTCGCGCCGCACATATCAAAGGAACCGCGCAACTCGAAACCGACGGCGGAAACATCACCGTCGGGGAAGCCGGAGCGCTCGTCGGCGTGCGCACCGGCGGAGGACAAATTGATTTTGGCGAGGTACACGGCTCGGTGCACGCGCAGACCGCCGGCGGCGGTATTCGTGTGATGTACGTTTCCGGGCCCATGGAAGTGGAAACCAGCGGCGGCGGCATCTGCCTGACGCGCGTTTCGAACGTCGTCCGCGCAGCCACCGGCAACGGCACCATCACCGCGTGGATCACCCCAGACTCCGGGGATTCCTCGCGTCCCGTGCGTTTGCCCGGTCCTTCGCAATTGGCCTCCGGGACGGGTGACATTATTGTATTTCTGCCGCGAAATCTGGCGGCCACCATTGATGCCAGCGTGGAAAACGGCGGAGCCGACCGCATCGAAGCCGACCCGGCTTTGGGATTGAATATGGAGTCCCATGAGGATGGTCCTCTGCACGCCTCCGGCACGCTGAACGGTGGAGGCGCGTTGCTGAAGCTCCGCAGCACCACGGGAAAAATCCGGTTGCAATTTGTGGATGAGCAAATGGCGCTTCGCAAGTCTCTCCTGGATGAACAACAGCAGCGATTGGCGCAGAAGTTGAGCCCAGCGGGATTTGAAGAGCCGCAGCCCAGTATGGCCAAGGCCCCGCCGCCCGCGGCCAGCGGGGCTCCCTGCGTTGGCGGCAGTGCTGACTGGTGGGATACCTGGAATAATCGCCTGCAGGTTTGGTTTTTGGGCGGGTTGCGCGAGGAGCCCGAGGAGTTCAAGAAGCACCTGATCATTTCACCGCCGCCCGATTATCCGCAGATGGCGCGGCGGGCGGGCATACAAGGCGTGGTGCGGTTACAGGTGCGAGCGAAAACGGATGGAACCCTCGAGGTGGAAAAGGTAATCGAGGGAGAACCCGCGCTGGTAGATGCCGTGCGCACTGCGGTGCGCCAGTGGCGAGTCAACCCGGAGGACATTTGCGGCAAGAAGGTGGACGTGATTTCAACACTCGCTTTTAACTTTCAGCTCCGCTAGGGTGTGGCGCAGAGCCGGACGCTTCGGATTTGTTGGTGTTCTGGGGAAGTCTTACGAGTTGTCCGCGAAGGAGGCAGTATGAAGTTTCGCTCCGCAATCCGCTCCATCGGTCTGGCTCTGTTTGCCGTGCCCGCGCTCTGCGTTCCCGCGAGTTTCGGGGTAACCCACGAGTTCGCGCAAACCTATCATCTGAAGCCTGACGGCTCCTTTGAATTGAACAATATCAATGGAACCGTGCGCATCGAGGGTTGGGACAGAGACGAGGTGGAGGTACGCGCCGTCAAGACCACCACCGACAAAGAGTCCAAGCTCGATCTGGTCTCGATTGATGTCAGTTCGAGCCCCGACAGCTTGTCCATCTCCACGCGGTATCCCCAGGAACAGGGCGTCGAAGTCGCCGTCGAATACACCGTGCATGTGCCTCGGCGCACCCTGCTGAAGCACATCAACACGGTGAATGGAACCTTGCGGGTCAAGGACCTCGACTCACTCGGAGACCTGCGCACCGTTAACGGCAACATTGAAGTGTTCGAGAGCAGCGGTAACCTGCACGCGCACACCACCAACGGAAATGTATACGTCGAATTGAAGCACCCTGCGGTCTCCCATGGCACGCAGGCCGAAACCACCAACGGCTCCGTGCTGCTGGCCATTCCCGCGGATTCGCAGGCCGACCTGGAAGCCCGCTGCATGAACGGCAGCTTCTCCACCGAGCTACCTTTCGTCATGGAAGGGGCCATCCAGCCCCGCGTCCTGCATGGGCGCCTGGGCAAGGGCGGTGCTCCCATCCGTCTCGGCACCGTGAACGGTGCCATTCGCGTGGTGGCTCTGCGGTCGACGATTTAGCATCTCTTGCGTCTAAATGAACAAGGGAGAAGAACAAACCATGAATCAACGAAACTTGTGGACCACCTTGGGCCTGAGCGCACTGAGCATTGCACTGATCGCCTTGCCGGGCTCTTCGAAGCAAAAACAGGAACCAGGCAACCCTGCTCCCGCGGCGCCATCCTCTAGCCAGAAAAATTTGCAAGTTTATACGGTCGTCGACGGGCCTCAGGCGCCCGAAGCCATGGTTCAAGAGCTGGATGAACCGCAAGCCGGTGCCGACGGCAACCTGCAATATTTCATGGGTTCGGGCGGCGGGTGGCTTGGCGTGGGCGTTTCGGAAGTATCCTCCGCCAAAGCTAAATCGCTGAAGCTGCCGGAGGAACGCGGCGCTATCCTGGGTAGGATCGTCCCGGACAGCCCGGCGGCCAAGGCAGGCCTGAAAGAAAATGATGTCGTGATGGAGATCAACGGTCAGCGCATCGAGGGTACAGAGCAATTTCGCCGCATGATCCGCGAAATACCCGCGGGCCGCACGGCCAATTTGACGGTGTGGCGCGACGCCCGCTCGCAGAACATCAAGGTCACCGTGGGCAAGCCGGAAATGAGCAACATGAAGGTCCTCTCTGACGGACCAAAGTCCTTCGCGTTCTCTATGCCGGAACTTCCTGCGATGCCGGACTTGTCCGGACTCGAGCGCTTGCGCACATTTGCCCTGGTTTCCCCGGGACATCCCCTGCTGGGGATCGATGCGGAAAGCCTGAGCGGAGATTTTGGCAACTACTTTGGCGCGCTCGATGGCGAAGGCGTGCTGGTGCGCGGAGTGTTCGCGAACTCGGCCGCTGCCATAGCAGGCTTGAAAGTCGGCGACGTGATCACCAGCCTGAACGGCGAGCGTATCCGCAGCGCCAGCGAATTGCGCGAAAAGCTGCTCACCAGGCACCAGGAAAAAGCCATCCAACTCGCTGTGCTTCGCAACAAGATCGCAATGACTCTGTCCGTCGAACTGCCCCAGCGCGAAGAGCACGAGGAGCATTTCTCCTCTGAACGCACCAACATCTGATCGCCTTGCAGACACAAAGGCCCGGCTCGCACTTCTGATGAGCCGGGCCTTCCCTTTTGTGAAATAAACGCGGCTCGGCCGGCGAGCCGCGCGAACTGCCTAACCATCCTGGCCGTATTTGCGCATCAGCCGGAAAGGCCGCTTGATGGCCTCCCATATCTTTGAGCTGTGCTTGTCTTCCCCTTCGGCCCAGTCTTCTTCGGTCGGTGACAGCGACAACCGCAACAAATACGCCATCCCTGCAAGTGCGCCCCCTCCCATCTTCATCCGAAACATGGCTCGCTGCCGCAGCGCCGGTGGCGCATAACCCGCGCTCGGAAGCCAACTCTCGATTTGCCGCACCAGATCCCGCACTTCGCCATCCTCATGGACGATTGCGGCCATCGCCGAGGGCACGGGCACGCCCAGCAACGATTCCGCTAGTAGCAGTCCGACGCTGAGCATTCGTTCTGCCCCTACGTCGCTGGCAGCCCGCCGCGCGCGTTCCCAAGAAATCTCCGGGTGGCGAGCCACTATGCCCGCCACATCCGCGGGCCACATTAACCGCTCCCAGAAGTGTTTTGCTCCGTGGATGCAATTGAGCACCAACTCGTCTTCGAGGCTGAGCGCGGGAACTTCTCTGCCATCCAGGAGCATGCGGCGCTGCCGCGCATACAAGTCCCCGATGCGCATCGCGCGGGGATAGTAGCGAAAGGTCTTCTCCGTATGCAACTCCACGACCTGCTGCGTGCCGGGGCGCTTGAACAGATATTCCCCGGGTATCTTGCCTGCGCCGATGGCCTCCTCGGAAACGTCCGCTTCGAATCCCAGCGCGGTCATGATCCGCGACGCTGGAAGAATCGCTTCATGGCGCACCAGTAAATCCAAATCCACATAACTCCGCACGGAAGAATCCCCATAGGCCAGCAAGGAAACCAGCGGTCCCTTCACCAGGATCGTTCCGATCCCCGTCTGCGCAAACTCCTCAAGGATGCGAAAGAGTTCCGCGGTCATGCTCAAGGTGAAAAGGTGCTGCGACCTCATGCGGCTTTGCAGTTTTTCTCGCGCGTCGCCTGGAATTCCCGCGAACGCAAGTTCCTTCAGCCGCGCGGCGACCGTCCCCAGAACGCTATGCTCCGCCGCAAGTTCCAGCGTCAGGTCCCAATCCAGGCGGGCCACCAGTGAGGAAACCTGTTCGGCGGAAAGCGGCGCCGGTGCAGCGCAGGAGCGCAGAAATCTCCATTCATTGTCGAAATGCTTGACGCCAAGTGAAGAAAGGTCCGTCAGAAACGGCTCCTGAAAGGCTTTTTGCCAGTGTACACCCGCGCCCGGAGCCTGGCGGAAGCACGCATTGCAAGAGTGCCATCGCGGAATGGAAGCTCCTGACGGGTGTCAGGATTCCTGGCTTCGGCAAGGCGCCACCGAATTGTTTGGAAGGTTGAGGAAGGCTCCAGCATCCTGCAAGATCAACTCGCAAAGGTTCGCGATCTTCTCGGGCTGAGAGTGCGACACGATTCGACGGATTTCAACCCGCTGGACCAGGCGGCAAAGAGTATCGAACTCCGTCGCACGCTCCTCGCGGCCAAGCACCCAATTCATATAGGTGTTCTGCACCAATTCGAGCAAAGCCTCGCGCTGGCTAAGTATCTCGATGCGCGGGGCGCTGGTTTCGCTGCTGCGCGGCGCAAACAGGTACACGAGGCCGAGCGGCAAATTCCGTCGCGTAAAACCAGCGCGCCGCCCATCCAATGGGAGATAGCGCTTCTCCCATACGGGTGTCCATTGCGGCAAAGCATCGTCGCTTCCCAGAAGCAGACGCACGCTCTCCCGCCACAAGCATACGCGTGGGTACCCGGGCACGGCCTGAAAATTGCCGTCGACCTCCCTGAGCGCAACAATGTCTTCGGCCAGTACGGGTATGCCGCGCAAGGCCAGCGCCGCGGCGGTCGTCGATTTTCCGGAACCTGCTTCACCGCAAAAACACACTGCGTTCCCGCAAAGCTCCACGGCGCTAGCATGCAAACAGCTTATGTGTCTCCGGCGCAACAAAAAGCCTGCCACTGGACCCAGAAAATAGCTGGCCATGTCATCCACTGTCAGCGGCGGTTGGTAGGTACCCCAAACGCGTTTTGCCGCGCTATCCACGACAAACCGCGTTCCATCCGAATAGGCGAGTTCGAACCCTTGCTCGTCGCCATGCTGCGTGAGGATGAAGGAGGGATCTGCCGCCCCGGGAAGTTCCGGTTTGTGGGTTAGAACGCAGCCGAAAAGGGAGAGAATTTTTTGAGCCCAATCCGGCTCTGGTCCATCCTCAAAACGCACATCAATGCTGGCGGGTTCAAAAGGGAGGGATTCTAGTCCCGCGATTGGGCTAGAGGAGTCGATTCCAAGACCGTAAGCGCGGTAGGAATAACTCACGAAGGTCCGAATGCTGCCGCACAGGAATTGGGGGCGGGAATCAAATCCCGGTTCGGCGTTGCCGCCCGGACGTGCCTCCGTCTAGATTTCCAGAGTTGCCTTTTTTTACCTTGGTCAGTTCCGCAAGATCCCCATAAACAAGCAACCTAGGAGGTTGATACTCTTTCTTGGTAACCGGTTTAGACGGCTGCTTCATTCAGGCCCCTTACGAAACACTTTACTGAATCCCCTCGTCGATTTCAATGCCTTTCAGCCACAGCGAGAAAGAGAGCGGGCAAAGAATTTCCCATGTAAGCGAACCCTTGCTTTTCTCTAAAGTTGCCATCCAACTTCTCCAATTCACAAATTCATGGATCCGTTCGGGAGGGTTTATCGCCAGGCTGGGCTGCCAACCCGTCTGCTGCTGCCGCGCTTTCAGGGGATCCTGCACCAGCGGTGTCTTGGGACGATTGCAAATTTCCATGGGCAACCATGGGCTCATGGCCCGGCGTGTCAGTTCTTTGTGCATGCACCATGGAACCGGTGGAAGGCGCAAGAGGTAGCGCAACATCCTAAGATCTAGAAGCGGCGCCCGGGATTCGAGATGGACTCTGGTCCATCCCGTGTCTTCATTCTCCAGCGCGCTGGCCCAGTACCCGGAGTGCAACGCCGCGTACGCTTGTGGGTGCAGCGGATGGCCAGGAAGTGACTCAGGGGCTGTTCCGCCGGCCGGCGATTGCGCGCGGATGCGTCTAAAAAACTCTTCGTTCAGCCAGGATGGGTTTTTCTCAGCCGCAGGATCCCCGCCAAACCAGCGGCGAAGATTGCTGCGGACTCCGGTGCCCAATGGAGGAAATCTTTGGTGCGCCCCAAAATATTCGCCAAAAGTTCGAGTGACTTCCCGCCACTCGCCGCGTTTCCAAAGGTATTGAAGATAGGGCCACGATTGCCCAGTGAGGACATCGTCTCCGCCGTCGCCAGAGAGAACCACCGGGGCATACCCGGCGATGCGCTGATACATCCGGCAAGCGCGGTCAAAAAAAAGTTCGGAAGTGGGTTCCGGTGTGTTTTCGGCTCCCATCGCATCAAAGGGAACTATCGTGTTCTCTTCGAGGATTTCGTGCGAGAGGCCGAGATGCCGCGCGCTTATTTGCGCAAATCGCGGCTCTGGATCCTCAAACAGCGGTTTCCAACTGATGGTGAAGGCTTTGAGTTTCCCCGATGTGCCAGGCGACGAGGTCGCGCGCGCGGCCGCGGCGCAGACGGAACTTGAATCCAGGCCCCCGCTCAGGTACAGTGCGGCTTTCCCTTCGGGCAACCGGTCGGCAACCGATTGTTGCAGCAACTCCCGATACATTTCCAGATATTCGCCGGGTTGCTTCAGGTGCAACGGCTCCTCGATCGGCAATTGCAGAAATCGCTTCACCTGAATTTCCCCGCCGGAAAGAATCAGGCGATGGCCGGGGGGCAGGCGGCGGATATCCCGCCAGACGGTGCGCTCGGAATCGCTGCTCAAACCGGTGAGCAGAAAATCGCGCACGAAGCACTCGTCCAGATTCGCGGATATTCCAGGGACCCGCCGCAAAACATCCAGCGTATTGCTGAAACAGAAGACCCCCGCGCGCCACGCGTAGAAAAGAGGCCGGGCGCCGACAAAATCCCGGGCGCAGCAGAGCGATTGCGACCCGGCGTCCCAAACGCCGAAGGAAAAATCGCCGAGTATTTTTGCCGGCGTGCTCTCGCCCCACGCATTCCAGCAATGCAGCAGCAATTCTTCATCCGAGGCTTCCTCGGTTGCCGCTTGCCCGTTTTCCTGCAACTTGACGGCGAGTTCCCTTCTCGCATCAAGCCGTACTTCCCCAATCAGCCAGTTGCCTTCGCCAAGCCGCACGGGTTGCCTCCGCGCCTGATGAGGTGTCCCGGTGTCCAGAAAAGCGAAGCTCGCGCCGGCTTCATCCTTAACCCAAGTGTGGCTGCCATCGGGACCACGAAATTTCAACTGCCGCGCAACGTGCTCCAGGAATGGCGCTTCCGCCGGAACGCCGTCGGTGCGCAGCATGCCGAAAAAGCCGCTCATAATTGCTCCGCGGATGGCCCGGGAAAATCCTTCTCAAACGCGGCGTAGTGTTCGTGCTCCGCTTCGGTTTGATTCAGCGCCACGCCGTCATGCACTACCCATGCGTGGGCTTGGAATTTTCCATTGTTCTTACGCACGCCAATGCGCAGCCGCCCGGGGATTCCCAGTTGGCGCAGCAAATACCAGAGGGCGAGCGATTCTTCGAGGCAAGTGAACTTCCCGAATGAGTAGTGGACTGCGGCTCGCACCATGCGGCAGGCGCTCTGCAACGGTTCTGGCGCGCCCGCCGGCGCTACGCGAGCCGGGACGCCCGGGCCGAGCCTTTTCTCCAACGACGCATAGGTTTTGTTATAGCCCCGCAAGCGCAACGACGCGCGCACCAACGGCAGCAGAACCACGGCGCGCCGGAAAATGCGCTGTGATTGCGAATCCAGCGCTCTATATCGTTGGAGTGGTTCCCACATCCGCCGGCAACACTTGGAGCAGGCCGTTCTCCACCAGCCCGCTCAATAAATGCGTGAGGTGATCTCGCAGCGGTTCGGGCTCGACGTCAAACTCTTCCAGGAGTTTCTCAAACGCCAGGCCGATATTGGGTTGCGTGGTGACGAGTTCCCACATTCGCGTGCCGGTCGAATCGAGACCAAAGTACCGCTCGCTCTCCAGATTCAACAGCACGGATTCCCCATCCAGGTGCCGGATTAACACGTGTGGCGGCACAACTACCCGCTTGGTCAACTCCATCATTCCTTCAAGCTCCTGCTTGGCGCCGCTCTTCACGATGCACCCCGCCTGGCGAATCGCCTTGTGCAAACCAACAGGTATCTTACCGGGGATTGCGGCTGACTGCCATCCGCGCGAACTCCGTGCACTTTCTGGCGGCCCCGATTGTTTTCTGTTCCGAGACACGCTATAAACTCGAGAGTGTCCGATTCCGCGATCATCCTGGATTCTCTCGAAAAATGGTTTCCCCCGGCCTCCAGCGGCTGGCGCGCCTTCCTCCAGCCGTTTGCCCCGCCCACTGCTCCGGCACTGCGCGGAATTTCCTTGCAAGTCAAATCAGGCGAAGCGGTAGCCTTGCTGGGCGCGAATGGCGCCGGGAAAACCACGCTGCTGCGCATCCTCGCCACGCTGTTGCTTCCGACCAGGGGCAGCGCCTCGCTGGCGGGCCATGATACGGTGCGCGAACCGGCCGCTGTGCGCCGGCAACTCGGGTATCACGCGGGAAGCGATCTGGGCTTCTACACGCGGCTCACGGGCCGCCAGAATCTTCTCTTTTTCGGCCGCTTGAATCATCTTTCCGACGAGTTCAGCTCCAGCCGCATCGGTTCGCTCAGCGAACGATTCGGTCTTCGAAGCGGGCTGGACCGCCAGGTACGCACGCTCTCTTCCGGCACCATTCAGCGCCTCAGCCTGCTGCGCGCGCTGCTCCATCAACCGAAAGTCCTGCTGCTCGACGAGCCGACGCGCAGCCTGGACGCTCTCGCCGCCGCCGATTTTCGCCATTTCCTCAAAGCGGAAGTCCTCGCGCGGCAAGGCACTTCGCTGCTCTTTGCCTCGCACACCATGCAGGAGATCGAACTGCTCGCCGACCGCGTCGCCATTCTGGATGATGGCAAATTGCTGGCGTTCGATACCCCGGTGGCGCTGCGGGCCCGGACTTCGTCCGCTTCACTTGAAGAGGCTTTCGCGCGGCTCACCGGCCGGCGGCTTTATTCCGACGGGGAGTCCGAACGGGTATGAATCAATTCGTTCGCGATGTGTTCCGATTCTTTCAGCGTGATCTGCGGATCGCCAGCACTTATCGCAGCCCCTTTATTTTCGAGGCCATTGAGGCGCTTTTCGGCGCGGCCATGTTTTATTACGTGGCGTTGTTCGTCGATTCCCCGGCGCTCCGCGAGGCTCTTCCGGAGGGAAAAACGTACTTCGCATACTCGCTGGTGGGCTTTGTCTTCTTTGACTATGTGAATGCCGCGGTGGACACGTTTGACCGCAGCCTCATGGAAGCACGAGACACCGGCACGCTCGAACCCTTGCTGGTCACCCAAGTCTCCCTGCCGGTAATCCTGATCGGTTCAGCTCTTTATCCGTTCGCCGCCACCTCCTTGCGCATCGCGGTATACCTCGGCTGGGCGACGGCGTTCTTCGGTTTTCCCTTGGGCGGGGCGAATTGGATCGCGGTGCTCGCTGTGCTCCTCTCTACATTGCTGGCCTTTTCCGGACTCGGCATACTTTCGGCGGCCCATCTTTTGCTCTTCAAACGCGGAAATCCCGCAAAATGGTTCCTCCTGGGCATTTCCAGCGTCGTCGGAGGGATGCTTTTTCCCGTGAATATTCTCCCCCCGTGGTTGCGGGTGATCGCGTACCTGAATCCGGTGACTTATGCGCTGGACGCGATGCGCAGCGCGCTCCTCGACGGCGCGAGCCTTGCCTCCATTGGGCGTCCTCTTCTGATTTTGCTGGGCTTTGGCGCCGTGCTGCTGCCTTGCTCGGTGCGGGTTTTTTCATGGGTGCTTCGTCGCACCAAAGTGACCGGTACCCTCACCCACCGCTAAATGAAAAACGGCCCCGCAAAAGCGGAGCCGTTTTCGGATAAGGCCGATTGAGTTTGCGAAGCCGCCTTTACGGCTTCTTTTTCTTGCCGCCCACCTTGGTCTCGATCCCGCCGGTCAATTGCTGGAGTTGCTCGAGGCCCTGCTTGGCCTGCGTGCCCCATGGCCCGTTCGGGTCTAGCTCGATGGCCTTCTGGTAGGCCTCCAGGGTTCCCGGCTTAGGAGTCACTTCAATCTTGTCGCCAACCGTCTTGTATATGCTGGGATCCGCAACCATGCACGCTCCGAGCAGATACCAGGCTTGCGCGCTCTTGGGATCCAACTCGGTCGCCTTCTTCAGTGGGTCGATCGCTTCGACCATCCGTCCCGCCTGATACAGGCTGATGCCAAAATTGCGCCAGGCCAGCGCCGCATTCGGCGGATCGAGTTCCGCGCTCTTGGAGTACGCCGCGCGCGCTTCATCGATCTTCCCGGTGCGCCCGAGAATATTTCCGAGGTTATTGTAGTAACTGGCGTTTTCAGGTTTCGCGGCAATCGCTTGCTGATAGGCATTGATGGCTTCGTCGTTACGCCCGGCCAGGTCGTAGGCCTCGCCCATGCGCGCCCAGAACAGGTGGATATTTGGATCCTTTTCCGGCGCGGCTTTCAAGGCATCCTGAAATGCGGCTACCGCTTGCGTGGAAAGATCCGTTATCTTGGCCTTTATCGTCTCTTTCTGATCCGCCGAAGCCTTGGTGAGTTCCGCTTTGGCAGCCTTCTCCTGATCCAGCAGGCCCACTCCCTTGGCGAACTGCTCCTTCATCCCCGAAAACTTTTTCATTTCCTCCTGTTGCTTCTTGTATTTCGCCGCCGCCTCGGGGTTCTGCTTTTCGAGAATTTCCTTGAAGTTGAGATTGAGAGGCGGCGTGTCGCCGCCATGTACTTCCACCGGGACATCAAACGGATTCTGCATCTGCGGGGGTTGCACGGAGAATGTATATTTCCCGTTTTTCAGCCCACTGAATGAAAATTTGCCGCTCGAATCGGTCTTTGATTCCAAGGTCGTTCCCATCTCGCTCTTGATCTTCACCGGCATGTCGGCCATCGGATTCCCATCGAAGTCGAGGAGCGTGCCGTTCATCTTGCCTTCCTGCTGCGCGGCCGCCCGCGTGGCGAAGCACCCAAGCATTCCCAGCGTGAAGATTGCCGCGAGCGCGTACGCCTTCATGAATTTCAACATTCCCCATTCTCCTTTGTGTGGAGGAGCCCCGGCCTCGGTCCTGGCCGGTTTGCCCCATTATCTCTCATCTCGCCGGGAATCCAAGCGCCGAGACGCTATTCCGCGACGCCGGCTCGAAACTCCCCCCGGTAGGCGATCGGATCTCGCAACCCGGCTTCGGCGAACGCTCGCAGTCGCAGCAGGCAACTGTCACAAGCACCGCAAGCCAACTCCTCACCCTGGTAGCACGACCACGTTAATTGCAGTGGCGCTCCCAATTCCATCCCCCGCCGGATGATTTCGCTTTTTTTCATGCGAATCACTGGCGTCTCGATTTCGATTCTTGTTTCCGGGCGGGTTCCCCGACGGATCAACTCTTGGAAGGCTTCGTAATATTCCGGGCGGCAATCCGGGTATCCCGAACTGTCTTCGGCAACCGCACCGATGTAAATGGCGCCCGCGCCGCTAGCCTCCGCCCAACTCACGGCGATGCTCAGAAAATGAGCGTTGCGGAATGGAACGTAGGTGACGGGAATGGCGCTGCCGGCCGGCCCCGGCGTGTCCAACTCGTTTTCCGGAACGGCGATATTTGCGTCGGTGAGCGCCGATCCGCCGATGGCCCGGAAGTAGTCCAACCGGACCTGGAGTTTTTCTTCGACCCCGTAATGTCTCGCAATCTCCGAAAAAGCTCGGCGCTCCCTGGCCTCGGTGCGTTGTCCGTAGCTGACATGCAGCAGGCCGATGCGGCCCTTCCCGCTCTCTCGAATGGCTTCGGCGGCGCAGAC
This sequence comes from uncultured Acidobacteriota bacterium, assembly GCA_963781995.1. Classification (GTDB taxonomy): domain Bacteria; phylum Acidobacteriota; class Terriglobia; order Acidiferrales; family UBA7541; genus Acidiferrum. Next base: position 988,550 of record CAWAHR010000001.1, on the reverse strand, counting down.
GCAAGAGTCCATCCCACCGCTCAGCAAAACGACTCCGTCCACTTTTCCCAAGTACGCTTTCCCTCGTCGCGTGATCTACACGCCGCGCATGGCGGGGTCCCAGACTATTTTGTGCAGCTGCAATCCCAGCCTCACCCGCAATCCGTCTTCCAACATCCACCCCACCAGTTCGCGCGGCTCCAGGCCCCGCCACTTCCCATTGGGATCGTCGTGGACCGGCGAAAACAGGACTTCGCGCACTCGTTCCGTCAGACGGTTGGTGCTGGTGAACTCTCTTGCAAATTCGTAATCGCGCCGGCTGGAGAGAACGAATTTCAATTCGTCGTTCTCGCTCAGTTCTTCCAGGTTCCGCGCATCGAACGTGCCCGGCTCGCCGGAATCGGGGCACTTCACATCCACGATCTTGATGACTTCCTTGGACAGGCGGCCGATGAAACGCTCGCCGCTCGTCTCGACCATAACGGTATAGCCCGCGGCTAGCAGCCCCTCGGCCAACGGATAAATTTCTTCCTGCAGCAGTGGCTCTCCACCGGTGAGTTCCACCAGCGTGATTCCCGCCTCGCTGCCGTCAGGACGCCGGTTGAGGGCCTCGACGCGCTTCATAACTTCGTCCACGCCCATCTTCTGTCCGCCGTGAAAAGCATACGCGGTGTCGCACCAGGTGCAGCGCAGATTGCAGCCGGTCACCCGCACGAAGATGCACGGAAGGCCGGCACGCGTTCCTTCGCCCTGGATGGATTTGAAGATTTCGGTGATAACCATTTCCAAAATCCAAAACGCTGCCCGGCGCTGCAACATCAGGAGCTAAACCTCAAATTATTCGCAAGCTTTTCGCACCGGCGCCGCTAACTGCCGGTTTTTGCTTTCTTGCCGGAACGCCTCGAGAGCCAGTAGATCCCTCCAAAAAACAGGGCCATGGCTATAAACAGCCGCAGATAGCCGGGCGAAAAGCCCATCATCCGCAGGATCACCACGTAGCCGATGGCCACCAGCAGCGCCGGAATCATAATAATCAACAACGAGCGATTCATTGCAGCCCCTGTTCTTCGCGCAATTCGTTACAAATGGTAGCGGGCCATGGCGGTGTCGGTTTCCCAGATCACCACGTCCTTCAATTTCGCGCCCGGCGGCAGATCGGTAAGCTGGCTGGTCAGATTCTCGTAAAAGTACTTCGCCAGGTTTTCCGCGGAGGGATTCACGCTCGTAAACGGCTCCAAATCGTTGATGTACTGGTGGTCCAGCCGGGCGATCAATCCGCGCATAACATGCTTGAGCTGCGTGAAATCCACCAGCAACCCGATGTTGTCCAGCTGCGGCCCTTCCAGCGTAACCTGCACCCGGTAATTGTGTCCGTGGGGATTCTCGCACTTCCCCTTGTATCCGCGCAGGGCGTGCCCCGACGAAAACGTATCTTCGACACTCACTTGAAACATAGCTGCTTTCTCTTCCTCTTCTTCCCTGGGGACCTTACTCTTCAGGCAGGGCTGGCCGCGGACAGGAATCGGGATACCTCATCCAGATCGTTGGTCCTCCGGTACCGGGGCAGCGACTCCAAGAAAATTTTACCATAGGGCATCCGCTGGATTCGCGTGTCCAGCAATGCCAGCACGCCGCGGTCGGTTTTCGTGCGAATCAGGCGCCCGAAGCCCTGTTTGAGCGCCAGTACCGCTTCCGGCACCTGAAACTCGTTGAACGGATTGCGCCCTTCTTCCTGCAGCGCGCGGACGCGCGCGGCCACAATCGGGTCACTCGGCACGGCAAAGGGAAGGCGGTCCACGATGACGCAAGAGAGCTGCTCGCCGGGCACATCCACTCCCTGCCAAAAGCTGGCGGTGGCGAAAAGCACGGCATTCGGAGTGTTCTTGAAGCGCTCCAGGAGCACCGAGCGCGGCGCGGTACCCTGCAGCATCAGCGGAAAATCAACGCGGGAACGCACCCGTTCGAAAAGATCGTTCATCTGCGAATAGCTGGTGAACAAGCAAAAAGCCCGCCCCTGACTATGCTCCAGGAGCTGCACAATTTCCTCGGCCGCTTTCCCCGCAAATCCCGCGTCGCGCACATCGGGCATCTTCGGCGGTAGATAGAGCAGCGCCTGCTGCTCATAATCGAATTCCGGCGGCAATGCGCACTCTTTGGCGTGGTCCAGTCCGAGGCGCTGGCGGATAAACTCAAAGCGCCCGGCAACCGTAAGGGTCGCGGAGGTAAGAATCACGGTGTCGAAGGCCTCGAAAAGTTTTTCTCGGAGAATCTGGCTGACGTCGATGGGCGTGGCGGCCAGGAACACGCCTTTGTTGCGGCGCTCGAACCAGTACACGCAATTTTTTTCGTTGGATTCGAAGAGGAACGAAAACTCCTGGCGGATTTCAAAGCTGCGGCGCGCGATGCGGGTCAGCTCCTCCGGCTTTTGTGTCAGCGCCGCGAACTCCGTTTCCATGGACTTCAGCGCGTTCAGCAGAGCGTCGTAAGCTTCGCGGTGCTGCTCAAGAAACGCTTCGCGCTCCGGCCTGCTAAACGGGAAACGCCCGTCGCGCGGCGGAAAGCTTTCGAAAAACGCGCGGCTTTTTTCGCGGATGCGCTGCGTGCGGCGCAGCAATGTAGGCGAGCCGGTTTTGGTAAGGCGCATCACCTGATCCGCATCGCGCGCCAGCTCTTCAAACCGAAAATTGGAGATCTGCTGCCCGAAATAATCGCTGGCCACGTCCTCCATTTCGTGGGCTTCGTCGAAAACCACTGCCGAATATTCCGGCAGGATGCTGCCGAAATCGTCCTGCTTCAGCGCCAGGTCCGCGAAAAACAGGTGGTGATTGACGATGATCAAGTCGGCTTCCTTGGCGCGGTTCTGCATCTGCGTCAGAAAGCATTTCTCGAATTCGGGGCAACGCTTGCCCGTACAAGTATCGCGGCGCGCGTCCATCCGCGACCACAATTCCGAATCATCCGGCAAGAAAGTGAGCTCCGCGCGGTCGCCGGTCTCCGTCAGCTTCGACCACTCGCGGATCTGTCGGAACGCGTCCACTTCTTCCATGCCCTTCAGCATCGGCTGGTCGGCCAGAGCGTGCATTTTCGAGAGGCACAGGAAATTCGAACGCCCCTTCATCACCGCTACCTTCAAGTTCGGCGCGAAATGCTTTTGCAGGAACGGCACGTCCTTCTGATAAAGCTGCTCCTGCAGCGATTTGGTCGCCGTGGAGATCACCACGCGCCGCCCGCTGCAGATCGCCGGCAGCAAATACGCCAGTGTTTTCCCGGTGCCGGTGCCCGCTTCCACCACTGTGTGATGGTGTTTCGCAAATGCATCGTGCACCGCCTCGGCCATCTGCAACTGCCCCGGGCGATGCTCGTAGCCCCCCATCATGCTGCGTTCCAGGAAGCCGCCGGGACCAAAGATCTCCTCCATGCTGGGACCGTCGGGAGCCGATTCGTCGTCGCGCGCAGGGGCAACTCCCGCCGCCGAACCATGCGAGCCGCCAACTCCCCGGTTTTTCCGCACCGCTTGGCCCTCCACGTCGTGCGTGCGCAACTCTTCCTCCAGCGGCACATAAACACGCTCCGGGACGACATCCGTCGGTTGCTTCAGGGTTTCAAGGGAGTCCGGCTTGGATTTACGTTTGACCAGAAAGCCTGCCTAATCTCAGTTTTTGAAGCTTGAATCAGTAACGATAACACACTCCCGCTCGTCTCATTTTCAGGGTAGCATTCTGACTTCAGGCGAGTGCCTGAGCTGTGATGGCCTTTTGCAGCCTGGTCAGCCAACCATGAACCAAAGTTCCAAAGCAGCACGAACAGTCGCTCGCATGTTTCTAGCGTCGGCTCTCACTCTACCCCTGGCCTTCCCTGCTGCGCCCTATGACTATCCGCTCACTTCCAGCTCAATTCGCGACGCCTATTTTCTGGGGACCCGCGAGGGTGGCCTCGGAACCGAGTTTCTTTCCGAGTATCGGCACACCATTCCCGGCCTGCGAGTGGCGGAGTTCATTTCCTTTGCCAGGATTGAAACTCCGTTCGTGCAAGTTGCCGTGCAATCCAGCCGCAAACTGAATTACAGCGCCCAGGACGCGGTTGCGGATTTCCGCGACAAACCGATGGCGTTTCGCATTCACCTGGAAATTTGTTATATGCCGGATGCTCCGCCAGATGCTGTCAATATCAAGCTGATTCAGAACCGCAAGGAAATCGTCTCTGACACTGAAGATCGTAAGGCGTTCTACCCGCCTACGGATCCCTACACACGAGTGCCGAGCATCGGAGAAATCGTGGACATGACAGTGGATGCTGCGAAGATTGATCCGTCCACTCTAACGATCCAAATAGCAACCCCGGATGGCCAGATCGCTCAGGCGAAGTTTGATCTGCTGACCTTGCGTTGACCTCCGAATTTATCAGGGCGTGCCAGCGAACTTCCCGCGTCTCAATCTTGCGTGCAGCGGGCGTTAATAGTTGAGCAACTCACTTTATTCCGCAAAACCAGGGAGACCGACCGGGGTTAGAGTGTTCTGGGGGAAGTCCAGCCGCCCAAGGCCACCATTGGTGGCGCCCAAATCCGTCACGGGGTATGTGCATGAACTCAAAACGATACGCAGTCTTTGTTGCGTTTGCCGCGATCTTCGCTCTATCTTCCTGCAGCGGTGTAAAGAATCCGTGTACCGTGAATTGCGGTGGTGGAGGCGGCGGCACGGCCTCGATCAGCCTGACACTTGCAGCGGCGCCTTTCGTCCCACCGCCCAACACTTCGATTCTTTCCTTTGCGGTTACCATCAACAGCGTGACCCTTGTTCCCGCCGCTGGGGGTAGCTCTGTCAACATTCCACTGAACACGACAACTTACATCGTGGACTTGACACGCTTGCAGAGCGATTCTGCTTTCCTTGCGCAGACTACCGCTCCGATCCCTTCCGGCACCTATAATCAGCTCAAATTGAATGTCGGCAGCGCTGTGGTTACCTACTGCACGGCAACCGCCGGTATTGCTGGCTGCAATACCAATAGCATTGCCCAGTTCACGGCGGCACCCGCTACGCCCGCGCCCTCCGCTTTTTCGCTCACCTTGGCGACCAATCAGCAGGCAGGCCTGCAGCTCCGCATCGACTTCAACAGCGCGATCACGGCCAACCCCGTTAGCCAATTGGTTACCAATGTGGATCTCAGTGCTGCTAATGTCCTGACAACGGCTTCGCTTCCTCCCACAGCCTCGACTTTGTCGTTAGGTCAGCTCGATTATGTCGACGATGTAACCGGTGTGGTCACCGCTGCTTCGGCCTCATCGGTTACGGTGCTGACCGCGACGCGTGGCTCGATCACCTCAGCAATTACAGGATCTACCATCCCTTCTGGAAGCTGCGTGGTCCTGAACCAGCCATGTATCCCGACGGTCGGCCAGGTGGCAAGCTTCGATGCCACCCTCAATTCTGACGGTACCTCCTCCATGCTGTACTTTGACCCGTTGTCTCTCACAAGCGTTGATTTCATCGAGGGCATTGTAACGTCGGAAACCGCTTCCAATACCCAATTTCAGATCGTTACGAACGACTATGTGAAAGCCAACAACAACAGCTTGATCGGCGGCCTGAGCCTGGGCGATACCGTGAACGTCACTCTCGCGAACCTGGTGGGTGGCTTCTTCGTTGACAGCAAGGGCTTGGCGGTTAATGGCACCTTTTTGGGAGGCACCTCCGCAACGGACATCCATACCGGCCAGACGGTGATGGTCCACGTGACGGCTTTCACTCCGAAGGCCGGAAATACACCGGCTTCAGCAACTTCGGATGCCGTGGTTCTTCGCTTCACGCGCTTTGCGGCGACCGCTGCCCAACAGGGAAACATTCAGTTCGGCATTACATCGTTGCCGCCATTTTATGGGTTCAACGTGCAACCGCAGGTGCTGTTGAGCAACGGAAGCCCCATCACCTACCTGGATGGATATACCAATATCAATTCCATCAATTCGGGTGACACCCTAGGCATTCGAGCGCTCTATTTCGGAACTGGAGTTGTTCCACAATTTAGCGCCGCTAAAGTCCGTTTAAACTGAGCTTTTACCCGCCTCCGCAAAGGCAGCGGGCCCCGGAAGTTCCGGGGCCCGCTTTTTTTGGAGTGCGGGAGCTCAGCTCCCGCTTTTACGGTTGAATAGTTTAGACAAAGGCTAATTTGGGAGGCGCTGTATACACGACAAAAGCGGCGGCAGAGCCGCCGCACTCCAAATGTAGATCAAATCCCGCCAACGGTAGTGTGCGGTGGCAGCGGCGCGCTGACCGGCGGCATCGGCACCGACGGAATATTCGGCGCCAGCGTCGGTTGCAGCCTTCGATAGAGCGCCAACGAAATCGCCCCCATGCCCCACAGAGCCACAATGAGGCCCGCCCAGAATCCGATGAACGGCAAGCTGGTGACCACGCGAACGGCGGCCACGCCAACGACCACGCGCAGGAAGAACGGCCAGAACTCGTCGCTGCGGCCCATGATCCACTGTCCAACAATACCGCCGACGGCAACCTCCGCGGCAAACAGCATCACCAGCCACAGCATCAGCGAGGACAGCCCCACCAAGATGCCCACAATCGTGAAGCAGGCAATGATCGAAGCGATGGCCACTCCGAAGAAAACCAGCACCCCCAAGCCGAATGACGCGCCAAGATGCCCCGCGGAGTCCACCGTTTCCACCGCAAATTTCGGCATCAGCCCGGCCAGCACCAGGCCAAACAGAATGAACGCGCCGGTCCAGATCACCCGCCACACGTAATACCCGCCGCCGCGCTCCGCTGTCCTGTGCTGGACCTTGGTGAATTCCAGAGGGGAAGCCAGCTTGGCGTCCGAAGAAACGCTGGGTTCCTTTTGTCCCTCGAAAACGGTCTTGCCGTCGATTTCCGCGCCGGAAATGATCGAGAGATCTTTGCCGCGGCCGTGCATGGAGCCGCCGATGAATCCCGAGATGATGGTGCTTTCAGAGTAGCCGAGGAAATCCCGCCCGACTTTGCCGTCAATCGTAAGCGTCTGCCCGCCGGCGGTGAGGCTCCGGCCGATCTTTCCGCTGGGATCCAGGTTGAACGTTTGGTTCCAGGAGAGGACGCTGCGTTCAATCGTGCCGGTAATGGTCACATTGTTGGAGGCGGTGCGAAGATTCCCATCGATCGTGCCGCTGATGCGCTCGGTCTGCACGAACCCGATCAGATCGCCATTGATATGGCCCGATAGATCCAACTGCTGCGCAAAGACATACACATCGCCATCCACCTCGCCTTCGATGCGAACGTGCTCCCCGCTTACCACCAGATCGTTCTTGATCACTTCGCCTTTCTTCACCGTCACCGTGTCGCCCTTGCGGAATTCCATTGCCGAAGCCGGCGCGGAAGCCACCAGCAGCAAGCTCAGACTGGCGAACAGCACCGCCATCGCCGAGCCCCGCCGCAAATACCGGCGAAACGCGAACAGCCCGAATCCCGCCATGATCATCACGGCAAGAACCTCGAACAAGGAGAACATGGATTGCCATCCTTTCCAGAACGCGCCCTGAAACACCACCAGGCTGAGCAGATTGCTGCTGCCAAAGCCGGCTTGCTCCAACTGCCGCTGCCAGGGCTCGATGTACCCCGTGTATAAAGCATAGACACCCAACACCGCCAGGCCAAAGATCACACCCCAAATCCACTGCATGTTCCGTTTCACCTGCGCATGGAACTCCGCAAGGCGCGCGGGAAGCGGCTCATCCTGCTCCAGCATCGAGCGTGTCAGCAGGCGGGATTCGCGGTCGAGCGCGCGCAACAATGTGAGGCAGCGCGTGCAGGTCTGCGTGTGCAGAGACACGCCCTGCGCCGCTTCGCGGTCCAGTTGCCGCTCGACATACAGCAGCAATGCCATTTCATCCGGGTGTGCATCGTTCGGGCTATTTTCTTTGTTCATGTCGGTTTCGCTCACCGGTTTCCTCCCACGGCAATGGCGGTATTCTCTCCCAGCGCCTGGCGCAATTCATGGCGTGCCCGCAAGAGCACCACGCCGACAAACTGGCGGCGAACCCCCAGGCCGTCGGCAATCTCGTCGTAACTCATATCCGAGTAGTAGCGCATTACCAGCGCCATGCGCGCGCGCATGCCCAGGGTGTCGAGGGCCTTGCGGACCTCTTCGCTGGTGCGCTCTTCGATCAGTTTCTCAAGCTGGTTGGGCTCCGGCGACTCCAGAGGGACGTCGTCAATGTCGTCGGTGTCTTTATCGTGGCGGGCCTTGCGGCGGCGCAGCATGTCCCAGCAGTGATTGGCGGCAACTTTGTAGAGCCAGGCGGTGAAGGACCGCGACTGGTCAAACTGCATCAGTTTGTCGCGCAGCTTCATGAAAATCTCCATCGTGGCGTCTTCCGCATCCTCCCGTGTAGGCATGGCCCGTCGGCAAAAGCGAAAGATCGCCGGGGCAAATTCCCGGTACAGATCGCCCCAAGCCTGGGTATCCCCAGTCCGGGCTCGAGCGATTAATTCCGTCGGCTCCGTTTTTCCCGGTGCGCTCATTCGCCCTGGTCTCAGCGGTTCCATAGCCTAGTACGCGGCAGCCATGGGAAAACTATCACAACTCGCAATTATGGGGGCAAACAGAGCAGCGCGGTCTCTCGGGGAGTTGGTCCATAACACGCAATGGCTATCCATGCCTTCTCACGCTAAGCATTGATCCTATTGAAGTTAGCTTAACGGACCGCCGTTTGAATTGCGCGAGCTCGGCTCCCGCACCCCAAAAACGAAGGCCCCGGGCTGGGCGACCGGGGCCTTCGCAGTGTTACAACTGCTTGGTAAAAAGTTAGAAGGTGAACTTGGCCGCAAGCTGCAAGCTGCGCGGTCCGCCGCTGCCGAGGAACGGATAACCGATGCCCACGTCGCCAGTGGCCGTCAGATGCAGTGCCCCAGCAGAAGTCCCGTTCGGGTTGATTCCCTGCTGGGCCGCGTCGGCGATAAAGTTGGGCAGATATGGATTGGCGAAGTTTGGATGGTTCAAGATGTTATATCCCTCAAAGCGGAGTTCCATGTTCAACCTTTCGGTGAGCTGGGTCCTCTTGAAGATGGAAAAATCGAACTGGCGGAAGTTGGGACCGAGGAGAGAGTTCCTCCCGAGGGACCCGAAATGCATCGAGTTGATGCAGTTTGGCCCGATTCCCGAGGTCGTGCAGTTGGCTCCCGTGGCAGGGTTGATCAACGCGCAGTTTTGCGCACCAACACCGACGCTGGGGATGTAACCCGGTTGGCCCGCCTGCAAAAGCGTGCATGGAACAGCAAAGGAACTCAGCTGCAGGAAGTTATTGGGATCGTTTTGGTTGTAGACGATGGGACCAACAACGTCGGGGCGAGCGAAGAATTCGCCCGTGCCGTTGTAATCGTCTTCAAAATTGTAATTCAAGTGGAACGGCTGGCCGCTCTGCACCGTAACGGTTCCACTCACGCCCCACCCGTTCCGCAGCAACTTCATGCTGCTGTCAGGGCTGTTCGGTATCATGTAAATGAAATTCCAGGCGATGCGGTTGCGCACGTCAAAATTGGAGTTGCCGCGATTGAAGCGGTTGGGCGCTTGGCTGTTGTCCGGTTGGGCGGCGTTGGGCACGTAATCTTCCCCGTCGCTCGAATCGTCAATCGAGTGTGACCAGGTGTAATTGAACGTCGACGTCAGTCCATGCCAGTCATCAATATGCCAACTGGTCTGCAGCGAATTGTAGTTCGAGTTGCCGGAGGCCTCTTCATAGTTGTAGTAGATGCCACCGCCGCCCGGTCCGAGCAAAGCACCCGGCGTGCAGCACCCGTTCGCGTGGTAGTCATACGCCTGAATTTGCGCCAGCGTTGGCTGGTTCAGGTCGCGGAAGCGCAGCAGTTTGTGCCCTTGCGATCCAACGTAGCCTACCTGAAGGGTCATCTTTCGAGTGATCTGCTGCTGCAAGTTCAGGTTGTAATTTTCCATGTACGGCGTGCGCAGATTCTGGTCCACGCCAAAGCGATCCGACATCGTGCTGGGAAAGCCGAACACTGGTCCGCTCCCCATCGGAGCGCCGCTGGCTCCCGCGACATAGATCGGGTTCGCGCCCGCGCCGGAATACGCCGGGCCCGGATCGTAGTAACTGTTGAACGGCAAATGCCCCATGAACATGTCCTGGGAATAGGCGTCATAGAAAATGCCGTAACCCGCGCGGACTACCGTCTTCTGATGCCCAGTGACGTCCCAGGCCACGCTGACGCGTGGCGCGGCGTTGTTGTAATCGGGCTGGTACAACCGGCCTTGGCCCACCAGAATGTCCGCGCCGGTCACAGGATTGAAGTTCGTGAAATTGCCGTGCTTTTCCTGAATCAGCCCGAAGTAGTCGTAGCGCAAGCCAAGATTCACCGTCACCCGGCTGGTCATCCGGTAGCTGTCCTGGATGTAGATCGCCTGCGAGTTCTCGAACGTATTGCGATTGGAGTTCCCGGAATATTGCAGGGCACTGTCAGGCGTGCCGGCCAGGAAACTCGCCAGGCTGCCGAAATTCAGCCGGCCGCGGAAATAGGAATCGAAGTTTTGCGATACAGTGGTGCGTCGAAACTCATAGCCGGCCTTGATGTCGTGCTTCCCGTGCTTCCAGGAAATATTGTCTATGTAGTGCCAGTTGGAATCCACGCGGTTCCGCGTGTCGGAGGAACTCGAGCCCAGTTGCGGGAAGGAACCCACGTCGATGCGCGGCATGCCGAGATCAATCCCAGCTGCGCCGGTGGTCAGGCCGAGGGTTGATGGATCGAAATGGCGGTCCTGGGGGAAAAAACCTTCGGCGAAGCGGTTCCAGCCGATACGTGCTTCATTCACGGCGCTCGGACTCATCACCGAAACGAAGGATATCGAGACGAGTTGCACGCGCGTGGGCGTGAACGTGTTATAGCCCGGCAGCGCGCCGCCGCCCACCAGGGCCAGCGGGAAACTCTGTTCGCTGTCTCCCAGGTAATACCGGCCGGTCAGCGTGTTGTTCTGGTTGAACTGGTGGTCAATCTTGATAATCCCGCCGTTCACATTGTTGGAGAACGGCGTGAGCAACGTCGTATTGGACGGGACCGTATTGAAACCATCCACCGGATTCCCAATGCAGGAACCCGTGCCATTCGGTTTTGGCCACCCCTTTTGCGCAATTATATTGGCGGCAACCGTGTTAATGGACGTCACATCGCCGGAAACCGGCGCGTAGTACGCGATATCGTTCGCCGTGGGGACACACGAAGGCGTGGATTGCGAACCAACTTCGCGCATGCCCTCATAGTCGATGAAGAAGAACGTCTTGTCCTTGATAATCGCCCCGCCGAGCGATCCGCCAAATTGGTTGTTGTGGAACGGGTTCTGTGGCAAAGAGGTGTTGTCAAAAAAATTGCGGGCGTCCAGGGCGTTGTTGCGGAAAAATTCCGATGCGGAACCATGGAGCTGATTGGACCCGCTTTTGGTGACGATATTCACCACACCGCCGGCGCTGCGTCCATACTCGGCTTCGAAGTTCGAGGCCACGTGCAGTTCGGCGATAGAAGATACAGGGAGGATGGTCGCCGGAGTGCCGAACACCCCGGCCTCATTGATGGCCGGATCGTTGCGGTAGCCGTCGTTCATGTCCGTGCCGTCGAGCAGGAAGTTGTTCGCGCGGCCGCGGGCCCCGTTCACCGAGAAAATGCCGAAAGAGCCGGGAGAATCGGTGATCTGGTCTGGTGAGCCGCTCACTCCGGGTACCAGAAAAATCAGCTTCTGGTAGTCGCCGCCATTGACCGGAAGTGAGGTGATTACCGTCGATTCGACAATGCCACCCAGGGTATTGGACGTGGATTCAACCATGGGTAGCTCTTCGCCCTGCACCGTGACCGTCTGGGCGAGTTGCCCCGGCTGCAGGCTTACGTCCACGCGCCGCTCGCTGGAAACTTCCACCTTGATGCCGGAAACAACTCCCAGCTTGAAGCCCGCCTTTTCCACGCTCACGCTGTAATTGCCAATGGGCAATTCCGGCGCGGAATAACTGCCGTCATCGGACGTGCTCACCACGCGGGTGAGGCCCGTATCCAAATTCTTGATGGTCACCGTGGCGCCCGGTACGGCGGCTCCAGAAGAATCCGAGACGGTGCCAAGGATCGTGCCGCGGAAGGTCTGTGCCAAGGTCGACCCTCCCGCAAAAAGAGCCAGTGAAAAAGCGACCAGCGCAAGCGTGCGAATGCTGCGGAAAAAGCTGTTCATCAGCTACTCCTTGATCGATTCAGTAGTCATCTCGAATCCCCGAGAATCTTGCGGACGTTCTCCCCGAAGAACCGTCCTGGGGCACCTTGAATTGTTGGTAAGAACATACTCAGAGCAGGCATGAGAAGCAAGGTTTTCAAAACAAAATGTTTCTATTCGAGCTATGAGGTAAACCGGTGGCAAAAGGTCCTCTTCGCGTGGCGTGGGTCACAGGAAAGGAGCATTGCTGGCAGTCCATCGCGGGCTCAAATCCCGCGAAACTCTGTGGGGCGGCGGTGGCCCGCGGCTCGCTAGTTGAGAGGCAATGGGGTAGATTGGAAGATTGAGGAATCAGAGGGACAGTGCACTGTAGCGCGCGAAACGCCTTATGCCCAATAAACTACCTTCGCTGGTGATCGTCGGGCGCCCGAACGTCGGCAAATCCACGTTATTCAACCGGCTGACTGGAACACGCCGCGCAATCGTCACCGACGAACCGGGCATCACCCGCGACCGCATGTATGGCCAGACCGAATGGAACGGCCGGGTGCTGGAAGTCGTGGACACCGGCGGCATCGTGCCCGACGACAAAGCCCTGATTCCCACGGAAATCTACCGCCAGGCGCGTGTGGCCTTCGAAAACGCCGCTCTGCTGGTGCTGGTCGTGGACAGCCAGGCGGGTTTGACGCCTCTGGACCAGGAGCTGGCGCGGCTGCTTCGCAATACTGGCAAGCCCTTTGTCGTCGCGGTCAACAAGATCGATTCGCAAATGCAGGAACCGAATGCGGGTGTCTTCTATTCGCTGGGCGTCCCGGTCTTCCCCATTGCCGCCGAACATGGCACCGGCGTGGACGATCTGCTCGATGAAGCTTTGAAACAAGCGCAAGGAAATGCGATCGAAGATCAGCCGGCGGCCAAGAAGGAAGTCGAAATCGCCATCATCGGCCGGCCAAACGTGGGCAAATCCACGCTCCTGAACCGCCTGGCAGGGGAAGAGCGCTCCATCGTCTCCCCGATTCCCGGCACCACCATGGACAACGTGGATACAGAAGTGGTCCGCGACGGACGCGTGTACCGCTTCGTGGATACCGCGGGAATCCGCCGCAAGGGCAAGACCACTCTAGTCGCCGAAAAATTGAGCGTGGTAATGGCGCGGCGCGGCCTGGAGCGCGCCGATGTGGCCCTGCTGATTATTGACGGCGAGCAGGGCGTCACCCAGGGCGATGCCACGATCGCAACGTATGCGGAAGAGTCCGGCCGCTCGGTCATTATTGTAGTCAATAAATGGGACCTTGCCGTGGAAGCCGCGCAGCGCGCCGAAAACGTTTCGGAAAAAAGCGCCAAGGGCAAAGCGAAGCGCGCGGCGGCGGGTGGCGTGGCGCAGCAACCAGTGGACAAAGGCAAGTTGCTGTTCGAATACGAAAAGATGGTGCAACAGAAATTCAAATTTCTCAGTTATGCCCCGATCATTTTCCTCTCCGCCAAAACCGGAGAGCGCACCGACAAGCTTTTTGCCTTGATCGACCATGTGGCCGAGGCGCGGAAGCGTAAGATTTCCACCGGCGAGCTAAACCGCTGGTTGAAGGAAGACGTGGACTTGCAGCGGGCATCGACGCCCAAGGCGCGTCCCGTGCGCATCTACTACATGACCCAGGCCAAGACTGCGCCGCCGGTGTTCATCATCTTCACAAATCAGAAAAAGCCGCTGCATTTCAGTTTTTCAAGATTCCTGGAAAACCAGTTGCGCGCGAAGTGGGATTTCACCGGCACACCCGTCCGCTTCGTCCAGCGCTTGCGCAAGCGCGAAGATAGATCGGGTCCGGCCGCCGGCGCGGAAGAGGAATAGGACGAGTGTTCCATGTGGGAACCTCGGCTCACTCCCTCCAAGTACTGTAGATGGGCGTAATTCCTTCTGGTAAACTCACTCCGTAAGAGCGGGAGCCCTTCTCCCGCACTCCAAAATGAGCAGCGCAGCCGCAGCAGCAATTTCTGAGGAGCAGGACGAGAAGTATTACCGCATCGGCGAAGTCAGCCGCATTACGGAAGTGCGTCCGTTTGTGCTGCGCTATTGGGAATCCGAGTTTCCGATGCTGGAGCCGCTCAAGAGCCGCCAGGGATACCGCCTCTATCGGCAACGCGACCTGGACCTGGTCTTTAAGATCAAGCGCCTCCTCTATGACGAAGGATTTACCATGGCCGGCGCGCGCCGCCACCTGCGGGACCTGGAAAACGGCGGCGGGCTGCAGGCGGCCGTCGAGGAACTTTCCTCGGCAACCGCGGCGGAAGGCGAAGCGGTGCAATTGAACCGCAAAATGCTTCTGGACCTGCGCGATACCCTGCGCAGTTTCTTGACGCTGCTCGAAGGCAAGTGATACCGTGGTTTTAGTGAGTTTGCGGCCGTTCTCGTGGCCGCGACGGTCGGGACGTAGCGCAGCCTGGTAGCGCGCACGCTTGGGGTGCGTGAGGTCGCGAGTTCAAATCTCGCCGTCCCGACCATTTTCTTCCTGGCATTCCTTATCCGCAAAATTCTGCCCGGCACTTGGCGTTTCCCATCCGTGCTGTTAAGCTACTGACTAGTCAGACTGGTCGGAGACGTGTCTCATGAAAAAAAGACCTTCCACGAAAAGAAAGAAGCAACGCACTGCTCACAGCGCTGCGCCGGCAACACGCTGGCAACTGCAGACCGCCAAGGCACGGTTCAGCGAACTCTTCCGTCGAACACGGACGGAAGGCCCTCAGTGGATTACCAAACAGGATAAAGAGGCGGTGGTCATGCTCCCAGCGGAGGATTTTGAAGCCCTTACGGCGCGCGCCAAACAGCCCAAGAGCTTCATGCAGTTCCTCGCGGAATCCCCACTAGTTGGTTCCGGAATCAACCTGGAGCGCGAGCAGGATTACGGGCGGGATGTAGACCTGTGAGCGGCTATTTGCTGGACACAAACATACTCTCCGAGGGCGTCAAATTGCGGCCCGATGTCAAAGTCAAGGCATGGGTGGACGCTGCCGACGAACAACTATTTCACGTCAGCGTCTTAACACTCGGAGAAATTCGCAGAGGAATTGAATCCCTGCCGATGTCCTCCCGCCGCACTGCACTCGAATCCTGGCTCATTCATGATCTGGTCATACGTCTGGCTGGGCGCATTTTGCAGGTGGATCAAGAAATAGCAGACCGCTGGGGAAGAATCGCCGCGAAAGCTTCGGCGGGAGGCAGGCCGATTCCGGCCGTTGATGGACTCTTGGCGGCGACGGCGCTCCACCACAATTTGACCCTGGTTACGCGCAATGCGAGAGATGTGGCGCCCGCTGGCGTAACTGTCTTCAATCCCTGGGAATCCTGAATAGAAGGCCATGCCGCACTTCTAAACGCTTCCGTCTACAATGGATGTAAGGAGATTCTGCCGACGTGAAAAAGGCGCGGGTGTTGTTGACCAATGATGACGGGTACCAGGCCGCCGGGCTGAAGGCGCTGGCCGAAGAACTGCGCACGATTGCACACGTCAGCATCGTGGCCCCCAGTTGGGAACGCAGTGGCGCGGCACAAAGCTTGACGCTTCGTCAGCCGATCGTTTGCCACGCCACCGGCGAAAACGAGTGGGCGATTGATGGGACGCCGGCGGATTGCGTGATCGTTGCGTTGCACAAATTGCTCAAAGAGCCGCCGGACGTGGTGATCTCCGGAATCAACCACGGCGCCAACCTCGGCGAAAACGTCTATTACAGCGGAACCGTGGGCGCCGCACGCGAAGCGGTGATTCATCACGTGCCGGGCTTGGCGATGTCGCTCTGTTCAAAGCGGACCTATTCAGATTTCTCGGCGTCGGCGAAAATCGCCAGGAAAACGACGGAGTTGATTTTGCAAGAAGGCCTGCCGCCCCAAGTGCTGCTCAACGTGAACGTGCCGGACAACTGGAATGGCGCGGTGAAGTTCACGCGGCAATCGAAAAAGATAACGCGAACGGTCTTGCGCGAAGGCCAGGATCCCCGCGGACTTGCCTACTTCTGGTTAAGCGAACAGCGCATTGACAACGAAATGGGGCTGGACGCGGAATCGGATTACGCGGCGATATTCGCCGGAGAAGCTTCGGTGACGCCCCTGCATCTGGACCCGACCCACACGGAGTCGCTGAATCATCTAAGCCATTGGGCCGCGCTGCTCGCCAAAAAGTAATCACCCGCCAAAAAAACGAGCTGTCGCCATCGGAAGAGTTTATGCCTCGAATCGTGGATTGCGCCCGAGGCGCCCCGGCCCCTGTCCCTGCTCCGGTGCTGGTTATTATTTCAGTGAAATGGCGGGGACGTTAGCGCTGCGCAGCGCGGCGTTCAGCGCCGGCACATCCGTGCTCGTGATTTCGCGCCACTTGGCCAGCTCCACGTCCAGTTGTTTGTCCAGTTCGGCAAAGACCCCCAGTTCTCCTTCCGTGGGTGCCGCGTCGGCGCTATCCACGGCCGCGTCCAGCGAGCCAAGCTTGCTGTTCAGCTTTGTCGGATAGTGCAGCTCCTCCTCGCTGGCAATCGCTTCCGGATTGATCAGTTGATGTTCCAGCGCGAAGAGCTTCTTCCGAAACGCCGCCGACTGGTCCACGAGGCTCTTGTTCGCGTCCGTGGGCTTCCCTTCGCTGGAACCCAGGCGCTTTTCCAATACCAGCAGTTGAGCGCGCAGGTCGCGAATCCCCAGAACGGCCTTGTTCAATTCCTCCTGGCGGTCGCGCAGTTTGAGCATCAGGTCAAACTGCTTCTGCAGGTCGGCCGGGCTGCTTTTCACCCGCGGGTCCATCACCACTTCGATGGGCTCGGTGGTCGCTGTGCCTCCGGCCGTGAGCCGCACTTGATACTTGCCGGGCAGAACGAGCGGGCCGGTGGGATCTCCTTCGTCGTAGACCGCCTTGGGGATTTTCACCGGTTCCTGGTAGCGTAAATCCCAGGCAAAGGTATTCAACCCCGCCTTGGCCGGAATGTGGTCGGCGGGATCGTCTTTTTCCCACTCGGCTTCGGCCTCGCCTTCATCCTTCTTCTTTTCCTCACTGGTAAACGAACGAATCACTTTGCCGGTGGAATCAAGAATTTCCAGCTTGATCGGTTCTTTCGCTTCCTCTTTCAGGTAGTAGTAAAGGATCGCCCCGTCCGGAGGATTTTCCGCGATGGCATAACGGCGGCGTTTCACATGTCCCGTGCGCGTTCGCGTCGCCGTCGAAGGCTTGAAGAGATACGCGCCGTTACCCGCGAGTGAAGAATCAGCCTGTCGCAACGGGGCGATATCATCGAGCATCCAGAATGCCCGGCCGTGGGTGGCCACGGCCAGATCGCTGCCATGAATAGTCATATCGTGCACCGGCGTATTTGGCAGATTTAGTTGCAGCGATTGCCAGTGCGCGCCGTCATCGAAAGAAACGTAGATGCCGAGTTCCGTGCCCGCAAAAAGCAATCCTTTGCGCGCGGGATCTTCCCGCACGGCGTGAACGTAAGCTCCATCGGGGATGCCGGAGGTGATTTGCGCCCAGGTTTTGCCGAAATCGGTGGTCTTGAAAATGTAGGGCCTGAAATTGTCCAGCTTCCGCGCATCCACGGCGGCGTATGCAGTCCCCGCATCGTGCCACGACGCTTCGATGAGGCTGACCAGCGACCATTCCGGAATGCCCTTCGGAGTGACATTGCTCCATGATTTTCCATCGTCGCGCGTCACCTGGATCAGCCCATCATCCGTCCCCGCCCAGATGAGGCCCTTTTGCTTGGGCGATTCCGCAACCGTAAACACCAGGTCGTAATACTCGATGCTCGCCTGATCCCGGGTAATCGGCCCGCCGGAATCCTGCTGCTTGGATTTGTCGTTGCGCGTCAGATCCGGGCTGATGGTCTGCCAGGAGTGCCCGCTGTCGGTCGAGCGGAAGACGTACTGCGCGGCGTTATACAATATATTTGGATCGTGCGGCGAAAAAACGATCGGCATCGTCCAGGTGTAGCGGTATTTCAGCCCGCTGGCGTTGTGGCCGTCGGGATCGTCGGGCCATTGCATCACGTCCTGCGCCTCCCCCGTGCGCCGGTCGAATCGCGTGATGTGCCCGAAGTAAGCCCCGGCATAAACGATGTTGGAGTCCCGGGGATCGACCGCGATGTAGCCGCTTTCTCCACCGCCAACCGCATCCCAATCCGGCCGGTCAATGAAGCCACGATCGCTGCGCGTCAGCGTGCTCACGGTCGTGTTGTCCTGCTGCGAGCCATAGATTCGATACGGAAAATCGTTGTCGGCAACGACGTGATAGAACTGGGCGGTCGGCTGATTCATCTGCGTGGACCAGGTTCTGCCGGCGTCAATACTGATTGTGGCGCCCCCATCATTGACATTGATCATTCGGCTAGTGTTGTTCGGATCGATCCACAGTCCGTGATGGTCGCCGTGCGGTGCTGTCAATCGCTCGAAGGTCTTCCCGGCGTCAATCGACCGGAACAATCCGGTGTTGGCGATATACACGACGTTGGAATTTTTCGGATCGCCCCACACGTGCGTGAAATACCACGCACGCTGCCGGAAACGGCGCTCGTCATTTACCAGCGTCCATTGCTCGCCTCCGTCATCGCTGCGATACAATCCGCCCTTGTTCGCTTCGATCAGCGCATAAACCACGTTCGAATTGCCTCCAGGCACGCTCACCCCGATGCGTCCCAGCGGGCCCTCCGGCAGTCCGTTGCCTTCCAGGCGCTTCCAGGTACTCCCGCCGTCGCCGGAGCGATACAATCCGCTTTTTTCGCCCCCGCTGTTCAATGCCCACGGCGTCCGATACCCTTCCCACATCGCCGCAAACAGAATGTGTGGATTCTGCGGATCAAACACCACGTCGATGCCCCCGGTGCGGTCGTTGATGTACAGAACTTTTTCCCAACTCTTCCCGCCATCCCGGGTGCGGAAGATGCCGCGCTCCTCGTTCGGGCCGTAAACATGCCCGAGAGCTGCGACAAAGACGACATCGGGATTTGTGGGATGGACGATCACTGCCCCGATGTGCCGGGAATCTTTCAGCCCGACGTTCGTCCAGGTTTTCCCGGCGTCAACGGACTTGTACACGCCATCCCCATAGGAAATGTCGCCGCGAATGCAAGCTTCGCCCGTCCCCGCGTAAATCACGTTCGGATCGGAGTCCGCCACCGCCAAGGCGCCAATGGACGAAATAGCTTGCTTGTCGAAAATGGGCTCCCAGGTCAGCCCGCCGTCGGTGGTTTTCCAAACCCCGCCGGAAACCGCGCCGAAATAATAAGTATTGGGCTGGCTCGGAACGCCGGCAGCGGCGAGTACGCGGCCGCCGCGAAACGGGCCGACCAGGCGCCATTTCATGCCTTCATACAGTTTCGGATCAACAGACGCTTGCGCAAAGGAACCGGCCGCAAACACAAGAAGGATGATTACAAACAGACTGTAGCGATGAGAACGGTTCACACGACCCCCAAGAAATCAATAACGGCAAACGAAGATACTACTCCGGGAACAGCCGATGGGCCAGCAAGAAGCGGCAGCTCGCGCTAGAATAGCCGGACCATGACGTCAACTGTCAGTTACGATGTGGTGGTGATCGGAGCGGGCGTGTTCGGCTCGTGGACCGCCTGGCATTTGGCGAAACGCCGTCTGAAGGTGCTGGTGCTGGACGCCTATGGGCCGGCCCATGCGCGCGCCAGTTCGGGAGGCGAAACCCGCATCATCCGTATGAGCTATGCGGCCGATGAGATTTATACCCGGTGGTCCCAGCGCTCGCTGATGCAATGGAAGGATCTTTCGGCGCAGTGCGGGCAACCCTTGTTTCAGCAAACCGGCGTGCTCTGGCTGGAGGGTGCGGACAATCTGCGCCTGAGAGAGTCTCAGGCCACCATCCAGCGCTGCGGAATCCCGCACGAGGTCATGGATAACGCTGCTCTCGCCAAGCGCTATCCGCAAGTGAATTTCGACGGCATAAGCCGTGGATTGCTGGAGCCGGGGAGCGGCGTGCTCCTCGCGCGTCGAGCCGTGCAAGCCGCTCTGGAGGAAGCCAGGAAAATGTCCGCGGCCTTTGCAATCGCGCAAATGGCCTCACCAAAAGGAAGCGGGCCGCTTGCCAAGATCACCACCTCCAGCGGCGAATCCTTTTCCGCGGGACAATTCGTCTTTGCTTGCGGCCCGTGGCTCGCCAAGGTCTTCCCGGAATCCCTCGGCCAGCTCATCTTCCCCACCCGCCAGGAAGTGTTTTTCTTTGGAATCCCCGCGGGCGACGCCCGCTTTGCTCCCCCGGCCCTGCCAACCTGGTTGTTCAACAATGACGAAGTTTATGGCATGCCGGACATTGAGTCCCGGGGTTTGAAAATGGCTCGCGACGCTCACGGCCAACCCGTGGATCCGGACACCCAATCGCGCGTGGTGAGCGCGGAGGGCGCGGAGTGGGCTCGAAACTATGTCGCCCGTCGCTTTCCGGCACTAAGGAACGCGCCGATTGTGGAAACGCGCGTCTGCCAGTATGAAAACACTTCGAATGGGGATTTCCTCATCGACCGGCATCCGCACCTGCCCAATGTCTGGTTGGCCGGCGGCGGTTCCGGCCACGGCTTCAAACACGGCCCGGCTGTGGGAGAATATCTGGCCGGCCAAATCTGTGGCGAAGGGAACGCAGAAACTCGTTTCTCCCTCGCCAGCAAGGCGACCCGGCAAAAAAGAGCGGTTTTTTAGCTTTCGACCGCTTCCAATGAAACTTTCGGGGAGCGCTTGCGTCTTTACCTGTGTAGCAGTTCGCCTCGAAGCTTTCCCGCAGTGATTTTGACCGTTCGATCTTTAGGAGGAAGCATGCAAGGAGCACGAAGAGCAGCCGGGCAGGGTGTGTTGGCTTTGTTGGGCCTGCTGTTGGCAATGGCGCTGCCGCGGGTAGCGGCCCCCGCGGAGGATTTTCATGTGCCGGTTGAATATTACAAATTGCCCAACGGTTTGCGCGTGGTGCTTTCCCCAGATCACACCGCCCCGACGGTTTGCGTGGGCGTCTATTACCGCATCGGCTTCCGCATCGAGCCCAAGAACCGCACCGGTTTCGCGCACTTGTTCGAACACATGATGTTCCAGGGCTCGAAGAATCTGGGAAAGATGGAGTTCATCAAGCTGATTCAGACTAACGGGGGAATCCTGAACGGTTCCACCCGTTTCGATTTCACCAACTACTTCGAGGTGGTCCCCTCCAACAAGCTGGAGACGATTCTCTGGGCCGAAGCCGATCGCATGAGCGGCCTCGCCGTCACCGAAGACAATTTGAAAAATCAGCAGGGTGTCGTGGGCAACGAAGTAAAAGTAAACATTCTCAACCGCCCGTATGGCGGTTTCCCATGGATCGACCTGCCCATGGCGGCCAACACCAACTGGTACAACGCTCACAATTTTTACGGCGACCTCACCGATATCGAAGCGGCCAAGCTCGACGAGGTGAAACAGTTCTTCGACACCTACTACGCGCCAAACAACGCCGTCCTGGTGGTCGTCGGCGATTTCGAAAATGCGGACGCTCGTAAGCTGGTCGAGAAGTATTTTGGAGGAATTAAGGCCGCCCAAGTTCCGCCGCAACCCGACCTCAGCGAGCCCCGCCAGGAAAAAGAAAAAATTATTGTCAAAAAAGACCCTCTCGCGCCCCGCCCGGCCCTGGCCATCGGCTATCAGATGCCAGAGCGCAACACGCCTGAATACTACGCCATGGGATTGCTGGAACAGATGCTGATCGAAGGCGACGATAGCCTGCTGCGCCAGGAGTTGGTGCAAAAGCGCGGCCTGACCGACAGCGTGGAAGGCGGCATCAACATGCTCGGCAACATGTTCAACTACAAAGGGCCCATGCTGCTGGCTGCGGATGTTACTTACGACCCCACCACCAAAGCGGATACCGTAATCGAGGCTATCGACACGGTCATCGAACCGCTGCGCGCAAAACCCGTGGACCAGAAAACTCTGGACCGCGCCCGCGTGAAACTCCGCTCCAGCCTGTACGATACCATGGGTGAGTTCGGCGGCTTCGGCCTGATGGACCTGCTGGCCAGTTTCGCCCTCTTTGACGACAATCCAGCCCGCGTGAACGACCTGGTCGGCCAATTCGACAAGGTAACCCCGGCGCTGGTGCAAAAAACCGCCCAGGAATATCTGCGCTCCACAAATCGCACCATCATTGAATTGCAACCCGCGGGGAAAGACGCCGCGGCGCCCGCGAAAAACCAGTAGGAAAGGAAAATGCCCATGATCTCACCAATAAAAAAACTGAATCTGCTGGTCCTCGCCGCAACGATTCTTGGGATCGCCCCAGCCATGGCGCAAAAACAAGCTCCTCCCGAAGGGCAGCCTGCTAAGGCTTTCACGGTCCCTGCCAATGAAACCTACACCCTCCCGAACGGATTGAAGGTCACGTTGGTGCCCTACGGAATTATCCCCAAAGCCGCGATCAGCCTGGCGGTGGATGCCGGGGAAATCAATGCCGGGAACACCCGCGCCGGCGTGGCTGCCCTCACCACGGATTTGATGAAAGAAGGCACCGACAAGCTTACTTCCCAGGAGATCTCGGAAGCAGCGGCCAGCATGGGCAGCGCGCTGAACATAAACACCGGCGCTGACCGGACCAATCTCGGTATCGACGTGCTCCAGGAGTTTGCTCCCGACGCGGTGAAGCTGCTGGCCGGCGTGGCGCAGCACCCGCGCCTCCCGGAATCCGAACTCCAGCGCCTCAAGAATGACGCGTTGCGCAGGATCGCCTTGCAAACCTCGGAGCCGCAGACGATCGCCTTGATGCGCTTTCGCAAAATCCTATACGGCGAGCATCCCTATGCGACCGTCGTGCCGTCCGAAGGCGAGATCAAGAAACTCACCATTCAGGACGTGAAAGACTTCTACGCTGGAAACTTCGGAGCCCAGCGCTCCCACCTCTATGTGGCCGGAAAATTCGATATGGCGGCCGTAAAAAAAGCAATTGAGGATAGCTTTGGCTCGTGGAGCAAGGGTCCCGCGCGCCTGGAAAATGTCCCGGTATTGAAGGCCCAACACCTACTGGACATAACCGACCGGCCGGGCGCCCCGCAATCGACTCTCCTTGTCGGCTTGCCGGTGCCCCCGTCAACCAGCCCTGACGCTGTCCCGCTGGTGGTAACCAATGCCCTCCTGGGCGGCTCCTTCAATTCCCGCATCACCGCGAACATTCGCGAGCAAAAAGGCTACACCTACTCCCCGCATAGCGAAATTTCCCGTCGCTATCACGACGGTTACTGGGCGGAAAGCGCGGATGTCACCACCCAATTTACCGGCCCTTCTTTAAAGGAGATTTTCGCCGAGGTGATGCGCATGCAGAAAGAGCCCGTCAGCGATCCGGAACTCAGGGGAATTCAAAACTATCTTTCGGGCGTCTTTGTCATCCAGAACTCCAATCGCGGCGCGCTGATCGGCCAATTGGAAAATGTCGACTTTCAGGGACTCGGAGAAGACTACCTGAAGACCTATGTCGCCAAAGTCAACGCGGTCACCCCGGCGGTGATTCAACAAATCACTCAGGATTACATCAAGCCGCAAGAAATGACCATCGTCGTAGTCGGCGACAAAGCTAAAATCGCGGAACAACTGGCCCCGTTCGCGCCCGCGAAATAGTCCGATTGCGCCTGGGTTAGCTTTTCTTCAAGCGCCGGCGGGAAGCGTCCGGTGTACGCGCGTTTTCCTTCCGTCGCGCCTTTTCAATGTACAGATTCTGGTCCGCTTCCTTCAACAGCTTCTCCACGCGTTCGCCTTCCCCGTGATATACGGACGCGCCAATGCTGGCCGAAAGCAGCGGGTGCTCCTGATCCGCGGCAAGAGTTTCGCGGATCCGCTGGGCCACCCGTTCGGCTTCTTCCTCGCGGGCTTCCGGGAGAATCAACGCGAATTCGTCGCCGCCATAACGCGCGGCGGTATCAATCGCCCGGCAATGGAACCGCAGGATATCGGCAACCCGGCACA
Source organism: uncultured Acidobacteriota bacterium (assembly GCA_963781995.1). Taxonomy (GTDB): domain Bacteria; phylum Acidobacteriota; class Terriglobia; order Acidiferrales; family UBA7541; genus Acidiferrum. Next base: position 964,429 of record CAWAHR010000001.1, on the reverse strand, counting down.
GCGCCCGGCTGCCCACCAGGTGTCCATAGGTATCATTGACTCTTTTCAGGCCATCGAGATCGAGCAGCAGCACCGCGAACGGCCGGCCCGTCCGCAAGGTGCGCTCGGTCTCAATGTCCAGAACGTCCAAAAGCTTGCGGTAGTTGGCCAGCCCCGTCAGCGGATCGCTGGCCGCAAGGTGCCGCACCTGCTCAAACACTTTCGCGCTGTCGAATAAGGCCCCGGCCAGCAGGATCGCGTAGCTCATCACAGTCAATGCCTGCGCGAAAACGAAGGGGCCGTCAAGAAGCTTGATGGACTGGCAGGCGGCGAGCTGCGCGGCCAGGTTGAGCCAGACGGCCATATAGATGGACTTGTCGAAGCCGGAATCCTGCAAATATTTGCGCCGGCGATAACCGAACAACGCAATCAAAAAGATAACCGCGGGAACCAGTTGCAGCGGACTGGGAATAAACGCCGCGGGGTAATGTGACACTTCCGGCGGAAGTTTTTTAAACGACGCGGTGATCAAATAAGTCAGCGCCAGCACCGCGAACAACCCGCTCCCGATTTCAAGTCTCGGATGCCGCGAGCGCGGAAGAAAATGCTCGACCAGCAGCGCGGTCGCAAATAAAACCGCCAGCAACAGCCGGCTGATCCACCAGCCGATGGGAGCCAGAAGCGGCCAGATCTGATTCACATGCACCAGTTGAAAGAAAAGAATACTGGAGGCAATCAGCGTCGCCCCGGAAAGCAAAAAACCCGAACCAAGAATGAGCGAGATGCGATCCTGCGTCCCCTGGAATCTCACCAGCGCGACGGCGGCGAACACAAAAGCAAAAATTCCCGTGGTGATTTGCAGGTAGCCCTGCAGGATGGGATTGGGAACCAGGTTGATCTGCCGCAGCCAATTAGCCGCCAGGAACACCAGCACAAAACCCGCGGCGTGTAGCAGTACGCGCGGCGCCTGGCGTCGGTCGAACAGATAGGAAAGTTGCCCCATGGTGGCGGCCCGCTCTTCTCGGAATCGGGCTTGTTCCCTTTCTACTATTAGACGCGAAAGTAGCGTTGCCTGTTGCGTGGGAAATCCCCCGTGTGAGCGAAAAGATATCCACCGCGGAAAGAACGCCCCACTGTACCAAGGAACAGGGTGGGCCGCGGATTTCCACTCCCAGGGGCAAAAATTAATCCTTGCACGGAAAGCTCGGATTGCGCAAAATAGCCCAATTGAAACGATTCAATACGAGGAATCCTTTGGCCAAGCTGACCCCCGGAAACAAGCTGGCGCGGCGTCCCCCAGACCCCAAGCCCGGCTCACATACCCTCCGGGAAATTCTTTCCCAGCCGGGCATCTGGAGCGAGACGCAAACGCACTTGCGGCAATCCCGAATCCTCGAAAATCTCTCGAATTTGTTTTCCCCCCGCAGCCCCTGGCTCTTCGTCGGCTGCGGCTCTAGCTACTATCTTTCGCGGCTCATTGCCGCCCTGTGGACCAAGCACTTCCAGATACAGGCGACCGGAGTGCCGGCTTCCGAACTCCTTTTTGCGCCGGTCGAGACCTTGCGGCGTCTGGGGACACCGCAAGTCGTCCTGATGTCGCGATCCGGGGAAACCACTGAAGTGTTGCGCGCCGCGGAGCTTCTGCAAAAACACAGAACCGTGCAAACGCTGGGAGTCACCTGCAATCCCCGAAGTCCCCTGGAAGATCTTTGTACCCATGCGTTCAAGCTGACCTGGGCCGATGAAAAGAGCACCGTGATGACCCGCTCGTTCACCGCCATCTTGCTCGCGTTTCAGTGCCTAGGACTGCAATTCCTGAACGACGACCGCTGCTCCGCTGGCCTGGACCAATTGCCGCAGCGCGGGCAGGCCTGGCTGGACGCCCACGCGAAACAAATTCAGCAGTTTGCAGCTAGAAAGAAGTTTGCGGACTACGTCTTCCTCGGCCAAGGGGCGCATTATTGGCTGGCTCAGGAAGCGGCGCTGAAAGTGACCGAGATGTCGTCCTCCTACGCCCAGGCCTATCACTCGCTGGAATTCCGCCACGGGCCGCGCTCGATCGCCGGGCCCAACACGCTGATCACATTTTTCATCTCGGATGCGGCGGCCGCGGCGGAAACGCTCCTGGTGAGGGAATTAAAGGATCTTGGCGCCGCCATTTGCGTGATCGCCAATCGTGCCACCCCCCAACTCAAAAAGCACAGCGACCTGCTCATCGAACTGGCGCTTGATGCTCCGGAGTTTGCGCGCTACGCTGTCACCGCCATTCCCGCACACCTGATGGGCGCCTCTATCGGCCTGCGGAAGGGGCTCAACCCCGACGCGCCAAAGAACCTGACCCGCGCGGTGGTGCTGGGTTCCGATTCAAACACACCGTCAAAAAGGAGAGGTGCTTGAGCAACCAAGCTGGCACAGCCAACGCCGGGCCTCGTCTGCGGCGAACCCTCACTCTAACGGATTTGATTTTGTACGGCGTCATCGTCATCCAGCCGGTGGCCCCAATGTCTGTTTTCGGGGTTCTAAGCGACCGCGGAAAAGGCCACGTGGTCACCGCAATCCTGATCGCGATGGTCGCCATGCTCTTCACCGGAATTAGCTATGGCCGTATGGCCCGCGCATATCCCAGCGCGGGCTCCGCGTTCACCTACGTTTCCCAGGAAGTGAATCCCGCCGTTGGCTATGTAACCGGGTGGAGCATGGTAATGGACTATATGCTGAACCCGCTGATCTGCACCGTGTGGTGCGCGGGGCAGGCCAGCCAGTTCGCCCCGGGCGTCCCTCCGTGGATCTGGAAGATTTTCTTTGTGATTGTGTTCACCCTGCTCAACGTTCGCGGTATCAAGACTTCCGCCCGAATCAACACCGGCATGGCTTTTTTCATGGGCATCGTGGTGGTGGCCATCTTCATCGCGGGAGCCCGCTACGTCTTCGGTGCGCCGCACGACGCAGCGTATTTCACCCGGCCATTCTACGATCCCATGACCTTCACGTTTTCAGGATTGTTCGGATGCACATCGATCGCCGTGTTGACCTACATCGGATTTGATGGCATCTCCACCTTGTCCGAAGAAGCGGAAAATCCGCGCCGCAATATCCTGCTGGCTACCGTTTTGACCTGCGTGGTGATCGGCATCCTCTCCGCATTCGAAGTTTACATCGCCCAGTTGATCTGGCCCGCTTCGCAACCATTCCCGGATATCAACACCGCTTACTCCTACATTGCCGGACGCTCCTGGAAACCCCTTTTCCCCATCGTTGGCTTCACCCTGCTCCTTGCAAATTTCGGCTCCGGCCTTGGCGCGCAGATCGGTGCCGCGCGATTGCTTTACGGAATGGGCCGCAGCAATGCCCTGCCGAAATCGTTTTTTGGCGTGGTGGACCAAAAGCACCGCATCCCCCGGAATAACGTGTTCCTCGTGGGGGCCGTGGCGCTGGTCGGCGCGTTCCTGCTGGAAATTGTCGCGGGATACAAGACTTATTCGCTGGGAACTTCCTCGCTCTCCTGGGATACCTTTAAGAAAATCATGAACGGCGGCGAAGCCTACGGACTCGGCGCGGAAATGCTGAATTTTGGCGCGCTGATCGCTTTCATGGGCGTGAATGCCGCGGCCTTTCTTCGTTACTACGTGCGGGCTCCCGAGAAAAAAATGGGTTTCCTGATTCCGCCCATTCTCGGTTTCGTGATCTGTCTGGCCCTGTGGCTGAATCTCAGCCGGCCGGCCATCATCGTCGGCTCCATCTGGATGGCCGCGGGAATTGCCTTTGGCGTCTGGAAGACCAAGGGCTTCCGAGAGCCGCTTTCTTTCGAGATCCCCTCGGAAGACTAGAAGCTCTCTAACAAGTCGCTTTGGGAGGGCACGACTTCGAACTGGCCTGGGCAGCTTGAAGGGTCGTGCCGGAAAGTCCTGAAACAGGAGGGCGCGACTTCAGTCGTGCCGGAAAGTCATGAAAAATGTTGGGCTTTTGCCCCTGCGGCCGCGGAACCATCTACTACACCCATCTGTGATATGCGTTTTTAAAAACCCTCCCCCTCGGAAGTTTGAACCCGGACAACAATTTTCGCCCCGCTCCAATTCATATTCGTTTTGATTTGCATTTGCTCTGGTCCGGCTGGATGATAGGCGCGCGAGGAACCCCGAATGAATGCGCGCAGCCGACGCGGACTGGTCACCATGCGGGATGTCGCCCGTGCCACCGGCTTTTCTCCGGCAACCGTTTCCATTGTCTTGAATAACGCCCCGCTGGCAAGATATATCGCCCCCGGCACCCGCAAGAAAATTGAGGAAACTGCCCAGCGCCTGGGCTATCGCCCCAATGCGATGGCCCGCTTCCTGCGCAGCAAGCGCAGCCAAAGCATCGGTGTAATGTTGTTCGACGTCACCGATCCGTTCTGCACTCCCATTTTGCGTGGCATCGAAAATGCCCTTTACCCGCTCGGCTACCTGCCGATTTTCGCCGACGCCCACAACCAGCGCGACCGCTTCGAACGCTACCTCGAAATGCTCCTGGAACGCCATGTGGATGGCTTGATCGTGGTGGCCAACTGGCTATTCGTGGACATCCATGTTCTAGCCGACTTGAACAAGGCCGAAGTTCCCACGGTCACCATCGGTTGGGAAATACCCGGAAATCGCGTCAGCTTCGCGATGGTGGACAACGAAGCCGGTGGCCGTCTGGCGTTCGAGCATCTTTATCAATTGGGTCACCGCCGCATTGCCGTCATTCGCGGACCGAAGCGCCTGATTGATAGCGCCCCGCGCTGGAAAGGAATCCAGAAATTCGCACAGTCCGTGAAACTGGAGATCGACCCTTCGCTGGTGTTGCAACTCCCCGATGTCTTCGACGCCAACGCCAGCTTCGAACAAGGCTACCTGCTGACCGAAGAGTTGCTGCAGAAAAAGAAAAAGTTCACGGCACTGCTGGCGTTTGACGACCTTACTGCTCTGGGAGCAATTCGCGCCCTGGCCAAAGCCGGCGTAAGCGTCCCCGAACAATGCTCCGTTATTGGCTTCGACGACGTGGCCGTTTCCGGCCTTTCCGCGCCATCGCTCACCACCGTGCGCCAACCGCTCGAAACCATGGGCGGCGCGGCGGTGAACATCGTCATGGAAGCGATCAAGGCGGGGCACGAAAATCGTGACTGGAGTGTGGTGGGGCACAAGCTGCACGCCGAGCTGGTGATTCGGGATTCCACCCGGGCGATCTAACAAAAGCCGCGCAAACGCCGACAGAAAAAGGCGCGAGACCATAGCCTCGCGCCTTTTTCTTCCCCTCCAATCCAGATTACTTCACAGGCGGCAGGAACACCGCCGCCGGCGTGAAGAATTCCACATCCTTTATCTCGGTCTTCACTTTCACGCTCTGGAATTTCCCTTTCGCCCCCCCGGTCCCCGCAAAAGTCAGCAGATATTGACTGTTCAGGTGCCCTGTGATTTCGTCCAGATATGGCTTGATCGAAACCGGTGTGCCCCCACCCAGATAATAGCTCTCTGCCCCGGTGTCCTCGGACAGTTTGTCGAGATTATTCTGCGCGTGGTTGGCCATGCCAAAAGAACGCCCCCGGTGGCTGGCGCTCGGATAGTAAATTGTCCAAATGTTGGTGTTCTGCCGCTCGGCTCGCGAGATCAGCGGATCCAGGTCGGGATAAAACATGCCCCAGCCAGGTCCCCGGAAATAGTCGATGCCCGAGCTGATCAGCACCACCGAGCGTCGCGGTCCCGTTTCCGGCCAGCGCTTCAGCAGGTCAATCATGCCAAGATACGGACTGGAGCCGAGCGCCCCCACACCGATGGGAAGGCGCACAGCCTTGGCGGCCAGCTCGTGGTTCGGCGTAAAGTCCTGCACCACGCGGGTGCCGTTGTTGCTGATGTACGCGACCATGATGGAAGTCGCCGGCGTCTGGGCCATGATGAATTCCCGCAGATAATCCCACTGCCCGCCGGCCGAGCTGTCAATGGAGTCGTCGATCAGGATCGCCAGAAAAAGCGTGTCCCCCTTCTTCCAATCGCTGATCTGCTTGCGCTCCTTCCCTTGCAGAAGCTGGATATCGTCTTTGGAGATGTTTGAAACATCGGCCTCCTTTTTGCCGGCGGCGGTGACCGTAAAAGTGACATTTCCGCTGGCCGTTTTCGTTTGCGCGTGTGCAGCTGGCAAAAACAATATCGCTGCGCTGAACAGCGGGCCCAGAAAGGTGATGGTTTTCGCGTAGCTCATTAAATTACTCCTCTTGAAATGCTATCCAGTTTGATGCGGCAACTCGCCCAGCGCATATAACACGATCGCAGAAAAATGTCAGCGGTCAGGGTTTACAGGTGCCAATTATGCCGTGGAGACTAGAACTCCACCACCGTCCAAGTTACCCTTCAACCAACTTCCCTCTCCCTGCCTCTCCGGGACTCACCTGCTTACGCTAGGCTGGAAGGGATGGCCGCGACTCTGACAACCTTGCCGGCGGAACCCGCGCCACCTCCGTCGAGTACTAGTCCCTCCAGCCGGGTCTGGATCTACTCACCTTCCATCGACCTCTTGGTGGGCTGCGGAGCCTGGTCCGCTCCCCTCCTGCTCGTATCGGCTTCTGTGGCCGGCAGCAAGGCCCCGCAGTGGTCGTTCGCCTTTTATCTCCTGGCTCTCCTCTTCAACTATCCGCACTTCATGGCCACCGCGTACCGCGCCTATCGCTCCTACGATGAGTTGACGCGATATCGCTTCTACACCATTCATGTGGCCTTGCTGTTGGCGTGTGCCGGCCTCCTCGCGCATCTCTGGTATCCCCTGCTGCCCTGGATCTTCACCTTGTACATCTGCTGGAGCCCCTGGCACTACACCGGACAAAACTTTGGCTTGGCCATGATGTTCGCACGGCGCGCGGAATTAGCCCCAACCGAAAACGAGCGGCGCGCCCTGCATCTTTCTTTCATCGCCTCCTATGTAATGCTGATGCTCAGCTTTCACACCGGTCCCTCGAGCGATCCGATGATCATCTCCCTGGGCCTCCCCGCGCTGCTCACTTTCCCCGCGCGAATCGCTCTCGCAGCCTTCTTTGTCGGAGCCAGCGGGTGGGCGCTCTATTCAGTGGGCCGCCGCGGCGGGTGGAAACTTGCGCTGCCCACGGCTACGCTAGTCATTACCCAGTTCCTGTGGTTCCTGCTCCCCGCCCTGGTCGAACTCTTCAGCGGCAAAGAAGTTGCCCAGACCCGGTATTCCAGCGGAATCCTGGCGGTGTTGCATTCCGCCCAATATCTCTGGATCACCAGTTACTTCCAGCGAAAGGAAGCGCGCGCCGCGGGAAACTCTTCCTGGAGCTTTGCGCGATACCTTCTAACGCTGGTGGCCGGAGGCATCGCTCTCTTTGTGCCGGGGCCCTGGATTGTCAGCCGCGTCTTTCATACCGATTTTGGCGCCAGTTTCTTGACCTTCACCGCGCTCGTCAACCTCCACCACTTTCTGCTCGACGGAGCTCTCTGGAAACTCCGGGATTCCAGGATTGCGAAATTTCTTTTGAACTCCCAGCAGGGAGCGGCATCGGCCGAGCAACACGCGGAGAGCGCTGTTGCGCGCGGCATGCGCTGGATTGCGGGAAGCAGTACTCCGGCGCGCGCCATCCGCATCTTGACCCTGGTCCTATTGCTCGTCTGGGGCGGCTTTGACCGCTTGCATTTCTATTACGCGAATGTCGCCGCCAGCTTGCCGGCCTTGCAGCGCGCCGCCAAGTGGACTCCGGACGACAGCACATTGCAACTTCGTCTCGCGCGCGCCGAAGCTTCCGCGGGAGATCGCCAGGCCGCGTTGCAGTCGCTCCGCCTTGCCTCGCGAGTGAATCCGCGGAATCTGGGCGTCCAGCAGGCTTATGCAGAGGCGCTGATTCAGGCGGGCCATGACGCTGACGCTTATGCGCTGTATCAAAAGGTCCTGGCGTTCGCCCCAAAGGACGCCAATGCCCTCGTCAACTATGGTTTGCTCGCGCATCGTCTGGGACACGACGCGGAAGCCGTGGACAGTTGGCAACGCGCCGTGGATGTCGACCCGGCGCAGTCCAACGCGCAATTGTATCTGGCGCAGGCGCTCGAACAGGAAGGCGAAACCGCGGCCGCGGCGCGCCATTATCGCGCGTACCTCGAAACTGTGGCCAAGGCGCCCGAGAAACATCGCGGCGAGAATCGCACGGTTATCTCGGCCCTAATCAAGGTCGCCGATGCGGATTCCGCGGCCGGGCGACAGGCTGCCGCGTTACAAGGCTATTCCGCCGCCGTGCAGTTTGCCCAAAAGACCGGAGACCTTTCTCTGGACAGTCTGGCCCGCGCCCATTCCGCTGACGCTCAGGAACGCCTAGGAAAACCCGCCGACGCGGCCCGCTTGTACCAGCAGGCTCTTCAATTGGATCAGCAGGCCGGCGACGCTCGAGCGGAAGCCATCGATTGGCTCAACTACGGGCAATTCCTGCGCCGCCAGAAACAACCGGAAACCCTCGCATTTGCTTGCTTTTTAAAAGCGGAAGAATTGTTGCGCAGTTCGCCGGGCGCGGAACTCTCCGCCATCGCCAGGGAACGCCAGGCCGCGGAAACACGGTTGGGGAAGCAAGCCGCAACCGTGCGAAACCATCTGCCGCAATTCCTCGCCCAGGCGAGTTCCCTTTCTTCCTTCTCCAACTGACACGCTCTCCCCTCCAGCAATCCATCCCGGCAAAAAAGCCGTGCATCGCAAATCTTCGCAACTGAATTAGAATGGGTCCGCTGTTCCCGCATATTTTCTTCCCGGGCGGAGGCCCTGATAAAATGCCGCTGATGCGCTCGGTGCTGCTGGCCGCTTCCCAAAATAAATGGCTGCGGGAAAACGCCGTAAATTATCCCTTTGTGCGCCGCAGCGTCTCGCGATTCATGCCGGGAGAAAGCTTGGACGCCGCGCTCGATGCGGCCCGCGGGCTTGCTCAGAAACAAATCGGCAGCGTCTTCACCAACCTCGGGGAAAATGTCACCGACCGCGCCGAAGCCGAACTCGTTACGCAACATTACCTCGAGGCATTGCGCCGCATTCACCTGTCCGGCCTGAACACCGAAATTTCCGTGAAACTTACGCAGCTCGGGCTCGATCTCTCTTCGGATTTCTGCTTTGAAAACCTGGAAAACATCATCGCCCAGGAAAAAAAGGACAACGTCGTCTGGGTGGATATGGAGTCCAGCAGCTACGTGGACCCAACCCTGCAAATCTACAAGCGCGCCCTCGCCAAGTATCCAAACGTCGGGATTTGCCTGCAAGCTTATCTGCTCCGGACCACGAGAGACGTGGAGGAACTCCTGCCCCTGCGGCCCTCCATCCGGCTGGTTAAGGGCGCCTACAAGGAACCGCCGGATATCGCTTATCCGAAAAAGCAGGACGTCGATGAGAGCTATTTCTCGCTAGCGCAAACGATGCTGGCCGCGCAAGCCGCCGGCAATTGCGGGCGTGCCGCTTTCGGCACTCACGATGTCGCGCTGATCCGGCGTCTTGCGGAGCACGCGGCACACCGGGGATTTCCGAGAAAAGCTTTCGAAGTTCAGATGCTCTATGGAATCCAGCGCCAGGAACAGGAACGCCTGGCCCTCGAAGGGTACCGCTCCGCCGTGCTGGTGGCCTATGGGAAATATTGGTACCCGTGGTTCGTCCGCCGGTTGGCGGAGCGCCCGGCGAATTTGTGGTTCATGGCCCGGAATCTGTTCGCTTAGAGACTCTCCAATAAATGGGCGTCCGGAGGGCACGACTTTTGTCGTGCCGAAAGCCCCGGAAGTGCTTGGGCTTCAGCCTCTGAGGTTGTGGAAACACTCAGTGCACCGGTTTACAAGATGAGCTTCAGACGCATTTCGCCCCAGTAAGTCCAAAAGCAATTACTTCGCCCTGTGGAACTCCACGTAGTCGCGGCCGTGGCACAACCGGTAACTGCCCGCGCTTAAGGTAGCAGTGAATTGCAGCGGCACAGGCCGTTTCATCTCCGTGTCTTTGGTGGAGCCCACCACCAGCACATCGTTGGCTCCAAGATCCATCACCACAAACTTGTTGCCCTCCAGGAATCCAAAACCATACGCTCCCGGCTTGAGGCTTTGCCCGCCGATTTCGATCGGAACTTCGCTGATCAAATATCCCTGATATCTTTCGCGAATCCCCGTGGAATATCCGGAGCTATCCACCAGCCCCGCGAAAACAAGAAAGCCATCCGCATAGCGAACGCCGCCGCTATTGCGCGCCTGCACCGGCGCGATCTGTCCCCGGAAGAACACTTTCTCCGGCAACACCTTGTTCCCAACATCGGCCGCGGTCAGGACGCCTTCCTTAGCGGCGGGGGCAGTCGCCGCGCCCTGCGGATGAGCCAACGCCATCGCAGAAGCGGCCACCAGCATCGCTGCCTGCAACAAAATCAAAGTCCGAATCCTCATAAATCTCCCCTCGGATGAACATCCAGCCTCGTCAGCCACCCGATTGTACAACCCCCCGCGGAGTACCGGAAAAGAAATCCGGTTTTCCTCTCAGGCACCGTGATGAGCCTAAACTCTAAACAAGTTGGAGGTAGAACGGCAGCGGAAGGAAAAAATTGGTCGGGGCGATTGGATTTGAACCAACGGCCTCCTGGTCCCGAACCAGGCGCGCTAGCCAGGCTGCGCTACGCCCCGACAGTCTGCCCAAAAATGCATGGGCATGCATCTTCAGCAGACTTCAAGAGTAACACAGGAATTTGGCGCCAGCCACAGCCAAAGCCCCCCGGCACCCAGGATCTCCAATAAGGAACCCGGATTTCGGCGGGGAATCCGCCGACTGGAAGCAGTCGCCGCCCTGGAAATCGGGGACAACGGGCAAGCCGCTAAAACTTGCGCGCCTACCAAAAGAAAACCGCCGGAGAGCGCTGCTCTCCGGCGGAAGGTTCTATGGCCTCGTTTTGCAGTTTCTAGAAGTCATACCGCAAAGCGAACTGCATCACGCGCGGTTGATTCAGCAGCGAGGTGTAATCGCCGAAGGTCGGTCCAGACGACAAAGCCAACTGCGCCGTCTGCACGTTGAAGATCGGCGTGTTGGTCACGTTGAACACCTCCCAACGCAACTGCAGCTTCTGCGATTCCGACCACGGCATAGTCCAGCTCTTGCTCAGGCCGAGATCCAACCCTCGGTAGCCCTGTCCGCGAATCTGATTTCGGGCCCCGGACTGTCCGGGAAAAGGTGATGTGAACGAGTTGATGGCATCGGCTCCGGTCGCAAAGACGCTGATATTCGGATTGCCGTTACCGTCCAGCACCGAATAGTGACCCGTCTGGACAGGTGAAGTGTTGAATGCCAACCCCGTCAATTCCCAGTTCGTCGGGAAACCAAACACGTTTCCTATGTTTACCGGGAACCCGCTGGTCATGCGGAATAGTCCCGTTAATTGCCAGCCGCCGATCACCGCATCCACTGCCTTGTTGGTATCGTGAGCGATCCACCGCCCTCGGCCGAACGGCAGGTCAAACGTAAAGTTGGTATTGAATTGGTGCCGCAAGTCGTAGTCCGAAACCGCCCTATTTTGGTTCGGGTCCCAGGCATTGGTAATCTGCCCGCCAAGTCCCCCTACCCAGTTAATTCGCGTCGCATCGGAGGCCAGGTCCATCGACTTGGAATACGTGTAGTTTGCGTCGAACTGGAAGCCGTGGATCAATTGGTGCCTGACGGTCAGTTGAAACGCGTTGTAGCTGGTGTTGCCCGCGTTCCGCCAAGCATACAGCGAGGAATACTGCGGGTTAAAGAAGGTGAACGGACCGGTGCCCGCATTGTAAAGAGCACTGCTGTTTGCATCCGGTATCCCGTACGGCGAGGTATTCCCGTCAAGAACGGAGAGAGCGGTGGTTTCGTTCGTCGAGAAGCAGCTGAACAAATCATACGCTGCTTGCAGCGGGCTAATCGTGCTGCCCCCCGAGCAAAGCAGCGAATAGGCCCCTCCCGGCTGGAGCGGTTTGATGATGTTGCTCCAGTAACTCGCCGTGCTCCCTACGACGCCCGCGTTAATCTGGGACGTGGGGACGCCCTTCCGGTAAAGTGTGGCCAGTGCCTGAACTGCCTTGTAGTAATCCACTCCTGTCTTCTTATCGACAAGATCGGATGGTTGGGCAAGGTCTTCTTGCGCCAACAAGCCGTGCCCCATCCGCCCGACATACGCGGTCTCGATCGAGAATCCCTTGCCAAGATCGCGTTGCACCGAGAAATCTATAGTGTACGCATAGGGAGTCTTGATGGAATTGTCCAACCCCCAGGCGATCGCAAAACCTCCCGTGGATAGCGTGTCCGGAAAAGTCTGCGGGAACTGGCCTGGAGGCGCGGGCAGCAAAAGCGTTGCACCGGTCAAATCCGTGGCGGGGATGGTGTGCATATCCGTCACGCGCGGAGAGGTCAGCAAAGTCTGGCTCCCTGCGGGGTTCGACAACAAGGTGCTCAATCCGAACGCGCCGTTGGAATCAAAGGTGTTGATCAAGCTTTCGCCCACTGAATCATAGACCACCGCAAAACCGCCTCGGATCGACGATTTGCCCTTGCCAAACAGCGCGCTCAGCAAACCGCTATCATGGCTGGGCGCCCACGCGAAGGCCAGCCGCGGGCCTAAATCTTTGTAATCCCAATTGTAATAGCTGGGCTTGCCACCATTATCCGGGCCGGCCAGATCGAAGGAAACGGCAGGATCCGCGCTCGAAGGAATGCCGTTGATCATATTGTTGTAGCGCTGGCTGAACCAACTGGCAAGGCTGGGCGAAGGCGCCACCTGCAATCCGTTGGTTTCCCAAGGCGGCGAAAACAACGAATACCGCAATCCCGCGGTCACCGTGAACGTAGGCGTCACCTTCCAAACGTCCTGGAGATACATTTCGTAGCCACGCTCGGCATAATGTCGGGCCACGGCCGCTCCTTGCGACTGGACACTTCCGTCTTTCAGGTAGTTGTAATAGGCGTCCGCTTCGGAAACAAACCCAACCGCGTTGGCTATCGCGAAATCATAATTCCCGCCAAAAGTATCCGTGTTCACAGCGGGTAGGTTATACGCCGCATTCCCATTGAGTTGGTATGAAGGATTCAGCGGGGAGTTGGGCGAGTTGGAGATTCCTCCGGTATTCAGCCACGCCGAGTTCACAATTCCGTCGCTGAAGGCTGTCCCGAAGTTGGAAGTCCCATCTTTGACGAACTTGATCACTCCGCCGAATTCAAACGTGTGCCGCCCGTGCGTCCACGAAACGTCATCGGAGATGGTCTGGATCGGCCGCTGAAACTGCTGGCTCCGGGTGATCGCATTTGTGGAGGCGTCCGTCAGTCCGCGCAACTCCACCCATTGTTGGTTGCTGTTCCCGATGTCACCCACACTTTCCCGGATGTAGCCATAGCGGAGCGTGTTAATTATGTTGTTGCTCAATACCCCGCTATACCCCACGATAATTCCCTTGTTGAAGTTCACTAGGCTTTGTTCGGCCGGCTGCCCGGGAAGGAATTGCGCGCCCGGATTGCTCATGTTTGCCAATGCCCCGGATACGTAAATGTGGTGTTTCCCATCGTGGGTGATGTTGTAATCCATTTTGGCGATATACCAGTTCTGCGTCAGGCTGATGGGCGAACTGAAGACATAGCCAACTGTATTTAATCCGTCACCCGCATTCGTGCTGTTGCCGTGCGGCCAATAACCGCTGTTGAAGAATTGTTGAACCACTGGGTTCACACCGATGTGCAGCGGGTCCATCATCTGAATCGTGGCAGGATCCAATGCGTAATTGCCGGCCGCCACGTTATAAGTCTTCCCGCTCAGCCCCTGCACGGTTGTTGCAGGGCATTGCGAGGATGTTGCGCATGGGTACTCGACGATTCCATCGCGCGCCGTGTCGGAGGGCACCGGCGACGTAACCACTTGCCCTTCGGCTCGCCGCGTTCCTTCATAATTTACAAATAAGAACAGCCTGTCCTTCTTGATGGGCCCGCCCAACGATCCACCGAAAATATTGCGGATCAACTTCGGCGGTGTATTCGGCAGATCGGAACTCAATTGCGCTTGCTTGTTGAAATAGTCGTTGGCGCTGGTATAAGTATTTCGGAGATACTCGTACGCGGACCCATGCAACTTGTTCGTGCCGCTCTTGGTCACCAGCGACACCTGCGCGCCCCCCGTCCCTCCTTGATCCGCGTTGTAGTTCGTCGTCGTCACCCGGAATTCTTCCACCGAATCCAGCGTCACCGGCAGCACCGACGTGAACGCATTCCCTGCCCGGTTGTTCACTGAAATTCCATCCACCATCACGTTGCTCTGGTCGCTGCGCGCCCCGTTCACCGCCCCGCTTCGCGTATCCGTATTCGTGTCAATGTTTGGATTGTTGCCGATGTAGACCACGCCCGCCTGTAGCGTCAGCAGATCCGGCACGTTTCGCCCTTCCAGGGGCAGTTCCTTTACCTGATGCTGGTTGAAGGCCACTCCCAGCGACGCATCCGTGGTGTTCAGCGTTTCGGTTTGCGCGATAACCTCCACGGTCTCGCTGGAGGAACCTACCTGCAGCTGAACGTCCAGAGTTGCCGGCGAATCCACCAGTAATTGCAGGCCCGACTGCAAAAACTTCTGAAAATTCTGCTTCTCGATCGACACTTGGTAGGTCCCCGGCTGCAAGGCCAAAAATTCGTATTGCCCCGTTTTGCCGGTTGTCGTTATGCGGTCAAAACCGAGGGCTGCGTTCCTCAGGGATACTTTCGCGCCAGGGATCGTCCCGCCGCTCTTGTCGGTCACCGTTCCTCGCAATGAGGCGGTGCCCGCTTGCGGACGCGCGACTCCAGCGCAAAACAGGAAAATGAGCGCAAATAAGAAGGTCAAACGGCGAACGGAAGAGCTGTGCATGGCAATTCCTCTCACAGGCGGAAATTTGACTTGCTCAAGAACCAATCAGGCGAGTTGAAAAGGAAGGCTGCCCTCTTAGAATCAGCAGAAGGTAAACGTTAGCCCCAGGTTCTCCCTCGAGAGAACTTTCCCCACCACTCGCTTGCACCGGAATTGCCCTATTTTCTAGGACAGAATGAAACGGATGTCAAGCACGTTACGCTGATAGTTGGACAAGGATTTTCAAATACTAAAATATCCGGCAGAAACGCCACGGCAAAAAGCCCCCGTGACCCAAAACCTGAAAACGCAGGAAAGTGCGGAATTCTGCGCCTATCCCCACTGCAGAACCGATCCCCGCAAGCTTATCCCTTGCCGAGATGAATCAACTTGGCCTGGGTGATCGCCGGGTGCTGCCGCACCGGATCCAGAATCGCTTCGGAAACTTCTCCATCCACGCGAATCAAAGAAACCGCCTCGGCCCCCGGCGTGGAGTCGCGGCGTCCCAGCGCAAACGTCGCTATGTTCACGCCGTGCTTCCCCAGCGTGCTGCCGACGTGCCCGATCACGCCCGGTTGGTCCTGGTTGCGCAGAAACAGCACCGTGCCATTCAGTTGCGCCTCCAGCGGAATTCCGTCGATCTGGATCACCCGCGGCGAACCGTCATGCAAAACCGTGCCCTCGGCCGTGAACCCCGGCGTCCCGGACTTATCCGGCAACGTGGAAACCTCCAACGTATGCGGGAAGCCGTGCTCCCGCCGCCGCGTCTCTTCTTCCACCGTCAGCCCGCGTGCGGCCGCCACCGCCGGAGCATTCACCACGTTCACCTTTTCATCCAGAATCGCATTCAGCATCCCAGCCAACACCGCGCTGCGCAGCAAATGCGTTCCAACTTCCGCAACTTCCCCCGCATATCGAATCCGAATCCGCGCTGGACGCGTAGCCGCCGCCTGCGAGACCAGCGAACCCAACCGCTCCGCCAACGCCAGATACGGCCGCACGCGCCGGTATTGCTCCGGCGACAGCGCCGGCAAATTCACGGCGTTGCGGATCACTCCCTCCACCAGATAGTCCCGCACCTGCACAGCCACCTGCGTCCCCAATTCTTCCTGCGCCTCCGCCGTCGAACCCGCCACATGCGGCGTCGTGATCACGTTCGCCAGCCCGATCAGCGGGCAATTCTTCGGCGGCTCTTCCGCAAATACGTCCAGCGCCGCCCCCGCCACGTGTCCCGATTTAATCGCCGCCGCCAAATCCGCCTCGTTAATCAATTCCCCGCGCGCCGCATTCACGATGCGCACGCCCTTCTTCATCTTGGCGATCGTCGCCGCGTTGATCATCTCCTTCGTCTGCGGGCTCACCGCCGTGTGCAGCGAAATAAAATCACTCTCTGCGTACAGTTTCTCCAGCGGCACCAGCTCCACCGAAAATTCCCGCGCCGCGGCCTCGCTGATAAACGGATCGTACCCAATCACCCGCATTTCAAATCCGTCCGCCCGCGTCGCCACTTCGCTGCCGATGCGCCCCAGCCCAATCAAGCCCAGCGTCTTCCCGCGCACCTCCGCGCCCGACGACGACTTCTCCCACTTCCCTTCCCGCATCGCCGCATCGAACTTCGGCAATTGCCGCGCCATCGCCAGCAGCAGCGCAAACGTATGTTCCGCCACGCTCACCGAACTTCCGCCCGGCGTGCTCATCACCAAAATCCCGCGCTTGGTGGCTTCGTCCAGATCGATGTTGTCCACGCCCACGCCCGCGCGCCCCACAACCCGCAACCGCGGCGCGTGCTCCAGCAGCGCCGCCGTAACCTTCGTAGCGCTGCGCACAATCAGCGCGTCCGCGTCCGACAGCTCCGCGTTCAGGTTGTCCTTGGTAGTAAGAACGATGTTCCAGCCGGTCTGCTTCAGCAGTTCGATTCCGCGATCGCTGATCTTGTCGGCAACAATAACCTTCATTTTTCCTCTATTCGGGGTAAAAGCCGCGGCGCGCGCACGGCGGTCTCTTCCCAGGGGGTCGAAACATTCCAAATTACTGTGCCGCACCCAGCGTGTCAAATCGCCGCGGGCCAGAAATTTTTATCCCCCGAATCCGCCTCTGTTATAGTGCCAACAAAGGGAGCAAAAATGAGCCTTTCCGATCAACTAAAGACCGACATCGTCGCCGCCATGAAGGCCAAGGAAGAGATGCGCCTCAGCGTCCTGCGCATGGCCAAGGCCGCGCTGCAACTCAAAGAAGTCGAAAAGATGCGCCCGCTCGACGAGACCGAATCCATCCAGCTTCTGCAAACCCTCGTCAAGCAGCGCAAGGAATCCATCGACCAGTTCGCCAAGGGCGGCCGCCAGGACCTGGTGGACAAGGAGAACGCCGAGTTGAAATTTCTGGAAGCCTATCTCCCCGCCGGCGCCAGCGACGCCGAAATGGACGCCGCCATCGCCAAAGCTATCGCCGATACCAGCGCCACTTCGATGAAACAAATGGGCGCGGTAGTCAAAGCCGCAAAAGAAGCTCTAACCGGCAAATCCATCGACGGCAAAACCCTAAGCGACCGCGTCCGCGACCGCCTCTCCAAAATGGGCTGATGCGAACGCCGGCGCATTTAATGGCCGGTCTTTAGACCGGTCCGCATGCAAGGCCACCGAAAACGCTGTCATCCTGAGGCTATGCGACGAGCATAGCCGAAGGACCTCAACCTAAAATCCCTGCTAAACTTTCCCCTCGCGACGAAACCCCTCTTCCACCTATGCCACTCCCCGAACAAATCCCCCTCCGCTACACCGAAGAAGACGCCGGCTTCGTCAGCGTCCGCCCGGTGGTCAAGCAAACCTTCCGCCTCCACGAACTCGTGGACATGGTCGTCAGCGTCGCCGGCAAAGATCCCGCCCGCGTCCAGCAAATCTTTCGCAGCGGCACCGTCGTCTACAACGGCTATCGCTATTGGTGGGACCCGCTCCCCGCGGAACGCGAAGAGTTCGAGCGCCTCCTAGCCGGCTTTCCCGAAGACGATCCAGCCCGCCCGTTCACGCCGGAGTCGGCCACCGCCGTGCTCCTCGAAATCGGCGGCGGCGCCCAGCGCACCGTAGTAGAGATTTCGAGACAAGATGCGGTAGCGAAGAAATTCTTAGCCAAACACTCTCCCTGGGATGTCCTCCTATCCTTCGCCGCAGGCAAATCCCCCCGCTACGAAAAATACGCCCACGCCCGCCGCGCCGATCTCTTCCGCCTCTCCCTCCCCTTCGACCAATCCCAGCAACTGCTAGCCGTCATGCAAGCCGCTGCCCCCCGCAAACTAAAACACCGCTGGACCACCCTCCGCCCTCCATCCGCCCTAACCTTCGTCTGCCCAAGGAACTGACTAGTCTCTGTTTTACTAGTTATCTATACGGTATACTATCCAATAGTATCGCTGAGCCCCCGCGACGAACCAGGAACCGGAATAGGAGATCCAATCCCAAACGAATACGCCCGGCTGATGGAGCTCAGCGTCGCAGGAATCGCTGCGTAGTCTTGACCGAAAAGGCCTTTGGAGGTATATTCCTTTGAAGGAATGGGAAGCGGAAGTTACGGATGAATTTGTGGCCTGGTGGGACGGTTTGAGCGAAGCCGAGCAGGTGGACGTGAGGGCTGCCGTAAACCTGCTTCGCCGCTTCGGCCCGGCGCTCGGCAGGCCCCATGTGGACTCGGTGGCGTCATCGAAGCACGCCAACATGAAGGAACTGCGTGTTCAGCACCGCGGACGGCCCTACCGTGTACTGTTCGCCTTTGACCCGCGCCGCGCGGCGATCCTCCTGATCGGAGGAAATAAGACGGGCAAGGGCCGCTGGTACAAGGTGTTTGTGCCGATAGCTGATAGGTTATACGACCAACATCTGCAAACGCTCCGAAAAGAGGGATTGCTGAATGGCTAAGAATTTTCGAGATCTGGAAGCCAAGATGTCACCGAGGGCCCGCGCGCGCGCAGATGCCAAAACCCAGAAAATGATCGCGGAAATGGCGCTCAACGAGCTTCGCCAGGCAATGGGCATAACCCAAGAGCGCTTGGCAAAGGCGTTGCGCATCAATCAAGCCGGCGTGTCCAAGATCGAAAGCCGCTCCGACATCTTCGTGAGCACCTTGCGCAAAGCGATCGAGGCCATGGGCGGCAGGCTGGAGATTCGCGCCAAGTTCCCAGCCGGCGAAGTCCGAATTCGCCAGTTTGGCAAACTCCCCCGCCGGGGCCGTCCGCGCTCCCCCCGCAGCAACACCCGAAGTAGGCCCAATTGAATGGAGTAAACGAAAACCCAAGACCCGGGTACCAAAAACCCCTCTCTTAATTCGCTCGGGGCAAGCCGGAACCCGGGCACCCGGAACCGGTTGTTTATTCTTTTATTGTGATCGGAATTGCATCTGATTTAACAATGCCGCCTCCAAGCCCTTCCGGTATTAAGCGCGACACCTGTAGCGTGTATTTGCCCGATTCCTTCAAGTCGAAAAGGCGGACAAGATTTACTTCGCTTGTGATGCTGTCTCCAGCTTTTAGAGTTCCAAATTCCGCATGACCCGAATTTTGTGGAAACTTATACATTTTCCTTGGCATGGGATGTCCATTCTTATCAAGAAGCTCGAAAATGAAATTTGGGTCCACGTTCGTCGCATCCAAGATGTTCGCGCTCGAATCTAATGCTTTTTCGGACGTATTCGTCCAACGCACCTTCACCCAGACTCCTGAGCGCAAATTCGGTGTCGGCTCAGCAGTTAGGCTGAGCGTGAAAGGCAGCTTCGAGGGCTGTTTTTGGGCAAATCCAGGCGCTGTGATTATAGCGGATAGCATCAACGTGAGCCATAGTTTCATGTTGGAGTCTCCTTTGCATCAGTGGCAGTTCTGGTTGGCCCACCCTGGTTGGCCCACCCTTTACAAACAAACTCCGTAAAGGGTAGGCTACCCCAGAGCTTTGTTTGAATGTGCCACCCTCTATGACTGCGTTGGCTCTGTCAAGAGACACGAGTAGTGTGCGAGTCGCAAGGGCTCGTTTTTTCTTCACCTAATAGGGACTCCGCTCTTTCCTTCATTTCGACCAAGGCCCGCTTTGTGAATCAGGGGTGGACTCTGGTTCCACCAGCCATCTATTCGATCTTGCTAGTTCCGATCAGGATTCATTTTTCAGATCCCCTGATCTCTCAGGGGAGCATCTATGACTGCGTTGGCTCTGTCAAGAGACACGAGTAGTGTGCGAGTCGCAAGGGCTCGTTTTTTCTTCACCTAATAGGGACTCCGCTCTTTCCTTCATTTCGACCAAGGCCCGCTTTGTGAATCAGGGGTGGACTCTGGTTCCACCAGCCATCTATTCGATCTTGCTAGTTCCGATCAGGATTCATTTTTCAGATCCCCTGATCTCTCAGGGGAGCAAGGTGCTCAATCAGCCTGACGATGGACTTTAGTCCATCAGGGTGGCCCCCGAGCTGCCTTGCATGCGAACCAGCTGCGCGTACGCTGCTCCACTACGCAGCATCCAGTACATACGCACAGCTAACTTGCGCGCGATCGCCACTTTCGCAATCGCGTGTCCTCTACGGAATTTCAATCGTAGATAATCCTGCCGCAGCGCCGCATCCTTGCGTACCGCCGGATGCACCGCTTCGACCAGCAACCAACGCACCATGGTGTTGCCCTGCTTGCTGATCCCTCCCAAACGCCGCCGTCCGCCACTGGATGCTTCGGTCGGATTCAGCCCGAGATAACTCGATATTTTCTTGCTGCGTCGAAAACGAGTGATCGGACCGATGGCCAGAACAAAGGCCAGGGAAGTGACCGGGCCGATTCCGGGATGAGTCATCAACAGCACGGCATCCTCACGGCGGTTGGCTTCTTCTGTTACCGCTCGCTCCAACTCGGCGATCGGTGTTTCGATTTGCTCGAGCAGCTTCAGAAGTTCTTCGCGCCGCCGGCTGGCCCAGGGAGCCAGCTGCAAGCGCAGCAACTCCATGCGACCTTTTTTGGTGAACAAGGCTTTCTTGCGGCAGAGTCCCAGACTCATGGCCAGGGCGTGCAGTTGGTTGCCCAACATCGTACGCATGCATACCAGCTTGTGCCGATGCCAAAGCAACTGCCGCAGATCCCGCTCGACGGGTGTGGGAACCCAGATTTTCGGAAAGCGCTTGGCGAGCAGAAGATCGAGAATCAGCCTGGCATCGCGTTCGTCGGTCTTTTGCTTGCGCACTTCGCTGGCGCGAATCTTCGCAGCGTCCCCGACCCACAACTCGTGACCAAGTTCGGCGAGCAAGCGCTCGAACCAGTGAATGGGACCGGTCGATTCGATGCCCACCCGCACCGGACTTTGCAAACTCCGGTAGAACTCGTGTGCTTCGCCGCTCTGGTGATCCAGCCTTCGCTCCAGAAGCAATTCGCCCGTTTCGTCGTTGGCCATGGCAATCTGCTGATAGCGTGTGTGAAAATCACAACCTATAATAATCATCGCTCGGCTCCTTTTTCCGAGCCTTGGTCGTTGAACGCTACCAAGTCTACTTGGGAACAGGAGCCGACGCAGTCATCCAATCAGCCAGGCGCTAGGGCAAGATTTCATATATATTCCTAGGCCGACTTGAGGAGCACGTTTGGAGGCAAATCGTTGATGCGACTGAAGCAATTCTGGGTCGTCTTTCTCTTAGTCGGAGTTAGTCTCAAGCTTCACGGGCAAGGCACCGCAACGAATTTATCTGGTACGTGGCAACTTGACCTTGAAAAAAGCACACCGGCCAAGGTCCCATTCAAGCCTGTCCTGCTCACGATAACTTGCGTTGGTAACGAAATCCAGATGGTCTACATGTTCAAAGGGATTGAGGACAAGAAACAATACACTGCTGATGGGAAGGAAAAAATTGCAATCTTTAACCACGATGTAAAGAAAGTGGTCAAGGCTTATTGGCGCGATAGGGTGCTAGTGATTGAAACCAAACAAAGCGCGAGAAATTCAAATATTGGCCCAGCGTTTGAGAGCTACACGGAGTTCTGGAGCCTTTCGCCAGACGGCCAGACGTTGAAACACGAAAAGGACATGGACGTATCAAGGGGAATTCCTGACAAATCGAAGAGCATAGCAATTTTCAACAAATCGGCAGGTGGCGCATCCTAAAAACCCTCTGGGGTGGCCTACCCTTTCCCTCCTACGGCGGGCAGGCGGAAAAGGGTTGATTGCATAAGAGCGAAGGCTCCGTTCGGAACCGAGTATGCTTCTGTTTGGAGAACCGAAGCAATCGGTAGGAAGGAGCCTTCGATGATCCTTATTGGATGTGATTTTCACCCTAGTTGGCAACAGGTTTGTTGGTTGAACATGGCCAGTGGAGAGACGAACAACGAAAAGCTGGTGCACTCCTCGGGAGACGCCGAAAGATTTTACCGGCGTCTTACGGTCCCGGTGCGTGTGGGCATCGAGGCCACTGGCAACTGCCAGTGGTTTTTGGAGTTGCTCGGCAAGTTGGGACACGAAGTGTGGGTTGGCGATGCGGCGAAAATTCGCGCGTGCGATCCACGGCAGCAGAAGCACGACCCGCGGGACGCGCGACTGTTGTTGCAGTTACTGGTGGAAAATCGGTTTCCGCGGATCTGGACGCCTTCCAGCGAGGAGAAGGATCTGCGGCAGTTGCTCCTGCACCGCTACAAGCTGGTGCGCATGCGCGTGCAGGTGAAGAACGAGTTGCAGCACCTGGCGATGAACAAAGGCATCACCAAAGGGCGGAGGTTGTGGAGCGCCGCAGGAGAGAAAGTGCTCTGTGAGTTGCCGCTCGCGCCTTGGGCCAGCCGGCGGCGAGAAGACCTGTTTAAGTTAAGAAGCATGTTGAACGAGCAGGTCGCTGCGCTGGACGAAGCGGTGAAGAACGTCGCCGAAGAAAATGAACGAGCGCGCTTGCTGATGACCCAGCCGGGCGTGGGGCCGATCACCTCGATGGCCTTTGTGCTGACCATGGGCGACGTCTCGCGCTTTCCCCGCGGCAAGCAGGTGGCCAGTTATCTGGGGCTGATTCCGCGGGAGTACAGTTCGGGCGGGCATCAGCGCTTCGGATCGATCAGCAAGCAGGGCAACCGCTTCATGCGCATGCTGCTGGTGGAAGCGGCGCAGTGCGTGGTGCGGTATGACGAAGGATTTCGCAACGAGTATTTACACCGCTGCCACACCAAGCCGCGAGGAGTGGCCAAAGTGGCGGCGGCCAGGAAATTGGCCGTGCGACTCTACTGGATGCTGAGAACCAATACCGCATATCCAGAGATCGCTCGCGTCGGGAGCAGCTCACGAGTGGCCCTGGATGGCGCAAGCTAGCCCGGAGGGTTGATTGGGCGCTCCCGTCCCGGTGAGAGCCGGGATTCGGATAGAAGAATCATGGCCGATGGTTAGGTCGTATCGATGGTTGGCGGAGCGATCCGCAGTAAGCTGATTCACCGTATGAGTTACAGAGCTTCGGTTCTCCACCAACTCTGGACGAAACGCGGTGAGAAAAACACTGCACCGGAGTTTTGTGTCTTGACAACGCCTTCGCTCTTATCGAGGGCCACTCTTCGCTTTTGATGGCGCGTGGCTCAGGCTCGTCGATATGGGATTTCTTGACATGGAAATCGTGGAGAGGCTCTCACCGTGGCACGTCTCGGGAAGGTATAGAGAGACGGAGGGGCACCCGGCGTCATTCCTGATGGCGCGCGTCCCGGCCATCCGCCCGTTGGCTTGCCTGTTCGTCTCTTGGTGCTCTAATCCGTAAAAACCACGCCTACCGCGGTGGTGCCTTTTTCCGCGCCTTCTTCAATCCGCACCACGTAACCTCGCAACAGCATTTCCTGCATGCCGTTGGCGGAGGGCGCCTGCATCACCACCTGGACTTCCGACTGCATCCGCGGGCTGTGCTTCAGAGAAATCAGCGCGCCCTGGATGGATAGATCCCGCACCACCGTCTCTTCCTCGAATTTCTGGCCTTCCGGGGTGACGCCGGTAACGCAGGCGCGGAACTGCGCCTCGCGCCGCAACGATGTGCGGGAACCCGGCATGTGCGCCTGCACCGGTTCACTTGCCGCGCCAAGGGTGATCACCATGCCTTCGCTTGCCGCATACACGGAATCAAATTCCTCGCGCGCCTGGCGCAACAACTGGTCCACCACCCGGTCGGTGGAATCCGGGTCGTGATGAAACAGCACCAGCGTCTTTACATTGGTGTCCCGGGCGATCTTCACGCCCTCGCTCCAGGAAGAGTGGCCCCAGCCCTTGCGGTCGGTGGCCAGCCGGGTGGGCGAATACTGCGCGTCATTAATAAAGATGTCCGCGCCGGCCGCAAGCTCGCGCAGGCTGGCGTCCAGCGCCGGCACGCCGGGTTCGTTGTCCGTGGCATAAGCCACGGTTCCCGCGGGCGTTTCAATGCGAAAACCCAGGCAGCCTTGCGGATGGTTCAGCCAGCGCGTGGTTACCTTGTTCTCGCCAATCTTGAAGGTTTCGCCGCCGTCCACCTCGCGAAATCTCCGCTGCGCGTTCATGGCCGAAAAATCCACCGGGAAATACGGCAACGCCATCTGCGCTTCAAAAACCTGCCGCAGAGAATCGGGTCCCAGAAATTTCGAACGGAAACTGTAAAACTGAAATTGGTTCTTTTCGTCGTATAGGGGAGCGAAGAACGGCAGCCCCTGAATGTGATCCCAATGATAGTGGGTCACCAGAATATGCGTTGTCGCGGAAGGCGAGGAACCGTCCGCGCCCCAGCGATTACCCAGGACCCGCAGGCCGGTGCCGCAATCCAGGATAAATTTGGTGCCGTCCGGCGCGATCAGTTCGAGGCAAGGCGTGTTTCCGCCATAGCGCCACGTGGCGGGATCGACGGTTGGCGTCGAGCCACGGACTCCCCAGAAGCTCAATTTGGCGATCGGGCTGCTCATTTACCTGTGCGTGCCGCCTGGGTGCCCTTATCCGGGGACAAGGTATCACACCCTTCCTCCCCTCTGGTGATAGTGGCAGCCATGGCCAGGAGCGTCAACGGATTCACGCCCAGGAGTTGTCATAGTTTCCAATAACCCGATGAGAGTTGCAGGTGCGGCGGGCGTGGCAAGTCCGTAGAATAGAACTGGCAGCGATGCATACTCATTCCCACGAGCCGGGACACACTCACGCGCATGACCACCAGCATAGCCATGCCGGCGGCCACAGCCATGACCACGCCCACCCGCCGATGCGGCCTTCGGTTTTGGCCTGGGCCATGGTGGCCACGCTGGGCCTGGTGGTCGCGGAAGTGTTTGGCGGAGTTCTTGGCCGGTCGGTGGCGTTGCTGAATGACGCGGTGCATAACCTCAGCGACGTTCCTGCCCTGGGAATCTCCTGGCTGGCCATGCGTTGGGCACAACGCCCCGCCGATTCGGAAAAAACGTTCGGATACCACCGGGCAGGCACGCT
This sequence comes from uncultured Acidobacteriota bacterium, assembly GCA_963781995.1. GTDB lineage: Bacteria > Acidobacteriota > Terriglobia > Acidiferrales > UBA7541 > Acidiferrum. Next base: position 939,235 of record CAWAHR010000001.1, on the reverse strand, counting down.
GGCCGCGTTCACGAACGCGATCCTGCTGGTGCTTCTGTCACTTTGGCTGGGCTATGAAGCCATCGACCGCCTGCGTTCGCCGGTGCAAGTGGTCGAAAGCTGGATGATCTGGACTTCGATTGCGGCGCTGCTGGTGAACGGCGGCATCACCCTGGCCCTGGTGCGCGGGCATGCGGACCTGAATTTGCGCGGCATCCTGGTGCACAACTTCGGGGATGCCCTTTCCAACATCGCCATCATCGCGGGGGCCATCGTGATGCAATACACCCACGCGGCATGGATCGATCCGCTGCTGGGCCTGGCGATCGGCCTGCTCGTTTTGTACTCCTCGATCGGCATTTTGCGCGATTCGGCGCACATTCTGCTGGAAGGGCGCCCGAAATGCGCCGGAGTCGAGGAGGTGGCGCGGGCCATCCTCTCCATCGAGTCCGTGCAGGAAGTGCACGACATCCACATCTGGTCGCTGGGTGGCTCGCACAACGCGCTGAGCTGCCATGCCCGCATCCCGGACATGCACATGGATGAATGCGAAAAAATCCTGGCGGCCATCCGGAAGAAATTGGTGGACGACTTTCAGATCGAGCACAGCACCGTGCAGCTTGAGCGCGCGGGCCTGCCCGCCACTTCGGGTTACGTCATGCCCGCACCCATCCGAAAAAATTGATTCGTTCGAAAGCTACGGATTTCCTGTTCAGGCGGGGAGCTGGATGGGCACGCCGCGCTGCTCGTTGAATTGCTGGGTGGCGTCGAGATCCAGGGTGTTGAGCGGGGCCGTGCGGCGAAGACCTTCTTCGGTAATATACTGCAAGCGGTCGTTGATCCAGGAGTAGCCCACCGCAAAAATGAGCGTGCCGTCGCGGCGGACAAAAACATACTCCGATTGTGGCGCCGGAGCCGCTTCGGCACGCGCGCGCCGGCGGGTATTCGTGTCGTTCTCCCGGGCGGGGGGTTCTTCGGCCGGCTGCGGCTGCTCCTCGGCGGCGCTCTCGTCGGCTTGCTGCGCGGGCGATGACTCTTCCGCATACATCGGAACGGGCATATAGAACCCGCCATCAATAAACGGAATCACGAAGCCGGAACCATGATGGAAGCGCCCCGCGTTCGGGTGCGTGGCGAAATAATGCGGGTAATCAAAACCGAGTCCCGGCACGCCATAGCCGTCCATCGTCAATCCGCCATTCGGAAAAACCGGATCAGGGGAATTCGCGGGATGCCGTGTGGGGTAATTCCAGCCGGCGGGATGGACCGTCCTCGGTGCCGCGCCCAGGCGCGTGCTGACCGGACTATGGCGCGCAACCGGGCGGGCCGAACTCACCGTGTGCATCGGGGCAGCGCGGCCGACACCCATCGGAGCAGGAGCGATTGAGAAATGCGCACCGGACATCGCCGGCATGGCCGCGGCGCCATGCTGTTGCGCCTGCCCGATGACGGGGAGCGCACAGCCCAACACGAAAGTCAGAACAACGCGCCGCATAGGGGTTACCCCGAACGAGGTACCTTACTCTGCTACATTCTATTGGACGCATCCGCGGGCTTCAACGTTTCTTCCAATTTGCCGCCACCTCTCGCGCCGGCCCTTCCGCGGCATGCGGGCCTTTTCCCTGCCCCTTGGGTTGTGCTATAAACTGATGGCTGTGAACGATACCGGTAACCAGGGTATCGCCCCTTCGGCAGCGAGGGGCGTGGGGGTCGAAGAGTCTGGCCAAGCTTCCCCGGTGGCGAGCCAACGTACCGCCCACCAGCAGGAAGATGCCTCACGGTATTGCCCAGTCTGTTCGCAGCGGCTCGAGTCGCGCCGGTGCAAGCTGATTTGCAACGTGTGCGGGTATTATATGTCCTGCGCGGACTACTACTAATCGCCGGGCGGTTGGGATCGATTACAAAGACCGCTTTGCGAAATAAACGAAAAGCATATATGCTTTGCCGTTCAGGGTCGGGTTGCCGCCGTACCCGTGTACGGTCGAACAGGAGATTAACGTGGCATTGAAGATGACAGCTCGCGAAGTGGACGGTGTGACCGTGATTGCAATGGACGGCCGCATCGTGCTGGGCGAAGAATCCAACGCGCTGCGCGAAAAGGTGAAAGCGCTGATCGCCGAGGGCAAAAAGAAGATCGTGCTGAACATGGACAACATTACGTTCATCGACAGCGCGGGACTGGGCACGCTGGTTTCGGCGCATCACAGCGCCAAGGCGCAGGGTTCATCTCTGCGGCTGTGCCATCTGGGCACCAAGTTCACCGAAGTGCTGCAGATTACCAAGCTGATGACCATCTTCGACGTGTACAACACCGAAGCCGAAGCGGTTGCCAGCTTCTCGAAGTAAACTGCTAAATGTCGTAGCGCGGAATATTATTATTAAGGTCAGGGCAGGCTTCGGCCTGCCCTTTTTTATTATTCGGCGCGATACATGGTGATGCCGCTGAGGAGTTTGGGGAAAAAGTCCGTGGACTTCTGGGGCATCACTTCTCCGGAAGTAGCCACCTTCATCACTACGTCCACATCCACCGGATTCAGCAGGAATGCCACTTGCGCGCCGCGATCCACGGCTTCGAGCGCCGCCGCGAATTCCCTCTCATAAGTGAGATTGGACTCCGAGGTGACCGCGTGCGGGGTGACACCCAAGGCCGGCTCGAGGATTCCCTGGTGCAGCAGCACCACATCCAGTTGGCGCTGCAGCCGCGACAGGCCCGGCAGGATTTGCGCCAGGTCGGCTTCCGGGCGCAGCGTCAAGAGATAGAAGGCGCGAGACGCCGCGTCCGATGCGGGGTACACGCCGATGGCGCGCTGCGCTTTCGCCTGGATCAGCCGGGCGTGAAACTTTTTCTGCGCTTCGGCGCGCTGGGCATCGTTGGCAAACGGAAAAACTTCCGTGGCGAACCACGGCTCCAAATAACGCCGCACGGCGCTCCACGAAAAATCCCGCAGATTACTAACCACGCGGTGCGTCGGCAGAATGGTGAGTCCCTCGCTCTGCGTATTTACAAAGGTCATCATCGAGCGTTCGTAGCTCGCATCGGGAATCAGTTTGCCGGCCTTGGTGCGCGATTCATTGCGAAAGTTGAGCGAAGTTTCATAGCGGTGGTGGCCGTCGGCGATCACCAGCTTTTGATCGGCCATGGCTTGCTGGATGGCGGCCACTCGCCCGTGATCGGCGATGATCCACAAGCGGTGCGTCACACCGTATTCGTCGAGCAACTCCGTGACCGGCTTTTCCGAAGACCCGACCTGCTCAAGAATAGCGTCGACGCGCCTCTGCGGATCCGAATAGATCATGAACAGTTGGCCGGTATGGGTGTGCGTGTGGCGCAAAAGCTCCAGGCGGTCCGCCTTGGGCCCGGAAAGAGTGTGTTCATGCCGGAAAACGACTTCGTTCGCGTAATCCTCCAGTTGGCCGGCGCCAATAAAGCCATAGCGAGTGCGGCGCGTAGAACTTCCCGGAATCGTATACTCCTGCGAATAGGCGTAAAACGCGGGTGCGGCATCCTGGGCCACCGCGTTTTCGGCGATCCATCCGTTCAATGCCGCGGCTGCGCGCGTATACACATTGTTCTGCGGCGTATCATCGGCGAACGTACGCCCCTTCTCCACGGCGATCAGATTGTGCGGGTCGGCGGCGTAATACTTCTCCTGCTGGGCCGGCGAAATTTTGTCGTAAGGTTGCGTCAGCACGCGATCGAACGGAGCAATCTTCGGGTTATAACGATAAGCGCGAAACGGATAAACCAGGGCCATGGGCTCTCCCAAGAGAATTTTGCAGCTAACGTAGCCCTCTAGTTTACGCGAATTCCCCGCCATCTGAAAAACGGCCGCCAGATTATCCGGCGCGCATGAACCGAATGTCAGTCGCGTATTACAATGGAAGCTCGATGAACAACTCCCATTTTTCGCCTGTACGCGCCTTTCTGTTCGATCTGGACGGCACGCTGATCGATTCGAAGCTGGACCTGGTGAACTCTGTCAATTTCATGCTGCGGGAAATGCGGCGGGAGCCTCTGCCACTCGAAACCGTGGCGAGTTATATCGGGCATGGGGCGCCGAGGCTGGTGGCCGACACGCTCGGCTCGCAGGCCGCGGATGAGGATCGCAAAGCTGGCCTGGAGATTTTCCTCGCGCACTACCAGCAGCACAGTCTCGATGCGACCCGCGCTTATCCCGGCGTGATAGAAGGACTGCAAGCGCTCAAGGAGCATCCGATGGCAGTCCTCACTAACAAGCCCGTGCAGATGAGCGTGGAAATACTCGAAGCGCTGGGCCTGGCAAAATATTTTCGTGCCGTTTACGGCGGCGACAGCTTCGAAAGCAAGAAACCCGACCCCGCCGGAGCCCAGACCATCTTGAAAGATCTGGACACCCTGCCTCGCCAAGCGGCGATGGTGGGCGATTCAGACGTGGACGTACTGACCGCCCGCAATGCCGGAATGCTGGCCATCGCCGTGAATTATGGCTTCGGCAAGCACGACCGCGCCACGCAGCCCGCCGATCTCTACGTGGACAGCCTGCAGGAAATTGCCCCACTGGCGATGCAATCGCGCTGAACGCACCCCCCGATTCACTCAACCTGGCGTCAACCAACGCTTGCGTTCCGGCTCCCGGGTTTGGCAGACTCACCGCGTGCTCATTGGACTCTTCCCCGAACTCAACGCGCCCGGCGGAATTCAGCGCGCCGGGCGGCATCTCGCCTTCGTGATGAGTGAGTACGCCGCCTCTCACAAAATGGAGTACCGCTTCCTCAGCCTGAACGACACCCAGGAGCTGCATCGCATGCGCGTAGGCGATCGCGAGTTCGTCTTCACCTGCGCGGACCGCGGCAAAGCGCGATTTACGGTCAGCGCGATGCGCGCCGCGCGCCGCCGCCCGAAGCTGGTCCTGGCGGCGCATCCTAATCTCGGCCCCATCGTCCGCGCCATGAGCCTGTTCGCGCCGCGAATGAAAAGCATCGTGTGCACCCACGGAATTGAAGTCTGGGAGCCGCTGCCCTCGTCGCGCCGCAACGCGCTGCGCCGCGCGACCCTGGTCCTCTCGCCGAGCCGCGCGACCTCCGATCACCTTATTTCCGTGCAAGGTGTCGCCCCCGGCCGCATCCGCGTCTTGCCCTGGGCCCTGGACCCCGATTTTGCAACCAAATCCTCTGGCGCTGCCCGCGCCGCGCTCCCCGCCGCTTTTCCGCCGGGCCGCGTGATCCTGAGCGTCGGCCGCTGGCTGGCCTCCGAGCGCTACAAGGGCATGGACACGCTGATTCTTTCCATGCCGCGCCTGCTGCTGCGCTGGCCGGACCTGCAACTCGTCATCGTCGGCTCCGGAAACGACCGCGACTGGCTCGACCACATTGCCCGAGACTCCGGCGTGCAGCGCCACGTGCATTTCATTACTGGAATTTCCTACGGCGAACTCGCCGCGTGTTACGAAGCCGCGGAAATTTTCGCCTTGCCCAGCCGCGGCGAAGGTTTCGGCTTCGTTTATTTGGAAGCGATGGCCCATGGAAAACCGGTGATCGGCGGCGCTCACGGCGGCGCGCCGGAAGTCATTCAAGACGGCGTCACCGGATACGTGGTGCAGCACGGCGATCCGATGCAACTCGCTACCTCCATCGACGCGCTGCTCTCCAATCCCGAAAATGCCCGGCGCATGGGAGAAGCCGGCCGGCAGCGCGTGGAAAATGAGTATCGCTTCAACGTTTTCTCCAAAGCCTTCAAGAAGATTCTCCGCGAATTATGCGAATCCTGAACGTCACCCAGAGCTATTCGCCATTTTTTGAGTTTGGCGGCCCGCCGGAAAAGGTCCGCGCCCTTTCCGAAGGACTTGTGAAGATGGGCCACGAAGTGACCGTGCTCACCGCGGATTGGGGTCTGGAGCGCCGCGTGGCGGAACTCCCCGGCGAACTGCCCGCGGAGAGCAGCCCCTTCGGCTGGAGACGCGAAGTGCGGGGAGTGAAGGCGATCTACCTGGCGAACTGGCTGCACTTCCGCACCGTCAGTTGGAATCCGGCCCTGCCGCGCTATCTCCGCGCGCGCCTGCAAAATTTCGACGTGCTGCACATCTTTGGGCTGTACGATCTACTCGGCGCGCGAGCCGCCGCCGCGGCCCACCAGCGCAAGATCCCCTACGTGGTCGAGCCCATCGGTATGTTCGTGCCCATCGTCCGCAGCTTCCAACTTAAACGCGTCTATCACCGCCTGTTCGGCCACCGGCTGCTGCAAAATGCAGCAGCTATCATTGCCACTGCCGAGCAGGAGAAGGCCGAATTGATGGCCGGCGGAATTCCCCAGGGAAAAATCATTCTGCGAAGAAACGGCGTGACCCCGCCCGATTCGCTGCCCGAACGCGGGGCCTTCCGCAAATCGCTGGGGATCCCCCCGGATGCGCCGCTCATTCTTTTCTTCGGCCGGTTGTCGCAAAAAAAAAGCCCGGAACTTCTGTTGCGAGCGTTCGCGCATGTCGCGTCCACCGCCAGCACCGCGCATCTCGCCTTTGTGGGACCCGATGAATCCGGAATGCTCGGCAAACTTCAGCGCTTGACGCAGGAATTGAGCCCGGCCCGGCGTGTTCATTTTTCCGGGCCGCTTTCCGGCACGCCCAAATGGGCGGCCTATCGCGACGCCGACATTTTTGTCCTGCCCTCGCAAAATGAAAACTTCGGCAACACCGCCGCCGAAGCCGTTGCCGCAGGCACTCCGGTGATCGTCACCCGCCAATGCGGCATCGCGCCCTTGCTCGCCGGGGTGGCCGGCCTGGTGGTGGACCACTCCGCCGCATCCATCGCCGAGGCTTTGCTGAAGCTCCTGGACAATCAGTCTCTGTACGTCGAGATGAAGAATGGCTGCGCCCTCGCCATGCAGCGGCTGGACTGGGGCCAACCCACCCGCGAAATGGATTCCTTATTTCGCAAGCTTGCAGGTCTCCCCCAGTCGTAGGACAATCAGGCTCTCTGGAGTTGAACCTTATCCTTGGGCAACCATCGTCTATTCCGGTCGTTTTGGTGGGCGACCAATGCCGCCCTCGCTCTCGCCATCGTCGGAACCCTGTGGACGGGTGTTTGGGAGCATTCTGTCCGCACGTATCTGAAGGGTTTCTCGGATGCCGTCATTCCGGAAGCTTCCACTCCCCGGCAAAAAGTGGAGGCCATTCTCACCTGGATGCGCTTCGGCCCGCCGCGCCTCGAAGCCCCGGACACCTCAACACTTTATGTGCATGACCCGACCGACACGCTGAACTACCGCCAACTGCTGGAAGTCTGCGGCAGTGCGACGAATGCCTTCTTGAATCTCACGCGCGCCACGGGCCTCCAAGCGCGCCGCTTGCTGTTGCTGAATCCTGATCGCACCGCCAAGCATGTGGTCGCCGAGGTCAACCTTAATGGCCGCTGGATCATTGTGGACGCCACTTATCGAACGATGTTGAAAGACGCGCAGGGAAATCTTCTCACTCGCCAGGATCTCCAGGACCCGCGAATCTTTCAGGAAGCCACCAGTCAGATCCCCGGATACATTCCGGTATATTCCTACGAAAGATTTGTCCATGTCCGCGTTGGCGCGTTGCCCTTTCGCGGTGAGAATGTTCGCCGCGCGCTGGATGCTGTATTTCCCGGCTGGGATGAATACCTGGACTGGAGCTTGCTGCTGGAACGCCGCTCGTTCGCCTATTTTTTTGTCTCGCTCACTGCGTTTACCTTTTTCCTGGTGTCGCGCTTCGTGCTGGCCCGGCTGGCGGATCACCGCCTGCGGATTTCCCGCTTCCGGCTGCGCACCAACTTGAGCCGCGCCACCGCCGCTTTCTTTTCCACTCCGGAGATTAAATAGCGCGTGTGCGGTATCTGCGGATTCGCTTACGCGCCCAGCAGCGATGACGCCGAACACCGCGTGCGAGCCATGGCGCAGGCGATGCTGCATCGCGGGCCGGATGACGAAGGCTTTCTCCTCAACGATTCCCGCGTTCCCGGCGTGGCCCTGGGCATGCGCCGGCTCAGCATCATCGATCTGCCCGGCGGCCATCAGCCGGTGTGGAACGAGACCCGCGACGTCGCCGTTATTTTCAACGGAGAACTCTATAACTACCGGGAATTGCGCGAGCGGCTGAATCTTGCCGGCCACCGCTTCCAGACCAAATCCGACACGGAAATTCTGGTGCACGGCTGGGAAGAGTGGGGCGAAGACCTGCTCGACGAACTCCGCGGGATGTTTGCGTTTGCCCTGCTCGATCTACGAAAGCATTTCGCCACCGTGCCGCTGGTTTTTCTGGCGCGTGATCCGCTGGGGATCAAGCCGCTGTACTATTCGCAAACCGAAGATGGGTTCGCGTTTGCTTCCGAACTTCGCGCCTTGCTTGCCTCCGGGTGCGTGCCTCGCTCGCTCTCGACCGATGCGCTGACCAGTTACTTGCTGTTCGGCAGCGTCTCCGAGCCGCTGACTCTGGTCGAAAATGTTTTTTCCCTGCCGCCCGGCCATCGGCTGCTGCTGTATGTTCCGGACCGCCGCCGCACACCCCGCGCCCGGCCGTGGTGGGATCCCCGGCGCAGCTCAGCCGCGCGTGACCCGCGGCGCCCGCGGGATTTCGCTGCCGCGGTTCCCCGCGTCCGTGCGCTTCTTGACGATGCCGTGCAAGCTCATCTCGTCGCCGACGTTCCCGTGGGATTGTTCCTCTCGAGTGGCCTCGATTCCAGCGCCATTGCCGCATTCACTGGCCGCGCGCGAATTGGCATCCAGAGCTTCACGCTCTCGTTTCCAGATACCCCGTATGACGAAGCGCCATTGGCGCGCCGCGTCGCCGAGGCCACCGGAACGCGGCACACCGAAGTTCCCTTGCAGGGCACGGACATGCTCTTACGCGTGGACGAGGCCATCGCGGCGCTGGATCAGCCCACGATGGACGGCATCAACACCTACTTCGTTTCCTGGGCCGCGCGGCAGGTGGGGCTGAAGGTTGCGCTCTCCGGCCTCGGCGGCGACGAGCTTTTCGCCGGATATCAAACATTTTCAGATACGCCGAAGCTTGCGCGGCTGGAACTCCTGTCGAGATTCGTGCCCGATGCGTTTCGCCGCATCAGCAATCCACTCATCTGCAGCCTGCTCGCCAGCCGCGGCACCGCCGACGCGGCGCGCAAAGCCTGCGATGCCTGGCTCGCGCCGAATGCCCTGCCGCATCCGTATTTTTTTACCCGGCTGCTCTTTCCGCCTTCGGAATTGTGGCGACTGACGGAACCTCGATTCCGCAACAGCGCCATTGCCGCGGATGGAGTAACGCTCGATCCCACATGGCTGGCGTGGCTGGAGCGGACAGCGGACCAGGCGCGCGAGCTCGAACCCATCGCGGGAATTTCCTGGCTCGAATTGCGCACCTATATGGCCAGCACGCTCCTGCGCGACACCGACTCCGTAAGCATGGCTCGCTCGCTCGAGGTGCGCGTACCGCTGCTGGATACCCCGCTGGTGGAATTCATGTGCGCCCTCCCAGATGAAGCGCGCGTCCAACCGGATCGTCCCAAAGCCCTGTTGCGCGCGGCGCTCGAAGGCCTACTCCCCGCCGAAATTTTCCAGCTGAAAAAGCGCACCTTCACTCTGCCCTGGGAAGACTGGATGCGCACCGCGCTCCGCCCGCGCGTCGAAGCGAGCTTCTCCCACCTGGCACCCGCTCTAGCGCCCCACCTGCATTCCGTCGGCGTCCAAATGGTCTGGGACAATTTCCTCCACGCCCGCACCACTTGGTCCCGCCCCTGGTCCCTCTACGTCCTAAACGAATGGTGCCGCCGCCATTTGTCTTGAATCGCCAAGCAGTTGCGAAACCCGGCGGATAACAAGCAATCCTTAATTTAGGTACACTGAATGATTCGAACATGAACATTCTTGGGATCAATGCGTATCACGGCAACGCTTCGGCGGCGCTGGTTTGTGACGGCAAGCTGATTGCCGCCGTCGAAGAAGAACGCTTCAATCGCGTGAAATATGCCGCGGGATTTCCCGCCGCGGCGATTCGCTACTGCCTGAAGGAAGCCGGCATCACGCTGGCCGATCTCGATCACGTGGCCGTGCCGCGCAATCCGTATGCGCGCCTCGGCACGAAACTCTTCTATGCCCTGCGCATGCCGTCGTTCGCGCGCGAGCGCTTCAAGGTAATCTCGAAATTCACGGGGATTCCAACGGCGCTGGCCGGAACCTTCGACAACGACCCCGCAAAAATCAAGGCGAAGTTTCACCGCGTGGAACATCATCAGGCGCATCTCGCCAGCACTTTTTTTGTATCCCCGTTCGAACAAGCGGCGCTGCTCTCCGCCGACGGCCTGGGTGATTTCGCCAGCTCCATGTGGGGCCTGGGCAGCGGGAATCACATGCGGATTGACGGCGCGATCGCATTCCCCCACTCGCTGGGCCTCTACTACAGCGCGGTCACTCAGTATCTCGGCTTCTTGAAATTTGGCGACGAATACAAAGTGATGGGCCTCGCCGCTTACGGCCAGCCCGTGCATCTCGAACCTTTCCGCGAAATCCTGCGTTTCAGCGGCAGCGGCGGCGATTTCGGATTCAAGCTGGGACTCGACTACTTCACGCATCACAGAACCGGCCCGGAAATGTCCTGGGCGGAATCCGATCAAACTCCGATTCTCGGCAAAATGTTTTCGGATGAGATGCCGCGCCTGCTCGGTGCGCCGGCGCGCCAGCCCGATGAACCTCTCGAACAGCGGCATCGCGACCTGGCTTCCTCTCTCCAGGCGCGCCTCGAAGAAGTCTACCTGGGCATGTTGAAGAAGCTCGCGGCCAACACCGGCGCGAAGGCCGTGTGCCTGGCAGGTGGAGTGGCGTTCAACTGCGTCGCCAACGGAAAAATCTTCGACGCCACTCCGTTCGAACAGGTCTACGTGCATCCCGCGGCGGGCGATGCGGGCCTCGCCGTCGGCGCTGCCTACTACGTGTGGCACCAGATTCTCGGCCAGCCTCGCTCCTTTGTCATGAATCACGCCTATTGGGGGCCCGGCTATTCCACCGAAGAAGTGCGCTCGGCCATTCAAGCCAGCAGCGTTTCAAGGGGCGGCTACACGATCTCTGAACTGCAAGAAGAAGAATTAATTCGCCGCACCGCCGCGATCATCGCCGAAGGGAAAATTCTCGGCTGGTATCAAGGCCGCGCCGAATGGGGCCCGCGCGCGCTCGGCAACCGCAGCATCGTCGCCGACCCCCGCCGCCCCGAAATGAAGGAAATTCTCAACCGCCGCATCAAGCACCGCGAAATCTTCCGTCCCTTCGCCCCGTCCATCCTCGCCGAAAAAACCGGCGAGTGGTTTGAAAAGTCCTACCCGTCGCCGTTCATGAATCTGGCGTATTCCGTGCTCCCCGAAAAACGCGACAAAATTCCCGCGCCCACTCATGTTGACGGCACCGGCCGCCTGCAAACCGTCAGCCGCGAAGCGAATCCCCGCTACTATGCGCTGATTAGCGAATTCGAACGCCAGACCGGCGTCCCCGTGGTCCTCAACACTTCGTTCAATGACAACGAGCCCATCGTCTGCCGCCCCGAAGAAGCACTCGACTGCTTCCTGCGCACCCAGATGGACGCGCTGGTCCTCGGCAACTTTCTGATCAACCGGCCATGAAGCCTTTCACTTCCAAGCTCGCTCCGTGGGGCCCTCCGGTTCTCATCGGGATTCCGCTGGACCACAATTCTTCTTTCCTGCGCGGCCCGGCGCTTGCGCCACCGCTAATTCGCGAAGCGATGCGTTCCGATGCGTGGAACAAATTCACCGAGAGTCGCGTGGACCTCGGCGCGCCCGGAATGCTTGAGGATGCCAGCGACTTGACGGACATGGAGGCGTCTGATGCTTTCGCGCGCATCGAGGAATCGATTGCGAAAATCGTGGATGCCGGCAAGCGCCCGGTCAGCCTCGGCGGTGATCACTCCATCATCTATCCGATTCTGCGCGCGATCGGCAAGCGCATTCCGGGCATCACACTCGTCCACTTCGACGCGCATCCCGACCTCTACGCCGATTACGAAGGCAATCCGCACTCGCATGCCAGCCCCTTCGCGCGAATCATGGAAGCGCAGCTCGTCCAGCGCCTGGTGCAGATCGGCGTTCGCACGTTGAACGCGCACCAGCACGAGCAAGCGGAAAAATTCGGCGTGGAACTTTTTGAAATGGACCATCTGCCCGACCCCGCGAAGCTCAACCTGGCCGGGCCGCTTTACGTTTCGTTCGACATGGATGCGCTCGATCCCGCCTTCGCCCCGGGAATTTCCCATTGGGAACCCGGCGGCCTGACCACGCGCGAAGCCATCCGCTATCTCCACGCGCTGCCTGGTCCGATCATCGGCGCCGATCTCGTGGAATTCAATCCGGCGCGCGACGCCACGGGTCTAACCGCCGCCGTTGCCGCCAAAATTCTGAAAGAACTCCTGGGAAAAATGCTTGCAGGTTAACGAGGCCCCGATGGCTCGCACCGAAAAAGTCTTTCTTTCCGCCGAATGGCGCGACCTCCTGATGCTCAACTATGAAGTGGATCCACTCATCCTGCGAAAATACGTTCCCGCCGGAACCGAACTCGATTCTTTTCATGGGAACACCTATCTAAGCCTGGTCGGATTCCGCTTTTGCCGCACCAGGCTTCTCGGAAGCATCCCGATTCCGTCGCACACCGAATTTGAAGAAATCAATTTGCGTTTCTACGTTCGGCGTTCCGCCGGCAACGAAACGCGCCGCGGCGTTGTCTTCATCGCCGAAATTGTCCCTAAACGGGCCATCGCCTTTACTGCGCGATTTTTCTACGGCGAAAATTACGTTTGCAGGCCGATGGCCCATCGCGTCGTGTCCGGGGAATCAAAGATGGCAGTGGAGTATTCCTGGGGATTGGGCGGCCAACACTGCAAGCTGCAGGCAGACGCGGAGGGAAAACCAGCCTTGCCCGCGGAAGGCAGTCGAGAGCAATTCATCTCCGAGCATTACTGGGGCTATTCCGCTCAGCGCGATGGCACTTCCGTGGAATATCACGTTGTGCATGCCCCCTGGAAAGTATGGAATGCCCGCGAAGCCAGTTTTTCAGGAGACGCCCGCGATTTATACGGTGCCGAGCTGGCTCAGATCCTGGAGGGAGTTCCCGCTTCCGCGTTTATTGCCGACGGTTCGCCCGCAAAAGTGTTCCGGGGAAACAAACTGTCATCCTGAACCTGTCCGACAAGGATAGGCGAAGGATCTCAACGCACGAATCATGCAAGCCTTATAAGGTGAGATCCTGAGCGACGCAAAGAACGCGTCGCTCAGGATGACAAGTCTTGCTTGAAGTTTGCGAAAAGGAAAAAGCACGGACTATTTTTTCGCCGTCACCAACCCGGTAACCTTTAGCGCGATCTTGGGCGAATGCAGCAGCGTATTGTGAACCAGGCAGTGCCCCACGGCCTCTTCCACGCCCTTGCGTTGCTCCTCGCTCAATTCCACCGGCGCGTCCACTTCAATCACAAAATTCGTCATGCGCGCCAGCGGATCCTTCACTTTCTCGCAGGTCACCCGCACCCGCGTCCCCTCGGTCGCCAGCTTGCGCTTGCGAAGATACAACGCCGCGTAATATCCCGCGCACGATCCCAGCGACGCCAGCAGCAGCTCCGGTGGGGTCATGCCCTCGTCAAATCCGCCATCGCTAACCGGCTGATCGCTGATGATGCTGTGATTCCGCGTGCGGATGTCAAACTGCACCGAACCCAGATGCTCTACGGTAACTTCCATGGAGGTCTCCGTCCCGGAGCGATCCGCAGCGTATCGGCAATCGCGGCGCCGAATCTCGCTGCAGCAGGGTTTCTCGTTTCAGGTATAGCAGAACGCGGCGCCGCAGCCAATGACCTGGGTACACGGGTCTGGGGCTGGCCGGCTCTTTATGCGAATTGAATTGCTAGGCTGCGGTGCTGCAAACGGATAACTTCGCCGCTTCCCACGCGGCGATGCCGCCGGCTAGTTCGCAAACGCTGTCGAATCCCCCGCGCTGCAACAAGCTGGCCGCGATGGACGACCGGTAGCCGCCCGCACAGTAGACCAGCAAAGGCCGGTTCTTGGGCAATGTCTCCAGTTTTTCCACCAGATGATTGAGCGGAACGCTCAAGCTGCCGTCAATGTGCTTTTGTTCCCGTTCGCGCGGCGCGCGGACATCGATCGCCAGCGGCGGCTGGTTTGACGACAATAATTCCGCCGCGAATGGCGCGCTGAGCCGCTCGGTAAACACCACCAGGTCCGGCCGTGATTCCAGGCTGCGCAGTCCATTCTGCAAATATCCGGCAACGTGATCGAACCCGATGCGCCCCAGCCGAATGGCCGATTCTTTCTCTCGGCCCGGGTCCGCGATGATCACGATCGGATGCACTCGATCAAGCACCGTTCCCGCCCAAGTGGCGTACTGGCCGCCCAGGCCGATGTTGATGCTGCCCGCCAGGTGCGCGGCGCCAAACTCTTCCGCGTTGCGAGTGTCAAGAATCTGCGCGCCCTCCGCCTGCAACGCCAGCAACTCCCCGAGCGCCAGCGGTTGCAGTTCGCGCTCCAGCGCTTCATCGAGCGTGGGCCGCTCCTTGCTGTTGAGCACCGCATCGTAGACAAAATAGGGAGGAGCCTCGGGTTGATCGGCGGTAACCAGCTCGATGAACGCTTGCTTGCTCATCGGCTGCAAGGCGTAATTCAGCCTCCGCTGCTCGCCGATGGTCGAAACCGTGTCTTTGCTGATGGCCTTCCCGCAAAGCGATCCCGCCCCGTGAGCCGGATACACCAGGCTCGCGTCTGGCAACGGCAACAACTTGGATTGCAGCGAATCGAAGAGTAGCGCCCCAAGATCCGCGGCAGACCATCCCAACGCCGCGCGCAGGTCGGGACGTCCAACATCGCCGATGAATAACGTGTCTCCCGTCAAGACGGCGTGCGGTTCTCTTTCGCTCCGCGCGAGATCGTAAACAAGAATCGAAATCGATTCCGGGGTGTGCCCCGGCGTTTCCAGAGCCTTGAGCCGCACCTTTCCGAACTCGACCACGTCGCCGTCGCCGAGCGGCGTAAACCGGTACTCGGCCTTCGCTTTGGCGCCAAGATAGATCGTCGCCCGCACGCGATCCCGCAGCTCCAAATGTCCAGCCACAAAGTCGGCATGCAGATGCGTCAGGAAAACATGTTTGATTTGCAGGCGATGTTCCGCGGCGAAGGCCAGATACAGCTCGATGTCCCGTTGCGGATCGAGGACCGCCGCAGTGCCGGTCTCTTCATCACCGATCAGATACGAAGCATGGGCAAGGCAATTCAGATAGAACTGCTTGAGGATCAAACAACACCACCTTGGCGTGAGGAAGCGAGCGGCATACCAACCGGGATTCGCGATTTAGCGGTCAAGCCTATGAATCGTATGATTGTCCTAAGCTCGAGTCAACCGATTTACCGAGAAACCAAGCTGGCGGAAATACGGCGCGGCAGCCAACGATGCTGGCCCAGCGCAAGCGGTCAGTCAAGAATCGTTTTTCCGCGCTTCCCCTTGTCGTAGTCGCGGAATGCTTCGCGCAGCTCATCCAACAGGTGTCCGCTTTTGACCTTGCCGGCTTCGGTCTTGTGCTTGCCGGACCACAGCATCTGGCCGGTCTTCGGCTCCAGTAAAGCGATTCGCGTGTACCCGCTAGGCACGGGGTTTTCCGCAAGCGCGCTGTTCGCGGTGGGCACGCCTTCGTCTGCGGGAACCATGCGCACCCGCGACCCGCTATCCAGCCGCAAGATCAAGTCGGCCTTTTCGCGGCTCTCCGCCAACTCGAAACGCCCCCACTTGCTGAGTTCCAGCACCGTTACCAATTCCAGTTCACCGAATCCCGTTTCGTTTTCGATGTAAACCGTGTGCGCCCGCGCCACCGCCTCCGGCAACCCGTAGGGCCTCGCCGCGAGGGGAACTCCCACCGCAAGAAAAATCGCCATCCAGAGAAAAATTCCCTGGATCGAGAACGGGGTTTTCCTCATCGGCGCCTCCGTGGCACTTGTCTTTGGAAGTTTCCAAGGTAGTGCGGTGCGCCAAAGCCGGGAACTGTCCCAACGCCCGGGATTGGTGCAACTGTCCCTTTTTTCCGGGCGCCCCGGCGTTTCAACCGGTTCGGCTTCCCCTGTACAATCGTGGCGTGCGTGTTCTGCTGCTGAACCTCTACTACCCGCCGGATACCTCCGCCACCGCGAAAATGGCGCAAAGCGTGGCCGCGGCCCTTGCGGAAAAGCACGACGTCACGGTGCTGTGCGGCCGACCGTCCTACGATCCAACGGAGCGCCGCCCCTGGCGTTTATTTCAGAGCGAACCGTCTGGCCGCGTGCGAATCCTTCGCGCCGGCTCCTCCGATTACCCGCGCACGCAGATGAAGAAACGCGTCTTCAACTACCTCAGCTATGTTCTGCTGGCGGTGCCGCGCGCGTTGTTTATTCCATGCGACGTCATCCTGGCGATGACCGATCCTCCGTTCGAAGGGATCGTCGGCGCTCTCGTCGCTTTGCTGAAAGCCAAGCCCTACGTTTACAACATCCGCGACATGTATCCGGACATGGCCGTCGGCGGCTCGATTGTCAATCCCGGCCTGCTGGCGCGCGTCTGGGAAACCTTGCATCGCTGGGCGCTGCGCCGCGCCACCCGCGTGGTGGTCCTCGGCGAGGATATGCGCCAGCGAATCCTCTCCAAAGGGGTGGCCCCCGGCCACGTGCTGGTGGTCCGCGACGGCGCGGATATCGCTTCCCCCGGCGCGCCTCTTCCCGCGCTCGACCCCGAGGTGATCCGTGCGATCCGCGGCAGTTTTCGCTTTGTCCTGTTGCACGCGGGCAACTTAGGTTTCTACGGCGCGTGGGATACTTTGCTCGCCGGCGCTGCCTCGCTCGTCGATGCTGGCGTGGGCGTCGTCTTCGTTGGCGACGGCGCGCAACGCCAAAACCTGGAAGCCGCCGCGGCGAAAATTCCCAATGTCCGCTTCCTGCCTTTTTTCCCCGGCCACAAAATTCCTTCGGTCCTCGCGGCCCCCGACGCTCATCTCATCACCGTGAAGCGTGGCCTCGAGGGAGTAGTGGTGCCCAGCAAAATGTATGGCATCCTGGCGGCCGGCAAGCCGATCGTGGCCGTGGCGCCCCACGAATGTGACGTCGCTGCAATCGGCGAGGCCAGGGGCTTTTCAATCGCCGTGGATCCAGACCACCCGGCGCAATTTGCGGAACTGGTCCGGGAACTTGCCGGCGATCCGCGGAAGCTCGAAAAAATGGCCCAGGCCGCCCTCGCTGCCGCGCCGGAATACGAACGGACTAAGGAACTCGCCAAGCTCGTGGGAATTATCGAGCGAGCAACGGCGCGCTGACATCCTCGGGCAGTTCCCCATTGCGCCGGGGAATTAAAAGCGGCCGGTGCAAAAGCGGGTGAAACGAGGAAGCGAACCATTCCTCTAAGGCACTCTCAAACGAGCTGTGTCCCAGTTATATTCTGGTTACTATTCGGATCACTAAATTGTAATTCAGCCTCGCCGCCGCGAATTTTAAGGTGGCGCGTTGGTCACTTTCGCGCTAATTTAAGTGTGCTGCGTGGGGCAGCAACGGCGGTTCTCTCTAAACCGCCACTCCTGGACGTCACTTGGGAGCCGGATCCCAAACCGGCAACGTCTCTGCGAATTACTGGCGATCTCGCCCTGTGCCGGTTTCCTCAGAACGCGCATTGAGGATGAATGACTGCGGGCCTGCTGGCTTTTTTGATCGCTGCGTCGGCATCGCTGTTGCTGACCGTGCCCGTTCGGGCGCTGGCCATTCGCGTCGGCATGGTGGATTTGCCCGGACCCCGCAAAGTTCATCTGAAACCCATTCCCCTGCTTGGCGGCTTGGCCATCTATGGCGGCGTAATGCTGGCCATTCTGATTGTTTTTGACGGTCCCGCGCGCGCCCAAGTCATCGGCATCGCCAGCGGAGCCACCCTGGTTGCCGTAGTCGGTTTTCTCGATGACCGCGGCTGGCTGCATCATCAGATCAAACTCTTCGTGGCCATGCCCCTGGCCGCCGTGATTCTTCTTGCCAGCGGCATTCACGCGCAAGTCTTCAGCCTGGCTGTCTCCGGAAGCGCCGGCTATTGGATGGACGCGGCCCTGACCGTCGTTTGGGTTGTCGGAATCACCGCCTCCTTCAGCATCCTCGATCACATGGACGGACTCTGCGCGGGTGTCGCGGCCACGGCTTCGGTTTTCTTCGCGATACTCGCCAGCCTCAATGGTCAGACGTTGGTGGCCACTCTTGCCGCTTCGGTTCTGGGCGCGGCTGCCGGTTTTCTGCGCTGGAATTTTAAGCCGGCCAAAATTTTCATGGGCGATGGCGGAGCCATGTTCCTTGGTTTCCTGATGGCCACGCTGGCTTTGAAGCTTCGCCTGGAGCACGCTTCCGGCGTCGCCAGTTGGCTGGCTCCGATGCTCATCCTCAGCGCGACCATTTTTGACACCACGCTGGTGACCATTTCCAGGTCGCGCCGTGGCTTGCTTCCATTTGCCACTCCGGGAAAGGACCACTCCGCTCATCGCCTGGCCAATCTGGGCCTCGGCCAGCGCGGAGCCGTCCTGACTATCTACTTGGCCGGTGCTTTCTGCGGCGGGATGGCCCTTCTGGTGGCGTATCTCTCTAATTCCGCCGCGACCCTAGTCGGCCTGACCCTGGCCCTAGCCATGCTTGGGGCGGTTGCCTGGCTCGAACGGGCGCCTTACGAAAAACAACCCCCCAAACAAAGCGCGTAGCGCTCCGCGAAACTCACGATCCCGCGCGGAACTTTAACCCATTGCGCGTGTTTGGTGTGCACGGAAGGATTCGTTATAATCCTTTGCACTGTTTCGCGCCGGCTTGCGCTTGCCTCTGGCTGGTGGCGTGGCAGTTCTCGCCGGGTGGGGCGAGAAGAGCACACTCCTTAATCAGGGTTTAGCGAGACCGTGGAACAGAAAGCACACAGCTCCCGCAGCGCGCGGGACACCGAGGATGTTGTTGTCATTGGAAGCTCCGCGGCCGGGCTTTATACTGCCGCGCGCGTGGCCCGGGGCGGGCGGCGCGTCAGCGTCCTGGAAGCGAAAGCGACTCCGGATCCGGCGCCGCGCACTTTAATCGTCACCGATTACTTCAAGAATCAAATCAGCACCGCCGCACGCTCCAGCATTCTCAACGAAATCCGCCGCTTTGAACTGTTCACCGACGGGCGCTCCGCGCAAGTTACCTTGAAGCAGCCCGACCTGATCATCGAGCGCTCTCGTTTGATTCGCTCGCTGGCGGACGAAGCCAAACAAGCGGGTGCTACTCTGCGCTTTGACACTCGATTTCTGGACCTTTCACCCAATGCCAAGGGCCTTCATGTTCTGGTGGATGAAAGCGGCAAGCGGGAAGAGTTGCACGCCGGCAGCGTCGTCGGCGCCGATGGGGCCGCGAGCCGCGTCGCCAAGGCGGCAGGCTGGCCCCCGGTGGAGACCGTTCCGCTCGTCCAGGCTGTCGTGAAGCTTCCCAAAGATTGCCCCCTGAACACCACCCGCATCTGGTTCGTGCCCGACGATACTCCGTATTTTTATTGGATGATTCCCGAATCGCCCCACCGCGCCGCCGTCGGCGTCATCGGCGAGCAGGGCCGCGCCACAAAGGTTTGCTTCGATCGCTTCCTCGAAAAAAAAGGACTAGAACCTCTCGAATGGCAGGGAGCTCGCATCCCGGTCTACAAACGTTGGGTGCCGGTGCAACGCACGGTGGGAAATGGCGACGTGTACCTGGTGGGCGATGCCGCCGCGCAGGTTAAAGTATCCACTGTCGGCGGGATTGTCACCGGATTCCGCGGCGCTCAGGGCGTGGCCGATTCCATTCTGCAAAAAAACACCTCCGAATTGCGCACCCTGCGCCGCGAATTGGGCACCCACTGGCTGATTCGTCGCGCTTTGCATTACTTCCAGCAAAAGGATTATTCCCAGTTGGTGGACTTGCTGAATGTTTCGGCGCGCGAATCGCTGGGAGAAATCAATCGCGATGAATCGACCCGGCTGCTCTGGAGCGTGGTGCGCCGCCAGCCGAAGCTTGTGCTGCTGGGCCTCCGCGGTCTGTTGCTGGGGAAAAAATAGTCACCGGCCATCTTTTCCCCTGGTGATTTCCCGCGCTGTGGTTTCGGCGCATAGTTCGCAGCGACTTAAAAACAGTTTGAGATTCCGCCCGCTGATAACGCAAAAGGAGAGAGCCAAGTGCGTTTGACGGTAATCGGGTGCGGCTATGTGGGGCTGGTCACCGGCGCCTGCCTTGCGGCGGCCGGACATGAAGTTTTCTGCACGGACATTGACGAAAATCGCATCAGCCAGTTGAAGGCCGGCAAGGTTCCCATCTACGAGGAACATCTGGACGAAGTGCTGAAGCGCGCGGTTCACGAAAAGAAAATCATCTACACTTCCGACTCTGGCGAAGCTATTCGCTCCGGCGAAGTCATCTGCGTCGGCACGCCGCCCAAGGATTCCGGCGAGGCGGATCTCTCCGCCGTCGACCACGTCGCCCGGCAGATCGCCATGGAAGCGCGTGGACCAAAACTGGTGGTGGAAAAGAGCACCGTCCCGGCGTTAACCGGTGTGCAACTCCAAAAGGCTCTCGCCGCCTATTCCCCCGATGGCGCAATTAAGTTTCAAGTGGCTTCCAATCCGGAGTTCCTGCGCGAGGGCACGGCCGTGGAAGATTTTTTCCATCCCGATCGCATCGTCGTCGGCGTCGAGGACGAGAAAAGCGCCGCAACCCTCCGCGAAATCTACCGGCCCATCCTCGAACGGAAATTCCACTGCCCGGTGCACGCCGGCAAGTGCCCAAGTGGCACGGGCGGCGAGCTGCTGGTAACCACAATCAGCAGCGCGGAACTCATCAAGCACGCCTCCAACTCTTTCCTGGCCCTCAAGATCAGCTACGCCAACGTGATTGCCGACCTCTGCGAGCGCATCGGCGCCGACGTCGAGGAAGTCACTCACGCCATGGGCCTTGATCCGCGCATCGGCACGCAATTCCTGAAGGCCGGCCTCGGTTTCGGCGGCTTCTGTTTTCCCAAGGACATTCAAGCCTTTATTCACCTCTCGGCAACCGTTGGCGTGGAGTTCGACATGCTCAAGGCCGCCGAGCGCGTCAACAAGCAGCGCATCGACCGCTTCTTCGAAAAAGTGCACAAGGCCCTGTGGGTAATTCGCGGGAAGCGCGTTGCGGTTCTCGGGTTGGCGTTCAAGGCCAACACCGACGACATTCGCTTCGCCCCGGCGTTGGAAGTGATTCGCCGGCTGCTCGAGGAAGGCGCGCAGGTTCACGCTAGCGACCCGCAAGCGATCTCTCGCACAAAACACTTTTTCCCAAATGTTTCGTACTTCGACGACCCATACGAAGCGCTGAAGGGGGCCGATGCCGCGCTGGTGTGCACCGAATGGCCCATTTTCCGCAACCTCGATTGGGAAAAGGCCGGCCGCCTGATGAGCCGCCGCCTGGTCATCGACGGCCGAAACCTGTACGACATCAAGAAAATGCAGGCGCTAGGCTTCGAATATCACTCCTTCGGCCGCTCCTGATTGCGTTGCTCGCGCAAAAAAAATAGCTTGTGACCCTGAGGGCGCGAACTTTGCACCCGAAGGACCTCAACTAATCCAACAAGCAAGACCCCGACGTTGAGATCCTTCGGCTATCCTCGTCGGATAGCCTCAGGATGACATCGACGCTCTTGGCCGCAGTTGCCAATTCTTGTTGGGGAGGATGCCTGCTAACCAGCCGCTGCCATCTTCGCGTACTGTTCTTTAAAATATTTCAGCGTATGCCGCAAGCCTTCTTCCAGGCTTATTTTCGGCTCCCAACCCAGGAGCCTCTTGGCCTTGGAAATATCCGGCCGTCGCTGCTTGGGATCGTCTTCCGGCAAAGGCTCAAAAATAATCCTCGGAGCATTGGGAAACTCCGCCCGGATGCGCTCGGCAAATTCAAGGATGGTCAACTCGGTGGGATTCCCGATGTTGGTCGGAAAATGTTCGTTGGATTGGCTGAGCCGGAAAATCCCGTCGATCAGGTCGGACACGTAACAAAAACTCCGGGTCTGCTTCCCTTCCCCGTAAACTGTAAGCGGCTGCCCGCTGAGCGCCTGGTAAACGAAATTCGGCAGCGCCCGGCCGTCGTTCAAACGCATCCGCGGCCCATAGGTGTTGAAAATTCGCACGATGTGCGTGTCCGCGCCATGATGCCGGTGGTAGGCCATGGTCGTCGCTTCCGCGAACCGCTTCGCTTCGTCATAAACGCTCCGCGGCCCTACGGGATTTACCCGGCCCCAATACGATTCGCTCTGCGGCGAAACTTCCGGGTCGCCATAACATTCGCTGGTGGATGCCAGCAAAAATTTCGCGTTCTTCGCCAGCGCCAGGTCCAGCGCATGCATCGTGGCGATCGATCCGACCTTCAGCGTTTCGATGGGATATTTCAGGTAGTCCGCAGGGCTGGCCGGCGACGCAAAATGAAAAACGTAACCCACTTCCCCGGACACTTGCCATGGTTCGCTGACATTCTTTTTCTCATACGCGAATTTCGCATTTCCGCTAAGGTGCGCGATGTTCGCCTCGCTGCCGGTGATCAGATTGTCCAGCGCCAGGACTTCCCAGCCCTCCGCCAGCAGCCGGTCGCACAAATGCGACCCCAGAAAACCCGCTCCGCCTGTCACCACCGCTCTCATTCGGCCTCCACAGCGCTGCAAAAACCGTAAGTTTAGCGTGTTCCGGGGAGCTTTGGCCAATCGAATCGTTCCGTTGGCCCCAGAATATGCCCGCGAATTAGCATAATTCCGCGCGCTCCAAGCTCTTGCTGCGTATGATTAGACCACGCAAATGATCCTGGCCACCATCATGCCCAACGCCGCGACTCGCAAGCCGCATCCTGGAATTTCGCTTCTCGTCCTTCTGCTTTTTCTTGCCCTGATGGCCTTCCTCAACCTCGGCCGCTGGCTCGACAAGGAAAACCCCCTGCAAAAGGCCGCGGCCATCGCGGTCCTGAGCGGCCGGATGCCCGACAGGGCGCTGGAGGCCGCGAGACTTTACAACCAAGGCTACGCCCCGGAGGTCTGGCTCTCGTATTCCGTCGAACCCGGCGCCACCCTGCAAGAATATTCCGTCGCGTACGTTGGGGAAGAAACCTACGATCGCCAGATCCTGGTTCATCAAGGAGTTCCAGAAAACGCCATTCGCGTCCTGGACCCACCCATTGCGAACACCGCCGATGAGATGCGAACCTTTGGGCAGGCTCTCCTCAAGGAAAAGGACCGCCGCATCATCATCGTCACTTCCAAAGTGCACACCCGCCGCGCCGCGGCGCTCTGGAAGCGGCTTGCCTCGAACGATGGCGAAGCCATCGTTCGAGGCGTTTCGGATGATGCATTCGATCCTGCGCACTGGTGGCGGAATACCAGGGACGCTCTCGATGTGGTGCGCGAGGTTTTGGGCTTGCTCAATACTTGGGCGGGACTTCCCTTGCGGCCGGCCAATCCGTAAATCTGGTCCTCCTCAAAAAAAGAAAAAGCGTTTTTTCTTCCGCCGCTCCAGCTCTGCCGCCGGCTCCGGAACATACGGCAGCGGCTCTCCATCGAACGCCGCCATCGGGTTCTCCACCAGCAGAGCCTCCGCCAGCGCACGGCCGCGTTCCTTGGCAATGGCCTCATATGCAAACCGCAATTTCATCGGACGCCGCCCGGTGTTGTGCCCGTCGCTGGAAACAAAATGCACCAACCCCTGGTCGATCCACGTCCACGCGTCCGCTTGCGCCCCGGCGCCAAACACTCCAGACAGCGAACCCGCGGTGACCTGCGCGTAACATCCCAATCGCGCCCAGGCCTTCAGCCGCTCCGGTTGCGCGCGCAAAATCCCGTTGCGCTCGGGATGCGTGATGATGGGACGCAGCCCCATCAACCGCAATTCGTGCAGCGTCTGATCCATCGCCGGCGGGATCGAAAATTCGTTGAATTCCACCAGCAGATAATCCTTCTGATTGATGCAAAACGCCGCTGGCTCCTTCTTGAGGAGCATCAGGTTTTCGTGGTCGAGATGAAAATCGCAGCCCGTCGCCAGCGTCAAGCGTCCTTCCAGGCGTTTTTGCAACTCTTCCTTGGCGGCCTGCACCTTTGCGAAATCAAACTTGTAACGCGTGCTGGCGTGCGGCGTGGCGACGACGTGAGTGATGCCGTCCTGGACGGCATCCTCAGCCATCGCCACGGAATCCTCGATTGTCTGAGCCCCGTCGTCTAATCCCGGCAGGATGTGGCAATGTAGGTCCACCATGTCTAATCAGTATGCGTCATCGGCGCCACGCGGAGAAAGCCTGCCACGCCCCCAACAGAAACATCAGCGCGGCGAAAACATGCCTCATCCGCAGCGGGTTGAGTTTCCTCGCCAGCATTCCTCCCAGCGCTCCGCCTACAACTACCCCGGGGATCAGCAGCAAGCCGGTGTGCCAGTTTACATACCCGGCCTTCCAATACGTCAGAAACGCCAGAAGTCCCGTCGGCGGAATCAACGCGACCAAACTCGTGCCCTGCGCCTTGTGCTGGGTGTAACCGAACAGCAGGGTCAACAACGGCACCAGCAGCACCCCGCCGCCAATTCCGACCATTCCTGCAGCAACTCCGCAAAATCCCGCCGCGAGAAAAATTCCCACAGCTCGCCACGGGTTTTCTGTTGCGGGGCTCGCCTTCTCTGGATCCTCCGTATTCGCGCCGGCGCCTCTTCGCCACAACAGCACCCCGGTAACCATCAGGAAAGTTCCAAAAATGGCTTTCAACGTATTCGAAGGCATGGGCACGGCGATTTTTCCACCGCCGTATCCGCCCAGCAGGAATCCCAGCGCGCAATAGAGCCCTGCCCGCACATCCACTTGTCCGTTTTTCCAATATTGCCGCAGCCCGCCAACGCCAATCGGAGGCAAAAGAATGAATAGTGAAGTTCCCTGCGCCAGGTGCTGGTCGTAATGCAAAAGGTAGACCAGTGCCGGCACCAGCGCCACGCCGCCGCCGATGCCCAAAAGTCCCACCAGGACCCCGACCGTAAGGCTGAGCGCAAGGATAATTAGAATGGTCATCGTTCCAAATAACTCGCAACGCCCAACAATCCAAAGATTTTGAGCGTGGTTTATCTTCCTATCTCCATGTTCGCATAGCAATCCGTGTGTGAACTCATGTCCCCTTGGGCACATGAATTATTCGCAACATCTTCATTCACTCATTCTGGAGACGCCCCGGAAACTGTTATATTAAAAAGAGCGTTTGGCCCTCCGACCTCCGGGCCTTCACTGCCTCTTATAGATTAGGAGCTTGCTTCCACCACATGGCTACGGATAGACGACCCGAGTACTTCAAAGGTGCTCAATTGAAAGTCGCCATTATTGGATGTGGCTACGTTGGTCTTCCGCTCGCACTGCGCTTCGCGGAAGCTGGTCACAAGGTAACCGGCTTCGACACCGATCCCGAAAAAGTTCGCATGCTGAATGCCGGCAAATCTTATATCGAACACATCCCCCAAACAAAAATCCAGCAGTTCGTGAATAGCCGTCATTTCAACGCAATTACCGACTTTTCCAAATTGAAGGAAGCGGACGCCATCATCATCTGCGTGCCAACTCCACTGAACGAATATCGCGAACCCGACTTGAGCTATGTCGAGAACACTGCGAAATCCATTCAGCCGAATCTCGTGAAGGGCCAACTGGTGGTTCTCGAATCCACCACGTATCCCGGCACCACCGAGGAACTCGTCCTACCCATTCTCGAAAAAGGCGGGCTCCGCTGCCCGATCGCATCCGGCCCGGAAAACGAAAATGTCCCGTTGGATTTTTTCCTGGCGTTTTCTCCTGAACGCGAAGACCCCGGCAACAAGCAGTTCGGCCTGGCGCAAATTCCCAAGGTCGTCGGCGGCATAAATCCCCCGAGCGGCCGCGCGGCCATCGCTCTTTACGGGCAGGTCGTATCCCGGGTCGTGCCCGTCAGCTCCACTCGCGCCGCGGAAATGGCCAAGCTGCTGGAGAACATTTTTCGCTGCGTCAATATCGCCCTGGTCAACGAATTAAAACTTCTCTGCCTGCGCATGGGTGTGGACGTCTGGGAAGTCATCGACGCCGCCTCCACCAAGCCCTTCGGTTTCATGCCGTTTTATCCGGGGCCTGGTCTCGGCGGGCACTGCATCCCCGTCGACCCCTTCTATCTTTCCTGGAAGGCGCGCGAGTATGATTTCTCCACGCGTTTCATCGAACTGGCCGGCGAAATCAATACCTCCATGCCGTACCACGTCGTTGATTCCATCACGGAAGCTTTGAACATGCACAAGAAGAGCTTGCGCGGCTCCAAGCTTCTCATTCTCGGCGTGGCTTACAAAAAAGACGTGGACGACTTGCGCGAATCCCCGACCTTGAAGATTATGGAAATCCTGCAAAAGCGCGGCGCCGATTTCGATTACAATGATCCCTTTTTCCCGCAGCTCCACAAGATGCGCCACTACGACTACTCGAACATGAAATCCGTGCCCTTGAATCCGGATACTCTCAACAAGTACGACGCCGTCCTGATCGCCACCGATCATTCCAGTTACGATTACGCCGCCATCGTGGACGCCGCAAAGCTTGTGATCGACACGCGCAACGCCACCCGCCGGGTGATGCGCCACCGCGCCAAAATCGTCCTCTGTTAGAAGTTCCTGTCCGCCCACATCGGAGTGTGGTTTACCCTGAGCCCATCGAAGAGAAACTCAACTTCCGCTCAGCGCATTCCACCCCGCCACCCAACAAATCTCTCGCCGCGAACTCCCGGCCTTTCTCGATCACTTCACCTTAGTCAATTCCACCCGCGCCGTCGCAATCGGCAGCACCGCCTCCATCAACACCGGCAAGCGCTCCGCTCCTTCCGCAATGTACAACCAGAAATGCGCGTCCTTCATCTCCACACCATTGTCCAGCACATGAATCTCAATCTTCGTTGTGGTGTACTTTCCCGCTGCCACGCTGACCTTCTGCGACTTCCCCGCCAGCACCGCACGCACGTCATATAATTTGTGCCCGTCAAACACCGGCGAACGCACTTCCGCGGTCTTCGTCCAGTCCATGCCCCGCAAATACATCAACATCCCAATCGGATCGCGCGTCCCCGGCAACACCCGCGCCGCCACCGCATCCGCCGGCGCAGGCTCGCGGCTCGACGACATCATCCGCTCCACGGTATCCACCTTTTGCCCGCGCTCGTTTAGGTGCATTTCGTACTGCAAGCTGGTCAGATTCGCCGCGTCGCTGTAGGAATCGAATTGGTCATCCAGCTCGAATACCATCCGGTAGGGATTCTCGGTGTGCGCAAACGCCTGCAAGTGCCACGCATTTCTCCCCGCAAGATTCCTGCGCTCGCCCACAAGCACTTTCAGCGTGGCCACCGTGCTGTCGAGCTTGGTTACATTCGCCGTAAAGTCCAGCGTCTCCCCGCTCCGCGGCTGAAATCCCGCTACCGCGCCGCTCGCCGAATTGACTCCCGGCGGCGCAATCGTCACCAGCTTGCTCCCCGACGTTCCGCTGATGGGAGCCGTCTCGCGCGGAACAACCACGTTTGTGGATTCGCCGGGGAATAAAGTCTTCGGCTTGGTCGCCTCATACCGCCGATATGTCCAAATGCCAGCCGCCGCCAGTCCGGAGACAATCAACAACCCCACTAAAAGCCTCTTCCCCATACCGTTTGTGCGACGCTCCTGATTTTCGGCGTTCTCGTCTACCGCTCTCATCGTACAATAAGATGACTTTTGCGGCAGGAGGCGGAACGCATGCGCTACCTGGTTACGGGCGGCGCCGGTTTTATCGGCTCAAATACGGTTGACGAACTCGTGCGCCGCGGCCACGGTGTCGTCGTCCTCGACGATTTGTCCTCCGGCAAGGAAGAAAACCTCGCGGAGATCCGCGGCAAGATCACCTTCATGAAGGGTTCCATCACCGACATCGAAGTGGTCCAGAAAGCCATGGTCCAGGCCGATTTCGTGATTCACCTGGCCGCGCGCACTTCCGTGCCGCGCTCCGTCAAGGATCCTGTGGACACCAATCGCATCAACGTTGACGGCACCCTCAATGTCTTGGTCGCCGCGCGCGATAACAAAGTCAAACGCGTCGTCTTCGCCGCCTCTTCTTCCGTTTATGGAGACACCCCCACTCTTCCCAAAACCGAAGAGATGCAGCCGGTTCCCATTTCTCCTTACGGCGTTTCCAAATATGTCGGCGAACTCTACGCCCAGACCTTCGGCCGCTGCTATGGCCTCGAAAACGTCTGCCTGCGTTACTTCAACATCTTCGGCCCGCGCCAGGACCCCGATTCTCCCTACTCCGGGGTCCTCTCCCGTTTTTCCACTGCTTTTCTCGATTCCACGCCTCCGGTCGTCTATGGCGACGGCGAGCAGACCCGCGATTTCACCTATGTCGAAAATGCCGTGCAGGCCAACATTCTCGCCTGTGAAGCCCCCAGCGCTTCCGGCAGGACCTTTAACATCGGCACCGGACATGCCATCTCTCTCAACCAGGTTTTGCAGTTGCTGCAAAAGGCCTCCGGAAAATCCCTGGAAACCAAATATGAACCCGCTCGCGAAGGCGACATCCGCGATTCTCTCGCGGACATTCAACTT
Organism: uncultured Acidobacteriota bacterium; assembly: GCA_963781995.1. Classification (GTDB taxonomy): domain Bacteria; phylum Acidobacteriota; class Terriglobia; order Acidiferrales; family UBA7541; genus Acidiferrum. The sequence goes on along the minus strand of CAWAHR010000001.1, from coordinate 910,628 downwards.
GCCAAGGAATTTCTCGGTTACCAACCCACCATCCTTTTTGAAGAAGGCCTGGAACGCACCTACGCCTGGTATCAATCGCATCACGCCAAAAACGTAGCCACCTAACGCACCTCCTGTAGCTCAGGCCTTTAGGCCTGAGGGTTTTCATCGCCGCGGCGCAATCGCCCCGGAGCGGGGGAGACCCTCACCCCTCAAGGGGCGCGCAACAAAACGCGGATCTCTCGCGAACTGTTACACCACTTCTCCCGCGGACGCCTTTTATCGCCTCCTTTCCTACAATTCCGGCAAACCGCGTGCTAGGCTAGCATTCATTTCCATGGACCGATTCGCAGCGTGAACCTATTCCTCTCCATCCCCGCCCAGGGCCGATTCTTCCGTCTTTGCACGCTTCTTTCACTCTGCGTGTTGCTGGCAGCGCCGGGATTCGCCCAGAAAGCTCCCGCACCCCCGCAAACCGGCGGCACCGCCGAAATCACCGCCCGTGGTCCGCAGCGCCGCGTCGGCAGCACCTACATTGCCGACGACGACGTGGACGTTACCTACGCCGGCATGCGCCTTCGCGCGGATCACGTCGAATACGACGACACCACTTCGCAAGTCGTCGCCCGCGGCCACGTCATCTTCGATTTTGAAACCCAACATCTCGAAGCCGACGAAGCCGTCTACAATGTCTCCTCCGGCCGCGGCACCTTCAAAAACGTCCGCGGCTTCCTGAAACTCGAGCGCCGCCCCAATCCCCGCCTGCTGGTCTCCCGCAATCCACTCTACTTCCAGGCCCAGGAAGTCGATCGCCTTTCCGAAAACGTTTATGTGATCAAGCACTCCTGGATCACCATTTGCGACCCCACGCAACCCACCTGGCAGTTTTATGCTCCCAAAGCCAAAATTACCCTGCAGCGGCACGTCGCGTTGGTCTATTCCAACTTCCGGCTTTACCATGTGCCGCTGATCTGGTTGCCCTATGCCACCGCTCCTGCCGGCGAACGCATCCGCGAATCCGGATTCCTCTTGCCGCTCATCGGCAACAGCAACCAGAAGGGATTCGTTTTCGGCGATGCCTTCTATTGGGCGCCCCGCACCTGGTTTGACACCACCCTGGGCTTCGACTATTACAGCCGCCGCGGCACCGCGCAGCGCGCCGAAGTTCGCGCCCGCCCTTTCGAAAACACCACTATTCGCTATGACTATTTCGGCGTAATCGACCGCGGCCTCCCGCAAGCCAGCGGCCCGCCGATCAACCAGGGCGGCCACCAGCAAACTTTGGAGGTCCAGTCGCTCTGGAAACATGGCTGGCGATTCGTGGCCGATTACAACGAACTTTCTTCTCTCACCTTCCGCCTGGCCTTTTCCGACACCTATGGCGACGCCATCAATTCGGAAATCCGCAGCGCCCTGTTCCTGACCAACAATTTCAACGGCTACAGTTTCAACATCGCCACTCTCAGCGACCGGAGTTATCTCCAGCTCAGCCCCCCCACCAGCGTTTACCTGCGCAGCGCGCCGGAAGCGCGCTTCGGCTCCGTCGAACGGGCGCCTTGGCAGAATTTACCGGTCTATTTCTCCTTCGATTCCTTCGTGGGCGAGGTTCATCGCGAAGACCAGTTTCTCGATACCCCCAATTTTGTCACCCGCACGGAATTTTCTCCCAAGGTCACCATCCCCTTGCACTTCCGCGATCTGTTCGGTCTCACCGCCTCGGCGGCGTTCCGCACCACCTACTACGGTGACTCGCTCGATTCGCAATCCACCCTCACCGGCCAGTCCATCACCCGCAACACCGGCGAGTTCGCGCTGGAACTTCGCCCCGCCACCCTCGAGCGATTTTTCGACCGGCCACGCACCCATCGCCGCTATAAGCACACCATCGAGCCCTTGGCCACCTATCGCTACGTCACCGGCGTCCACGATTTCGCCGATTTCATCCGCTTTGACAGTAACGCCACGCTCACCGACACCAACGAAATTGAATACGGCGTCGTGCAGCATCTCTACGTCAAATCAGGCGACGAGCAACCCGTCGACTTTCTCTCCTGGCGCATCGTGCAAAAGCATTATTTTGATTCCACTTTCGGCGGCGCGCTGGTCCCCGGCCAACGCAACGTTTTTGAAGCTCTGGACTCCATCACCGCTTTCGCTTTCGCCTCCACCCCGCGCAACTGGTCGCCCATCGTCAGCGACCTCAAGCTCACTCCCGGCGGGCACTACGACGCCGAGCAGATCCTCGAGTACGACCCGCAACTCCAGAAACTCACCACCATCGGCACACTCCTGAAGCTCAAGCCCTACCGCGAATTCTTTTTTACCGTTGCGCATTTCCGCCTGCAGGGCGATCCCATCGTCCAGCCGCTTTCCCAGCAGATCCGCGCCATGCTCGGCTACGGCGACATCAACAGCAAGGGCCTCAACCTTTCCACCGGCATCAGCTACGACATCAACACCGGCACCATGCAAAACCAGTTCGTCCAGGTCGGCTACAATGGCGGCTGCTGCGGCCTCGCCCTCGAATATCGCCGCATCAATCTGGGCACGGTGCGCAATGAAAATCAGTTTCGTGTCGCGCTAGTCCTTGCCAACCTCGGCACTTTCGGGAATCTCCGCCGGCAGGAACGGATCTACTGATGCCCCTCGATGCGCAACTCGCCTACGCTTCGATCGCTGAAATCGGCAAACTCTATCGCCGCCGCAAGCTTTCGCCGGTCGAACTCGCACAATTTCTCCTGAATCGCATCGAGCAGCTCAATCCCCGCATCAATGCGTACCTCACTCTCAACTACGAAGCGGCTCTCCAGGACGCCGCGGACGCCGAAGCCGCGCTTTGCAGCAAGGCCCGCCGCAAATCCAGCCGCGACCTCGGCCCTCTTCACGGGATTCCCATCTCTCTAAAGGACAATCTCTACACCAGGGATCTCCGCACCACCGGCGGCTCCGCGATCCTCAAGGATTTTTTCCCCCTCCACGATGCCGCGGTCGTCGTCTCCCTGAAAAATGCCGGGGCCATCCTCCTCGGCAAAACCAACCTGCATGAATTTGCTTATGGCGTCACCAGCAACAATCCCCACTTCGGCCCGGTGCGCAATCCCTGGGATCTCCGGCGCATCCCGGGTGGCTCCAGCGGCGGCTCCGCGGCCGCGCTCGCCGCCGGTCTTTGTTATGGCAGCATCGGCACGGACACCGGCGGTTCCCTCCGCATTCCTGCGTCGCTGTGCGGTGTTGTTGGGTTCAAGCCCGGCCTGGGGCGCGTCAGCACGGAAGGCGCGATTCCTCTTTCTGCCACCCTCGATTTTGTGGGCCCAATGGCCCGCAACGCCGCTGATGTCGCCCTGATTTTCGAAGCGATCGCCACGTTCGGCAAAAATGAAAGGCGGCCTCACGTCGCTCGCCTGGCTTCACCTCGCGGACGCCGCCCGCGCATTGGCATTCCCAAACACTTTTTCCTGGATGTTCTCAGCCCGGAAGTGCGGCAAGGATTTGATGCCGCGCTGGGCACGCTGAAAAAATTGGGAGCCAGGTTGAAAGAAGTCTCCCTGCCCTATCTGCAAGAAACCGAATTGGCGGGGAACCACATCGCTTGGCCGGAAGCCACCCTTTATCACCAGCAAGCAGGCTGGTACCCCAGCCACGCCTCGGATTACGGCGCGGACGTTCGCGAGCGGCTAGAAATGGGCGAAAAGGTTACCGCGCTCGATTACCTGAAAGCCCTCGATCTGCGCGAAAAATTCATCGCCGGGTTTCACCTCGCCCTGCTCGAAAACGAAGTGGATGCCATGGTTACCCCAACCACGCCCATCGCCGCCCCGCTCATCGGCGAAGAAAATATCTCCATCGGCAGCGCCGATCACCTCACCCGCGCCTTGCTCTTGCGCCTCAATCGCCCCGCCAACCTCGGCGGCTTCCCTGCCATCTCCATTCCCTGCGGCCTCACGCCCTCCGGGCTTCCCCTCGGCCTGCAATTCCTCGCCGGCATCACCGACGAACCCCTGCTCCTCGAACTCGCCTACCGTTTCGAGCAAGCCTCTCCTCTAAACGCTCGACCCGATCTAACCTCGCTCGAATAATCTCTTCGCTGAGAGTCCGCTGCTGTCCGTCGTCACTGCATCTTTGCGCTTCATCACCCAACTTCCAATCACGTAGCCCAGCGTCCCGGTGACCATTCCCCCAAAAATATCCGCGATGTAGTGATACCTCCCCCAAATGGTCGAAACGCACATCAGGAACACCAGCGGCGCCATCACCCAGAACAGCCAGCGCCGGAATCGCCACGCTCCCCAAAGCACGGCAATTGCTCCCGCAACATGCTCCGAAGGAAACGCCGCCCCCCGCACGCGTCCATAATGCTCAATGAAGCTAATCGTCGCGGTGATCGGACCACCCACAAGCGGCGCTTTCCACTCCCTGGCCATCGCGAACCACGGGCTCTCAATCGGAAAACACATCGCGATCAGGTACCCGATCGAATAGCCCGCCATCGAGTACGTCATCACCGACCAGTAAGCGTGCCACTCGCGCCGGTAATACAAAATCCCGCCCAGCACCACCAGGTAAACAAAATACGTCAGGTACGCGAGCTGCATGAACTCGTTCCGCCCCGGCGTCACAAACTGCTCCAGCCAGATCGAAGGATTCACGCCCGTCAGCCAATGGTCGAATCCTATCAGCTTCGCGTCCTGCCAGTTCGGCGTAATCAAGGTCATCAGTTGCGCCAGCTCTTCGAAACAAAACAGGAAGAACAGGTGCGGATACCAGTGCCGCCAGAAATGCCACCAACGCGCCGCGAAGGACGCCCCTTCCTTTCGTGCAAGCTCCGCGGATCGCGCCTGCACCCGGCACAACATCAGCACCATGCAAACCACCATCGCCCGCACACCCAGCAGCCGCAGCGGGTGCCGCAGATGTTCCGCGAACACCGCGATCAGCACACTCGAAACGCCAAAATATCCGAACGCCATCCATTCGTACGCGCCGCAAGCCGCCCAGGCCGCCGCGGATTCCCTCCGCAGCCAAGCCATCGTCCCCTCGCCCATTCCCTGCGTCGCTCCCAAAAAAGCCGCCTCCCCCTGATATTCGGCCGGCGCCGCCAACGCTCCGACCACTATCTCCGATTGCCGTTCCCGTGTCTGCTTTCCGTTCATGGATGTGTTCCAATCATCTGGAGTTTTACTTTATCCTTCAGCGCATTCTCCGAAGCAAACTTTTTCTCCATGTGCCAATGCCAGATCGCCCAATCCCGCAAATTCGCCGTCTTCGCAAGCTCCTTGCCGGGATTGACGGCGTGCGCGTGTCCCACGGCATCCAGCATCGGCTGATCGCGCAGCGTGTTTCCGTACGCATGCGATTCCCGCAGATCCATCTGCATCGCGCGGGCCACGTTCGCGATCGCTCTCCTCTTCGCTTCCCCGAAATTCGCTTCGCCCAGCACTCTTCCCGTAAAAAATCCCGCGCGCTCTTCAATCCGCGTGGCACTCACCAGCACTTCCCTCTCCAGCCCCCGCGCTTCCAATTCACACTCCAGCGCCATCGCCACCATCCTTGCCACCGGCTTCACCATCCCGCTCACCAACACAATCTCGTGCCCCCGCCGCGCGTGCCATTCCACTCGCCCCACGCCTTCCTCAAAGAATGTGATCGCTTCCACCGCGTCCACAATCTGCTCCACCCGCAATCCGCTCAGGTAGCGCTTATTCCCCTGCGCAATCGCCTCCAGCCCCCCCGGCAGCATGCGCACCGCCTCCGCTCCCCAGCGCGCGTAATTCGTCCAGGGAATCGCTCCCGCGCGCCGGAGTTCCCGGAACATCCGCCGCTCCAGCGACGGCTCCGGCACCAGCGTCCCGTCAATATCGAAGAATGCCGCAATGCGCCGCGCCGGTTCTCCAGCCCCGCTCATCCCGCGTCCCCCCGCGCTTCCTCGCCCGCGTTCCTCGCCGCAAGATTGCTCGCCAGGAATCTCCAACCTTCCACCAGCACCGGCAACCCGCGCACCACACAGAAAATTGCCGTCATCCACGCCAGCGTTTGCGCGCCCGCGCGAATCGCGGCGTGCATGTCCAGCGTCGCCGGCCCCAGCAACGCCACCGGCCCGCGCGTCAGCGCCAGCTCCAATCCCAAATAGCAGAAGCACGCGCACTTCATCGCCGCATACAACCCCCGGCTCCAGCGCGACCCCACCAGCGCCTTCGCCCAACCGCTCTGCAACATCGCGTTCGCGCCCCATCCCGAATACCCCGCCTTCATCGCCAGCCCACGCAGAAAGTCCGTCGCCGCCCCGCGCGCGAAAAATAACATCGGCAGCCACAGCGACACCATTCCGACGACCGCGAAGTACGTGAAGAACATGTTCTCGATCATCCGGTCGCCCAGAATGTCCAGCTGCGCTCCCACCGGCGTGGCCATTTTCTTCGCGCGCGCCAGGTGCCCATCGAGTGCATCCAGCGCGATCGCCGCCACCGTCAGCACCACGCCCAGCAGGTTCATCCACGCCCCATGCCCAAACGCGCTGACCGCCAGAAACCCTACCGCCACGCGCAGCAGCGTCACCTTGTTCGGAGTCCAAACCATGCGCACCCGCCGGCATCCGCCTCACCGTCCGAATAGAGCAAAGTTCCACCCATCCGCGCGTCAAACAACTCTCCCCTTCTTAATGACTTGCGAGGTGCCCGCACAACTCCGGGACGCCATCCTGCCAGCCGATACCGCCACCTGTCCCGGTAACCCGTCTCCCTCTCGGTCACACCAACTACCGCGTCTAACTCAACTGAGAGTTCTCGCATGCATGTGCAAAATGTGGATGGGCCACGGGAGGGCACGATTTGATTCGTGCCGACAGAGGAAGGGAGGGCACGACTTCAGTCGTGCCGGACAAGCCGAGAAGCCGGAGGGCTTCAGCCCCTGAGGTTTCAGAGCGACTCAGGCCCATCCTGCTCCAGACGAGTTCCGGATGCACGCCGCTCGGAAACATCCCGTTCCACCATTTGTGCGAGAATAGAGAGACGGGGAACATAGAGAAACGTCCCCGGCGCGCCGAAATCTAAAATGCCTCAACCACGAGCCTCCAGATCATGACCGCAGTCACCGACGTTTCCCTCGCGGGCGCTTTTCTAGCCGGGCTAATCTCCTTTCTCTCTCCTTGCGTGCTGCCGCTCGTTCCCGGCTACATTTCCATGCTCTCCGGCATCGGCGTCGAGCAGCTCCGCCAGGGCGAACAACCGAAAGCCGGCCTCTTTTCTTCCGCGCTCTCTTTCGTGGTCGGATTTTCCGTCGTGTTCATCAGCTTCGGCGCGTCGGCCAGTGCCGTCGGCGGATTTCTCCGCCAGAATCGCGCCTTGCTCGCGCCCATCGCCGGCGCGCTCATTATTCTCTTCGGCCTTCACCTGTTGGGCGCCCTGATGCGCATGAATATCCGCGCCGGCCTGATCCTCGGCGCAATTCTCGTCGCCCTTGCCGGCGCCTCCCTTATACATCATGGCCCGCTCTTCGTCGGCCTTGGCGCCAGCCACTTTTTTTCTCTCTCCCTAATTGGCTTCTTCGGACCGCAGTTGGCCCGCTGGCTCAACCGCGATGTTCATCTCCGCAATCAGGACACCAAGCCCGGTATCCTCAGCGGCTTTCTCCTCGGCTTCGCTTTTGCCTTTGGCTGGACGCCCTGCATCGGCCCCATCCTCGCCACCGTTCTCACCCTCGCCGCCGCCAGCGAAACCGTTTCCCGCGGCATTCTCCTCCTGGCCGTCTATTCCGCCGGCCTCGCGGTTCCGTTTCTCCTCACCGCCGTCGGCCTCGGCCAGTTCCTGCGTTTCTACAAGAATTTCCGGAAGTATCTCCACGCCGTGGAACTCTTCAGCGGGGTGCTGTTGCTGTTCGTCGGCGGGCTGGTCTTCTTCAACAAGTTGACCTGGCTCTCGGGTAAACTAACCTTCTTGAACCGTTTTTCGATGTAATGGGATGGAATAAATCGTCATGAAAAAAGTCGTTCTCATCATAATCACCGTCGTGGTCCTGATCGGCATCACCATTTACGCGGACAAAGCCACGCGCGTTTCCAGCGCCGGCGGGGGCAATCCTCACGTCGATACTCAAGTCACCGGCAAGCCCGAGCCCGACCTTAAGCTCAAGGACATCGACGGTAAAGATGTCTCGCTCGCCGACCTCAAGGGCAAAGTCGTTTTCGTCAATTTCTGGGCCACCTGGTGCGATCCCTGCCGCATTGAAATTCCCTGGCTCATCGCCATGCAAACCAAATACGGCCCCAAGGGTTTCACCGTCGTCGGCGTCGCCATGGACGACGAAGGCAAATCCGTCGTCGCTCCCTTTGTCGCCAAGGAGCGTTTCGACGTCAACGGCCAGCAGCTCCCCATGAACTATCCAATTCTCCTCGGCACCGACGAAGCCGCGGACAAGTTCGGCGGCCTCCTCGGCTATCCCAGCAGCTTCCTTATTTCTCGTGACGGAAAAATCGTCTCCAAATTCCAGGGCCTGAAAAGTGAAGAAGAGCTCACCAAGGCCATCGAGTCCCAGCTCTAAACGAGGCGCTCGCGCATGCTCACCGAACATGACTTCCAAAAAAAGGCCGACCTCGCCTTCGAAGATCTAAAAAAGCGCTTGCTGAACCTCGGCGATCAGTACGGCTTTGACGTGGAAGGCGAAAGCGGCAAGCTGGAAGTCATCTTCGAAGAGCCCGAACCCGCACGCTTTGTCATCTCTCCCAACACGCCCATCCGCGAAATCTGGATCTCCGCTCTCTCCACCAGCTTCAAACTTGCCTGGTCCGATGCGCGCAACGCCTTCGTCCTTGAGAAAACCGGCGAAGATCTCCACGCGGTCATGAGCCGCGTCGTCTCTCAGCAGCTTGGCGCACAGGTGACCGTGTGAACCGCCAGCTCTCCGCATTCTCGGCTGGCCTTCTCGCCGCCGCGCTCATTCTTTCGCCCTCGCTCAGCTCGCAAACGCCTTCCGGCAAGGATGTAGTCACTCCCGCGGCCTACGCCTCTCACGATCCGGTCGCGCGCGGCATGTCCTTGCAAGTCGCCGTCGTCATGAAAATTCGCCCCGGCTTTCACGTCAACGCGCGCCAAGTCACCGAAGACTACCTAATCCCCACCGATCTTCGCGCCGAAATTCCCGCCGGCTTCAAACTCGGCGCCATCGCATATCCCAAGGGCACGCTGCAGACCTTCACCTTTTCCAAAAACAAGCAGCTCAACGTCTACACCGGCAGCGTCACCATTCTCCTGCCGCTCACTGTGCTCCCCAGCGCCCCGCTCGGCGCCCAGCACATTCCCCTAAAACTCCGCTATCAGGCCTGCAGCACCGAAATCTGCCTGCCGCCGGTAACCAAGGAAATCGACGCCATCCTCAACATCGTCGCCAACTCTTCCGCCGCCAAACCCGCCAACGCTGAAATTTTTTCTCCAAAATAACTCACGTTGCGCATAGTGCTTTGAACACCGGCAACCGAGTGTCCTCGGGCCCGCGACGCCCGCTCCACTACACTGGTACTGCATGACTCTCCTCGTCGAAAATCCCGCCTTGCCACCGCGAGATCCCTCGCTCGATTTGCCTGCAACAACGGTATCGGCAACCAATTCCAACAGTTCCGTTCAATTTCCCTTCGCCATCGCCATCTTCCTCAGCGCCTTCTTGCTCTTCCAGGTTCAGCTCCTTCTCGGCAAGCAAATTCTCCCCATTTTCGGCGGCGCGCCCGCTGTGTGGACCGTCTGCATCCTCGTCTTCCAACTTTTCTTCCTCGTCGGTTACGGCTACTCGCACGGACTCGCCACCCGCCTTTCCGTTCGCAGTCAGGTCATCCTTCATTGCGGTCTTCTCGGAATTTCCGTCGTCCTTCTCGCCGTTCTGAGTTTTTTTCGCGCCACGCCCATTGGTCTCGGCCCCAACTGGCGGCCTCCCTCCGGCGCCGACCCCACCTGGACCATCGCCGAATACCTCATCCTGGCCATCGGCCTGCCTTTCACTTTGCTCTCGGCCACCAGTCCCCTGCTGCAGCACTGGTTTTCTCTCGCGGCGCCAAAAAAATCGCCCTATCGTCTCTACGCCCTCTCCAACGTGGGCTCGCTCCTGGGACTTCTTTCTTATCCTTTCGTGATCGAGCCGCACTTCCACGTCAGCACCCAAAGCTGGGCGTGGGCCGCCGGCTATTGCCTATTTCTCGCTTGCTGTTTTATCTGCGCACGAAACGCGGTCCGCTCGAATGACCCCGCTCCGCCGAGACCATCTTCTCTCCAGGATTCAGCCGTGCGCGCCCCGCGCGTCCCTTGGACGCTCCGCCTGGGCTGGATCGCTCTCGCCGCCTGTGCTTCCGTACTCCTGCTCGCCTCCACCACCCTGATCAGCCAGGACATCGCCGTCAGCCCCTTCCTCTGGGTTCTGGAATTGAGTTTGTATCTGCTCTCCTTCATCCTCTGCTTCGAAAGCGACCGCTGGTTTCGCCGCGAAATCTATTTCCCCCTCTTCGTCGTAACGGTTGGCTTCGTCACTCTCGTCTCTCTTCCCAACGCGCAACATTCTTTCTTGACGCAGCTCGCCGCCTATTCTGCCGCGCTCTTCACGGGTTGCATGGTGTGCCACGGAGAAGCGGCCCTCAGCCGCCCGGGTAAGGAATCCCTCACCCTCTTCTATTTCTGTATCGCCACCGGCGGCGCTGTCGGTGGAATCGTCGTCAGCCTGATCGCTCCCGCCATCTTTCCCAACTATTGGGAGTATCCGCTCGGCGTCCTGGGCTGCATCGCGGTTATCTTGGTTGTCTCCGGCCAGGATCGTTCGTCCTGGTGGTACACCGGCCGCGCCTCGCTGGCCCTCTTCGTTCTCGCCGGCGTAGTTCTGCTCGCGCCGTCCGTCGCCGCTCCGGTCTGGCCCAAAGCCGCGCATTTGCCGCAGCCGCTCCGCTTTTCGGCCGCCGCAATCTTGCTCTTTGCCGCCATTTTCAAATACGCCTTGGAGCGCCGCAGCCCGCGCGCCGTTCCAGCAACAAGCCTGGTCCGCGCCGCCTCAAGAATCGCCCTGGCGTTGCTGGCCGCCGGCTTGATGATTCCGCAAAAGGCCGCGCTCTATCACGTCGTCGCCACGTCCAGAAATTTCTATGGTGTTTTGTCGGTCTTAAGCGCCGAAAAGGAAAGCTATCTCGCGCTGCGCTATGGCAACACCCTGCACGGCTTCCAGTATCAGGATCCCCAGCGCGCTCGCCTCGCCACCGGTTACTACGGCCCCGGAAGCGGCGCCAACCTCATAATCACCAACTGGCAGCATCATCCCATGCGCGTCGGCATCGTTGGCATGGGTGTCGGCACGCTCGCTGCCCTCGCGCAACCTGGCGATATTTACCGTTTCTACGAAATCAACGCCGACGTCTACAAAATGTCCAGCGCCAATCATCCCTACTTCTCCTATTTGCGCGATTCCCCCGGCCGCATTGAAGTCGTCCTCGGCGACGCGCGCATCTCCCTAGAACAGGAGGCCCGCCAAGGTGACTTCCAGAAATTTGACGTTCTGGTCCTCGACGCTTTTTCCAGCGACGCCATTCCCATGCATCTCCTCACTCGCGAGGCCTTCGCCGTCTACCGGCAGCATCTCCGCTCCCCGCAATCCGTGATCGCCATCCACATCAGCAACCAAACTCTAAATCTCCGCCCGGTGCTAGCAGGCATAGCCCGCGAATTCCACCTCCACGCCATTCGCGTCTATCCGCTGCTCCCCACCGGCCCCTTCTCGCAATCCGACTGGCTCCTGCTCTCCCGTGATCCCGCTCCACTCTCCCGCCCGGAAATCCTCCAACACTCCGAACCCTTCCCCGCGCAAACTCAGCCCATCCTGTGGACCGATGACTACTGCGGCCTGCTCCACGTAATCCGCTGGCGCGATTAGCGGCGGGCTAGTCCGCGACTACAATTTCTCACACCAAACAGTGAACGACGTATACTTGTGGCATACAGGGACCTCGCCAGAGGAACTACGCGCATGGAAGAGAAAGAGTGGCTCAAGAATCTTGAAGACGGCCGGAGAGTGAAATTTACGTACCAGGAACTCCCGAACGACGGAGCATTTATCACCGCCCAGCTGGAACGGAATGAAGTCGTCTATTCGGTCGTATTAGCTAAAGCCAAGAACCCGCTGAGTCAGGAAGATGTTGAGAGCCATTTCAAAGGCGAGCTTGCGAAGAAGTAGCACCGTTCACCGGCGTGAATTCATTTCTTCTCGACGGCCTCAATCGCCGCAAATTTCCTCTCGATATGTGGTGCCGAACGAGGATCGCCTGTATTCAGCACACAAGTCTCCCCGGCGGCGGCTCCGCACGTAGGACACACGACAGAAGATACTTGTTTGGGCGTGAGTTCGTTTTTCTTCACTCTTATACGGTGCTCTTAGACGCAGTCCCGAATCTATTCAATTTTGGTCACTCCCCGGCCTTCGTCGCTCGACCCGCATTATAGAACATGTCTTGGAAGCCGGCCGGTAGCGGGGAGCGCCTCCAACACAGAGAGGCCTTCCGGCTGAATTGTTGCCGAAAGGCGCACTCCCCTGCCACTGCGCAGAGCGTGTTTCCTGGTCTATTGGAGCGGCTTAGCTAGTCCTTGTCTGGATGGGAATGCCGCCAATTCCAGTATTGTGACCGCTGTTTCTCGTTCGCCCTCGAGAATTCGTAGGTCTTATGGTGGTTCTCCGCAAGGTACCGATCCCAGGCGCGATTCTCGTTGTCATTCCACTCGTGATAATCCTTGTGGTCTCTATCGTAGATTCGGACCTGGACGTTGGCCTCTTGAGGCCCGGGAGCAGCCATCACTGCCAGCGGCGCCGCCAGGGCAGCGGTCAAAAAAAGCGGGGCGAGGTAACGATTTGAAATCTGCATGTTGTAATCCTCCAAACTCAGAATCGCCGCTCCATGATGCGCGGCAGCCACTAGTCTGCAACTAGCCGCCATGGATTGCTGCCTCATTCGGCACACATGCCCGAAGCTCTTTACCTCGGAACACTGTGCAGAATGGAACGCTGCGCAATCTTAAGAATTTTTTCCGCGAACTCCTGATAAACACTGCGGGATCAACCGGCAGATGCACCACCATCGTATCGAGCAGCGGCGGCGCCACCGCCTGCCCCGCAATCCCCATGCGCGGCCGTTCTCAGAATGTGTAGCGCTTCCCAACCACCGAAGGATCCACAACAGAATCGCCAAACGCGTTCGCCAGTGCGGTGACCGCCCGCCAGCCGGTGCAGTGGCCTGCCGCGATCACGCTGAGGCCAAAGCCCTTCATAGCCTCCACGGTTTCGCGGATGAGCGGCTCGTTCGGCCCCGCAAGGTGGAAGCCGCCCGCCACACCATACAGCCGGACATCGGGAAAGCACGCTCGGGCATGAGTCAGGACGTTTATCACCCCGGCGTGAGAGCAAGCTGTGAACACCAGCAGCCCCTTGCCTCTGACATTTACCGACAGGAATCTTTCGTCGATGAGCCATGGATCGGGCGTCCAGCCCAACCCGTCCTCGGTGCGCTGGTAGTGCGCTGCGAGGCCCCGTTCAAACGGAGTCACACGGGGAATTTCGCCGCTCAGGTGGAACATTCCGTCAAGAAACGTCTCGGCGTTTCGCGTGTTGACCACACGCGCGCCCCGGCCGGTCAACAGCTCGATGCTGGGAACATCTCTCGATGGCAGCATCTCTCCATTAGGCAATTTGCGGGCACGCGAACGGAACATCTCCGGATGGGCATAATAGGGAATCGGCCGGTTCCCGTTTTTGGCGCGGATCAGGTCTATGGCCTTCAGCATCCCGCCTCCATGATCCCAATGCCCATGGGAGAGGACGATACTCTCCACCGCACCCACGTTCACACCCAGACGTGTGCAGTTACGTTCGAACGCGTATTCCTCTGGTCCGCTATCGAAAAGAACGCTATGGCGAATGTCGCCGCGATGTGCGGTTATCAAGTACGAGAGACCATGACAGGCGCAACATAAGCTGTCGCCCGCCAGCTCCCGCATGCCGCTTCGCGCCAGGTAGGCGAACTCCGACTCGGCGTGCGCCGGAGCAGTGGAAAGGCTGTCGGTGGCATTGTCGACGATGACCTGAATCTCGACTTTATCGACGGCCTGAGGGCTGACCATGAAACCTCCCTAATTGGTAAGAAGGAACCATCTCTCGATTGGCCTAGCCGTGTACTTTCAACATTCCCCTGCTACTTCCACTCTTTCAACGCTTCCCGCAGCCGCCGCACCACGCGCTCTTGCCCCAGCGCCACCATTGTATCGAACAGCGGCGGCGCCACCGCCTGCCCCACAATTGCCACGCGCGTCGCATTGATCAGCAATCCCGCCTTCACGCCGCCCTCTTCCGCCACCCGGCGTGACGCGTGGTCGCATGCATCGTGATTCCACTCCGGCAACGCCGCCAGCGCCTCCGCCAATTTCGTAAGCAACCCCGGCACCTTCTCATCCTTCCAGAATTTCGCTTTCGCCGCCGGATCAATCGCAAACTCGTCGCTGAAAAACGCCCGCGACCAGCTGGAAAAATCCGGCAACAGCCGGATTCGCGGCCGCAGCAAGTCCACGGTCTTCGCAAACCACTGGTGCCCCGCGCCCGCCGCCCACTCTTCTTTCCACAATCCGTCCTGCTTCAACTGCGCCTCTACTTCCGGCAGCAAATCCTCGACCGGCAGCTTCTGCAGATACTGCGTGTTGAACCACTCCAGCTTCGCACGGTCAAACACCCCGTTCGTCCGGCTCACGCCCTCCAGCGAAAACTTTTGCAGCAGCTCCGCCGTCCGCAAATACTCCTCATCCCCGCCGGGAGACCATCCCAGCAGCGCCAGGAAATTCCGGAACGCCTCCGGCAAAAATCCCTCCCGCCGGTACATGTTCACGTCCGTCGCCCCATGCCGCTTCGACAACCGAGATTTATCCGGCCCCAGAATCAGCGGCACATGCGCGAAAATCGGGGGCTCCGTTCCCAGCGCCCGGTACAGCAGCACCTGTTTCGGCGTATTCGATATGTGGTCGGCCCCGCGAATCACGTGCGTGATCCGCATATCAATGTCGTCCGCCACCACGCTCATCTGATACATCGCCTGCCCAAACTCCTCGCCCTCTTTCCCGGAGCGCAGCAGCACGAAATCCTCGATCTCGTCGTTCGAAAATTCCCGCTCGCCAAACACCGCGTCGAAAAACTTCGTCGTGCCGCCCACCGGCACCTTGAAGCGCACCGCCGGCTTGGTCCCCGGCGTCGATGGCTTTCCGTCGCGGCAAGTGCAGCGCACTATTCGCCGCACCTTGGCGCCCTCGGCGCCCGCTTCAGCGTGATCCCCGCCCACATATTTCTCCGGCGGGCAGTAGCACAAAAACGCGTTGCCGCTCGCCAGCACTTTCTTTCCCATCTCGCGGTAAAACTCCGTCCGCTGCGACTGGTAAAACGGCCCTTCATCCCAATCCACGCCCAGCCATTTCAACCCTTCGATAATTCCATTCACCAGCTCCGGCTTGTTGCGCTCCGCGTCGGTATCCTCAATTCGCAGGATCATCACTCCGCGTTCTTTGCGCGCAAACAGCCAGTTAAACAGCGCTGTCCGCGCCCCTCCCACATGCAAATATCCCGTCGGCGAAGGCGCAAACCGCACCCGCACGCCCCCCGCCTGTGTTTTCCCTGCGTCTGTCATGATTGCTAGCGTCTCACTCTCTCTTCCGAAACGTCCAGTCTACCGGAACCTCCCGCAGCCCGTCCAACCAACCCCCGATCCGAGCAGTAAGTCGGTCTCCGATTAACGCAGCTATCTGACACTGGCATTTGTGGAGCTCTTGTGCGGCCAAACTTGCTCGGATTAGGGAATGTCGACCGAAAATGGTTGCGCGATGCGATAGGGGTGCTTAGGCGTGGTGCAAAAACTCGGTCCGATATTTCGGAGCAAGGGCGCCAGCCTTCGCCCGGAACTCGGCTTGCGCGGCTGCATCCAGCTCCGGCGGAGGCGTCGTACGGGTTGCGACCGGCACACCGATCTCCAGGAAGAATTCCTCCTGGCCAGCTGGCGAGCAGATGCAAAGCATCCTTGCCGGCCGCGCCGACGAATTGTGGAACTGGTGCGGAGCGTTTGCCGGCACATGAATCGTCTCCCCCGCTCGCGCAACCAACTTCGAGCCGCGAAACACAAATTCCAGTTCCCCTTCCAGCAGGCTGAAAGTTTCCTCGAAATCATGACGGTGCGGCGGCGGCCCTCCCCCGGGGGGAACGTACATATCAATCAGGCAATACCGCCCAGCCGTTTCCTTGCCCGTCAGAAGAATCGTGTAGGTATCTCCCACGACTCCAATGTGCCGAATCTTCGGATCCGTCTCCGGCCGCACAACCGCAAGCTCCCGCGCCGGATCGTCCGCCGGAATTCCCAAAACGCGTTGCCCCTCTGGATTCAAGTTATCGCCCATTCTTCGCTCCTCACATCCCTTACCTCGTTTGATGCACACGCACTCGCCGTGTGACACCGAGATGGCGGACGCGGTGACCAAAGGCTGTAAGTACAGATGAGCCAACGGCGGGAAACTCTAAAGCAGCTTTTCCGCGGGATTGAGCTTGCCGTATTCGCTGGTGAAGAAAAGCGGCACGTCCGCGTACTTATTGTTGTCGCGGTAATACACTTCACAGCTGTCGAAGGGTTTGGAGTAGATATGGATGCTGACGGCGCGTTGGTTAAATTCCGCCAGATTCATCACCTCGTGCACCGGTTCCATCGGATTAACAAAAGTCGGATGGGAACCATCCAGCTGATAAATATCGGTGGGGGTAATTTTGCAGTCGCCGGTGGCGGGATCGAGCTTTTCGACCCGGTAGTTGCGAATGTGCAGCCGGCCGATGGGAGCGGACATCCAGCAGTTCTGATCGCGATGGTTATGGATGCGGCTGTGTTGGCCAACTTCCCAACACAGTGTCATGCACTCGAACAGGGCATTTTTGAAAATCAGATTGCGCGTGTAGCTGCCTTTCGAGAAGAAAATGTAGCGCTCCAGGCTCGCGGGCTGCACGGGATGGTGGATGACGTAGTCCTGGACGGTCTTGAGGGTAAACTCCTTTTCCGGAATGGCGGCGAGGCCGGTGACCCAATCGGCGATGTTGATCTGCCCAGCGGCAATGTCTTGAGGCATGGTAAAACTCCTGCTCGTACCAGCGCGGCGACCCTGCAGACAATCAAAGTATGCTGGATACAGGAGCGATTGTAGCGCGATTCAAGCTGCAAGGAAAAATCCAACGCCCAGCTCACCGTTGAAGCAATCCCGGATGATTCGTAATGCTCCTATGTAGCTTGCCCGAAACCTCCTGAAACATAACCGGCAGCGCCCCTCGAATGCGAGTAAACTGAAGTCACTATGGAAAAGCTCACCGAGTTCCAAGTCGCCGCTCGCAAGCAGGGCTTCGTTGACGTGGAAGAGACGGATAACGGAACCGTTCTCTGGTTAAGAAGACCGACGGCGGATGCGGAAGACCGCCTGTGTATTGACAGCGACTCGAATACCGCAACCGTCTTCTGGGCCACGATTCCCGGGCAGATAAGCTCCAAGACATTTCGTTTCGTTTCCGAGTTGGAAGGGTGGTTCACTGCCGCGGCTAAACTGGCTGCGACACAAGGTAAGTCCTGATAACGCGTCTGAACGAAAACGGCCCACGCTCTCAGCCTCCTCCCCGGCCCTTCCCCCGTGTCCCCCTCCCTACTATCTTTTTCGCTACCAGTACTTCCGTAGTCTTGCCCCCTGTTTTTCCCCTGCCTCATAATCCTAAGTGATTCGTTTTCTGTGCGGTTTGGGGTGACACGTCGAGGTTGTCGGGTGCGCGTAACTCTCACGAACAATTAATTGTTCGCGCGAGTGGCCGCCCGCTTCTTCCTCTCGTCGCTTCTCCATCCCTTGCGCCCACGGAACGACACGATCCGGCCCAATGCCTCAAAGCGTCATCGCTCTCGGCTTGCTTCTCGGAACACTCCTCGTGGGTGTGTTCTTCTCCTACATTTTCTCGCTCAAACGCCAGAACTATCTTCTCTTCTGGACCGCCGGCTGGGCCCTTTACGCTCTCCACTATCTCTTCCCGGCGCTCTCTCCCTGGCTCGGCTCCAATGTCGTTCTCACCTCCCTGAATCACGCGCTTTTCGGTTTCGCGGCCATTGCTTTTTTCCTCGGCGCGCAGCGCTACACCCATCGTGAACTGTGGATCAAACCCGCCATCGGCGCCGCCGCACTTCTCGCCGTCTGGTCCGCCGCCAACGCCTTGAACTTCCTGCCCGTGTCTTCCTACGTTCCCGCCGCGCTCATCTACGTCGCTGTCGGCTACCTCTTCTGGCACGAAAGCCGCCACCACGAAACCCTCGTGGATCGCCTCCTCGGCATCGCCTTTGCCGCTTGGGGCCTCGTTTTTTTGGCGTTCTTCCTTATGCAATCCGCGCGGAAATTCCTTGGTGATACCAACCTGGCCATCTCCGCGCTACCCATCGCTTTCGTCTGCATGCTTCTGGTTATGGCCGTCTACGAAGAGGAAAAGCGCCGCGTCGAGCGCAACATGTTGGCCCTTTCGAACCTCAATCTCGCCACCTCCAGCTTCGTCGGCGGCGAAATCCAGCGCATGCTCGCGCAGGCACTCGACCGCGTACTCGGTGTCGTCCGGCTTCCGTCCGGCGCGCTCTTCCTGCACCATGGCGACACCTCCGGCCCCACCTCCGTGGTCTCCGCCGGCATCCCCGACGAATTTTGCCGCGCCACCCAAAGCGAAGGCCTCGACGATTATCTTGTCGGCCTGGTCTCCCGTCTCGGCGGCTTGCTCGGCTTCCGCGATCTGCGCGACGACAATCTCACCGCCCTCGAAAACGACGAGCCCCTGCGCCGCTTCCGCGAACTCGCCCTGCAGCAAGGCCTCCGCAGCGTCGTGGTCATCAGCCTGCAAGCCAAGGAGCAAGCCTTCGGCCTCCTGCTTCTCGGCACTCCGGACAGCCGCCGCTTCACTCCCGCCGAACTCCGCCTCCTCCTCGCCCTCGGCCACCAGATCGGCATGGCCGTCGAAAACAGTTTTTTAATCCAGCAGACTTCCCGCCGCTCGGAAGAGCTCCACGTCCTCAACGAAATCGGCCGCGCACTCAGCTCCACCCTCAACAAGGAAGATCTCCTCCGCAAAATCTGGGAAGAACTCCGCCGCCTCTTCGACGTCGAAAATCTCTACATCGCTTCCCCGGACCCGGTCCGCGACGCCATCAATTTCGATCTCGAAATGATTGGCGGCGAACGCATGCCCATGCGCTCGCGCCCCGCCGGAAATCACCTCACCGAATACATCATCCGCACCCGCCAGCCGGTCCTCATCCGCGAAAATTACGTTACCGAAATCCGCAAGCTGGGCATCGAGCCCATACGCACCGCGGGTTCCTTCTGCGGCGTCCCGCTCGTCGCCTACGACCAGGCCATCGGCGCCCTGTGCATCTTCGCCGAGCACGACCGCGCTTTCGATGAAGGGCATCTCGAGCTCCTCCGCGTCCTCGCCAGCGAAGCCAGCATCGCCATCGAAAACGCCCGCCTCTTCCAGAACGAGCGCACTAAGGCGCGGCACCTCAGCCTGCTCAACCTGATTTCCCGCGACGCCATTGCCACCCTGAATCCCGACGAAGTCCTCACCAAAATCATCGAGCAGCTTGAAGCCGGCCTTCAGTACGATCACATCGGCATTGCCCTGCTCGACTACACCACACGCGAACTGGTCATCCAGGCGGAAAGCGGCGCACGCCGCGGCGCGCTGGGGCGACACCTGCCTCTTGAAGCCGGCCTCATCGGCCAGGTTGCGCGCACCGGCAAGACCGCCACCTTCCGCGCCCTGCCCAACAACGCGCAGGGTGCCAAACCCGTGCTTCCCGAATCCTCCGCCGCCATGGGCCTCCCGATTTTTTACGCCGACCATCTCCACGGCGTCCTGTACGTCGAAACCCTGCATCTCGTCGATTTCTCCGAGGAAGAATCGCTCCTCCTCCGCACCCTCGCCGACCTCATTTCCGGCGCTCTCCACAACGCCCTCACCTTCCAGAAAGCGCAGGAGCAGGCCATCACCGACGGCCTCACCGGCGTAAAGACCCATCGCTTTTTCATGGAAGCTCTCTCTTCCGAATGGAAGCGCTCATCCCGCGCCGGCCGCGCCTTCGCCCTCGTGCTTATGGACCTCGACCGCTTCAAATTCGTCAACGATTTCTACGGCCACCTCGAAGGCGACCTCGTTCTCCAGCGCGTCGGCCAGATCCTCGAAACCAATTGCCGCCGCTCCGATGTCGTCGCGCGCTATGGCGGCGACGAATTCGTCATCCTCATGCCGGAAACCACCATGGAGCAGGCCCGCCAGCTCTCCTCCAAACTCCGCGGCTGGGTCGCCGCCGATCCGCTGCTCCGCGAAAAAAATATCAGCGCTAGCTTTGGTATCGCCTGCTATCCGCTTCACGGCGCTTCGCCGCAGGAACTCATCCAGGTCGCCGACGCCTCCATGTATCTCTCCAAGCATCAGGGCGGCAACACCGTCTCCACCGCCGATCACGTCGACCCCAACGAAGCCCGCCGCTGGAAGCGCGACGTCCTCGAAGCGTATCTCGGCGTCACTCTCAAGCGCCTCTTCACCACCGGGCCCGATGCGTTCGAGGAAATCTACCTGCGCCTCCGCCAGTTCACCGATTCCCTCCCCTGCACCGAAATTACGCAGGAGCCTCCGCCGGACGGCCCGCGCGCCCTTCCGCAATCCATTCTCGACACCGTCACTTCCCTCGCCTACGCCATCGACGCCAAGGATCAATACACCCAGGGCCATTCGCAAAAAGTTTCCGCCTACGCCGCCCTGCTCGCCGAGGCCCTTTCCATGAGCGACCTGGAAGTCGAGGAGATCCGCCTCGGCGCCGTTCTTCACGACGTTGGCAAGGTCGGCATCCCCGAAACCATTCTCAACAAGAGCGGCCCGCTCAACCCCGAAGAGTGGGATACCATGAAGACCCACGTCACCTTTGGCGGCAAACTTCTCGAGACGCTCGTTCCGCTCGAACGCATTCGCCGCATGGTCCTGCACCATCACGAATTTTTCGACGGCTCCGGCTATCCCCAAGCCCTCACCGGCGAGACGATTCCTCTCGGCGCGCGCATCATCACCATCGCCGATTCTTACGACACCATCACCAGCGACCGCAGCTACAAAAAAGGCCGCACCGCCGAACAGGCCCTCTCCGAACTCGAGCGCTGCGCCGGCACGCAATTCGATCCCCGTCTCATCGAAGCCTTCGTCCGCGCCATGCGCCAGCTCCCCAACCCCATCATTGAAGTCGCCTCCCTACTCTCCCGCACCTCCTAACCGCTCGTAACATGGGATTCAGCCTGTACGCCCAGTTATTCTTCCTCTTCTCTTCCGCTCCAGCAAGCAACACATCCGCCCCGGCGCCTTCTTGACGCCTCGCGTCTCCTAGCCTACGATTACTGCACTCTTCAGAAATGTTGAATCCGACCAAATCATGATCGGTCAGGAATTCTCCCATTACCGCATCGTCGGCAAACTTGGCGGCGGGGGCATGGGCATAGTCTACGAAGCCGAAGACACCACCCTGGGCCGCCACGTAGCGCTCAAATTTCTTCCTCCCCAACTCGCCAACGACCCGCAAGCCCTCGAACGCTTCCGCCGCGAAGCCCGCGCCGCCTCGGCCCTCAATCATCCGAATATCTGCACCATCTACGAAGTGGGCGAAGCCCAGGGCCAGCCGTTCATCGCCATGGAATATCTCGACGGCCAAACTTTGAAGCACGCCATCCAGGGCCGCCCTCTCGATCTCGAAACTTCGCTCACACTTTCCACGGAAATTGCCGACGCCCTCGACGCCGCCCACACCCAGGGCATCGTTCATCGTGACATCAAGCCCGCCAACATATTCATCACCCGCCGCGGCCACGCCAAAATTCTCGATTTCGGCCTCGCCAAACTCGAAAATCCCGGCAGCGCCACCGCCGCGCACGATCATGGCGCAACTCTGGGCGCCGAGGCCGACCATCTCACCAGCCCCGGCACCGCGCTCGGCACCGTCGCCTACATGTCTCCCGAACAAGCTCGCGGCAAGGAACTCGATGGCCGCAGCGATCTCTTCAGTTTTGGCGTGGTGCTCTACGAAATGTGCACCGGCACGCAACCATTCCGCGGAGAAACCACCGCAGTCATCTTTGAAGGTCTCCTGAACCGCGCCGCCTTGCCGCCCCAACGCCTGAATCCCGAAATGCCTCCGGATTTGGATCGCATCATCAGCAAATCGCTCGAAAAAGACCGCGATCTCCGCTACCAGACCGCGGCGGAAATGCGCGGCGATCTGAAACGCCTGCAGCGCGATACCGCCTCCGGCAAGACCGCGGCCGTCACCGCGGCGGAACAAACCGCGGCTCACCCGAAAGGCAAGCCAAAGTGGCTGATTCCGGCCCTTTCCGCTTTGGTGCTGCTCCTGGCGGTTGGTGGTTGGTGGTTAGCTCGCGGGCGCGGCGGAAACGTGGTGCGCTCTGTGGCGGTGCTGCCCTTCGTGAATGCCACGGGAAATCCCGATGGTGAGTATTTAAGCGATGGGCTGACCGAAGACATCATCAATCGCCTGGCGCAACTTCCGGAGCTACGCGTTCTTTCTCGCAGCACCGTGTTTCGCTTCAAGAACAAGGAAGACGATCCCCAAAAAATCGGTAAAGACCTGGAAGTTCAGGGCGTTCTGACCGGCCGCATCACCCGCCGCGGCGATGAACTCGCCGTGGAAACCGATCTCCTCAATGTTTCCGATGGCAGCCAAATGTGGGGCCAGCGCTACACGCGCAAAATTTCCGATGTCGCCGCGCTGCAAAACGACATCGTCAGCGATCTCTCCGGCAAGCTTCGCACCCAGGTGACTCACCAGGAAAAAGAAATGATGTCCCTGGGCACCACCACCAATTCCGAAGCCTATCAGTTGTACCTAAAAGGACGCTTCTATTGGAACCAGCGCACCAGGGAAAACCTCGCTCGCAGCATCGAAAGCTTCCAGCAGGCCATCGCCCTTGATCCAAACTACGCATTGGCATACGCGGGTTTGGCAAATGCCTACGAAGTCGCCAGCGGATATCACGCCATGGAATCCAGGCAGTCAGAGCCTCTCGCCGAGGCCGCCGCCAAGCGCGCCCTGGAACTCGCACCCGACCTGGGCGCCGCGCATGCCGCGATGGGTTTCGTTTTTGCCGCGCACCGCGACTGGGCCGGCGCCGACCGCGAGTTTCAACAGGCTTTGCGCCTCGATCCCAAGGATGCCTCCAGCCATTATTTCTACAGCTATTCCGTCCTCGTCCCTCAAATGCGATTTGACGAGGCCATCCGCGAACTCCGGCTCGCTCTCACTCTTGATCCCGCCTCGCTGGTCATCAATGCCAACTACGGCGGTGCCTTGACCATGGCCAGGCGCTACCCGGAAGCCAAGGCCCAGCTCGATCGCACGCTGGCCATGGAGCCCAACTTCATTGTCACCCACGCGCGCCTTTACGAGTTTTACCAGATTCAAGGTCAATTCGATGAAGCCCGCCAGGCGGCCATCCTTTTGATCCCGGAACTCAGCAAGATGCCGCCAAATCCGGGAAAGAATGAATACTGGCATGGAATCATAGAAGCGGCTCACGCGCGCTCACAAACTTTGGGAGAAAGTTATACCGAACGCATGCTCCAGGCCTCTGCCTGGACGCAAATCGGCGATCAGGACAAGGCCATCGCCTGGCTGGAAAAATCCGCTGAGCATGAGGACGATCTGCTCCCCAACTTCACGCGCTCCCCCATCCTCGACCCGCTCCACAACAATCCCCGCTACATCGCGCTGCTGCGTAAACTAAACCTCGCACCTTAACCAAGAAACTTGGTTGGCTTACGATTGATCAAGCGCGCTGCTGTCGGGTTAGACCACAGGAAAATGGATATTCAGCTTATAGCAGACGAAGAGAACCAGAATCGCTCCCAGCGTCGATAAGATCAGGCCGGCGGGATGATATCGTTCATTTGTCGGGCGCGAAAACATGTGCGCCACCCCGCCGCCGATGATCGATCCGATGATGCCGAGCACGACCGTCCAGAAAATCGTCATGTGCACGTGCATCACCGATTTGGCGATGACGCCCGCAATTAGCCCGATAAGAACGTACCAGAGCAAGTGAAACATCGTTTTCCTCCATCCTTATGCCTTCAGAGGGTCGTCGTCCGTCAGCACGCGTTTCGCAATGAACCCTGAAATTCCAGTAGGAACCACTGACCTTGCAGCCTAGAGATTGTCATGCGCGCGTACTGCTCACTTTTATACAGTTTGTGGATTTTCATGGATCGGAGGTGGTAACTCTGGCCGCGCGCCGCTTATTTCTTTTCATCGCATTTGCATAGCCGGTCAAAGAACCCGTTCTTATAGAGATAGACAATCACGAGCGGAAGGGGCCACAGCTTCGGAAACGCTGCCAAGATAATTCCCTTGCCCATAAGCGCCGAGGCCAGTCCACACAGTAATCGGATCTCCCCAGCCCCCTTCTGCTTACAGTATTCGAACTTTACGCAGACAATCTCGTATAACCGGTCCTTGTTTTTTTGCCACGCGGCTTCCAGGGCCAATTCCACGCGCTTCAATCGCTCTGGCCAAGGCAACGATGCAAACATTTGACCAATGGGCTGCGCCGGGATCGTCGCCGGCAGTCCGAGGCCCTTAAGAAAGTCCTCGTCTTGCGAAACCACCCCAACAAGTTGCCGCTCAAACTCTTGTTGATCCAGCTCCAAAATAGTTTTGATCTGAAGCTCTAATGCGTTGTTGTCCATGCTGTGCTCCTGAATCCCTCGTCAAAAGGAAGACCGCGTGTTCCGGTAAAACCACCCCGAGGCACTATATCTGATCCGGTACGTCAACGCATCAGAACCTATGTCTTGTGAACGGGTGGCCCTTTCGATTAGAAGCTGTGGAAAAATCCGCTTGCCAAACTTTTTGGGGATTTTGGGGGTGATACACAATCTATACCTAAACCCGAATGCTTGCTCGTAGGGCCTCCAATTGAGAAATGCTCTCGGGTTCATTCTCGAGTTGAGGTTATTTCACAACCTCAGACCGAAAGCGAAGACCACCCTAGAGGTTTTTAAGAGTTGAATGCGCCTCCCGCCAGCAGTCTCGATGGGGAGACGGCTCTAGTCACAAATTTATTGCGTCGCGGGTAGCAGGAACATTAGACTGCGTGAGCCAGGCGTCAAATCGGAAATTTCTGTATATCTGGAACTTCCAGGATGAGCACATGAAAAAGTCGGGCGCGAGCCAAGGCCAGCAGGCATCGGAGCTCATCTCGAAACGAATCGCCGAACTCCGGGACTGGCGCGGGGAAACCCTCAGCCGAATGCGCAAGCTCATCAAGGAAGCAGACCCGGACGTCGTCGAGGAGTGGAAGTGGATGGGCACTCCGGTTTGGTCGCACGGCGGCATCCTCTGCACCGGCGAATCCTACAAGAAGGTCGTGAAGCTTACCTTCGCCAAGGGTGCGTCGCTGAAGGATCCGGCCCGGCTCTTCAACTCGAGTCTCGACGGAAACACGCGCCGCGCGATCGACATCCACGAGGGAGAAGAAGTGGACGTGTCCGCCTTCAAGGTGCTCGTTCGCCAAGCGGCCGCCCTCAACCGTTCCGGCAAGTCGAAACCTTCGAAGAAAGCGAAGTCCTAAGGGATTCCGCCCCTGGACAGGTTCGGCATCGGGGCGGCGGCAGTTTCGTTCCGCCCAAGCGTACCCAGCGGAAAGGTATAACGCGCGAAGCGTGCGCCACCGCGCCGCCGGTCAAAAGTGAGAGTGGCCCTCGATAAGAGCGAAGGCGTTGTCAAGACACAAAACTCCGGTGCAGTGTTTTTCTCACCGCGTTTCGTCCAGAGTTGGTGGAGAACCGAAGCTCTGTAACTCATACGGTGAATCAGCTTACTGCGGATCGCTCCGCCAACCATCGATACGACCTAACCATCGGCCATGATTCTTCTATCCGAATCCCGGCTCTCACCGGGACGGGAGCGCCCAATCAACCCTCCGGGCTAGCTTGCGCCATCCAGGGCCACTCGTGAGCTGCTCCCGACGCGAGCGATCTCTGGATATGCGGTATTGGTTCTCAGCATCCAGTAGAGTCGCACGGCCAATTTCCTGGCCGCCGCCACTTTGGCCACTCCTCGCGGCTTGGTGTGGCAGCGGTGTAAATACTCGTTGCGAAATCCTTCGTCATACCGCACCACGCACTGCGCCGCTTCCACCAGCAGCATGCGCATGAAGCGGTTGCCCTGCTTGCTGATCGATCCGAAGCGCTGATGCCCGCCCGAACTGTACTCCCGCGGAATCAGCCCCAGATAACTGGCCACCTGCTTGCCGCGGGGAAAGCGCGAGACGTCGCCCATGGTCAGCACAAAGGCCATCGAGGTGATCGGCCCCACGCCCGGCTGGGTCATCAGCAAGCGCGCTCGTTCATTTTCTTCGGCGACGTTCTTCACCGCTTCGTCCAGCGCAGCGACCTGCTCGTTCAACATGCTTCTTAACTTAAACAGGTCTTCTCGCCGCCGGCTGGCCCAAGGCGCGAGCGGCAACTCACAGAGCACTTTCTCTCCTGCGGCGCTCCACAACCTCCGCCCTTTGGTGATGCCTTTGTTCATCGCCAGGTGCTGCAACTCGTTCTTCACCTGCACGCGCATGCGCACCAGCTTGTAGCGGTGCAGGAGCAACTGCCGCAGATCCTTCTCCTCGCTGGAAGGCGTCCAGATCCGCGGAAACCGATTTTCCACCAGTAACTGCAACAACAGTCGCGCGTCCCGCGGGTCGTGCTTCTGCTGCCGTGGATCGCACGCGCGAATTTTCGCCGCATCGCCAACCCACACTTCGTGTCCCAACTTGCCGAGCAACTCCAAAAACCACTGGCAGTTGCCAGTGGCCTCGATGCCCACACGCACCGGGACCGTAAGACGCCGGTAAAATCTTTCGGCGTCTCCCGAGGAGTGCACCAGCTTTTCGTTGTTCGTCTCTCCACTGGCCATGTTCAACCAACAAACCTGTTGCCAACTAGGGTGAAAATCACATCCAATAAGGATCATCGAAGGCTCCTTCCTACCGATTGCTTCGGTTCTCCAAACAGAAGCATACTCGGTTCCGAACGGAGCCTTCGCTCTTATGCAATCAACCCTTTCCAAAACCGAAAGGGAAGGCCACCCAAGAAGTTTTCGCGAATTGAATGTGCCACCCGCCGACCATGATAATCTCTCGACTATGCCATTCATGAGTGCGATTGACGCCGACATCAGGTTGCGCAATCCCACTCCGCTGTCAGAGCAGGAAATTCACGATCTAATGGAGTGGATGCCACTTCTTTCAACTGGTTCTGTACGGCGTCTGGATGCCGAGTCGGCGCTCAAGCAATTAATGGCCATCAAACAGTTTGATAAAACTAGCGCCAAGATTGGCAAACTTGGCCTGTGGTTAAACGGAGCATTATTTTTACTGACCGTAGCAGCGATTATTATCGCTATCGCATCATACCTCGATGCAAACCGCTCTTCCGCTGAGCAAGCACGGATTCTGAAAGAACAAAAAGAAGCGCTCGACGCTTCAAAGGGAGCGCTTGAAAACGCGGTGACTGTGATGAAGGGCCAGAAGGAGTTGCTTGAGCAGAGCGTGGCTGCATCGAAATCAGAGCTAGCCATAATTCAAGACCAAAATCGTCGCGCGCTGGAAACACCAGATATCGAAGCCTTCTTTGTACACCCTCAACGTCCTGCACTAATTGTCCATAACAAATCGAAATCGAAAGTTGCCCGAGGCGTAATCTACGAGGCTCGTTTCTGGCACTTGAACAAAATCGTCGAGACAAGATACGAATTTGTATCTTCGGTTGTAGGAGAATTCGGAGCGGTGCGACCCGATGGCAACGCTGGACCAAATGCTCTTGAACTAAGGTTAAATGGTCTGACGCCTGCTGCGCTGACAGAGGGGGACCAACTTTTCGGTTACGTCACAGTCCAGTGTCCCGAATGTCGGGTCGCCCGTTGCTACTGGATATATGTTGAGATTGGAAAGAAAGGAATATATCGCGAAGGGTCATACTCGGAATTTGATTTTTTCCACTTCACGCCCGATAACCAAAATAAAATCTATGAGTTCATTAGAAATGGAAAACAATTCATTGAAATGCCGATGAACTATCCGTAAGTATGAAGTGGCAAAACGAACGGTAACGCGAGCGCCGAAGGATTGAAAATACATGATGCACCAGCCGTTCATCATCTCGGCGGGCGCTGTCGCGTGGTATGCGGCGATTGTCTCTACAATCGTTAGACTTGTGCAGGTCTTAAATTATTTACGTGACCGGGCGAAAATAAAAATCATTTTCTATCAGAATTTCGGATGGCGGGTGGCACACCCTCGAATAATTTCCGGGGTGGCCTACCCTTTCGGTTCTTAAAGGGTTGATTGCATAAGAGCGAAGGCTCCGTTCGGAACCGAGTATGCTTCTGTTTGGAGAACCGAAGCAATCGGTAGGAAGGAGCCTTCGATGATCCTTATTGGATGTGATTTTCACCCTAGTTGGCAACAGGTTTGTTGGTTGAACATGGCCAGTGGAGAGACGAACAACGAAAAGCTGGTGCACTCCTCGGGAGACGCCGAAAGATTTTACCGGCGTCTTACGGTCCCGGTGCGTGTGGGCATCGAGGCCACTGGCAACTGCCAGTGGTTTTTGGAGTTGCTCGGCAAGTTGGGACACGAAGTGTGGGTTGGCGATGCGGCGAAAATTCGCGCGTGCGATCCACGGCAGCAGAAGCACGACCCGCGGGACGCGCGACTGTTGTTGCAGTTACTGGTGGAAAATCGGTTTCCGCGGATCTGGACGCCTTCCAGCGAGGAGAAGGATCTGCGGCAGTTGCTCCTGCACCGCTACAAGCTGGTGCGCATGCGCGTGCAGGTGAAGAACGAGTTGCAGCACCTGGCGATGAACAAAGGCATCACCAAAGGGCGGAGGTTGTGGAGCGCCGCAGGAGAGAAAGTGCTCTGTGAGTTGCCGCTCGCGCCTTGGGCCAGCCGGCGGCGAGA
The DNA here is from genome assembly GCA_963781995.1 of uncultured Acidobacteriota bacterium. GTDB lineage: Bacteria > Acidobacteriota > Terriglobia > Acidiferrales > UBA7541 > Acidiferrum. Next base: position 881,556 of record CAWAHR010000001.1, on the reverse strand, counting down.
AGACCTGTTTAAGTTAAGAAGCATGTTGAACGAGCAGGTCGCTGCGCTGGACGAAGCGGTGAAGAACGTCGCCGAAGAAAATGAACGAGCGCGCTTGCTGATGACCCAGCCGGGCGTGGGGCCGATCACCTCGATGGCCTTTGTGCTGACCATGGGCGACGTCTCGCGCTTTCCCCGCGGCAAGCAGGTGGCCAGTTATCTGGGGCTGATTCCGCGGGAGTACAGTTCGGGCGGGCATCAGCGCTTCGGATCGATCAGCAAGCAGGGCAACCGCTTCATGCGCATGCTGCTGGTGGAAGCGGCGCAGTGCGTGGTGCGGTATGACGAAGGATTTCGCAACGAGTATTTACACCGCTGCCACACCAAGCCGCGAGGAGTGGCCAAAGTGGCGGCGGCCAGGAAATTGGCCGTGCGACTCTACTGGATGCTGAGAACCAATACCGCATATCCAGAGATCGCTCGCGTCGGGAGCAGCTCACGAGTGGCCCTGGATGGCGCAAGCTAGCCCGGAGGGTTGATTGGGCGCTCCCGTCCCGGTGAGAGCCGGGATTCGGATAGAAGAATCATGGCCGATGGTTAGGTCGTATCGATGGTTGGCGGAGCGATCCGCAGTAAGCTGATTCACCGTATGAGTTACAGAGCTTCGGTTCTCCACCAACTCTGGACGAAACGCGGTGAGAAAAACACTGCACCGGAGTTTTGTGTCTTGACAACGCCTTCGCTCTTATCGAGGGCCACTCTTCTCTTTTTTCTTACGTAGACGAATCACGCCGGGTGCCCGGGTTTCCTCTTTTGGTATCCGGGTCTTGGGTTTTCCGCCTCTTCTTCTTCGCTTCCTGTTATCTGCTCGCTGCGATCTGTTCGCGCCTCGCTTTTCGATCCCCGATTACTGATTCGTGCTAAGGCCAGTCCTGCGAACCGTGAAGGACGCGCAGGATGTATACGCTCTCGGATGTGACCCGATAAACAATCAGGTAGGGCAGGGACGGCAGCACCAATTCCCGGGTGCCTTCCTTCTGGCCGATTCGGCCACGGTTTGGAAAAGTCTCCAGCCCATTCGGAGCGCGGTAGATTTCGAGTATCAAGCGGGGGCGTTTTCGGGGGTTTGCTCGAAAAGATAATTCGCAATATTTTATAAATCGCCAGCCGCCGCCGGGGTCCAGCGGACTCGCATCAGGGCTGGCGCTGTTTGCGGGAAATCAGATCTTCCATGCGCGCCACGACCTCTTCATGTTCCAGCAATTCGCCGCGGTCGGCTTGCGCCAAGCCGATTTCCACCTGGCGGAGGAACCATTCGTCGTAGCCGACCAGGCGTTCCACCGCTTCATGCACCAGCGATTTGGTGTCGCGGCCTTGTTGCGAGGCGATGCGCTCCAGCTTTGCCTGCAACTCCGGTGAAAGCTCTATTTCCATAGCGCCAGTGTAGGCGCGTGGATTTGCGCTGCCAAAGCGTTTCCCACTGACTGTTCGCCATTTTCGCACCGTCAATTCCCCCTCGGCGCGCTCACTGGAAACTTGGGGACAGACGGGACGTTTTCTGACATGGGAGATCGTTCGAACACTCCCCCAGTCCCATTACCACTTTTGCCCTACTAGTTACTTATAAATACTATTGTTCTTTGCTATACTTTCGCGGTGTTTTGCAAGCGACCCAACTCGCTCCGCCACGGACATCCGACGCAGGATGTCCACCCTGAGATTGCCGAAGGGCTCTTCTCTGACGCTGCCTCTTTTCTTTCCTACCGCCAACCAAATCCCCACCCGCAAACCCGCAAACATTCAACTTCCAACCGCGAACGGGAAACTGTCGGCTGCCAACTGTCGGCCCTCTTCCGCCCCTCCCTGCTTCGCTCGCCACTCGCCACTCGTCACTTCCCACCGGCCCCATTTGCCGTTCCCTTAAGTCCAATCATTCCCGCACATACGAGCCATTTTCCCGTAACTCCAATTATTCCCACACATACGGGATACCCCGGGGGTGGGGGGTTAATGGTTATACCAATGTGACTTCGTTGAGACCGACCTGAAGGTCGGCCACTACAACGGCAAGAGGGCTGGGCGAGCCCAGCCCCTACAGAGGGAGAGAAAGCGAAGAGAGCGCACGCAGAGAGGCGGCGCTACAAAAGATTCGAGCGGAACACAACCCAAGAGGGCACGGCATGCCGTGCCCCTACAAAGCATCGGATCACGGCCCACACGACCGGGCACAAAAATTCGCGTGGCCGGGAGCATGGGGACTCTACCCGGCCACGCGATGGTTTGGCTCTTGCGAGCCGACTACATTGTTTGCAGCACCTGCTTACCGACCTGGAGCAGCGGGTTCTACTGTTTTTTCTTGCCGCTGCCGGGGTTGGCCGGGCTGATCAGCGTCAGGGAATCTTCGGCGTTGAACGGGAACTGGCGCACGGACTGTTGCCCCGTGTTGCTCAGGGTAACGTCCACGCGGCGGTTTTGCGCCAGGGTGATAACCTTCAGGTTCTTCAGGATCTTGTCCTTCTGCTCCTGGGTCAGGTTGGGATGCTGCTCCACGAGCGCTTTCACCTGCTCGGGAGTCATGTTGTCTTCTTCACCGAGGGCCTTGGTCGAAAGACTGGCTTCCGGAATGCCCTGGCTGACGAGGAATTTCTTGGTGAGTTCCACGCGCCGCTCGGAGAGCGCCTGGTTGTATTCCGGGGTGCCGCGGTGATCGGCATGGCCCTGGAGTTCCAGGTGAGCATCGGGCTTGAGGGCGAGATACTCCTTGAAGTCGCTGGCAAGCGAAGTGAGGGTCTTTTGCTGGCTCTCGATCAGGCCCTTATCGGGCGAGGTGGGCAGAGGCCGTGCCGTTGGGAAATAGATGCTGCGGATGGCCAGCTTGGCTTCGACAGCGGGAGGAGCTTCGACGGTGAAGCTTGCGCGGCAAGCTGCGGTGCCGCCGCGTCCATCGCTGACGTTGCCGGTCACGGTGTAGCTGGACGGCGCGAGGCCGGTGGTATCGAGGTCAACTTCGGAGCCGGTGCCGGCGACTTGGCCGCCGCTGGATTGCCAGCTGTAGGTCAGCGGATCGTTGTCCGGATCGCTGGCCGAGGCGGTGATGTGCACGCGTCCGCCCGGTTGCAAAGAACTTGGACTTGCGGAGCAACTGATCGTTGGCGGCCGGTTGGGCCGCGGATCGATGCGAACATCCGCGGAGCAGCTGATCGTGCCGCCGCGGCCGTCAGACACATGCGCGGTGATGGTATAGGCGCCGAGCGCAAGGCCTGCGGGGTTCCAACGTACCTGGGAGCCTGAGCCGTCAACAGCGCCGCCAGTGGCGGACCATGTGTAGGAGAGCGTGTCGTTGTCGGGATCGCTGGCGTCGGCGCGGACGGAAACGGCGTCGCTGCTTCCATCGATAATGTGGCTCGGATTAGCCGAGCAGGACGCAACCGGCGGGCGATTGGGAGGCGGCGGCGGAGCGCCACCGAACCGGAAAACTACGCCGGCCTGATACCGGAAGTTGCTCTGGTTGTTGTTGCCGGAGGTGAAGGCATTGCCAAAGCGGGTCAGCAGGTAGTCAAACTGCACCGGCCGGAAGGCAACATGCGCGCCCAGGGGAATGTCGATGCCACCACCGATGATGAAGTCAAACGCATTATTGCTGGGTGAGTTGCTGGTGATGGTACAAGTTGGGCAGCCATTGTGAAGATTTCCGTAAAAGTTCGAGTGCGCTCCGCCGAACATCGTTTCAACGAAGGGCTCGAAATGCTTGGTGCGATACTTCAAGATCGGACCGACGTTGTAGGTGAACAGGTTGCCCTGCGCCGAAGCGGGGCATCCCCCTGTGGTGTCGCAATAAGTGCCTGCCGGAATGGTGAAGTTGTGGGTATAGCTGCCGTAACCCTCAAATTCGCCCTGGAGACCGATGTATTTGTTGAAGTAATAAGCGATTGCACCGCCGCCGCCGTTCAGAGAAAAGGTTGGAATGAACTGGTTGTTTTGCGGATTGGCGTGGACATAGGAATAATCGAGCGAAACTTCAACCTTCGGTGGGGCGTCTTGCGCGAACGCCATTGCTCCGTAGAGCAGAAAAACCCCAAGCGCTACTGCAAACCTGCTTTTCATGCGACTCTCCTTGCCGATTTAACGTTTGCGAATGCGTTGCTGGGTGAGCGAGTTCAGGACCAGAGGAAAATGGGCGTTCCTGTTTCCTGCAACACTAGGCGGTACAAAGCGTACCCGCCGAACCGGCTCCGGGTAATTGTCAAAAGTAACAGTGGCGGTAATTGACTTGTACTAAGGAGCTTGGCAGCACCCGCTACTCGCAGGCTGGGCGGGGCTATTCGGATTCCTCGGCGCCGGACCGGCAGCCGGGCGCATGCCCAGTTTGCGGCTCCAGCGGCCGCCCGGCCAGAAGTTCGATTTGCAGGCGCGCGTTGTCAGAGCGGATGCCCACAGGCCCATCGAAGATCAGCGCCTCCGCGCCGACCGAACCTTCCCAGACGACGGCGTTGTCGGCAAAAACTTTCAGCGCGGCACCATTCATTTCGGCGCGCAGCGAATGTGCCTCGCCCGAATGCAACCCGGGCAACGGTGCGCTGCGGCGCGGCTTGAGGTTGCGGTATCCGCGATTCCCGCACTGCGTGCTGGTGTGTTCGCCGGGATTGCTCTTGACGGAGACAACCAGCTTCGATTCCGGCTCGATGCGCCACATCACATAGACCAGGTTGCAGGGGTCTTGTGCGCGCAGCTTAAGGCCGAACTGGCGGCGCAACTCGCCCGAGCCGAGCCGCGCTTCGTTCCCCGTGGGTCCGAGATAAGTGAACTGCGCCTCGACCACCGGCGGCGTGGGAGCGTTGAGATAAGCGCGCATCTTGGGAACGCTGACGGCCAGCCGCGCGCCGGGGAGTTCAGAGATTGCGCCCTCGGTGACGCAAAGATTCGCGCGCGACACGGGGGTGAGCTTGCTCGCCGGCGTGGTCGCCACGGCGGCGAAACTCAGCATGCCCAGAAAGAGAAAAGCCCCGGTGTGGGTATTTCTTCCGTGATGCATATTCTCGTCCAAGAGCGACCTTTTCGGGGAGGGTGCACTGAAGCTCCCAAAATCACTCACAGCACAGCCGCTAGCTTGTCAGGCTGTGATTCTTTGCCGAGATGTATGGCTTTGGTCGCGCGGCGCTCGTACTTGGTAGATCATTCACAGTTCGCGGCGTGCAGATGGTGAACTTCTGGCGGCGGTTGAGGGCGATCAGATGGGCTTCAAAGTCGGCCAGGGCTGCGCGGAAGTCGGGTTGCGGAACAGAATCGAGGCGCTGCTTGATCTCCAGCAAGTTCATGGCGGTTCCTCCTCTGCCTTCGCGTGGGCACACAAATCCTGTCTGCCGGATCTTGCCTGTGCTATCGCCGGCAGTTGAGCTACCTGGTCGCCAGATTTTTCGTTGGCCCTAAAGTTCTTACTACTGTGTTGCTCGCCAGCCGGAATATCGCTGTCGATGCCAGAGCCACAGTCCGAGACCACAAATTCCCGAGAGCAACAGGAGCATTGAAGAAGGTTCGGGAATCGGCGTGCCCCCGGGGGGACCCACGGTTGCGGAATAAGCCCCGGTGGCCCCGGTGGTCAGAAGCGTGGAGGGTGAGTCGCCGTTCTCCGCACACATCGGATCCGAGGGATCACAGAATGCGCCGTACAGTCCGAAAAATCCGGAGTCCACCGCACCGACCGTGGCGTTCGGATCGATGGCCACTTCAAACAGCCCAAGAAGATTCACTGGATCGTACGCCTGGGTCTCCATCACTCCTGGAGCAATGGTCACGAAGGACAAAACGAAGGGCGTGCTATCCGCAGAACCAATCGTAAACACGCTGCTGTCGACATAGCTGATGTCCAGATAATCGGTTGCGCTGTTATTGGTGATGGAATACCCCCAGCCAATGGTTTCGCCCGGGGTGCCGGAAATATCCGGCGGCAGCACGGTGAAGGTGAGGGAGTCGCCGCGGACCGCTGGTGCTGCAAACACAAAAGCGGCCGCTAGAGCTACTCCGAGGAAATGACGTCGCATGTGGTTCTCCTTTGATGGCATGGTTCCCTCAGCTTTCGATCACGGAATCACCATTTGAGCGGTCGAGTAGGTGTAATTGGTACCCAGAACATCCTGCACCGGGCCGCTCTCGACAAAAGCGATTCGCGTCACCGTGGTTGGTACATTCAGATAAATGCGGATGATGCTGGTGGCGCCCACGTTCAGGTTGCCGATAGTAATCGGCAGGGACGGGGACAGAGCGGTGTTGTAGGTGAGCGTTCCCGTGCCGGCGAGTACGCGGTAAGTCAGGGTATTGATCACCAGGTTCCGCGCGTTTCCGGTTCCGGTATTGGTCAAGACAATATTGAAGTAAGTTGCGCCCGACGGATCGCTGCCGATCCCGGCGATGCTGCCGGTGATGCGCGGGGTGCCGACGGCGACAGTGACGGTGGAACTGGCGCTGCCGAGGTTGCCGTTGGCGTCCTTGAAGCTGAAGGTGACAGTGGTGGTGCCGATGGGGAAGAGCGTGGCGCTGGTGACCGCAACGCCGCCGACTTGTGGCGGGAGTTGCGTTGGCGAGGGAGAAACGGTGGAGGTTGCCGTTGCACCCGCGAGGAACGTGGCAAGTGCCGGCCAAGCACCGCTGGTTGCGCCGCCGGCCTGGGTCGCGGGAATGGAAATGGGTGCGGGAGGTGTAACAACGGGTGGAGCCGTCGCGGGAGAAACAACTTCACTCAAAATGGCGGAGATGCTGGTGGCGTTCGATGCATCTCCACTGTACACCGCGGTGACGGAATGCGTGCCGACGGTTAACGCCGAGGTCGCCAATGCGGCGGCGCCTGCGGTCAACGTGACCGGGCTGCCGAGACTCGTGGCGCCATCCAGGAACTGAATCGTGCCGGTGGGGCTGCTGCCGGCGACCGCGGCGGTGAAGGTCACGGATTGGCCGAAGATGGACGGATCGAGCGACGAAGTGACGCTAGTTGTAGTCGTGGCGAGAACTTTCTGGTTCAGCGCGGCCGAGGTGCTCGAGGTGTTGTTGCCGTCGCCTTGATAAACCGCGGTGATCGAATGTGTGCCGGCGGAGGGGTAGGCCAAAGTGATGCTGACTTGTCCACCGCTTAGAACAAGGGATTGCGGATTTAGGGACAGGGGGCCCGAAACCGGCAGATTCCCTGGCCCGCTGGTTCCGGGTTTCAATGTGACAAGCGGTGTCGCGCCGTCACGGAACAGGACGGGACCGGTCGGATTATTGCCCGTCACTGTGGCCGTATAGGTAATAAACTGGCCGACTATCGCCGGATTCGTGGAAGAGGACACCGTAGTTGTTGTTCCATAGAGCGATACCACTTCGCTGAGGGCCGCGGATGTGCTCGGCGCATTGGCGGTGTCACCGGGATAGACCGCGGTGATAGAGTGCGTGCCGATGGTAAGTCCGGAGGTCGTCAAGGCGGCTGTGCCGGAAATAAGTACCACCGGGCTGCCGAGACTCGCAGCGCCGTCCATGAATTGAATGGTGCCGGTGGGGCTGGTGCCAGTGACGCTCGCGGTGAAGGTGACAGGTTGCCCGACGAGAATCGCATTGACGGAAGCGACGAGCGTGGTGGTCGTCGGCGCATTCGTGGAAACGAATTCAGAGAGCGCGGGAGAAGTGCTCGGAGAATTAAAGGCGTCACCTTTGTAGGCCGCGGTGATCGAATGCGTGCCGATGGCCAACGTGGAAGTCGTGAGTGTGGCAACGTTGCCGGTCAACCCGACCGCGGCACCCAGTGAAGTGGCGCCATCGAGGAACTGGACGGTGCCAGTGGGACTGTCCCCGGTAACAGCTGCCGTGAAGGTCACGGGCTGACCAGAAGTTACGCGGCCTGCCGACGACAGGACAACGGTCGATGTGGGAGCGAGCGAAACGTTTTCGTTCAGCACCGACGACGTGCTGCTAGCGTTGGAACCGTCGCCGCTGTACACCGCGGTGATCGCATCCGTACCCACCGGCAAGGAAGAAGTGGTGAAGGCAGCCCCGCCGCTCGTGACCGCGACCGGACCGCTGAGACTGCTGCTGCCGTTGAGGAACTGAACCGTACCGGTCGGACCGCTCCCGGAGACCGTCGCGGTAAACGTAACGGCCTGCCCCGCAATCGCTGGATTTAAGGACGAAGCGAGCGCGATGGTGACTGGGGAACCAGAAATCACTTCGTTCAAAGCCGCCGAGGTGCTTGTTGCATTGTATGCATCTCCGCTGTAAACCGCTGCGATGGTATCCGTGCCGATTGGCAAGGAGGAAGTGGTGAACGAAGCCACGCCAAACGCCAGCGGAACCGGCGCGCCCAAAGTCGTGGCCCCATAATAGAACTGCACCGTTCCCGTGGGACTTGCTCCGCTGACGGTTGCCGTGAACGTGACGGACTGGCCCGAGGCCGCTGGATTGAGCGACGAGGTTACAGTCGTAGAGGTGGGCGTCGGCGCGACGGGCGCTCCAAAGATCTGTACAACCGAATCAAACTCTCCCGTTAGCCCGACGGTAACAATGTGGTGGCTGACCGGGTCGACAGCCAAGGCGCCCGTAAGGCTGGTGCCGTACCCGCCGAATTGGCTGAGATAGTTGCCCTTTGAGTCAAAAATTTGAATGGCGGCCAGGTTCGACGGAGAATAACTAATCGCGCCCTGCACGATGATGGTATGGCTCGTCGCGTCGATTGCCAGGCCTGCACAATAGCAGGACGTCCAGCTAGCGAAGGCAGCCTGCACAGGAGCCCCGAACTGGCTCAGATAAGCTCCCGAGGAATTGAAAATCTCCACTCGAGCGTTTCCCGTGAGTGTTCCACGGTCCAGGACGACAATGTTGCGCGTCTCCGGATCTATGGCAATGCCGATCGGCCCGTATCCAAATTGTCCGTTGCCTGCTCCCTGCGTGCCAAACTGACCTAGATACACGCCGGTGGAACTAAAAATTTGCACCCGGTTGTTTCCCCAATCCGTCACCAGAATATTCTCAGTGACCGGGTCGATCGCCACTCCAGCCGCCCCATTGATAGAAACCGTCACATTGAAAGAGAACTGTCCCGGGCCTGTTCCCGTTGATCCAAATGTGCTTTGGAGCACTCCGGCGGAATTGAAGATTAGAACTCTGTTCGCGGCATCCACGGCGACAACGTTGCCGTTAATCGGATCGACAGCCAAGCCAATAGGGTTCCCTGTGATATACGAGGCTGTCGAGGCAAGGTACCCGTCACCGAATAATCCTCCGCCTGCTCCCACGGGATAGAACGTCGCCAATTGAGTGGTACCGGGCACTGTAGCGGTGACGAAGAACGCGCCAGTTCCACCGAAGTACCCTTTGAAATTGCCGTTCCGGTCGAAGATTTGTATGCGTCCGGTTGCGTCTCCGGCCAGAATGTTGCCGGTTTTGGGATCGAACGCGAGACTCTGGGGAACGTAGAATTGCCCATTGCCTGAGTATGGGCCTCCGTAGTCGCCAAATTGGCTTAGGAGCGAATAGGACGGTACCGTCTTAGGCCCTGCCGAGACGACGAAAGTCACCGGCACAGGTCCACCTGGTCCTCCTAGTAAAGGGATTTGTCCTTGCAAGACTGTCCCTGCCGGTGGATTTTGCGATATGACTACGCCGGCGGGCACCGTCGGCGAGGATTGCGTCGTCAGAGTCCACCTCAGCGACTCCACGTAAAGAGTGGAGAGAGCCGTGGCCTCGGTCTCGCCAACTAGGTTCGGCACGGTGATGCTCGTGGGAGGTCCCGAAGAATAGACAAGACTGACCGAAGTGTCCCACGCAGCCATGGTACCTGCCGGTGGGTTTTGCGAAATAACCTGTCCGGGCGGAATGGAATTTGAGGGCTGGGTGGTGACCGATCCGACAGCGAATCCAGCGGCGTTGAGCGTCGGCTCGGCGGCGCCTGTCGGAAAGGCACCTGTCAGGTTGAAAGCGCTTATGCTGGTACCCACCACATTCGGGACAGCCGCCGTGACCGGTCCGCCCGAAGAAACAACCAGGTTAACGACTTGGTTGAGCGGGACCGGGGCCAAGGGGTTTGACGGCGGATTTTGCGAGATGACGAAGCCGTCTGGAACCGTAGTCGAAGGTTCTCTGGTGACGGATAGCAAGAAACCCGAACCACCGGGATTGATGCTGTTCGTGGCAAAAACCTGGTTTTCACCCACTACGCTTGTTGGGAGTGTGTTATTGGCAATACCGACAGAGTACGTCACATTTACGGCGGAACCCCCCGCGACGACAGTACCAGCAGCAGGGCTTTGCGATATCACGTTTCCGAACCCCGCAGCGGAGGAAATCTGGGGCGTAAATGTGCCCGGAGTGAGGCCCGCTGCAATGATGTCCGCGTAAGCGGTTGAATAGTAAGTCGGCTTTGTAAGAAAGTCCGGCACGGTATACTGCGCGGGTGCCGCAGATACTTGTAGGTTTACAGCGGAGCCGCCCGTCGCATACGCTCCGGGCTGCGGAGTTTGTGAGAAAACGTTGCCCACTGGCACGCTCAATTCCTGAGCCGGCGTTACCGTCCCCACCGCTAGGCCCGCCCCTGTAATGGCGCTGGTGGCAGCAGATTGCGTTAGGCCGTTAACATTGGGAACGACGAAAGACTGCGGTCCGACTGGTCCGGTTGAAAGGGAAAAACTTACCGGGGTAGTCGGGGGGAGTGCGATCCCGGCCAGCGGGCTTTGTAAAACTACGGTCCCTACTGGCGCCGTATTCGAGGCGACTTCGCCGATCGAACCAACGCTGTATCCGGCGCTAAGGAGGACGGCTGTGGCGGCAGCCTGCGTGTCACCTACGATGTTCGGAACATTCGGCACTAGCGAATAATTATAGAAGACGGTCAAATTAACGTAGGAACCCGGGATTGCGGGCGAGCCTGCCGCAGGGACTTGCGAGCTCACCAGGCCGTCGACGCCGATTGATAAACTGAGTTGCTGAGTGATCAAACCGACATTGAGGCCTGCCGCGGTGATTGTGCTCATGGCTGTGGAGATCGGAAGGCCGATGAGGTTCGGCGTCACAGCGGACGCGGGCGTAGCGCTGGCAATGGCCAGGCTGTAAAAGCTGCCCGGGGTGACTGCTGCGCCGGCTGGCGGGCTCTGTGATACCACGTCACCCACGGGAATGCTAGAGGATGCAACCGTGATCTCCGATGCGAAGTTGAGTCCCGCAGCCTTCATGGTCGCAACAGCCGCTGCCTCGGTTCCCCCAACAACATTGGGAGTGATGACCAAAGCGGGTCCAGTGGATACAACATAAGAAATGGCACTGCCCGGAGTTGCTAACGCACACGTCGCCGGCACTTGCGAGATGACCACTCCCGCGGGGACCGTGTTGGAGGATTGTGCGGATTGTGTTCCCAGTACAAAACCCGCGCTCGCGATAGCTGCTTGCGCGTCGGTCTGGGGCAGACCAACCACGCTTGGTATTGGCACGGAGCCTGGCGGGCTCGGCAGCACGGTGAGTTGCGCAAACGAACTGTCCATGATTGTGGGATGTGTTTGACTGACGGCCTTCAGCGAAAACGTCCCTTGCGTCCCCGTGGAAAGGCAACCGGAAACTTGCAGCGGAATGGTGATCTGCTGGCTGGCACCGCCTGCCAGCGAGATCGCCGCTGGAGTTGTCGAGGTATCCCACCAATCGGAGGAAGTAGAAGCGGTCGAGATGGAATAGGTGTCTGGTTGGAGGCCGGTATTGCCGACAGTGAAAATTACGTTCAGGCTTGATCCGGGGTAAACGAGGGCGCTTCCAGGGCTGGCGCTGGCCACCGATACAAGATAGGGGGCCTCCGGATCGTCGGCGACCGCGGACTCAGGATCGGTAACGTTCCCCTCGTTACCAAATACTAGCCCGGCCCCGCCCAGCGCCGAGCCAATCGATCCGCCGGTGTAGACGAGGTGATTCCAATCCTCCGAACTGTTCAGTACGACGGGAAGGCCCGGAACGAAAGGAATGCCGGTCGCGGCAACGTCCGATTGCACGCTGGTATCAATCGAGCCATCGCAATTCCAGTCGATCGGGCCATTTGCGTCTCCTACATCCCTGCGCCCAACGGAAGCCCCCGGCACTACGACTGGATCGGCTCCGGGGCAGTAATAAGCAGTTCCATAATTTGCTAAATCCGGTCCGCCATTCAGACCGACGCTTTCGGTGAGCGCGTACTCATTCAAGACAGGTATCGAAGGGAATTCGGAATAATCGAACTGTCCGTTGATGCCGCCCTCGATGAGGCCTTCGAACTGGAAAGAGTAGTTCATGACGCTCAAATAGTTGGGCTTCCATTGGGTATCGTCGAGTCCACCGTGGTGCAAGCCGAGATTGTGGCCAAGTTCATGCATGAAGGTGCCGGCCTGGTTCCAGGCCGTACCCACATTCGCGAAGTAACTTCCCAAAGAAACGATAAAACGGCTGCCCGGGATCCCCTCGCTGATGCCAGTGACGCCGCAAATCACCTGTTTCGGGGGGTTTTTGGAATTGTCCATGCATTCGATATCCAGATCGTGCGCGAAAAGTGCATAGTGGAAAATGGGTGCACGGCTCGTCGGGAAGTGGGAATTGCCGAACTGGTCCTGATCATCGGCGATGGTATTGAATTGTGTGAAGTTGTAGCAGCTCTGCGGGCCCTTCTTCGGGACATCACATGGCGACTCGCCGAGATCGAGGTTCTCCGGCATGCCATTCGCCCGCGAAAGCGCGCCCCAAGTCTCGCCGGTGAGGGGATTCATCACGCAGCTTATGCCGCAATCTACGTGCAAAGTGATCCCTGTTGTCCCATCCGGATTGTTCACCGGCGCATTGGCAAAGGCGGCAGTCACAATTGCCAGCGCATCCGGATTCGGCTGATGGGAATGACCGACGACGCAGGTACCAGTGGGGCCACACCCGCCTTCGAACACCATGTAATCGGTCTGCACGAAGATGTCTTTGTGCATTGGATTCGCACCCATGTGCGGGAGGTCAACAAACTTTCCCGTCTTCGGGTCGGTATAGCCATTCTTTTCCCAATCGTCGCAGAGGCCGTCGCCGTCCGTGTCGCCGCCGTCGGCAATACACGGTGGGGTCAACAGGAAGGCGTGGTGCTCGCCATTGATGATGCCTTCGCCCACGATCTGTCCCAGATCGTTGATACCCATGGCAGTAATTAATTCCCAGCACGTAACGCACATATTCATCGATGGAACGTATCCGGAACACGAATTCGGAGTCCCCACGGGAGGCTGGATCTTAGGATCAAGGAGCAGATTCAGGTCGATGATCGTACCAGCGTTTTGCCACATCACCGCGTGCCGGCACGACATCCAGGCTTGCGAGGGGGCGACGTCAGACCCACCCACAATATTGAAGGAAGTGTTGTTGATCGCAAGGGCCGTACTGTTCGCGAGCGGGTCCTGGCTCAGGGTGCCGAGATCATGCGCTCCACCCTGCTTGTCAATCAATAACGCATGGTAGGACAGGTTTCCGTTCAGATTTACCGAGGCATTGCCCACAACCATTCCCGAATCATTCACGCTGTTCGCGAAGTTGCCACTTCCCCCACCCAAGTCGCCAATCAGATCATTGGCCAGCAAAGGTCCCGTGCCGGTGTGTTTGAATCCGAGGCTGAAGCTCAAGTCCGATATGTATGCCGTTCCGACCAGCGTTCCTTTGTTGTTGATCTTGCTGGGCTCGGAATTAATGAAAGCTGACGGAAATATCGGTGGGTATGGAGGGTTTCCGAGGATGCTATAACTCCCGTCGTATATCCAGGCATTAAAGACATCGCCGAACTGGTTCCCGCCACCTCCCACGATCTGCCCCGCATCGTTAATACTAAAAGCATTGCTGTAGTCGTAGGGCGCGTTAGCCATTCCATAGTTTTGCGGGGGAACGCCGAGGTCCACGACCCCTCCATTTTGATAGAGCGCGCCGTGAGTTATTGCTTTCACACAGGTGCCATCCGGTGACCAATACGAATACCCTGCCGCTTGGCCGGCGCTATTGATATCGTATGGAACGCTGTCCAATTGAGCGTAGTACGCTGGCCTGGTGATTCCGAGAAGAGGGTCGAAGTATTCAGGGGAGAAACAGTAGTCTCCCGGCAGCCCGCCAATGTAGGTCATTTTGCCGGTCGTACCGTTGTTTGTATCCGGCGTCCAGATAAAACCGTCCTGGTTCAGGAATCCTACGAATCCTTCTTCTTCCGCGGCCGTAAGGTAAAGCCCGGAAAAACCAACTACCGTGCCCGAAGCATTGATCGCCACGGCGCGGCTTCCCGTGTCCCCGCTGGCATTCCCATTTACGGTAGTCAACACGCCCAAATCCGTAATCGTCCACGTAGCCTGTGGTGGTGGCGAGACCACTTGAGAGGAGGCATGTGCGGCGAAAACGCTTGCCAGAGCTAGCGCGATGGCAACTCTCAGTCCCCATCGATTCCATTCCGGAGTAAGACTGCTCGCGGGTTTTCTGTTCCTCGTTTCCATGAATCATCCCCGATCAATCCGTGCGAAATGCGCTAAGTTCGAAACGCTCACTTGTCAACCGACGACGTTGCTGGCACTGCCGACTGAGTGATCGTTGGGGACAATGGGCTTCCAACGAAAGGCGCTTCATTCCCGCGGGGTCGGAAATGGGTTGCTCAAACCGGTTCCTCTCGCCTATCCGCTTACGGAGTTTCCAGCGCGCGATTGCCGATACTCATAAAATTCGCAACCGGCATCAGCAACGGCCCAGCATGTAATGCAGATGGGTTCTTGGCGTCAATGGACGGGCGCCCATCTGGCAGGCCTTTCGCGATAACCTGATAACTGCCTAAAGGTGAGTAACTTATGGTCGTTGGTAAGTTCGATCAAAAGCTTGCAGACCGCCTTTGCACTTTGTGGTAGACTCCCGCGCCTAGTAGGTGCGCGTTGCTCCAGCCCTCCCGAGTGCCGCGGGTCATTCGCTTCGGCCTGTATGAGGCCGATCTTGCCGCCCGAGAACTGCGCCGCGAGGGCGCCAAAGTCAAACTCCAGGACCGCCCCTTCGAAGTTCTGCGGATTCTCTTGGAACATCCGAATGAAGTGGTCACGCGGGAAGAGTTCCGCAACAAGCTGTGGCCTGCGGACACGTTTGTCGATTTCGATCACAGCCTGAATACGTCGATCAACAGGCTGCGTCAGGCGCTGAGGGATGACGCGGAAAATCCGCGCTTTGTGGCCACTGTCGGACGGCACGGATATCGGTTTATAGCTCCGGCAATGGTATCCGAGAACGGAAATTCCACACTGGAGGAGCAGCGTGCGCCCACTCCCGAAAACTTGCCAGAAAGTGTGGCTACCTCAAAGGTAACTTCTACTGTATTCAAACCGTGGCGCGCAGCCGTGGTTTTGGGAGTCACCGCGGCGCTGGCCGCCGTGGTGTTCGCGGCTCACCGGTTCTTTCCGCAGAATCAGGCTCGGGTGCTGAGCATCGTGCAGGTTTCTCACAATTCAAACCTGGATCCCTGGGGGCGGGTGACTACCGACGGCGCACGGTTGTTCTTTATGGAGCGCGAGGGCGACCACTGGAACCTGATGCAGGTGCCCGCGACGGGCGGAGATGCGCAGCCGTTTTCGGCGGCATACCGCAACATGAGAATCGTGAATGTTTCCCCGGATCGCTCGGAATTTCTGGCGACGACGTTTGTGGCGCGCGGCGGGGATTTGCCACTTTGGCTGGTGCCCGTTGTTGGCGGGCCGCCGCGGCGCGTGGGCAATATCCTGGCCGATGATGCGGTGTTCACTCCCGATGGCCGGAACATCACATTCAATGGACCCGATGGGATTTATCTCTGTGAGCGAAATGGAAGCGATGTCAGGAAACTGGTGAGCTTGCCCGGGCGCACTGCACATCCCGCCTGGTCGAAAGATGGGCAGCGCCTGCGCTTCACTCTTTTCGACGACGATTCGGGCGAGTCTACGATGTGGGAAGTATCGGCAAACGGCGGAGAGCTGCACCCGGTGTTGCGCCAATGGCGGCTGGCGGGGCACGAGAGAAGCGGCCGGTGGTCGGCGGATGGGCGCTATTTTTTCTTTGAATCGCAGCAGAACGGGCTGCAGACGATATGGGTGGTCCGCGATGGGGGAGACTCCTGGCTGGCAAATGATCCACAACCAGTGCAGTTGACCTTCGGACCCAATTCTTACGGGCTTCCTGTTCCGGACGACAATGGGCGAAGTGTGTTCATGTGGGGCGGCCAGGAGCGCCGGGAGTTCGTGCATTTCGATGAAGCTTCGCGCCGGTTTGAGCCCTTGCTGCCGGGCCTGAAACCCACTTCGTTTGTGTTTTCACCCGACGGCGAGCAGGTTGCGTTTACTCACGACGGCACACTTTGGCGCAGCAAGAGCGACGGCGGTGAGCAGCGGCCGCTGGCCTCGGGCTTCGTCTCGATCAAGAACATAGCGTGGAGTCCCGATGGGCAGCGCATCGTGTTTGGCGCCGGGCCGCGAGGCGAACCCGCGCGGAACTTTTTTGTACTGCAAATGGAGGAGGGTGCGCCGAAGGAGATCAAACTGGGTCCAGGAGCGAACGAACCGGTGTGGTCGGCTGACGGAAGCTCACTCATTATTGCCAAGAGATTCGCATCGGGAGCCGCGCCAGGCAAGGAGAGCGGCCTCTATAGCATGGACTTGAAGACTTCTCAGACATCCAAGATTCCTGGATCCGACGACTTCATCCATCCCACCGTGTCTCCCGACGGGCGATTTCTTGCGGCGATCATGGAGCCACGCTCGGGAGAACTGACGCATCTCAAGCTATTCGATTTCGAGAGTCAGCACTGGACGGAACTTGCGCGAGGGGCATTGCTGAGCAACCCCGCGTGGTCGCGGGATTCCAGATATATTTACTATCAGGATCTGCTGACGCCGGAAGAACCGGTGTATCGCATCGCCTTAAGCACGCGGAAACCGGAGCGGGTTCTTGATTTTTCAACTCTCTTGCATTCGGGCGCGCTGCGCTGTGGTTTCGCTGGACTGGCCGGGGATGAATCGATCATGGCCATCGCGAGCCACGGAGACGGCGACGTTTACCGGCTGGACCTTGAGCTTCCCTGAGGAATCGAAACTACACGCTTGCATAAATCGCGCTTTTCAAGAATTTAGAGGTGAATCCAGTTGCTGAGGATCAGCGCTAAGGTGCTGGTGCCGACGATGATCCATAAGATGAGACCTTGAAGCAGCGGGCGAACGCCAACGCTTGCGAGAGTTTTCTTGTTCAGGCCCGTGCCAATAAGGAACAAAGTCACCGTCAGGCCGATTTTCCCCAGATGCGTCAGCGTACCGAACGCTCCGTTAAACGCGGGCAATAGGGTATTCAACAGCGCCGCCAGGCAGAAGAGCAGGATGAACCACGGCCACTGAATGCGCGTCTTGCTTTTCAGGAAGATGGCTGTCACCACCGAAAGCGGCACGATCCACAGTGCGCGCGCGAGCTTGATGGTGGTGCCCACGCCCAGCGCGACGGCGCCGTATTTCGCGGTTGCACCCACCACCGAGCTGGTGTCGTGAATCGCCAGCGCCGACCACAGGCCGAATTGCGTCTGGCTCATATGCAGCGCCAGGCCAATGACGGGAAATAGGAACAGGGCCACGGAATTCAGGATAAAGACGGTTCCCAGGGATACGGCCATTTCCTCTTCGCTGGCTTCGGCGATGGGGCCAACGGCGGCGATTGCGCTGCCTCCGCAGATTGCCGTGCCGGCGCTGATCAGAAAGGCTGCTTTCTTCTGGACATGAATCAGATAGCCCAACCCCAGGCCTAGAAGCATCGCTCCCGTGATGCTCATGGCGGTATACACGAACCCGGATTTACCGGCGTGCAAGACTTCGTGGAGATTCATCCCGAAACCCAGCGCCACCACGGAAGCTTGCAGCAGGAATTTGGAAAGTTTCTTGCTCTCCACGTGGAAAGGGTGCAACACGGTGAGGCCGTAAACCAGCCCGCCGAGGAGTGCGAATGGCGGGGAAACGAGCCCGCTGGCGGCGAGGATGATGCACACGAAAAACAGGTTCTTGCTCATGAAGCAAGTCTCTCAGATAGCGGAAAGGCTCGTCCAAGCAGCAATACTAATCGGACATCAGTGGCGCTTATCGAGGATGTGGGGAGCGGGTGGTGCTGGAACTGTAACTCGGGTCTTCGAGGCCTGAGTGCTTTCACGCCCGCGCCCGCGCCGCGATTTTGTCGGCGTTATGGAGAGCCTCATTCCTCGAAGGGGTGTGCTACACGTTGGCACGAGCTGGCTTTTTCAAGGCGGCGGAAAGGGCTCTGACGCGTTCCATCGCAAAGGTGCGGAAGCTGCCGGCTGGCCCCTGCGGCACAGGGCCCGTTCGCCGCACCAGCGTGAAACTCCGGGTCACCCGCAGACCGGGAATCTCCACGATTCGGAGCGTACCGAGCTCCAGTTCCTTGGTAATCGCCCATCGAGATACAAAACCAACGCCCAGGCCCGCCTCCACCGCGGATTTTATGGCTTCGCTGGAATCCAGGTTCATCACCGTCGCAAAATTCTTGGTTTTGATGCCCGCTCTTCCCAACGCCATCTCGACGACACGCCGGGAGCCGGATCCCTGCTCACGGATGAGAAGAGTTGTGGAGCGGAGTTGCTCGCGCGCGAGCCGATGCATTTCCGAATACCCCGGGGCGATCAACACCAGTTCATCCTCCATGAACGGCTCGGTGCGCACTTCGCGATGCCGCGCCGGCCCTTCAATGAGCCCCAAGGCGATGTGGCCGTCGAGGAGAAGCCGGACGATGTGCTCGGTGTTGCCGCTTTGCAGCGTGAGGCGCACACGGGGATTTTCCAGCAGAAATGCGCCAATGAGGCGGGGTAGCACGTATTGGGCGATCGTCGAAGAAACTCCCAGGGCCAGTTCGCCAGATGATTGGCCTTCACCCTTGGCGAGTTCCTGTTCCGCTTCCGCGACCAGCGCTTCCATGCGTTTGGCGTAACGCAGCAAGCAGGTTCCTTGCACCGTGAGCGAGATGCGGTTTCCGGCGCGGTCAAAGAGCCGCACGCCAAGATCCTCTTCAAGGGCCTTGATTTGCAGCGTTACTGCCGGCTGGGAGATGAAGAGGTGCTCCGCCGCCTTGCGAAAACTGAGTTGCTGGGCCACGGTGCGGAAGACCTTCAGCCGAAAATTCTCGAGTTGGGTCACGTACTTATTATGCATCAGCCTGGGAACGCCAATCGGGAGATTGACCTTCCCAGGCATGAATTCGCCATCCGAAATACCGGAGCGGCGCTACCACGATATTCCCGCAAAGCGCTAGACTCGTGGAGAGTGAGGAACCCATGAAGTCGAATTCGTTGCAACCCAGATGGTATCTGCCGATTCTGATTGCGGGCGTCATCTTTGGGCAATTCCCTGGCGGTGGGCTTCTTGCGGGACAACAAAACAACAATGTGCGCCCAGCGATCCAATGGAGGCGCTTCGACTACAAATGCGAAAACGGAATGAAAATTACCATTTATCTGCATGACACCACCGCCAAGGTCCGCTACCTGGACCACGGCTACCTGATGCGTCAGACGCCCTCGGCCGACGGCAACCGTTACTCGGACGGGAAAGTGGTTTGGTGGGGCAGAGGCAGGGGGGGATTTCTGCAGGAAGACTCCCCGGACGGGGACGGCAAAATGCTGGTCAAGGAGTGCAATCTTGACGCGGGAATAAGCGACGAGGCGAACCCCGGAACCGTCAGCGGAACGGTTAGTTATATGCTGCGCATCGCCTTGCCGCCAACGGCCGTTATTCAGGTGCAGTTGCAGGATGTCTCCCTCGCCGATGCGCCCGCCAAAGTGCTGGCCGAAGACAAATTCGCTCTTGGCGACCGCCAGGTGCCTGTGCCTTTCACGCTGAAGTTCGACCCCGGGAAAATTAACCCGAAACACAGCTATGGAGTTAGCGCGCGTATCTTTGTGGATAGTGAATTGCGCTTTTTGAACAACCAGCCGTATCGCGTGCTTACCCAAGGAAACCCTTCCAAAATCGAAGTGGTCTTGGAGCCGGCGGGCGGCGGAAAACCCTGAAGAGGCGCCCGTCCCACCGTACAGGTGCCCCTTACGCCGCTTCGCGGCTGTGGCGGGTGACCGCGACTTTCCCGCATCCTATACTTCGAGGATGGCGTCCCCTTCCAATCCCCTTGTGCCGCAAGTCGGAATATTGGTCTTTGAAAATGACCCAGGTAGCAGCGCGGCGCTCCGGCAGATTCTCGATTCGGAGGGTTGGCGGGTCCGCGTGGTACCCGACGTACAACTGCTGCAAGCAGAGCTGAAGACCGCGGAATATTCCCTGCTGATTGCCAACATTGCCCTGGTCGGGAGCAATTCGACATTGTTCCATGTGCTTCGCGAACTGGGTTCCGTCAAGGTGGAAGAAGGCGCCCGCCTCCGGGTTCTGTTTGTGGTGCCGGAGATGACCGGCAGTGAGTTTGTGACGCCGATTGAAGAGGCCCGCTTGCCTTATGTGCTGCGGCCGTTCCACCTGCACGATTTTCTGGAAAAGGTAAGTGATCTGCTGGTGGAAGTGAAGGCGATCGAAGGACCGCTGCGCATGACCCGCTATGAATTTGGCGCGGCGCGTAAAAAGAAGAAGGCTGCCAGCCGCACGACTTCCATGTTTGCATCCCGGGATTCCTACTCCTACACCGAGGAAGAGATCGCCGAGTATGAAAAGAGCGAGGCGGAAGCGTCTCTATCGCGGCGGAATAAGAACCGCAATAATCTTGGCAATCCACGAGGATAGGAAGAAATAACGAAGTAAAGAAGTAAAGAAGTAAAGAAACGGACCCCGCGCTTTGCCCATCCTTTCCATTTTTTGACTCTGACCATTTTTGGTTGCAAGAAAATTGCCCAGCGGCGTTCTAACTCCGAACTGTGCCTCGCGGCACGTTCAGGAGGACGAAATGGACCGCACGCTGATGAGTATGTTCGGGCATGGGCTGTTGGGGATCTCAGCACTGGGGATGGCGGCACTTGGTTTTGTGTGGTGGACGCCTACGGGGGCGACTCCGCCGGGAAAGGCGGACGGGGAGTGGAGGCTGCTGGAACCGGTAAGCTATGAAAACCTGACTGTATTTCCGGTGGTGAGTTCATCGGGGTATGACACCAGCGCGTTTCTGACTTTGGAAGATGGGTTGTCGAGCGGAGAGGTGACTGTGCGCGAGCAGGGCGCGGAGGGGATTTACCGCAATCGGGACGGGTCGCGGCCGGTGGTCCAGAATTACGGCGGGCCCTCGGTGAATCAACTGGTGCTGGTGAACCGCAGTAAACGGCCACTGCTGTTGCTTGCGGGGGAATTGGTCAGCGGAGGGAAACAGGATCGTATCATCGCCAAGGACAGAATTGTGGCGCCGTTGGGCGATCCGCTGCCGCTGGACGTTTTCTGCGTGGAGCATGGGAGGTGGTCATCGGGCGCGCAGTTTAATGAGGCGAAGACGATTGTGCATCCGAGCGTCCGCGAACAGGCCGCGGTGAAGCAGAAGCAGGGAGATGTTTGGGCGGCGGTAACCGCGGGATCGACGGCCCCGCAGAAGACCGCTGCCCCACCGCCGATGGTGCCGAGTGCCGACCTCGCATACACGATTCAAAATGATGCGCCGACGCAATCGTATTCGAAGATCTATGAATCGCGGCGGGTAAGTTCCTCGGTCGAGACGGTGGTGAATGAGATTCAGCGGAGGTTCCGCAAGGAAACTTCCGGACTGAAGGGCGAGCGCGTGGTCGGCGTGGTGGTTGCTTATGGCGGCGAAGTGGCCTGGAGCGACATTTTTGCTTCCGACGAGCTTTTCGACCATTACTGGAGCAAGTTGCTGCGCAGCTATGCCGTAGAAGCGGTGGCGCGGCCGACTTTGCGCGAGAAGGCTTCCGCGGAAGATGCGCGCGAGTTCTTACGGCGATTGAACGGGCGGGAGCAGACGGAGTCCGAGCCCGGGGTTTATCGCTGGCGGGAGATCAAGGAGGATGGGCTATCGCAGATTGAACTGGACGCGCTGGAGCCGAAGGTGATTACGGTGCATCGGTTGATGCTGCGGAGGACTAACTGAAGAAAATGCGTTAGGGAGAAGGATGCGCGCGCATCGGAGATAAGCGGCTTGGCTCGCTCCGCAAAGGCGGCAGCTGGGCTGTCGCACTTCTCCAAAGGGGAGTCAGACTTTGGAGGGAGACCAGATGGCGGAGGCGTCGCGAATTTTCCTCACTTCGTTGTGGTCGCTCAGGTCAGTCAGGAGCTTCGCAACTCCGGATTTCCAGTTTGGGTGGCGAAGATTGGGAGCGATTTCGGCGAGCGGTGCCAGGACGAATCTTCGCTCGAGCATGCGGGGGTGAGGGACCTGCAATTCGGGCGTGTCAATCGTTTCGGTGCCGTAGAGCAGGATGTCCAGGTCGATCAGGCGCGGACCTTTGGCGAAGGCTTTCCTGCTGCCCATGCGGGCTTCAATGACGCGAAGGGCGCGCAGCAAATCGAGGGCGTCGAGTTCCGTTTGGGCTTCCAGAACTGTATTGAGGAACCAGTCCTGATCGAGGAAGTCCACAGGCTCGGTCTCGTAGACGCTGGAAACGCGCAGGATGTGGACGCCAACATCGGGCAAGTGCTGGAGAGCGGCGCGAAGATTTTCCTCGCGTTCGCCTACGTTGGTGCCGAGTGCGATGTAAACGGTGATCATCGGACAATTCCCCGTGCAGGCCACGGTACATCGCCCTGGGAGATTACTTTAGGCCGGCACGGCGGCGCAGCGAGCCAACCATGGACTGGGCTTCGGGAAGCTTCAAGAGAGTAGATACACCAAAAAACAGGCCGGCGTAAATAGATAAGACGATGACGGCGAGGGGGATTGGGCCGTGATGACCGAGGGCGATGCGGACGCCGCGCCCGGCCGCTGCGGCGATCACCGCGGCCGCCCAGACCTGCGCGAGGAAAGCGAATGGCACACCGACATGCCCGATGCGCCGGCGGATTCCACGCTGCAAAAGTGAGAATTCCACCCAGGAGGCGATGCCCGCGGAAATCGTGAGGCCAGCGACGCCCCAGCGCGGCTCGATGCCGAGGAGACGCGGCAATGGAAGCGCGGCCAAGTAGCCGAGCAGCGTGGTGAGCAGGACGCGGATGATAGCGAACCGCAGCGGCGTGCGGGTATCGCGCAGCGCGTAAAAGCCGGAGGAGTACAGGCGGCCGAGCGTGGAGGCGAGAAGTCCTACCGTGGAACCTGCGAGAATGCCCCAAACATAGATCACGTCGGTGTGCGTGAAACGCCCGGTTTGGTAAATCGCGGCAACGATTACGTCGCCGAGGGCCAGAAATCCGGCCACCGAAGGAACCACAAGAAAAGTGATTTGGCGCAATCCGGCGTTTAAGCGGCCGCGCAAAATAGCCGCAACCTCGTCGGCTGTGCCGAATACGCCGCTCATCATCGGCAATTCGGCGGCGGAGACGGACATGCCGAATAGGCTGACGGGCAGCGTGTAGAGCGTTTGCGCATAGGCGAGGGCAGAGACGGCGCCCGTCGGCAGCCAACTGGCGAGGAATGCGTCAACGTATGCGCTGATTTGCACGACGCCGCGGCTGATAAAGACGGGAATGAAGTTGCGAATGACAATGCGCACGTGTTCGGCTTGATGGGCGAGCGAGAGCTTCAGGCCGCCGAGGAGTTTGAGGACAAGGGGGAGCTGCACGAGGACTTGCAGGGCGCTGCCGACGACGGAGGCCCAGGCGGTGATGACTACCAGCGAATTCTGGGTGCGGCCGGTGCCATAGGCGATCATGCCTGCGATCATGGCGATGTTCCAGAGAACCGGGGCCGTATAAGAGAGGAAAAACTTGCGATGGCTGTTCAGGACGCCGAGGCACCACGCGGAGGCAACCAGCAGGCCGGCGCCGGGAAAAAGAATGCGTACGAGGAGAACGGTAAGTTCGCGCTTTTCGCCACGGAAGCCGGGAGCGATGGCGTCAATCAGCCAGGGTGCGGCGAGGACGCCGAGAAGTACAAGAATTGAAGTACTGAGAGTGAGGAGAGCCGCAACAGCTCCAGCCGTTTTCCGAGCTTCCTCCTTGTCATTGCGCGCTAGCAAGCTGGCATAGACCGGAATGAACGAAGCGGAAAGCACCCCTTCTCCGAAAAGATTCTGCAGAAAATTAGGGATTCGGAAGGCGGCTTTGAAGACATCGGCCGCGTCGGAATTCCCGAAGTAGTGGGCGAACACCCGGTCGCGGATCAATCCGGAAACGCGGCTGAGAAAAATCCCCGTCGCGACAAGAAAGGCGAATCGCCGGGAGCTTGCTGGTACGGTTTTTGTGGCGGAAGGATCAGTCAAGAGAGTTTCCGGGCATGAAGCGACAATTGATTCGTCTTCAGGTGGCCGTAAATTGAAGATACCTTACCCGCAGTGCGAGGTCAGGTGCGAATTGAACGGATGTGCCTTGAAACTACTTCTGAACGCGCGTTTGCCAAGGTTCGCACCTGGCGGTGATAGAATTTCACGCGATTGGGGGAGGCCACATGAACAAGACGCGCAACGGTGCGATATTTATGCGATTCGCGGTGGGTTTGAGTCTGGCACTGGTTATTGGGAGCGGCTCCCGGGCGCAGGACCAGGATTTTTCCAAAGTCGAGATTAAGGTAACCAAGGTTTCCGGGAACATTTACATGCTGGAGGGGGAAGGCGGGAACATTGCCGCGTCGGTGGGCGACGACGGGATTGTGATTGTGGATGACCAGTATGCGCCGCTGGCGGACAAGATTCAGGCGGCACTGAAGAATTTGAAGATTACCGACAAGCCGGTGCGGTTTGTGATCAACACGCATTATCACGGGGACCATACCGGGGGGAATGAGCCGCTCGCAAACTCGGGATCGACGGTAATCGCGCAGGACAACGTGCGCAAGCGAATGGAGACACCCGGAGTTGCGGGGAACGGAAGCTCGCTGAAGATGGAAACCAAGGCCGCGCCGAAGGAGGCGCTGCCGGTGATCACCTTTGATCACGATGTGACTGTGCATTTGAACGGGGAAGATATTCGGGCGCTGCACTTCCCTGCGGGGCACACCGATGGCGATGCAGTGATTTTCTTTCCGAAGAATAACGTGGTACACATGGGCGACGATTTCGTGCGCTACGGTTTTCCGTTCATCGATGTGAGCAGCGGCGGCAGCGTGCAAGGAATGATCGCCGCGATGGAGAAGGTGTCCACGCAATTGCCTCCGGATGTGAAGGTGATTCCTGGGCACGGAGCGCTCTCCAATCTGGACGATGTGCGCGCGTTTGTGAAGATGTTGAAGGAGACCTCCGCCGCAGTGCAGAAGGCGATTGATGAACACAAGACCGTGGAACAAATGAAACAGGAGAAGATTCTGGCGCCGTGGGCCAAGTGGTCCGGCGAATTTATCGACTCCGACAAATTTATCGAGACGCTCTACAACTCGCTCACCGGCAGCAAGGGCGAGTTCATGAAGCACAATTAGGCTGAAATTAGCTGGCGGAGAGTGGTGCGCGAGAAAAGTGTCTGCCCATAATAAGGGAAACCCTTATCATGGGCGGATGAACATTACGCTGTCTCTGGATGAAAAACTAGTCAAGGAAGTCCGGAAGATCGCCGTCGAGCAGGATACGACGCTAACGGGATTGGTGCGCGAGTATCTCGAAAAACTCGCTGCGCAAAACGCTGCGACAGGCCGGAAGAGGCGCGAATTAGAGGCGTTGGAGCGTTCTTTCGAGAAATTCCACTTCAGGATGGGCAAGCGGACGTGGAAGCGCGAGGACCTTTATGAACGCTCCTGAGTTCCTTGACACCAATGTTCTGATTTATGCCTACAGTCCCGACGACCCGCGAAAGCAACAGGTCGCCCAAGAGTTGCTGAAACGAGGGGTAAAGGGAGAGTACATTGTCTCTGTGCAAGTGCTCGCCGAACTTGCGGCGGTCCTGCTCCACAAAATCAAACCGGCTACGCCAGCCGATGAGGTCGCGGACGTCATCGATCTGTTGGCATCGATTCCGACCGTTCAGCCGGACGCAGACACCGTAAGACGCGCTGTACAGGCTCACGAGCAATATGGCGCGCACTTTTATGTCGGGATGATCATCGCGGCTGCCGAACGTGGTGGTTGCAAGAAGACCTGGCCCGAGGATTTAAACGCTGGGCAGGAGTACTTCGGCGTGAACGTGGAAGACCCCTTTACCTAGGTCATTGAAAAATCTGGCGCCGGTCTATCTTGTCCGTTCGACTCTACTCAACGATGATGCGGTCGGCCCACTCCACGAGGCCAACAAAAACGGCGGGAGTACCAAATTTTGCGCCCCAATTGCTGAGGTCGCTTTCCGAGACGCCACGCGCCCGGCCGCAGGCCCCTCAAGCAAAAATGGGAATGTGCTTGGCGGCAATTTTTTCGAGGGTCTCCACGAGCGGGGGCCATCCGACGGGGAGGACCGAATTCGCCGTCACCTTGCGCATCAGATAGGTGGCTTCCCCGAGAAGAAAAATCTGGACGTCGTGGCCCGCCTCGCTGAGCACGAACGCGTGCGAGAAGACGAAAGAAGCGCGCGTGGGGTCATCGGTTCCCCAAGCGCTTTTCATCATGATCTTC
The DNA here is from genome assembly GCA_963781995.1 of uncultured Acidobacteriota bacterium. Taxonomy (GTDB): domain Bacteria; phylum Acidobacteriota; class Terriglobia; order Acidiferrales; family UBA7541; genus Acidiferrum. Next base: position 855,002 of record CAWAHR010000001.1, on the reverse strand, counting down.
AGGGATTTTTTGGGTTCTTCGGCTTTCACCGCCATCGGCAAAAACGGCAGCCCCAACAACTGAGCAAGAAATTTGCGTCTAGCCATGATTGTTCTCCGACCAGAGGTGTTCCAAGGGGGGAGCAGGGGCAAATTACTCCCCGGCTGCGAAGGCGTCAAGGATGAACTTCGAGACGCGCTGGCGGCGGATGACCGTGGGTTCAGAACAATCGCGGCTGGCGCTTGGGGAGTTCCCGGCCGAAGTATTCGTAGGCGCGCGGAGTGGCGATGCGGCCGCGCGGGGTGCGGTCGAGCATGCCGATCTGCATGAGATAGGGCTCATACATTTCCTCGATCGCGTCTTCTTCTTCGCTGAGGGCAGCGGCGAGGGTGCCGACACCCACGGGCCCGCCGGCGTATTTATCCAACAGGGCGATCATCAGGTTGCGGTCGACCTCATCGAGGCCGTGCTCATCCACACCGAGCATGCGCAAGGATTCCTGCGCGACTTCGCGGGTGATGCGCCCGGCCGCGCGGACTTCGGCGAAATCGCGGGCACGGCGGAGAAGCCGATTGGCGACGCGCGGGGTCCCCCGGCAGCGGCCGGCGATCTCCTCGGCGCCGCCGGCGTCCATCTGGATATTCAGGATCTTGGCGGAGCGATGCAGAATGATGAGGAGATCTTCGGGATCGTAAAAATCGAGGCGATGAACGATGCCGAAGCGCGAACGGAGAGGCGCGGTGATGAGTCCCGCGCGGGTGGTGGCGCCAATCAGCGTGAACTGGCTGAGATGGAAGGGGTGGATACGCGCGCCGGGGCCCTGGCCGATGACCAGATCGACGCGAAAATCCTCCATCGCGGGATACAAGACTTCTTCGACGGCGGGCTGCAAGCGATGAATTTCATCGAGGAAGAACACTTCCTTTTTTTCGAGCGAGGTGAGGATGGCGGTGAGATCGCCTTTGCGCTCGAGAAGCGGTCCGGCGCTGGTTTTGATGTTGACTCCCAGTTCGTTGGCGATGATTTGCGCGAGGGTGGTTTTCCCCAAGCCGGGAGGGCCGTAAAGAAGAACGTGATCGAGGGCCTCGCCGCGGGTGCGCGCCGCTTCGATAGCGATGGCGATGTTTTCCTTGACGCGTTTCTGGCCGATGTATTCGGCGAGGGACTTGGGGCGAACGCTCGCGTCGAGGCGCGCGTCGTCCTCGAGGGCCGCGCCGCTGACGATGCGGTCTAGGCGGTCGGGAGCGCGTTTTGGGGTTGCGTCGGGCATGTGGATTAGAGGATATCAGTAATCAGTAATCGGTAATCAGAAAGCGGCGAGCTGCACCCCGATAACCGGAGGCGCGACTGGCGTCCCCAGTCATCTGGCTTGGGGCGCGCTCAGCGCGGTGAGGGCGACGCGCAACAGCTTCTCGAAATTGGAGGCGCCGGCTTCGCCCTTGGCTTCGGCTAGTGCTGCGCCGGCGGTGCGTTCATCGTAGCCGAGATTGAGCAGGGCGGATTTCACATCGGCTTCGACGCCGGCTGGTGACGAGGGCGCCGCTTTTTCGGTTTCAATGACCACGGCCGCGAGCTTGTCCTTCAGCTCGACAACCATGCGTTCGGCGGTTTTACGGCCGACGCCGGGAATCTTGGTAAGGCGGGCGAGGTCGCCAGATCGGATGGCGGGGACAAGTTCTTCGACATTCATGCCCGAAAGGATTTTCAGGGCGAGTGTGGGACCGACTCCCGAGGCGCCGAGAAGAAGTTCGAAGAGATGCTTTTCGCGAGCGGAGAGAAACCCGTAGAGCGCCAGGGCATCCTCACGAACGTGAGTGTGGATGAGCAGGGTGACTTCGGCATGGAGATCGCCCAGGGCTGCGAAAGTGGAGAGCGGCACGGCCACCAGGTAGCCGACGCCGCCAACATCGAGGATCACTTGATTAGGGCGCTTTTCGAGAAGCCTTCCGCGCAGAAGTCCGATCATCGTCCGTCAGTATTGCCGCCTCGGCGACACAGTGTCAACGCAAGAAAAAGCCGGCGGTTGGAGCGCCGGCTTTTCGATGGAGCGCATCGTGAAAAGCGGAAGTCCAAGAGCGCTTATTTGGGGTGGCGCGGCGAGACTTTGTCGAGCAAATGGATCAGCGGCAGGGCGGCGGCAGGAGTCTTAACAACCCCGCCTTGCACGATCTGCTTGGCGCTGAGTTCCTTGCCATAAACGGTTTTGTTCGCGCCATCATCGGAGCGCATCGTGGAGCCTTCCAGGGAGACGCCCGCAAAAACGCCCCGGGCACGGGACCAAGAGAGGATCTCGGCTTTCATCACGATGTCGGTTTCCGCCGAGGTATCGCGGCCGACCGGGCCAGCCGCAGCGGAGGCATCCGCGCCAATCTTCACTTTACTTGATAGGACGGAATTAGCGCCGGAATCGTTCATGATCAGAAGCACGAAATCCGTGGCTTGGCCGCCGATCTGCAGCCCGAAGCTGCCGCCTTCCAGCGCGAACATCGCGGGAGCGCTCCATGGACCGTTGTGGTTTACGCCGGTGCGGCAAGTGATTAGACCGCGGCCATAACTTCCGCCGACAATGAACGCCGCCTTGAGAACGGACGGGTAAACGATGACACACTCGGATTTATGAAGCAGGTCACGCGGAATTCCCTTATCGGGCATGTCCAGGATTTCCTTCAACACCGTGTAGGAATTTTTCATCCGGTCATCTTCTTTATCCTGAGCATAAGCGCCGAAGGCGCTGCACAACAGTACAACCAGCAGTATGCGGATTTTCATCATTGATCCTTTTTTCAGATTGCTTGCTTCGGCGAAAGCCTTCAAATGGAGCCGGGTGTGCCGAGTTCGGTTGGGAACTCCGGGAGGGGCGGAGGAAGCAGGTCCTACCGAACGAGAGAGTATCATAGCGCTGCGAACCAGCGAGTGACAATCAATTATTTCCACGCGAAGACCGGCTTCGGTCAGGCAGCAAAATGCGCTTGCAGCAGAGCGACAACATCGGGATGGTTGCGTTCGGCGGCCAGCGTCACGGTGGACTTACCGGGATTCTTGAACCTTGGCTGCGTTGGGGAACCTTCCCGGTGCGATGGAAACCCTCACCCCTCGAAGGGGTGAGGTGCAGGGATATCGACTTCCATTTGGTGCCGGAAAATCGGGAAATGGATGGCCGGCAAAATTCAGCGGCGGGCGCGGTCTTTACGAACGGCTTCATCCACCAAGGCATCCAGTTCAGAGCGTGTCAGGGTAACTTCGTCGGTTTCGCTTTCGCCGCCATCGCAGGTTTCCGGCAGCTCCGCGCCGCCGCCCGGAGGCGGGTTCACGTGATAGCGGGCGCGGGCGGCCATGAGCTTAGCAACTTCGCGGGTGGTGAGAAGTTGCGGCTCGCCGGCAAGTTTCGCGGTGAAGGCGATTTTGGCGAAATGCTCGAGTGTTTCCATGCGGAAGAAAGCGGTACGGAGATCGGGGCCGCAAGTGACCGCGCCGTGGTTAGCCAGCAACAGAGCGTCGTAGTGGGGCACATAAGGTTCCAGGACGGCGCCGAGGTCAGGTGTGCCCGGCGTGGCATAGCGCACCAGCGGAATTTTCCCCAGCGATACAACCACTTCGGGCAGCAGCGCCTGGTCCAGCGCCAATCCGGCGGTGGCAAAACCCGTGGCCGTTGCCGGATGCCCGTGGCAAACCGCCTGGACATCGGGACGCATGCGATAAAACAGCAGATGCATGCCGGCTTCCGAGGAAATTTTCCGGTCGCCCTGGAGATGCCGGCCATCCATGTCCATGATCACCAGATCCTCGGGCGCCATCATGCCTTTGTTCAAGCAGGTGGGAGTGGTGAGGATGCGGTTGGCGTCCAGGCGGACGGAAAGATTTCCTTCGCAGGCGACGATGTGGCCGCGCTCGTACATCCAGCGGCCCACGAGGCATATCTCGTGGCGATAGTGTTCTTCAAGGAGTGCGTTATTTTCGGGCGCTGAGTCCGGAGACACGGTGCGGACCCTTTCCTCGGCCGATGGCGTTTCGATCCGAATCAAATTGTGAAAATGCCTTAGCTTCTCGCTGAGAGAGTACGCCGCTCGGCGTGGAAAGCCAAGTGCAAATTACGCATAGATCCCTCGCAGCTTAAGAGCGGTAGCTACGCGGTCAATCGCCAGCATATAAGCCGCGATACGGTTATTTACCTTGTGGGTCTCAGCGTAGCGAACTACCTCGTCGAAAGAGCGTTCCATAACGTCTAGTAGCCGCTCGTTGACTTCGCTCTCGCGCCAGAAGAATCCCTGGCGGTCCTGAACCCATTCGAAATAACTGACGGTGACGCCGCCGGCGTTGCCGAGAATGTCCGGCACGGTGAAGACTCCCTTGGCGTCAATGATAGCGTCGGCCTGCCAGGTGGTGGGGCCATTGGCGCCCTCGCAAAGAATCTTGCATTGCACTTGATGGGCGTTCTGCTCGGTAATCTGGTTTTCAATGGCTGCGGGGATGAGCACATCGCAAGGCTGGAAAAGAACGTCGCGCGAACTCATCTTGGTGCCGCCGCCCGGAAATTCCTGCAGCGGTTTCTTGTTGGTGTATACCCATTCAATGACCTTGGGAACGTCAAAGCCTTTTTCGTTGTATAAGCCACCGCCGATATCAGCGAGCCCGATGATCTGGTAGCCGGCTTTTTGCATCAGGGCGGCGGCGAGCGAGCCGACATTGCCGAACCCTTGAATAATGACCCGGGTGTTTTCTTTCTTCATCCCCAGCTTGGCCAGAGCCTTATCCACGCAGATCATCACGCCGCGGCCGGTGGCTTCGCGGCGGCCACGCGAGCCGCCCAGTTCAATGGGCTTGCCGGTGACGACGGCGGTGGTGGCCTGGCGCGCGTGCATAGCGTAGGTGTCCATCACCCACGCCATGGTCTGCTCGTTGGTGCCGACGTCCGGCGCCGGAACGTCGCGCTCCGGCCCCAGCCAATCCGAAAGTTCGGCGGTGTAGCGCCGGGTGAGCCGCTCGAGTTCACCGCGAGACATTTTGCGGGGGTCGCAAATGATGCCACCCTTGGCGCCGCCAAAGGGAATATCCACCACCGCGCATTTCCAGGTCATCCAGGCGGAGAGTGCGCGGACTTCGTCGATGCTTACATCCGGGGCAAAACGAATGCCACCCTTGCCGGGGCCCCGCACCGTGGAGTGCAGCACGCGATACCCGGTGAAAACTTCGAGTTGTCCGCTGTCCATGCCGACAGGGATGTACAGGGTGATTTCCTTGTCGGGATACTTCAGGTACCGATAGATGCCTTGCTCGAGGCCGAGTTTGTTGGCGGCTACTTCAAAACGCGCTTCCGCGTTCTGGTAGACATTCATCTCTTCCGGTGCAGGCGTGTGAGGCATGCAAAAATCTCCTTTGCCAAGACAGCTCGTGGAGCGGCCGGCTGTACAGTAACTTTCGCCTGTGTGCGTCGCGCAGGCGTGAAATGTGAGGCCAAAAAGGAGGTCGCGGGCGGGCTACCCACCCGCCAGGCCCGAAAATTGGCCGGGCGCCCAGTATACGAAGGGGACTCTTATATCGCAAGGTTGCGTGACCCAAGCGGTGGGGCTGAAGGTGGCCAAATAAGAAACGCGGGGTCTACGCCACGCGCCGCAAAGTGCGGTTACTGAGCGCGGAACTGCAGGGTAACCGTCAAGTGCATCGGCGTGGGCTTGCCGTCGAGTTGCGCGGGCTCATATTTCCACTGCTTCAGCGCATCAATCGCCGCGCGGCGTAGCAGTGCCGGACCGGAGAGCACGTTCATGGAGCTGACATTGCCCTGCGCATCGATCAACGCATCGATCTGAACGTTGCCGGAGACGTGCTGCGTTTTAGCCATATCCGGATAGGCTGGCGCAACACTCTTGATGAGCTTCGCGCTCTTCACCTCGCCGCCCACTGGGAGAGGAGCGGCGGGTCCCGCGCTGCGCGAACTCCCCAACGAAGAGAGAGGCGCGGCCGCGCTAGAGGTCTCATTCACATCAATGGAAGGGGCGGAGGCGCTGGCTGTAGCAGACTCCCTGCCCTGGTTGATCTTCGGAGTAGCCAGGCGCACATCGCCCAGAGAAAGCTTTTTCGGCTCTTCCACCGGAGGCGTGTTTCGCGAAACATTCGCGGCCGGGGGATTTTTCATGGGAACGGATTCCACTGGCGCCGGATGATTCACGGGTGCCGGAGCGGGCGAAGAGCTGGCGGGCGCGGGCACTGGCGCTGCGGGGGTTTTAGCGGCAGAAGCTACCGGCCTGGCGGCGGAAGTTTCGCGTTCGACTCGGGAAGTAATCGCGGGCTGCGAGGCAGTGGGGCTGCCACCCAGCAATGCGGAAATCGCATTGCCTGGCTGGCGCGAATACCAGGTGCCACCCGCAACCAACAAAAGCGTTGCGGCAATGCCGATGAACAGTCCCGTTTTTGAGCCGGAAGCAGGCGCACCGGCGGATTGCGAAGATTCCCCAAGAAGCTGCCCGCCGAAAACGGCGGTTTCCGGACGGTGGGAAGTTTGCTCCGCTTCCGAGTCCAGGGCTTCGCCAGTTGATTCCGCGATGGCCGCTTCTGCGTCCGCGAAAGAGTTGTTCTCTGCTTGCGAACTCGCTACCGAAGTTTGCGTTTCCGATTCGCGGGCCAGAGGCGCGAGCCACGACGGAATTTTGATCTCTTCCACGGCCAGCGAAGCTGGTACGGGCTTCAGCGGAGAAGGGATGCTCTTCACCGGCCTGCTGGATGCGGTTTCTGAGGCGAAATCCGTGAGGTCCAGAATTTTTTCTGCCGTGTCCGGGGGCAGCACGCCTTCCGCAGGGGAGAACGAAGAAGAGGAAACTGCAGGCGCGGACTTTTGTGCATCATTGAAGAGAAGGGAGCTGAGCTGCTCCTGAAGACGGGCGGCTTGCTGCTTCAACTCTTCCGTGGAGTGATCCGCGGAAGGCGCGGTTGGCGTAGGCGCAGAAGGGATGGCCGGCGAGGATTCAATCGCGGCCACCACAGGGGCAGCTTCAACCACAGGCTTTACTCGGATAAAGGGCTGGGATTCCGGGGTCGCTGCCGACGGAGTGCTCGACGTCACGGGTTCCGGAGGCGATGCAATAACTTGGGGTTCCGCTGCGGGCGGCGTCGGAGGAACAAATGGCACGGTGGCCTTTGCAAGCTCTTTCGAAAAATCCGCAGGGGCCGGCAGCGGAGCATCGGCCGGCTTCTGTACCTTCGCGGGTGGCGGTTCGACCGGCTTCGCGGCAACCGGCGGCGCAACCGCAATCGGCGCGGCCTTTGGTGCAGCCGTTACGGGTGCCGGTGCGGCGGGACGTGGCGCAGCTTGCGGGAGAACGGTATCCGAAGGGAAACGCTGTCCCCAGAAACCTGGAGCGGGTTCGGTGAAACGAAGCTCCACGTAACCCACCGCGTTGCCATCGGTCTTGGACTTAACCACCTGGCAGACTACTTCCTTCTTGGTTTTTTCGTTGGTCAGGAAGATGAGTTGCCCGGGTGCCAGCGCCGCGGAGATACGGATCACCGCACCGTGGCCGAACACCAGCACCGTGTGCGAGCTTTCGGAGAAAGGTTCGCGCTTGTCAGAACCTTCCACGCTGCGCGCGCCATTTACGCTAACGGGCACCTCCAGTGCAACGGGTTGCGGGCGAGCGGCCGCGTTTGTTGCAGGTGATCCGGGAGCGCCGGGAGATGTCGAGGCGGTCGCGTTCTCTAAATCTTTCACGATAGGTGTCATAAACCAGTCACTCCCAATGGATTCGGGCGGACAGGCACCTGCGAGGCAGGGTTCCCCTTATGTACCTCTATATGGTGGGATTGCGGGGGAGGCGGCCATATAGTACGCAAGTACTACAGTGGACCGCTTGTGCGCGAAGAGTGAAGGTGGTTAGTAGGACAAATGGGTGCATGGCGCGCGATTCGGCGCGCCGCACCGGGAGATTTGGAGGCGGCTACTTTTTGTTTATGTCGAGAGGCGGCTGGAAACGGGCGTCCACCGCAACCTGGTAGCCGGTGACCAGCTTGTTGGTTTGGTTGGCCATGCCGATGACCGCCTGGAGCTCCTTGAACATTGCCGGGGTCATGCCTTTTGCAAATGCCGAGGCCGTGTGGGAGGCGATGCAGTACTGGCAATTGTTGGTGACGCTGACGGCGATGTAGAGCAGCTCCTTGGTCAGCGGATCAATGGCACCAGGGCCCATGATGGCTTTGAGCTCCTCCCAGGTGCGTTTGAGCAGCGCGGGATCGTGGGCGATGGCTTTCCAGAAATTGTTGATGTAATCGGTTTTGCGGGTGGCCATGATGTCGTCGTAGACGGCTTTGACGGCGGCGTTGGCGTCTTTGTACTCGATAAGACCAAAGGTAGACATAAATTCGCTCCGTGAAGATTTGATGAGTGCACCAAGAATGTTAGCTGGATTTTCTCTTGCGCGGTAGAGCGCAGGGTGAATTCCGCGTTCTTCAGAAATTAGAGATGCAGACTACTCGGTGAAATTACCGGCGGCGCGGAAGCAGAAATGCTTTGAGCAGCAGGCTGGCGAGGCGGGGAGAATTGTGGCGAATCACGCGGTGCTCTTCGAGCAGATTGTCGGCGATTAGCCGAACTTTCATCTTCGCGATATTCTGACGATCGATCACCACCGGTTCCGCGCCCTCGGCGCGGTAGCGGCGCGCCACTTGCGGCGAAACCCGCTTCTTATTTGCGACCACATAGGTAATCAGGCGTTTGCCCACGTGATTTTCAATCGCCCGCAGATGCTGGCTCAGCGTGTAGTGGGTGGTCTCGCCGGGCTGGGTCATCAAATTGGCGATATACACGCGGGGCGCCCGCGAGCGCACCACCGCCTGGGCAATTTCAGGAATCAGCAGATTCGGAATCACGCTGGTATACAGCGAACCCGGGCCCATGAGAATCAGGTCGGCCTGTTGAATCGCTTGAATCGCTTTGGGAAGCGCGCGAACGCGGCGCGGGTTGAGCTCCAGCTTGCGGATGGGAATCTTGCTGCGGGAAATATTGGTTTCGCCTGATACGCGCTGGCCGTTTGCGAGCGTGGCGACCAGGTGAACGTTGGAAAGCGTGGAAGGGAAGATGCGCCCGCGAATGGCCAGGACTTTACTGGAAACGCGGACCGCTTCGGCGAAGTCACCCGTGACATGGGTCAGCGCGGCGAGGAACAGATTGCCGAAATTGTGGCCGGCGAGACCGCGCCCGGCTTGAAACCGGTATTGAAACAGGCGGCTGAGCAGCGCTTCGTCTTTCGACAGCGCCACCATGCAATTGCGGATGTCGCCCGGGGGCAGCATGCGATTTTCTCGGCGCAGGCGGCCCGAGCTGCCGCCGTCATCGGTGACCGTGACGATGGCCGCCAGATCGGAGATAGGCCGCTCGCGAGTGGGCGCGTAATCCGAGCCGCGAACCACATGTTCGCGCAAGCCCCGCAACAGCGCGGAAAGCCCGGTGCCGCCGCCAAGAGCGACGACGCGCAGGCCGCGAACCGGTTGATTTTTCTTCGCTGACTTTTTTTTCACGAGAAACCCAGTTTCCAGGCGCTGCCGGCCAGGCACTGAACGTCACCTGGCGGAGCCAAATTGCCGCGGCTGGGTAAGCGACAATTGGCCGTGACCATCGGCCGATAACCGTAAATTTTCCGAGAGCGTCGAACGCGCCGGGCGAGCGGGATTACCCGGCGTAGCCATCTTTTTCAGGATACAGCAATTCCGTAAAGCGGGGGTCTTCCTGAAGAAAAGCGAAGTCCTCATCGTTACGCGCATGGAAGCGGTTGGCGGGGCGCAAATCAATGGCAATTTTCAGATTGGCCATGGCGGAATCGGCTTCACCGGTAAGGCAATCGAGGGCGGCCAAGGCGTAATGAATATGGTCGGCCTTGGGCGCCAGCTTGCGGGCCTTCTCCAGGCTTTCGCGGGCTTCATCCCAGCGGCCCAGATTCATCATGGCGACGCCGCGCTGGTAGTGCTCTTCGGGCGATTTCGGATTTTGTTCCGAGGAAGGCTTCATGCGTTGCTCGACGATGCGCAGATGGGTGCGCGCGCGGTCGGCAAGTTCCTTGCTCGGCCCTTCCAGGACCTTCTCGAGCTCCTGCTTGGAACGCTGAAACTTCTGCTGGTGGAAAAGGCCCATGGCCTCTTCGTAGAGTTTCATCTGCGCCTGCACCTTGGGATCGACCATTTCAACGCCGCCGCGTTGCGGGGGAAGTATAGGTAAGCCGCTTTTTTTCTTTGATTTAGCTGAAGCTTTGGAGGAGCCTTTGGACCGTCCGGAAGAGCCGGAAGAGGATTTCTGCACTTTCGCCATGGCGCGAATGCTAGCAGAGGCGTGGCCGCGCGTCAATGCGAGCGCGAGTTGGCAAAAAAGGGGTGGCGTGCCGAGTTGGATAGCCTTAACCGAACGGGAGCAGGGGCGAAAATAAATTTATGGAAAGCGGGGCCTTTCCGTGACACTAGATGCAGACTTCGCAGCAGCCAGCGTCGGGCGGAGTGCTGGCCTGCAATGCACGCGTATGCTATAAGTTTCAGGTGTAACTCAGGTTGACGACTAGTGCCTTTCATAAATTTTCCTGCGCGCGAAATTAACTGCAAGCTGGTGTACTACGGTCCAGGTCTGGGCGGAAAGACCGCCAACCTGCAGTGGATCTACGACCACACCGGGCAGAACGCCAAGGGCAAGATGGTGTCCCTGGCGACAGAGACCGATCGCACGCTGTTTTTCGATTTTCTTCCCCTCGATTTGGGGACGGTGCGGGGGTTCAAGACCCGCTTCCACCTGTATACCGTGCCCGGGCAGGTGTTTTATGAGGCCAGCCGCAAGCTGATCCTGAAGGGCGCGGACGGCGTGGTGTTCGTGGCCGATTCACAGGAAGAACGCCTGGACGCGAATTTCGAGACCATGGAAAATCTGCAGGAGCACCTGAAGGAACACAACCTGAATTTCGACACCATCCCTTATGTGCTGCAGTTGAACAAGCGCGACCTGCCCAACGCTATGAGCGTCGAGGAATTGAAAAAACAGCTGCAGAAAAAGGGCGAGCCGGTGATCGAAGGTGTGGCCATCAATGGCACCGGCGTGTTTGAGACCCTGAAAGAACTCGCCAAGATGGTGCTCGCCGAACTCAAAAAGGGCGGGTAGGTCCTCGCTAGTAAAGCCGAAACGTCACCTCAAACGGGACATAAGTTGAGACTGGCTGTCCTTCGAGTGTTGCCGGATTGCATTTCCATGTCGAAATGGTTTGAGTGGCAATTTCGTTAAGTCCGAACGGAAGCCCACGCACGATGCGAGGATTCCTGACAGTTCCGTGTGTATCAACAATTGCCTCAAGAACGAGCGATCCGGAGAGCTTAAATTTTCTTGCCTCATCCGTATAGGGAGGGTTAGGCATGTAGTGGCACTTCGGGAATTCGACCCCTTGTTCGCCGGGATGGTAGACGCGTTCGCCGTTGACAGTTTCCGGTCGTAGCGGAAGAGGAGGCAGTGGATCGCTTGCTGAGAGTTCCTCCAGCGACGCTGGCAGGGGCAACGCGACTCCGGCAGTCGGACTCTTGAGTTTCTGGTCTTTCACGTTTAGAAAATGTGCGGAAAGTTGCACCATGTTGGAGGTGTGGCTTTCGATCTCACCAACCAGAACTACGGACGCATTCAACTGGTTCCCCAACCAACGCATCACAGACGGGGACCGCTGAAGATCTGCCGGCACCCGCTCTTCCCTCAATACCCTGAGATGCCTTCCGAGAAGCGCCCGATCTGCCACAGGAATTGAGCTCTTTTGACGCGCTAGTTCGGCCGACAACTCATCTGCCAGGCGCAACCCATATGACGACGTGTAACCTTCGGGAGAGACGAAATCGGCCACAAAAATCGTACAGTCCTTTTTGTCGTGGCACTTTACGGAACTCAGGATTTCGGTCAAGCGAGAAGCAAAGACTGGAACTGAGGGGATTTCCTCTTGCGGAAAATCTTTCGCCGGTGGCGGCAACGAGTCAGTGATAGTGGCGTCCGGCTTCACGGCCAGCTGCTTGCTCTGTTCTGATTGCTGAGCATGGGCCGATGCAACACAAAGAAGGGCAAGAAGTCCACTGATGAATAGGCTCGATAGCCTGAAAGGGCTAAGCATACGCGCATAGCCTAACATGTGTTAAGTATCTAGAAGGAAATCACATTTCTTAACTATCCGCAAAGGTTTGAGTTCAAAAGCCGGCGCGGGCGGCGGTTTCAGTTTCGAAGGTGGGGATGGCTTCGACGAGGCGGGTGACGGTGAGGGCGTCGCGCACGCGGCCTTCGCCGCAGACGAGGTGCAGCCCGCCGCCGTGGCGCGCCAGGGAGATGGAAAGCTTCACCAGCGCGGAGATGCCGGAGCTATCAATCTGGGGAATGTCGGTTAAATTGACGATTACCTTGCGGGCACCGCTGGCGACCAGTTTTTGCACGAAGGCGCTGAGGTGGTCGCTGGGATCGCCGATGGTCAGGCGACCTTGCACTTCCACAAAGTGGATGCCGTTGGCTTCCCGCGAAGAAACTTCCAAAGGTGGGTGCAGAGTCATCGCAATATTTCCTTAGTTCGCGTTTCGCAGAGTCGTCGGGTGGCCGCAGGGCGTCAGGGTGTTGGCGGCCTTTGCATTATACGATGATAAGGATGAAGGACAAGCCAATTGGGGTTGTTCACCGCCATCCGTGGGATGTGACACCCACCCGGGCGCGCGAAATCCAGGAAAAGTTACGGGCATACTGGATCGGCGAAGACGCATTCGGCCAAATCCACACGGTGGCTGGCCTCGACGCCTCGTTTGTGCTCACCGGTTCGCAAGCGTTGAAGAAACGCACCGGGCGTTGGAATCGGCTGCGGGAGGCAAATCGCGCGATTGGATGCGTGGTCATGTACCGCTTTCCCGAAATGGAGGAGCTGGAACGGGCGCACGCCATTCTGCCTTTGGAATTTCCTTACGTGCCGGGATTGTTAAGCTTCCGGGAGATTCCGGTGCTGCTCGAGGCCCTGAGGAAATTGCGAGAGATGCCGGACCTGCTGTTCTGCGACGCCCAAGGCTATGCGCATCCGCGGCGACTGGGACTTGCGTCGCACCTCGGCGTGATACTAGACCGGCCGTCGGTCGGCTGCGCCAAGAGCCTGCTGCTTGGCACGCACGGTAGGTTGCCAGAAAAGGTCGGGAGTTGGACGCCCCTGGTGGACGAAAATGGCGGCGGGGAACGAATCGGCGCCGTGGTGCGCACCCGGAAGGGTGTGCAGCCGATCTACGTCTCGCAAGGCCATCGCGTCAGCCTGGAAACGGCCATTCGGCTGACTCTTGCGGTAACCGACGGCTTCCGGATTCCCAGGCCGACGCGCGACGCCGACCACTTTGCGGGCGAAATAAAAAGGAAACTCTTGCAGAGCCAATCATCCGAAAAATGAATTCGGTCCATCAAAAATTCAGGCCCCGGCGGCCAAATCCCATGCGTATAATCTGGGCGATCAAGTGAACATCCCCCGAAACATCAAGCGATTGCTCCCGTAATGGGTGGGCTCAAACCTTTCGCTACGGAGAACTTATCGATGAAGCGCATGGGCATACTGTGTTGTTGTTTTCTGATCCTGCTGATAAGCCCCCGCTCCGCGCACGCACAGCAAGCCCCCGCCTCCACGCCCGCCGCCAGCGCCGCCTCCCCGGATGCCTCCAAAGCCATAGCCGATAAGCTGAACCAATTGGACCAGAAAGTCGCGGCGGCGCAGTCTTCCGCGGATAACGCGTGGATGCTGGTGAGCGCCGCGCTGGTGCTGATGATGACCGGGCCGGGGCTCGCGCTGTTCTACGGCGGCCTGGTGCGCCACAAGAATGTGCTGGCCATCATGATGCAGAGCTTCGCGCTAATGGCGTTGATCACCGTGCTATGGGCTCTGGTGGGCTACAGCCTGTGCTTCGGCGGCGACGGGCCGGTGATCGGGAATTTCCAGTTTGCGATATTGCGCGGCGTGGGGGCTATTCCCAACGCGGATTATGCCGGAACCATCCCGCAGACGACCTTCATGATCTACCAGTTGATGTTCGCGATCATAACCCCCGCGCTGATCACCGGCGCAACCGCCGAGCGCATGAAATTTTCCGGCACGTTGCTATTCATGACCCTGTGGTTCCTGATCGTGTACGCGCCGATGGCCCATATGGTGTGGGGCAAGGGCGGGTTCCTGAACGCATCGCTGGGCGGAAAATATCCAACGCTGGATTTTGCCGGCGGCACGGTGGTGCATATTACCTCGGGTGTTTCGGCACTGGTCTGCGCGCTGTACTTGGGCAAGCGGGTGGGTTATCCGAAGCAGCCGATGCCGCCGCACAGCCTAGTGCTGAGCTTTATTGGCGCATGCTTGCTGTGGGTGGGATGGTTCGGATTCAACGCGGGCAGCGCGCTGGCCTCCAACGGGCTGGCCAGCAGCGCGTTTGTGGCCACGCATTTTGGCGCCGCCGCGGCGGCATTAAGCTGGAGCGCTGCAGAATGGCTGAAGAACGGACGCGCCAGCGCTCTGGGAGCGATCTCCGGGGCGGTCGCCGGGTTGGTGGCCATCACGCCGGCGGCGGGATTTGTTGGCCCACGCTCGGCCCTGGGAATCGGGTTGATCGCGGGAGCCTTTTGCTATTGGATGGTTACAAAATTCAAGGCCATGTTCGGATACGATGATTCGCTGGATGCTTTTGGCGTGCATGGCGCCGGCGGCACGATCGGCGCATTGCTCACCGGCGTTTGCGCGCGTGTAGCCATCAATCCGATTTTTGGCGATGGCAAAGCGGTCGGCGGATTGGACGGGCACTGGGGCCAGGTGGGCAACCAGGTGGTGGGCATTTTGCTGGCGTGGGCGTTCGCGATCGTCGGCACCATCGTGATTCTGAAGGTGGTGGATCTGGTGACCGGCGTCCGGGTGACTGAAGAGCAGGAGATCGACGGGTTGGATATCACCCAGCACGGCGAAGAGGGCTACAACCTGGAAGCATAAGGTACGCGTGAAATTGGGGAAAAATGCCAGGCGGGAGCGGACATCCGTATGATGAAAATTGAAGCGATCATTCAGCCGTCGCGGTTCGAATCGGTGAAAGACGCACTGCTGGAAATCGGCATCGATGGCATGACGGTGACGGAAGTGCGCGGCCACGGCCGGCAAAAGGGCCACACGGAGGTGTACCGCGGCCGCGAATACACCGTGGACCTGCTGCCGAAGATCAAGCTGGAGCTGGTGTTGCCGGATGGCCTGGTGAACCGCGCGGTGGAAACGATTTTAAAGAGCGCCAAGACAGGAAAAATCGGAGACGGTAAGATATTCCTGAGCCGGGTTGAAGAAGCAATCCGTATCCGCAACGAGGAACGTGGCGAAGGCGCGCTTTAAGGATCCCGATGTCCTCCCCGCGCCCAGGTCTGGTTCCCAGCTTTCGCCCGAACAGCAAAAAAATGGAAGAACCGCAGGTTACGCCGCTTTCCGAGCTGGGACCCCAATGCGAGGCTCAGCGGGAGCGGATTCGCAAATTATTCGAGAACGGAGCGGGCGCCTGCGAGACGCTGCGGCAATCGTGCGAACTGGCGGACGGCACGATCAAGAAAGTTTTCGGGGAATTGCTGCGGGTCCGCAACGCGCCGGCGGTTGGCCTGAGCCTGCTGGCCCTGGGAGGTTACGGGCGGGAGATGCTGTTCCCGTATTCCGACCTGGATCTGCTCTTTCTTTTTGGAAATGAAAAAGCCGAGGAAGAGTTCCGGCCGCTGATCTCCGAATTTTCCCGCACGCTCTGGGATCTTGGCTTTCGCGTAAGTTCCGCGGGGCGCACGCTCGACGAGTGCCGGCACATCGAGGAGTCCAACGCGGAATTTCACCTGGCGATGCTGGATCGCCGCTTCCTGGATGGCGATGCGCAGCTCTTCGAAAAACTGGACGCCAAAATATTGTCCGGCCCGGAAAAGCAGGCCCGGCCGCTGCTGCTTTCGGAACTGCAGCGCCTGACTCGCGAACGC
This sequence comes from uncultured Acidobacteriota bacterium, assembly GCA_963781995.1. Taxonomy (GTDB): domain Bacteria; phylum Acidobacteriota; class Terriglobia; order Acidiferrales; family UBA7541; genus Acidiferrum. Next base: position 839,056 of record CAWAHR010000001.1, on the reverse strand, counting down.
CTGGGGCGCTACGGCAATACTATTTTTCACCTGGAGCCAAACGTAAAGGAAGCTCCCGGCGGATTGCGGGACTACCACGCGACGCTGTGGATGCGGCAGTTGGCCGGCGACCGCCGCGACCCGCGCATCAGCCCCGCGAACGAAGACGAGCTGACCCGGAACGCCGTGGAATTCCTGAGCGGCATCCGCTGCTTCCTGCACTATAAAAACGGACGCAACGACAACACGCTCACCTATGAGTTGCAGGCCGAGGCGGCCGAGCATTCGCTGGGGATTGACGACAACCTAAGGCGCAACGCGGCTGAATGGATGCGCTTGTATTTCCGCCACGCGCGAACCCTGAACCGGCAACTCCTCCGCTACACGGAACAACGCCAGGTGCAGACGCTTTCTCTGCGCCAGCGCCTGATGAACGCCATGCCCGGCGGCAAGGTGGAGACCGGAAACGGAAAAGCGTTTGTCGTTCGCGACGGCTTGCTGGAATTGACCAACGAACAGGCCTTTTCCGACCGCCAGGCCATCTATGCGCTGCTCGCCGAATCCTCGCGCCTGGGCGTGCCGCTGAGCCGCGATGCGGAGCGCGGTATCGCCTACATCATGCTGCATCCCGAGCTGCAACAGCGGAATACCCGCATCACCTGGCCAGCCTTAAGCGAAATCCTTGGCGGAGACTACCCTTCCCTGGCGCTGCGGCCGATGCATCGCCTCGGGCTGCTAATCGAGGCTCTCCCGGAATTCCGGACCATTGACTCGCTGGTGGTCCGCGATTTTTACCATCGTTACACTGTTGACGAACATTCCTTGCGGGCCATCGAACATTTGCAGGAACTTGCCGCGCCCCCGGATTTGCGCGGGGCGCACTTTGCTCCCCTTTGGCGAACCGTGAATCGCCGCGACCTGCTGATACTTTCCCTGCTGCTGCATGACGTTGGCAAAGGCATGCCCGTGGAAAGCCACGTGGCCGGCAGCCTGCAGGCCCTGGAAACCGCCGCCGACCGCCTGAAGCTAAGCGAGGAAGAAAAGAGCGAGGTCCATTTCCTGATCGAACATCACCTGGACATGTCCGCCACGGTGCAGCGCCGCGATATTTTCGATCCCCCCACGGTTTCCGGATTTGCGGCCATCGTCGGTACCCAGGAGCGCTTGCAGCGCCTCTGCCTGCTGACCTATGCCGATATTCATGCCGTGAATCCGGAAGCGCTCACTCCCTGGAAATCGGAAATGCTCTGGCAGTTGTTTGTGGCCACTTCCAATCATTTCAGCCGCACCGTGGATCGCGATCGCCTGCATGTTTCCGACGAAACCCCGCTACTCGACCAGGTGCACAGCTTATCTCCAACCACCTCGAAGGGAGAGATCGAACGGTTCCTGGAGGGCTTCCCACGGCGATACCTGGCCGTGCATTCGCCGGAAGAGATTGCCTTGCATTTCGCGCTGTACCAAAAGCTGGGAGCGCAGCCGGTGCAAACGGACTTGAAAGAGAGACATCACGCTTTTGAATTGACGCTGCTGTCGGCAGACCGCCCGGCACTATTCGCCGCGATTTCGGGAGCCCTGGCTGGCTGGGGCATGAATATCGTGAAGGCCGATGCCTTTGCGAACTCCGCCGGGGTGGTGCTGGATACTTTCCATTTCGTGGACCTGCATCACACCCTGGAGTTGAATCCCAGCGAACGCGCGCGCTTTCAACAGAGCATCGCTGACGTGGTGAATGGCAAACAACCACTAGAACCCCTGCTGAAGGGACGCCTCGGCGGCGCGGTGGCCAAGCCTCCAAAGGTTACTTTCCGAACCTCCATCCAGTTCGATGACGGCTCTTCCGACCATTCCACATTGATGGAAGTGGTCACGCAAGATCGGCCCGGCCTGTTGTACGAACTGGGATCCGCGTTGGCCCGCCAGGGCTGCAACATTGACGTAGCCTTGATTGACACCGAAGGCCAAAAGGCGATTGACGTTTTCTACCTGACGGCGCAGGGCGCCAAGCTCACCCCGCAAAAGAAGGAACTTCTGCGCGAAGTTCTGGAAGCAACGCTCGGTTAGGGTTGACTGCCGACGGCATACGAGGCTATTGGGCCTGGTCGGTTGAACGGCGCCAGGAAAAAACTTCGTGGGGGCTCCATTCGCTGCCCATGTTGTCGTCGGTGATGATCCGTTCAGCGCCCAGATGCGCGCGCAAGGAAACATCGCTCTCCAGGCCCGAGAATCTGGGCGGAAAATAAAGGGTATCGGCAAAGGCGGCATAGGCCGTGAGCGCCAGAAGTCCGTCGGGTTTATGCGGATCGAAGAGCTGAACTCCGTCCACCCGCAGAATAGGGAGAAATTGCAACCACTTGTCACGGTCAAGGTTGACCGGGGAATCGCTGACCGCGAGGAAATTGATGATGCGCATGCCGTAGGGAAATACTTTCAGAGCAGTGGCCATGGTTTCGCTGGATTGGGTGGTATTGAAATAATAGATGCCGCCAGAATTTAAATGCGGGCGGACCAATTCGAAAAACTCCTTGGAAAGCAGCGTGGTGCTGTGATCCCGCCAGTGATAGGTAGTGTTCGCCACAATCAGGTCGTACTTTTCGCCGGGGTGAGCGGCCAGCCAGCGGCGGCCGTCATCCACATACAGACGCAGTTTGGGATTTTGCAGAAACGATCGGACCACCGGATACCGCGGAATAAGCTGCATATAGCCTGGATTGATTTCAACGACATCGAGCTGCGAAACGCGCGGGTCGTTAATGAGAATCTGGCCCCAGGAGCCGGAAGCCAGCCCGATCATCAGCACGCGCTTCGGCGCCGGATGAAGCCCCATTAGGGTGAACGCGCGAATCGTCCTGTTGATGTCATGGGCGGGATCGATGCGGAAGAAACCATCGAAAACGCCGCCGCCAAACACGGCATCGTCCTGGGTGACGCAAATCACCCCGTTCCGGTTCTCTACGACGTGCGCAAGCGGCTCCGTGGATTCCGGCCCGCTTCCGAAAATCAATTTTTGGAAGAGCATCCGGTAGCCGCGCGCCGAAACGGGAATCAAGAGAATCGCAAAGGCAATCGTTGCCCAAATCCAGGCTGGCGGCGAAAACTTTCGCGTGGAGAGCACGAGCAGAATGAGAGCGCCACTGAGAACTCCGAGCCCCGCCAATTGCAGACAAACCGCGCGCAACCCTGCGAACTGCAGCCAGACAAAGCCGATGCCCAGGCTGCCCGCAACCGAGCCCGCAATATTGGCCGCGTAAATCAAACTTACATGCCGCCCCGCTTCCTGATTGGCGGCCACGGACAACTGGCACAGCAGGGGAAGAACACTCCCGACCATGGCTGCAACGACGAAGAAGGCAGGAGCGCTCCACAGGTAAGAAATATCCTTGTGCGAGAGAAAGCCCACCAGCGGCGGCAAAAACGGAGAAAGCGCCCCGGCCATCAGAAGGAGAAGGCCCATGGTGCGAAGGACGGTTTCCGGACCGGCGCGCTCGGTGAATTTTTCCGACAGATAGGCGCCCGCGGCAATGCCTCCCAAATAAGTGGCGAGCAACAAAGCGAAGGCCGGCGCGCGGTCCGAGGAAGCCAATGAATAGACGCGGAACCAGACAATTTCAAAGCCCAGGGCCAGAAATCCCGAAAGCGCCGCCAACAGCATGGCGTTCGACAAGGAGATTGCCGGTGTCTCTCTCTCTGCCTGTCGAAAAAACTTCGTTTCCGCGGCGCCGCTGGTCCGCTCACGCCGGCCATAGAGATACGCGGACGCGCCGACGAGAGTATTCATGCACGCAGCCGCGGTGACGGACCCACTCTGCCCAAGATGGCGCATCAGGTACGTCGCACAGAGATAGCATGCAATTGCCGAACCCAGAGTATTGGCAAAATAGAGTCGCGAGACCGAAAGCCCCACGCGGCCCGAGTGTGATACAAAGTGCTCCACCAGCAAGGGTAGGGTCGCCCCCATAAAGATCGTGGGCACGACGAGAAGCAGAATGCTGAAGATTACAACGGAGAAGAGTCCCGCTCCCGCGCTGAATGAGGCCGCCCAGTGGAAGATGCGCAGCGAGTTCAACCCGAACACCGCGACACCAAGTTCCGACAGTCCAAACAGTATCAGCGCCTGCCGGGGATATCGCGAGGAAAGCCAGCCGCCCAGCAACCCGCCGAGACCCAGGCCCAGCATGAACGCGCTGACCACCGCGGCAACGGATTCCGCGTTTACCCCATAGATCGCGAACAGTGCTCGCTGCCACACCACCTGGTAAATCAGCGCCGGCATTCCCGAGCACAGAAAGAGAGAAGAGAGCAGCAAGTTTTCCCTTTTTTCGGGAGAGGCGTCCCATACAAAGCTTGCACCAAGAAAGAGGAGGAGATCCAAGCAGAGCAGAATGAGCACTGGCAGACTGAGCATTGTTGATCCGGTTTAATTCGCTTCTTTTCGGCGGTTCGGGAACAATTATTCCACGGATGCGGGAAACTCCCCGGGAGTCATCCGCAGGGCGTTTCCAATTCAGCATTGGGGCAAGCGATGGCGGGCAAGACTTCCCGTTCAGGGGGTCTCGATCAGACTGCGGACTATTTCCACCAGCAACGCCGAATCATAAACCGGCTTTTCCAAGTAGCCATCGGCGCCGGACGCCTCCAGAAAGCACTCGCGGTCCCCGCTCATCGCGTGCGCCGTGGCCAAAAGAACCGGTAAGCGCCCGGGCGATATTGCTTTTAACAATCGGCAGAGTTCCACTCCGTTGATGGCGTGCCCTTCCCATTCCGAGTTGGTAAGCGAAATGTCGAGAAGCACCAGGTCGATTTCGCCAGCGGACACGTGCCGCACAATTTCGGGGACATCCTCGGAGATGAGGCAAGAGCAGCCGCCGGCGCGCTCCAGAGCCATACGGAAGAACTTCGCCACCAGGGCGTTGTCTTCCACAATCAGGATGCGTTTTCCCTGGAATGCCTGCGATTGAGAGCTCACGCGTTGATTGCCTCCTGCTTCGCAAGGCGCGCGGCCAGCGGAACCGTGAACCACGCAATGGAGCCCCTCCCGCCAGGTCCGGGTTGCAGGCCGATTTTCCCGTTCATCATTTCCACCAGGCGTTTGGCGATCGCCAGGCCCAGCCCAGAGCCGGCAATCCCGCGAAGCGCCTTGGGGTCGTGGCGGACAAATTTCTCAAATACCGCGTCGCGCTTCTCGATGGGCACGCCGATGCCGGTGTCCTCAATTTCGAAGCGGAGTTGGCCTTCGGCCGGAATTTCGGCCGTGCGGATACGCACGAAGCCATGAGTGGTGAACTTTACCGCGTTGGAAAGCAGATTCAGCAGCACCTGACGGAGCCTGATCTCGTCGCTGCGCACCAGGGGCAAAGATTGTTCGAGGGTTTCGTCCACCACCCGCAGGTTCTTGGAAGCCGCCTGCACCGCGACCAGCGGCAAAGTGGAATCGAGCACCGCGCGCGGGTCGAGCTCCTCCAGGTCCAGGGTCAGTTTGCCCGCTTCAATTACCGAAATATCCAGGAGGTCGTTGACCAGGCGCAACAGCAGTTGCCCGCTGCTGAAGACATCGCGCAAAACTTCTTTTTCTTCCTCCGGGCTGGTGCACAGGCCGTCCAGGACCATCTTGCTGAAACTCAGAATCGAATTCAGCGGCGTGCGCAAGTCGTGCGACACCTGGGCAAGAAATTCGTCTTTGACGGTGTCGGCTTCCGCGAGCCGCGCGCCGGCCTGCTCCAGCTCCTGATTGAGCGTGTGGAGATGCGCCATGGTAGCGCGGAAATACGAATCGCACATCAGGTTCAGGTCCAGATCCAGGATCTTGCCGAGCGCCTGGGAAAAAACCAGCCGCTTTTCGCGAGCCGGAAATTCTTCGAACAATTTTTCCATCAGAAATGACCGCACCACACCCATCGCGCTGATGACATATTTCTGGTCCAGGCCGATCCGCACATGGCGAAAGCCGATCAGATACCGGTCTTCGGCGTAGTGTTCGTCATAAATCCCGTTGAACAGGCCGCGTCCCCAGGCTTGGAGCGTGGACTTGAGCCGCTGGACCTGGGTTTCGCCGCCCGTGAACACCCGGCTCGCACCCGGATGCTGGGGGATCTGGGCGTAAAATTTCTCGGCCATATCAGGGAGGTATTTTTCCATGCGCGGCCCAAGTTCCCTCAGGAAGGCCGCGTCTTCCGAGAGCAAGTGGAGATACCGCTTCATCTCTTCGACAAAGCTTTCCGATGGAGGATTCCTCGGGTCCGGGGAAGGCATGCAACGGATGATACCACTGGAGCAAACTTACACGTCCGACCTTTGGTTGGGGCCCCTTAGCTCCCGGGCGCAACTTGAATATAGGCCGCTGCCCGGTCTTTGGCCGCGTGAAATGCCGCGAATCTGGGTGAAGTGGCTCAAGCTCGGAAAGCGAAGTCCGCGCCGCTGTAGTAACCTGTTTTTTTACAATAGGTTACACAACCGAAGAGGTGGCATGTGATGTGCATCACCGACCCCATTGGTTCTTCGCTCCAGGAGGACGTTCGGGACGATATGTCTACAGGTAGAATGACCGCTGGGGACGACCTGGCAAGACCCACCCCCCAACTGCAGCGCATTCTGGTCGCCACCGATTTTTCAGATGGGGCGCGCGCCGCATTGGATTGCGGCATGGGCATTGCCAAGCGCTTCGAGAGCAACGTTTACCTCGTCCATGTGATACCCGCCGGGGTGCTTCATTACGTGTCGCCCGAACGCTCTGAAGAGGTGATCCGGCAGGCAAAATCCTACGCCGCGCAGGAAATGCTGCGCCTGGTGAAGGAATCGGGGTGCGAAGGATTGGTACACCCGGAAATTTTGTGCGGCGGAGGGGTATGGCCGCTGCTCCAGGAATTCGTCAAGACGCAGGCGATAGATTTGCTGGTGCTGGGGACGCACGGGCGCACCAGGGCACAAAAACAATTGCTTGGGCCGATCGCCGAGGAGATTTTCCGGTTAGCGAACTGCCCGCTCCTGACCGTGGGTTCGCAGCCCGGGAAGTCTGCGATGGGACGCCCCGAAGCCCAGCGGATTCTCTACGCCACCAATTTCAAACCGCATGCGGAACGCGCCGCTCCCTTCGCGCATTCCCTGGAACGCGAGCACCACGCCCAATTAACCGTATTGCACGTGGTTGAAGAACCCCAAGCCTCTGCAACGGGCGGTCAAGCGATCGTCAGTGAATTCATGATCAAACGCATGAGGAAGGGCCTGCCCCGGGAATGTGTAGGGGGATGCAAGCCGGAGTTTCAAGTGCGCTTTGGAGAAGCCGGAGAACAGATTCTTCAGGCAGCGCGGGAACTGCAATCCGACCTGATCATTCTGGGATTGCGCGCGGGGAAATATGCCACCGGGGAGCTGCCTTCCGCGGTCGCCTATAAGCTGGTCTGTCAAGCGCCCTGCCCGGTGCTGACCACACGCCACTAAGAGCAAAACTCGAAACGCAATATCCGAGAGACATTGCGCGTGGCGCACTTCATTTCTTCACCCACGCGGGCCTTCGATCGGAATCGCCAGGCCGGTGAGATGCTTGGCCTGCTCGTCCGCCAGGGAAAGCACAAGTTCCGCAACATCCTCGGTCCTCACCCATTTCGAAAAATCGGCGTCGGACATGGAGCTGCGATTCCCAGGCGTGTCCATGGTCCCCGGCAAAATGACGTTGGCGGCCAAACCCGTATCGGCGTTCTCGAGAGCCACGGTCTGCACCAGCGTTGCGAGCGCGGCCTTGGAAGCGACATAGGCGCCAAGATTTGCGTGGGGTTGCGCGGCGGCGAGGCTACCAATGGCAATGAGCCTTCCGGACGGCGATTTTCGCAGATGGGGAATCACCTCGCGGAAAACGTGGAACGCGGCGGTGAGATTGAGGTTCAGCATCTGCTCCCACACGTCATCGGTGGTATCCGCAACGGACGTACCGCCTGCGAAGCCCCCCAGCACGTGCACTAAAATATCCAGGCGGCGATAGCGCTCAACGATTTTCGCCACCCCGCGTTTGATCTCTTCCGGCTTATTGAAATCGATCACCAGCGGTTCGAAATTCGACGCGGGAAAATCCGTGGCGGTGATGCGCAGCGAGCCGCCAACAACTCGCGCGCCCCGCTCTAGAAACGCCCGGGTTACAGAAGAGCCGAGCCCTCCATTCGCACCGGTGATGAAAACAACTTTATCTTTCATGGGTAGCAATCCTTCTCGGGGTCGTCTCCGTAGCTGAGAGTCCCGTGGGGACCAAAGGTTTCCGCCAGGCAGCAAATTATCCGATGGCAGGGAAATCCGCCAGTGCCGGGATGCTTCTCTTCCGCCGTCTCTCTTCCAATCGAACCGGAAACTCCTGTAACCTTTTGGCGAGCTACCACTCCTACATAAGTAGCCCGAGGAGCGTTTCGAAGAAACATGGCGGCCACGGTCGAGCGGGAAAAGGCACTCATCGCCCGGATCCTTGCGGGTGAAACCAACCTTTTTCATGAATTGATCCGTCCCTATGAACGGATGGTGTATCTCGCCATTCTCACCATGCTGCGCAGCGAGGAGGAAGCCGAGGACGCCGCGCAGGAAGTGATGATCAACGCCTTTCGCCACTTGAAAAGTTTTCGCGGCGACGCCAAATTCAGCACTTGGCTGGTCACCATCGCCATGAACGAAGGCCGCCAGCGGCTCCGCAAAGCCAAGGCCGCGACCCTGGAATCGCTGGACGAAGCGAAGGAAGACCGCGGAGGAGACTTCACGCCAGCGGTGCTGACCGACTGGCGGGAAATTCCCTCCGAGGCACTGGAAAAGAAAGAGCTGCGCCAGAAATTGCGGGAGGCGGTCGAGCAACTTCTTCCCATCTACCGCGAGGTGTTGGTGTTGCGCGACCTTGAGGAACTCAACCAGGAAGAAACCGCAAGCGCCCTGGGCATCAGTGTTACGCTCGTCAAAGTGCGGCTGCACCGCGCGCGCATGATGCTGCAGAAATTACTGGTGCCCTATATGAAGGCCGTCGCTCCGGCCAGAAAGGGCCTCTTCGGGAGGATTTTGCAATGAAGCTGGAGTGCAAACGCGTCTGGGAGCACATCTCGGAATATCTCGATAAGCAGCTCGACGCCCAACTGCTCATGGACATCGAGAAACATCTCGAGAATTGCGAAGTTTGCTCCGCGATCCTGGACTCTACCCGGAATATCCTGATGCTGACGGCGGATAACCGCACTTATGAATTGCCGGTGGGCTACAGCGAGCGGCTGCACCAGCGCCTCACCAAGGCAATGCAGGAAGAACATCCGGAAGACACCCCCGCCTGACGCAAAGCCCTTCGCGGCTCAAGAATGCTGCGGATTCCGCAGATGGTAGAACGACTCCACGGCCAGCAGGATCAGCGTCAAAACCGATCGCGCGAGTTGCGCTCTCTAGGAAGCAAACTTGCTCCTCTTTGACTGATTTAGGGAGAGAGGTGTGCCGGTTCCTTCGGCGCGGCCCAATCAGCAGGAACCGGCAGTCTTTGGCGGCTCGATTACTTGGTCACGATCAGAAGTTCCATCGTACCCGGCTTCACGGTGGGCCACTTCTGGCCGGCCGCCGGAGGAATCATCTCCGCCGCGGGCAGATACAGCGCATGAGTTTTCGCGTCGAGCGCCATGGTGCGCGCGCCCTTCTTCGTCGCCACGTTTTCCACCACGGAATATTTGTCCGGCGCGTCTTGATGCACCACGGTCAGCGTGCCGCTTTCTCCGTTTGAAGAAAAAGCAAAATTCGTTGCGGGATCAAAAATTGCGGCATCGGCGCCTTCGCCGGTCTTGGGCGTGGCGACCAGCTTCCCCGAATCCGCATCCACCACGGCCATCATTTCGTTGTCGCAAACGGCGAACAACCGCCGCGCTTTCGGATCAATCGCCAGGCCCGTGGGTTCCTTGCAGGGAGCTAGCGGCCAGCGGTGCAGCACGGTCAATTTCTGCGCGTCAATGTGCAGCAATTCGCCGGTGTCTTCCACATTGACGTACACGCTGCCCTTGCCATCCGCAACCGCAAATTCCGGCTTCCCGCCAATGGCGATGGTGCCGAGCACTTTCCCATCCGCCGCATCAATCGCCGTTGCGTCTTTGCTGCGGCCGTTGAACGCGAAGACCCTCTTGGTAACTCCGTCATAAAGCACCGCGTCGGGATTGGTGCCCGCAGTGACCGTGCCCAGTGTTTTCAGCGTCTTCAAATCAAAAATCACCACGGTGTTGGCACGGCCCGCGCTGACGAATCCACGTCCCAATTCCGGGGCCAAGGCGATGCCGTGAACTCCCTGCGTATCCGGAATGTCACCGATAACCGCGTGGGAATCCACATCGAACACGACCACATGCGTAGCGTGAGAGAGGTACAAGCGCCGGGAATTCGCGTCGACCACGAGGTAGTCCCATCCACCTTCCCCGGCCACCGGAATGTGGCCTGAGACTTTGTAGCCGGAAGCCGCGGCTGCGGAACCCGCTGCTTGGGACTTTACGTTGTACAGAAACAAACAAACACCAATCGCCAGAAGCGAAACAATTCCAGTTATTCCCAACTTCTTCATCTTATTTTTCCTTTTCTTAATGCAAGGTGTGATCGGGCATCGGGCGTCTAGCATTGTACCCGAGTTCTCCTGCGCGGGGCGATTACCTGCGACGGGCGCGGCTCCGGGGATTGCGCTATTTCTTCGACGCCACCGGGGGCCGGATCTTTTCCGCCGGCACAATTCCCTGGCCTTCCAGGACGCTGTAAAACTTGTCCGCTTCCAGATTTTTGAGCGTTTCCACCGCGCCCGATGGCCAGCGAATCTCCAAGCTCGCAATTTTCGTCGCGCCGCCCAGGCCGAAGTGCACGCGCAGATCGTTCTGCGAAAGATAGCTCCCGCCGCTGTGAATCTCATCGGTCTGCGTCATGCCGCCGGCCACCAGTTTCAGCCGCGCGCCGATCGCCAGTCGATTGCTCTTCGTCCCCGCCAGCTCAAAACTGACCCAGTGGCGGCCCGGGAGACCCGGATTTCGCAGCACCATCGGGCTCCCTTGCAAATCTTCCACCACCACATCCATGTGCCCGTCGTTGAAAAGATCTCCGACCGCCAACCCGCGCGAAACCCGCGGTTCGGTTATCGCCGGGCCGGACTGGTCGCTGGCGTCGCAAAATGTTCCATCGCCCTGATTGTATTGAACCAGCTTAGGCTCGCGATATCGCGCGCCGGACTGCAGCGTGTCCACCTGTGGATACACGTGGCCGTTCGCGGTGATCAGGTCCAGCCATCCATCGTTGTCCAGATCCACGAACGCTACGCCCCATTTCACATACGGCACCGAAGGCAAACCGATGCCTGAAGGATACGAAACGTCCTGGAAGTCCCACTTGCCATCGTTGCGATACAGCGGACTGTTGTCCAGCGCAAAAGTCGTCACCACCATCGCCGGGCGACCGGTGTGGGAATAATCACCCAGCGCCACGCCCATGCCGGCCTGTTCGTGCCCGTCCTCACCGAGAGCCGTGCCGGATTCCAATCCGATGTCGGTGAATTTTCCGTTTCCATCGTTGCGATAAAGAAATCCCGCGGTCGAATCGTTCGCCACATAAATATCCGGCCGCCCGGTATTGTTGAAATCCGCCCACACGGTGGTCAGCCCGTAGTAGCCGTTGGGGTCGTCCACGTCGGCTTTTTTGGAAACATCCGTAAACGTGCCGTCGCCATTGTTGTGAAACAATGAATCGCCCGCGCCCTTCAATCCGCGCGGCCCGCACTGCACATCAATGCCCATGTACTTGCAGGTGACGCTGCTGCCGAATGCGGGCGGGTGGTGAATATCCAGATCCACGTAGTTGGTGACCATCAGGTCCAAATAACCGTCGCCATCGTAATCGCCAAACGCCGCGCCGGTGGAAAAGCGTCCGTCGCGCACGCCGGCTTTGGCGGTCACATCGGTGAACGTGCCGTCACCGTTGTTGTGATACAACACGTTGCCGCCGTAGCAGGTCACATAAATATCCGGCCAGCCGTCATTATCGTAGTCTCCGACGGCTCCGCCCATCGCGAAGCACGGCTTCCCGATGCCCGCTTTGTCGGTTACGTCGGTGAACGTCCCGTCGTGATTGTTGTGGTAGAGCGCGCCGCGCGCAAGCTGCCCTTTCAAGGCCATCTCCACCGTCGGCGCATTCGTGAAATAAATATCCGGCCAGCCGTCGCGATCGTAATCCAGCAAGAGAACGCCGCCGCTCATCGACTCGATGATGTACCGGCTCTCCGGCGCGGAAGTGTGCGAAAAGTGAATGCCGGCTTTTTCCGTGACGTCTTCGAACTGCGGGACCGTCCGGTCCTTACACTTGATCGTCTTCGCCGTGGCCGGCGGCGGGGGCCCTTGCGCCACGCCCTGCCCCCATCCATCCGAGGTGGCCACCAGTGCCGCCATCAGCAGCATCCCACTGCGAGTCGTCACCTTCCACACGTAAAATCACCGAGAGAGTTGTTGTAAATCATTTTCGAGAGAAATTCCTTCTCCTGCGTCTGAGCTACCTCATTGTATACCGAACGCTCCAGCGGTTACCCCTGCCTGGACACGGTGTGCGCGTTGTGCGAGCCTGAATGTGTCTGCGCCAATGATGCAGACGAAATTATTTAGGAGAACTCTCGATGAAATCGCGATTTTTCTTTTTGCCGGCATTGGCCTTTTTCGTTGCCTCCATCGCTTCTCCCGCCGACGGTTCCTGGACCGGCTGGATTTCCGATGACATGTGCGGCGTGAAAAATGCCCAGGAAGGCGGCGCGGAATGCACCAGCAAATGCGTGAAAGAACACGGCGCCAAATATGTATTCGTGAATGACGCGGACAAAAAAGTTTACACCATCGATGCCCAGGATAAAGTCGCGCCTCACGCCGGGCATCACGTCGTGGTCAAGGGCACAGCGGACGGCAGCAACCTCAAACTCACGAGCATCGAAATGGCCAAGTAGACTCCCGGCTGCTTTTTCCAATTCCGGGCAGGAACGCGCTTCCTGCCCATTTTGTTTTTGCGCTCGCCCCGAATTCCGCTACGATAAAAGTTCGCCATGCCCACGACTCTCGTTCATGCTGCCCGCGCCTTCACTCCCACCACGGAAATTCCCGACGCCGCAATTCTCTTTCGCGATGGGGTGATCGAATCCGTGGCGCCACGCAGCGCGGTCACCTTGCCCGCCGGCGCGCGCGAAATTATTGCCACCGACAAAATCGCCGCCCCCGGTTTCATTGACGTGCACATCCACGGTGCCGGCGGCCACGACGTGATGGAAGCCACCGAAGCCGCCCTCAAAACGATTTCCCGCACCCTCGCCGCACATGGCACGACTTCCTTTGTTGCCACCACCGTAACCGCCAGCACAGAATCCATCTGCCAAAGCGCGGAAGGCATCGCCAGCTATATTTGCCGGCAGCACCAGTCCGATGATCCCCGCGCCGATATCCTCGGCATCCATTTTGAAGGTCCGTTTATCAGCTCCATCCGCCGGGGCGTGCACCCCTCTGAATTCCTCAAACTTCCTTCCGCCGATCTGCTTGAAAAATTCATTGCCGCGGCTAAGGGCAACGCACGGATTCTCACCATCGCCCCGGAACTTTTGGGCGCCATGCCCTGCATCGACGCCGCGCACAAAGCGGGGCTGATCGTCGCCATCGGCCACACCGACGCCAATTACGAACAAGCCCGCGCCGCCATCGCTCGCGGCGCACACCACGCCGTCCACGTCTACAACGCCATGCGCCCCTTTTCACACCGCGATTCCGGCGTCATCGGCGCGGTGCTCACCACGCCGGAAATCACCGCCGAGTTGATCGCCGACGGCGTGCACGTCGACGAAACCGCCATGCGCCTGCTGCTGCAAGCCAAGGGCGCCGCCGGCGTAATCCTGGTAAGCGACGGCACCTCCGCTACCGGCATGCCCGACGGGAAATATATTCTGGGGAATTTTGAAGTCACGGTCAGCGGCGGCGTCTGCCGAAACGCCGAAGGAAAACTCGCGGGCTCCACGCTGACGCTCGACCGCGCCCTGCGTAACATCGCCAGCCTCGGCGCGCCACTCGCCGACGCCCTGCGCATGCTCACGCTAAATCCCGCCACTCTCCTGGGCATCGAGTTCAAGAAGGGCTCGCTCCGCCCCGGCGCCGACGCCGACCTCCTCCTCCTCGAGGAAGGCCTGAACATCACCCAGGTCTGGACCCGCGGCATCTCTCTTCCCGCTTAAATGTAGACGCTGGCTTTCAAGCCAGCCCGCCTCAGGAGGGCCAGCCCGCTCTTCCCCGTAACTCGAATTCAAGTTACTCTATGCGGCAACGTGATCCATCCCGTCAGCCGGAGGCGTTCATGGCTCGACGCATTTTCCTGCATCTCTACCTCATGCGCGTTCCCATCCTGATGCTGCTCGTGCTCGGATTGTTTTTTCCCTACGCGCTGGAAACCCCGATGCTTCACGGCCTGGCGGATCTGGAATTCAATCAAGTCGCCTTCGTTACCTTCGCCGCTTTCCTGCTGCTCTCCGGCGCGGTCAGTTGCTGCTTTCTCGTTCTACTCTACGGCGGCGATCGGGTCGATGGCCTGCGACAGCCGCTCCCGGCGATTGCGGAAGCCGCCGAAATGCCCCTTCGCCTGCCACTCTCGAATTGGACCGTCGCTCTCCTTTATATCGGTGGAGGTTTCCTCTTCCTGCGCTTCCTCCTGCGGGTGGAGCAAACCATGGTCGCCGCACACCTGAAGCCGGCTGGAATCGCGCTGCAGTTCTGGATCCAGGCAGGACTCGGCACCCTGCTTGGCACCTTATTCATCGTGGCCATTTTTGTATTGGACCTGTTGATCTCCGATCCGCGAAGCGCCCCGCAGATTGAAGTGTTCGCCCTGCCCATCGCTTATCTGTTTCGCAAATTAGGCTGGCTTTCGCGAAGCCTGAAACTTCTCAGCGACGCGCGCCCTCTCCGGCGCTTGCACCTCGAGGGCCTCCTCTCCAGTTCCAGCTCGTTCAGCCTGCTATGTGTGCGTATCTTGGGCCCCGGCTACGGGCGCTTCGACGAGCACGGAAATCCCCTGGAGATTTATCCCGGGCACCGCTTCGCCGGATTTCTGGCCGCCATATGCTTCGGCCTTTATATCTTTGCGGGGCGCGGAGTTTATTATCGACTCGCTTCCGACGCCGCTTACTCGCCGCTGCGGCCGTACGACGCGGTCTTGCTGCAGCTAATTCTGCTTCTGCTGCTCGCCTGCTGGACCATGTCGGCCTTTTGCTTCTATTTTGACCGCTTCCGGATACCCGTTCTCATTCCCATCGCGCTCATCCTGCTGCTCACTTCCCGCCTCGGGCCGTCCGATCACGCGTTTCACACAATAGAGCGCCCCGCTGAAGCGACGCTGCCCAATCCGATGGATCTGCTGGCCGCCAAACAAGACCCCGTCATCGTTGTCGCCGCGGCGGGCGGCGGCATTCAATCCGCCGCCTGGACCAGCGAAGTGCTCTGCGGCTTGCGCAAGGAGCTCGGATCTTCTTTTAACGACAGCGTTCTCGCCATCAGCGGCGTTTCCGGCGGCTCGGTCGGAACGATGTTCTATCTTCGCTGTCTGGAATCGCCGCCGGGAGATATGCAGGGCGCGTTGGCCGCTCGCAATTCCAGCCTGGAAGCGGTTGCCTGGGGCCTGGCGCATCCCGATTTGCGCCACGCCATCTTGCCGATCAACGCGCTGCTCTGGCCGGGAGCGGATCGCGGGTGGGCGCTGGAACGCGCCTTGCGCAAAAATGCGCAATTCTCGCCGATGGATCGCCCTCTAGCTTCCACCAAATTGCAAAAGAAATGGCCAACTATCCTGTTAAACGCAACCGAAGTGCGCACCGGGGATCCGATCGTGTTCACCAATTCGGATTTTCCGGCGCCCTTGCCTGCCACCGATCCCAATCACGCCTTGCACGGCTTTCATAAGGTCTACCTGGGCCGCGATGTCAATCTCGAGTCGGCCGTGCGGATGTCTGCTGCCTTTCCGTATGTTTCACCCGCTGCGCGCCCCGATACGCCCTGGAACGCGGAGCACCTGGTGGACGGCGGTTATTTCGACAATTCCGGCCTTTTCACCTTGACCAGATGGCTCAAGGCGGCCATTCCCGATTTGCCGCCAACGGGCGGAGTTCCTCGTCCGCCGCTCGCCAACAAAAAAATCCTCATTCTGATCATTGACGCTTTCCCCGACGGGCAATGGACCGGCCCCGCGGACACTCCTCACCGATGGCCGTATCAGCTCATCGCTCCCGCTTATGCCATTCTTCATGTCCGGTCCGAAGGACAGCAGGTGCGTGATATTGCGGATAGCTCCAATCTGCTGCAAATCCTCAGCCTGCGCGGATATGAGGCCGCGACGCTCACGGCTCGCTATGTTCCTTCGAACCAGGCGACCGGCAGCACCAGCCCTGTGGACTGCCCGCAGGACCCACCGCTCACTTGGCACCTCACCGAAGTGGAAAAGGCCTGTATTGACCAGGAATGGAATGAGTTGAAACCTGAGCTCATCACACAAATCAACGCTTTCTTTGGCGCCGTGCCGGCGCAACCATCCGGTGCACCCGCGCAAGTGGCCACGACGCAGCTCAAAAAAGGGCTCTACCTGCAAAGAATAATGCACTGAGGGCATCTCTGAACAATTGTCCATTTTGTCCGTTGATTGAAGATCAAAAACCATTTGCAGGGAATCCAAAGGCGGGGGACACAAGAAGGCGCCGCGGCTAAAATTCGCTTCAGGAGTTCAGCGGAATGCGCAGCTCATCCGCAAGTTTCCTGGCATTGAAGGGGCTACATGCGAAATACCGCTCGCCAACCTTCAGCGTGGGGACTTTTCTTTTTCCATTGTTCACGCGAAGCACCAATTCTTCGCCTTCCTCATCTTCTTCAATGTTGATTTCGCGAAATTCCACGCCGCGCTCGTTCAGAAAGTTTTTCACCCGCCGGCAGTCCGGGCACCAGCCGGTGCTGTAAATCGTTACGGGTTCCATCCAATGCTCCAGTGGGTTAGATGTGGCTGGGTGCGCTGACGTCTCATCGCCGAAAAGAACGTCAGCAGAAGCAAGAATAGCTAAGAATTAATGGGGGCGCCGTGGTACTTGCGGGCTACCTGAATGCGGATCACCGAGCGCTGCAAAGCGATGTTCGCGCGATCCCAGTCGATGTTGGGATCGCCAGCCGTCAGGTGTCTCTCCGCACGCGCCTTGGCCTCTTCTGCCCGAATCAGGTCAATCTCCTCGGCGCGCTCGGCGGTCTCCGCAAGCACGGTTACGCGATCCGGCAGCACCTCGGCAAATCCACGGATCACCGCCAGCGTGACGGGCTGGCTTGACGGGCTCTTCCGGTACGACAGTTCCCCGATCCCCAACTCCGTCATCAGCGGCGCGTGCCCCGGCAAAATTCCCAGTTGGCCATCCAGCCCGGGAATTTCCACGTCCACCACGGTTTCCCGCAGCACTTGCCGCTCCGGCGTCACAACGATCAATTGAATGGCTTCAGGGAGCATTTCGGTCCTAAACGCCCGCCTTCATCTTTTCGGCTTTGGCCAGCACTTCATCAATCGTGCCGACCATGTAAAACGCCTGCTCCGGAATTTCATCGTACTTGCCTTCCACGATTTCCTTGAAGCTGCGCACGGTGTCTTCGATCTTGACGTACTTGCCTTCCAAGCCGGTGAACTGCGCGGCCACGTACATCGGCTGCGAGAGGAACTTCTCGATGCGCCGCGCGCGGGCCACGGTCCGCTTGTCCTCGTCGGACAGTTCTTCGATACCCAGAATCGCGATGATGTCCTGCAAATCCTTATAGCGCTGCAATACCGACTTCACCGCGCGCGCCACGGTGTAGTGCTCCTGGCCCACCACGCGGGGATCGAGAATGCGCGAGAAGCTGGCCAACGGATCAACCGCAGGATAAATGCCGCGCTCCACGATCTGGCGGCTCAGGTTGGTTGTTGCGTCCAAGTGCGTAAACGTCGCGGCCGGCGCGGGGTCCGTGTAGTCGTCAGCGGGCACGTAGATCGCCTGCACCGAGGTGATCGAACCGCTCTTCGTCGAAGTGATGCGCTCCTGCAGTTCGCCGATTTCCGTGTTCAGGTTCGGCTGGTAACCCACGGCGGAAGGCATGCGCCCAAGCAGCGCGGAAACTTCGGAACCCGCCTGCACGAAACGGAAAATGTTATCGATGAACAGCAGCACGTCGAGGTGTTCCTGGTCACGGAAATATTCCGCCACCGTCACGCCCGTCAGGCCCACCCGCAAACGCGCTCCCGGCGGCTCGGTCATCTGCCCGTAGATCAAAGCCGCGCGCGACTTCTCTGAATTCCCCGGAACTACCACGCCTGATTCCTGGAATTCCAGCCACAGGTCGTTCCCTTCGCGAGTGCGCTCGCCGACTCCCGCAAACACCGAAACGCCGCCGTGCTGCATCGCCACGTTGTGAATCAGTTCCTGAATCAGGACCGTTTTGCCGACGCCCGCGCCACCGAACAGTCCGATCTTTCCGCCCTTCAAGAACGGCTGAATCAGGTCCACGACCTTGATTCCCGTTTCAAACATTTCCAAGTTCGTGGACTGCTGATCCAGCGCGGGTGACGGCCGGTGAATGGAATATTTCGTGTTGCTGTTGATGGGACCAAGCTGGTCCACAGGTTTGCCCAACACGTTCATCACGCGTCCCAGCGTTGCGCGACCCACTGGCACCGTGATTGGTTCACCCAGATCGGTCGCCTTCATCCCCCGCACCATGCCTTCGGTCGGCTCCATGGCCACCGCGCGCACGCGCCCTTCGCCAAGGTGCTGTTGCACTTCCGCGGTCACGTCCAGCGGTTCGGGCAGATTGAATCCATCGCTGGTGACCCGCACGGCGTTGTAAATCGCCGGCAAATGCCCCTGCTCAAACTGAACGTCGAGCACTGGCCCGATGACTTGGATCACTCGTCCCACTTGTTGCTCCGCCATTTCTGCTCCTACGCGGTCGATGAAGCGCCGCTGACAATTTCAATAATCTCTTTCGTAATCGCCGCTTGCCGCACTTTGTTCATGTGCAGCGTCAGGCCTTCGATCACTTCGCCGGCGTTTTTCGTGGCCGCTTCCATCGCGGTCATGCGAGCGGCGTGCTCTGCCGCGCAGGATTCCAGCATGCTGCGCAGCACCTGGGTTTCGACATACCGCGGCAGCAACCGGGCTAGCAACTGTTGTTCCGGTTGCTCGTAAATGTAATCGATTTGGGAGGACGCGGCCTCGGCTTCCGTTTCATCCCCTGTCGAAATCTTTTCCACGGGAAGCAGTTTCTCCACGGTCAAGTCGGCGGAAATCACGTTTCTGAACTCGCTGAACACCATGTACACGGCGTCCACTTTTTCTTCGACGTACAAATCCGTCACCAGTTTCGAAATCTCGCGCGCAATTCCAAAGTCCACTCGCGACAGCACGTTTACGTACTCACCCGCAAACGTGAATCCGGCTCTCCGCATTACATCCCGGCCCTTCTTGCCGACCGGGATCACAGTGAAGTGTTTCCCCGGATTGCTGCGGTAAAACTCCGCCGCCTTCTTCAGGATGTTCGTATTAAACGCACCCGCCAGCCCGCGTTCTCCCGAGAGCACCAGCACCAGGATCCGCTCCTCCGGCCGCCTGGCCAGCAACGGATGCTCCGAGGATTCAATCCTCGCCATCGTCGAGCGCAACACGCGCACCAGTTCCCGAGCATACGGCCGCGCCGCCAGCGCCGCTTCCTGCGCACGCCGCAACCTCGCCGCAGCCACGAACTTCATCGCGCGAGTAATCTGCTGGGTGTTCTTTACCGAGCGGATGCGTCGCCGGAAATCGAGTAGTGTGGGCATGGTCTCTGCTTAAGCTTGGCTCCGGTGCTACTTCGCGGTCGCCGCCAACGTGGCCGTAAAGCGCTCCTTGAATCCGTCGAGCGCCGTCTTGATCGTTGCCTTGATGCCGTCGTCGAGCGCCTTCTTCGTCGCAATTTCCTTTAGCACACCCGCGTAATTGGTCTCCGCAAACTGCAAAAATTCTTTTTCAAAGCGCCGCACTTCGCCGACCGGAATGTTATCCAGTCCGCCGCTGGTGGCCACATACAGCACCAGCACCTGCTTTTCCACCGAGAGTGGCGCGAACTGATCCTGTTTCAGCACTTCCGTCAACCGCTGGCCGCGCTGCAACTGCGCCTGCGTCACTTTGTCCAACTGGTCCGCGCCAAATTGCGCAAACGCCGCCAATTCGCGGAACTGCGCCATGTCCAGCCGCAAACTGCCCGCCACCTGGCGCATCGCCTTAATCTGCGCGTTGCCGCCCACGCGGCTCACCGAAATGCCCACGTTGATCGCCGGGCGAATGCCGGCGTTGAACAAATCCGACTCCAGGTAAATCTGCCCGTCGGTAATCGAGATCACGTTGGTCGGGATGTACGCTGAAACGTCGCCGGCCTGCGTCTCAATCACCGGCAACGAAGTCAACGAGCCCGCGCCCAGCTTGTCGTTCAACTTGGCCGCGCGTTCCAGCAATCGCGAGTGAAGAAAAAACACGTCGCCGGGAAACGCTTCGCGTCCCGGAGGGCGCCGCAGCAGCAACGAAATCTCGCGATAAGCCTGTGCATGCTTCGAGAGGTCGTCGTAAAAAGTCACCGCATGGCGCTTGTTGTCGCGGAAATATTCGCCCATCGCGCAAGCCGCGTACGGCGCAATGTACTGCAGCGAAGCCGGCTCCGCCGCCGATGACGCCACGATGATCGTGTACTCCATGGCGCCCGCATCGGTCAGCGCCTTGATCACCTGCGCAATCGTCGAGCGTTTCTGCCCGATCGCGCAATAAATGCAGATCATGTCGCTGCCTTTCTGGTTGATGATGGTGTCCAGAATGACCGCGGTCTTGCCCGTCTGCCGATCTCCGATGATCAGCTCGCGCTGCCCGCGGCCGATGGGAATCATCGAATCGATGGCCTTGATGCCGGTCTGCAGCGGCTCGCGCACCGGCTGCCGGTCCAAAACGCCTGGCGCCAGTTTTTCCAGCGGATTCCGTATCTTCGAGGCAATCGGCCCCTTGTCATCCAGCGGCATGCCGAGTGGATTCACCACCCGCCCGATCAGCTCCGGGCCCACCGGCGCGGACATAATCGTATTGGTGCGCTTGACCACGTCGCCTTCCTTCAACTCCGACGACTCACCCAGCAACACCGCACCAACCTCTTCTTCCTCCAGGTTCAGCGCTAATCCAAAAACATTGTGCGGAAAAGCCAGCATCTCGCCAGACATCACTTTTTCCAGGCCATGAATGCGCGCGATTCCGTCGCCCACGCTGATGATCGAGCCGACTTCGTCCACCGAAACCGTCTGCTCGTAATTCGCGATCTGTTCGCGAAGTATCTTGCTGATTTCATCCGCTTTGATATTTGCCATGCCTGCTCCGTTCCTGAATGCCTATTCCGCGGTCAGCCGCGCCCGCATCTGATTCAGCCGGTTGCGCACCGATCCGTCGTAAATCGTGTCGCCGATCCGCACCACCGCGCCCCCCAGCAGCGCGGGATTCAGCGAATATTTCGCTTCAATCTTGCTGCCTGTCAGGCGCTCCAGCGTCTGCTGCAACTGCGTTTTCTGCGCTGCTGTCAGTTCTGCCGCTGACGTCACTTCCGCTTCCGCCATGCCTTGCCGCTGCCGGATCACCGCTTCGAAAGTCTGCAGAATTTCCGGCAAGAGATGCGTCCGCTGATTGTCCACCACGATAAAAAGGAAGTTCCGGATGATGCGGCTTGCGCCCAGCCGCGCCGCCAGCTTCTCGATTACCCCGTGCTTGGTGGTGCGCTCCACCGCCGGGCTGCTCAAAACGCTTCGCAGCTCCGCCGACTCCTCGTATGCCGCGCTAAAATCTTCCAATTGCTTCTGCACCGGCTCCGCCGCGCCTTGTTCCAGCGCGATGTCCGCCAGGGCCGTCGCGTATTGCAGGCTCGCCGACCTCAATTCGGCCTCCCCTGCAGGCTCTGCACGAAGCTGCTGATCATTGCTTCCTGCACCGCCGGCGTCATCTGTTTCGCGACCAACGATTCCGCGCCATCCACGGCCAGCCTGGCCGCCAGCTCTTTCAATTCCACGCGTGCCGCGCGCTCTGCCGCTTTAATCTCCGCACTGGCCGCCGCGCGAATCTTTTCCACGTCCAAAACCGTCGCGCCGCGCAGGCGTTCGATCTCCGCCGCCGCGTCGTGCTGCGCCATAACCCGGAACTCCGCAATCTCGCGTTCCAGATTGCCCATTTTCGCGACCGCTTCCTGCAGCCTGCGTTCCGCCTCCGCTTTCGCCGCCGTGGCTTTGCTGATGGCCGCGCTGATGTTGTCCGCGTTGCGGCGGAAAAACGGCGGAAGCACTTTCCCGAACAGCCAGTAGGCGATCGCCGCCAGAATGACGAAGTGGATCCACTTGAAGGTCAGCCCAATCGGTCGTTCCACCGGGCTGCCGCCTTCTTCCGCTCCAAACGCCGCCGTCCCGGAAAGCAAGCCGCAGGCAAGCACAAAAAGACTGTGGTAGATATTCCGCGCGCGTTTCATCGCGCCTCTCTCGTGGGAGTCCCAGGTGCCGGGGGCGCCAGCAAGACGCGGCGCGCAATTTCCGCCGCCAGTTGCCCCGTGGTGGTTTCGAGCTCTTTTTTCGCGCCGGCGAACTCTCCCGCCACGCGTTCTTTCGCCGTCTTCACTTCCGCATCCGATTTGCCACGCGCGTCTTTCAGAATCGCCGCGCGCTCGTCCATGAATTTCTTCCGGCCGGCTTCCTGCTCCGCGTACACCTTGGCCCGCGCCTGTTTCAGAGCTTCTTCGTACTGCCGCACTTTTTCCGCCGCCGCTGCCTGCGCCGCTTCCGCCGCCTTCTGCGCGCCCAACGTCCGCGCGGCGCGCTCCGCCATCACCTTCAGCAATGGCCCGAAGAAGACCGAGCGCATGATGAAATAAAAAAGGAGGACGATGACCGCTACGGGCACAGCCCGAAGGAACAGTTCGCCTATTTGGTGAACCAAATGTGACATGAAATTGTTTCGCCTATAATTTCAGGAAGGCAGCCTGACCGACTCCCTGACCCGGTAGGAGCGTACGGTGGGCTTTGCGCCGCCTCACAGAATAATAATTTATACCATCCCACGTGACACGCCGTCAACGAAGCACAAGGCACGTTGGATCGCGGATTCTCAGTGAGTACAAAAGCCACGAACAGGCTTGACACAATAACTCTACATAGATAGACTTAAACCATGGGCGTTCGCCTTCGCAATTCGCGCCAGACCCTCTTGCTCCTCGAAGCCCTGCTCCTCCACCCCTCTCAGTGGTCCCACGGTTACGCCCTCAGCCAGCGGACCGCTCTGGCTTCCGGCACGATGTACCCCATATTGATGCGTCTCGAAAAACTGGGCTGGCTGGAAACCCGCTGGGAGGAGGAACTGACTCCCGGCCGTCCACCGCGTCACTTGTACCGATTGACTGGCTCCGGCAGGGAGTGGGCCCGCGAAGAATTGCGTGCCGCGCGCGCCGCCAAATTCTGGAAACCAGCGACTAACGAGGCCTGACCATGACGCAACCCTCTGATTCACGCGCGATGCGATTTGCGAAATGGTGCCTCGACCTGGCCCTGCGTCTCTGGCCCGATGATTCTCGCTCTTGGGGTCACGCACTCACCGCGGAATTGTCGAGTATTACTCGGAGGTCGGAAGGATTTCGTTGGATATTCGGCGGGCTGCTTTTTTTCCTGCGTGCGGTGGGATCCCGTTTTCTCGCGTGGCTGAAACTTCCCCCCGGCGTTTCTTTCGCCGATCAACCAGCTTCCCCTTCGCCGCGCGTGCCACGCTTCGTGGTTGCTCTGCTTCTGCTGGCCACCGCCGTCGTGCTTTCCTTCCCGCAAGGCCGCGAAGCGGTTTCCACAGTTCGCGCCACCTGGAATGGCTTTGAGCTATCTGCGGAAGACGAGCAGAACCTGGAGCGTCTCGCCGCAACTGCGGAAAAACAAAAGGATGCCGCGGCTGTTGCCTTCGTGGCGCTACGCGTATCCGACGCGAAGCGCTCCCTTGAACTCAGGAAGCGGGCCGTGGCTCTCGACCCTTCCTTCGTTTGG
This sequence comes from uncultured Acidobacteriota bacterium, assembly GCA_963781995.1. Classification (GTDB taxonomy): domain Bacteria; phylum Acidobacteriota; class Terriglobia; order Acidiferrales; family UBA7541; genus Acidiferrum. The sequence goes on along the minus strand of CAWAHR010000001.1, from coordinate 814,990 downwards.
ATTTTCAGCCGCCAGTCGTCGCAAGAACTTTCCCCGCAAGATGCAACGGAAGCTGCCGATCAAATGCAGCGCCTGCGAAAATCGGATCCGGACAACGCGTTCGTTTATCTTCTTAGCGCGGACAATGTTGCCACCGCGCACATCAACACAACCGGCGCGCCGGGGTCAACTTCGACGAAAATTCACTGCCGACCGATCCTGTCTGGGCCTCGCTCATGGAGCGCGCGTTTCGCGCCCCGCGCTATGACAGCTATTCACAACGCCGAATTGCGCTGGCGCGCGACATCTGGAACCGCCGCCGCGATATCTCGGTGGTGACCTTGGCTTTTTTTCTGGAATCCCGACGAATCCCTAAGCTGTCGCCCATCAGGCTCTTTGCCCAACATCGGATTCGCCAGGCGGAAATCCTGGAGTCAATCGGAAGCGGCGCCGACGCTGAAAACATTCTCACCGGTGTTTCCGCATTCGGCGATGCGATGACCCTGGGAAGTCAAACAGACATCGAGAAATACATCGGCCTGGAGATTTCCAGCAAAAGCCTAACTGAATTGCGCACCCTCTATGCGAACTCGGACCGTTTTTCGGAGGCCGACCGTCTGGCATCACAAATTTCCTCCGTCCAAGCCCGGATGCATTTCAGGACTCGCCCAGTCTACGTTGATAATGCGGGGGTCCCACGCGGTAACTGGAGGGCCGCCGCCGTGCAGTCCTCGGGATTTGTTGTGCTGCTCAGCCTCGTTCTTAGCGCCTTCGGACTTGCCTTTGTCGAACTCCGTTCGTTGGCTCGCCGCAAAGTCCGGTTACCTTTCCAGCATCTCCTAAGCTTTTCGGCCTCCTATGCACCGGCTGTGCTATTCCTCTCGTCGCTTATATTCCTCCTGAGCTATCAGTCGTTTGCGAGAGCCTTCCGGGACTCCCTGTTGGCCAACGCCACGGATGCGAGGATTTTTGTCTACAACGTTTTCTCTTTGATCTCCACGGCGAGTTTCTTTCTCTACGTTTTTAACCCATACTACCGTTGGCTTCTCTGCACGGCGGTGCTCTCCATCCTGCTTGTCTATCTGCTTTTCCGCACTTTCTGGGCGCGTAAACCGCTGATCTGAATCCGTCTCATCCTCCTTCCCCATTCCTCGTTATACTTTTCGCCTGGCCCTCCGCCTGCACGGCGGAAGGAAGCAGGGACATTCCATGACCAAATGCTGGCAGACCAAGCTGATTCATTCGGACGCCAAGATTCCGCAGGGTTACAAATCCCTGGCCACGCCCGTCTATCGTGGCTCGACCACTGTGTTTCCTTCGGCTGCCGCTGTCAAAGACACCTGGGACCAGCACAAGGTCGGCTACACCTACGGCCTCTACGGCACGCCCACGGCCCTCGAACTCGCCGCCCGCATCTGCGAACTCGAATCCGGCAAGCACACCATCCTCGCTCCGGGAGGCCAGGCCGCCATCTCGCTGATCAATTTCGCTCTGCTCCAGGCCGGCGATCACATCCTCGTTCCCGCCAGCGTCTACTACCCGAATCGCAAGCTCACCACCCAGCTTCTTTCCCGCTTCGGCATCACTTCCACGTTTTACGATCCGCTGATCGGCGAAGGGATTTCCGCGCTCATCCAGGAAAACACCCGCCTCGTTTGGACCGAATCCCCCGGCTCCCTCACCATGGAGGTCCAGGACATTCCCGCCATCGCCGCCGCCGCCCACGCGCGCAACGTCAAAGTGGTCCTCGACAACACCTGGTCCGCCGGCGTGCTCTTCGACGCCTTCGATCACGGCATCGACATCACCATGCAAGCCGTCACCAAATATATCGGCGGCCACAGCGACCTGCTTCTCGGCTCCGTCACCGTCCGCGATGACGCCATCCATCAGCGCCTCGGCGCCGCGCAGCAAATGATCGGCTGCGCCACTTCTCCCGACGATTGCAGCCTCGCCCTGCGCGGACTGCAAACGCTCGCCGTGCGCCTCTCCTATATCGAAAAATCCGCCCTGCAAATCGCCAACTGGCTCGCGGACTGCCCCGAAGTTGAACGCGTCCTGCATCCCGCGCTCCCTTCCTGCCCGGGACACGAATTCTGGAAGCGTGATTTCCTCGGCTCTTCCGGCGTGTTTTCCATTGTGTTCGAGCCTGGCCCGACGCAAGAGCAGGTCTTCGCTTTCGTCGACGCTCTGAAGCTTTTCAAGGTGGGTTACAGCTGGGCAGGCGTTACCAGTCTCGCCGTCGCCTACAACATCGGCCGCATCCCCGGCCGGCCGCCTTACGATCACCGCATCGTGCGCCTCAACATCGGCCTGGAATCCACCAACGACTTGATCGCCGACCTTCAACAAGCCCTGCCAATCCTAGACGCCTGATCGGTGGCACAGGCGCTCCTGCCTGTCCTCTTCGAACCTCGCAACACTCTTCACGAACTCCGCGTCCCCTAATCCTCTTTCGCCACCGCATCGTAAACAAACCGGAACCTCGACGGATTTTTGTCCTTCCCAATCACCAGCTCAACCTCTTCCCACAATTGCAACCCATCCGACGAAACCTCGTACGTCCGCGTCATCGTCCCCTTCTTCGGCAGTGGAGACGTGCTCACCAGTTTTGCGCCGTCCCATTTCGCTTCCACTACGTCCGTTCCCACTCCCGCCGGCGCATCCGGTTTGTGCCCGTCCGTATAAAAAATCGTTTTGCGCCCCTGATCGCCGAACATCTCCACAATCGGATCCTTGTCGCCCTTTCGCTCCAGCTTCAAGCGAACCGAAGGGTCCACCAACTGGTTGTAGCGTTCGCGGTCTTCCGGGGTGTCCTTTTGCGATCCGTTCCCGCGCGGTGGGCCGCCCATCCCGCCTCCGCCCATTCCGCCGCCGGGGAAGCCGATGTGGGGCCCCCCATATCCGCCCTGACCGCCGCTCGGATTGTTCACCTGGCGCTGGTTGGATTTGGCCTTGGGGTCGTCGCTTTCGTCGCGATTCAGCTTCCACGCACCCAAAATATTCTTGCGTGGCGCTATTTGCACTGGCGGCAGAGTTGGCCGCGCATCAGCCGATGAAGTCTGCGATGGCACCGGCGCGATCGGCCCCGGCGGCGCTTGTGCAAACGCCACTCCTGCGAATAACAGGCCGACGCTTGCGACCATTATCAATCCGCTGCCCTTCTGCATGGTTTTCTTTTCCTGACTGGGACTCCTGCTGCGGAATCCCCCTATTCCATTCCTCTAAAAGCCCACGAAAGTTCCGTACGCAAATTCTCCGGCCCGATGCCTGCCCCACACATGTGATCCCTAAAACTCACTGGAAGGATGCCTCGGGTCTCCCTATGCCAGCAACCTGTCCAGGTCCCGCGCGCGTTCCAGCAACGCCAACGATCCCAATTCGCGGAATCTCCTCGCGCGTCCCTCGTAGTCATGAGCGCTCTTCGGCAGAATCGCCATGAACGGCACGGCCGCCGCCTGGGCCGACAGCGCATCGTCCACATTGTCACCAAGGTACAACGCTGAATTCGGATCGCGCTTTCCCAGAATCGCCAGCAAGCCATCGGGGAACGGCTTTTTTCTCGCGTCGTCCATGGTCACCACCTTGCGGAAATGTTTGGCCGCCGGCCACCGCTCAAATGAATACACAAATTCCGGCCGCGTCCTTCCCGTGAACAGATTCAATTCCCGCCGCCGCGCCCATTTTTCCACCAGCCTCGGCGTCACCAGCCATTTTTCCTTGACCACGTTTCCGGGTTTTCCGTTTCTCCCCCAATAAAACGGTTGAAACGCCGCGCGCGCCTCTTCATAGGTTGTCGGCACCCCGCGGCTCGTGGCCCACCGCGAAACCATCATCCAGTCGTCGTTATTCCCCGGATGGCGTTTCCACTCATGCAGTTCCGCCCACGTCGCTTTTTTCCCGGTGAGCTGCTCCACCGTCTGCAGCGCCGACCGCCAAAACGTCTCCCGCACATCGATCAACACCCCATCCACATCAAATATCAGAATCCCCGGATCAACCTTTCGCACTGCGCGTTTCTCCACGTTCCGTTTCCTTTCCGACACCTATCTAGTGTACCCGCTCCGCTGCAGACCTCACCTGGCTCAACTAAGAGCAGACCTTTTAGCCAGGAAAAATCATCCTTCGTCGAAACTTGGAAAAGATTGTCATCCTGAGCCTATCCGACAAGGATAGGCGAAGGACCTCAACTCAAAATTCGCCCAAAGCGCATAAGCTGAGATCCTTCAGGCATCCTCGTCGGATGCCCTTAGGATGACACTTTTGGACTGGCGTTTCGGTGCTGGTGCTCCTGCGATTAAGAAGCCTGCTCTACGGCAGCTCTCTCACCTTTGTTAATGCAATCCAGCGATTCTTTGCGTTTGCCTTCAACCATTCCGCCGCTTACATTTCGCCTGCGCAACGGTTGCTCCGCAGCGCAGGCCCCGGGTTCCCTACTTTCCAGCAAAGGAGCGCCCTGATGACCTTTCGCCTCATCTTTCCCTACTTCCTGACCATCCTGGCGAAGCACTCGCTGCCGAACACCGCCTAATCCTGCGTCCCCGCAGGATAGCAACTCCCCGCGGTAGCAGAAATTTCTCCCGCCTCCACTCCGCTTTCTTGCTGCCCCGTCAACCGCCTTGCTACACTTCCTTCGTCGCGCCTGCGACGCGACGAAGGATTCTTTCATGCCCTCTTTTCCCGGTGTTGATTTCATCGATTTTGATTCTCAACTGAATGACGAGGAAAAGCTTGTCCGCCAGACCGCCCGTCAGTTCGTTGACAACGAAATCATCCCCATCATCGAAAAACACAGCCGCGAAGGCACTTTCCCGAAACATGTGATCCCGCAACTTGGCGAGCTCGGCTTCCTTGGCGCCAATCTTCATGGCTACGGCTGCGCCGGAATGTCCAACGTCGCCTACGGCCTGATGATGCAGGAGCTCGAGCGCGGCGATTCCGGCTTGCGCAGTTTCGTCTCCGTGCAAGGCGCGCTGGTGATGTACCCGATCCACTCCTTCGGCAGCGACGCGCAAAAAGACAAATGGCTGCCGCGCCTGCAATCCGGCAACGCCGTCGGCTGCTTCGGCCTCACCGAACCGCAATTCGGCTCCAATCCCGGCGGCATGCTCACCCGGGCCGTGAAGAAGGGCAACCAGTACATCCTCAACGGTGAAAAAATGTGGATCACCAGCGGCTCCCTCGCCGACGTCGCCGTCGTCTGGGCCAAAGCCGAAGACGAAAAGGTCCGCGGCTTCCTTGTCGAAAAAGGCGCTCCCGGTTTCAAAGCCTGGGACGTCCACGGCAAATGGTCCTTGCGTGCCTCCGTCACTTCCGGCCTCTCTTTCAGCGATTGCGCCATCCCGGAAGAAAATCTTCTTCCCGGCGTGAAGGGCTTGCGCGGCCCGCTCAGTTGCCTCAATCAGGCGCGCTACGGAATCGGCTGGGGCGCTCTGGGCGCGGCCATGGCCTGCTACGACACCGCGCTGCAATACGCAAAGACGCGCAAGCAATTCGCCAACAAGCCCATAGCCTCTCACCAGTTGGTACAGGAAAAACTCGCCTGGATGATCACCGAAATCGTCAAAGGTCAGTTGCTTGCGTTGCAAGTTGGCCGCCTGAAAGATAACGGCAAAGCCGACGCCTCGCACATCTCCATGCTCAAAATGAACAACGTCGGCATCGCGCTCGAAACCGCCCGCAAAGTCCCGCGACATCCTCGGCGCCAACGGCATCGTCGACGATTACTGCATCATGCGCCACATGAATAATCTCGAAAGCGTCTACACCTACGAAGGCACCAACGACATCCACAAGCTCATCATCGGAGAAAAAATCACCGGCATCTCCGCCTTTATGTGATCCCCATGAAAAACCTCTCAAAAGCTCTCGGTTTCTGCTTATTCACAATTTCCGCCCTCGCTCCTTCGCTCTACGCGCAATCGGCGCCGCCACCGAAGGCTGCTGAAAATCCGAAGCCCCACGTCCGCACCATCACCGCCTTCATCAATCTCGATCGCACGCAATACCAACTGCAGCTCGCCGAAACCTCCAAATTTCTCGGTTACGCAAAAACGGTCTTCGAATCCCGCGGCTACACCGTGGACACCCTCCGCATCGTCACACAGCCCTTCCCCGAATACACCAAGGGCCTCTCCACCGACGACGCCATCCGCTTCTTCAAAAATCTCGATGGCATCGCCGAACAAAATAAATTCCGCCTGGCCGTCGGCTCCGCCTATCTCACCGGCAGCGACGGCGACGCCCAGGCCGATCTCCTTGCCGCCATCCTGCAAAACACGAAATTTATTTTCGGCAGCCTCGCCGTCACCAACGATTCCGGCATCAACTGGCCGGCCGTAAACGCCGCCGCCCGAATCATGAAAAAGCTTTCTGAAACCACCGACCACAGCGAAGGCAATTTCCATTTCGCCGCCAATGCCAGTGTGCCACCCTACTCTGCCTTCTTCCCCGGCGCGTATCACACCGGCAATGGCCACCAGTTCGCCATCGGCCTGGCTTCTGCCGGCCTCATCGCCACCGCCGCGCAAAACGCTCCCGACCTCGCCGCCGCCCGCCGCCAGATCATCGACGCCCTCTTCAACGCGAGCTTCGACGTGGAAGACGCCGCACACCGGGTAGATCGCGAACAGGGCTGGACCTACCTGGGCCTCGATCTCTCTCCCGCTTCCTCGCAGGACGCATCCATTGGCGCGGCCATTGAAACCATCTCCAAGCAGCCCTTCGGCGCCAGCGGCACGCTCACCGCCGTCGGCACCATCACGTCCGCCATCAAGGAAATCGGCGCTCGCCGCACCGGCTACTCCGGCATCATGCTACCTGTCATGGAAGATCCGCTTCTCGCCGAACGTTGGAATCAGGGCCGCGTGTCCCTCGATGCCCTGCTCAGCTACTCCGCCGTCTGCGCCACCGGTCTCGATACCATTCCTCTTCCCGGTGACACCACCGTCGAAGATCTCGCCCGCATCATCGGCGATGTCGCCACGCTCTCCGTCAAATGGAGCAAGCCGCTCTCCGCGCGCCTGCTCCCCGTCGCCGGCAAGCACGCCGGCGAACGCACCGAGTTCACCGACCCGTTTCTCATCAATGCCACCATCCGTGCGCTTCCTTCCAGGGACGCTTTGCCATAGAATCCAAGTCACGGTGTTCATTACCCATTGCGGGTGCCGACTTCGCTCCATCGCATCCATCATCTGTATCGACCTTAAGCCGCGCTTTGCCCTAAGATAAGCGTCCGCGGAGGGCGCCAACATGGAAGAACAACTAAGTCTCGAATTTCTGCGCGTCGTCGAAAATGCCGCCATCGCTGCGGCCCGCACCATGGGCTTCGGCGATCGCCACAAAGCCGATGAAGTTGCCGTCGAAGCCATGCGCAAGACCATGGACCAAGTGGAGATGGACGGCACCATCGTCATCGGCGAAGGCGAACGCGACGAAGCGCCCATGCTGTACATCGGCGAAAAAGTCGGCCTCGCCCAGCACGCGCCCAAGGCACTTTTTCCTTCGGTGGATATTGCCGTTGACCCGCTCGAAGGCACCAATCTCTGCGCCACCGGCGCGCCCAATTCCATCGCCGTGCTCGCCGCCAGCGAAAAGGGCGGCCTGCTCCACGCTCCCGATCTGTACATGGAAAAAATTGTCGTCGGTCCATCGTGCAAGGGCGCCGTGGATCTCGACGCTCCCGTCGCCGACAATCTCAAATCCGTTGCCAAGCGCCTGGACCGCGACGTCGAAGACCTGGTCGTCATGGTCCTGGACCGCCCCCGCCATGAAAAAATGATCGAGCAGATCCGTGCGGTCGGCGCGCGCATCCGCCTCATTGGCGACGGCGATCTGTCCGCTGGCATCTCCGCTGCCGTCATCGGCACCGGCGTTCACATGCTCATGGGCACTGGCGGCGCTCCTGAAGGCGTGCTCACGGCCGCGGCCCTGCGCTGCCTCAACGGGCAGATTCTCGCGCGTCTGGTCATCAGCAAGCCCCAGGATGCCGAGCGCCTGGCAAAAATGGGCGTCACCGACACCAAGCGCATCTATGACACCGAGGATCTCGCCCCAGGCAAAAAAATCATTTTCGCCTGCACCGGTGTCACCGACGGAAATATTGCTGAAAGGCGTGCGCTTCTTCGGCGAAGGCATCCGCACCTCTTCCATGATTCTTACGCTCGACGAGCGCCAGGTGCGTTTCGTGGACTCCGTGCGCCTGGAAAAACGTCCCGACATCAAAGTCCGTTTCAACTAAATCGCGTTCCTGTAGCTCGCCCCTTCGAGGGGCGAGGGTTTCCACGGCGCTGGCAGGATTGATTCGTGGCTACGAAAACCCTCAGGTTTGCCAGGCCTGAGAATCTACAGGTTCCCATTGCGCCCGCGTTTTATTTTGAATCTCGCAAGTACAGCCGAACAGCTATCCCATTTCTGTCCCGCTGGCCAGTAGTGCAATTCGCTCTCTGCTTCTACTCTTCCCCAACCAGTCCTGCCATCCGCCGGAATCAAAACGAGAAGAATCGGGCAACCCTGATCGTTTTCTTCTTGGCGGAATTGTCTTAGGGGAGAGACTGCGGTGAACCGCACAAAACTTATGCTTTTTCTGCTCCTCTCCATTGTCCTGGGTGGATGCTCCTCCCTGTACACCAGCGGTGGCGGGGGTGCGCAATCCTTCGGCCTCGCGGTCACCCCCGGGAGCGCAACGCTCCACGGCACGAGCTCGCAGCAATTCACTGCCAAAGCCGATGATGGCTCAAATCCGGCTCTCACTTGGCTGGTTAACGGCGTCGCCGGCGGCTCCGCCACAACCGGGACAATCAGTGCTTCCGGGCTCTACGTCGCGCCTGAATTTCCTCCCGCAAACAACTCCATCACCGTCACGGCGCAGGTCACTTCCGATTCCAATAAATATGGCACCGCCAAGGTCTCCCTGCAGAATCCCATCCCCCAAATTTCCACCGCCTCTCCCATGTCCTTTGCCGTGGGCGCTATCACCGTGAATATCACCGGCCTTCATTTCGCGCCGGGCGCCACCGTTTATCTCGGCGGCACGCCACTCGCCACCACGCTCATTTCTTCCACGCAAATCACAGCCACCGGCGCCGTCGAGCTGAATCAGGTTGGCAACGCCAACCTGATGGTCACGAATCCCAACCCGGGTTCCGCTTCTTCCAGCAGCATCAGTGTGCGGATCACCAAAACCGGCACTGTCGTAAACGTTGCGCCCCCAACTCTCTCCGTTCGCTCGGGATTGCAGCAACAATTCACCGCCACGGTGACCGGCAACTCCAATACCGGCGTCACTTGGGCCGTCAATGGCATCGCCGGCGGCAGCTTTGCGCTTGGTTTCGTTACCGCGAATGGCGTCTACACCGCGCCGCCCGTCGTCCCGAATCCAAACAGCATTCAGGTCACCGCCACCAGCGTGGCCGACAACACCGCCTTCGGCAACTCCGCGGTTACGCTCGAGAATCCGCTTGCGGTTCTCAGCCAGGTCAATCCGGTCTCCGTTACGATCGGCAGCGCCACGATCACCGTCACCGGCAGTTTGTTTCTCAACGGCGCGGTGATCAATCTCGGCGGTCAGAATCTCACCACCATCTACGTATCCTCCACCCAGCTCACCGCCACCACCACGCTCACGGCCGGCCAGGTGGGCAACGTCCCCGTCACCGTCGTCAATCCAAATCCAGGCTCGGCTCCTTCCAACTCACTAAACCTTCTGGTGACCCAGCCGAATTCGAACATCTCTGTCAAGGTCGCGCCCGCCAACGTCACCTTGATAGTCGCCGGCGGTTCGCAAGCATTCACCGCGACCGTTAGCGGCACCACCAACACTACGGTCACTTGGGAAGTGAATGGCGTTCAGAGCGGCTACAGCCAGGTCGGCTACGTCAGCATGGACGGCGTGTACGTCGCACCGGACAATCTGCCCAATGGAAACTCGGTTACGGTCACTGCCGTCAGCGAGGCAGACACCACGAAGTCCGGCAACGCCGGCGTCGCACTGCTAAACCCCGCTCCCGTTCTCGACACGGTTTCCCCGAGCACCATCGGTCCTGGCGCGTTTCAAATCTCGCTCAACGGCAGCAACTTCGTGAACACCTCCACCGTCAGCTTCGCCGGCCAGCAGCTCCAGGTTCTCTACGCTACGCCGAACCTCATCACCGCCATCGGCACCGGTGCGACTCCGGGCACCGTTCCGATCACCATCACCAATCCGGGCCCCGGCGGCGGTGGTTCCGCTTCCGCCAGCGTCACGGTTACCGCCAACGGCTCCCCCGTCAGCTCTGCGGCAGCCGTCCGTTTCCTTGAACAATCCTCCTTCGGCCCCAATACCGAATCCATCGATCAGGTTCAGGAACTTGGCTTCGATATCTATCTTCAGAACCAGTTCACCTCTCCCAGCACCATCTTTCCCACTTTCAATCCGGCGATCAATCCATCCGTTTACAATCTCCAGCAGCCCTTCTTCCTCAACGCCGCAATGGGTGGCGATCAACTCCGCCGCCGCGTTTCCCTCGCTCTCAACGAGCTCTGGGTCGTCGCCGGCGACAAAGTCAGCGACCCCACCGGTTACACCAATTACCTCACTACGTTCGACCAGGATGCCTTCACCAACTACTACAACATCATGAAAGACATCACCATCACTCCGGCGATGGGCCACTATCTCGACATGGTGGACAACGACAAGCCGCGCCGTTGGCCAGCACGCCAACGAAAACTATGCCCGTGAAATCATGCAGCTTTTCACCTTAGGATTAAATCAACTCAATCCCGATGGCACTCCGGTTCTGGACACCTCCGGAAATCCCGTGCCAACCTACACCCAGAACGACGTCATGGCCCTGGGTCTCGCCTTCACCGGCTGGACCTACCCGGCCAAACCGGGCGCCGGCCAGCAGACGCATAATCCGGAGTATTACGGTGGGCCGATGGTGGCGGTGGATTCCAACCACGACATGGAAGCCAAGACTTTGCTCGGCCAATCCATACCCGCCGGGCAAACCGCGGTGAACGATCTCAACTCCTCACTCACCACCATCTTCAATCATCCGAATGTTGGTCCCTTCGTCGCCCGGCAGTTGATTCTCCGCCTGGTCACCAGCAACCCGAGCTCCGCCTATATTCAACGCGTTGCGCAAGCCTTCAACACCGGCAAGTTCAATACCTATGGCGGCGGTACTCGCGGCGACATGCAGGCCACCATCGCCGCGATCTTGCTCGACCCCGAAGCGCGCCGTGGCGACGACCCCAACACCTCCGTCGCTACCGACGGCAAACTTCGTGAGCCGATCGTCATGGAAGCCAGCATTCTGCGCGCCTTCCATGCGCAAACGGACGCTGCCGGCCTCCCGAATGAAGGCGGCAACATGGAACAAACCGTTTTCTTCCCGGCGACCGTGTTCAACTTCTTCCCGCCCACGAGTCCGATTGCTGGCAGCACCCTCAACGGCCCCGAATTCGCGATCTTTGACACTCACTCCAGCCTTGCTCGCGCCAACTTTATTGATGACGTCGTTTATGGCGCGGTTGGTTCAAGCACGCAGTTCAATTTTACTCCGGTCATCAACGCGGGGACTCCCGATCAAATGATGGACTGGCTGAACACTCTTTTCATGCACGGCACCATGCCCGACACCATGCGCCAGAATATTCTCACTGCCGTTAATACTGTGGATTCCAGCGACACCAAGGGGCAAGCCAAGGCTGCGATCTACCTGGTCACTTCTTCTTCGATGTACCAGGTTCAGCACTAAGGCGCATAGGAGACCATGATGAATCACCACTCACGAAGAGACTTCATGCGGCTGGCCTGCTGTTCCGCCGCCGGCGCTTCCATGCTCGCGGGACTCAGCAAATTTGGTTTGGTCAGCGCCCTTGCCCAGGGCGCCACCGATTACAAAGCTCTGGTCTGCATCTTTCTCTTTGGCGGGAATGACTCCAACAACATGATCGTGCCCATCGATTCCCGCTACACCGCATATCAGCAGGCGCGTTCGGTTCTCGCGCTGCCGCAAAACCTGTTGCTGCCATTGCAAATCGGAGGCCAGGCCAACTACGCCCTGCATCCCAACATGCCCGAACTGCAATCCCTCTTCAACAACCAGAAAAATCTGGCCGTGCTCTCGAATGTGGGCACGCTTGTCCAGCCCACCACGCAGCAGGCCTATCAGCAATATCAGAATCTTCCCGAAAATCTTTATTCTCACTCCGACCAGCAGGATCAATGGCAGAGCGCCCAGCTTGCCGGGCACGCCCAACGCCGGCTGGGCCGGCAAAGTTGCCGACAAGGTGCAAAGCTCCTTCAATAGCGCCGCGCAATTTCCTCCCGTTCTTTCGGTCTCCGGCAACACCGTCTTTTCCACCGGAGATGTGACCCGCCCCTTCACCATGAATCCGGGGCAAACGCCCGGATTACAGGGATTCGATTCTTCCGCCGCGGGCCAGGCGCGCTTTCTCGCCACCCAGCAACTGCTCACCTTCGACAACGGCCTCTCCCTGGTGCAATCCGCAAACTCGGTCACCAGCCAGGCCGTGCAATACAGCGTCGTTCTCGCCGACGCCCTGAAAAATATCGCTCCCTTGCAAACCGTTTTCCCCAACAACTACCTCGCGCAGCAGCTTCAACAGGTGGCTCAGGTCATCGCCACGCGTGCGGCCCTCGGCATGGGCCGTCAGATTTTCTTCTGCTCCTATGGCGGCTTCGATACCCACAGCGATCAGCTCACCCAGCAGATCGATCTCCTGACCAAAATCAGCCAGTCCATGTCCGCCTTCTACCAGGCCACCCAGGAACTCGGCGTCTCCAATCAGGTCACCACCTTCACTCTTTCGGAATTCAGCCGCACCTTGCAGCCCGGCACCAACGGCGGCACGGACCACGCCTGGGGCAGCCACCAGTTGATCCTTGGCGACGCGGTCAAAGGCAACAACGTCTACGGCACCTTCCCCACGCTCGCGCTCGGTGGCCCGGATGATGCCGGCAACAACGGCCGCTGGATTCCCACTACTGCCCTCGACCAGTACGCCGCAACGCTGGCCACCTGGTTCGGAGTGCAGGCCACCGACCTGCCATCCATTTTTCCCAACCTGGCGAATTTTCCGACCAGCAATCTCGGCTTCATGGGCTAAGTTTCCAGAGCGCACCCCAAAGCAAAAGAGCGTCCCACCAGAGCGGGACGCTCTTTTTATCGAATGCGGCTTGCCCTGAGGAACGAAGGGTTTACCCTGAGCTAGCCGAAGGGAAGCTCAGCTTTTGCTTTTGACCCTAACACCAAACCGGCCAACCATCCGCCAAGCAAGTTGCCAACGAATACCCCGGAGTCGCGGAACGCGACTCCAGGTTCAATCTTCCTTTACTGTTCCTTCGGCACCGCCAAAATCACGCCCTCATCCACCGCCACCGTAGGCGTAAACACCGTCGAAGTCTTTCCCTCCACCAGCGCAATCTGCTTGGCCAGTCCGCTGATCGCTGGCCCGGCGGGCTTCGTCCCATTGGCGGGAGCGTCCCCAGGCACCAGCGAAATCCGCGTCGTTTTCGGAGTGCAATTCGCCTCTCCGAGACAGGTATCGCGAACGAATACCTGCCGCAATCCGCTGTTGGGAGCAGCCTGCGCGCTCGCAGCAGCGCCGGCGGGCACCTTCGGCGTGTTGCTCGGGATAATGGCCACAAATGCCACGAACCGCCCCGACGTGCTGATCGACGGCAGTATGCTTTCCGTTCCGTTCAACGCGCCTTGCGCGTCCGTCGAAATCAGCGTCGTCGTACTCTTGCACGAATTCGTGGCCCCAATACACGTGTCATGCACGTAGACCTGGCGACCCGCCGGCGACCCTTCCACCAGATTCGTCGCCGCGGAACCAAAGGCCACGTACCGGCCATCCGGCGTAATTACCGCGTTGTGGCTGTCCGCGTTTCCCGCCGTGCCATCGGCCGCTGCGGAAACCATCCGCGTGCTCGCGGTGCATCCGCTGGTCACTCCAATGCACGTATCCTTCAACAAAATCTGATTCACCTGATTTTGCTGCGACGCGTACACGACGTACCGCCCATCCTGGCTGATCGCCGGCGTCTCTTCCCCAACCGCTGCCGCCGGCGCCCCGCCTCCGATCAGAAACGGGAGAGTTCCGCTGTAACCTCCACCCACCAGCGGCAGGCAGCTGGGACTGGTGCATAAACCGCTTGGCGGATTGACCACCTGGATACTCGCCGTGTCCGGATTCGCCAAATACATGCCCGGGATCACCGCTTTGATTTGCGTGTCCGAAAAGCTGGTGATCGTCAGGGCCGTTGGTTGCTGTTGGGATGTCAGTTGGTCGGCCAGAGTTACCAACGTGCCTCCGTTATTCGAGGCCGGCAAAAAATTGGTCCCCGTCACGGTGATCGACACGGAAACATTCGTGCAACTCGTTCCGCAAGCCGGCGCGGAATTTGGCGATACCGAAGCCAGCGTCGGAAGCGGATTCGGCGCACCATAAATGTTGAACGCCAGCGTATTCGAGAGCCCGTTGTAGCCCAGCCCCGATTGCGGCGTCAGCGTGTTGACGTAGGCTATCCCCGGTTTGGTCAGCAGAGTCGCAGGGACCATTGCGGTCAGGGTTACAGTGTCCACAACCGTCGTCGTCAACTTCTGCCCGTTCCACTGAATCACCGTGTTGTTTGCGAATGGGTTGGCCGCAAGCCCATTCACCGTAAGCAGGAATGCCGGACTCCCCGCGGGTAGCCCGGTCGGGGAAATGTTCGACACCGACGCACCCGTGTTGTACTGAATCGAATTGTTGTAATCGTTGCATCCGGCCAACAACCCGAATGCCAATCCTGCGACAGCCATCGCTGTCAAAAACCGCTTCATGGATACTCCTTCACCCGACACTAACGTGTGCGTCCGATTCTCCGCCATCCAGGGAGAAAAGCACTTCGCCTGACTGATTGGGTTGAGATGCGAAATAGCGTGGCCGCGTTGACCGGACCCCACAGGTTCCCCCGGAGCCCGGCTACCCAACTGCTGCCCACAAACCCAGCCCCATATTATGACCCAGGCCGCCCCGCACTCAAAGCGCCGACTCACCTGGCTACTCCGCCGCGGCTCCTGCCCCCATTCCCTGCGCCGCCAGGGACTCCCGCGCAAGCTGCGCGATCTTCCTCCGGCATGCCGGATCGGTTAGCGGTTCGCCCGCTGCCGCGCGATAATCCGCAATCGCCAGAGCCTTTCTTCCCAGCTTCGCATACAGGTCGCCGCGCACCAGCCGGAATATCGCATTCTCCGGATACTTTTCCACCAGAGGCTCAGCCACCTGCAATGCCTGTTCGTATTTCAGATCGTAATTGTGCAGGCACACCGCAAGGTAAAATCGCGCCAGCGCCGGAGTCAGTTGCCCGTGCTCCATGGCCAACTGCAATTGCCGGATGCCCTCCTCCTTTGATCCGCCGGGAATGCCCATGAAAAAACGCAGCACTTTCGCCAAACCCGAAAGCGTGTCCACATAATAGTTGTACAGACCCAGGCCCGTGTCCGCATCGTAGAGCCCGGGATCAAGCGCCAGCGCACGCAGCAAATGTTCTCTTGCACGCACCCCTGCGCGCGCCCCCGCACGGTTTTCCGCTCGCAAACCATACATGCGTGATGCCAGCGCCTCCGCCATCCCCGCGTACAGGCGCATCTCCGCCGATTCGTGTTGCCTCAGGCTGGCCGTCGCCAGCGCCTCCGCTCTCGCTACCAGATTCAAATATTCCTGGTCCGTGGGCAGCTTTTCTCGGTGCCGCGGCAACGACATCCCATACTTGTATTCCGCCGACAAGCACCAGATATCCCACCATCGCGCCTCCGCTTCCAGCAAATATCCCAGCGGATTCTTCGGCAACTCCGTTTGCATCGCCTGCGCCTCGGGAATCGCCAGGTCGCCGCGACCCGAATAAATGTGCTCCAAAATCCCCGCGGTGGCTGGAGGCAGGGAAAGATTGCCCGCCACGCAATCGCGCGGCGCCAGCAGCAGCGCACACACGCCCAGCACTAGCGAAGTGAGAATTCTTTTCATGATTGAAAGGAAAGCCGTGGCGGGCCTGCGCTCTCCAAATCAGCAGTGTAGGCGCGGGGCTGCAGCCCGGCAAGCCCTCCTGCCCTGAATTCGCCGCCGCACAAGTCCGGCGTTACGCTCCTAATTCTTCCTCCGTCCTCTCCGTAGGAGGATTCCCGCCCTTTTGTTATTCTCGCTGCGCATGTCCACTTCATCCTCCCAACTCCCTGAAACTCAGCCCGCCCTCGAGCGCGGCCTCGGCCTCAAGGAAGCCGTCGCCCTGAACATGATCGAGATCGTCGGCATCGGCCCGTTCGTCGTCAGCTCCCTGGTCATCAAAGCCATGGGCGGCCCGCAAGCCCTCGTCGCGTGGCTGGCCGGCGCGCTGCTTGCCACGCTCGACGGCTTCGTCTGGTCCGAACTCGGCGCCGCCATGCCCAAAGCCGGCGGCACCTACGTGTTTCTTCGCGAAGCCTACGGCCCCGGCCGCTGGGGACGCCTGATGTCCTTCCTCTTCGTCTGGCAAACCTTCGTCCAGGCCCCGCTCTCCGTAGCTTCCGCTTCCATCGGCTTCGCGCGCTATGCTGGATATCTCCATCCGCTCACGCTGCTGGCAGGCCAAAGCCATCTCCGGCAGCCTGGTGATTTTTCTCGTCATTCTCCTCTACCGGAAAATCACCACCATTGGAAAAATTTCCGTTCTCCTCTGGCTCGGCGTGGTCGGCACCATGCTCTGGCTCATCTGGGGCGGCATTCGCCACTTCGATCCCAAACTCGCTTTCGATTTTCCTCCCGGCGCGTTTCATCTCTCTTCGATCTGGTTCGCCGGACTCGGCGCCGCCATGATCAACACCGTTTACAGCTACTGGGGCTACTACAACATCTGCCATCTAGGCGGCGAAATTCGCAATCCCGAAAAAAATATTCCGCGCGGCATTTTCCTTTCCATCCTCGGCATCACCGTTCTGTATCTCGCCATGCAGACCAGCCTTCTCGGTGTCGTCCCCTGGCGCGAAGCACAAAACTCCCCGTTCATCGCCAGCCTGTTCGTTGAGCGCCTCTATGGCTCCGGCGCGGCCCACTTCGTCACCTGGATGGTTCTCTGGATCGCCATGGCCTCCGTCTTTTCTCTGCTCCTCGGCTACTCCCGCGTGCCCTATTCCGCCGCGCTTGACGGCAATTTCTTCCCCGTCTTCGCCAAGGTACATCCGACGAAACATTTTCCCCATATTTCGCTTGCTAATACTCGGGGCGCTGGCGTTCCTTTTCAGCATTATTCTTGAAACTGGAAACCGCCATCGCCGGCATTCTCGCCATGCGCCTGATCGTGCAGTTCATCGGCCAGGCCGTTGGAGTAATGCTGCTGCGCCACCGCCTGGGCTCGGAAAGGCTGCCATTTAAGATGTGGCTTTATCCAGTGCCTGCGGTGCTCACGATGTGCGGCTGGGCCTGGCTTTTCTGGCAGACCGGCCCGGCCCGCAAGTGGGGCCTGCTGGAAATCGCCCTGGGCGCCACTGCATTTCTGATTCGCGCCCATGAAATGAGAGAATGGCCCTTCGCCCCGGCAATCGATCAGCGTTCGGCGACCGGCTAGCGACATGCACAATTTGTCATCCTGAGAGCATCCGATAAGGATGCTCGAAGGACCTCAACTTCTAACACTATCGGCCAATCAGGGAGGCCATTTGAACCGCATCTGCCTGGCAACACTCTTACTCGCAACTGCGCTCTTCTCGTCCGCAACGCACGCCCAATTTCCTCCCGCCCCCGGCACGGGCCCCGGCCTCCCCGAAACCATCGAAGCCATCGACGCCGCCCGCGTCACCACCCGCATCCTCTACATCACCGCGCATCCCGACGACGAATCCGCCGCCGCCCTCACCTATCTCGCCCGCGGCCTGCACGCCGACGTCGCCCTGCTCTCCCTCACCCGCGGCGAAGGCGGCCAGAACGCGCTCGGCCCCGAACAAGCTCCGCAGCTCGGCCTCATCCGCACCCAGGAACTTCTCGCCGCCACCCGCGGCTACGGCGTCAAACTTTATTTCACCCGCGCCAAAGATTTCGGCTTTTCCAAAACGCCCGAAGAAACCGAAAAAATCTGGGGCGACCCCGTCATGGAAGACATGGTCCGCGTCATCCGCGAATTCCGCCCCAACATCGTCATCAACGGCTGGGGCGGCGTCCACACCGGCCATGGCCATCACCAAACTTCCGGCCTCTGGACGCCGAAAGCCGTGAAACTCGCCGCCGATGCCAAGTATCTCGCCGATGCAAACTTCCCCGCGTGGAACAACAACGGCGCGGGCGTGCAGATCCTCGACGTCGAGCGCGGCACCGACAATCCCAAGGGCTACATCCTGCCGGTCGACGAAGTCTCACCTCTCTACGGAAAGTCCTACCGCGAAATCGGCATCGATGCATTCAGCAACCACCGCAGCCAGGGTATATCCGCCTTCCTCAGCTCCCCATTCCTGCGCCGCCCCCTCGCCCTCATCCCCGAGGACGGCAGCAAGCTCGATCCCGCCACACTCAACCAGAACCTCGTTGCGTTCGCGCAATCCATTGGTTGCGACAAGAATCCTAAGCTTTGCGAAAACTTGAAGCTCGCCGACGTCAAACTGTCTGAGGCAAGGCAAGCTGCTTTGGAACTGAATTGGATCAAGGCTTCCAAATCGCTGAAGCAGGCCCAAGCGGACTTAACAGAGCTATTGCCTGGAGATATCCGTCCACCAAAGCTCAAGTTGCCAGAGCGTTTTCAAACTTCCCTGCAAGACATACGGAGTCACGTTGTGACCGCCCAAGGATTGGTGGACGGATTGCAAGTTGATGCAATTGCTGACAAACCGGACATTGTGTTGGGAGAGAGCTTCGGAGTGCGCATCACTCAGCGGTGTCGCAGCGGCATCGAGTGTCCTAGGGTAGGCTTCCTTTTGGTACCGAAGGGTATCAGGATTCAACAGAAAGAAGCCTCCGACACAGTACAAGACTACTCGGTTGAAGTTCAGAGTTCTTCCGCTGATCCGTCCCTTTTGGAGCGCCTGCTACCCGAATCTCGCCCTCTTCTGGAGGTCATGCAAGGAGTTGGTGGTAACGTGACCGCCGGGACAGAGATCTACCGACCGTTCCCCGTCACGAGCATAGCGACGACCTCCACGCAGGTAAGCAGGGTTCCGTTGCGTATCGTTCCTGCTTATACCATCGCCGTCGAACCGACTCAGAGCCATCGAAGTTCTCTCTGCCACGCACAAACCCTTCGACGTATTTTCTGCGCGTCCACTCCTATTCCACGAAATCCGCCAAGGTTTCCGTCGGCCTCGACACTCCCGACGGATTCACCGCCAGCGGCCTCGTCGAACTCTCGTTCGACGGCATCGGCGACCAATACGCCAAACTCACCGTCACCCCACCCGCCAAGCTTGCGCCCGGCAACTTCACCATCACCGCCTACGCTAAGCGCGGCGACGAAAAATTCTCCACCTCGCTTGAACCACTTCCCACCATGCCCACCATTCTCTGGAGCGAGCCTGCGCAAACCGTCGTCCACGCCTTCGACATCAACGTTCCCGCCAATCTCCGCGTCGGCTACATCTCCGCCGAAGGCGAACCGATTCCGGACGCCCTCAACCGTCTCGGCATCAACGTCGAAATGCTCGACGCCAACGCTCTCACCTTCGGCGACCTCTCGAAATACACTGCCATCGTCGTCGGTGTCCGCGCCTACGAACTCCGCCCCGAACTCGCGAGCGCCAACAAGCGCCTGCTCGACTACGTCTCGAACGGCGGCACGCTCGTCGTCCAGTACAATCGCGACTTCATCTGGAACAAAATTCCTGCCCGCTCCCTATCACGCCACCATCGGCAATCCCACGCCGCGCATCACCGACGAAAACGCCGAAGTAAAATTCCTCAAGCCCGACGACCCGCTGCTGAACGGCCCAACAAAATCACCCCCGACGATTTCAAGAACTGGGTCCAGGAACGCGGCCTCTACTACTGGAGCGACTTCGATTCGCAAATACACCCCGCTCCTCTCCATGCACGATCCCGGCGAAAGCGATCTCAACGGCGGCCTCGTCTACACGCATCTCGGCAAAGGCGTCTACATCTACACCGGCCTGGCCTTCTTCCGCGAACTCCCCGAAGGCGTCCCCGGCGCCTATCGCCTCTTCGTCAATCTACTCAGCGCCTCACAATCCGCGCGCTGACTAAGCTTTCGAACTGCGCATCGTCATCCGTCACCCAAAATAAAACATTGTCATCCTGAGGGCCACGTCGTTTGCGGCCCGAGGGATCTCATCGAAACCATCGTGCAAAATTCAAACGTTGAGATCCTTCGGCTATCCTCATCGGATAGTCTCAGGATGACATTCACGCTTCATGTAGAACCCGTCCGCCGCGGCGGACGGGCCGCTGTGCCACCACCACCCACTCAAACAAAAAACCGACAGCCTCAGAACGCCGCCCTTACAAATACGATCACAGCGAACCTCAGTAAACCAACTGGACACAAGCACCAACGCCGCGTCCTTTGCGCTGCGTTATGCTCTCTTCTGTCCAGCACAACGCCGTTTTCCGCGCTTCTCTCATTCGAAACGCAAACGGAAGCGCCTAAATTTTTGGAGAGTGAATCGAAGCATGAAATCTTCCGGAAAGACCTTCCAGCAATCCATGTTGCCCGCCGCGCCCATTCTTTTACTCTTTTACTGCTTCTCACCCTGGCCTGGCCTCCACCGCCTCCGCGCAAAAGAAAAAGAAGAAAGACGATACCTCCGCGCACGCCTACGCCCGTCGTCCAGCTCCCCGACGAGCAGAAACTCGACAACGCCATCGGCGAAATGCTCGGCGCCTGGCAGCTCGGCGACATCGAAAAGCTTCACGCGCATTACGCCGACGATGTGGACGTCGTCAACGGCATGTGGGCTCCGCCCGTGGTCGGCTGGCCGAACTATCTGCTGAGCTATCAATCGCAGCGCGCCCGCTCCCAGCAGGTTCGCCTGGACCGCAGCAACACTCTGATCCGCCTGGCGCCGGGCGGCACCTCGGCCTGGGCCTGTTATCAATGGGAATTTTCAGCCGTGGTGGATGGAGTTCCGACTTCGGCCTTCGGGCAGACCACACTTGGTCTTTGAAAAACGCAACGATGTCGTGGCTCATCGTTCACAATCACACTTCATTGATCCAGGCTTCTCAGGCGAACGGCTCCGCAACACAACCACCTGCGGCTACACCCGCAAAGTCCTGAGCCGCCACCGGCCCCTGAATTCGCCGCGCTCCGCGGCTAGAAGTTCTTCAGCCCGTGGTACACAAACATCCCGGCAATCACCAGCAGCAGCACGCCCGAGGTGATCCCGCTCATCATCAGCGGCTTCCCCAGCGACTCGATCTTCTTGATCAGTTCGCGCTGCTCTCTGGCCATATGTTCTTCGGCTGCGTCGATGAAGATCTGATCGTCTTCATGGCTGGAGAGCACGCTACGCCACGCAATCAAAAGCAGAAAGATGGCGGTCACAACTCCCCAGACGATCAGAAGATACAGCAGTGGCCCCGAAAACGCCGATTCCATGGCGTCCATTGCAACCTCCGTTGGAACCCGTCCGGTGCCTGCCCTCGACTGTAGGCAGGCATTTCAGGCGGAGTATAGCACTCTGGCTTGGGAATGCTAGTCGCCCGGTCCTAACGGAACCCCCGCCTACCCCTGGTGGGGTAGCTGGTCAATTTCCGGTAACCGCGTTGATAAGGAAGTAGAGGACGGAGGGTAGGAATCGGCCACTCGGTGGTCAAATCGCCGAGTTCCAGGGGATGAATCGCCGTCATGAACACCCTTTTCCACGGCCCATTGCCCACCAGGAAGATTATTGCGGAACTGTGTCAAAGAGGATAGGCAGGGGGTTAGAAAATCCTTAGGGTAGGGGTGGATCGTGAGAAAGAGAGATTTAGTCGGAATCCATGCCTGGCCCGGAATGTGTCTCTCCTCTCGCCTCTCACCTCATTGGAATGACTAGCCGAAGTATCTGATAGGACTTAAGGAGAAACATCATGCGATTGTTGAAATTTGCCTCTATTCTTGCTTTGGTTGCAGTTGCTTGCGCTCCAGCATTCGCGCAAAGCAATCCAGCAGTAGGAACATGGAAGCTCAATGTTGAGAAATCAAAATATAATCCAGGGCCGGCACCAAAGAGCCTGACGCGCACGCTTGAGGCACAGGGCGACAACGTTAAGTATAGCTTCGAGGGTGTCAGCGCGGAAGGCACCGGCGTCGCTTATAGCTTTACGGTTGCGTTTGACGGCAAGGAATCTCCGATCACTGGTTCAATGCCGGGGGGAGCGGATGCCATCACGATTAAGCGGACCGACGCCAACACGTTTGAAGCCACTTTGACAAAAGCCGGCAAGGTGATTGGAACATCCAAGAGCGAAATCTCCAAGGATGGGAAAGTCACGACGGTTACGGCACAGGGTACAGACGGAGCCGGCCGAGCAACGACCAGTTCGGCGGTCTACGACAAGATATAGGAATCGCTAACAAAAGCTGGGACACCAGCTTACACCGGCAATTCCAGGGCGGCCCTTCGTCGGGTCGCCCTTTCGTTGACAAACGCACCTTCCCCGCCCCAAACTAAGTCCTGCATCTTTAGTCCTTGCTACTGTGCCCGAATGGCGGAATTGGCAGACGCGCTAGCTTCAGGAGCTAGTTCCCTCACGGTAGTGGAGGTTCGAGTCCTCTTTCGGGCACCATCTATTCTTCCTCAGACGTTTTCCGTGCCACCCACTTTCGCCCCTCCGCCACCTCCACTGCTAGGCGCTGTCATTCTGAGCGCGTCCGACGAGGATGCGCGAAGAACCTCAACTTAAATCCCTCCACAAAATTGTCGTTGGACATTTCCAACCCCCGCTGAATTCTCTCCCGCTTCGAGTATTCTTCTTCCCTATGCACCACATTCATGGCCGTACCCGTTCCTGGTCGGCGGCCCTCTTCTCAATCTTCATCCTCGCCTGTGCCGTCCCTCTCCGCTCCGACGAATGGAAAGCCCGCCACGCCCTCGTCGCTCCCAACGGCACCATGACCCTCACCATCCCTCCCTCGCCCTCCGAAGTCTTCTTTCGCCGGTCCCGCCGATCCCTCTGATTTCCCATCCTGGCTCGCCGGAATGCAAGCCTGGCGCAAAGAACGCCGCACGCAACTGCGTCTCGAACGATTCCGACTACAGCGATCCCGATCTAGCCTGGACCCAGCGAATCGTTCTCCCAGGTCCAACTCCTCGTTTGGGACCGCTCCATCTACGACCCTGAAACCCGCCAGTACACGCCCGAAAAATTCCTCGCCGAAACCGAGCGCCGCCTCGGCCCCATCGACGCCGTCCTCCTCTGGCACGTCTATCCCAACCTCGGCGTCGACGACCGCAATCAGTTCGATCTCCTCCGCGATCTCCCCGGCGGCCTCCCCGCTCTCAAGAAACTTGTCAACGATTTTCATCGCCACAATGTGAAAGTCTTTTTTCCCATCCTCGCCTGGGATTCCGGCACCCGCGAAGAATCCACTCCGCCCTCGGACCGCAATCACGCAACTTCTGAAAGAGATTGGCGCCGACGGCATCAACTTCGACACCCTGGAAAGCGTCCCCGCCGATTTTCGCGCCGCCTCCATCGCCGCCGGACATCGCCTCGCCTTCGAACCGCAATTCGAAATCCGCGACGAATCCCTCGCCTGGAGCACCCTCGGCTGGAACGACTGGGTCACCTGGGAAGACGTGCCGTATCCCTTCACGCCCATGGTCAGCAAGACGCGCTGGCTCGAACCGCGCCACATGGTCAACGTCACCGACCGCTTCACGCGCGACAAAACCGACAGTCTGCAGCACGCCTTCTTCAACGGCAGCGGCTACGCCTCGCTCGAAAATCTGTGGGGCTTCTGGTATCCCATGAATCCGCGCGATGCCGAAGTCGTCCTCCGCATCACCCGCGTCGAACGCGCCTTCGCCGCGAATCTCGGCAGCCCCGATTGGGAGCCGCACACGCCCACTCTCCAATCCGGCGTCTTCGCCAGCAAATTTCCTCTTTCGCAGCGCACTCTCTGGACCATCGTCAATCGCAACGAATTCGACGTGGACGGCCAGCAACTCCGCGTTCCCTATCGCGCAGGCCTTCACTATTACGATTTCTGGCACGGCGTCGAACTCCACCCCAGCATCAACGCGCCAGTAGGCCACGCTCAGCTTTTCTCTCGAAGGCCTCGGTTACGGCGCCATCCTTGCCACCACCGAAGACGCTAATTCCGCGCCGCTCAGCGAACTCCTCCCCTTCATGGCCGATCGCTCGCAAGAAATCTCTCCGCGAATATCCCCGCACCTGGTCCGTCGTCTCGCAAACCATCGTCGACATTCCTCCCACCAAACCCGCCGCCACCGCTCCTCCTGGCATGATCAAAATCCCCGAAGGCGATTTCGACTTCTCCGTCCGCGGCATCGAAATCGAAGGCGGCAACGATCCCGGCGTCGACGTGCAATATCCCTGGGAAAATTCTCCGCGCCGTTCCCATCTCCACCGCCTGCATCTCCACGCCTATTACATCGACCGCACGCCCGTCACCAACGCGCAATTCAAGCAGTTCCTCGACGCCACCCACTACCATCCTGCCGACGATCACAATTTTCTGCGCGATTGGTCGAACGGCAATTTCCCCGCTGGCTGGGATGCCAAGCCCGTCACCTGGGTCTCGCTCGAAGACGCCCGTGCCTACGCCGCCTGGGCCGGCAAGCGCCTCCCGCACGAATGGGAGTGGCAATACGCCGCGCAATCCACCGACGCGCGCCTCTATCCCTGGGGCAACGACTGGAACTCTGCCAACGTTCCCGCCGCCGATCGCGGCCACACCCGCGCCCCGCTGGCCAACGTGGACGCACACCCGCAGGGCGCCAGCCCCTTCGGCCTACTCGACCTCATCGGAAACGTTTCGCAGTGGACCGACGAATTCCGCGATGAGCACACCCGTGCCGCCATCCTCCGCGGCGCCGCCGCCTATCAACCCCTAGGCTCTGTCTGGTATTTCCCCCAAACCTACCGCCTCGACGAACACCAGAAACTCCTGCTCATGGCCCCCAGCCGCGACCGCGCCGCCACCATCGGCTTCCGCTGTGTAGTCGACGCCAACTAAATCACTTTGCGATTCCTTCTCGCTGCCCTCGGCATAGAAAACTTGTCATCCTTCGCCTATCCGACAAGGATAGGCGAAGGACCTCAACCCCCGCGTCTTGCCGCTCACCAAAAATCGAAGCCCCCCACCAGTCACCACTCCTCACTCCGCCGCCAGCACCGCATACCTAACCACAAACAACCCGGTCAAAATCCACAGCAACACGCTGACCTCTCTCCACTTCCCCGCCGCCACCTTCGCCGCCGTGTACGAAATCACTCCCAAGCTCAATCCCGTCGCAATGCTGAACGTCAGCGGCGTCGCCACCAGCGTCACAAACGCCGGAAACGCCTCGCTGAATTCCTTCCACTCCACCTGCGCAATCGATTCCGTCATCAGCGCGCCCACCAGGACCAGCGCCGGCGCCGTCGCGAACGCCGGAATCGCCGCCGCCACCGGTGAAAAAAACATTGCCGCCAGAAACAGCCCCGCCACCATCACGTTGCTCAATCCGGTCCGCGCCCCGGCCGCCACACCCGCCGCGCTTTCGATATAACTCGTCACCGTCGATGTCCCCGTCATAGCCCCAAAAATCGTTCCGATCCCATCCGCCAGCAGCATCCGCCCTACCCGCGGTATTTTTCCGTCCTTCACGAACCCGCCCTGCTCGCAAACCCCCACCATCGTTCCCACGTTGTCGAACAGATCCACAAACAGAAAAATGAAGATAATCTCCAGCAATCCCAAATGCAGCGCCCCGCGCAAATCCATCTTCAAAAATGTAGACGACGCATGCGGCCATGCCACCCAATGTTCCGGTAAGTGCGCCAGCCCGCGAAATATCCCAAACACCGCCGTCCCCAAAATCCCCAGCAGGATGGCCCCGTTCACCCGCCGCACCATCAGCGCCAGCGTCAGCAAAATCCCCACGCAGGCCGCCTGCACCGAAGGGTCCGCGAAATTTCCCAGGCTCACAAACGTCGCCGGATTCGCCACCACCAGCTTCGCGCTCCGCAATCCCACAAACGCGATGAACATCCCGATCCCGCCCGCCGTCGCGTGCTTCAACCCCAGCGGAATCCCGTTCACGATCTGCTCCCGCACCCGCGTCACCGTCAGCAGCACGAACAGCACGCCGGAAAAAAACACCGCCCCCAGCGCCGTCTGCCACGGCACATGCATCCCGATGCAAACCGTGTACGTGAAATACGCGTTCAGCGACATCCCCGGAGCCAGCGCGATCGGATAATTCGCATACAGCCCCATCACCAGCGTCGCCACCGCCGCCGCCAGGCACGTCGCAAACACCACGCCTTCCGCAGGCATCCCCGCTTGCGACAATATCTGCGGGTTCACCACAATGATGTACGCCATCGTGATGAACGTAGTCAGCCCGCCCAGCATCTCCCGCCGCAACGTCGTCTGATTTTCCTGCAACCTGAAAATTCGCTCGAGCAACGCGCTCTCCTTCACTCCGAATGAGCCGCCACTCTAGAGTTCTCCCGCCCCACTGTCAATCGCTCTCTCCGGCCTCCGTCCCGCAACTTCATCGCATCTGTTTCCCAAATCCTCCGCGTAATTCTGGCCGCTATTCGTTCCCAAAATTTGTCGTCCTGAGCGCATCCGGCGGGGATGCGCGAAGGACCTCACCGCAACCCCTTTGCAATTCCCGAATCCGTGCAATTGTTCGCCCTGGTGCTCTTCCCGGGACGCTCCTTACTCTTCACCGTATTGCAGCCCCTCTCCTAATAAGCTAACGTCTAACTCGAATTCATTTTTCATCCGAGGCTCCCGATGCGCTCCAATCCTTTTTTCCGTAACCGCAGAGATTTTCTCCGCACCTCCGCCGTAACCCTGGCCGCCGGCGCTCTTCCCACCTTCCCCGCGTCGCTCTTCGCAACCAACAAAAACTCCGCGAGCGCCTTTTTTCCAAATCCCTCTAAGCCCCAGCGCATCATTCTCGACACCGATCCCGGCGTGGACGACGCCATCGCCTTCTTCCTGACCCTGCGCTCCCCGGAACTTAAAGTCGAAGCCGTCACCCCCGTCTCCGGCAACGTTCCCCTCTCCCTCACTCTCCCCAACGCCCTCCGCCTTCTCGAAATTGCCGGCCGTTCCGACATTCCGGTTGCTGCCGGCGCCGCCACTCCACTCGTTCGCCGCTTGGTCACCGCCAAATACGCCCATGGCAGCAACGGCCTCGGCGGCGTGGATTTTCCCGAGCCCAAGACCAAGCCGGTCGCCGAAACCGCCACCGAACTCATCTGCCGCATTGTCCGCGCCAATCCCGGCGAAATTTCCATCGTCGCCATTGGCCCGCTTACCAATGTCGCCACCGTCCTCAAGTCCGATCCCACCATCGCCCCTTTGATCAAATCCATCGTCATCATGGGCGGCTCGCTCAGCGGCGGCAACGTCACTCCCGCCGCGGAATTTAATATCTACGTCGATCCCGAAGCCGCGCGCATCGTCTTCGATGCCGGCGTCCCTCTCACCATGGTCGGCCTCGACGTCACCCGCAAAGTCGTCATCCACGATGAACAGGTACGCGCATTGGAAGCCGCGCAAAATCCCGTCAGCCAGGCTGCCGGAAAAATCCTGCGCGCCAATTTCAATCGCTTGAGCAAGACCAGCGCCGTCGCCGGCTTCGCCATGCACGATCCGCTCACCGTCGCGCAACTCATCGATCCCTCTGTCGTCACCCTGAAAGACTATTTTGTGGAAATTGAAACCTCCGGAGAAATCACTGCGGGCGAAACCGTCGGCTACACCCACGGACCCATTCGCCGCTCCCCGCCGCTCGAAACCGGCCTGCCCGCCCCTGAATCGCCCGAAGTGGAATTCAAACCCAATTGCAAAGTCGCTGTTGAAGTCGATCCCGACAAATTCTTCCGCCTGCTTCTGGCGCGTCTCACATCCGCCGCCTAGAAAGGCCGACAACATGAGCCGCTACATCGCTTCAGGCATTCTTTTTTTCGTCGCCATCCTCGCCGCTTTAGCTGCCTCCACGCCGCCGTCCGCGGCGTCCTGGCACCTCACGTCCGAATCCGAAGCGCTGGTCCCCGACGCCGCTCTTCGCGCGCAAATCTTCCGCGCGCTCGATGCCGCGGAAAACGCCGGAACCGATCCGTCCATCTCGCACTTCAAGGTCCGCGCCGCCACCGTCGTCACGCTCAACAATGAGGACCACGTCGTCCTCGGCGGCAACACCGAATACGAAATCCCCGAAGCCATCCATGGCGAATCCTCGTTGCTCAATCACGTCACCACGCTCTATGGCGCCGACGCCACGCGCCACGCCGTCCGCTTCGTCGCCTTCTTTTCCCAGCGCTGCGGCCTCAGCGGAAGCTGTGGCGACTGTCGCGACTATCAGCACGCGGTCACCGACTACGCTCACCTGCTGATCGTCTGCGGCCAATCTTCCGATCACTCCGTTCGCGTCACCCGCTTCGCCGATCAACTCGTCGACGAAGACAAATTCCCCGCCGCCACCCCCGATTCCCTCTCCATCTCTCCCGGCGAACTCGCGCAGCTCACGCAATCCGCCACTGAAGCGCGCCTCGGCGGCGTCATTCTCTTCACCACTACGCGCCACACCGGCGCCGCGGGCCTCTCGTATTCCGGAAAAATTTATCGCGCGGGTGGCAGCGACGATGCCGCTTTCCACTATCGCTTCCCCATCGGCGGACTCCTCCAGCAAGCCGCCACCGAGCGCGACTACTTCCTGCGTGCCATTGTTGTCGTCGGAGAAAAAGGCCAGTGGCCCGTCGTCAACTACCGCGATCGCCAGTACGGCTTCGAATCCAGCAGCTTCAATCACGAAGCCGGAAAATCTCCCATCGCCTTGATCATCACCGACGGCCTCGGCCACTATCGCGCCACTACCTTCGAAGCCGCCCTGCCCCACGCTTTCAGTACCGCCAACTTCATGCCCCAAGCCGTGAAAGATTTCCTAAACTCCCACCAATCCCCGGCCGCCCATTGACCCCATCAAGGAGGCTTGTCATCCTGAGCGCATCCGACGAGGATGCGCGAAGGATCTCAACCTCAAATCTCCTCGCAATTTTCAGTTTGAGAGCATAAAAGCGCAGTACCCGGCAGCACCAAGTCACATTTCCCTGGGCAGGTAACGTTCTTCGCCAATCACTATTTACCAGCCACCACTTCACTTTCGAAAAATCCCCCACCCAATCCGCACCTGCACCGTATTGATCCCCGGATTCGGCGTGGTCATCCCCGCATTCGAAATATGCATGAACCGCACTTCCGCGCTCCAATTGTGTTTCTCCCCCAAAATATGCATTCCCAACGCCCCGCTGGTGGTGAAATTAATCTGCGAAATATTGTCCGGCACCTTCACATTCGTAAACAGCGTCCCGCCCTCGATCTCGAAATACGGCTTCACCTTCTTCGGCTGCGACAATATCCACTTGAACGCGAACGGATTCACTCCCCCGCCATACGCCGTACTGTTCTTTTGCACGATCGCCCACGCGGGCACCACATCAAACGCATACTCCAACTGCCCCTTCAAAAATCCCGGCCCGTGGGGACTAGTCAAAATCAGTCCGTACCGCAATCCCAGGTTCCACACGCCCGTTTCCGACGTGCTCCCGTTAATCCCGTGCCCTCCGCCCGTCCAAATCTGGCATTCCCGGCTCGAATTCTCCGGCGAACCCTGCGCCCGCAAACCTTCCGCCCCAAAAAGCGCCGCCAACAAAATCAGCACACCCGCGAACAGTATTTTCCTCTTCACCGGCTCTCTCCGTGCAACCAGAATCCTGCACAATATCCGAAAACCCTCCACCCTGACAATCCATGAATCCCACTCACCTGTTATGGACCAGTTCCGGATCACCGCGTCAATTAAACACTGGTCAGGGATAAGACGTTGAATCAATTGTTGAAATCACATGGAATTCGGAAAGGCGGGAGAAAGAAAGAGGCGCTCGGTAACCTCACAAGCGCCCCTTTTACTGCTTCAACGTAAACCGTACCTCACTGGATCGCCTTCTCCTTGGCAGGAACGCCGAGATGCCGAAAAGAATGTCGAGCGAATCCGAGTACGGCACGGCATCGCAGAGATGTCAGAACAAGAGTAGATTCCAGTACTCGCTTGTCCGGTAACCGCGTTAATCAAGACTTAGTGGACTGTTCGCATTTCTCAGTGTGAGGGTTGGGATCGCAATCTCTGATTTTCCCTGCTTTGGAGCAGTCGTCCCACAATCCAGCCCAGGCCGAGACCGAGGATCATGCCCGTCAAAGTAATGGGGAGTGACACAAGGGTGCCGTCCATAAAAAAGAAGTCCTCCCAATAATGCGACCTCCACACCTCACAATATAATGCGATTGAAGAAATGGAGGTTCCGATTACCATTCCCACGACACTCGCGACCCGAGTCGTTGCAGTAGATGTAGGTTCCAGCCGAAGTAGGCGTCGTGCGATCACCCAGGCGATCATGAACGGGAAGTCTGCAATTAGAAAACTGCGTAGCATGACCATCATAGTGTTAGGGTAAAAAGTCCAAGCCAATTCATTCGCCGTGACTGGCTGTCCCCGGAGTAGATAGTAGAAGCGGAAGAGTAGCCCAAGAAGGATTGGAAGAAAAAACCCGAAAACGGCAATCCAAAATGCCTTGTAACGGGTCTGAGGTTTGAGTTCTATTCTCATCGTAGGATGACAGTCTTGCTCGAACCTTCCTTCTCAGAATTTCACAACGACGCCAACTCCTATCCTTGCGTCATTAAACCAGGCGTTACTCACCCGCGTTCGGAGGTAGTCGGCCTGAATGAGACGGATTGCGACCCGGCGGTTCACGTTGTAGTCAACTCCCCCACCTACTCCCCAGGCGAACCCGTTTGTGGATGCGCCTGACACGTGCAGAGTATTTGCGCCAATCAATGCATGCGCAAATAAGGTTGCCGGGCTCCAGCGGATCATGAAACGCGGGCCGAACAGGTATTCGTACTGGGAAATCATCTGGCCGTGAATGCTGCGATACTGTCCACCGAAGTCAGTCGTGAGTCCAACATGGTTGAGAAAATTGAAATCAGCCTGGGCCTGCCAGCCGCCGTACACTGAATAACTTGAGGCACTGACGCCATTGCGCATAATGGATGGACCGCCGAACAGTTCCACCCCTGGTTTATCCGTTGATTGTGCTTGCGCGGATATTGCAAAGCACAAGATTGGCCCTACGATCAGAATGACAGTTTTCATGTTCCATCTACTCCTTTCTTCCGGTACCGGCGGAGACTCTGGCAATTTGTTCCGTGCCGGGTCCCTCGCTTCGAAGCTTCCTCGTCGCCGTAGCGACCCAATCTGTACTGACTAACTTTGAGTTACGCTGAGCTCCTCTAAATCCGCTATCATTTCTCGGGTACCAGCTTGCTCGGGGGAGGCCAGCTGATGTCCTTTTCGTCCAAAGGCTTCAGTTGTCGCATTTCGTAGACAGCCTGTTCCTTCATCACCAATGTGACGAGTTGATGGGTTGAACCTGACAGGGTTTCTTCACCCCAGCTTGCTCGGATGTAATAGCTCGCTCCCGGTTCGATATCGATCTCAGCGCCGCTCACTTTGTCTTTCGTCGTGATTACGTGATGGCCGGCAGGCACCTGCATGCTGACCCGGCGTCCGTTTACAAGATTCACTGCGCTCCCGGCATCTTTTCCCTGCGTGGCAGCAGCCGGAGACTCCTGGGCGGCGCTCAAAGAAACCGTAAGCAGCAACGCGATTACGAAAACAAACAAAAGAAGTGAAACCTTGACGAATGGGCGATGCTGCTTGGATTGGGAATCTTTGAACACCAGCCTCCCCTCTTAGCGGGCAATTTGGACGGAAAACTTCCCTTGATCTCAAAACGCCACACTTTTGCTCTAAATGATCCTGGGGAAGCTCACTTGTCTCGGGGGGAGTTGCGTCCGCAAGGGGAGTAGCTCTTGAGGGAGGCAAGCACTTATTCGTTATCATAATTGCGACGATTAAAGCGGTGACGTGGATCACCCTCCTCTTGCCAGCGAGTGAAAGCCGGGCCAGCTGATCGCGTCAGAATCGGCTGCGTTTCGGATTTCGATGCGCGGTAACTGACGATCAACTACTGGTAAGTCGTTAATCAGGACTTAAGCGTCTATCGCGAAGCGCGTATCGATGATGCTTCGACGGCTGTATCAGAATCCCATGCCTACCCCGCCGACAAGCGGCATGTGGCGGCAACGGCAGAGACGCGATCGCGAGTTGGCCTCCTTGCATCCAGTAACGGGAGCCCTGACTGTATCGCAGTTAAGAATGAAGCAATTCGTTTGTTTGTCGAGCGATCAGAAGAAAGCCCTTGGAGCGCGCGTCCTTCTCGAGCTTTTCCAGGCTGGCACGGGCTACGGCGCCATTCCCAGCCTTAAGCTGAGCTTTGGCGAGGAGAAGGCGCGCTTCAAGATCATATACAGTGTAGCCATCTCGACTGGCCTGTTGCCGGAGACCCTCAATTTGGCGCGCGGCTTCGCGAGCATGGCCGGATTGAATTCCGACTTCAGCGAAAGCGAGCTCCGCTCGCATCCGAATCATACGGTCGCTGCCCTCCTGCGCGAGAGACACCGCGCGGTAGGCGGAAGCACGCGCTTCGGCTAACTTTCCCTGAGCGGCTAGCGAACGCGCAAGGGCCGAATAGGCTATCGACGCGGACCCTGGAGCTTTTTCTTGCTCGAATACACCGATTGCCTTTCGCGCGAATTGTTCGGCTTCAACAGGTCGTGCTTGTTCCAGGGCAATAACCGCAAGTTGAACACCCGATTCCGCGGAAAATACCCCCTCCTTATTTTGTGTGCGGACCTCCAGGGATTGCTGCGCCAGCGCCCAGGCAGAGTCCAATTGGTCCTGCTCAGCCGCGACCACGGCGAGGTCGATGAGCGCATATCCAATTCCCGATTTAAAGCCGAGCTGCTCCTTGATGGCTTTTGACTGCTCGTAATTTTGCTTCGCGGCTGCAAGATCGCCCTGCTGGAGAAGCACTTCCCCAAGGTTCAGCAGCGTTATCGATTCGCCCCGCTTGTCGCCCAGGTCGCGAAAATCTTGCAGCGCTTCCAGTTTCATCTGTTTCGCGCGCGACAACTGCCCCAGCCCGAGGAGGACGTTGCTCAAATCATCGAGGTCCGATGCCACCCCTCGCTTGTCATCCAGTAATCGCTGAATCGCCAGCGCTTCTTCGATGTAAGCGCTGGCCGGCTGCAGGTCATTCTGATTGGTCAGCAGCATGCCAAGATTGTGGGAGCAGGAAGCGATCGCCCATTGCGCGCCAAGTCGTCGGAATTCCAACAGCGCCTCTTCCATCGCCTTTCGAGCTGCCGGAAAGTCGCCCTTATACCTCAGTCGATCCCCAAGACTGTGGAGAGCCGCCGCCGCCCCATAATTGTCGCCCGCGGCAATTCGCAACTCGCGAACCCGGGTTTCTTCCGCGATGGACTGGTCAATTTCACCGAGGTTCAGCCGGGCCCAGGAGTCTGCGTTTAAGGCGCTCGCGAGTAACAGGTTGCTGCCAAGCGCTTGGGCGCGCTCCGCGGCGGCGGCCGCTGCCTTCTGACTGCGTCGCATTTCCCCAAGACGCTCCGCAGCGGAAGCTTCAGCCAGGTCAATGCGTGCATCCTTGCCGATCGGATCAGGAAGCCTGCGCATGGCCGCGACCGTCTCCAGAGCGTCGGAAGCATGTCCCGCTGCACTTTGTTCAGAAGCATAGCGGAGTGCGTATTCCAGATTGTCGGGGAAAAAATTGTGGAGTGTGCGATAGACCTCGACTGCGGCGGGATGATCGTGCGTGAGTTCCTGATAGCGTCCTTCAATGGACAACCGATCCTCGCGCGAGAGATTTGTGGATAGGTCCATGGCTTTCTTGGCCTCCGCTTGGGCTTTGACGTCGTATCCCAGGCGCGACCAGGCATCCGCAAGCGCCGAGTGAGAGAGCGCGTGATTTGGGTCGGCGGCCACAGCCTTCTCCAACAAAGCGCGGGCCGCCAATGCGTCGAAAGATTGGAGCTTCGCCAAGCCCTGGGCATAGAGCCGTTCGGCTTCCGAGTTGGCAGGGATGGAAGCGCGCACTTCACGCACCGCCGTCGCCGAAAGTGCGCCCACACGGAATGTCTGTCGTAGACTGTCGCCGCCGGCGGAGATGAGTTGCGGCAGGTCGGACTCCGTGCCATCTTCGGTGAAAGCTGCGACCGTTTCGCCGGTGCGTGTGTCCTGCACTTGCAGGACGATGCGGAGCTTGATGTTTGTGCCAGACGGCAGAGCGAGAAACGAGCCGGAGACCACCATGTCCGTGCCGAGTTGATTGTGAATCTTGCCGAGCGTTTCCTGGCCATAAGTTTCCGTGGGCGCCAGTGAAAGATCGTGCTGCATGCGAGAGATGTTCTCGCTGGGAATCACGCGGATCTCCTGACCGGAAGCCAGTTCGGCCCCAAGCATTTCGGCCATCGCCGTAGACATCCAATCTTCTTTGGGTTTGCGGGACAGATTCTTGAACCCGAGAACCGCAATGGAGGGACGCGGTTTAATCGCTGCGTAAGTTGGCCCGCCGTAGGAAGTACGGAACACTCCCATGCGCCACATCGAGAGCCCGATCCCGCAAACAAGCACGGCAGCTGCCACGAGCCAAAGCAAATTCCTTCGCCGGGAGACATGCAGCGGAACGCTCGGCACCGAGGCAGAAACAATGTTTGCCCCCGAGGATTGTGTCTCGGTCGGATCAGGCACGGGCGAGGCTGCAACCGAAGCCATTACCGGGAAGATGAACCGATATCCCAGTTTGGGAATGGTTTCAACGTAGCTGGGTTCCGCGGCGGAATCGTCCAGGACAGCCCGAAGCTCCTTAATCGCCGTATTCAAGCCCCGTTCAAAGTCGACGAAAGTATCCGCTGGCCAGAGCTGCTGCCGGAGCTGATCGCGGGTGACAACCTCTCCGGGATGCTCCAGCAAAATGCTCAATACGTGCAGCGGCTGCGGGCGAATCTTGAGCTTCCTGCCGTATTTGAGTAGCTCGCGGGAGGAACGGCGCAGTTCATAGGGACCGAACTGGCTGTGCGCGGTCATTGGTTACGCAAAGTATTACATACTGGCCCAAATGTAAACGCCGTCTGCAGCAGCCTAGCACTCCACATCCTTCCTGAATTCAGGTAGTTAGCCCTTCACATTTATTTCGCTTCCTATCCATTGCCTTGAATAGCCTTGCATGCGACAAATCGCGGGAGCGCTACCGTCCCAGCGGCTTTTGAAACCTCGGAAGTTGAGCGATGGAGGAAAACGACTATGTGGTTCATCCCGGGCGCCAGGCAAAGATTAGGTTCCGCTGCCACCAAGAAAAGAGCTTGCCTGACTGCCGTAGGCCTGCTGGTTTTCTCTGTCGGGACCTCGGCATTGGTCCTACTCGATATCCATTCCGACCCGACCGGTTTCGAGGCCACCTATAACACTGCCAGCCCAATCGATAAAACGAATCCCTTCTTCCTGAGCCTCGGCACCAACGGCCGTTCCTGTTCCACTTGCCACCTCTCCAGCGATGCCTTCGGGCTCAGTGTTACCAGCGTGCGCCGGCACTTTGCCCGCTCGCATGGTAATGACCCATTATTTGCCTCCGTGGATGGCGCTAATTGTCCGAATGGCTCGCCCAGTAATCCTGCGGACCACAGCCTCCTTCTCAACAATGGGCTCATTCGAGTTGCTCTGACACTCCCCGCCAATCCCGAATTCTCCATCGCGACGTCGTACGATCCTTACGGCTGCGCCAACGTCATTGACCCCAACACCGGCGCGCAGACCATTTCGGTTTACCGTCGCCCTCTACCCTCCACCAATTTGCGCTTCCTCAGCGCCGTGATGTTTGACGGCCGTGAAACCGTTGAACCGTTGAATAATGCCCAAACTTTTTCCGCCAATCTGGTCACAGATCTCATGCACCAGGCAGTGGACGCCACCCTTGGTCACGCCCAAGCCCTTGCGCCACCGACCCCCGATCAACAGACGGCGATCGTCAATTTCGAGCTGGGTCTTACCTCCGCGCAGGCGGTGGATTTTCGCGCCGGACTACTTTCCGGTGGCGGCGCCCTCGGCGGCCCTACGAATTTGTACGCCCAGGAGTATCATCCCGGCACCAACGATTCTCTCGGTCACGATCCCAACGGAAATCCGTTCAATCCCTCTGCTTTCACGATTTTTCAGAACTGGGCAAACGCCCCTTCTCGCCAGGGGTATTCCACCGGCGACAGCGAAGATCAGGTTGAGGCACGTCGCATGATCGCCGCCGGTGAAGTGCTCTTCAATACGCGCGCGTTGACCATCACGAATGTCCGCGGCCTGAACGACAATTCCGCCCTTGGCGCAGTTCCCATCGCCTCCATCCAAGGCACCTGCACCACCTGCCACGACACGCCAAATGTGGGGAATCACTCGCTCCCATTGCCTCTCGATATCGGCACCGGACACAGTCCCGCAAACGAAGCCGATCCATCGATCGCGAATGGTCTTTCCCAGTTGGGTTTCCCCGCCTTGCCGGTCTTCGAGATCACCGGCTGCCCGAATCCATTTGCGAATCCAGGGGATTCAACGGCCTATGTCAGCTACACCACGGACCCAGGCAAGGCTCTGCTTACCGGAAAATGCAGCGACGTCAATCGCATCAAGGGCCCGATCCTGCGTGGGCTCGCGGCGCGTGCCCCTTATTTTCATAACGGCGCGGCTCAGGATCTGAACCAGTTGGTGAACTTCTACAACCAAAGGTTCCAGATGAACCTGACCAACCAGGAAAAAGCGGAACTTATCGCTTTTCTCAGTTCACTTTAAGTGAAACGTATACTCTCGGGAGCACTCCGCCATACACAGCGCACTACTGTGGCTGGAGTCGCCTAACTCCTGGTAAGTCGGCTAAACAGACAAGTTCCCCCCGTACCCATAACTCCAGCTAGCGCGGAAATCCGGCGATGACTAAAAAGAAAGGGAGGCGAGCCAGGTCTTCTCGCCTCCCTGTTATTCCCCTATCGGGGAATCCGATTAGCCTGACGGAGGGCGGCTAATCGGTCGTGTGTTGGCCTGGCTATGAAACTCCCAAACCCCGAAAAAAGTTACATCCAATTTCAAAAAAATGACTAGAATCTATGGGCGTTTCCTCGCTCCCCGGAAAGGGGTCATTGCATGTCTCGGCCGTCGCACCTAAGTCCTGATAACATCCTTCGTTTTCTGCAACTTAGGAATAGCGCCGTGTCCCTTGAAGACCTTTCACGCTCCCTCCAGGTCAAAAAATCCAGCCGTCGCGCCCTGCTCCAGATGCTCGCCAAGCTCAAAAAGCGCGGCCTGGTCGAAGAACTTTCCCACGGCCGCTTCCTCCTTCGTCAGACTCTCCGCCCGCAACAGCCCACCACAAGGCCCTGGCCACCCGCCGAACTGCCCGCCG
This sequence comes from uncultured Acidobacteriota bacterium, assembly GCA_963781995.1. Lineage (GTDB taxonomy): Bacteria > Acidobacteriota > Terriglobia > Acidiferrales > UBA7541 > Acidiferrum. The sequence continues at coordinate 777,454 of CAWAHR010000001.1, read as the reverse complement.
AAAAATTCCCCCAGCACAAAACGTTTTCCCGCGACGAAATCAGAGGCCGCCTGGTCCTGCACCAGGATGGCTATGGCTTTGTGGTTCCTGACGTGGCCATCCCGAATCTCGATGGAGACCTCTTCATCCCGCGCGATTACGTCGAAGACGCCATGCACGGCGATCACGTCGTCGCCAAAATCTCCCGCCTCAGTGGCATGCCCGGCGCCCGCCGCGCCGAAGGCCGCATCCTTCGCGTCGTTGCCCGCGCCCACCCCGCCGTCGTCGGCCTGTTCCGCTACACTTCCCGCGGCTGCGTCGTCGTTCCTTACGATCCTCGCGTCCAACACGAAATCGAGCTTCCCGCCGGCGATGAACTTTCTCCCGCTCTGCGCGAACAATTCTTCCCTGGCGAAAAAGACCGCGCCGGCAAACCCATCCGTCTCCCGCACATCCCGAGACTCGATGGCGCCGTCGTCAATGCCGAGCTCGTCCGTTATGCCCGCGAAGGCGCCGCTCCGGTCGGCCGGGTCATCGAAATTCTCGGCCGCCCCGGCGATCTCGGCGTGGATACCGAGATCATCATCCGCAAGCACCATCTCCCACACACCTTCCCGCCGGAAGTTTCCCACGAAGCCGAACAGCTTGCCCGCCCCGTTTCCGAATCCGATCTACCCGGCCGCGAGGATTTTCGCAGCCTCCCCATCGTCACCATCGACGGCGAAACCGCCCGCGACTTCGATGACGCGGTCTACGTCGAGCGCCGCGAGGACGGCGGTTGGCTCCTGCAAGTGCACATCGCCGACGTCGCTCACTACGTCACGCCCGAATCCCCGCTCGATCGTGAAGCCCGCCTCCGCGGCAATTCCGTCTACTTCCTCGATCGCGCCGTTCCCATGCTTCCCGAAGCTCTCTCCAACGGCATGTGCTCCCTCAAACCACGCGAAGAGCGCCTGGTCCTCAGCGCGATCATGGACTTCGATTCCTCCGGCCGCATGCTCAACTCTTGGATGACTTCCGGCATCATCCGCTCCGCCGAGCGCATGACCTACACCAACGTCAACAAGGTTCTCGAAGGCGACGCCGAAATGTCCGAGCGCTACGCCCATCTGAGCCACCACTTCCGCGCCATGAAGGGACTCGCTCTTCTCCTGAACGCCCGTCGCGCCGAAAACGGCTCCATCGATTTCGATCTTCCCGAACCGGTCATCGAATTCGACGACCAGCAGCAAATGACCAACATCGGCCGCAGCGAACGCAACATCGCCCATCGCCTGATTGAGGAATTCATGCTCGCCGCGAATCGCGCCGTTGCACGGTACCTCATTCAGCGTGGCTTGCACGCGCTGCATCGCGTTCACGAAATGCCCGACGCCCGCAAAGTCCTCGAATTCGAGGAACTCGCCCGCGCCTTCGGCTACTCACTTGGCGTAGAAAATCTCCACCAACGCGAGGTTGCCGTCCGCCACGGCAAAGTTCCCTCACCCGCTAAAGGAGGGCGCCCCGAAACCCGCGGCCACGGCCGCGAGCGCCAGATGCGCGCCGTTCTTCCCGCATCGGACATCAATCTCACCCCGCAGCACTACCAGCGCCTGGTGCAAAAGCTCTCCGGCAAACCCGAGGAGCGCATTCTTTCCTACCTCATGCTGCGTTCGCTCAAGCAGGCTCGCTACTCCGCCGAAACTCTCGGCCACTTCGCTCTCGGTTTCGAGGAATACACCCACTTTACTTCGCCGATTCGTCGCTATCCCGACTTGATCGTCCATCGAGTCCTCAAATGGGCGCTCGCGCACCCCGAGGCCCCCGCGCCGACGCACATCAAGCCCGCGCTTGGCACCGAAGCCGCCATCTATTCTTTAAAGCATCTTGAGGAAATCGCCGCGGAAGCTTCCGAAACCGAGCGCCGCGCCGCCGGCGCCGAGCGCGAACTCGTCAGTTGGAAAACCGCGCAGTTCATGGAGCAGCATCTCGGCGACGAATACGAAGCCCTGATCATCTCCGTCCAGAAATACGGCTGCTTCGTCGAGCTCTTTGAAGTTTTCGTCGAAGGTCTTCTGCCCATCACCGCCATCGAGGAAGCCGCCGACGCCCGCTGCGTCTATCGCGAGCGCGACCACGCCATCGTCGCCGTAACCGGCGGCGATTCCGGCCGTGGCCGCCGCCCGGGCCGCCGCAAATCCACGCTGCAACTCACCTGGAAACTCGGCGACCGCATCCGCGTGCGCGCCGAACGCATCGACCCCATCCGCCGCCGCGTCGAATTCGCTCTCGCCTCCTCCTGATCCACCGGCCACTCGGCACTCACTTCTACGGCTTCGGCAACTGCAAAATCATCCCGCCGCCTTGCCCCGACTCCACCGTCGGCAACTGCCCATTCCACTTGTCAATCAGCGCCCGCGAATTCTCAATCCGCCGCAAATCCAGCAATTGCGGCGTCAGTGAATTCTGCCGGATCCGGTTGGCATCCGCTTCGCCCTGCGCCCGCGTCACCATCGACTTCGCGTCTCCCTCGGCCTCGGCAATCTTCTTCGCCGCCTCCGCCTGCGTCGTTGCCAACTCATTCCGCGCCCGCTCCGCCTGCTGGATCGCTTGCGCCTTGGCCGTGATCGCCGTCGCGATCACCTGCGGCACGCGCGGCGCTCCAATGAACCCGAACTGCTGCACGCCCACGCCCACCGGCGCCACTTTCGATTCGATCATCGCCTCCACCTTGTGCAGAAACTCTGCTTTCCCTTCACCGTAAATGTCCTCCACCACATACGTCGACGCCACTTCGTTCAGCGAGTTCCGCACGATGTCCCGCAAAATTCCATGCGTGAAGCGGTCCAAATCGTCCACGCGATATTTCACGTAAAACTCCGGCGCCTTCATTGGATCAATTGCGTACGAAAGCGAAACGTCCACAAAAATTTCCATCCCCTCCTTGGAATTGAATCCCATCTCCTCATTGATCGGGTGCCCTTCGCTGGTGTCCCGGGTCCACTTCACCGTCTGCACGTACGTCGGGAACTCGATGATCTGCGTGGTCAGCGGCGAGTACAGCACCCAGCCCGTGCGCACCGGAATATCCGAAGCGCCGCGCTGCTTCCCCGCCAGGTTGATCTCCACGCCCACGTGGCCCGCTTCTATGCGCGTCACGCGCACCGCAAACGACAACACGAACAGCACCACCAACAGCACCACCGCGCCAATCACAATATTCCGCAAACCCGGAATCTGCGGCCGCAGCGTGAACTCCGAATGTTCTCCCCGCCCTTGCTTGAAAATATCCATGACCTGTCTCCTCCCGTTACATGCCTAAAGTGCGCAGTTGGGAGTCTACCCCGAATGACTTAAGGATTCCTGTATCCGAACTACGCCGCGATCGACGGCCTCGACGCCAAAGCAACAACCATCGCCGCTAAGCATTACGGCTCGCGAGACGCCATGATCGATGCCGGCAGGAAACGCAACGATCTTCGCGAAGTGGTCATGAGCAGGCTCGCCCGCGAAGTAATGCTCAAGTAGCCGCCGCCTGGTGCCGCCCGCTTCGTCTCCTCTATCTGTAGGGGCACGGTAAACCGTGCCCTCTTGCCGTTGTAGTGGCCGACCTTCAGGTCGGCATCCGCAAAATCTAGGTATACCCCCCCACCCGGGGGGATCGTAGGTGTGGGAATGATTGGGGTTACGGGAGAACGGATCGCAGGTGTGGGAATCATTGGATTTAAATGAGGCGCACTGCGGACAGGAAGATGCGCGGGGTGTACCAAGTGGTATCTCCCCCTCCCCCCTGTTTTTTGTAAGTGATCGAAAGAATGGACTTGAAGTCGTTTGGCTTCTATCAGTTTTGAAGTGGCGGAAACATGGGACTTAGCTGGATTCTTGCGAATGTGCGGAAGGGTGGAGGCGGGAGAAACGGTTCCCGGTGGGGTCCGGACAGCCTGGCGCCCAACTGTCACAATCCTTGATAGCACAAGAATAGTAACTTAGTTAATAATTAATTTGTAGGTATATTATTCGAATGCCGCCAACGACATTCAGGGATTGCTGACGTCCCACTTGCGTGTCTTTCCAAAGTCTCTGCGTTCGTAAGCGGGCCCCCGCACATATTCAAAATATTCCCGTTGTGTTCTCCATCGGCCGTCGCGAAGCAACTGTAAGGCGCCCTTGAGATCTTCTTTCTCAATTTTGCCGCCTTCAGGGATGGAGATGTTTAGGTAGTAGGCGAGTTCTGCTAATTCATCCCAGCGTAACAGGACAAATTTTGCCAGAGCATGGGCAGGTGACAACGCTTTCTTTGCCAGAGTTTTCGGATCTGCATTGGATTTAAACTTAGGCATGGCCCGGTCGATAATGGTTTTTGGAACATCGAAGCTCACTGTCTTTCCGTGCCTCTCGAGAAAGAGCTTTAGCAGCTCCTCCCGTTTCGCCTCAAAGGAGGGTGGGCTGACGAAGATTACAGCATCGAATCGTTCGCTTCGTATGATGGCTCGATCAAAGTAGCCAATGTGATTCGATGCAATGAAGTACATGATTTTGCGGCTCTTCCACAGTTCCGCCAGCTTCGGCAGCATACTAGTTGTGAGAAATCGGCCAAAGGCATCCGGTTCGTCCTCTCTTTCTCGAACCAATTCGTCGATTTCGTCGAACAGGACGATTGCATGATCAAGCTCCATTAGGTAGGCGAAGATCTCGTCTGCCTTGCTTTGAACGTTTGGCAGGCCGTTTGCAACGAAGTGACTAGCGTGTAATTCAACGTAATCCCAACCGATAGCCCCGGCCAAGGCCCTGACAATTGTGGTCTTGCTTGCTCCGGGTGGGCCGAACAGGATTGCTGAGCGTGCAGAATTTTCATCGATTGGGAGATTGTCCGGTTCGAGGAGATCGTACGGGCTCTTATCTACCGCCGGGGTGATAAACAGGCTTTTTAGTTTGTCGGTCAGTTCATTATCGGAAGTCCAGGTTCGGGTTCTCTCCTCGAGAGCTTTGGAAGCGGATGCCACTGAGGTAAAGTAGGTTCGCCTTGGCAAATTAGCGAGAGCTTCTTCGCGAGTCCAAATGCCCACTAAACGACGGAGAGACTGCGCGTAAGCGAATACGCTGGCTGTTGCCCAGCTTTCCACATCTGCGTTATTTGTCCTGTGGCCGGATGACCATGCTAGAGCCTTGTTCTTCCCCGGTATGACAACTTGAATCGACTGCGCGTATTCCCAAAGCTCAACTAAGTCCGAGAAATTGTCTTTGAGTACTGTGCGAATGAATTCAGCACCCGTCGCAAGTGCGTGCTTGAGTAACGACGCAAAACTTTCAAATATATAGCAATATGCATTTCCGGTATCAACATAATGAAAGAGTGGAGCATAGTGCTGCCAGCTTCCGTTTTTCTGTTGCGTTCCGAAGAGACACTTGTAGGCGTGTCTGATAAAGTCTTGCTCCGCTGGATTTGAGCGAAAAGTCTGTGGTGACCGCGTGAGGATTGCCAGAGCCCAAGCGAGTTGGTCAGAGTCGAGCAGTGTCGAGCCAGCTGAGTGTAGTGAGACTTGATAGCCCAAAGCCGCACGCGCCCAGTCCTCCATCTGCGCGACGCGCCTGCCCACCTCCAATCTAGCTTCAAGTTTCTCATATTGTCGCGGGTTCTTTACACGAACTGAGTTTATCAACTCGAGTGCCCAGTAAGTGTGGTACGCGTTGGGGCGATACCACTTATTGGGCTTGTCTAGTGGGTCTGCCTCACCGATAGCGAACCTTCCGGGTTCGTCCATTTGTTTAAGGATGGTCTCGATGTGGGTCTCTATGATTGCATTCCACTCCGGGATGTTATGAACAACAAAAGGTAGCGTCCGGCAGCGGCAGTAGATTGGAGCCGAACCGTCGGAGGTCCATTTGGCAGGGTCTCTGTTTAAGGCGGCGATCGCGTAGCGTCGGGATTCGAAAGTAATGTCTCTGGCGTCACCAGGACGAAGTCGGTCTGGGCATCCTTGCAAAGAGCCGTAGCAGGTTGCGCTGGAAGTTAGGTGTTTAACGTCCTCGGGGCCAAAATTCTTGGAATCGATTTCGCTTCTATAGATGGCAAAGCTTAGTCCGCCGCTAAAATATTCCAAGCTCGGATAATGAAGCTTGCAGAATTCCTGAAGACGGTGACGGCATTCGACGAATTGCTCGAACATATTTGATCGCGGCGTCTTATCCTCGCAAGAATCTCTGTAGATTGACTAGCTCCTTCTCTTGGACGATCTTTGACAAATCTACGTCCAACACATTTGCCATGTGAACCACATATAGAAATATGTCAGCGAGCTCTCGGCTCTCGCTTGATTGAGAAGATGGACCGTGCCGTACTAAACGCTCCTGCCTGCGAATTTCCCTAGCAAGCTCACCGACCTCTTCGACCATCAACAAGAGACAATCTTTGGGGCTTTCGGACTTGTAGCCTCTCTGCAGTGCAACGCGGCGATAATAGTTCTGGAAAGCAGCGAGGGCAGGCTTTGGGATAGGAAAACCTTGGCTCTTAATCGCGTCGATGGCAACAGCAGGCGAAGACAAAACTTCCACGAAAGAATGAATAACCGGATCTTTGACTTGCTCCCTCGCAAAGACCGGAACACCCACGGCCCGCGCAAAACCGATCTCCAATGATGCGGTCGGTCCAACATAGCCCTGTGGGGCATGCAACCAAACAAAATTTGCCTTCTGAATTGCCTCAAGATGGCGCGCCTCGATAGCATCAGGCAATTCACGTTCTTCGCCTTTCATGAATACAAAGCCGTCCGTCTCGCGGACAGCCGTTACGTTACTGGGGGACAAGACTTGGCACCCGAGATCGCGCAATTCTTCGTAGGTCGCCTTAAGGGACTCAAAATCCTTCCTGTAGGAGCCTGACAGCACCACCTGGTATCCTGCAGGTTCGGAAACAGGTTCAATTGAGTGAAAAGCTGGTGCTGTTGCAGCGCTATTCACGAGGGCTCCGGAAACTAGCTCAGCAGAGTCACCCTTTGCCTCCCCCGGAGCCCCCGGAAAAAGCACGATTTGCCCCAAATTCTTGGTTTTTCTGGCCATAACGGTTCGATAAGGCATGCTAATCGGCCATTTAACTGGTCGCAACGAAGCATTTTTTGAGAGAGGAAAACTGTTTGGAAAAACTGTGGAGATTCGCCGATATTCACACGAACTCACAGGCAAAAACGCAAAAGTTCTCATGCCGGGATGAACTAGCCGATTGGTCGCCGATAGGCGGTGCGGTTTCACGAAAGCTCCGGCTACCGGGCGCAGTACTTAGTACGCTGATAGCGTAACTCAAATATACCAGTACCTCTCACTTAGCAAGGACAATTACCGCTTCGACGTAACATAGGAAGCAGTATTCTTTTGGTAACCATAGTGGCGAGCCACCAATCTTTGGCCGCCCGTCACCAATCACCAATCATCTCTTCTGTTATTCTAGGGAGCGGTCCACTCCACAGTTTCCCCGCTCCGGACGCACCGCAAATTTCGGCGGGTGCCCCGGATGACCGGCAATCCGGCGTGACCCTTCGGACGGACTCACGGCAAGCAAGCAACGCGCCCAAATTTGAAACTTTGCAGTGTACGAAAGGGGATAGACGCCTTGCAGGCCGCCTCCTAGACTCAAGGCTCCTGGATGGCTGGGTTTTCAAAATGACTTACATAACGACGGATGTAAATACAGTCTTCGGTATCTACGACACAGTAGCGTTGGTCGAGAAAGCCTTCGACGCCCTGGCCGGCAATGGCTTCCCAATCAACCGCATCTTTGTCCTTCACCCAAAGAATGAAGACACAAGAGAATTCGCCCACCGGAAAAAAATGCAAGTTCCCGCCGGAATCGATGCGGGTCCGGCCGCAAACCTCCCGCTGGACGGAACGGGCGGGTTTCTGGACATGGGCAATGAACCGCGTCAGGGCGCCTTACCCACCGCTCTAAGAGACATGGGAGTTCCGGCTGATTGGGCCGACAACCGCGTGGTGGAGGGAAAATTCCTCATCTCGGTCAAATGTGATACCTGGGACGCATTTTACCGGGCCATCGGTATCTTGCGATTTACGTCGGCGGCGGATCTTTTCTGGGCCCTCTCACCACAGAACTATCGGACCGCCACCGCCTGAATCCTTGGAGTTGCAGAGTTGCGGGTGCCCCGCCCTTGATGTGTAAGGGTGGGTCTTGATTTTCCTCGTTTCCTGATCGCTGATCACTGCCTTCGTCCCATGCCGCCCTTCAAACGCCCAGCCATTCGAACACAGTACCAGTTAATTAACTAGTGCCAACGTTACTACTCCTGTGTTATAATAGGGTGTGACACTTGGGCCTGAGTCCGTCCGCAGCGGATATCCGACGAAGGATATCCACCCTGAGCTTGCCGAAGGGCTCTTCTCCAACTCCTCCCTCCCGTTGGCCCACTCCACTAAGTTCATTCATTCCCAGACCTACGAGCCATCCTCCTGTAACTCCAATTATTCCCGCACACACGCGATACCCGTGGGGTGGGGGGTCTCGCTTCCTTCAACCTTCAAGTCTTACTTGAAATGTCGGCGCGCCGGCATTTTGCAAAACCTCGCTCTTCCCACGAATTCTTCCCTTCCGCCTCTCTGTGTTTTCAGGAACTTGCGCACTCTTTCATTTTTTGGATCACAGTTATCTCCCGCCCTGTCTATTCGTTGCGCACTCTTTCGCAAAAACCCGGGGGTACCCCCTATGGTCCGACCAATTCAAGGCCGCGGTCGCCGATCTAAAGTTCGGCCACTACACAAGCCAAATTCACCCCCGGCCCGATCGGGGGCCGCTACAAGAACACAGGCAAGAGTGCCTGCCCCACCAGTCACCAATCAGCACCCACCTCTTCTGCTATTCTATGGAGCGGTCCACTCCTTGGTCATCCGCTCCGGGCGCGCCGCAAATTTCGCATCGAAAGGTTTTCCATCGTGAGCACTTCTGTCAGAAACGTCCCTTTGGCTCCAAACACCACTGCCAAGCGCGCTTTCAATTTCAATGCCGGACCCGCTGCCTTGCCGCTTTCCGTGCTGGAGCGCATCCGCGAAGAGCTGCTGGATTACCGCGGCACGGGGATGTCCGTGATGGAACTTTCGCACCGCTCGCCGGAGTTTGAAGCCATCAACAACGCCGCCGAGCAGAATCTGCGCAAGCTGCTGGCGATTCCCGACGACTATGCGGTGATTTTCGTGCAGGGGGGCGGCAGCATGCAGTTCACCATGGTGCCGATGAACCTGGCGCTGCCTGGAAAGCCGGTGGACGTGCTGCACACCGGCGCTTGGACCGCGAAGGCCATCTCCGAATTGAAAAAGGGCGGCATTCCGAATCTCACGGGGCACAACATTGCCGCGTCCACCGAAGCCGCCAAATTCACGCGGGTGCCGCGCGCCGAAGAGATCAAGCTTTCCCCCGACGCTTCGTACACCTATTTCTGCACCAACAATACCATTGAGGGCACGCAGTATCACGCGCTGCCCGCCTCCGCCGCGCCACTGGTGGCGGACATGTCTTCGGACATTGCTTCGCGCCCGATGGATGTTTCCAAATTCGGGCTGATTTTCGCCGGAGCGCAGAAAAATCTAGGGCCCAGCGGGGTCACGCTGGTGATCGTGCGCAAGGACCTGGCCGAACGCGCCGACAAGAATTTGCCCACGGTGCTGCAATACCGCACCCACATCAAGGAAAAGTCGCTATACCACACGCCGCCAACGTTCGCGGTTTATACGCTGGGCCTGGTCACCGAATGGATCGCCAGCGAAGGCGGCCTGGCCGGAATCCAGAAGCGCAACGAAGCAAAAGCCAAGCTGCTGTACGACACGATCGAAGCGAGCGGTGGTTTTTACACCTGCCCGGTGGAGCAGGCTTCGCGGTCGCTGATGAATGTGGTGTTTCGCGTAGGTGGCAGCTCCAGCCAAATCGGTGACGAAAATTTGGAAAAAGACTTCGCCAAACAGGCGGCCGCCGCGAATCTGGTCGGTACGCCGGGGCACCGCTCGGTGGGAGGCATGCGCATCTCGCTATACAACGCGGTGGGTTTGGACGCCGTCGAAGCGCTCACCCATTTCATGAAGGAGTTTCACCGCGCGCGGGGATGAGGAGTCCGGTACACTGAACTGCTTATGAGCAACTACACGCTGGCGCTGTTCTTTCATTTCGTGGGACTGGTGGCGCTCTTTGTCGGCTACGGCCTGGAGTGGATCGTTTCGTCTCTCCTGCGTCGCGCCACCACCACCGAGCAGGTGCGCGCGTGGCTGCGGGTCTACCAGACGTCGCTGCCCATTTCTGGCCCGGGCCTGCTGCTCCTGATCCTCAGCGGAGGCTACCTGGCCGAACTTTCCGGCGGAATGAAGCAAGGCTGGCTGTTGGTTTCGACGCTGGCGATTGTTCTCGCGCTTGGCATCGGCTTCTTGCTCATCCTGCCGCACGTCCGGGCCCTCCGCGCCGCCCTGCCCGAAGGCAACGGCGCCCTCCCGGTGAATGCCACCGATCTTTTGCACGCGCCGGCGTTGCCCACGCTCATCCGCGTGCGGGTGTTGCTGGCGCTGGGCATCGTTTATTTGATGACCGTCAAGCCGGAGGGCTTTGCGTCAGCGCTGATTGCGCTCGGCGTGGCGATCGTCCTCGGCGTGGTCGCTTCCATTCCCACGTTTTCCAAACCGAAAACAGCGTAGGAAGGACCGCGGCAAGCGGTTAGCGGTTAGCGGTTAGCGGTTAGCGGTTAGCGGAAGACGAAGAACAAGCGCTAAAAGTTTCATGAAGCAGCAAAGCAGAAGAAGGCGGAATCGCTTCCACCTTCTTCTGTTACTGATTGTTGTTTAGAGCCCGCAGTCCGGCGAGTTATCGCGACGCTTTCCTTACGCGAGGTCGAAGAGCAGGACTTCGGCGTCTTCGACGCCGGTTAGTTCGACGGCCTTTTCCTGCGAGATGGCCGCGCCGTCGCCAGTGCTGAGCTTGCTGCCGTTGAGCGTCACGCTGCCGCGAGCGACCTGCACGTAGGCATGGCGCTCCGGTTGCAACGCATGCTTCACCGTTTCTCCGGGAGCCAGCACCGTGGCGTAGAGTTCGTTGTCCTGGCGAATCTTCACGGAGCCCTCCCTGCCGTCGGGCGAAGCCACCAGCCGCAGCTTTCCGCGCTTCTCCGCTGCGTCGAAATGCTTCTGGTCGTACGCTGGCTTGTGCCCTTGTTTGTCCGGGTACATCCAGATCTGGTACATGTGCACTGGAATCTTATCGGACGCATTGAATTCGCTGTGCGCCACGCCGGTGCCCGCGCTCATGTACTGCACGTCGCCCGGCTTGATAACCGAGCCGTTGCCCATGCTGTCTTCATGGGCCAGGGCGCCGTCGAGCACGTAGGTGACGATTTCCATATCGCGATGCGGGTGAGTGGGAAAACCGCCGCCGCCGGCGATGCGATCGTCGTTCATCACGCGCAGGGTGCGGAACTCGAGGTGCTGCGGGTCGAAGTACTCCGCAAAGGAAAAGGTGAAGCGGGAATCCAACCAGCCGTGGTTAGCGTGCCCGCGGTCGTCGCTTTTACGGATGAGAATCATGGCCTGCCTCCTTGACTTGCAGGGTGATAATATATGTTATAACGACTATTGTCAAGAGGTTAGTCCGTAACACGTCCACTGGCGGCTATTTCCTTTCCCTTCAGTCCCTTGCGCACTTTTGCCGGGCCGCCGTGGCTCTTGGCAGCCGGGCCGGCGGAGTACCGCTCCATTTCCACGGGTTCCTGCTTTGGTGTAAAGTGTTAGTGAATGCGGCGGATTGTGCGCCGCTCCCGGTGAGGATATCCGCATGGACTCGGCACTTCCGACAACGCAAAGCAAATTATCCGATGGCGGGGCAACTCGCCGCGACACGATAACCATAACCGACAACCGCACAGGAAAGTCGTACGAGCTGCCGATCACCCACGACACCATCAAGACCATGGATCTCCGGCAGATCAAGGTTCATCCGGAAGATTTTGGGATGATGGGTTACGACCCGGCGTACAACAACACGGCTTCGTGCATTAGCCGGATCACGTACATCGACGGGGACAAAGGGATTCTGCGCTACCGGGGTTATTCGATCGAAGAGTTGGCGGAAAAATCGACGTATCTGGAGACGGCTTACCTGCTATTGCGCGGGGAGTTGCCGACGGCGGCGCAATTGAAGGATTGGCAGTACAACGTGACGCATCATACGTTCATTCACGAAAGCATCAAGAAATTCCTGGATGGCTTCCACTACGATGCGCACCCTATGGGCATGGTCATCTCCACGATTGCGGCGCTATCGACCTTTTATAACGACGCGAAAGACATCTTCAACGAAGGTTCGCGAAAAAAGCAGACTTACCGGCTGATCGGGAAGATGCCCACAATCGCGGCGTTCTCTTATCGGCACACGCTGGGGATGCCGTATGTTTATCCGGACAACGACCTGAGCTATCCCGGGAATTTCCTGAACATGTTGTTCCGCACCAGCGAGACGCGTTACCGGCCGAATCCGACGCTGGAGCGAGCGCTGGATATTCTGTTTATCCTGCACGCCGATCACGAGCAGAACTGTTCGACGAACACGGTGCGGGGCGTGGGCAGCTCGCACGTGGATCCCTATTCAGCGACCGCGGCGGCGATTGCGGCGCTGTATGGGCCGCTGCACGGCGGGGCCAACGAAGAAGTGGTCCGCATGCTGCATGAAATCGGTTCGGTACAGAAGGTGCCGGAGTTCATCAAGCGGGTGAAGGCGGGCGAAACGAAGCTGATGGGCTTTGGGCATCGCGTATACAAGAATTACGACCCGCGCGCGCGGATCATTAAGCGCGTGGCGTATGAAGTGTTTGACCTGATGGGCAAGAATCCGCTGCTGGAGATCGCGCTGGAGTGCGAGCGCATCGCCCTGGAGGACGAGTATTTCGTGAAGCGGAAACTGTATCCGAACGTGGACTTTTACACCGGACTGATTTACCAGTCGATGGGCTTCCCAACAACGATGTTCCCGGTGCTGTTCGCGATTCCGCGGATGTCGGGATGGATCGCGCAATGGGAAGAGCTGCTGCTGGATGCGGAACAGAAGATCGCGCGTCCCCGGCAGATTTATCTGGGATATGACACACGGAGTTATTTGCCGATGGATCAGCGCGCCTAGATATTGCCCCGGAAAGCCCGGACTTCCTGCGGATACATGAGGCACCTGTTAAGAGATTACCAAGCAACTCTCCGCTTCCTTGAGTATCCTTTTTGCATACGCACGGTTGGCGTGGCGCTCGACTTTCCGGGCCTGCGCGGTATAGTCGAGCAGACGAGGTCTTATGGGTAAGTCGCCGAACAATCCTCCCAATGGAACTCCGCGCCGCCGCAGCCAGCGGGTGTTGATGCAGGTTGCCGTGCGCATTCGCGGGAACGACGCGCAGGGCAAGGCGTTCGAGGAAGAAACCGCGACGCTGGCGATCAATGCGCATGGCGCGCTGGTGCTGCTGCAATCGCGCATCACCAGCGGCAGCAAGATCCACTTGCAGCACAACCTGACGAAAGAGGAGCAGGAGTGCCACGTGGCGTTCCTGGGGCCGGTGCGCGCCGGCAAAGCGGAAGTGGGGCTGGAATTTTCCGCCGCGCGTCCAAGTTTTTGGCGAGTGGCGTTCCCCCCGGAAGACTGGTCGCCCAAACATCCCGAGGCACGCACCATACTCTCGACGAACTCGTTCACTCCAGGTAAAAAGTAGAACTCCTCCTGCAAAGGTAAGCTTCGCCATTCGGTGTCTTCTCGAGATATTGCCGCGACCTGCTAGACTTTCAGGGTATGCGCTTCCTTATTCTGGTTGTTGTGCTGGTGTTTCCCGGCGATTCCTGGTGGATTGTTCAACAGAGTGGTGCGGACGCCAACCTTCGCGGAGTTTCCGTGGTGGCGCCAACCACGATATGGGCGACAGGCTCGAAGGGCACGGTCCTTCTTTCCGCGGACGCGGGCGCTTCCTGGAAGAAAATCGCGATTCCTGACGGCGACGCGCTCGATTTCCGGGGCGTGCAGGCATTCGGCGCGGGCGTGGCTTACGTGATGTCCAGCGGCGAAGGCGGAAAATCGCGGATCTACAAAACGTCGGATGAGGGCCACACCTGGGTTCCGCAGTACACCGGAAAAGATCATGCCTTTTTCCTCGATGCACTGGCCTGCCGGGACGCCACGCATTGCTTTGCACTGAGCGATCCGGTTGGCGGAAAATTCCTGCTGCTGGCAACCGAAGACGGCCGACACTGGAAAGAATTGCCACGCGACCACATGCCCGAGGCGCTTGCGAATGAGGGCGCGTTCGCCGCAAGCAACTCAGCGCTATTGATCTACCGGGATCGCGAACTCTATTTCTGCACGGGAGGCGGCGCCGCGCGCGTTTTTCATTCGCCAGACCTGGGCAAGACGTGGAACGTCTCGGAGACGCCGATGGTGCACGCGAAAGCATCGCAGGGTATTTTCTCCATCGCGCGAGCGGGCGATGTGATCGTGGTAGTGGGCGGCGATTACGCGGATCCGGAGAACCGGTCGAACAACGAGGCCTACTCGGCAGATGAAGGTAAATCGTGGAGCATGCCCGCGGAGCAGGAGCGCCCGACCGGATTCCGTTCGGGGGTAGACACCTATGACGCGGGTTTTGTGACCGTGGGGCCAAATGGTTCGGAGATCAGCCGCGACGGAACAAAGTGGCAGCATATCGATTCCGCAGGTCTTAATGCGCTGGTGTTCATCAACGGCAAGGGCTATGGCGTGGGCGCGCACGGATCGGTGGCGCACTTCGAGGACCACAATTCCTATTGAACTCCGAGGGATGGCGCGAAAATCGCGGGCCGGCGGCAATGCGCGCTGGAATGACTCTCGCTGATTTTCTATGGTGCGGATTGTTGCGCGGCCGCGTGGACGCCGGACCGGGAGAATTCAAAGCGGATTAGCCACTCGCTGGGAATGCCGTGGCCATCGGCTTCGGCACCGGCGAATTGCCATTGGCGGGCGGCCTTTTCGGCTAGCTCCGAGAAGTATTTGCTGGGCCCGGGGTTGTCCAACTCCGCGTTGGAGACGTTGCCTGAGGGGTCTACCTGGACTTTCACGCGGACCCGAATGGTGCCCTGAATGGTGGCCTGCGCTTTCGGCGAAACGTGGGGAAGGACCTGTTCCAAAATTTCGCCACGACCAACGGAGTCTTCAACCGTTTTTGCGCGCGGAGAAGTTCTTGAATCATCCCGCAATACGGCGGGGGCTGGAGCCGGCGTGGGAGCCTCGGCCGGACGCTCCGACAATTTGTTCGGTGGTTCACTGGCGGCAATTTTTTCGGGTGGCCTGGCAGGGATTGCGGTGGATGCCTGGGGTTCGGGAGTTTCGGCTGGTTTAGCGGAAGCGGATTTCTGCGTGGTTATGGAGTTGGCCGAGGAAACCGGCTGACTGTGAAAGTTGCGGAGCTTGGGAGCGGCGAAAATGAGTCCGGCAATCACCGCGGCGCCCAAGAGCACGGGAACGGTGTAGTCGAACAGAGAAGCGTTGTGGCGTTTCGCAGGCGGCGGTTCCCGGCGCAGGGGACTTTCCTCAGCGGCGGGTAATTTCGAGAGCGGGACCGCGGGCTCGGCGGAAAGCGGAACGCTGAGCGGCGAGACAGTCGCCATCGACGGCGAGGAGGCCATTGCTGTTGCTGCCGCCGCCAGGGGAGTGGGATTCAGGCGCGCGGCGATTTCGGCCACGCCCCAGCGCTTGCTGGCTTCGCGGCGCAGCGAGTGGCGCACCATTTCGCGGAAGGGGCCGGGGATGCCGTCGGCAACGGCGGGATCTGAGGATGATCCTGCTGGGAGCGCGGGCGGGTGTTGCGTGAGAGCTTCGAGAAGCGTGGCGCCCAGCGACCAGACGTCGCCTTTGGGGGAAACCGGAGAAGATTGCGATTCGGGCGCATCATAGACGTCGCGCTCGCGGTGGAATTGGCGTTGCTCGCCGATGGGCAAGATGGAATCGCTGGAAAGTTTCAGGCAGTCCTGAGTGGCGAGGAAATTCGAAGGCTTGAGATGCCCGTGGGCGAGGCCTTTGCCATGGAGATAGACCAGGACGTCGAGGGAGGGGTCGAGGATGTCCCGCACTTCCTCCGGCGCGAGCGCGCGCTGCGGCAGGATTTCGGCGAGATTCTCTTCGGCATACTCCATAACCACGTAGAGGAGATCCTGGCCGTCCAGACGGGAACGGCCGCAATCAAGAATGGGCAGCAGGTTGGGATGTTGGAGATGCGCGGCGCGCTTCCAAAGGGCTAGCTGGGCATCGACCGCCGGGAAGTTGGCGGCAATCAATTTGATTGCGGCTTTCTGGGGTTGCGCTGCGGAGAGTTCCGTCAGGAAGACCGCGCTGTGCGGCGTGCCGGCCAGGAATTGGCGAAGCAGGAATTTTCCATCAACGGTTTGGCCTTGCCAAGATTTCCATTGTTCGCTCATGAAGCACCCCACGCGATGAGATTCGGACACAAGCAGAATCCGGCTGGTGCTGAGTCCGCCGGTTCATGGGACATGAAAGCGCCAAAGCGTCTGGGGCTGGTCTACTACGCGAGCGACCGAGGGTAGCAGGCGCCGGGGGCCGGGCGCGTGTCGCCCCTATCTTCCCACAGGAAGGTGTGGAGGCAATAGGGTGGTTGTTGACGGATAAGCGTCATGGGGTACGGGGTGATGATTGAGCACGAGCTTGGCGGGGAAATGGTTGGTGAACTTAAGTGATCAAGGGCGGCTTGGCCGGATCGTTTTCTGGAGCAGGCGGTTCGGAGACGCCAATCGGAAGATTGGCGTTCCCAGCGGATGGGCGGGGGAGGAAGAGTTGGGCGGCCAGGGCGATTAGCGCGGGAAAGCAGACCAAGACGTAGCGAGGCTCGGGAGTTTCGAGGGTGGTGAGGAAGGCCGTGCGCAAAAAGATGTAAAGCAAGAAGAAAGCGACGACCCCACGGGCATTGGAGAATTTCCAGAGGCGCCATGCGCCGCCGAGGCCGAGTGCCACATAGAAGATGTTGAGGAAGAAAAACAAAATGGTGGTGCGCTGGTCGATGGGATCTTCTTCCCGCATGAAGGCAAGCGGGAAAACGTTTCCGGAGAGGGGAAGTAGCTCGATGCGCGGGGTGAACCAGATACGGACCGCGCGCCTCAGGGGAATCCAAAGATAGGTTCGCAGGGGATGGCGGACGGTGCGTTCACGGGCGAGCTGGGCGAAGGCGGCGTCCTCTTCGGGAGTGAGGGTGAGCTCATCGTTGTAGGAGTCGAGAACCGCGGTGACGCGATCGCGCTCCTCGGGCCAGTCAAAAGCCGTGGAAGGAATGTCTTCGAGGCGAATCGCTTCCTCGTTCAATTTCCAGGGGACCAAGTAACAATCACGAACACGGTAGAGCCAGGTGCGCTCCCAGGCCATGAAACCCTTGGGAACGAGTTCTCCGGGAAGGTTGGCGTCCTTGGGAGTAAGGGGCTGAAATTCATGGAGGGTCACAGCGTTTCGGATGGTCCAGGGCACCAAGGGCAACGCAGCCGCGAAGCCCATCAGCGCGACGGTGAGGAGCAAGCGCTTGAGTTCACGGCGGCGCACGGGAACAAAAACCAGAACGAGGAACGCAGTTGCGAGAAGAAGCGGCGCTTCCGGGCGAAAGAGCGTGCTGATGCCGATCACGAAGCCCGCCAGCGCCGCAGCGAACCAGAAGTCGCGCTTGCTGGGGCGTTGGCGTCCAGGAAGACGCGCACCGGCGGCTTGCGCGATGACAGCGGCGAGGACCAGCATGGCCAGCGCGGTGAAAAAGATAGCCCAAGTTTCGGTCAGGGGCACGGCGACATAGTTGGCGGTGAAAGGACAAAGGGCCGCGAGCCACAGTCCGGCGAGAAACGCGCGCCTGGGGTTGGCTGTACCGCTGCAGAGAGAAACGAGCAGAGCGGCCAGGGCGCCGATGATGACGCAGGTGGACAAATCCACCAGCACCTGGGCAAACATAACCGCGCGGTGGGAAGTGATACCGGTGTGGCCGGTAAGCCAGTAGATCATGGCGAGAAACGCGGGATACCCGGGCATGCGGATGTCCACGGAGACAGGCTGCCCCGCAATGTCCATGGCATATTGAGCGTGCTGCAGCCAGTTGGTGGCGAGCTGTTCGTAAATGACGGTGTCGCCAGAGCCGGCGGGATATTTGAGAACAAAAAGAAGGCGCAAGCCGGCGCCGGCAACGAGGGCCGCAATGGGGTTCGAGAAAGCTCGCTTCATTTGTGCTTTGCATCTTACAATAAAGAGGATTTGTACTATCGGACGGAGTAACCTTTGCCGGCAGGCGACCCCACCCCGCCCGCGGGCACCCACACTTCATGAAAGAACGAAAACCGATCTTTTACGACGCGGAAAAGGTCCGCTGGCGGCGCACGCGGCGCATTCTGGAAATCAGCGGCGCGGGGCTGACGCTTTTGCTGGTGTATTTCTTCCTGACCATCGCAGGGAGCGTGGAGCTGCCATCCTCGCTGCTGCCCGACACCCGGCCGGTCTATCATCCCTTAAAGAAAAAGTTGCTGAAGCCGGTGGTGCTGCGCGAAGGGCGGCATACGCGGGTAGCCAACATCGGTCAAGTGCCAGCAGCGTATGACCCGCTGCGAGCGGCATTTTTTGTGAGCTGGGATCCCAACAGCCTGGCGTCGCTGAAAAAACACTACAAAGACATCGACCTGCTGATGCCGGAACAGTTGCACGCGGTTACGCCCGACGGGGCGATCACCGTGGTGGACTATGAACGGAATCAAACGGTGCAGGCATCTCCCGCGGAAGCGCTTTCGCGATTGCAGCAGGACAAATTGCATCAGTGGATGCGATCGATGAACCCGCCGTTGGAGCTCCCGATGATGGGGCTGCTGAATAATTATGACGGGACGGTGTGGCGGGTGAAGGAGATGGTGGAGTTGCTGGCGAGCCCGGCTTCGCGAAACCGCCTGATTTCAGACGTGACCCAATATGCGGTGGCGGCTAAGCAGGCGGGGATCGTTGTGGACTTCGAGGAAGTGCCGGACAAGAGCCAAGCGAATTTCCGCACGTTTATCGGGCAGTTTGCGCCCTCGCTGCATGCCGTGGGGCTGAAGCTGATGATTGCGTTGCCGGCGCGCGACGACGCTTACGACTACGCGTTTTTCGGCAAGGTGACCGACGCGATCATTTTGATGAATTACGACCAGCACTGGCTGACTTCGCCGCCGGGGCCGATCGCGGCGCAGGACTGGTTCATGGAAAACCTGCGGCAAGTGCGCGAGGTGGTGCCGGCGCAGAAGATCGTGGTGGGCGTGGCGAATTACGCCTATGACTGGACGGAAACCTCGAAGAAGGAAACGCCGCACGCGGAGGAGTTCAGCATCCAGGAGGCGCTGCTGCACGCGTATGAATCGGAAAGCGATGTGGAGTTCGACGCGGCTTCGCTGAATCCGCACTATTCGTATTCGGACGAGCATAATCACACCCACCAGGTGTGGATGCTGGACGCGGTAACAGCGTACAACGAATTGCGCGCCAGCGAGCGGCTGGGCGTGCAGGGCACGGCGCTATGGCGGCTGGGATCTTCGGATTCGTCGCTGTGGCCGGTGTGGGACGCGACGCGCCCGGATGACGCGATTCGCGCGAAGCTGGCGGACCTGGCGCCGGGGCCGGACCTGATCCTAGAGGGGAATGGCGACATCTGGCATATCACGGACGTTCCGAAGCAGGGGAAACGCAGCTTCACCTACGATGCGGCGACGGATCTGATCACCAGCGAAAAGTATGAAGCGTATCCGCTTTCGTATGACATTGACCAGATCGGCGGAGCGAAAAACAAGGTGGTCCTGTCGTTTGACGACGGACCGGACCGCCAGTGGACGCCGAAGATCCTGGATATCCTGAAAGAGAAGCATGCACCGGGAGTCTTTTTTGTGATCGGAGACGAGGCGAATCGCGCGCCGGACCTCCTAAAGCGGGAATACAACGAAGGGCATGAGATCGGGAACCACACCTGGACGCACCCGAAGTTCGACGAAATTTCGCGGACGCAGGTGAGGTGGGAGCTGAACCTGACGCAGCGGTTGATTGAAAGTACGCTAGGCGTGAAATCGATATTGTTCCGGCCGCCGTACGGAATCGACCACCAGCCGGAATATGCGGAAGAGGTGGCGCAGCTTCCGTATCCGCAAGATCTGGGTTACATCATCGTTGGACAGCGGATTGATCCACGGGACTGGTATATGCCGGATAACAAGCATCAATTGCCGGCGGACGAAATCGTGGCTGACGTGATGCGGCAGGCGAAAAACGGGAACGTCATACTGTTCCACGACGGCGGCGGAGACCGGTCGCAAACGCTGGCGGCGCTGCCGCAGGTGATCGATCAACTGCGGGCAAAAGGATATGAGTTTGTATCGGTGGCGGACCTGGTTGGGAAATCGCGGGCGGACCTGATGGTGCCGCTGTCGTTCCGGGAGCGGCTGGCGGCGCAGGCGGACGGTTTTATTTTCAGCATATTCCAGTGGTCGCGGTTCGCCATTGCCACGGTATTTATCCTAGGAATCGTGCTGGTGAGCGGGCGGGCGCTGATTATCGGGATTCTGGCGATCATCGAAAAAATGAGGCCGGACCACGCAAGGCTGACGGAACCGCCGCCCAGCGTGACGGTGCTGATTCCGGCGCACAACGAAGAGAGCGTGATCGTGCAGACGGTACAATCCGTGCTGCTTTCCGATCTGGACAATATTCACGTGGTGGTGGTGGACGATGGATCGGCGGATCGCACCCTGGAATTGTTGCAATCCAATTTCGGCAAAAATGACTGCGTGCAGATTCTGCACCAGGTGAACCGCGGCAAGGCCGCGGCGCTGAACAACGCGCTTTCCCACGCCGCGACGGAAATTGTGGTGACGATCGACGCGGATACGGAAATCGAGTCGGACGCGATTCGCAAATTGCTGCGGCATTTTTCGGATCCCAAGGTGGGCGCGGTTGCGGGAAACGTGAAAGTGGGCAACCGTTCGCGGTGGCTGACGCGCTGGCAGGCACTCGAGTACATCACCAGCCAGAACATGGAAAAGCGGGCGTTCGATTTGCTGAATTGCATTACCGTGGTGCCCGGGGCGCTGGGCGCCTGGCGCAAGGAGGCGATTGAGGCCGCGGGTGGAATCACGGCGGACACGGTGGCCGAGGACGCGGACCTGACAATCGCAATCCGCAGGCTGGGATGGCGGGTTACTTACGATGAAGAGGCGATTGCGTGGACCGAAGCACCTGATACGCCCGGGCAATTAATCCGGCAAAGATTCCGGTGGACGTTTGGGACGCTGCAATCGTTCTGGAAGCACAGCGACACGCTGTTCCGACCGAAATACGGAACCTTGGGATGGATCGCGCTCCCGAATATTTTTGTTTTTCAGATTTTGCTGCCGCTGGTTTCGCCGGTGCTGGATCTTTTGTTTTTGGGGAGCCTGCTGCTCTGGGGCCTGGCGCAACTTCACATTACGCAGATTCCGCAGTTGTGGACGGCGGCGGATGTGCAGCGCTCGGTGGTGTTTTTTTTGGGATTCCTGATTATTGACGTGCTTACGTGCATGATCGCGTTTGCGCTGGAGCGGCATGAGGATTGGACGCTGCTGATTCCGGTGCTGCTGCAACGATTTTATTACCGGCAATTGATGTATATCGTGTTGTTCCGGTCGGTGAAGGAAGCGGTGAGCGGACGGCCGGTGGGATGGCGTGGGGTGGAGAAGGAGCCGCCGACGATGGAGCCGGCAACGTTATAGGCTGAAGGGCGCGGTTGGTGAGTTGGGTCGCGTGGCCTGTGCGGATATGCGGCTTCCGGTGCAATGCTAATGGCTCGGATAGCCTGACGGTTAAGTTGGCCGGTGTCGTTACATCCTCAAAGGCGGTGGCAGAGCCACAGGGCTCCAAATAAATCGAGCGTGGATTACTGGGTGGGTTGCGGCTCGGCAGGAGAGTCTTGTGCTGGGGGGAAGAAGAAATCGCGGGGAGTGGCGCGGAATTGACGCCAGAGGTTGCGGAGGATGTCGAGGTGATCACTGGGGGAGACGTCCTGAGCGCGGAGCGCGAGGCGCAAAGCGAGATAGAAACTTACGCCGAGATTTAGCACGAAGGTGACGGCGATGCCGAAGCCGGCCCAGATGAGCGCGCCGCGGCCAAGGACTTCCGGTCCGCGGGAAGCGATGCCAAGGGCCATGGTGCCGGTGGAAAGGGTCACGTGGCGGACATCGAGCGGCAAGCCAAAAAAATGGCCGACGACCGGAGTCATGCCGAGCATGAAGCCCAGCGCGATGGAGCCGCCCCAACCGGCGATGTTCTTTGAGAAAGAATCGGAAAAGCGCAGCAAGGTTTCGGGCTTGAGCGCGGTGCCCCAGCGGTGTTCGGCGATGGCCCTGGGGAGTTGGTGGTAGACCGCCCAATTTTCGATCCAGCCGCCGGCCAGGCTGGAAAGCCATAGAATGACGCCGGTGAGCGCGGCGAAAAAAATCGTGCCGCTGTGGAGAGGATTGAGTGATTTCACGGCGTAGTCGGCGGTTTCGACAGGAAGAAACGGTTGGCCCACGGCCAGCTTCCAGAACAAGCTGAAAACGACCGCGCCGGCGCCGACGGCGAGGATGTTTCCAAGCGCGGCGGCGAGCTGGGTGCGGAAGATGCGCTGCACGTAGGCGATAAGTTCGTCGATCTTGGAGGTGTCGCGGCAGTCTTGGATGATGCGCGCGAGGGTGGCGCCGGTCATGGAGGGCTGCTTGGTGGCCAGCGCGAGATGGAAATTCTGCAAGAGCACGAAACTCACGGCATAGTTGAGCCCGGCGAGAAAGCCTTCGACGAAGGGAGGCAGGCCGCGGTGGGTGACCATGAGCTTGATGGCCGCGGTGCCGACAGTGAGCAAGCCGCCGCCAAGTGCCGCCTTCCACATCTGCGCGTATTCCTCGCGGCTCGAGGAGATGTAGTGCTCGCCGGTTTTGCCCGCCCACTCGACAATTTTTCTGGCCAGCAGGCGGAAACTATTGTGCGCGAGGCTCCACAGGCTGCGGTCGTTGAGGCGGCCGCGGATGACGTCTTTCATGAGGCGGAGAGCGGTGAGGAGCTGTGGCGGGCCGGGCTGCGCGAGAAGCGTGCCGGAGATCAGCTCCATCCGAGCAAGGCTTTTTTCGATGACGTCGAGGGCGTAAACGATGTCGAGATTGACGCCGCGGGCATCGAGGTGCGCGACGATGGCGGCCATTTCGGCGCGACACTCATTGATGATCGCCTTCCACGCTTGTGCGGCGGAGGCGGCACCGTCTTTTTTTCGCAGGGCTTCGACGAGGACATCTCCGGCGCGGGTTAGGCGGTAAAACGGAGATTGCTGGACCGGACAGGGATTGCTTCGCACGCGCAGCTTTTCGGAAAGACCGAGGCCCTGGACGCGCGCGCCGAGAAGGCAGAAAGCATCGAGCAACGAGGCAACGGGTTTGTCCCAGGCCTCGGGAATGTCCACGGGAGCGATGAGCGGAAGGATCTTGCTCAACTGATCGGCGGGCAAGGTGAAGAAGTGCTCGACTTCCGTTTGCGTGGGAAACAGGCGCAGGAAAAGTTTGGCGAGTTCGGTTTCTTCGCGCGGGGCGGGAAGCAAGGTGCTGAAGAGTCGATCGAAGGCTTCCGGGAGCAGGCCGCGGTCGCTGGGCATGCCGGATTCGGCGAAAAGAGAGACCCCATCGGTCTCCTCGAGAATGGAAGCGATGCCGGCGAAATAGCGGTCTCGGATTTCGGCAGAAGATTGCAGGATGGCGAGCCAGACACGGTCGCGGCGCCATTCGGGGGAGTTCAACGCGGGGAAGATTGCGGCGGATTTGAGATCGGGGATGCGGGTGTCGCGGACGCGGAGCCAGCAGTAAAGGTCCACGAAGGCATCCAGGCGGGCGCGACGCGTGCCAGCGCGAGTGAAAGTTTCAACGCGGTCGGCTAGCTGCTGCAACGAGGCGTTCTTGTGCACCTCGGGCGGGAAGAGAGCTACAAGGAGCTCTCTGGTGGTGTCGACGCGAGCAGGCTTCATGCTGGGCTGGCTGGCGGGCATAGTAACGGGAAATCCCGTGGCGGGCATAGTAGCAATTCAGAATGATCTGCGCAGCCATACTTGCTCATGCGGTTGGGAACAGTTCCCCGTAGGACTTCCCGCGGGGGCAAATTCTCCGGCGCGGTGGAATCAAGGCAATGCCCAAAAAGGAAGAGGGCCGGGGGAACTTCTCCCCGGCCCTTTGAGTTGCGGAGCCGAAAGGCTTACTGCTGGAGGACGTCAATTACGGGTGTTGTATCGGACGGCTTGACCTTTATGACCACCGCCCTAGTTGGGGAGATGACGATGAAGAGGCTTTCGCAATTGGAGCTGGAACCGGTCAAGGTGCACCCGGCAGGAAGCAGCCCGACACCGGAAGAGTTAATGGCGTAGGTGCCGGTAGCGGGGTTGTCCGGTGAAAGCGAACCGGAGTTGTTATTGTCGCTGGTGCCGTTGATGGAGGTCGAGGAGGGAGTAAAAGTGACCGTACCGTCATCGTTTTTGGCACCGGGAACAGCAGGATTGATGCTGCCAATGCCATAGGTTCCACTGGCTGAGGAATTGGTGAACGAGGAACCAGCTTGCGGTTCGATGTTGCCCGCAGAGGCCTGGGAGTCCGAGTTCAAGAAGAACGCAGTGTTGGCGCTGCTCAGGTAGAAGACCGGGAGATTGTTGGCTCCCGAGACGGTTAAGGTGACGCGGCCGTTGGAAGCGACACTGAACGTGCCGGAGCCACTGTTCTTGGTGGGATCGGAAATGTTTCCGCCATCATTCTGATATCCGGAAAAGGTGAAGTTGTTGCCGGAGGTTACGGTGACCAGGTCAAGTTCGGTGCGACTGGCTGAGGTCGAACCGTTGGTGCTACCACCGGAGGCGTAGATGACGTGTTTGCCGGTCAATGAGGAGTTGCTGAAGCTGCCGGATTGTTTCAGGGCGCGGCCGGTGAAGGCGGTGTTATTGGTCTGGCTGTCGGTGTTGAGAATGAGCCATTCGGAGGAAGAGATCACATAAACAATGTTGGTCACCTGCGATCCGCCAGAGCCGCCAGGCGTAAAATCGAGGGTGCCGCGGCCGTTGGAAGCGATGCTGTAAGGACCGCTGGCGAGGGTGATGCCGGCGGCGGTGGGCGGGAAGGCTGTGAGAGCACTGTTATTGTCCAATTGACCGTTGTCATTGGCGTCCGCTACGCCGCTGGCTAAGCCGCTGGCAAGATTCAGAACACCGACGGCGGCAAAATAACCGGAGGTTCCTCCGCCGCTGAGAGCCTTGGGGCCAGCAACGCCGAAGGCCCAATTGCCAGCGATGGCGCTGGTGGAGAAGGCCGAAGGAGTGGCCTGGCGGAGTATGCCGGAAGTGAACGGCCCACCGGCATCGAAGCCGATGATATGTCCATCAGAGGCGACGTTAGCAGTGATTGCACCAACGGCGTCAACGGAGAAGCGGTAGTTCATCGTGCCCGCCGAGGTCACGATGGACATGCAGCCACGATAGCCATTGGTGGCGTTGGGGTCGAGGCCGAGGTTGTAGGAGCTGGCCGAGGTGATGCTGAGGCCAGTCTGCACGCCGGTGACAAGGTTCATGTCCAAAGTGCCGGCGGTGATATTGCCCGGGCCCTTGGTGCCGCTGGCGGTGAAAACGCCGCCGAGAAAGACAGGATTACCGCTGGCATCAAAACCGTTCATCAGGAAAGCGTAATCTCCCGTAAGGAGCGCTTCCTTGCCAGTCAAGGTGGTGCAGCTAGTGGTGGCCGCGATGGTGATGCTGAGGTTGGCCTGGGCGGTGTTGGGCGTGGGGGTGGCGGAGTCGGTCACCTGCACGGTGAAAGGATAGGTGCCCGCAGTCGTGGGTGTGCCGGCGATTTGGCCGTTGCTGCTGAGCGACAAACCTGGAGGCAGAGTTCCGGTTCCTGGGGTGACGACGACCCACGAATTGTAGGGCTGGAAGCCGCCGGTGGCGTTGAGTTGTGTGGACGGATACGAAGAGTTCACGACGCCTTGCGGCAAGTTGCCGGAAGTGGTCACCACCGTCAGGGGAGGCGCAGATGCCACGACGATGCTGACCGCGGCAGTTTGCGAGCCGCCGGAGGCGTCGTTCACCTTGATCGTGAAGCTGACCGTACCCGCCGTGGTGGGCGTGCCGGAGATGGTGTTGCCGCTCAGGTTCATGCCGGTGGGTAAGCTGCCCGCCGAGATGGTCCAGTTGTAGGGCGTAACACCGCCGGTGGCGCTGAGATTGGTGGAATAGTTTGCGCCGGCAGTAGCGCCCGGTAAGGAAGTGCTGGTGATCACAAGCGCGGGATTTACGGTGATGCTGAACGAGCCGGTCTGCTTGGCGTTCGTCGAATCGGTAACTTGAGCGGTGAAATTCGCGGTGGCACTGGGGCCGGTCGGCGTTCCAGTGATCGCGCCAGTGCTGGAGTTCAGCGACAAACCTGCGGGCAGGCTGCCAACAGTGATGGCCCAGCTATATGGAGGCAATCCGCCGCTGGCTCCGAGAGTGGTGGACGGATAGGGATCGTTAACCGCTCCGGTCGGTAAAGTTGCCGCAGTGACCAGCAGCGGCCCGTTGACGATGGAGATGGACAACGCCTGAGTGGCGTTTTGCGCCGGGTTGCTGGAATCCACGACCTTGACGGTAAAGCTGTAGGTGTTCGCCACACTGGAATTGCCGGTGATGGCGCCGGTGGCCGTGTTCAAGGAGAAGCCGGTGGGGAGAGCTCCGGCCGAAATGCTCCAAGTGAAAGGACCATGACCGCCGGTGAAGGCGACCGTCTGGTTGTAGCTGGCGCCGACGGTGCCGTTGGGCAAAGTGGTGGTGGTGATGGACGGAGCGGGCGGGAGACTGACCGCAATGCTCAAGGCTTGTGATGCCGATTGCGCAGGATTGCTGGAATCGGTGACTTTAACGGTGAAGCTAGACGTCCCGTTGGGGCCCGTAGGCGCGCCGGTAATTGCGCCAGTGGCGCTGTTGAGACTGAGGCCAGCGGGCAGAGTGCCCGCGCTGACGGAATAGTTGAGTGTGCCGAATCCTGTTGCGGAGACAGTCTGATTATAGTTTGTAAATTCCACGACGCCCGGAAGCGTGGTCGTGGAAATCGCCGGGGCCGGCGGTAAGCTTACAGCGATGCTCAGTGGTTGGGAAGCCGACTGGGCCGGATTGCTGGAATCGGTGACTTTAACGGTGAAGCTGGAAGTTCCGTTGGGACCTGTGGGCGCGCCTGTAATTTTGCCGGTGCTGGAATTCAGGCTGAGGCCCGCGGGCAGGCTGCCGAGGCTCACGGAGTAGGTAAGTGTGCCGTAGCCGGTTGCCGCGATGGTCTGGCTATAGTTTGCGAATTCGACGACGCCTGGCAGCGAACTTGTGGTGATGGCCGGAGCTGGAGGCAAGTTCACCGTAATGCTAAGCGGCTGCGAGGCCGACTGCACGGGGTTGCTCTTGTCGGTCACCTTCACAGAAAAGCTCACAGTGCCGTTCGGGCCGGTGGGCGTTCCGGTGATTGCGCCGGTGCTGGCGTTGAGGCTCAGACCCGCAGGCAAACTCCCGACGCTCACGGAGTAGGTGAGCGGCGCCAAGCCGCCGGTGGAAGCAACGGTCTGGTTGTAAGCGGTGCCTTCGACGTCCGCGGGAAGCGTGGTGGTGGTGATCTGCGGCGCGGGCGGCAGGTTCACCGCGATACTTAGCGCTTGCGTGGCGGACTGCACTGGATTACTGGAATCCGTAACTTTGACGGTGAAGCTGGAGGTGCCGTTCGGTCCCGTTGGAGTTCCAGTGATGGCGCCGGTGCTTGCATTGATGCTCAATCCAGCGGGCAACGAACCTGTGCTGATGGAATAGGTAAACGGAGCCAAGCCGCCGGTGAGGGCGAGCGGCTGGCTGTATGCCGTGCCCTCGACGTCCGCGGGAAGCGTGGTGGTGGTGATCTGCGGCGCGGGCGGCAGGTTGATGGTGATGCTGAAGGCCTTCGAATTGGTTTGTGCGCCGGCGGAGCTGGAGTCCTTTACCTGCACGGTGAAATTCACGGTGCCGCTGGGCCCTGTTGCGGTGCCGGTGATGGCGCCCGTGGAACTATTCAAGCTCAAACCAAGGGGCAGACTGCCAACAGTCACGGAGTAAGTGATCGCGCCGGCCCCGCCCGTCACCGCGATCGTTCCACTAAAGGCCGTGCCTTGGGTCGCTGCCGGGAGGACTGCGGCGCTTGTAATCTGAGGCGCAGCGGTAACAACAACGGTAATGGTCTGCATCTTGGTGGGATCGGTGGCGGAGGCAACGGTAATTGTGGCGTTACCTGCGGCGGTCGCATTGTAGGTCGCGCTCGAGGAGGTTACGTTCGTCAGCGTTCCGGTCCCTGAAAGATTAAATGTCGCGCCCTTGTTCAAGCCATCGTTAGCGACGGTGACGGATATATTGAAAGTCTGACCAACGTCCAGGGCTTGCGCACCAGTGGGCGAGGTAAGGGTCACGGCAATCGACTTCGTTCCACCGTTACACCCGGTGAAAAGAGCGAGAGTGGCGAACAAGAGACATAGGGCTAGTTTTCTCATCGATTTCCTCAAGTCAAGTTGCTAGAAATAGTGCGGGCCGGGATCGTTCCATTCGGGTAGGTCCGCTGAGTTGAGATTAAAGATGAGGTTCTAGTAGTACTAGAATGTTCTTGCTTCTTCTTGCGATTGTTTCATTCCAGGCAATAGCCAAAAGGGGTCAACCGAATGTCGGACTCGCTACCGGCGAATCAGCTCACCTATCTTCGTAACGCGGCACTGCCTGGCGTGGAAATGCTTGTCGCGAATCCCTCCACCGGAAATTGGCGCATGTTTCATGAGAGGTATCTGCTCTGTGGATGCCCATCGGTAGCAACGTCCTGGGTGTATCGGCAAAATACCCATGCCATTGAAGACGGCGCGACTGCGTTTATGGAACCCGGAGAAACTCACCGTGTGCAGGCAAAGCGCAAGCCCTCGCGCTTCTTCACTCTCTTTATGGAGCGCAATCAGTTCATAAAGCTTGCGCAGGAATCGGGTGCAGCCGGGATACCGCACTTTCGCGTGACCGCAGTCTTCGATTCCCAACTACTCCAAGGGCTGGCTGGCCTCTCTCGCGATCTGCGAGCAGGCCGCAATCCTCTGCAATTGCAATCGAAGTTTGCAGTCCTGGTGCACCGAATGCTTAAGTATACGGAGAGCGGTCCGGCGGCCCGCGCAACCTCAGGCCCCGCGGTCCGGCGGTCGTTGGAACGCGCGCGGGAAACCCTGCATGCTCGACGAAATGAGCTGGTGACATTGGACGAACTAGCCAAGGCGGCCGCTCTCAGCCGATTTCATCTGGTGCGAAGTTTTACGAAAGAGTTCGGACTGCCTCCGCACGCTTATCAGATTCAGGCGCGGATCGAAGATTCCTGTCGCCTGCTCCGTGAGGGGATGCCGTGCATACAGGTGTCAGCCTTATCGGGATTTGCGGATCAAAGCCATTTCGCGCGGCATTTCAAAAGAATCATGGGTGTTGCACCTGGCGCGTACGCGAGTTCGCTTTCTGGTTCTTAAGACGGCTCAGCCCCGTAAGCGTGCATAAATCAATAGTGCTCCTTGTTCCTGATTGACATTTGTGGAAGAGTTGCGGCTGCCCCCCGGACTTTGGGTTAGGGCACGATAACCGCGCCATCGGAGGGTTTCCGCTGGGCGAATTATCGGCGATTTCCATACCGTGGCGGGGTGTTGTAGGATAATTGGGAAGTTGGGGGAGAAGCACATGGCCACTACATTTACGTTGAATGGAAAATCCACGACGGTGGATGTTGATCCGCAAATGCCACTCCTCTGGGTGCTGCGGGACACGCTGAACATGACGGGCACGAAGTTCGGCTGCGGGATGGCGCTGTGCGGGGCTTGCACAGTGCACATCAACGGCGAGGCGTCGCGCTCGTGCATCACGCCGGTTTCCAGCGTGGCCGGCAAGAAAATCACGACCATCGAAGGGCTTTCGGCGGACGCGTCGCACCCAGTGCAAAAGGCCTGGATCGAAGAGGACGTGCCGCAGTGCGGATATTGCCAGTCTGGTCAGATCATGTCCGCGGTGGCGCTGCTGGCGAAGAAACCCAATCCGAGCGACGCGGATATTGACGACGCCATGAGCGGAAACATCTGCCGCTGCGGCACCTACCAGCGGATCCGCAAAGCCATCCACCACGCCGCTTCGCTACAAGCTGGAAAGTAAATTTGAAAATTCGAGATGCCGTGCGGAAATGCCGCACGGCAGAATGAGGTCGCCATGGCAACTGTATCCTCGTTGGATCGCCGTGAGTTCCTAAAGAAAAGTGTCGCCGGTGGCGCCGCTTTGGTGATTGGTGTGTATCTGCCCGGGAAGTATGAGGCGCTGGCCGGAGTGCCGGCGAAAGAGCCGGCGGCGATCAACGCGTGGGTGCAGATTTCGGCGGACGATACGGCGACGCTGCTGATTGACAAGTCCGAGATGGGACAGGGGATTTCCACGGCGCTGGCGATGATTCTGGCGGAAGAGCTGGACCTGGACTGGAAAAAAATCAGGACGGAGTTTGCGCCGGCGGCACCGCAATATTTCAACCCGGTTTTTGGATTGCAGGGCACCGGCGGAAGCACCAGCATTCGTGGCTCGTGGGAGCCGCTGGCGAAGGCCGGGGCCGCGGCGCGAGAGATGCTGATCGCCGCGGCGGCGAAGAAATGGAATGTGGAGCCGGGCGCGTGCCACACGGAAAACAGCGCAGTGGTGAACACGGCTTCGGGGAAGCGGATCGGGTACGGCGAACTGGTGGAAGAGGCGGCCAAGCTGCCGGTGCCGGTGAGCCCGAAGCGGAAGGACGCGAAGGACTACAAGTACATCGGGAAGGCGACCAAGCGGATTGACTCGAAGATAAAAGTGAACGGGACGGCGGAGTTTGGGATTGATGTGCGGCAACCGAAGATGCTGCATGCGGTGGTGGCACGCTGCCCGGTGTTTGGCGGCACGGTGAAGAGCTTTGATGGGACCAAGGCGAAAGCGGTGCGCGGGGTAACGAGCGTGCAGCAGATTTCCAGCGGCGTGGCGGTGGTGGCTGACAACACCTGGTCGGCGATGGAAGGGCGCAACGCGCTGGAGATCACTTGGGACGAAGGCGCGAACGCCAAGAACTCCAGCGACGCGATTCGCAAACTGTATCAAGGGCGCGCGGAGCAGACCGGAGTGATCGCGAGAAAAGACGGCGACGCGGATGCGACGATGGGAGGGACGGCGAAAAAGCTGGAAGCGGTGTACGAAGTGCCGTTTCTTGCGCACGCCACGATGGAACCGATGAATGCCACCGCGGACGTGCGCGCGGATGGCTGCGACATCTATGCGCCGACGCAGTTTCAGACCTTCGCGCAGATAGCCGGAGCAAAAATTACGGGATTGAAGCCGGAGCAGGTGCGGATCCATACGACCTACTTGGGCGGGGGATTTGGGCGGCGGGCGGAGCTGGACTTTGTGGCGGAGGCGGTGGAGCTATCCAAGGCCGTGGGCACGCCGGTGCAGGTGACGTGGTCGCGCGAAGACGACATGCAGCACGATTTTTACCGGCCGACGGTGCTGGTGAAAATGTGGGCGGGGCTGGACGGGAAAGGCAAGCCGGTGGCGTGGAAGTCGCGGATTGTGGGGCCATCGATTATGTCGCGGTTTTTCCCCGGCTCGATCAAGAATGGACTGGACGATACGGCCACGGAAGGCATCGCGACGCTGAAATACGACGTGCCGAACTTTCTGGTGGAGTACCTGCTGACGGAGCCCGGCGTGCCGGTGGGATTCTGGCGCTCGGTGGGAAATTCGCACAACGGATACATCGCGGAATGCTTCATGGACGAAATGGCCAAGGCTGCAGGGAAAGATCCATTCGAATTCCGGCGCGCGATGTTGAGCAAGGATTCGCGGCAACGGGGCGTGCTGGAATTGGCGGCGGAAAAGGCCGGATGGGGCAAGCCAGTGGGGGCCGGGCGATACCGGGGAATTGCGGTAGTGGAATCGTTTGGAAGCCACGTGGCGCAAGTGGCGGAGATCAGCATTGACCGCAAGGCGCATACCCTGCAGGTGCACCGCGTGGTGGCGGCGGTGGACTGCGGGCGGGTGGTGAACCCGGAAACGATTCAAGCGCAGGTGGAGGGCGCCATCATCTATGGATTGACGGCGGCACTGAAGGGGGAAATCACGATTGCGAAGGGGCGCGTCGAACAGGGGAATTTTAACGATTACGATATGGTGCGGATGAATGAAATGCCGCAGGTGGAAGTGCACATCGTAGAGAGCAAGGATGCGCCGGGAGGAATCGGCGAGCCGGGAACTCCGCCGATAGCGCCGGCGGTGTGCAACGCGATTTTTGCGGCGACGGGGAAGCCGGTGCGGCGGCTGCCGATCCGCGCGGAAGATCTGGCCTAGCGGCGCGAAGGGCTTTCGCGACAAAATGGGTCGTGGGCTCCCTGGCGCTTATCCTTGCTGCATTTCCACTGCTGATCTGGGTTGTGCTTACCTTTTTGCGCGGGGCATTTTGGCAGCTTCACGCATTTAATGACGACATTGCGGGGCAGGAATCGTTGGCGGAGTGGCCACGGGTGATCGCGATTGTGCCCGCGCGCAACGAGGCGGAGACGATTGCGCGGACCGTGGACTCGCTGGTGAAGCAGGAGTATGCGGGCGCATTCCGGATTGTGGTGGTGGATGACCACAGCGAGGATGGCACGGGAACGCTGGGGAGAGAAGCGGCAACGCGCGCTGCTGCTGAGGATCGCGTGACGATTTTGCAGGCCGCTGCGCTGCAGAGCGGATGGACGGGGAAAGTTTGGGCGATGCAGCAAGGCGTGGAGAGCGCCGGTGCGCAGGCGGCGGATTATTTCTGGTTCACGGACGCGGATATTGAGCATGCGCCGGACACGCTGGGCCGGCTGGTGGGGCGCGCGGAGAAAGGGCGGCTGGAAATGGTTTCGTTGATGGTGCTGCTGCAGGCGAAATCGTTTCCGGAGCGGTTGTTGATTCCCCCGTTTTTGTACTTCTTTCTGAAGTTATATCCACCGCAGTGGATTGCCGACAAGAAATCGAAGATGGCAGGCGCGGCGGGGGGGTGTGTGCTGCTAAAACGAACGGCGCTCGAGCGGATCGGCGGGGTGGCGGCGATTCGCGGCGAAGTGATCGATGATTGTGCGCTGGCGCGGGCGGTGAAGCGTTCGGGAGGCGCGATCTGGATGGGGCTGACGCGGAAAAGCGTGAGCTTGCGGGCGTATACAACGTTTCGGGAGATTCGCGACTTGATTGCGCGGACGGCGTTTACGCAACTAGGCCATTCGGGACTGCTCCTGGCAGGAACATTGCTGGGAATGACCGTGACCTATGTACTGCCTGTGGTCTTCACGTTTAGCCCGCGGCCTGTGGTGTGGCGATTGGGGCTGGCGACGTGGGTATTGATGGCGATTACGTATTTGCCGACGGTGCGGTTTTATGGGTTGTCACCGCTTTGGGCGCCAGGATTGCCGATTGCCGCGATTTTTTATTCGTATGCGACCTGGATTTCGGCGGTGCGGTTTTGGCTGGGGCGCGGTGGACAGTGGAAGGGTCGCGCACAAGCGCCAGCGAAAACGCAGGTACGATGAGCAAAGCCACCAGTCCGGAAGAGGTGTCAAGGCAGCGCGTCGAGAATCACATTTATTGGTGGCGTGCATCACATTTTGCTATATTGGTCTTGTTTGGACGAGGGCTGTATCCCGCAATCAGGGAACGGCACCGGAGGCCGACATGAGCATCATTCCGAATGGGAACAGTACGAAAATCACCGTTCCCGAACTGCTGCAGCGGAAGTCCCTGGCTGCGGATTCCCTGAACAAAAGGAAAATCACCTGCCTGACAGCGTATGACTATCCGACCGCGCGCCTGATGGATGAGGCGGGTGTGGACGTGATTTTGGTCGGCGACTCGGTGGCGATGGTGGTTCTGGGATATGACAGCACGCTGCCGCTGACGATGGAGGAATCGCTGCACCACACCAAGGCGGTGCGACGGGGCGTGCAACGGGCGCTGGTGGTGGCGGACATGCCGTTCGGCACCTATCACGGCGACGTGAATGAAGCGCTGAAGAATGCGGTGCGCTTCGTGAAAGAGGCCGGCGCCGAAGCGGTGAAAGTAGAGGGCGGCGAGCGGCGACTGGAAGTGATCGCGCGGCTGACGGAAGCCGAGATACCGGTGATGGGCCACGTGGGACTGACGCCGCAGTCGGTGAACGCGATGGGCGGGTATCGCGTGCAGGGAAAAACGGCGGGCGGCGCGGAGCAGTTGCTGCGCGACGCGCGCGCGGTGGAAGCGGCGGGGGCTTTTGCGATCGTGCTGGAGGGAATTCCGCGCGAATTGGCAGCGGAGATTACCAAGAGCGTGCGCATTCCTACGATCGGCATCGGGGCGGGGCCGGAATGCGATGGGCAGATCCTGGTGCTACACGATATGCTGGGGCTGACGTTTCAGGAATCGCCGAAATTTGCGCGGCGATATGCCAATGTCGGCGAAGTAATTTCGCAGGCGGTGCGCGAATATTGCGCGGATGTGCAGAGCGGAAACTTTCCGTCCGACGCGGAGTCGTATCACGCGCCCAAAACGATCCAGGCGCGAAAACCGATACGCATGGCGCAGTAGCTGCATTTTTTCTGATTTCGGCGGATGGCGAAAGAGCCGGCCGCCACCTGAAGGCAATTCCATCCACAAATTGCGGGAAGGAGACGCGGCATGACCCCGAAAGAGATCGCCATGTTGTATGAATACAATGCCTGGGCCAACCGGCGGCAATTGGAGGCCGCCGGAAAGGTTGCGACCGAGGAATTTCTGCGGCCGATGGGATCGAGTTTCGGCTCGTTGCGGGACACGGTAGCTCATATCTACGGGGCGGAGTGGGTTTGGCTGGAACGGTTTCAAGGGCGTTCGCCAGGTTCGCTCCCTGACGGAGGGGAATTTCGAGACGTGGCGAGTTTGCGGGAGAAGTGGGCGGAACTCGAGGCGCGGCTGCTTGGATTTGTCGGCAAGTTGACGCAGGAAGATTTGAACCGCGTGCTGGAGTATAAGACGTTGAAATTCGGCGCCTACAGCAATCCGCTTTGGCAATCGATGCAGCACCTGGTGAATCACGGAACCTATCACCGCGGCCAGGTGACGACGTTGTTGCGGCAATTGGGCGCGCAGCCGATGCTGACGGACCTGATGCATTTCTACCGGGAACGCGCAACGGCGGCGGGCGCTTAGCGGGAATGGAGACGATTCGCACAGTTGCCTGGATGAAAGAGAAGGCGCGGGCGGCACGGCAGGAGCAGCGGATCATCGGGTTGGTGCCGACGATGGGGGCGCTGCACGCGGGGCACCTGGCGCTGGTGGAGAGGGCCCGGCGGGAATGCTCGCCGGTGTATGCTTCGATTTTTTTGAATCCCAAACAATTTGCGGCGAATGAGGATTTGTCGCGGTATCCGCGGCCGCTGGAAGCAGACGTGGAGAAACTGACCGCGGCGAACGTGGATGGATTGTTTTTGCCGGAGGCCGGGGAGATTTATCCGCAGGGATTTTCCACCTACGTGCATGTGGAGGGGCTGAGTGAACGGCTGGAAGGCCGATCGCGCACGGGGCATTTTCGGGGGGTGTCCACGGTAGTGCTGAAGCTGCTGGAGATCGTGCAGCCGCATTTCGCGTATTTCGGGCGCAAGGATGCGCAGCAAGTCCGCATCGTGCAGCAGATGGTGCGCGATTTGAATCTGGATACGGAGATTGTGGTGTGCCCGATTGTTCGCGAGCCGGATGGGTTGGCGATGAGTTCGCGGAATACGTATATGGGGCCGGAAAACCGCCAGGCGGCGACGGTGTTGCACCGGGCGTTGCGCGCGGCGGAGAGCGAGATTTTGGCGGGCGTGCGGGATTCGCTGGAGTTGCAGCGCGCGATGCAGAAAGTTTTGGCCGGTGAGCCGCGGGCGCGGGTGGACTACGCGGAGATTGTGGATGCGGAATCGTTTGAGCCGGTGGTGCGGATAGCGCGGCGGTGTTATGCGGCGCTGGCGGTGTATCTGGGGAAAACGCGGTTGATTGACAATATGGCGATTGAGCCGGCGGGAGAAGAGTTGCGGACGGAGGTCTAACCCGGCCCATTCTTAATTTCCTCCCGGCATGAGAGCGATTACCGGGCTGTCATTCTGAGGCCATCCGACGCGGATGGACGAAGAACCTCAACGAGAAAATCCTGCAAGAATTACAGATGAGATCCTTCCGGCATCCTGGTCGGATGCCTTCAGGATGACGATTCTCGCCTAATCAAATTCAGGCCGATGCCTGGAGGCGGGAGAGGACTTCGGCGGCGTGGCCTTTGGCTTTTACTTCGTCCCAGATTTCCTCGATTTTGGCGTCGGGGCCAATCAGGAAACTGCTGCGGACGATGCCTTTGAACGAGCGGCCCATGAATTTTTTCATGCGCCAGACGCCGTAGGGCTTGATCATTTTGTGGGTGGGATCGCTGAGCAATGGGAAATTGATCTTTTGTTTGATTTTGAAGTTTTGCAGCGCTTTAACGGCGTCGGCGCTGGCGCCCAGTATCTGAACGTCGAGTTTGTCGAATTGGGGCTTGGCGTCGCGGAACTCGGACGCTTGGATCGTTCAACCGGGGGTGCCCGCCTTCGGAAAGAAAAACAGGATGACGCGCTTGCCCTTGAAATCCCGCAGGGAGATTTCCTTTCCATTGTCAGAAGTTAGAGTGAAGTCAGGGGCTTTGCTGCCAATTTTAAGCATCGAAGTATCCTCGGCAATTTTCCGGGCGAAAAGGTTTCAAGAAAGCAGCTTGCGGACAATCTCGTTGACCGCTTGGGGATTGGCTTGCCCCTTGGTGGCTTTCATTACCTGGCCCACGAAAAACTTGAACACGCCTTCGTTGCCGGCTTTGAATTTGGCCACGTTGTCGGGATTCCTAGCGATGACTTCGCGGGCGGCGCTTTCGATGGCGTCGTCGCCAACCCGGGCGCCCAGGCCTTCGGCGGCGACAATTTCGGCGGCGGAGCGGCTGGTTTCAAACATGCTAGCGAAAACTTTTTTTCCCACGGCGGCGGTGATTTTGCCGGAGTCAACCAGAACGACGAGGTCGCCGAGCGCGGCGGGCGAGACCGGGCTCGCGCCAATTTCCTTGCCGGAGTCGTTGAGGCGGCGCAGAAGTTCGGTTTGCATCCAGTTGGCTGCGGCTTTGCCGGGGGCACCGGCTTTCACGACCGCTTCGAAATAATCGGCCAGCGATTGCGAGCCGGTGAGGATTTCGGCATCGTACGGGGTGATGCCATATACAGAGACGAAGCGGGCGCGCTTGGCAGCGGGAAGCTCGGGAAGCGAGCGGAGCACTTCCTCGCGCCAGGCTGAACCAACATGAACGGGCAGGAGATCGGGCTCCGGGAAATAACGGTAATCGTGGGCTTTTTCCTTGGAGCGCATGGAATCGGTGCGGCCGGCGGCCTGATTCCAGAGGCGAGTTTCCTGGGAGATGCGGCCGCCGGATTCGATGACGCCGATGTGGCGCTCGATTTCGTATTCGAGCGCTTTGGCAAGATACCGGAACGAATTTAGATTTTTCACTTCGACTTTGGTGCCGAATTCCCTGGCGCCGCGCAGCCGGACGCTGACGTTGGCGTCGCAACGCAACGAGCCTTCTTCCATGTTGCAATCGCTCACGCCGGTGTAGAGAAGAATCTGGCGCAGCGTGGTGAGGTAAGCGTAGGCCTCATCGGGTGTGCGCATGTCCGGCTCAGAGACAATTTCGCTGAGCGGGGTGCCACAACGATTGAAATCGATGTAAGTTTTTTCAGCGGAGTGTGGAAAACCGTCATGGAGCGACTTGCCCGCGTCTTCCTCAAGGTGCAGGCGGGTGATGCCGATGCGCTTTTTTTCACCCTGGACTTCCACATCCAGCCAGCCGCCGGTAGCCAGTGGCAATTCATACTGTGAGATCTGATAGCCCTTGGGCAGGTCAGGATAAAAATAATTTTTGCGTGCGAAGCGGGAATGTTCATGAACGGTGCAGTTGATCGCCAACGAAGCGCGCATGGCCATTTCTACAGCGCGTTTGTTGAGAATCGGCAGCGTGCCGGGAAGGCCCAGACAAACGGGGCAGACGTTGGAGTTGGGCGGGTCGCCGAACCGCGTGGAGCAGCCGCAAAAGATTTTCGTGTTGGTGAGTAGCTGGACATGGACTTCCAAGCCGATAACCGGCTCATATTTGGCCAGCAGTTCGGGAGAGACGGCGGAATCGGTGGCGAATTTCGTCATGACCGAAGAAAAAGTATAGCAGAGGGGCGCGGGGGGAAGAATGACCGCGCTGAGGTCCCGGCCGTTTAGAAGAAGCCGGGAGCACAGCCACTGGAGAACAACGTGGTCAGACGCCGCGGGGCAGCAGATCGCAGAAAGCAAAGGAATCGCGGAGGATGACTTCGCCGAAGGTGAAGTCGACGGGCTGCTGGAAGATAGGGCCGTCGAAGACGAAGGTGTGGAATTCGCCGTTTTCGCCGCAGGGATCGACGTTGGGCGGGAGATCGGCGAAGAACGAGGCATCGAGTTCACGGCCCGCGAAGCGGGGGTCGAGGACTTTGGTGTCAACGCAAACGGCGACGGCGCGAAAGCCAGCCGCGAGAAATTCGCGGATAAGTTCGCGGGTGTCGCGCTTCCAGATGGGAAAGAGGGCCTGCATTTCGAGACGGGCGAGATTTTTCTCGCGATACACGCGCAGGTCTTCCAGAAAAATGTCACCGAACGCGACCTGGCGAATTCCCTTGGCTAGGTGCAGGCGCATGGCTTCTTCCATGCGCGATTCGTAGATGAGATTGACGCATTGCGGCGGGATGAAGACTTCGTGCAATGGCAAGCGGAGTGAATCCGCCTGGCGGTGCAGAAGTTCGCGGCGCACGCCGTGCATGCTGACGCGGTCGTAGCCCTCGGTGACGGTGGTAAGCAGGGCGGCGATGCGCAGATCGCGTTGTTGCAGCAACGCGTGCAACGCCATGGCGCTGTCCTTGCCGCCGCTCCAGCAAAAGAGAATGGGTTCGGGAGCCGGCATCACTCCCTCCCGGCAAACGCGTAGCGCAGGCCGACCATGTAGTAGCGGCCCAGGGCGGGATATCCGAGCGCGTCCTGGTATTGCTTGTCGAAGAGATTGATGGCGCGGGCGGTGACGAAGAGGCCGCGGGTGAAATTGTAGCTTGCGGCCATGTCGAAGCGGGCGTATCCGGGATTGTAGATCTGGGCGGGATCGACAAAGTTGGAGTCGGTGCGGACACCGGAAAAATAACCGATGAAGTTCCAATTCACGCGGGCATACGCGACGTTGACGCCGAGTGAACCAGAATTGACCGGGCGGCGGATCAAGTGGTTTCCGGGGATGAGCGAGGGATCCGACGTGTTGGGCGATTGCAGGACGCGGGAATTATCGTAGGTGTAATTGCCGTTGAGGAAGAGCCACTTGCGGAAGCGAAATTCGGAAGCGACGTTTGCGCCTCGCGCGATGGCCAGGTCGGTGTTGAAATAGGTGCCACAGAACGCGGAGGTCGGCGCAAAGCTGACGATGTCGTAGAAGCGGGAATAGAAATAGTCGGCGGAAAGCTTCCAGCGATCACCCGCGAGTTTCTGATCGATGCCGGTGGTCCAGCCCTTGCTGGCTTCGGGCTTGAGATTAGGGTTGCCAGGGAAACAGGGGTCGGTGCCGAAAGTCTGATCGAAGCGCGGCTCCTTAATGCCCTGACCGTAGAAGGCGCGGTATCGCGTGTCGCCGAAGAATCCTTTGCCATAGTGCAGCACATAGGAGCCACCGACGCGGGGAACGAAGCGCGTGCCGAAGTCGCTGTTGTCTTCCACGCGGCCGCCGAAGTCGAGGGTCAGGCGGGAACGCGGGGTGTAACGGAAATCGAGGTAGCCCGCCTGATTGTTGCGGCGCAAGTGCCCAGGAGAGACGAAAGAGACGCCGCCATTTTCAACTTCGTATTGATATCCAGCGGTGGCGATGAAGGAGCGCAGGATATACGAGGATTGCGCGTTGATGGCGGCGCGATTAAAGCTGAGCAGGTCGGTGTAGGGAAACGAGTCTCCCTGGTTCGCAAAACTGAATTGGCGGGTATAGGAATCGGTGCCCATCAGCTGGTGATGCCAGTGCGAGCCGGTCACGAAATCCCAGCGGCCATTGGCGGAAAAAATCTTTTGGTTGTAGCCCTGGTAGAGATCCGGCGGGCCTTGCAGCGTTGGCCCGGGAATGCCGGCGTCGCTGTTGTTGGTGCGGAGTGAAAGATGCAGATGGTTGTCGTCGGAAAAGGAATAGCCGAAGTTGCCGGAAAGGGTGCGATTCACAAAATAGTCGTTGGGCCCCTGACCGTCGGTCTGGAAATAAGCGGCGGCGGCAGAGTAATCGAATTTGCCGATGAGGCCGCTGAGATCCCCGCCCCCGCGCGCCGAGGAAAAGTTGCCGCCCTCGGAAAAAACGGTGAAGGCGGGGACGCGTGTATCGCCGCGATGGGTAAAGAGTTGGATTACGCCGGATACGGCGTCGCTGCCGTAGAGGGCGCTCTCCGCGCCACGCACGATTTCGACCTTATCGATATTTTCGGTGGTGACGCTGGAGAAATCCACGGGGCTGCCAGGAGGATTAATGGGCGTGCCGTCGACGAGGACTTTGGTGAAGTCGGAATTGCCACCGTTCAGGAAAATGGAGGTGGTGCCGCCGAAGGGGCCGGTGCGGTCGATGGCGATACCCGGAGAAAATTGCAACAACTCCGGGAGAGACACGGATTGACGCTGGTTTATGACCTCGCGGGAGATGACGTCCGTGGGCGCGGTGGTTTGCGCTTCGGTGCTGGGAACGGATTGCGCGGTG
Organism: uncultured Acidobacteriota bacterium; assembly: GCA_963781995.1. GTDB lineage: Bacteria > Acidobacteriota > Terriglobia > Acidiferrales > UBA7541 > Acidiferrum. The sequence continues at coordinate 736,585 of CAWAHR010000001.1, read as the reverse complement.
ACGATGACGCTGTCCGAGAGCGGTTCGAGTTCGAGGTGAAGGTTGAGGACGCGGGATTCCCCGGAGGCGAGGGTGAGCGCGACCTCGCGGGCGGTGAAAGAATCGCGTGAAAAGCGCAAGTGGTAGCGTCCAGCGGGAAGCGACATGGAATATCCGCCATCAGCGGATGATGTGGTGGAGGCCGGCTGGCTGGCGGAAGAAGCTTCGAGCTGCGCGGTGATGTGCACCGCGCTTACGGAGGAGCCCGAAGGATCCGTGAGTGTGCCGGCGAGATGTGCGTCGGTGGATGGCGATTGCGGAAGAGCTTTGGGACTTACGGCAATTAAGAAAAATGCGGAAAGCAAAGAGAGTACGGCGATTCGATTTTTCATGGTTCCTCCACTCCCTCACGCGCGGGAGCTTGAAGGTTGTCCGGTGCAAAGAGGTTTGCACGGGCTGCAGACTTCGCCGGTCTCCTGGCTTGGCGAAAAGGAACTCCGTTGGGCTGGCCGGGTTAAAATCCGGCGCCTACAAAACCCGTGAAGCTCACTCGCTGCCTTCCCGTGGCGTTGGTTAACCACAGTGGCTGGCGAGCGGTACATTCGCCTTACAGTCGCGCGGCGGCGACGGTGTTGCACCGTCTTCCCGAGCACGAAGTCCGCGGTTGAGGTGGAGGGGCAAAGCCCGCTGTGGGTTAAAGGTGTCGGAGGCGCGCGCCGCCGGGTTGGGGTGGACGAAAAAGACCTTGAGCAGCCTTAACTCAGGGGGCGGCCGCGAAAAAACAGGCGGCCGCAAAAACCGCGAAAGCCCTGTTTTTTGGGACGCTAATGGCACGACTGAACTCGTGCCCTCCCGAACACATGTGAGAAAAGTTTTGTGCCTCCTACTTATTCGAAAAAAGCGTGACGCGCGGCCGGCCGGAGGGAGTGATTTCCACGGAGAGCGGCGCTTGAAAAACCTGTTCGAGAATTTCGCGCTGGAGAACCGTTGCCGGCGGACCAACGCGGAGACATTTGCCTTTTTGCAAAAGCACCACCTGGTCGGCATACTCGCCCGCGAGATTCAGCTCGTGGGTGACCACGACGACGGTGTAACGATTCTGGGCGGCGAGGCGGCGCAGGGATTCGAGGAGGTCTACTTGCGCGCCGATATCGAGATGCAGCGTAGGCTCGTCGAGGAGCAGTAGCAGCGGCTGCTGGGCGAGGGCGCGCGCCAGGATGATGCGCTGCTTTTCACCGCCGGAAATTTTATCCATCCAGCGATCGGCGAGGTGCGATGCGCCGACTTGGGCGAGCGCGTTGTTGGCGATGAGGATGTCTTCTTCGGATTCGAAGCGCAGGCCGCCACCATAAGGATGGCGTCCCTGCAGCACAAATTCCCAGGCGCGCGAAGGAAAAAGCAGGCGGCTTTCCTGCTGCACCAGCGCGATGCGCTGGGCGCGGGTTTTGACGGGCAAGGAGTGGGTGGCGAATCCGTTGAGAAAGATGCGGCCGGAGAGCGGCTCCAGCGCGCCGGAGATGAGTTTTAGCAAAGTGGATTTGCCGCATGCGTTGGGGCCAACGATGGCGACAATCTCGCCGGGCTTGGCCTGGAAGCTGAGGGCTTCGAGCGTGAACAGCGGCGCCTGCGAGGGATTGGCGGCATAGGCGTAGCTGACCTGCTCGACGCTGAGGCGGACTCCGGGGTTGGCGCGCGAAGCGTCTCCGGGAAGCGGGTGACGAAGCGCGGTGCTCACGAAAGTCTCCTGCGAAGCAAATAGATGAAGAGTGGCGCGCCGGCGGCGGCGGTCATCGCGCCGACGGGCAAATCCGTGGGCGAGGTGACCGTGCGCGCTAGGGTGTCGGCAATCACCAGCGCGATCGCACCTCCTAGCGCGGAAGCGGGGATCAACATGCGATGGTCGGAGCCGAAAATGAGGCGCATGACGTGGGGGACCAGCAGGCCGACGTAGCCGATCGTGCCGCTGACGGAAACGGCGAGGCCGGTGAGAATCGAGGCGGCGATATAAACGACGATGCGGACGCGCGGCACGTCCACACCGAGATGCATGGCTTCTTTTTCGCCGGCGAGAAGAAGGTTGAGATCGGACGCAGTCGTATAGATGGCGCCGGCGGCGACGATGAATCCGAACGACAGGAAATATTGCAGGCTGCGAGGCTGCGGCGTGGAAAGATCTCCCATGAACCAGAAGGCGCTGCCGCGGAGATTGTTGCCAGAGAGCGTGGTCATCAGGAACATGATCACCGCGGAGAGGAAAGAGGCAGTGATGATGCCGCCGAGGAGCAGAGTGGTGCTGTCAATCTGCCCGTCGCGGCGACCCAGCAGATAGACGGCGGCGATGGTGATGGCGGCGCCGACAAACGCGCCGACGGGAGTGATGAGCCCGGCCATTTCAGGCGAAAGATTGAGATGGCCTTCGATGATGAGGGCCACGATCGCGCCGAGAGCCGCGCCGGAGGAGACGCCGAGTACGTAAGGATCGGCGAGCGGATTGCGCAGCAGCGCCTGGAAGCTGACTCCGGCGACGGAAAGCGAAGCGCCGACAAAGATGCCCAGAAGGATGCGCGGCAAGCGGATGCCGAGGACAATCATGCCGTAGTCGCTGGAGAGCGTGCTGGTGCGCCCGAGAAGGACGCTTAGCAGGTCTTTGCCGAGGCCATAGAGCGAGACCTGGACAGCGCCGAGTTTCATGGCCACGACGACGACCGCGAATAGAATGAGGGCCAGGACGCCGCAGCGGATGAGGAGGCGCGTCAAGGTCAGCGGGCGCATGCGAGCTCCTGGGCAGAAGACTGCACGTTGAAAGTGATGTGCGTGGGAGCCGTAGCAGATGGATTCGGCGGAGGCGCGGGCGTTGCAGGCGTTACAGGGGCTCCGGGCGTTTCGGGAGCAGGGGAATCCGAGAACACCGTGGGATGCAATTGGCGGGCCAAGTCTTCGATGGCGGAGACGATGCGCGGCGCGGGGCGATTGACGGCTTCGCTGATGACCGCGAAGCGGCGATTGCGCACGGCATCGAGAATATTCCAGCCGGGCAGGCTCGCGAGCGTTTCGAAATCGCGCTCGGCGGATTCGGAATGTGCGGCGGCGAAGACCAGGTAGTCGGGTTGCAGGCGCACGACTTCTTCGAGATTCATTTGCGGCCAATCTTGCGTGGAGTCCACGATGCTAGCGGCGTCGGCATTGCGCAGAGCGTCAGCGATGAACGTATTCTTGCCGACGGAAATGAGCGGATGGGTCCACACGATGAAGAGCACACGGGTGGGAGGAAGCGATTCAAGTTTAGCGTGCAGCGCGATGAGGCGGGCGTGCAGTTCGGCGGTGAGGGATTTGCCGGATTCCGGGACACCGAGAAGATCGGCGAGCTTTTGCGTGCTCGACAGGATTTCGTCGACAGTGTGAGCGTCGGTAGCGTAGACGGGGATGCCCAGGGTGTCGAGGGCGCGCACGGTGTCGAGCCGATTGATTTCCTTGGTGACCAGAACGAGATCGGGATGCAGCGCGGCAATCTCTTCGAGATTCGGATTGATGGGGCCGCCGACTTTGGTTTTCTTCTGCGCGTCGGCAGGATAGTCGCAGTAGTCGGTGTCGCCGACGAGGCGGCTCTGGACGCCGAGGGCGTAGAGCGTTTCGGTGAGGCTGGGCGCGAGAGAAACGATGCGCAAGGGAATCTGCGGGGCGCGGACGGTGCGGCCGAATTCGTCAACGACTTCGTGCATGGCGGGCTGCGACGGCGCGGCCGGCGGCGGAGTGAATGACTGGGCGCTAAGCGGCGGCCAAGCCCACAGGAGCAGTAGAGCGACGCCCAGAAAGCCGGCGTGGTGCGCGGAGCTGGACCGTACGTGGTGCACGAATCTCCCTTAATGAGAATGCCGCGAGAAAATTGACAATAAAAAAACCCGGCGAGAGGCCGGGCGCGTGCTGGAGGCGTACTCTCTCGCGAAGTAGGCCCAACCACGGCGGCAAGGGAGGGTAGCCTGGCTCTCGGCGTTGCAGCCGATTACAGTGGCGGGACCGCGGCCGAATTACACGGCACTTCCCCACTTCCCTTGCCTGCTGAATGTCACCATGAGTTTACGGCGCGTGGAGAGGGGTGTCAATCGAACTGAAGAGTGCGGCCACACAAGTTAGCGGTTCTTCCAGTCGGGTTTGCGCTTTTCGACGAGGGCGCGGATGCCTTCCTGGGAGTCTTCGAGGCGGTAGAGTTCGTTGAGGAAGATGCTCATGGAATTCTTGAGGCCATCGCGGAGCGAGAGGCCCATGCCGCCGAGGATGGCCTTTTTGGCCATGGTGAGGACCGGGCCGGAATGCCCGGCGATGCGGGCGCAAATGTCGTTGACGGTGGCTTCGAGCTTCGCTTCGGGCACCAGGCGATTGATCATGCCGAGATCCAGGGCGCGTTCGGCGGTGACCGGTTCGCCTAGGAGCACGAGTTCCAGGGCGATTTTGGGGCCGACGAGGAACGGAAGAATGGTGGACGCGAGCGGCGGAAAAACGCCGATGGTGATTTCCGGCTGAGCGAAACGCGCTTTGGGCGTGGCGATGACCAGATCGCCGAACGCGGCGAGTTCCGCGCCGCCGCCAATGGCCGGGCCGTTGACGACGCAAACGACGGGCTTGGAAGTTTCGAGAATGCCGACAAACACGGAGTGAAACGCATCAAGCATCTGGAAAACACGCTCGGCGGTGTATTCGCCGACGTCGATGCCACCGCAGAAAATCTTGCAGGCGGAATCCAGAACGATGAGCTTCGCGTCGGGGCGCTCGCCCGCGTGGGCGATGCCATCCGCCATTTCGCGGAGCATGCTTTCGTTGAGGAGATTGTGATCGGGGCGGCTGAGAGTCATGCGCGCGACCCCGGCGTCGAGCTTAAATTTTACGAATTGAAAATCGGTGGGGTTACGCCGAACGGGTTCGGTGCGAACCTCGACGTTGCGATCGGCCACTGTGGTGCGACGGACTTGCACGGGTTTTCTCCTTCGGGAACGGGTACAAACCGGATGTTAGCACGCTGGGTTGACAGCGACTGGGGAGCGTTGAGGCTAGGTGCGCAATCAGTTTGCTGGCTGAATGGACGGGGGGAAGAAGCGCGACCCGTGGCCTGTGTTTCATGGCCCGAAAAATCCCTGAGGCGAACCCCAGGTTGGAGGGATTTTGTTTATGGGCCAGGTTTGCCGGGCCGATGGACTACACTATTTGGACTATGACTCCGCAAGGCGTTCCCGGATTCGATGCTTTGCCGACAGCGCATGCGTTGCGCTTGAAGGAGAAAATGGGGCCAGTGGGATTTCCGGATGCGGCCTGGTGGGAAAAGACGCCGGCGATTCGCTTTGAGCACGATTGGAGAGGGGAGGCAGCCGATCCCCAGCGGGCGACCGAGGTGCGGCTGTTGTGGAACGACGAGACGCTGTTTCTGCGGTTTTTTGCGCGCTATCGGGAGCTGCATGTGTTTCCCGACGCGCGGGCGGATGGATGGCGGGACCAATTGTGGGAGCGCGACGTCGCGGAGGCTTTTCTGCAGCCAGATGCAAGCGATCCGCGAGTGTATAAAGAGTTGGAAGTCAGCCCCAACGGGTTTTGGATTGATTTGAACATTGCGCCTGGCGGGAAAGAGGAGCTGCGCAGCGGATTGCGGCGGCGCGTGGTGCAGGATGCGGCGACACGCACATGGACGGCGGAACTGGGGGTGCCGATGCGGGGCCTGACCGCGGCATTTGATCCCCAGCGCAGTTGGCGAGCGAACTTTTTTCGCGTGGAGGGGAAAGCGGAGCCACGCTTTTATGCCGCGTGGAGCCCGACGATGACGCCCGCGCCGAATTTTCATGTGCCGGAGGCTTTTGGGCATCTGGTTTTTCGGGAACGGGAGTAACGTAGATCGCGCCCGTGAACCGGAGAGGCTTGAGGGAAACATAGCAGATGTTCACGATGGATTTGGTGACTGTGTTTAGGTCGCAAAAGCGGTGGGGCTGCCATCGCACTCCAACGAAGGGCGCGGAGCCTGGGTGCAAGGCCGACGCTTGGGGCCAGCGACTTTGCGTTGCGGTCTGTTTGGCGGCGCTGGCGGCAATGGCCGGCAGTGTTTCGGTGCGCGCGCAGGAAGCAACGAATCCCGATGCACCGGCGGTAACGAAGGTGGAACCTCCGAACTGGTGGGTGGGGCTGACGCCGGATGTGATGCTGCTGCTCTCCGGGAAAAATCTGCAGGCGACGCATGCCGACTGCAACCTGCGCGAAGTGGTGGTCAGCCGGACGCAGTCGACCGCCGGCGGGGACTATCTTTTCGTGTGGCTGAAATTTGCCCCCGATCTGCGCAGCGGCACCGCGGTTTGCCGCATCACCACGGCGCATGGGGAGACCAAGTTTGAATTTCCCATCGCGGCGCGCTCGCAAATTCTGGGAAGAAACCAGGGACTTACACCGGACGACGTGATCTACTTGATCATGCCGGATCGCTTTGCGAACGGCGATCCGCTGAACGACGAGCCCGCGGAATTTCCGGGATCGCACGATCGCAGCAATGCACGTGCGTACCACGGCGGAGATTTGCGCGGCATCGAGCGGCACCTCGATTATCTGAGACAGCTGGGAGTGACGACGCTGTGGCTGACGCCGGTGGTGAAGAATGGCGCCAGGCAGGACTACCACGGCTATGGCGCGGTGGATTTGTATGCGGTGGATCCGCACTTTGGCACGCTGGCGGACTACCAGGAGTTGGTGCAAGCGGCGCACAAGCAGCACCTGAAGATTTTATTTGACGTGGTGCCCGACCATGTTGGACCGAAACATCCGTGGGTGGCGCGTCCGCCGATGCCGGATTGGTTTCACGGTGCGCCGGAGCGCCATTTGAAGGCTTCTTCCCCACTGAAGGCCACGTTTTACGGCGTGCCGGACAGAAAGGAAATCACCAATGACCTGTTCGAGTCGCTGGTGGATCCCCACACGCCGCCGGAGTTGCGGCGAAATCTGACGGAGGGTTGGCTCGGGGGGATTTTGCCGGACATGAACACGGAGAATCCCGCAGTGGTGCGATACCTGGCGCAGAACAGCATCTGGTGGGCGGAGACTTCCGGCCTAGACGGCTACCGGATTGATACTTTCCCGTATGTTTCGCGAACTTTCTGGGAGCAGTGGCATATCGAACTGCGGAAAATCTATCCGCGGCTGACGACCATCGGCGAAGTGTTGCACCCCGACCCAACAGTGACTTCCTTTTACCAGGGCGGCAGAAAAGGCTGGGACGGCATCGATACCCAGCTTACGGCGCCGTTTGACTTTCCAATCTACTTCGCGCTGCGCGACGTTTTGTTGCAGGGCGCGCCGGTGGGAAAACTGGCCAACACGCTGCGGCAGGATTCCTTGTATCCGCATCCTGAATTTCTGGTGCCATTTTTCGCGAATCACGATACGACGCGCTTTTCCGGGATTCCGGAGGGAACACCGGCGCAATTGCGGCTTGCGTTTGGATTCGTTCTTACCGTGCGCGGAATTCCTGAAATCTATTACGGAGACGAAATCGGCATGGCGGGCGGCGGCGATCCGGACAACCGCAGGGATTTCCCCGGAGGATGGACGGAGGATCCGCGGAACGCATTCACGAAGATCGGGCGCACCTTGGAGCAAGAGCGGATGCATGCATTTGTGAGCGAGCTGCTGGCGGTGAGAGCGGAGCATCCCGCACTGCGCCGGGGGAAATTGTGGAGCCTGGCGTCTGACGAAACGACGTATGTCTATGCGCGGGAAACCGACGAGGAGAATATCCTGGTGGCTTTTCAGGCGGGCGCCACCGCGCGGGACATCACGGTTCCGTTGCCGAGAGGGCCGGCAAGCGCGGCCACCAGCGCCACCCCGCTGTTTGGCACCGGGCAAGCGGAAATGGCAGGCAGAACGGTGAAACTCCACCTGCCCGGGCAGAGCGTGAGTGTGTTTTCGCTTCAATAGGCAAAGTTTCTCCAAGTGCAAGAATTTTACACGGAGTTGACAGAGGAGAAAGTGGGCATCGCGGGAGAGGTAGCCTATGATTGGTGTGGGCCATCTATCCAAGGTATGGCTAGATTCGCAGGTTGAACTTTTTTCGATGATCCTGCATGCGCGACACGGGAGAGCAACATGAAAAAGCTATTTGTGCTGCTGGCGCTATTGGGGACAACGCTCATGGCCGCCGACAAGACGGTTTTCGATTTCACGCTGAATTCGATTGACGGGCAGGCCACGCCGCTTGCTTCGTTCAAGGGCAAGCTGGTGCTGCTGGTGAACGTGGCCAGCCGCTGCGGGTATACGCCGCAGTATTCCGGGCTCGAGGCGCTGTACGAGAAATATAAGGACCGGGGCTTTGTGATCGTCGGCATCCCGGCAAACAATTTTGGCGGACAGGAGCCGGGCTCGAACCAGGAGATCAAAACATTCTGCACCGCGAAGTATCACGTCACCTTCCCGATGATGGCGAAAGTTTCCGTCAAGGGCAGCGACATTACGCCACTTTATGCGTTCCTGACCGACAAGGCGGCCAATCCGAAAACCGGAGGGGAAATCGGGTGGAATTTCACGAAGTTTCTAGTCGGGCCGGATGGCAAGGTGATTGCGCGGTTTGACTCGGAGGTCGAGCCGGACTCGAAAGATTTGACCTCGGCGATCGAGAAAGCGCTCGCCAACCTGAAATAACAGCCGCGCGGCGCAAGGGTTCCATGGATGGCAATTCTCTCTCTGCAATCCGTCAGCAAGGAATACCAGAGTGAGGGCCAACGGGTTCGCGCGCTGGGGGAAGTCACGCTAGACGTGGCTGAAGGCGAATTCGTTGCTCTCGTCGGACGAAGCGGTTGCGGAAAATCGACACTATTGCACCTGGCGGGCGCGATGGATTTTCCGACCTCGGGCACGGTGCTGATCGAGGGCCAGCCCACCGCGAATATGAATGAGGCCCAGCACACGCAACTTCGCCGCGAAAAAGTCGGCTTCGTATTTCAGTCCTTCCAACTGCTGCACACTTTAACCGTTCAGGAAAATGTGGAATTGCCCCTGCTGCTGGCGGGTACGCCCGGAGCCCGCGAAACGGCGCTCGAGCGGCTGCGCTGGGTGGAGCTAGGCGGACTGGAAGCACGCTATCCGCATCAACTTTCCGGCGGACAGATGCAGCGCGTGGCGATTGCGCGGGCCCTGTCGCATTCTCCGCGGATTGTGCTGGCCGATGAGCCGACGGGGAATCTGGATACGGCAACGGGCGGGGCGATCCTGGGATTGCTGCAGCGGCTGACACGCGAACAAAAAACAGCCACGATCATGGCCACGCACAGCCTGGAAGCGGCCGGCGTTTGCGACACGCTGGTGCGTATGTGCGATGGAAGAATCGAAGGAGTGACGCGGCGCTGAAATGCCTCGATGGAAGCTTTTCTATAGGCTGATGGTACGGCCGCTATTTCACGAGCCCGTGCGCCTGGCGCTGATGGTGCTGGCAGTGGCCCTCGGCGTGGCCGTGGTGCTGGCAATCGAGCTGGCGGGAAACGCCGCGGCGGGATCATTCCATTCCTCGATGGAAAGCCTGACCGGAGACAACGACCTGGAAGTGGTGGCATCGGGCGGCGTGCCGGAAACGGTGCTGGCCACACTAGCCTCACTGCCTTATCCACTGCGAATTTCACCACGAATGGAAGATTTCGCGGTGGACACCCGCACACAGGAGACACTTCCGTTGATCGGATTGGACCTGATCGCGGAAGGCGGCCGGTATGCTTCGCAAGGCGCAAATGGCGAAGCGGAATCCCGCGCCAGCCAGACGACGGAAGGGGTTGTGCGCAATCTGGAAGATCCCCAAAGCGTGTGGGTCAGCACGAACTTTGGGGCGAAACCCGGCGAGCGCGTTTCTTTGTTGATCAACGACCGGGTCCTGGATTGCGTGGTGCGCGGCGTAGTCCCGGATTTTTCGGGGAGCGGTAAAGCCATCTTGATGGACATGGCCGGTGGGCAACGCGCTCTGAATCGATTTGGCCGGGTGGATCGCGTCCTGATCAAACTCCCGGCGGACGGCAATCTTGAGGAATGGCAGCGGCGATTGCGCGGCATGTTGCCGGCGGGCGTCGAGGTGCGTCCGCAAGGAACAGGCACGGTAGAGAACCGCAAAATGTTGGCGGCGTTTCGCTGGAATCTGCGGCTGCTGAGTTACATCGCGCTGGTGGTGGGGGCATTCCTAATCTACAACACGATTTCCGTTTCCGTGGTGCGACGGCGCAACGAAATCGGGATTGTGCGGGCGCTCGGTGCGGATCGCAGGGATATTTTGGCCGCTTTTCTTGGCGAAGCGGCTTGCCTGGGAGCAGCTGGCGCGCTGTTGGGCTTGCCGCTCGGAAGAATCATGGCCAGTGGCGCGGTGAAACTGATGGCGGCAACAGTAGAATCGCTTTATGTGAGCAGCCGGCCGGGCGCGATCGAGCTGACGCCCTATTCGGTGACACTCGCTTTAGTGATCGGAGTGGGCGTGGCGATTGTTTCGGCGCTTTCGCCGGCGCGCGAAGCAATGGACGTTTCTCCGATTGATGCGATGGCGCAAGGCCGCCGGGAATATATTGCGCGGGCACACCAGGGACGGGATTTGTTGATCGCAGCGGCGCTGGCGGTGTTCGGAGCGCTGGCGTCGCGTCTGCCCGCATTCGCGGGAAAACCCCTGTTCGGGTATTTCGCCACGATTTTGTTGATCGCCGCGGCGGCGTATGCCATCCCCACGCTGGTGACTGTTATTTCGCGGATCGCGGCGGGCGTGCTGGGGGAACTTCTTGGAGTGGAAGCGCTGCTGGCATCGAGGAGCCTGGCCGCTTCGTTGCGAAGGACTTCGGTGTTGGTGGCGGCGCTGGCCACCGCGGTGGCGATGATGGTGTCCGTCGGCATCATGGTGGGTAGTTTCCGGCAGACGGTGGTGAGCTGGATGAACGATCAGTTGCCTGCAGATTTGTATTTGCGGCCCGCGGGCAATCCGGCGGCGGACCGGCATCCCACCATTTCGCTGGAACTTACCGGGAAAATCGCCAAGTTGCCGGGCGTGGAGGCGATCGAGCGTTTGCGAGCGTACGAAATGAGCTATGACGGGATGCCGGTGACACTGGTTTCGGTGGATTTGCGGGTGCTGCGATCATACCGCACTTCGGATTTCTTCTCGGGCCGGCCGGCTGGCGAAGTGCTGGAGCAACTGCGCGGGCAAAACAACATCATCGTCAGCGAACCATTCACCTTCAAACACAAGGTAACGACCGGGGACACGATTACCCTGCCGCTGGGAGAAGCGCGAGCGAACTTCCAGATTGTGGATGTGTATTACGACTACGCAAGCGAGCGCGGCTATATTCTGATGGACCGCGAAGTGCTCCTAAACTTTTTGCCGGACACAACGCCAACGAATCTGGCGGTATTCGTGGCATCCGGCGCGAACTCCGCGGAGGTACGCAAGGAAATACAGGCAGCTTCGGCAGGGCATCACATCCTGATTTTTTCGAATCGCGAGTTGCGGACCGAAGCGGTGCGAATTTTCGATCGCACCTTTGCGATTACCTACGCGCTGGAGACGGTGGCGGTGTTCGTGGCGGTGATGGGAATTGCCGGAGCGCTGATCGCGCTGGTAATCGACCGGAAGCGGGAACTAGGTTTGCTGCGCTTTCTAGGCGCGTCTTCGAGTCAGATTCGAAAAATGATTCTGGTGGAAGCGGGCCTCCTCGGGCTGCTCGCGAACCTCGCGGGATTTGTGCTGGGATATTTCCTATCCCTCATTCTGGTGTTCGTCATCAACAAGCAGTCGTTTGGATGGACGATTCGTTTTCATTGGCCGGTTGCGGTGCTTCTGGGAGCCTTGACAGTCGTGTATGTGGCGACGGTGGTCTCCGGCCTGTACCCGGCGCAGGTGGCCGTGCGGCTGAATCCGCTCGAGGTGATCCATGAGGAGTAAGCTGCCGCTTTTCGTGATTCTTTTTGCATGCGCGCCAGTGGCGTTTGCGCAATACAAGCCGGCGGTACCCGGCTATGAGTACGAATTCCCGCGCGATCATTTCAATCATGAGGATTATCAGACGGAGTGGTGGTACACGACCGGGAATTTAATCGCAGGGGATGGACGCCGGTATGGATTTGAGCTGACATTTTTCCGTCAGGGCGTGGATCGCGATCCAGGCAAGACGCAGCCGTGGGATATTCGGGACATATATCTAGCCCACCTGGCGTTAAGCGATCTGGACGGCGGCAAGTTTTATCACTCCGAGCGGACGAGCCGCGCGGGGCCGGGACTTGCCGGGATCGATGAACGGCAGAAACGCATCTGGAACGGCAATTGGGAGATTCGCTGGAACGGCGAAGAAGAGATATTGAATGTGGTGGACGCTCAATTTTCCTTCTCCTTCTCACTGCACAGCGAAAAGCCGCCGGTGATTCACGGGGAAAACGGCGTCAGCCAGAAAGCCGCGGGACTCGGGCACGCGTCACACTACATTTCGTTCACCCGATTGCGGACCACTGGTTCGATCGAGTTGGGTGGAAAATCGATTGCGGTCCGCGGCACCTCATGGATGGACCACGAATTTTTCACCCACCCGATGGAGGAAGGTCAGGTTGGCTGGGATTGGCTGAGCGTGCAGTTGGAAGACAATACCGAGCTGATGCTGTACCAATTTCGGCGCAAGGATGGTTCCATGGATGCGTTTTCATCGGGAACCTTTGTCGATACGCAGGGGAAGTCGCTGCACTTGACGTCGGCGGATTTCCGGTTGGTTCCTGCAGGGGAGACCTGGACTAGCCCGGTAACCGGGGCGAAATATCCTGTGGCATGGGAGATGGAGATCCCGAAGTTGAGAATAAAGCTGGAGGCGACCACGCGATTGAAATCGCAGGAACTATCCAATGGGAACAAACTGGCGCCCAGTTATTGGGAGGGCGCAATCATGATTGACGGAACACGGGGGAGTGCGGGCGTTCGCGGCGTGGGGTATCTGGAGATGACGGGGTATGATCGGCCCGTGGAGATGGGGCGATAGGGAGACGGTTGCACGTGGAACATTTTGGCGGTTTGCCCTTGTCCGTTAAAGCGGGAGATGATCTCCCGCACTCCAAATGGGCTGGTTTAGCGGTTGACGATGGCTTCCAGGTCGGCTTTGCTGCGCAGGATCAGGGTCGAGCCGACCACCTCTAGGAGTTGCTTGCGGCGAAAATCGGCAAGCAGCCTCGTCACGGTTTCCCGCGACGAGCCGATCATCTGGGCGATTTCTTCGTGCGTCAGGGTCATCTTGATGCGCACCTGGCCTTTTTCCTCCGGACAATTCGCGGCCCATTCCAGCAGGAAGCGGGCCAGCTTTTCGCTGGCGGAGTGCGAAAGCCCAATCGTGCGCATCTCCGCAATGGCCAGGTGGTAGGTTTCGCCGAGTTGTTGAGCGACGCGCAAGGCCGCTTCGCCATTTTCCTTGAGAAAATTCAAGAAATCGTCACGGAGGATAAAGTTGGCCTGCGCCGGCTCAATGATGTCGGCTGTGAGTTCGTACGAGGAACCGGTCACGGTAGCCGGGAGCCCCAAAACTTCACCGGGCTCGGAGATTCGCAGGATGAGTGTTTTCCCATCCGCCGAGGAAGTAGAGAGCTTCACCCGCCCGTTGCAAAGGACAAAGACTCCGCGGGCAGGCTGTCCTTCCACAAAAAGGGTTGCGCCTTTTGGATAGGCTGCCGAAGAAGTGATAGCGGCCAGCGCCCGCACGGAAGGTTCGGGCAAGTTGCAGAAGAGCCGTTCTTCGCGGTGGGGACAAGCGAGGCAATTTTCGATGATTTCGAGGCCATAAGGCGTGCGCATAGAGCTACCTTCCGAAACTGGACCCCCATCCAGCCTGGTTAGAAATCGGAACCGGTTAACCGCTTTTCGTGAACCACTGATCATTCCACTACCCATACCTGTGACAGTGATACTCCTGCCTGATTGAGTTTCCCGTGATGCACATCACAAGAGATTGTGCGGAAGGTCACGGCAAAGCATTTTGCAGTTTGCCAGAAGTAAATTGGGGTGCCAGCCATGCGGGATAATCATGAACTTTTGGAAACCTTGAAGGCCGAACTCGCGTTTTTGGAGAGTGGCGGGTATAGCAATCGGCCCCGGTTTCCGTGGCGTCCCAGCTTTGTGTTTGAGGATTCACCCACCTGCCTTGATATTAGAGCCGAAGAAGCCCGCCGGCCGTGCTCAGAGTGCCTGCTCATGCAATTCGTTCCGAACGATCGGAAGGAATTAACGTATCCCTGCCGGCAAATTCCGTTGACGCCCGAAGGAGAATCGGTGGCGCATTTCTATGATTGCGGGACGGAGCGGGAATTGGAGACGGCGTTGAGGAGCTGGCTGCAGCGAAAGATCGCAGAGCTGGAAGCGCAGGATCGGGCGAAGGGTCAGAGTGCGTGAGTGTGCGGAGGGGTTGCGTGCCCGGTTGATAGGTAGGGCGGTTGGGTTGAATCCGTAAAGCGGGAGTTGAGCTCCCACATTCCAAAGGAAAAACCCCAGGGCTACATCGGCGCCTGGGGCTCTCCAAAATAATTTAAGGAAACTTAGACTAGCTTTCCATTTGAGCTTGCAGGATTTCTCCCGGCAAGCGCGCCATTCTGGGCCCGGGTGTGGAAACACCGCGATCATGATTTGCGGAAACGCGCTCGGTGCGCACCGAAACGCGATCCGGAGTGACCGAGGCGTGCTCCTTTTTGGGAGCAGTTGGGCCGTTCGCGGACATTCTTTCGATGCGAATGCCGAGCTGCCGCTCCAGTTGGAAAAGATCGGTGCGCTGTTCCCGCAGGAAAAGCGTGGAAGCGACGCCGCGTTCCCCCGCGCGGCCAGTGCGGCCAACGCGATGGATGAAGTTTTCGGCAACATCCGGCAGATCGTAATTGATAACGTGGGCGATGTCCTGGACGTGAATGCCGCGAGCCGCGACATCGGTGGCGACGAGCACCCGATATTGCCCGCGCTGAAAGCCGGTGAGGGCGGCGGTCCGCTGCGATTGCGAACGGTCGCCGTGAATCATGGCGGCGTTGATGCCCTGACGGTTCAGGTTCTTGGCGATGCGTTCGGTGCCGCGCTTGGTGCGCGAGAAAATAAGGCAGCGGCCGCTTTCGTTGTCGAGCAAGTTGTAGAGCATGTCCGGTTTGCCATTTTCTGCGACTTCGAAAGCCTGGAGGCGCACATTTTCCGAGGGCTTGGAAGTGGAGCCGAACGAAAGGCGGACGGGGTTTCTGGTGTAGTCGCGCACGAGTTGCGCCATGGCGCCTTCCATCGTGGCAGAGAAGCACAGCGTCTGGCGTTCCTTGGGCAACACGCCGACGATGCGGCGAATGGCAGGAAGGAAGCCCATGTCCAACATACGATCGGCTTCATCGAGAACCAGGGTCTTGACGCCGCTCAAGGAGACCAGCCGGCGGTCGAGATAGTCTTCGAGGCGCCCGGGAGTTGCCACAACGAGCCGCGCACCCCGGCGAATGGCGTCGAGTTGCCGCCCTTCGGGCAAGCCCCCAACGACGAGTCCCGCGGGTTGCGACTGCTTGGCACGTAGGGCGTCATATTGCGCGACCACTTGCATGGCGAGTTCCCGAGTCGGCACCAGAACGAGCGCAGCGATTCCCGGGGTATTCAACTGCGACAGCTTTTCCATGATGGGCAGAAGGAACGCGAGCGTTTTGCCGGTTCCGGTCTGCGCGGTGGCGATGACGTCCTTGCCTTCCAGCGCTTGCGGAATGGCCGCTGCCTGCACTGGAGTTGGGGTGGAAAAACGCGCCGCGATGAGTCGCTCCTTCAAAGAAGGAGATAGAGAGAGTTCTGAAAAACTTTGCATTTTGCTTTCTTGCTGGCGGAGAGAGCGGCGGAGCACACGAATAGTCGCGCAAGCGCGGCAATCTCCATTGCCAGTCTTATTTTAAATTACGCTAAGAACGAACGGAGGAAACGTAGGGCGGGGAGTCTCAGAAGGTCAAAACCAGAGGGACCGCACAACACAACCGAAGCATTAAGCGCAAAAATAGTGTAGCACACCTGGGCGATTTATCAAGGGGAAATTAGTGCTCCATTTGTAACCAAGTAGTACCGATGCCGGCCGGGCCATCCATACCTATCACACCGAAGGCGCCGGCGGCGGCCATGCGCCGGATATCATCCGCATTGCGTCGTTCCCGAATATTCTGCCTTCGTCGACGAATCCCACGCGGCCGTTCACCGTGAACACGATTGCCGAACATCTGGACATGCTGATGGTCTGCCACCACCTGAATCCGCAAGTACCAGAGGACGTGGCGTTCGCCGAGAGTCGCATCCGTCCGGAAATCATCGCGGCCGAAGATATTCTGCACGACTTGGGGGTGATCAGCATGATTTCCAGCGATTCGCAGGCGATGGGACGCGTCGGGGAAGTCGTGCTGCGCACCTGGCAAACGGCGCACAAAATGAAAGTGCAGCGCGGCGCTCTGGGCGAGGATTCTCCGCGCAACGATAATCAGCGCGCGAAACGCTACGTGGCCAAATACACCATCAATCCGGCGATTACGCATGGAATGGCATCGGACATTGGCTCCATCGAGCCGGGAAAACTTGCCGACCTGGTGCTGTGGAAGCCGGCATTCTTCGGCGCGAAACCGGAGATGGTGGTGAAAGGCGGATTCATTGCCTGGAGCGCGATGGGCGATCCAAACGCGTCCATCCCCACGCCGCAGCCTGTATTGTATCGCCCGATGTTTGGAAGTTTTGGCGCGGCGACAGCGGCGACCGCGATTGCGTTTGTGTCGCAAGCCGCGATGACCGCCGGATTGCCCGCAAAGCTGGGCCTGAAAAAGATGATCCGTCCGGTGGGCAATTGCCGGCGCATCGGGAAGAAAGATGTGCTGCACAACAGCGCCACCCCGAACATTGAAGTTGATCCCGAAACGTACGAAGTACGCGTGGATGGCAAGCGGATTACCTGCGAACCGGCAAGTGTTTTGCCTCTTGCGCAGCGCTATTTCTTGTTTTGATTCTCCTGGATTGCCAGGGCGCCCCGTCAATGAGGAGCTTCGTTCCACTCTTAAAGAACTGTATTCTGTTATCAAATTCTGAGGAAGCACGCACCAGGTCATGGAAGGCCCTCGCCTGGTCTTGAGAATCGGAGAACATGGTGAAGAGGTCGCTCGCAACAGATTCCCTGCAGGACATCGCCGCGCCACTTCGACGGGCGCATGAGGCGTTCGCATCGCGGTACCCCGGACCACGGGGCGACCGGCAACCGGTCCACACAGTGTATGGCGGGGCACATCTGTTTCGGGCGGATACAGCGGCCCGGATGGGCGAGAAAGCCCTTGCGTGGCTGGAAGAATACGCTGCGGACTTCGTTACGTTTGCCAGGGCCATCGAGCTGCTAGGTTACCAGCAATTGGGAGGGTCGCCCGACTCCAACGCCCTCGGTAAGTCGATTCAGGCGAACCCGGAGGCCGTGCGGAAGGAGCATCGTTTCGCTTGGTTCGCATACACGGTTTATCAACGCGTGCGCGAGAAGCTCCGCCGCGAGCCCGTGGAGGATTTTCGCATTGATTTTGAAGATGGCTTCGGCAATCGTCCCGATGAGGAAGAAGATCGCTACGCCGCCTGTGCTGCCGACGAATTAGCCGCGGGAATGCAGGCCGGGAGTTTGCCGCCATTCATCGGGCTTCGCATCAAGCCGTTTAACGAGGAGCTGCGTGACCGCAGCATTCGGACGCTGGATATTTTTCTGACGGAACTGCTGGGGAAAACCGGAGGGAAGCTGCCAAGCAATTTTTTCATCACGCTTCCAAAGGTAAACCTCCCCGAGGAATCCGCGGCGCTTGCCGGTGTCTGCTTGTGCCTGGAATCCGCTTTGGGGCTGGGGCCAGGCACTCTGCAAATCGAATTGATGATTGAAACGCCGCAATCCATTTTCGACCAGCGCGGTCAGGTGCAGCTGTTGCCGCTTGCTGCCGCCGCGCAAGGCCGTTGCGTGGCCGCGCATTTCGGCACCTACGATTACACCGCCGGGCGGGGCATCACCGCTGCCCATCAACACATGACGCATTTTGCGTGCGACTTCGCGCGAGAGGTGATGCAAGTTGCGTACTCCGGAACGGGTATTTGGCTTTCCGACGGGGCAACCAATATTCTGCCGGTCGCCGTGCACCACGCCGAGAAGAATGCCGCGCCGCTTACGGACAAGCAGCTTGAGGAGAATTGCCACGCAGTTCATGATGCGTGGAAGCTGCATTTTCAGCATATTCAGCATTCCCTGGTGAACGGTTTCTATCAGGGTTGGGACCTGCATCCCGCACAATTGGTCACGCGATACGCCGCGGTATATTCGTTTTTTCTGGGAAGCCTGGACGCGGCGGCGGAGCGGCTGCGCAATTTCATCGCCAAGGCGGCGCAAGCGACCTTGGTCGGAGAGGTTTTCGACGATGCGGCAACCGGCCAGGGACTCTTGAATTATTTCTTGCGGGCCATCAATTGCGGCGCAATCGGCGCAGAGGAAGCTCAGACGCTCACGGGGCTGACGCCGGAGGAATTTCGCGGCGCTTCGTTTGTGAAAATCCTGGATGGCAGAAAGTAAGCAGGGTGGATCAGTCGTTGTGGAGAGTGGCTTCGATCAGGCCGTGGGGCTCATCGGTGGGAAGGAAAATCTCCTTGGGATTGTCCATCCGGAACGCCGACAAGTCGACAAGATTGAAGTGTTTGTTCGGCAGGGAAAGATGGATTTCGCGAAGGCTCGCAAACTTCTGGAGCGCCGCCTCGCCCATCGCATACAGGGTCTGCTGCAACGATTCGCTGTCATGTTCAGCGAATGTTTCCAGAAGAGTTTGCCGGACACCGTGCCACGTGGATTCAAAATCGGCGGCGCCACGATAAAGCCAGTCTGCGCGAATCACCGTGGCGAGGATGCGGTCGCGGTCTTCTTTCAGGGTCGTGTAGTCGTCCCGCAAGAACCCCTCAAAAGCCGAGTCGGTGGTTTTTAGAACTACCAAACCGTGCAAGCCGGCGCGAAATGTTTTTTCACCCCTGGTGCTGCTGACCGCGGCAGTGCGTTTTTCATCGCTGGACCGGGTAAAGGTGTGCGGATGCGCTTTTTCTCCGAAGGGGAGGCGCACCCAGAGCGCCTCGGCAGCGTCGATGCGGGCGCGGGTGACCTGTGGATGGTGTTCCAGAAAATGCTCCGCAAGTTTCAAGCAAAACGCTTCGGGCGTTTGGATGCGGTGCCGCCGCGCCAGCGCGTAGACCGTGTTTTTCATCGCGTCGGTCGGTAGAATCTTGCGATTGTCGCCACGCGTGTGCGCGGCTTCGAACTGACCTTCCAGGCGGATTCCAATCGTCAGTTCCCGAATGTCGTGGCGGTCGGCGTGCCGCGTGACCTGCAGGATGCGGACGCGCTGTTTGCCATAGTTGTTTTCGCCAAGACGGATGGCCATCGATCAACTCCCGCGATACGTGGAATATCCATGAGGGCTTAGAAGCAGCGGAATGTGGTAGTGCTCCTGATCCTCTTCCACTTCGAACACGATGAGCACTTGCGGATACAAAGTGGTGGTTTTGCGCGCCGCAAAATAGGCGCGCGTGTCAAAAATCAAGCGGTAGGTTCCCGCGGGCAGCGTTTTGGCCGCTGCCCAATCGCGCAGCCGTCCATCCGCATCCGTGGAACCCCGAGCCACTTCGGCCCACGTGCCATCTGCGGATTTCGCCTCCAGATTAACCGGGACGTTTGCGGCCGGGCGGCCCAAGGATAAATCCAGGACATGGGTGGTGAGATGGCTCATTATCCGAGTAGTTTCTCCAGGCGCAGCCGCGTGATTTTGCGTTGCTCTTCCGCCGCCACCCGCAATTCGATTTCGGGATTGTTGCACATTCGCTGCCGCAGGGCTTTCAGAATCTCCTCACTGTTTCTGCCTGTGGCGCAAATCAGGAAGATATAGCCAAACTTCCAAGCGTAGTCGCGGTTTCCCTCGGCCAATGCCGCGAGCATCTCGGACGCGGCGGCTTGCGCGGCCGACTGCTCTCCCGCCGACCAGCGTCGGGCGGTGGCCGATTGTTTTGCCTTTGCGCGCGTTTCTCCAATTTGTGGATGGTGACCAAATGCTTCGAGCCAGTCTTTGCTTTCCAATGACAGCCAGAGTTTGTCAGCGGCTTCCAGGAGTTCCGATTCGTTTCCAAATGGCCGGTGCTCCGCCATCTGCGCGGCCCATTTCTTGGAACCGCAACAATCGAGCAGAGCCCGGATGGCTCGCCGGCGAGGCAGGCCATTGAATCGATCCAGCGATTTGGCGCGGTCCGCCGCGATTTCCGCGCGCCCGAACAGGCGCAAGCGGCTGACGCCCCCGTCGGGGTAGATCTGAAAACGTACATGCGTGGCAAGGTTGGCGTGGGCAAGTTTGCCAAACACGTGGAGGCGATCGGCTTTGAGCTTTGCTTTGGGCAGCAAATTCTCCCAGGTGAGCGACGCGGCGAGGGCGGCATCCCACTCAACACTCCTGAAAACAGCCGATTCCAGCGAGCAGGAATCAGGGAAATTTCCCTTAAAGTGTGCGGTGTTCACTTCAATGCGATGGATTGCGCCCGGGACGCCCAGCTTCAGGATGACCCAATCGTTTCCGGGACCGCGCCGGCGCTTGGTTTCCCAACCGTCGCCCATGTTTTTGGCACGATATGGCATCAGTAGGTTGCGTGGGGACCCATAGAACTGGTCGCTGGAAAGCACCACGCTTCCGCCATTTTCCACCGCGACCAGATCGATCTCGCTGCCGGCGATGTGGCTGGCGTTGGGCAGCGCTTCTCCATGAACGCGCAGGCGGGCGACCCCGCCGTCCGGATAGATTTTCAAGCGGACATGGGTAAAGCGGCAAGCGGTTTCCACGGGGAAAGTATTTCGCGAATCGCCCTTGAGCGGCGTTTCCGGGAAAATCGGCGTCCAGCTTGTCTTTTCAGAGCGCAAGCTTTTCAATTCGCCCTTATAGGGGTGGCGCTCGCCAAGGTCGCATCCTTCCAGCGAAAATCGCTCCGGATAGTTGCCGGTGAAAAAGCTGGTGTCCACCACAATGCCGTGGATCACGCCCGGCAGGCCGAGCCGCACGATGCACCAATCGTGACCGGGCGTGCGCCGCCTCCGCGTCTCCCAGCCATCCATCCATTTTCCGCGGGTGGTGTATTTCCCTTCGATGAAGACGGGCTTCGATTCCTTCAGGAGATTTTCCTTGGGCGCGAAGAAATCGTCGTTAGCGGCGAGCACGCGGCCACCGAGGCGTTCGGCGGCAAGATCGGCGAGTTGTGTGAAATCCTTCATCGCTGGCCTCGAAGCAGCACCTGCCCTGTGGGAGCGGCGCAGAATTCTCCGCGCTCAAAGATTTTTGTCCCACGCAGGAAAGTGGCTTCGACTATACCCATAAGGTTGCGTCCCGCATAGGGTGTCAGTTTATGGCGGTGCTGAAGCTTCGCAGAATCAACATGGAACTGCCCTTCGGGGTTCCAAATGACGAGATCGGCGTCGGCGCCCACGCCGATAGTCCCCTTTTGTGTTTCGAGGCCTGCGAGCCGCGCGGGGCCCGAACAGAGCCATTTGGCGAGGTGCGCCAGTGAAAAGCCGCGCGATTTCGCCTCCGTCCACACGGCCGGCAGACTGAGTTGCAACGAAGCAATCCCGCCCCACGCATCCATAAAATTGCCGCTTTCCTTGCGCTTCATTTCAGGCAGGCATGGCGAGTGGTCGGTGGCAATCATGTCGATGGTCCCATCGCGCAGGGCGGTCCACAACCGTTCGCGATTTTCTCGCTCGCGGATGGGAGGCGCGCATTTGTAGAGCGTCGCGCCGTCGGGAATTTCTTCCGCGGCGAAAGTCAAATAGTGCGGACAAGTCTCAACAGTGATTTGCGCACCGCTCGTTTTCGCCTTTTGAATAACGGGAATGGAGTCGGTGGAGGAGAGATGCACCACATGCATCCGCACGTCGTGACGCGCGCTGAGATACAGAAGCAACGCAACGGCATGATTCTCCGCCTCGCGCGGGCGTGACTCGAGCCAGGTCTGGTAGGCGCGGGCCGATGCATCGGGAGCGCGACGCTTTGCAGAGAGATCGATGGCGCTGGGGAGTTCGGCATGCGCGAGGAGCGGCGCCGCCATCTTTGCGAGCACGGGTAGTGCCTCCCGGAGATCACTTTCAGAGACGCTGGCAAATTCCGGCACGCCGCTGTCGACCAAGAAGCATTTGAACCCGAAGCATCCGGCATCCCAGAGGCCACGCAGGTCGCGCGCGTTACCGGGGACAACACCGCCCCAGAAACCCGTGTCCACCCGGAGTTTGCCGGATGCGGCAGCAAGTTTCGCCTGAAAGCCGGCCAGGCTGGTTGTTGCGGGTATACTGTTCAGCGGCATTTCGATTAACGTGGTGATGCCACCCGCGGCCGCCGCTCGCGTCGCGGTGGAAAATCCTTCCCATCCCGTGCGCCCCGGTTCGTTGATGTGTACGTGGGTGTCAACCAAGCCGGGCATCACCACCAGATCGCCGGCTTCGTAAACGGGAACTCCTGGGCGGACATCCGCAAATTCAGAAATTCCCGCGATCACTCCGCGTCGGATGTAGATCGCCGCGGCCCGTTCGCCATCGGGCGCGAGCACGCGCCGGCCACGAACGATGAGGTCCATTTCGCCGATGAAGTTGCCCGAGGATTGCGCGGAAATTGGCATGCTCTTCAAGCCGTCAGGCTCTCGCAGAACTCGGCGAGGAGATTTTGGGCAACGCAAAGGCGGTAGTGAGCGGTGGACCGCATGTCATTGATGGGAGCGATTTCACGCGCGAGCGATTGTTGCGCAGCAAGCACAAGCGCCGAAGTTAATCTTTCTCCGCGCAACACTTTTTCAGTCTGAGTGGCACGCAAAACAATCGGCGCCACACTGCCCAAGGCGATCCGTACGTCCGCCATACGCCCGGATTCCATGTGCGCTCCGCCAGCGAAGCAAACTTTCGAGATGGCCTGCGCTCGTCGAGTCCCTACCTTGCGATAAAACTGCTTCCAACTGTTTTTTCCGCGCGGCACGCGGATCCCGCGGATGAGTTCATCCTCCCGCAGCCCAATCTGCTTGTAGCCCTTCCAAAAGCCTTGATAGGACACCCAGCGCGCGCCCCGCGCCGAGACCAATTCGAGCTCCGCATCATAAACGAGCAGCGCGGGAGGGGAATCCGCCGCCGGCGAGGCGTTGGCGATGTTTCCACCGATGGTGCCGCGGTTTTGCGTGGCAACGCTGCCGGTTTCCGCGGCCGCTCGGCACAGCAGGGGAAATTCACGGGCAATCACTTCGTGCCGCCGGATTTCCGAATAGGTGGTCAGCGCGCCCAGCGTCACATGCTCGGGTGTCACCGTGATACCGCGCAATTCCGGAAGCTTCCAGATACTCAGAAACTTGCAGTGCGGGAGTTTTCCGGCCTCGAGCTGCACCATCAAATCCGTCCCACCCGCAAAGGGCTTCCACGTAGCGGGCTCGCTGGCCATGCGTTCCAGAGCTTCCGCGAGAGTCCGTGGCGCTTCCATTTGATATCCCGGGACATACGACCTCATGAATCCGGCCTCAAGCTGCGGCACGCCGCAACAACCGATTCGAAAATCTTGGTGTAGCCCGTGCACCGGCAGAGATTCCCGGCGAGGCCTTCACGAATTTCCCTTTCTGTCGGCTGCGCGTTCCGCGACAACAGATTCAACGCGGCGAGAATCATTCCTGGCGTACAAATACCGCATTGCGCTCCGCCGTAAGTCAAAAACGCCTGCTGCACCGCATTCAGCTTTGTGAATTCGGCGACTCCCTCGATGGTCCTGATTTTCGCTCCATCCGCCTGCAGCAGCGGGACCAGGCAACTGTTGACGAGCTCGTTGTCCATCTCAATCGAGCAGGCTCCGCACTCACCCTCGCCGCAACCTTCTTTCGTTCCGGTCAGCCCGGCTTGTTCACGCAAGACGTCCAGCAGACGCGACATCGGATGCGACTCTAGCGTCATCACTATCCCGTTGATTTCGCACCGCACACGGATTTTGTGAGTGGGCTCAAGCATGCACGCTCTCCAGCATCTCCATCAGCTTCTCGGGCAGGATGGGGATCTGCCGTACGTTCGCGCCGGTGGCTTGCGCGATGGCATTGGCAATCGCCGGCGCGGTTCCGTCCAGCGGAAGCTCTCCGATGCCTTTCGCCCCAGCGGGACCACGGGCGTAAGGAAGCTCTTCGAAAAAAACGCGAATCGGCGGAACGTCCATCGAGGTGGGCATGATGTAGTTAGTCATTTGCCCGTTGATCATGCGGCCTTCCTGCCAGACCACATTTTCATAAAGCGCGAAGCCGATTCCCTGGGCGACACCGCCCTCGATTTGCCCCCCGGCGAGAACCGGATTGATCACTTTTCCCACTTCCTGCACGGCGACGAAGTCCTCCACGCGAACTTCGGCGGTGCGGGTGTCCACGGAAACCTCGGCGACGTACACGGCCCAGGCGTACGCGCCGTAGGCATCGCCCTGGTATTTTCCGTCGTCCCAATGCAAATCGCGAGGATGCTGGTATTTCACCAGCGATTGCAAAGCGCCAAACTTGTCGATGTACTGCCGGCACGCAATGCCGAAATCTTTTGCGGCGTATCCAACTCGTAAAAAGCCTGAATCTAACAACAATCCTTTTATCGCCAGCGCCGCGTCCTCCACAAGCTTCCCCACAATCATCGTGGTTCGCGACGCGACGGTTGGACCGCTGTTGGGCACCAGCGAAGTATCGGGCTGCAGAATTTCGATTTGCTCGCATTCGATGCCCAGCGCTTCCGCGGCAATCTGCGCGAAAATTGTATTGGTTCCCTGTCCCATCTCCGTGCTGCCCGCGAGGACCCGTACACCGCCATCGCGGGTTGCCGCAACCAGCGCCTCCGAGGCCAGATATTCCTCGCCCGAACCGGTGAATCCAGCGCCGTGGAGAAACGCGGCAAAGGCGATTCCGCGCTTGATTGCGCCGCGAGAATTTTCTTCTGCAAACCGCTTGCGCTTTTCAGGGTATTCGCTCAGCTGCAGCGCACGATCCAGCAGCTTGCCCATCTCCACTTTTTCGCGCACGACTTGCCCAACAGCCAGCGTTTCTCCCTGCTGAATGAAATTGCGGCGGCGCAGCTCTTCCGGCGCCAGGCCCACGGCGGCGGCCACGCGGTCCAGATGGCGTTCGAGCGCGAACACGCTTTGCGGCGCTCCAAAGCCGCGAAACGCGCCGTGCGGCGGAGCATTGGTGGCCACCACGCGGCTCTGAATGCGCACGTTGGGGCAAGCGTACGGCCCCCCGGCGTGAATGGTGCCGCGCGACAACACCACCGGCGAAAGCGTTTCATACGCGCCGCCATCGAGTGTAAAGTCGATTTCCAACGTTAAGAGCCGGCCTTCGCGCGTGAGGCCGCTGCGAATTCGCGTGCGCGAGGGATGGCGTTTCGTGGTTGCGGCCATGTCTTCGGCGCGGTCGTAAATAATTTTCACCGGCTTGCCGCATTTCCAGGCCAGCAGCGCCGCATGCCCGGCGATCATGGAGGGGTATTCTTCCTTGCCGCCAAAGCCGCCGCCCGTTTCCGTTTGCACCACGCGGATTTTTTCTTTGGGCAAGCCGAAGAGCAGCACCAGCGCTTTGTGCACATAGTAAGGACATTGCAATGATCCCCACACGGTGACGCCATCCTCCGGATTTGCGCGGGCGATCATGCCTTGCGGCTCGATGTACAGCTGCTCCTGAGCGCCAGTTTCGTATTCGCCTTCGACGATGAACTCGGCGGCGGCCCAGGCCGTACCAACATCGCCCTTTTCGACGCGATAGGCCTTGAAAATATTGTCCTCGCCCCAAATTACTTGTTTTCCGGAAAGCGAATCTTCGATGGTGAAAACGGCGGGAAGCGGTTCGATTTCGATCTGCACCGCTCGCCGCGCTTCTTCCAGTAGATATTTGTCGGGATGCGCAAGTAGAATGATCGCCTCTTCGGGATGATTCACGAATTGATCCGCGAGGCAGGGCTGATCCTCAATCAGCAGAGCAACGCAGTTTTTTCCGGGGATGTCTTTTGCGGTAACAATGGTGAACTCATCCCAGGGAATTCCCTCACCAAAGCGGATGCCCAAAATTTTCCCGCGCGCGGCGTGGCTGCGCACGGTCACCCCGTGAATCATTTCCGGGAAAGAGAGGTCGTCCACATAGCGCGCGCTTCCGGTGACCTTTTCGCGGCCTTCTTTGCGGGGAACTGATTTTCCGATCTGGCGGTTTTCCATGTCCGTCCGTAGGTACCGCGGGCGCGGCGGCGCCATGCGTCGCGATGATTTCGAGTGATTGTAGCGCACCCCTCGCCACAAATTCGCGCCATTCTGCGAATGAACAGCAGCGATACATTGATATTGATATTTGAGGGTGGTAAAGGCACCCTGAAACGGGAAAGTTCTATTATGTCCGTAGAATTCATGCGCCGCGCGATTGCTTTGGGGATGGAAAACGTCCGCACCGCAGGGGGCGGCCCGTTTGCCGCGCTCATCGTGAAGAATGGCCGGGTGGTAGCGGAAGGCGTCAATCGCGTCACCACCACAAATGACCCCACCGCTCATGCGGAAGTGGTGGCCATTCGCGAAGCCTGCCTCACCCTTGGGGATTTCCAGCTTGCAGGCTGCGACCTTTACACTACCTGCGAGCCCTGCCCGATGTGCCTGGGCGCCATTTACTGGGCGCGGCCAGCGCGAGTGTTTTACGCCTGCATAGCCGCGGATGCTGCCGCAGTAGGGTTTGACGATGCGTTTATCTACGACGAGCTGAAGCTCGGACACGCAGAACGCCGCCTGCCCATGCAGCAGCTTCTCCGCGAAGAATCGCTAGAACTTTTCTCTCTCTGGAAGCAGCAGGAAAAGAAAATCCACTACTGACACCAATCCGTCCCAGGTCTTCGGGGACCTGCGGCGGGAAGTTTGAATAGAGCACTCGCTTGAGCCGGGTGATTTCAAGTCGCGGCCAGCTTCTTCGTTTTGCCCAGCGCCGCCAAACCAGCAAGACCAAAGGCAAGGAAGAGGAGCGATCCTGGCTCCGGAGTGGCCGTGGTTGGAGCGTTAACGGTCACGGAATAATTGACGTCAACCAGATCGTCAAACGCGGTATAGGCACCGCCGTCCGCGCCGCCAAGAATGGTGAAGACGCCGGAGTAGTTTCCGGTACCAAGATCTGCAGGAAGGTTCACATCAAACAGCTCAATCAATCCACTGGTGTAACCCGGAGCGAGGTAAGTTGGGGCGTTGTAGGCGAACGGTGAATCATCCACCGTCACATTCATGAGTGGTGAGAATATGCTCGCTTGGTCGCTGTTCAGATAAATCGTGTCCGTCGCGGTGATCGGGTTGGTGATGGTCCCGAAAAACTGGACCAAGGTCGTGCCCTGCACTACGGTGATGTCCTGCATCATTAGCGTGACACTGAGCGTGTCGGCGCTCGCCAGCGGCGCCAGCAAAACCACCGCCGCGACTCCCAACAAGAACTGCATGATGCGTTTTCGATTCATGACTTCCTCCGGTTCTGAATTCCGTGCTGTACGACTTGCAACTTGCCGCGGATCTCTTATGGATTCCCGCCCACCGCCGTGCCACCGCCGGGATTTGGATTGGGATTGAGCTCTGAGCCAGGAATCCCCCAGAGCCCCCGGTGCAGCAGAGCGTTGAACTGAGATAAACCTTCCGATCGGTTAACGACCAGGTTCCGTTAAGAGCCCCAATGCTTGTGAGCGCCGAAAAGGTTCCCGACATAAATAGAGGTTGTGGAACATTGGCTTCCGTAAACCCGCCAGGAACACTGACCGAAGTGAAGGCAACAGTTGGGTAGTAAAAAGTAAGCGAGACGCAGCCTCCAGGCTCCAAGATCGTTCCGGGGTTGTTGAATATGATGGGGAAGATGCCCACGCCGGGAGCGGACGGGTTGGCGTCCTGGATTTTCCATAATATGGCAGAGGTCAGGTTGGCGTTGGCCGCGACGTTGCCACTATTGAAGAGGTTCACGTTCACCTGATAGTAGGAGACACCGTTGATGATCACCGTCGGCACCAGCCCTGTTGGAAAGCCGGGGCCCGGCGCTGGGCAGTTGGGAGCCCCGTGCACGGAGACCGGCGACATGGAAAATTGCGGAGCCGCGACGTTCAGATTTTGAATCGTGTTGACGGATTTGCAGCCATTCGCATCCGTGGCCTGGATACCGACCGAAAATGAACCTGTTACCGTTGGCGTACCGGATAGCCCAGTGCCGTTGAAGGAAATTCCGCTAGGGAATGGACCAAAAGCGTTGAATGTGATTCCGCCTATCCCGCCGCTGGAAGTGAATACAACGTTATAGAAAACGCCCTGGACAGCTGCAGGAAGTGGAGTCGGTCCAACGGTGATGGTGGGGCAATTGATTTGAAGCGGCAGGATCTCCGAACCCTGGTCTCCCTCGGTGTCCGTAGCGGTCACGGTGACTTCGTAGGGGCCGATCGTAGTTGGTGCTCCTCCCAGGCTCCCACTGGTGGACATCGCCATTCCCTGCGGCAGACCGGAAGCGCCAAACGCCAGGCCGGTTTGCGATGTTCCGCCGGAGGCGCTGAAGGCAACCGGGCCATAGGGTTGCCCCGCAGTTGCGGGCGGAAGGGACGAGGGACTCAAAATGAGGGTGGAGGAGACACAAGATGTAGGAGGCGCCACGTAGTAAAGGGCCGTGTTGGGGTATACCGTTTGGATATCGTAGGCATAGCCGGAGGAGAAGTTCACTGCGGGAGTGCCAACGGTGGAGTAGGTTGTCCCACCTCCCAGAACCTGTTGAACAGATACCGTGGAACACGCCAACGAGCTTGAAACACCCACCGCACCGGGAGCGGCGAGGACCACGTTGTCGCTCTGCGGGTCGAAGGTGAGCTGGTCCCACGGGACGATATTCGGTTGCGGATAAACATTGGCGAATGGAACGGCGGTGTTGGTCAACTGGGTGTCCTTTTGGGTGGAAAGGTTGTAGCTGATTAGCGCACCCGTGCTCTGAACGAGACTGGCGCTGTAGGAGTTCGAAGAAGTCACGTCGTAGGCGTAGCGGTAGATGATTCCGTGGGCGGTATCTATATCCGCTCCGCCGGTCGCTGAAAAGCCCAAGATGGAAGCGTTGCTGGCTGGGCCGAGGACCGTGATGCCGCTGGCTCCCGGCTGAATGTAGACGCTGGGAGAAATGCCGGGGGGGCCCGTGAGTGTGTTCGAGAAAAAGCTGAAGCCCGCAGCAGTGGTGTGCAGGATCGTGAAGGGCGTGGTTTGGAATGTGGGGCCCGCACCACTAGAGATGGAAATGTTTTGGTTGACGAGAATCAAGTCACCTGAATTTGAATTGACCAGCAGCGCCTGAGCGCTGAGCGGTACAGTCGCGGTGGGCGAGGTCGCGTAGCCGAATACATGCTGAAGATTGTTGGTGACGGTCAAACTGTTGGTTGGATCGTAGACGAAGAAGCCCGGCGAGGGGTTGAGGCCAGGAGGCAAATTCGTCGAAGTTCCGAAGTCATTGATGTATAGGCGGTGTGTGGTGGAATCCAAAGTAAGTGGGCCGTACGTGGCGGAGTAATCGAGGTAGACCTGCGGTGGGGGATTCAGCAAATTATACGTCGTGAACAACGGGAGGCTCAGAACATAGAGAGTGTCCGGGCTACCGCCCTGGGTCGCCTGGAGGACGTAGACGATTTCCTGCGAGGAATCGACAGCGATCTGCACGGGCGAGAACCCGACGGTGGAGACTTGCACCGCTGGACCCGCAGTGCAGGTGCCGTTGGCGGCGAAGGACGCGTAGGTCACCATTGTGCCGAGACCTGAGCCTGTGGACGAATCGGCTTCGATCACGGCATAGAGGCGGCTGCTGGACGGATCGAAAACAATCGCCGACTGAGACACACTGACTCCGCCGCTCAGGAGAGGGCCACATCCCCCACCAGCGACAAGGCCAGCGTTCTGCAGCACGCTGACCGAGGCATCGGCATTCAAGACATAGGTGGAGGCAGAACCCGTGCTGTTGGTAGTCAGGGTCACGGGAGTACTGGAGTCGGCGATCGCGACCGACGCCTGGGCGCCCACTGGGGAAGTTTGCCAGAAACACACCATGAGGAAGCCAACCAGCGCGTAACCATATCTAGCAAATCGCGCCGTGCCTGGGTGGTTGGATTTGATGTTCATGCAGTGTCTCCTTCGCATTTCACTAATTCGCTGCAATACGCAAACTCTTTTATTGCTGCTGACTCTCGCGCACTGATCTCCCTGGCAAGAAGTTGGCGTTCTCGTTTCAGTCTTTCCCAGGGCCACCGCTGAAGATCTTCTTCACAAGTGATGGGGACGACCGGTTCCACAAACTACGGACTCCTGGGGACAAGTGGGCGGGAGTTTGCGGGGAAAGAGGTGGAGGGTCAATGGACTGGAGAAAATCTTGTTCTTTACTAAGTCTTATCGGGTAGATATCTGATAAAGCAAGGGTTAGCGCGTTTACATATTTGTGAATTCAGGGTACTAGTTCCGTGCTAGAATCCCCCAAATCCGCAGGTGTCCCCTGAAGGAATCGCCATGGAGCAGACACCCACACCTCTGAAGCTCAAGTTTGGTCCTTTCGTTGTGGACCTGGCTGCAGGTGAAGTGCGCAAGAACGGCTCGCGGTTGCGGCTTCAGGATAAGCCGCTACGCGTGCTGGCGCTGCTTGCGGAACGCCAGGGGGAAGTGGTCACGCGCGAGGAGTTACAGAAGCGCCTGTGGCCCGGCGACACCTTCGTGGATTTTGAGACCGGACTGAACACCGCGGTCAGCAAACTGCGCGATGCCCTTTCCGATAGCGCAGAGGCCCCTCGCTACATCGAGACCCTTCCCCGGCGGGGTTACCGGTTCCTGATGCCGGTTGAATTCCCAAACGGACACCGCCCAGGGGCTGAAATTTCCGACAAGATCCAAACGCAAGTGGCCACCCCGCCCGTGGCGCCGAGTGCCCGGGCCACTACAGAGACGGAAGCGCGCGAATCCGCCAGCACAAAACGCGGGATTCGCACGCCGGTTTGGATTTCGCTTGGCGCAGTGGTGGCCCTGCTCGCGGTTGGCGCCTATTGGCTGACCCACGGGCGCGCCGCGTTTTCGTTCCACTCGCGCGATTCCGTGCTGATCGCCGATTTCGAGAATCAGACGGGCGATCCAAGGTTCGACACCGCTTTGACGACGGCCTTCAGCATCAGCATCGAGCAGTCGCGATACACCAACGTATTCCCGCAATTGCGGCGCGATTCCGCGCTGGAGCGCATGGGGAAACCATCGAACGCGCGGATCACCCCGTCGCTCGGACGGGAAATCTGCCAGCGCGAAAGTATCCGCGGACTAATCGTGAGCAGCATCACCCGAACCGGACAAGAATATGCGCTGACCGCGCAATTGATCGACCCGCAGTCCGGGGAGACGGTGGGGTCGTACACGGAGCGCGCGAATGGAGAAGACCACATCCTGGACGCGCTGGACGTATTGTCGCGGGATGTCCGCGAAGCGCTGGGCGAATCGCTGTACCAAATCCACCAGGCGGGGAAGCCATTGCCCCAGGTGACTACGAGGTCGCTGACCGCTTTGCAGCAATATGCGGATGGGACAGCGCTGTGGCGTCGTGGAAAATTTCAAGATGGCGGCGCATTGTTCAAAGCGGCGGTGGCCAGCGATCCCGATTTTGCCATGGCCCATGCGGCGCTCGGCGGTGCCTACTACAGCTACATTTACAACCAACCGGAAGAAGGAAAAAAGGAGTATGACAAGGCCCTTTCCTTAACGTCGCGAACCACGGATCGGGAGCGAATGATTATCCAGGCACGGTCTACGCAGGATCGTCACCATCTGGGCGACGCGGATCCGCTGTTCCTCGATTACTTGAGCCATTACCCGGACGATACATCGATGCGCTTTGATTATGCGAACCTGCTGCGGAGTGACCGGCGCGAAGCGGACGCGATCGAGCAGTACAAAGAGGTCCTTCGGGTAGCACCGGACTTCGCGCATGCTTACATTGGCTTGGCCACCGCTTATAAGATGCTTAACAATTTTCCGGCGGCCTTGCAGGCTTATTCGAGCGCCTTCGAGATCGATCCACAATGGCTGACCAGGGGAAACGTAAATCGGGAGTATGGCTTTACTCTGGTCTCGAATGGCGAGGACCAGAAAGCCGAGCAGGTATTCACCGCGCTGCTTGGGCAACCGCAAAGCCGCGAGAACGGCTTGCGATCGCTGGCTTTTCTGGACCTGTACCACGGGCGTTACGCGAACGCCCAGGGCCGTTTGCGACAGTCGCTGGACCTTCTGCGGGGACAGGATTCACCGCTCAGTGAGGCGCGCGTCCACCTACTGCTGGCGATCGTGGCGGAAGGCCGAGGCGATCCGGCGGAGGAACGCCGGAATCTCGATGAGGTGATGGCCACGCTAAGCCAAATTCAGGTTAAGCCAGTTTTCGGCGCGTTGCTGGGCGATGCCTACGCGCGCGCCGGGTTCGTGGATCAGGCGAAAAAGCTCGCCGCGGTCATCACCCCCCTCGCCGATCAGAGTAGCGCGGAGCAGATGGGATACCTGCATCTCCTCGAAGGAGAAATCGCCTCCTCGAGCGGCCAATTCGACAAAGGGATCGAGCTGTTGAAGCAGTCGGGCAAAGAGAATGGCACGGCACTTTCAACCGAAGCCCTGGCACACGCTTACCAGCGGTGCGGGAAAATCGACGAAGCTCTGGCCTCCTATGAGGCAATGCTCCGCTCCGACCAGAGCTCGCTCGGCTGGGAGCCGCAGCAGCGGTGGTTGGAGGCGCGTGTCACGATGGCCTCCGATTACGCGGCGCGCGGCGAGAAGGAAAAAGCGCGCAAAACACTCGAGGGGTTGCTGAACCTCTGGAAGCAGGCTGACCCAAACTTGCCGATCCTGAAGCGCGCCGAGGCGGAGTACGCCAAGCTGCAGTAGCTCGCAGCGTGCGATGTGCCAAAAGCGCCGCGATTCTCACGTACGACTGCTGCCATCCCTGACGGTGAAAATGCACCCAAAAGCGTTCCTGGCGGAAATGAAACGATTCTGGTTGTGGAGGATGAAACTGGCGTTCGAGAACTGGCATCTGAGTTCCTAAAGGCCGGTGGATACACAGTTCTGGTAGCCAGCGATGGGGTAGCTGCGTTGAAAATGAACGAGGAACATCCAGGCCCGATTCAACCGCTGCTCACCGAGATGGAAATGCCGCGCATGAACGGCACAGATCTGGCCCGGAAAATGTGTGAGTCCCGTCCAAAGATTCAGGTTGTATTCATGACTGGATATGCAGAGTTCCCGGAAAACATTGGCGGGAAGACTTCGCCGTCGCGCGCCTTCTCCAAATACCCTTTTCCCGAGTGACACTGCTGGAAATGGTGCGCAAAGCGATGAGCCCTGCTTCCGAGGCAAAGATGCACGAGACTGAGGTGGGTGGGCCCGCCTGATTACCGGTTTTCTGAAACGCACCGAGAAGAGCTCGCCAAAGTTCGAATTCCTGCGGCTTGTGGGAGGACATTATGCGAGGCAGATTCCTTTTGAAAAATGCGGCGGGACTCAGTGCGCTGTTAGGCGTGCTCCTCCTGCAACCGCACATTGCCCGCGCACAGGGGTCCGGCGGTGCCGACGCGGACAGGACGTCTCGGGCCGTGGAGAGAGCGGATCTCGCGGCGATCGGAGCGTTGCTCCATCAGCTTGAGTCGGAAGTGCAGACACTCAAAGTGCAGGTGAAAGACCTGAAGGTGCAGCAAGAGTCGGCGCAGGTGGAATCCGCCGGATTGCGCGAGGAACTTGAGCAGACGCGATCCCAACTCGTGGCCCTGACGAGTTCGCCGGCGATTCCTGGCCCATCACCGTTGATGGCCGGAATCTCCCCGGGACAAAGCGCCACGGAAGATCGCATCGCGCGGCTGGAAGAAGACCTGCAACTCGCCGACGCCAAGATCGCGGAACAAAGCCAGACCAAAGTCGAGAGCGGATCGAAATACCGGGTCCGGCTGACGGGAATCGTGCTGTTCAATACCTACGGGATTCGCGGGTACGCGGACAACACGGATTTCCCGCAATTGGCCCTGCCTCCCGACCCGCTCGCTTCCGCGGGATCTTTCGGAGCGTCGGTGCGTCAGTCCCAGATCGGAATCCAGGCGTTTGGCCCAACCATCGCCGGCGCGCGCACCAGCGCCGACATTCAATTTGATTTTGCGGGAGGACTCCCCGAGACGCAGAATGGCGCGACCTTTGGAATCATGCGCCTCAGGACGGGTGTGGTTCGATTTGATTGGGCGAATACGTCCGTGATCGGCGGGCAGGATTCCCTGTTTTTTGCGCCTTTGAGCCCCACTTCGATCGCTACGCTCGCGGTCCCGGCCCTGGCGTATTCCGGAAACCTTTGGAGCTGGTCGCCGCAGATTCGCGTGGAGCACAAGTTCAATTTGCGGGATGACTCAACATTTCTGGTGCAAGGCGGAATTCTGGACAATCTGACCGGCGAAGTTCCTTCCTCCACGTTCTATCGATCTCCGACGGCCGGGGAATCATCAGGGCAACCCGCGTACGCTACCAGACTGGCATGGACAGAGAAGATCGCCGGACAGAATTTTACCTTTGGCGCTGGCGGTTATTATGGGCGCCAGCTTTGGGGATTTAGCCGCAGCGTGGATGCCTGGGCAGGGACCCTCGACTTGAAAGCGCCGCTCGGCAAACTGTTTGAGTTCACCGGCCAGTTTTATCGGGGACGCGCGGTGGGGGGGATCGGCGGGGGATTGGGACAAAGCGCCCTTTGGGATGAGCCGTTGTCCGATCCGACAGCGGAAATCTATGGCTTGAATTCCATGGGCGGGTGGGCGCAATTGAAATACAGAGCGACGCAGAAGTTGCAGTTCAATGGAGCCTTCGGCCAGGAGAACCCCTTTGCCTCGGACCTCCGTAATTTCGGCGCCAATGGAACTTATTTCGGCGAATTACTCTCCAAGAACCAAACGGCGCTCGTGAATTTCATCTACCAGCCGCGGTCTGATTTTGTCTTTTCTTTGGAATATAGAAGGTTGAGAACCTTTATATTGGACAGCAACGCCAATACGGCGAACGTAGCCAATTTCAGCGTGGGGTACATATTTTAGTGAGCGTTTTTCGCAAGGTGAGGCGCGCGGCGGTGATGGGAATGTGCTGCCTGGCTTCCCTGTTGTATGGCGGGGTGGCGAGCGGCCAACAGAACACGGTCACAGCCCACGTGGAGATAAAGAAGCGAGGCGAATCCCGGGCGGAGAAGCGCGCGGGGGACACGGGCGATCTGTCGGAAGTGGTGGTGTGGCTGAAGTCGTTGGATCGTTCCGTCGCGGAATTGGCCGCCGGGGCACCACATCCGAAGTTACAACTGGTTCAAAAGAATAAGAGCTTTCAGCCGCACCTGCTGGTTGTGCCCGCGGGTTCCACGGTGGATTTTCCCAACCGGGATCCGTTCTTTCACAATGTTTTTTCGTTGTTCGATGGAAAACGCTTCGACCTTGGCTTGTATGAAGCAGGGGCCACCAACTCCGTGCGATTCGACCGCGTCGGCGTGAGTTTTCTATTTTGCAATATTCACCCGGAGATGAGCGCGGTGGTGGTGGCGGTGGATACGCCCTATTACGCGGTATCCGACCGCGCGGGAAATCTTCGCTTTACGAATCTCCCGGACGGCAAGTACGAGATGCATGTCTGGTACGAACGAAGCCTGCCGAAGGATTTGAAGGCCTTGACGCGAACCGTCAGCGTGACTTCCCCGACGAAAGATCTGGGTGAAATCAGCATCCCTGAAAATCCGAATTTCTCCCCGGCGCACAAGAACAAATATGGGCAGGATTACACCCCTCCGCCGTCGCCTGGATATCCTCAGCGTTAGCGGAAATTTCTCTTAAGAAACAAAGGCATCGGCGCCGCGTTTCGCAGGTCCGGCGCCTACAGCTATAAAAGTCAAAACAAGGCGGATTGGACGTTTTGCGTGACGGGTGGCTGCGCGCAGGGCAGCCGCACGAGAATCGTCGTGCCCCGCGAGGAAGATTCCTCGACGGAGACCGCCCCTGAATGGTCTTGCACGATTTTGCTGACAATGGCCAATCCCAGGCCGGTGCCATTGGGCTTTCCATAACTTACGAAGGGATCGAACAAGGTATCGCGAACCGACCTCGGGATGCCGGTGCCGGCGTCCTTGATGCGAATCTCGAAATTTTGGCCGATGCTCTTCACGGTGATGGTGATCGGGGCGTCCGGCGCAGGGGACGCTTCGCAGGCATTGAGAATCAAGTTGAAAAAAACGCGCTCTAGTTTTCGCGAGTCGAACATCCCCTCGAGATCTTCCGGCGAAATCAGGACAATGCCTGCGGCTCGAAACTCGGGCTTGGAATGGATGGCCTCAATCGCCCGGCGAATAACCTGGACAAGCTTGCCGGGTGCGGGAGTAATCGCCCGACGCTGATAGGAAAGTTCACGTAGAGAGTCAATCAGATCGGTCATCTGGTTGGCGGCGGTTTTGATCTCCTCGTAGATTTCATCCTTTTTCATTTTCAGTTCGTCGGCCTCGTAGAGAAACTCGGCGTTAGCGACGACGGCGGCGAGATAGTGACGCAAATCGTGGGAGATGGAACTAGCCGCCCGGGCCAGCGCCGCGACTCGCTCGGTCTCAATGCGCTGCTGTTGCAGTGCGAGAAGCTGTCCGCGCATCCGCGCGAACGAAGTGCTGAGCTCGACAAGCTCGGTGCTCCCGCGCGGAGTGATGGAGTAAGTGAAGTCCCCGGAGGCGAGAGCTTTAACGCCGGCGACCAGATTGTCCAGCGGGCGAGTGACGGTCCGCGCGACGAAGCCAAACAACAGCGCGCCAAACAGCACCGCGAGACCGCAGACCACAAAAATGCTGTAATTCAGGCGTTTGAGGAAAGCGTTGACCGGCACCAGCGGCATCATCACGTAACAATGAACGGGTGACGGCGATGAGCCATGCAGCAGCACCGAAGAATAGGCGTACTGATCCGTCTCGAGAGCCATCTCGCCGGAAGACCCATTGGCGGTGAAATTCCCCGACCGCAGGCGGCGCTGCAGCGCTGCTTCGTCTTGCTGAGGAAGCGTGGAAGCGATCACCGTGTCGTCCGTGGCGAGAGCGATCTGATTTCCGGCGACGATGGCGAGTTGTTGGGCAACGGCAGAATCCACCTGATAGCCCACGGCGAGAAGGCCCAGTTGCCGGGCTGTTTGCCCAGCGCCGGACGTGATGCCGTGCAAGAAGACCCAGTATAGACGACCGTCGTCATACCACCAGGAAGCATCCTCTCCCAGATCAGTGGAGCGTTTGAGGTCGCGCTCGGCGGTGGCGGCGGACCATCCGGGCTTGTTCATGTGCAGGGCCACAACTTCTCGATCGGACTTCGAGAGCACAAAGAGATCGCTGCCCGCGAGTTTCCAGAAGGTTTCCGAACCATCCTGGATAGTGGGCGCATGCCGCGTTGACATCAAAGCCTTGAGAGTGGGCAGCTCCGCAAGCATCGCCGCGGTGCGCGATAGCTGCAATTCGCGCTGGCGTTGCACGGTTTCAAAGGCCCGCACGGATTCATCGGTGCCGTTGCGAATTTCTTTTTGAACTTCAACATTCACCGTGTGGCGAATGAATAGCAGAAGCGACCCGGTCAATCCAAGGATGATCAAAAGCGCAGCGATGAAGAGTTGGGAACGCAGCCGGTAGGTAGTCATGACGTATCGGATGGAGAGCTTCCGCTGGACGGCGGGGCGCTAGGCCTCCAAAACGAGCTTATACCCTGCGCCGTGCATCGTCAGCAGGTACCGCGGCTCGGCGGGATCGGGCTCGAGTTTCTGGCGCAGGCGGAGAATGTGGTTGTCCACCGTGCGTGTGGAAGGATAATTCTGGTACCCCCACACTTCGTTGAGAAGTTCTTCGCGGGAGACTACTCTTCCCGCGGAAGAGGCCAGATACTTGAGCAGCTTGAATTCCTGAGTGGTCAGGGTAACCAGCGCCCCGCCGCGGGTCGCTTCCATGCTCGTAAAATCAATGCGCGCCTCGCCGAGGGCAAGCACTTCATGGCTGACGTGCTTCGCGGCAACCTGCGAAATTCCCGGAGCTTTCGCTCCGCTGCGGCGCATGGCGCGGCGCACGCGCGCCAGAAGCTCCTTGGGACTGAACGGCTTGGTGACATAGTCGTCGGCGCCGAGTTCCAAAAGCAGGACTTTGTCGTCCACTTCCGAATTCGCACTTAGGATGACGATAGGAACCGAAGCGGCCAAGGCTTTGAATTCGCGGCAAAGTTCTTTACCCGAGATGCCCGGCAGCTTGAGATCCAGAACCACCGCGCAAGGAAGTTGTTTGCGGAAGTGTTCCAGCCCGCTGGGACCATCCGCGGCAATCTGCACCTGGAGCGAATCCGCTTCAAACAAGCGCTGCAGTGTGCGCTGCATGGGGCGGCTGTCTTCGACGATCAGGACGGTGTTCATGGGAACTACCTCCGCACGCCGAAAAGCCGATACCGATCGAGAAGGACTCTCGGAAGCGGAAGAAGAAATGTCTCTCACAATATTACCTCCTGGACTACGAGTAGAATTCAAGATTCTCGCGGAAAAGGAAGAGGACGGCTTCGCGCCGGGGCAGACGCGAAGCCGCCGGGTTGGCAGGTTTAGTGGAGAAGGTTAAGCGTGTTGGTGGCATCATCCACAAAGACGACGCCGCGCTCCGGGTCAAAGACCAGGCCGAAGAGAGCGCCTGCGCCCGGAGGGATGCCATTGTTGTCGATTAACTTGCTGGCGATTTGGGAGCCGCGCGGGGTTATCTCGGTTAGGAAGCCATCGTTCCCGTTAACGACAAGAATATGCCCGTTCGGAGCGACCGTCAGGCCCAAAGGATCATTCAACCGGCCGCCGCTGGTGAGCACCGCGCCCGACCCGGCAGCAATGGTTCGGGTGAGCGGATCGGTGATGACCGTGATGCGGTTGTTCAAGCTGTCGGCAACGTAGAGAACCGCCTCGGCTTCCCCGAATTGGGACTCGCAGTCATATGCGTCGTGACTGCAAGTGGGGGAGAGCCCCAAGCCCGTCGGCCCAATAACCATCGCGGCTGGATCCGTGCGTTCGGAGAATCCGCTGCCAACCACGGTGAGCGACTCAAGAACGGGCATCGAATTCCTGGCGACGCCGAGGTTCACGCGAACGACAGTGCCCTGATTCACGACGCTGCCATTGGCGGCGACAGTGCCGTTCAGCACGTTGGTTACGAATAAGACCGCCTGGTGGTCGCCATCGAGCGAGGTCATATCCCAAGGTCCGTTGATCAGCGAGCCCTGGATGGTTTCCACGGCATTTCCCAAACTGTCGAGAACGATGAGGCAGCCGGCCTGGGCAGTGGCGGATGTGCCGTCGGTTGTCGGGAGGCTACCGACGATGACCCAACCCGTCCGCAGCACGGCAAGGGCAGTGGTCAGACCGACTCCGCCCGGGCAGGGTCCCGGCAGGGAAGCCGAATTGACCTGAGCGAATAAAGTAAGCGTGCCATCGGGAGCAACGTCGACGATGGTGGTTCCCGTACCTTGCAAGTTGGAGCCCGCGTTGAAATTGCTCACCAGATAATGACCTTCCCGCAAATTGCCGACAGTGCTCGGGACTCGAACGAGGCCATAAGGATTGATATCCCCGTTCGCCGGAACGGTTGAGGAGATTGTGTCGACGGTTTTGAGGGGCTTGAGAATGGAGTCATTTCCATTGGCTAGCAGGGGTGTGGTGAAGAATGCTAGGGCAGCAAGCAACCCGAGCAGGTGACTCATGTGATTTGTAAAGCGCGACTTCATTACTTCCTCCTTCGAACGGATTCAAATGTCTTCCAGGTTGAATTTCGCAGGGAACTTGATTCTGCGAATTGCTCCAGCGGAAGCGGGGCTATTTCGAAATCGATGGTAAGGCTTGAGAAGCGAAAGAAAAGGCCTCGCGAGGGGATTTTGCAAACTGTTGACATCGGCGTGACGCAAATCAGACGCGCGAGGCCTCGGGCGGCGAATTTCAACGGTGAATGGGGCGAGGAGGCGGAGAAACGAGGGAGTGGGACTCTGTGTTCAAGTCCAAGCCCTGAGCGCTCAACGACGGGGCACCAGGTCAGATGACGATAGGTAAGCTTTCAATCAAATTCGGAGATTTCAGTGAACCGCGTTATCGAACGACGTGCAAGAGCTGGCCGTCTCCATTTCGCAATATCTCAATCGAAGGAGGACCACTAGAGTCGCACGGGGCAAGCGTGTCCTGGCAGCGTGAATGTTCTCCAACATAGATTCTTCCTGCCAAAGCGTGCGCTTCTCCTCTTTTTGGGTGACCATGGGCATGCTTGTGCAGGCTTTGCCAATTCGAGGGGCGGATGCGCGGCACGGAACTTCCTTTCAGAATGCATTGCTCTTCACGGCTGCCGGCAGGTAGGTTCTGCGGATTTTTCGAGTGAGCATCCGCCGGGAACGATGAAGCTGCGCCTTCAAAGCACTGGGAGTCATGCCCAGTTTCCTGGCGGTTTCCTTTTCACCCAGATCTTCCAGGTGAAAACAGTTGAACGCCATCTGATACCTGGCCGGCAATTCCCGGGATGTCTTGCGCAGAATGTCCGCACGCTCATTCTGGATGCAGAGCTCTTCGGGGGATGGCCGTGGCTCAACACACTTGGTTTCCAAAAGATCAGGCCCTCCTTCCGGAGTCGCCAGTTCCACCAGCCCCAGGTCGCGTGAGCTGGTCTTGCGGTAATGCATTCGGGAGCTATTTCGGACGATGCTATGCAGCCAGGTGGAGAAGGCAGAGCGGCCCTGAAATTGGTGGA
This sequence comes from uncultured Acidobacteriota bacterium, assembly GCA_963781995.1. Lineage (GTDB taxonomy): Bacteria > Acidobacteriota > Terriglobia > Acidiferrales > UBA7541 > Acidiferrum. Next base: position 695,769 of record CAWAHR010000001.1, on the reverse strand, counting down.
GATTCCGATAGGCGAGCAGTAGGCCATCCTGCAAAGCGTCCTCTGAATCCTGGGGGTTCCGCAACATTTTTTGGGCGGCCTTTTTAAGTTTTGGGAGGCAGGCCGCGAACAGCTCGTTTAAGTCCGATTCGGACATTTCGGAGGGGAGAGAGCTCTTGGAGGTCGCTCCGTGCAAGATTGCGTGATTGCCAAGGTGACCCAAGAGCCCTCCCTAATGTGGGCAATAGAAGAATCGAACCTGAGAAAAGCATGAGCAAAAGGAGTTCCAATGCGAAATTGGAATTGCCCGAACGCGGGGATCGGCCTGGCCAGCAAGCTTCTCTTGGGCCCGGAACTTCACTGTCTTCATCGTTCAACGAGCATCTGCGATGGTTTCGAGGCGGCACTGCTTGATCTCTCGGCGCGATTTTCAACGGTTGTAATAGAGAGAAACCGCTTGGCGCGCCCGAGTTTTTGTTCGCTTTCTACACGTGGGCCGTGCACTTTCTTCACACTTCAAGCAATTCCGGCCATTAAAAACAGAGCGCCGCAACTTTATCTAAAGAATCGGAAGGGGTTATTCGTCTCGCCAACTTCTCTGTCTTTGGTAAGGCATTTGCTGGATTGATAATTCGTGGCATGGCAAACAGCCGTGACATTTGATGCGTTGCCAGCGGAGTCACTTTGGTGTTCATGGCCGTTTCGCTTCGGATTCTTCGCTTCTGTTTGTTCTTTTTGTTGGCTGGCGTTTGCTGCACGGCTGTGCTCTCGTGGTGAGCCCCTATTTTGGCTGCGGTGCCACCAGGGATCTTGAGAGGACAATATGGTCTTCGTTTCCGGCCGGGCACAGAAGCTCCTGCGAGATAGTGAAGGCGATCTCAAAGGGATGGTGTTAGACAATGGTAGAGAAATTCGGTTTTCCGCGGCTCTTGGACACCATGTCGCGCCAATCGTCAACGAAGGCTGTCTGGTGGAAATCGAAGGAAGGCTCGAGAGTGAAGATTCCCCGGCAGGTTGCGTGCAGGCAACGGTAGTCAAGAATCTGGATTCGAGAAAGTACGCGAGTTTGCCAGCCCCCAAACGCGAAGGCAAACCAGGGATGCAGTCAGAGGCCACCCCGACCGATGCTGCATCCCTGGAACACCCCCATGCTGATGGTGGAGACCCGCCCAACGACCGCGGAGAATGGTCTAAAAGTGATAGCGGTGCGCCTGGTCCGAATCTCCCGGCCCAGGATTCAACCTCTTTCGCGCCAGGCTCTTTCTTTCATCGTCTGCTGCGGGAAAACGGCGGGAAAGCCGCGGAACTTTCCAGAAACGATTCGGCTCGAAGTATCGGCATCGCCTATGACAGCCTGCACCGGATTCAAGCGATTCTGGCGTATCTCCACATCATAAAGCACCGGGTTCCCGGCATTGGGCAGTTTCTGGATGAGGCCAAGCACACTTACGAACAAGCGCTAGCGCGATTCGCGGCCGCGGACTATACGGGCGCGAAGGAATTTGCGGAAGCGTCAGGCAGCCTTTCGCGAGTGGTGGAGATTGTAATGGCGCGCACTCTGCGGTCGGACGACAGTTTGCCTTCACTGGTTCCTCCGCCACCCGAGCACCCCAGCATCGTGCCGGAGCCTGAGCACGTTGCGGAAGACATGGCGCAGGCGGAGAATGTGCTCTCCAGGATCCACTGGCTGCTGGAAAATGGAACATTGCCGTCCGAGGACCGTGCGCAGGTCCGCAAGCTTGCTTCGTGGGGCGACGCGTTTTACAGGCAGGCGCAACGCACTTACAGGGATGCGATTTTGGAAGATGCGGCGGAGTTCGCGCAAGCGGCGCTGGCAGGCGCCTATTCCGCGGAACACGTTTGCCGGAAGTGGTATGTGAGCCATCCCTGACAACCATAACGATGCCGACGCGGGAGCAGAATCAAATCGAGAGGCTGCTAGGCGCCGGAAACGATGAACCTCCGGTGCTCCTGGAAAATTGCTATTATGCAGTAATCGGAGACGGGGAGAGAGGTGGACCGCTGTCTTCGCAGTTTTCATTGTCACGATTGAGTTTTCGCTGGCAAGTAAGTTTGCTTGGCACGCTGGTTGTGATTCTGTCTCTTGCGGTGTCGTTCGCGATTGTCGCCACCCTCCGGTATACGAAATCCGCTGTTCTTAGCAGTGAGAAAAAACGCCTGGCGGAAACGGCGCGCAATCTGGCGCAGGAATATGAAAACCGGGCGGATTCCGCCCGCCGCAACAGTCAGCAGTCTCCTCTGGATACTCCCAGCGCCGGCACTTCTCAGGTGGTGCTGGCGCTGATGAGCCGGCTGGTCACCCAAAACCTGGAAGGCGTCGGCGGAGGCTTCTACTCCTTGTCCGCCGACAAACTTATCGGAAACTTTTATCCGACCGCGGAAGCCTCTCCGGAAACCGCGGAGAACCGGGACATTCCTGATGCGGAACATCAGTCGGTCCTGGAGACCGCGCGCAGCGCCGCCAGCAGCCGGCAGAGTTCCGAGCGTGTGATTAGTAACCCCACGGGACTTTTTCTGATCAGTGCCATTCCGATTCGGGAAGGGTATTCCACGGTGGGAAGCGCTTGGGTGGTCAAACGCATCGCCGATCTTCCCGGGGCCAACCGATTTCGCGCCTACTTAGTTACGGCAGGTCTGGCTTTCGCGGCCCTTGCCAGCGTGTTGTTGACGCTGCTGGTGATCAGGAACCTTCAGGGAGGGGTGCGCAAAATCGAGAATGGGCTGCAGAGCCTTGAAAACAATCTTTCTTCGCGAATCGACACCAGAAATGAGCCCGAGGAAATCCAACATATCGTCCAGGCAATCAACCGGCTGGGCAAGACGCTGAAAGAAAAGATGGAGTATGAGAAGACCATCGAGTCGCAGCTCCGGCATGCGGAGCGCCTGGCAAGTCTCGGGAGACTGGTGGCGGGGGTGGCGCACGAAGTGCGTAATCCACTGGCAACCATACGTCTGCGCGTGCAAATGTGCCGGCGGGATGCCAGCGATCCGAAGGTGAAGGAGTCGTGTTTCATTGCGTTGGAGGAGATCGAACGGTTGAACGGCATTGTCAACCGGCTGCTGAGTTTTGCGCGGCCCATCAATCTGCAGTTGGAACCTGTGGATTTGAAGGGCCTGGTGCAGGAACGCATACGGTCCTTCGAAGAGGTGGCCCTCCACCGGCAAGTGCAGTTGATGACCAATCTTCCGAGCAGGAGTTTTCTGGCCGTGGTGGACAAGGACCGCATGGCCCAGGTGTTCGACAACGTCATTCAGAACGCCCTGGAGGCCATGGCGGAAGGCGGTGGAACGCTTTCGGTGACTTTGACGTCTCATGAAAAGAAGGATCAGAACGGTGACGGGGTCAGCGTGGAGTTCCAAGACACTGGCAAAGGCATGGATCCGAGCGTTGTCGGGCATGTTTTTGACCCGTTTTTCACCACCAAGCCTTCGGGGACCGGATTGGGGCTTTCGATTTCCCATGAACTCATTCGCGCGCATGGCGGCGATATCCGGATTGACAGCACGGAAGGCCGGGGCACGAACGTGAGGATCACGATTCCGAACTCTCGGGCGTGAAGGAAAGCCAGCCACCATTCAAGCTTAGATAATGGCCACCACAATCCTAATCGTTGACGACGAGGCTAATCTCCGCAAGACCATGGCGGAGATTCTGCGCGCGCGCGGTTACAACATTTTGGAAGCCGATGACGGGACAACCGCGGTGGAGGTGCTGCGCGAGGCGCGCCCCGACCTGATCTTCAGTGACTGGAAAATGCCCAAGATGGGCGGCGAGGAATTTCTGCAATACCTGCACAGCCATCCGCCGCTGGCAACCATTCCGGTGATCGTCATTACCGCTTATGGTTCTAGCCATAGCGCCATAGAGGCGGTACGCCTGGGCGCCTATGACTTCGTGACCAAGCCATTCGACCTGGACGAGATCGTGGTGACCGCCGAAAGAGCGCTGGACCATTCGGCATTGAATCGCGAAGTGATCCGGTTGCACTCGCAAAGCGGCCAGGGATATGTGGCGGGAGCAGGGCGGCTGGTCGGGGCCAGCGGGCCGATGCTGGATGTGTTCATCATGATCGGCAAGGTTGCGGAGACGGATTCGACGGTGCTGATCTGCGGGGAATCCGGGACCGGGAAGGAGCTGGTAGCGGAAGCGATTCACAACTACAGCCAGCGGAAGAGCAAGCCGTTTGTGGTGGTGAATTGCGCGGCGCTGCCGGAAAACCTGCTGGAGACGGAATTGTTCGGGCATGAACGGGGCGCGTTTACGGGCGCAATCGGCCGCAAAGTGGGGCGCTTCGAGATGGCCGAGGGCGGCACGATTTTCCTCGATGAGATTGGAGAGATCTCGCCAAGTTTACAAGCCAAGCTGCTGCGGGTATTGCAAGAACGATCGTTTGAAAGAGTGGGCGGGACGGAGACGATTGCGGGGAATTTCCGGGTGCTGGCGGCGACGAACCGCGATTTGGAAGCTTCCGTGCGCGAAAAGGTTTTTCGCGAGGATTTATACTACCGGCTGAATGTCGTACGTATCCAGATCCCGGCGCTGCGTGAGCGGCGCTCCGATATTGTCCCGCTGGCGGAACATTTTTTGCGGCAATACAGCGAGAAGAATGGGTTTGGGGTGGTGGGCTTTTCCGATGAAGCCGTTCTGATGCTGCAAAACTATTCTTATCCCGGAAATGTCCGGGAGTTGGAAAATATGGTCGAACGCGCGGTGCTCATGGCTCGTGGCCGGGTGGTGATGCCAGAGCACTTTCCGGCAAAAGCGGGCGCCCATGGCAATGGGGACTCGCATCAGCTGGAGCTTGATTTACTCTCCCTTCCCTTTCACAAATCCATCGCCGAACTAGAAAAGCGGCTGATCCAGAAAGCCCTCAAGGAGTCCGAAGGAAACAAATCGGAAGCGTCCAACCGGCTACAAATCAACCGTCGTTTGCTGTACAACAAGATGGAGGAGCACAAAATCGAGGAGTAAAGGGAGAGATCCGTAATGAAGACAGTCCGTATGAAGCGGATTACCATCATTGGGGACGAGAACGTGAGGTACCGAATAGTGAAAGAAATCCAACTGATGGGCGCCACGGGATACACCGAATACCTCGTCCATGGGCAAGGCGCCAGGGGGGTGCGGCCAAGGCACGCCGAACCGGCAAACGCAAAGATTGAAGTGATTGCCACTCCGGAATTAGCGGAGCAGATATTCCAACACATCGCGGACCACTATTTCGAGAACTACGCTATGATCGCGTTTCTGGACGACGTGGAAGTGCTGCGGGGCGAGAAGTTCGGAGCGAAAAGCTTGTAATTTGACTTGCTTGCGGGACCAAAATTCAACGCCCGCAAAGAGAACAGCCCGCGGTGCTCGCTTTCTTTACAGATTTTGTGCCCCTTCATCACACTGCCGCAGTAAGTCTCCGTTCACCTCTTTTGGTGCCATGTAAACCATTGAAAATGGAAAAGTTATTTGGCCGACAAAGGCGGGCTAGTGGCATTGAGCTTGCTTTATCCGGTACCGGTAAAAGTCTGCGAAGCAGAGGGGACTCAGGGCTCAATAGTACTTGAGTGAGCGTTGCAAAATACATGCAAGCAAATATTAGGAGGAGGCGAGATGTCCTACTGGAAAGCGCTGTGTTTGGGGGTCCTTTTGATGTGTGCAGCCTCGGCGGCGAACGCGCAAAGAGAATATGAAATCACTCCCTTTGTGGGCAGCCGGTTCGGTGGAAACATTGACCTCAGCCAGCAGGGGAACCCGAACGTTGACTACCTGAAGATAAAAAGCAGCATAGATTATGGGGTCATGGCCGGGGTAACGTTCTGGCAGGATTTTGAAGGCGAATTCATGTGGAACCGGCAGCCCACGTCATTGAGCTCGCACAACCCGAACGACGGTGTCTATTCCTATGTATCCAGCATGAATTTCGACATGTATCAGTTCGACGTGTCATACAGCTTTCTGTCGCATGAGAGGAAACTGCGGCCGTTTGTCGTGGCTGGACTGGGTTTCTCGCATTATGGTGTGCAGCCGGTGGCTGGCCAATCGGTGCTGGGGTTCAGCAACCGGTTCGCATATAACCTCGGCGGAGGGGTCAAATACTTTTTCAATCCTCACTGGGGTTTGCGGGCCGAGGCTCGTTGGTCCCCAACCCATACCACGTCAGGGCAAAGCGTCTACTGCGATCCTTACTATGGTTGCGCGCCAACAACTTCCGCGAATAGCGCGCAACAAGGCCAGGTAAATCTCGGAGTGATCTTCCGATTCGGAAAATAGCGGCCTGATTCACCGTTCGCTTTCTTTACAGCCATAAAACCAGTCCTGCACAGAAAGCGTCGAGGCTTTCTTCGCGCTCGCTAGAATTTCGCCTAAACGCAACAAGTGGAAGCACTTAGCGAGACAGAAATGTGCCGATGGAATCGGCACGCTAATTGCTCCTTAGAAGGAATGTTCCAGGAGTAAGCCGCGCAGTCCTGGCAGGAGCGCGCAATGAAAACATCACAGATAGTTCCAACAATTTTACTTTTTGGCTTGGCGATTTTTGCGTCACCGCTTCGGGCAGAAGACCGGCAACCCGGACGGCCCGGAACACTCAATTATGTGGAAGGGCAAGTTTATCTGGGCTCACAAACATTAGACGCATCTTCGGTCGGAAAAGTCGAAGTGGATCCCGGCGAAACCCTCTCGACGGCGGACGGCAAGGTGGAAATGCTGCTGACCCCCGGCGTTTTTGTTCGCTTGGGGGACCAGAGCGTCGCCACGATGATCTCTTCCGGCCTGACCGACACCCGGTTGTCGGTTGACCAGGGAGAAGCGCTCGTGGAGGTGGCGGAAATTCATCCGGAAAATGACTTGCGAATTCTGGTGGACGGGAAAACCACGGAATTGATGAAGACCGGATTGTACGATTTTAATGCCGGCTTGCATGCCGTCCGTGTTTTGGATGGCGAAGTCATGGTGGAAGGCACCGAAAAGCGCATCAAGGTCAAGGCCGGCCACATGGTGGACCTGGGGATGACGGAACCCCTGAAGGCGAGGAAGTTCGACAAGAAAGAGCTGGAAGCCGAGGACTTGTATCGCTGGACCAGCTTGCGCTCCTCGTACCTTTCCGAGGCCAATGCGGATTCCGCCCGAACTTATTCGTATGGAGGATTCGGCTGGTTCGGTGACGGCTGGTATTGGGACCCATGGTTTGACGCATACACCTTTATGCCCGGGGATGGGATTTTCTATAGCCCGTTCGGCTGGGGCTTTTATTCGCCATGGTGCGCGTCTTACGCGCCGTTTTACTATGGCGGCGGCGGCCACATCTATCATCACTTCAACCCGACGGCTCGCGGCTGGGGTCAAGAGGCGCATTACGGACTTCCCGCCAATTATGGCCACGGCGTTCGCTACGGAGCACGCAATGGAAGCGCGACATTTGCGGCGGGCGCAAGAGGCACGGCCTTCCACGGCGGCGGATTCCATGGCGGTGGTTTTCATGGAGGGAGTTCCGGCGGTGGCGGGTTCCACGGCGGCGGGGGTTTTGGGGGTGGAGGGTTTCACGGCGGCGGAGGCGGTGGATTCGGCGGTGGAGGTGGCGGTGGCGGCCACCACTAAAGAGAAACGAGTCTAGCAGCGGGAGATAGTCGGGATAAAGGGAGCCGGCGGTGCGGACAGAGAGCCCCGCGGATGGCCGGCTCCCTTCCCGATTTATTTTCAGGACGGAGAATCATGAATCGTCTTTCTCCCCTCGCCCTGGCGGCATCGGCGGTCGCCATCTCCCTGCAGGCCTACGCCTACGATACGCAGCTGGATTCGGAGACCGTTCGAGAAGCCTATTTCCTGGGGCGGCGAAGCGATCGACAAACCGCCGGATTCCTGGGCGGTTATTTCAAGCAGCTGCCGATGCCGGAACGTGGCCCGTACATTTCCCAAATCGCGCTCTACACACCGTACTCGCAAGTGGTTATGAACTCGTGGCGGCATACTCTCGGATACAGCGCACGGCAAGCGGAGCAAGACTACCGGTCCACGGGAGATGTGATCCGGGTACGGGTGCAGATAGAATTCACGCCCACTTTTTCCGCGGTTCGAAAAGTCGTGCCCGGTTATGAGAAGTCCAAGACTGTTGGTTATGTGTATCGTGCGGAGGATTTCTGGCGGGATTTTCAATTTTCGCTGATTCAATCGGACAAGCCGGTAAAGCCCATTTTAATCAAAGGAGCCCCCCTCTACGATGACAATGGATTTGATGGGGCGGAAGTTTGGTTGGAGTTCGACGCTAAGGACGTGAAATCGGACGAAGCCATCGTGGAGATCGGTTCGCCCGAAGGTGGGCTGGCCGGCGCTAAGTTTGATCTGTCGCGGTTGCGGTAAGCGTGGTTTGTCCTCCGTGTGGGAAAGTTTTGCCTGGTTGATTTCGTTTTGCCGGATCGGCCAGATGAAAACCCGGAGCGGCTACCTGAAGATGGCCGCGACTCGATAGGTGCATCTCCGTAAAAATGCGGGCTACCGGATTACGCGCAACAGCATCGCGCTGGCGCCGCGGACTACGACATCTTTTTGTTCGGCGGTCAGGGCGACTTCGCCGACCGGGTCAGAGCGACCTGCGCGCGCGATGCTAACTCCCAGGATTCCGTAAACCCCACAGGCATCGGACGAAAAGACCCATAGGGCCTGAAGGCGATCTTCGGCGTCCAGAGCTCCACGGCACTGGGACTCCGGTTGCGCCCGAACATGAACCAGGACGCCGTCGTAAACAGCGCTTCCCACGCGCTCATTCGATCGATTGGTGACCGGCCCGCCCACGCCATAGACTTCGTCGCCGCCGATCTGCCGAGTGTTTGACCAGATAAAGGGACTTCCGAAACCCGGGGTGAACTCGGGAGTTTGCGCGGACTGCACTTCCATGAAGCCGGCGAGTGCCCGCAAATTGGTGACCACGGCAGTTTTGCGTTGATGAATGGCAAGGGTGTCAAAGCGGAACGAGATCGTGCCGTCGGCGCCGTTTGCCGCGCGTTGCACCGAAACTATCGTTCCCAAAACTTTTGCTCCCTCAGGAATTTTCTCGTTATTGGGCAAGGGAACTTCCTGCATGATACGCCCGCTGATGACTTGGCCGGTCACGGCGGTTTTCGAAGATAGGCCGTGATTTAGCCGGACGGGCAGAATGGTGCCCGGGGGAATGTCCAAGCTTTGCACCTGAGCGGAGATCGAACCGGCGCAGACGAGCTCCAGCACAACGAAACAGAGGAAGAAGGGGAAAAAGCAGCGCCGGGTGTTTCCGGGTTTCATGGCTAACTCCTGCGGCAACTTCAGAAAGAACTGAATTTATGCCGTTGCCGGGCCGAAGACCAGTTTCCACCCTTGTGGTTGCCTTGACAAGTGTTCGCGAGAATGGACCGAACACGCAGCCCGGGCAATCTTTGCTCGCTGAACCTGTTGTGGCAGGGTGTTTTGCTACCGTTTGCTGCCGGGCGGCAGGGAATAAGGAAAACGGCTCCAAATATCCTTGCGGATTTTGTCAGCGGCCTCTTTCTTTAGCGAGTCCGGCGGCAAAGCACGGAGTTGCTCGATGGTGGCTTCGAGGCTGGCAAGAAAAGCCTGGCAGGGTTCGCAGCCCTCGAAATGTCCTTCGAGTTGCCGGCAAAGAGAGTCGTCCAATTGCTGATCGAGGTAGCTGGAAAGTTGCGCAAAAAGAGCTTTGCAGGAGGCCGGGCGATTCAGTGGCGAGGCGGGCAACTCTTTATACCTTCGAGAAGGAGTTTTCCTGGTTGCCCCGGGCCGCGACGTTTGCCGAGCCAGTTCTTTGCGGACAAACAGGCGCGCGCGATGGAGTCGCACGCGAACATTCCCGGAACGAAGCCCGGTGATCTCTCCCACTTCTTCGTCGGTCAACCCTTCCATATCGCGCAAGACCAGAATGATGCGATAGCGCGGTGGCAATTGCTGAATCACTTCCCGCAAGCGGCGGGCTTGCTGGCTGCGAATGGCGAGTGATTCCGGATTAACGGGGCCTTCCTTGGCAAGGATCGCGAGCTCGCGGCGATCCGGCATGAGTTCGTCGAGGGAAAGCTCCTGCTTGGGGGCGAATTTGCTTTTGCGGCGGTTCATCAAGCAGCGATTCTTGGCGACTTTGTAAAGCCAGACGAGAAGCGCGCGGGGATTATCGAATTTGGGGAGGTACGGAATCGCCTTCACCAGGACTTCCTGCATGGTGTCCTCGGCATCTTCGCGCTGGCCGCAAACTTTCATGCTGAAGGAGAAGACGGTGCTCTGAAGGAGTTCCAAGGCGTGTTCGACGGCCTGGGGTTCATTCTTTTCCAGAAGCGCAACAGCTTGTTCAATCTCTTTGCGCATTTCAATTCAAGATAGCACACCTGTCCCGAAGCCGCTCCGTGGTTCTACAGGTGTTGAACTGGCGGCAATTAAGAAATGTTGGGGACGAACTCTTATTCCGAGGTCAATCGGGCGGCGGCCGGTTGCTACAAAATGCCCTAATTGGCGTTTCCTAAGAGGTCCCGCGAAATAGCGGCTTCAATATTTCTCGGTGGCCGATCGACCTGTGATGCTTATCACAGCAGCGGGGCGATGGATCGCCGTTAATTATCTGGGGGAACGGGTTTGCTCTGGGCCGCTGGGTGGGACTCAACTGTGTGTCTCCAAGCGGTTTCCGTAGGTAAAGCGAGCGCAAAAGAGGAGGTAACTATGAAAATCTGGCGAAATACGTGCAAGTCGATACTGGCAGCGACCTTGGCCGTTGCAGTCTTCGGGATCGTGGTCAACACGCAAGCGGGGCAAGGGAGTGGCGGAGGACCCCGGATATACGACCCGAAGACAGAGATGACCATAAGCGGGGTGATCCAGGAAGTGAAGGAAGTGGCTGGCCCAGGCCGCGGTACCGGCACACATCTCATGGTCAAGACCGCAAACGAACTAATTGCTGTCCATGTTGGACCAACTTGGTACTTGAAACAGCAGAAGTGTGAGCTCGCGAAGGACGCTCAAGTAGAGATTATCGGCTCAAGGGTAAAGTCTCAGGGAGTTGACGTCATCATCGCGCGCCAAATCAAGGAAGGCAGCAATACCTGGACGTTGCGGGATGCGCAAGGCATTCCGGCGTGGTCGCAAGGGAAGAACCAATAGCCGGGCGATCAGCGGAGTGGCAGCTTTGCTAATCGGATGGATTGATGGATTGGCTGCCGTTTTGCCTGAATTCAGCGTTTTTTTGTGTAACAAAGCCGCCCCGAGTGCATTTATTGGTGTGGCCCCAACTGTTGGGGCCAGGAGGGGCAATTATGGTCATAGCTAGGGTTCTGCTTACAAAACCGCTTAGGGCCGAGCGGCAATTCATTGCGGAGACCGGCAGCGGGCATCACATCATCCTCGATGATGCGGCGGGAGCGACCGGGGCGAAACCCATCGAACTGGTCGCCGTGGCCCTGGCAGGATGTACGGCGTTTGATGTGGTCACCATGCTGCGGCAGAAGCATCACCAGAAACTAACCGGCTATGAAGTTTTTGTGGAGGCGGATCAGGCGGAGCGGCCGCCGCAGGTGTTCACCAGGATTCGCTTGCGCCACATTTTGACAGGCGTCGGTATTGAGAAGAGCGCGGTGGAGCAGGCGATTCAGTTGTCGGAGGAAAAATACTGCTCGGTTGGCGCCATGCTGAAGGAGAATGCATCGCTGCAAACGACCTATGAGATTCATGAGGAACCGACAGGCTGGGTAAACGGGGGGGCAATTCCCGAGAAAGCCTTCGCTTGAGGATCACGGTGAACTCGGGTTGGCGTGTAAATGTTGTCAGACTGTTGGTGTGTGCAGCGAGTCTGATCGCGGTGACCGTGCCGCGGAGCCAGGCTCAAGAGAGCGCCGCGAACCAATCGATCACGCTGGAACAAGCGGTGCACATGGCATTGCAACAGAATCCGGCCTTTCAAACCAGCACGGATGAAGCGGATGCGGCTCGCGCGCGGTTGAAGCAAGTACAGTCCGCATGGTTTCCACGATTTGATTTTCATCAAGATTTCACGCGGGGAAATAATCCCGTGTATGTGTTCGGGACCAAGCTGACCCAACGGCAGTTTTCGAATCCCGACTTCCTACTGAACAATCTAAATACGCCCACTCCCCTGGACAATTTTCAGACCCGCTTCGATGGACAGTGGCGGCTGTTTGACTCCGGGCAAACCCTATTTCACCAACGGAGCGCGAAGCGCTTGGTGACCGCGGCGGATTTTGAGACGGAACAAGCCCGGCAGGATCTGATTCTGGAGATTGTCCGCACCTATTACGGGGTGCTGGCGCTGAAGGAAAACGCCAAAGCCGCGGACGAAGCGGTGAAGACGGCGGAATCGAGCGCGCAGCGGATGACGACGATGCATACGGCGGGATTGCTGGTGGATTCGGACCTGCTGAGCGCGAAGGTTTTTGTGTCGCAGATGAAGGATCGGCAAATCCGGGCGCAGAACGATGTGGCGCTGGCGGAGATGCAGTTGGCGCGAGAGATGGGAGCGACGCTGGACGCGCCGGCAGAGCCAGCGGGAATTTTGTCGGAACCGGAAAATCCGTCGAAGACAATTCAGGAATGGATCAAGACCGCATTGGAGGAGCGCCCAGGGCTTCGCGCCGCGCAGTTGGAAGAGGCGGCAATGGGCGAGGAGCGAAAAGCGGCCAAGGCGGAGTTTGGGCCGAAGGTTGGGTTGTTTGGGAGCACCGAGCGAGATGCGATGACCCTGGCCGGCCCCTCGGGAACAAATTGGACGGCAGGGGCGCGGCTCGACTTCAACTTATTTGCCGGCGGAGCACAGAAGGCGCGTGTCGCCGAGGCCGCGGCAAACGAAAGCAAAGCGAAGCATAACGTGGAATGGTTTCGATCCGGCGTGCAGATGGAAGTTCGCAAGGCGTATCTGGACGGGAACGCCGCAGCGCAGCGCGCGGCGGCGGCGCGTGACGCGGCGGAACAAGCGAAAGAGAGTTTGCGAATCGTGCAAAACCGCTACGAGGCGGGGTTGACGACGGTGACGGAGTTGCTGCGGGCGCAGACTGCCCAGCTCGACGCAGCGACGGGATATCTGGCGGCGCTTCAAGAATGGCAAGTGGCACGCGCACAACTGGAGCGGGCCGCAGGTGTGCTGACGCCGGAATCGGCGCTGATTACGGGAGCAGGCAAGCCATGAGCTTTAAAAAGATTGGAAGCGCGATGAGGTGGGAAACATGGATGACCGTGATCGCAATGGGAATTATGGCTGCTGGATGTAGCGGCGGAAGCGAAAGGCCACCACAGAAAGTGGAAGTAGTATCAGGTTTGCATGTGCAAAAGATGGAGTTGCAGAGCATCGCAAACGAACTTGAGGCTCCGGGAAGCGTCATAGCCGTTTCCACAGCGCAAGTTGCTGCGAGAACGACCGGCACAGTGATGCAGGTGGAGGTGCGCGAGGGTGACAACGTCAAGCGCGGGCAGATGCTGGCCCGATTGGACCAGCGGGAGTTGGCCGCGCGGAGCAATGCGGCGCTAGCGGGTGCACAGGGAGCGGCCGCTGGAGTAGAGCAGGCGCGAAAAGCGGTGGCCGCAGCGCAGGCACAAGCCGATGTCCTGCAGAAAACTTATGATCGGTATGCGTATTTGAAAGAGCAGAAGTCGGTCAGCCCGCAGGAATTTGACGAGGTGACTGCAAAATACCAGGGCTCGCAAGCGAATCTGGAGCAGGCCAAGGCGGGACTTCGTCAGGCGGAAGCAGGCGCATCGCAGGCGGAATCCGAATCGCACGCAGCGCAGGATGTGGCGAGCTATACGCGGATAGTTGCGCCATTCGATGGCCGAGTGATTCGGCGAACGGTAGAACCTGGATCGCTGGTATCGCCGGGGATGATGTTGTTCGTGGTGGAGGATACGTCTCGGTATCAACTGGAAGCGACGTTGCCCGCGGAAGCGCAGGCGACGGTGAAGAAAAATGGCGCCGCTCGGGTGCAATTGGATGCCTTGGGGGGAAAGCCGCTCGGCGGCAAGGTAGCGGAGATTGAGGCTGGGGCCGATCCGGCTTCCCACACGTTGAAGGCTCGAATTGATTTTCGCAGTGACTCTGGCGTGCAGTCGGGAATGTTCGGGCGAGCCTTTTTTTCGCAAGGCGAGAAGCGAGCACTGATGGTGCCGGATGAGGCGCTGGTGAGCCGCGGCCAACTGCGCGGGTTATATGTAGTAGGCGATGGAAACTTGATGCATTGGCGCGTCGTGACGATGGGAAAAAAGCTTGGGAGCCAGGTGGAAGTGTTGTCCGGGCTGAATGAAGGAGAGGTGGTGGTGCTGAATCCTGGCAGCCAGGAACTCGATGGCAAGAAGGCCAGCGCGGGCGTGGCAAGCGGGGAGAAACGTTCGTGAAACGAGGCCTGGCGGGAAGCATTGCGCACGCGTTCATCAACTCGCCGCTAACGCCGCTGGTGATCGTTACCGCAATTTTGCTGGGAGTATTCAGTATCTGGCAGACGCCGCGGGAAGAAGAACCGCAGATCGTCGTGCCGATGCTGGACGTATTTGTGAACATGCCGGGAGCATCTGCGGCGGAAGTCGAACAGCGAGTGAGCATTCCGATGGAGCGCCTGCTGCAGGAAATCCCGGGCGTCGAGTATCTGTATTCCACGAGCCAGCCGGGCGGCGCTCTGGTGATCGTGCGCTTTTATGTGGGGATCAAGGAGGAGGATGCGATTGTCCGCACCTATAACAAGCTGTATGCGAATTTCGACCGCATACCGCAGGGAGCAAGTCAGCCGCTGATCAAGGCGCGATCGATTGATGATGTGCCGGTGCTGGCGATGACGCTGTGGGGAAAGAACTACGACTCGGCGGCAGTGAGACGCATTGCAGCGGAAGTGCAGCAGAGCGTGAAGCAGGTGGAAAACGTCTCGGAGACCACGCTGCTGGGTGGGCAGAAACGGGAATTGAAGGTCACGCTTGATCCGCAGAGGCTGGCGGCGTTTCGCCTGAGTCCATTGAGCATTGCGCGGGCACTGGAGAGCAGCAATCAGCGGGTGCAAGCCGGATCGTTTGCCGAGGGGAATCAGGAAATTGATGTGGAAGCGGGAAACTTCCTGCGGAGCGCCGACGAGGCACGGAAGATCGTAGTGCAGGTGCAGAGCGGAAGACCTGTTTATTTGGGGGATGTGGCCGACGTTGCGGATGGCCCTGAAGATCCAGTGAACTACGTGTATTTCGGAACGGGTGGGGCCGAGGCAGGAATGGCGGGGACGTATCCCGCGGTAACGCTGGCGGTGGCGAAACGTAGAGGGGCAAATGCGACGAATGTATCGCAGGACGTGCTGGCAAAAGTGGATACGCTGCGGGGATACGTGCTGCCGAACGACCTGCAAGTCACTATTACGCGAAATTACGGGCAGACGGCCAAGCACAAGTCGGACGAACTGCTGAAGCATCTTTTTCTGGCGACGATATCGGTGACGCTGTTGGTGGGGTTGGCGTTGGGCTGGCGGGAGTCGGGCGTGGTTTTGCTGGCGATTCCGGTGACGCTGGCGCTGACGCTGTTCATTTTTTATGCGTACGGGTACACGCTGAATCGGGTGACGCTGTTCGCATTGATTTTCTCAATCGGCATTCTTGTGGACGATGCAATTGTGGTGGTGGAGAACATCGTCCGGCATTTCCGGTTGCCGGAGAGTCAGGGTAGATCCTGGAGTGATGTCGCGGTCGAGGCAGTGGATGAGGTTGGCAATCCGACGATCCTGGCGACGTTTGCCGTGATTGCGGCCATTTTGCCGATGGCTTTTGTGCGCGGATTGATGGGACCGTACATGCGGCCGATTCCGGTGGGGGCATCGGCGGCCATGTTGTTTTCCCTGCTGGTCGCTTTTGTGGTTTCACCGTGGGCCGCGCTGCGATTGTTGCGCGGGCATGCCGGAGAACACGCGGAAGGCGAAGCGGAAGGCAGAACAACAAAGTTTTATCGCACGCTGATGAACGGGCTGATCCGCCGTCCCCGCAAGCGCTGGACATTTTTTGCGACGGTGGCCGGGCTCTTCCTGTTGGCCTGCTCGCTGGTGGCGTTCAAAGCCGTGCGCGTGAAGATGCTGCCGTTTGATAACAAAAGCGAATTTCAAGTGATTGTGGACATGCCGGAGGGGACTCCGCTGGAGCGGACACTGGCTGTGGAGCAGGAAATCGGGGCATACCTGCACACGCAAGCGGAAGTGTTGAACTTCCAGATTTATGCAGGCACTTCAGGACCGTACAACTTCAATGGGCTGGTGCGGCATTACTACTTGCGGCGGGGCGCGAATCAGGGTGACATCCAGGTGAACTTGCGGCCGGTGGAGGAGCGCAAGCAGCAAAGCCACGAAATCGCGAAAGAGATCCGCGGGCCGGTGCAGGAAATCGCCAGGAAATGGAATGCCCGGGTGAAAGTGGCGGAAGTTCCGCCGGGGCCGCCGGTGGTGGCAACGCTGGTGGCAGAGGTGTACGGGCCAGACTACCCGCGACAAATTGCGTTGGCGCGACAGATTCGGGGGATATTTGATGAGATGCCCGGAGTGGTGGACGTGGACTGGTACGTGGTTGCAGACCAGAAGCTGCTGGATTTTGAAGTGCAGCAGGATAAGGCGGCACAGCGGGGAATTTCTACGGCAGACGTTTCGCAGAGCGTGGCAATGGCCGTGGGTGGAACGCAAGTTGGGCTGATGCATCAGCCCAGCGAGCGCGAGGACGTGCCTATACACGTGCAACTCTCGAGGGCCAGCCGGTCGAGCGCGGATGGATTGCGCGGGTTGTACCTGAACTCTGCGGAAGGAGCGATGGTGCCACTGGGAGAACTTGCGAAGGTGCAGGAAGGGACGATCGACAAAAATATTTACCGGAAAAATCAGCGCGAAGTGGTGTACGTGATTGGGGATGTGGCGGGAGCTGAAGAGAGCCCGGTATATGCCATCGGGAAGCTGGGAACAAAGATTGATGCGCTGAAAATTCCGGAGGGTTACAAGATCGAGCAGTTTACCGCCATTCAGCCGCCGGACGCGAAGAAGCTTGCCGTGAAATGGGATGGCGAATGGCACATCACTTATGAAGTGTTCCGTGATTTGGGGTTGGCATTCGCGGCGGTGCTGGTGTTGATTTATGTGCTGGTGGTCGGATGGTTCAAGTCATTCAAAACACCCTTGGTAATCATGGCCCCGATTCCGCTGACGCTCGTCGGCATCTTGCCCGCACATGCACTAATGGGAGCATTTTTCACTGCCACTTCGATGATCGGTTTCATCGCCGGCGCGGGCATCATCGTCAGGAACTCCATCATCTTGGTGGATTTCATCCGTTTGCGGCGGGAGCAAGGCATGCCGCTCGAAGAAGCGGTCGTGGATGCCGGCGCAGTGAGGTTCCGGCCAATGCTGTTGACGGCGGCAGCGGTGGTGGTGGGAGCCGGGGTGATTCTTTTTGATCCGATCTTCCAGGGACTGGCGATATCGCTGATGGCGGGGGAGGTGGCCTCAACGCTGCTTTCGCGCATGGCGGTGCCGGTTCTTTATTACTTGAGTGAACGAGGCGATACGAAAGTTCTGCCACCCGGCGGCGAAGATCTCGTGTCCGCAGCAGATTGAAAAGGAGGCAACACCATGAACGTAGACCGTTACCTTAGACTTATCGCAGGAGCTTTCGTCCTGGCTTCCCTCGCATTGGGATATTGGGTAAGCCCGTACTGGTTTCTTCTCACAGCTTTCGTGGGCTTGAACCTTTTCCAGTCGGCCTTTACGAACTGGTGCCCGATGATGACAGTTCTTCGAAAAGTCGGCGTGAAGCCATAGGCTGAGCCGGCGAGCAAGAATCGACACCGAGAATGGCAAACTTGTTCCCTGCAAGGACGAATCGAGGATCTCTTTGAAGACAGTTCTGCAATTCGAGTTCTCACCGAGTCTATCGCTCGATAGAGAAGCTGACCTGAGACATGCAGGATATCAGGTGGTTTCGGCTCTTGATTGTTCTAATGCTCGAAACCTTGAGGTCTCGGATCTGCCAATCGAAGTTATCGTGATTGGACGTAGTGCGCTTCGGCTAGATTGGCGAGACTCGATTGCACATTTCCGAAAGACTTTACCTGGAATTCCGATCGTCGCGATTCTCCGCTCCACCGATGATCGTTTCAGCAGCGCTGAGTTCAATTGCCCGGCAGACAACCCGCCATTTTGGGAGAGGACCGTCATCTCAGCGCTTGCAAGAACGGAGCATCCTCAGTGATTCAATAATCCGAAGGGTCATTCGCGACGCGCCCAACATCAGTCCAAAGGTGTGCTTTCGTGAGATGGCAGGGAGTACTGCTCAAGTCGGTAGCCAACCTACCGAAGATCGACAACCCAAAACTTTGGTGGGTGGAGGCCCATATCGTGATCCCGGAAGGCATGGACGCCCTGAAGATACCGACAGCGCGACTTTTCGCTGGCGCGAAGGCTGAACCGTCTTCATTGTCGACAACGGACTGGCAGGCCAGCGCGCCATCCCTATCGGTCATAGAAACCAAACCTAGTCAGAAATTCTCAGTGGAATTAGAATCGGCGAAGACGTAATTCTCCAACCGCCCAACCAGTCGCATGAGGCCATTCGTGTTCGAGCACAATAACACGGCGCGAAATCGAGCGACGCTTGTCTTTTTACTGGTACTGACAATCGCAGCGCTCTATTTCTGCTATCTCCTCATCGCCCCGTTCCTCAAGCCGGTCATCTTCTCCGTCGTCCTTGCTGTTCTCTTCTATCCACTATCTGCACGCATCGGCCGCTGGATTCGAAATCCAAACGTCGCAGCGGTGCTCTCCACGACCTTGGTGATTCTACTGATCACTTCGCTTTCGCTCTTTCTGGGACGAGCACTCTTGTCAGGGCTCCAGAACATCTACCAATCACTGAGCGGGTCTGGCGGAAGCACGGAACATCTCGGCCTGTTTATCGTTCAACTTTCAGATGAAGCGGTCGCCTTCGTGAGCCGTTACATTTCCATTCCGGTTGCGGATTTGCAGAGAGCGATATTGAACCAAGGCGAAAAAGCGGTTGCCTGGTTGATTGCAATGAGCGCGGGAGCGCTTGGGAACATCACTTCTCTCGCTTTGAATGGATTTATCGCATTCTTTATCCTGTTCTTTTTGTTTCGTGATGGCAGATCAATGCTCCGGCGGGGAAGTGTAATCCTGCCACTCAAGCCTGATCAAATGCGCCGGCTACTTACGTGCGTGAGAGACACGCTGAACGCGATTGCGTATGGCACCCTCGCGATCGCCGCGATTCAGGGCACGCTTACAGGCCTCGCATTCTGGTTCCTAGGACTCACATCCCCTGTCGTCTGGGGAGTTGTCACAACTCTCTGTGCACTGTTACCGATCATTGGAACCACCTTTGTCCTGTTGCCGGCAATTTGCATGCTTATCTTCAGTGGTCACTGGATAAAGGGTTTGATCCTACTGGTCTGGGCAGTCGCAGTCGTGCATCCCGTGGATAACGTTTTGAGGCCATATTTGATTGGCGAGCGCGTAAAGATTTCGACCCTTTATGTCTTCTTCGCATTGCTTGGGGGACTGAAAGCCTTCGGCGCTCTCGGTGTCTTTATCGGACCGCTAATCCTTGCTGTGACCATCGCTCTATTCAGATTCCTCAGGGAGGAAAAACGCGCGGGCAGCTGGAGCATGCAACAACAGTTCGGCTCGGATGTGCCTCCGCGGCCGCAACCATAGACGCAGTTTGGTTTATCGTTGCTGCACGAGAACTTGGAACTCACATGTCCATCCCAACAAATTCTGCAATTTCCCTGGCGATCGCGATTGGCATCGGGCTGCTAATAGGAGCGGAACGCGAGCGCCGAAAAGGCGGCGGTTCGCACCGTGGCGCGGCTGGTGTACGGACGTTCGCTTTTGCCGCCTTTGCTGGTGCACTGAGCAGCTATCTCAAGAGTGAGGCCCTGCTCGTTACCGTGGCAGCGGCGGCGGTGCTCTTCTCTGCGCTTGCTTATCGCCGCACGGCTCATAAAGACCCTGGCCTAACCACGGAGTTTGCTCTGCTGGTGACTGTTCTTCTCGGCGCGTTGGCGATGCAGAACCCGCTGCTCGCAGCTGGCCTCGCCGTGGTCACCACAATTCTCCTTGCGGCCAGAGAGCGTCTGCATCGCGCTCTCAAGAATCTACTATCGGAACAGGAGGCCCATGATGCGCTCGTGTTCCTGGCCGCCACCTTGGTAATTCTGCCTCTTGCACCGAACCGCGAAATTGGCCCGTTTGGAGCGTTCAACCCTCGGAAGCTTTGGGAGCTCGTAGTCCTGGTTATGTCGGTTGGTGGGGCGAGTTATATCGCCTTGCGGGCGTTGGGATCTCGGCTAGGGCTGGCCCTGGCTGGATTTGTCGGCGGGTTCATCTCTGCTAGCGCCACCATCGGATCGATGGGCAATCGTGCGAAGCACAGTCCTGAACTAGGGAGTGCCGCAGCTTCCGGCGCGATTCTTGCAACGGTAGCAACTGTGATTCAGATGTTCCTCGTTCTCATGGTCACCAATGTTCCGACCTGCCGCGCGGTTGCGATGCCCCTGCTTTTCGCAGGAGCTGCAGCCACCGGATACGCACTTATTTTTGTCGCACTCTCCCTAAAGACTCCGACGGCCAACGAACCCACTCCGGGAAGAGCATTCGATCTCCGATTGGCCTTTCTTTTCGCGATCACGATTGCAGTGATTCTGTTTCTCTGTGCTTTCTTGAACCAGAGGTATGGCAATCGAGGGCTCTTTCTAGGGGCCGCCCTTTCGGGATTTGCCGATACCCACGCAACAGCGATTTCGATCGCGTCGCTCGTTTCAGCAGGAAAACTTAACCCTGAGGCGGCTGTTTTCCCCATTTTGCTCGGCTTCACCACAAACACGCTGACGAAGATCGTAGTTGCATTTGCGGTCGGTGGTTACCAGTTCGCCCTCAGACTACTTCCAGGTCTAATCGCAGTGATCCTGGCAGCATTCTTCGGGATGTGGCTTGGAATCCGATGAAAATCTTAATCGAGCTCACTTGTCAGTTGTTCAATCATCCTTCTGTCAAGTCCGAGCGTTCCGGAATTTCGCAATCAACGCGACGAGGCAGCCTGATTCCAGCGCCATATGATCCAGAGCTGCCAGATGTCTTGAACATCTGTGAGGAGTATGTTCAAGAAATTTGGCAAGCGACCTCCTCGCAAACGGGAACGTCGCTTGCTTTTCTACATTCAGTTTTTGGTCGCTTTTTGGCCCATTTTAGCGCCAATCGCGTGACGTCGGTACACCTCCGTTTTGCACAGGATGCCCCATTCTTTGCACTCGGTTTGATTGGGATACCGGCAATGCGTGAAATACTTGACGCTACGCTATAGCATGTCTCTTCCTCCAAGGAGATTCCGCATGCCCCAAACACCTCATGTAGAACGGCATTTCACTGGCGGTGAGTTCGTGCGAGATATCGTTATAGGGATGTCCGACGGTCTCACCGTTCCATTCGCGTTGGCTGCGGGACTTTCTGGAGCGGTTGGCTCGGCGCGCGTAGTTGTAGTGGCGGGCTTGGCTGAGATTGCCGCTGGGTCGATCGCGATGGGGCTTGGCGGATTTCTCGCCGCGAAGAGTGACGCTGAGCACTATGAACAGGAACTGATCAGAGAAAGAAAAGAGGTGGAAACAATTCCCGATGCAGAAGCTTCGGAAATTTCTGAGGTATTCGAAGCGTACGGCTTGACAAAGGAAGAAAGCCTCCCGGTCGTCACTGCGCTCCGACGCAAGCCTGAATCGTGGGTCAACTTCATGATGCGCTTCGAGCTGGGATTGGAAGAGCCAAGGCCTGGTCGAGCTTTGCGCAGTGCTTTAACGATTGCGGGTGCCTATGCGAGCGGGGGACTAGTGCCGCTCTTCCCATACATGGTGCTGACGCAAATGCATTCCGCTTTTCTACTGTCGGTGGGGGTAACTCTCCTGGCGTTATTTGTATTCGGGTACATCAAGGCGCGTTACACAGGCGCTGCACCTCTGCGAGGTGCAATCCAAACTCTTGCCATCGGAGCGCTCGCTGCAGGTGCCGCGTACCTAATCGCGAAGTGGATCACTTGAGCTTAAGGCAGTGAGCACATTGCAACGGGCGCCCAAACCCTACTCTTTCAATCCGGGCACAACGCGATCGAGGCGCGGGCTGGCTCACTGTCCCACGGGCCTCTTGCTTTGCAGGCCTCCGGCGAGAGTCTAGAAGCAGGTTGCACGAAGACCCGCCACGCGTTCGGGAACGGATACTCCCGCACCAAAGATGAGATCGCGGTAATAAAATCCCGACGCGACTAGATGAGTTTGCACGTGCAGGTCCCGGACGAGAATGGAACTACAGTTAGGCTCGGGCCGAGCAATACGCCCGGTGGAACACGGAATGAGACACCGTTGGTTAGGTTCCTTACTGGGACGTTAGACGGATGCCGTTGCTTTCGCTTCGCTTGAATGCATCGCATATTGAGCGGGATGCGTGCTTTCGATGATGTCTTTCGCTTTCGCAACTTCTGCAGCCGTTCCGTTGGCAATCAGCAGAAACTGATCGGTCTTGAGTGCCGTTTCGTATTTCACGATACTGTCCTTAGGAATTCCCATGCCGTATAGGCCCGCTCCGAGTGCGCTAACGCCTCCGACAACCGCCGCGCCTTCCAGCGCTGCCACGATCCACGCAACCACAGGTCCTGCGGCCAAGATTGGGCCGAGACCCGGAATCATGAAAAAAGCAGATCCGAACAATAGCCCCCAGAAACCGCCCCAGAACGCGCCCATCTTGCCCCAATATTTCATGCGGTCGCCGGTATTGTAGTAGCCGACCGCGTGCTCATCGGTGTGGTAGCCCTTCCCAATGATCGACAATTTGCGTAAATCAACTCCACCGCGTTGAAGCTCCTTCACTGCTTGATCCGCTTCCGTATGCGTTGTATACACAGCGACAACTGAATTGTTTGTGGACATATTGGTCTCCTGAGGCGCTGGCCGTCGTGTTCCGGCCGAAAAGCGAAATCCGAGCCCCAATTGTGATGCCGGGTGGACGGGGAGACTGTTCCGTATTGCACAGAATGCATTGAGAATCCGGGCGGGGCCGTTCATGGCCGCATAGTTCTTGATCGTATCCGGCATGTTTTCTTAATTTCCGCATTGAACCAGAAGAAAGCACGACTAGAGGACGCTAAGATTCTCTGGGAACAAAAAGTGAGAATGCAGATTCACAAACGATTAAAATCAGGAGAATTGGCTCCCCGGGCTAGATTCGAACTAGCAACCCTTCGGTTAACAGCTAATATGTTCAACGGTTGAAGGACCCTCCCTCGACAAGATTAGCCATTGAAAACAAAGCGCTTAATAAGAACAACTACCCGAAAGTGGCTTCCGGGGCGTTCTCGAGTGTTAGAAAGCTGCTAGAAAGAGCGGGTTCCAACGATCCCCGAAGGAATGTTGCCTTTCCTGGTACATGGCGAAGGGGAGATGGCCATTTCTCGTGACGGGTCAGGTAGGCTGCTGGGGGAGGCAGAAATGTCAAAGATCAGTCCTGCCAGGCGCGAGGCGCTATCCTTATTGATGAAGCGCGAAGCCTGCCTTGCACGCCAGGGAAAGCATCTTGTCTTTAAGTTCCCTTCGGGTAGGAACTGGGTGATGTCGAAGACCCCGAGCGATACAAACGGGGACTTAAACAACCTAAAAGATCTGGAGAGATTTCTGGCTTCTGAATCACCACGGCCAGATTGTGTAGTCTTGCAACAGAGGGAGAAGGACAGGGAGAGAACGATCCAGCAAAGCAAGCGAGAAATCGATCGACGGATCAAGCGCCTTGACAACTTGCTGCGGGACTTAGAAGACCTGGACGCAAAAGGAAAAGACAGCGACTTGTGGAAACAAATAGAAGCAGCGGGCTACTTGTCGGTTCCTATTCTTTCGGTCATAGAGTCCTTGGATGAGACGTTAAAGCGGTTTCCCAAAAAGGTCAGGCAGACTTTCAAAGAGCAAATACAAGCGAAGATAGACGAAATATATCGCATTTCTTGGCAGATTTCGGTGCGGAACGAAGTTTCTTCGTCCTTTTATTATATCGACGAGGAAGACCCAGAAATAATCGCGTTGAAGGAAACTTGGAAACGAGAGACAGAAGAGTTCGAGATCAGAAAACGCAGAGCTGAAGAGCAAAAGGCTAGGGAACAAAGGCTCCGTGAAGACGAGGAAAAAGAACAAAAGCCCAAAGAACACGAGCCCAGTCGACACAAGCCCAGCGAACGAAAAACCAGAGAACCACAGCGCGGTAGCGTCATTATCACTAATGAACCGAAATGGAGGACCAAGCAGGAATATCAGGAGTATCTCGAACGCCTCCGTGGATCCGAAGAGCATTACTACCCCAAACAGATTCCGCCTGTTCCACCCGAGCCTGAACTAGATCCCGAAGCACGACGACAAGCCATCGCTCAGAGTTATGGCATCCCTGTTTCCTGGGTGCGCCTTCCGGAGGAAAAGAAGGCCCCGAAGCGAAACTGAAAAGAGACGGATATAGGCCTCGTTATCACCCAAACACACAAATAGCGCCAACCGGCCACGCGAGGCTAGACGCTATCTATGCTTGCTAAGAAGGATTGCGAGGAGGTTGCTGGTGAATCCGGATCTTGAATGCAGACCACCGGACGGCAGGGGTGCGAGTTTCGGTGTGCTTCACCGCTGCATTATGCCGACCAGCAAGCTTTTTATTGCAAGCTGCTCAGGAATCGATGGATTTTCAGAGCCACGTCTTGTTCCTGGTCTCCAGCCGCAATGAGTACCTTGTGGAGCTTCCCCTGTAGGCTGCCGCGGGTAAGATCGTTGGGATTCAGTTCTGCGATTTCTGAAACTACCTCAGGCTTGTCCTGTTTGGATTGCTCAAGTCCTCGACATTTCTCTTCGAGATCCAGCATTCCTTCCAGCAGCATCTGAATAATCGGATACTGTCTGCCTGCCTCACGTACTTCTTTTAGTGCAACTAGTCCTCTCATTTCTGTTCTCCTCTAATGTCTGAAATCTTTGGTTCTGCTCGGAACTCTATACGCGCGACCTCTCCACCTAACTGACGCAACTCTGCTGGATTTGCTAACCGGGGGGCTTGGGGTCTCGCGATCATTCTCCGGAAGCCGACACGCTGAGATAGCTGCTTTGTTCGCCATCTGTTCCTCTTCCGTACTCAGGTCAAGTTTGGATCTCAACTTGACGCTTTTCTCCTGCTGGTTGACGGTGATGATCGTGGGCACTACGTGCTTCAGGCGAACGATCTTGCGCATGGGTTTCCTGGTAACCGTTTCCAGCACGCCAAGCCTGCCCAGCTCAACGGGTTTCCCATCTCCCAGGCCTCTTTTGACCAATCCGATGACGGTATCAACGAGCTTCTCAGCCCGGTATTTCGAGCAGCCGAGCTTTTTCACCAATGCCTGCGCTAGGATCTTTTTGGGCATAAATAGGCTCTAAGTTACGAGGATTACGTTCAGACCAGCTAGAGAATCTCTCTCTCCACGCTTAAACTTGCACTCGATATACCAGGCGAGACCCTTCCTCTTGTGGACGATGATCGTATAGTCCTTGAAATGGAGGCCGGTGACACCATGAGCGGTCTCGTGGCCGTGGGCCAGGGAGTTTTCAATCGCTTGCAGTAAGTGCTCCGGCTCAATCGTTCCTTTTAGCGTCACCGGCCCCTTGTCTCCGTGCATGGCGACTCCGGTGTTTATGGACAGCTTGGAGCACTGTCGTCGATGGCCGTGAAACCGGTCTTCGACACCTGCGCCGTCGCTTTGTGTTTCAGGTCCTCCCGGACCAAGTCGAGACGAGCGTTGAATCGAGCTTTCACGCTCTCAAAATCCTGAGGGAAACGAGGCGGACTCTGGCTCGTATCCTTCCAGTTGCGCTGCGTCTCGACTTCTTCGTCAGTCACCGGAAATGTTCCGAAACGCTTGAACTTCGGCATCTGCCATTGACGCCACTCTTCATAGGTCAGTGAATCAAAAAACCCATTCAACCACGCGCCGACTTCCCGAGCCTTCAGGTTGCCGCCGTAGCTGGACAAACGCCAATGATTCCGGCCAGTGTGCTTCAAGTTCTGTTGAGCCACTGATATCGGCGTCTGTGAAGATGACGCGGGAGCGAATCTGGGGATATCTGTTGCCTCTACTCGCTGGCCGCTAGTATCACCGGCAATCGTGACGACCGCATATTCATCTCTGCCCTGAAAGGTGTTGTGCTTGGCGGTAACCTCAGCGTGCTCGCTTTCGAGCTGTTCAACGGCCGCGGCTTGTTCACCGAACGCCTTGAATGGGTACCCACTGATTTCGAATGTAATCATCTTTCGTCCGCTGCGCGTATTGACGTTCTTGACGTTCTGAATCGCGCCTCGGAATGTTTGCGTTTTTTGTTCTGGCATCTGCATCTCCTCATGGAACTTCTCAAATGACGTTTCTCTGTATTTACCTATTAAGTATGACAAATATTCGCTAACAGCCAAAACGATCGGGCGAGTATGGGGATGTTGCAGAGCGCGGAGCCACGAGTGCGATGCGCGATCCTGGACTACGGATGGAATCCTCGATTCTATGGCCCTGACCGCTCGCCCTGGGGCTCGCTCTCTTGCATATCAAACCCATACCAGCATCCTTCAGATTCTTCTGGTTGACGGGCGTGACAACTCCGCCTAAATCAGTCAAATCTGAAGGTCGGGGTACTAAGGGAGTGTTTTTCTGTTAAAATCTCGTATCTCATTCATAATAAATGCTATACAGAACGTGACCATTCCCCTACTGCACGAGCATCGTGCAGGGGAGGATAGATGGCCATTTTCACATCGTGCACAGGAGGAAAGATGAAAGTTGCAATGTGGGACCGGACCAGTTAGCTTGAACCAGATGGGAACCGGAACATACAAAAAGCCCAGATGGAGGCAGGTTGCCCGCTGGAAGAACTTGAGTCCAGACGCGAAGCTTGTCGCCCTAATCCTGCGAGATCGAGCCGATTCGGAAGGCTGGGCCAACGTTTCGCCCGGGGAAATAGCCAAGCAAGCGGGCTTCCCGGACAACCGTAGAGTCAACGATGCGCTCGAAGAACTTGAAGCCCTGGGCACTCTCACAAGGGGAGAAAGCGACACTCAGTACCACAGGCTTTATAGGCTCCATAACTCGGGCCAAGTATTGGCTTGAATCCCAGACCATCGCTCTTTGTTCACCTCGCGGACCTTCTGGATGTATAGTAGCCATGCATCATAGCTGCGTCCCCCGAGAGTCACGTCTTCAAATGGAATGGAGTGGCTTATGTAGGCCGGAACCATTCGGGTGGAGGTTCAAGATGTCCTTCCTCAAAGCTCATTCACTTGAAACGCGATATAAGAAAATCAAACATAGCAAGAAACAAAAGGCACCAGTGAGCGTTCAGTCGCCGACACTTCAGAGCTCGACGCGTCAAGATTCCGTTCACGCTTCGTTCCAGGGCGATGCTGATATGCAGGCCAGGATTGCGGAACTGGAGACGGAACTCCAAGGGGCGAGCAATGCTGATTTGATGGCGAGGATTGCGAAAATGGAGGCGAAGCTCTACGGAGCACCGAAGCGAGCGCGGCGAAAAGCGAGAGGGAGGAAAAAAGGAGGTCCACACGCCTGGACGCCTTGCCAAGGGGGGTTACCTTCTTTGGGAAAGCACGCATGAAACGATAAAGAAGCAACTCCACTGACGAACGAGGTCGGAGAGGTACTCAAAACGAAGAAAGGCAACCTCAGGAAAGCTGCGCGATCCATAAACTAGCAATGTGTTTCAACGCAGGCGAAGACTCTTAGAATCGTTCCGTCCTTCGATCGACAGGGGCAATATGCTGGAGATCGTAAATCGTCCTTTTGCTGCAACTGATCTCGAAAGTCTCTCAGTGACTTTGAATATCAGGCGTGAGGGGCTTGAATGCCTGACGAACAAAGAGGCTGGAGCTTTTTTCCGGTCTCAAGATCAGCCAGCGGATGGTGAGACCGAGGCACAGGTTCGACAACAAATCGATACCGTATACGACAAAATCAAGCGGAAGCCATCTGAGCACATGGCATCATTGGCAGCCAGGTGCCCACTTAGTTTCAGGTACGACAATAAACTGCTGAACGACTACGGTGAGATTGTTCTGCTAATGGACTGGGTGGAGATCGCTCCCGACATAGTGATATTCAATGGCGATGTGAAGAATCTTGGAGCCAGGTTGATCCAGGTACGTGATTCTGGTGCCGCACAAGATGATTGGCTCATGCCGTTCACTTTCGACAACGAGCATCTCAGCACCCAAATCACTTCCACTGGTGCCAAGCTAGACGAGCTTTGGAAGAAACTAACAGAGATCGGTGCCACTCCACCCCGGATCGTTGGTAAATACTGCGAAGCGCGGCTTTTTCGTGGACTTCGGCCCACAGACGTTCTGAAAGCTTTTGTTCCCGACGTTGCACGGTCTCAGATGCCATTGGTGGAAGAACTCAAACGATTGAACGAATCGATGAGCACGGGTTAACTGCAGCAGTGGATCAGGAGCCGGAAGGCGCGCCCGACACCTACTCCGAAATCATTCCGATCGTCCGCAGCCAAGTCTCCACCAACTGAGGCCAACCCGTAATCGGAAGCTTCGTGCGCCGCAGACCAAACGCATGCCCGCCCTGCGCATACAAATGCATCTCAACGGGAACGCCATTCTTTTTCAGCGCGATGTAGTACGCCACCGATTGGTTTACACCGTCCACGTTGTCATCCTCTGCTTGCACCAAAAAGGTTGGGGGCGTCTGCCGCGTAACCGGAACATTCGGATTCAACGCGTAAGTCTCGCCGCCAACCCGCAAATGGCCCGGATAAACACCAACCGCAAAATCCGGACGACAGCTTTCCGTGTCTGCCGCATCGACAGGCTTATACAAACGGCGCGCGAAGTTCGTGCTGATTTCCGCCACCAGATACCCGCCCGCCGAAAAACCGAGCACTCCAATCTTGTGCGGATCGATGTGCCACTCCGCAGCGTGCAATCGCAACAACCCCATCGTTCTCTGCGCATCCTCCAGCGGCAGTGTTGACTTCCCTAGACCATTATTGGGCCGACAGTCGCAGTGCCAGTCATAAGGCAGGCTCGGCGTGCGATATTTCAGGAGCACGCATGTGATCCCCTTGGACGAGAGCCAGTCGCAGACTTCCGTGCCTTCCAGGTCGATGGCCAAGCCTTCAAAGCCCCCGCCGGGAAACACCACCAACGCAACGCCTGTATTTTTCCCTGTTGGCAAATACACCGTCATCGTTGGCCGCGTCACGTTCTTTACCCAGACGTACGGCTTGCCGTCAACCTGCTCGTCCTTGCCCGTTGTTTTTGCGTCCTCCGGCCCCGGGACGGGCTGCGCATCAGGCACTGCTCCTGGCCATATCGGAACTTGCGCATGTCCCGACGATGGCTGCCAGACAGGTGTCTGCGCTTTCAGCCCGCCAAACGCAAACACAACACAGAGAACGAAGAGCAAAGGCTTCATCACAATCCCCTCAGAGGCAGGATACAGCAAGGCGACCTAGAAACTCCGAACCGGGCTTATATCGGCGAAAAACAACGTGGGTGGTCCTCGCGGCAACCATTGAGCCTGGGCGGTCTGGTCTGCCTTATTTCCAGTTCACTTTGAATAGAATAGTTTTGGAAGACGTTCGCCAGCAGGCCCGAGAAGGACTTCCTGGAATGCGTCTACGTTGGCGGGCTCTTCTAGACCAACATAGTAGGTCCTTGCTCGATTCTGCACTGCTTGCTCCGCAAAACTTGCCGCTGGTTCTACCATGCCGGAGGTTCCCACAGCGAGAAACACCGTGCACTGCTTTAGCCCAACCAATACCTCTTTCATGTGAAATGGCACTTCACCGAACCAGCAGATGTGCGGCCTCAGGAGTGCTCCGCATGCTCCGCACTTTGGAATCTCCGATCGCTGCTGGTAAGTTTTAGCATCTTCGAAGGGTTCAGTCTTACACCTTTCATTCGAGCATCGTGACTTGAAGAGCTCGCCGTGCATATGAAGGGTCCGCTTCGAACCTGCGGACTCATGCAGCGAATCCACGTTCTGCGAACAAACTACCATGCGATTGCCCAGCGTTTCTTCCAGTTGGGCGAGGGCCAAATGACCTGGGTTCGGCTTGCAACCCGCAGCGACGGAACGACGCCACGAGTAGAAACGCCATACCAACTCTGGGTCGTGTTCAAACGCCTCCGGAGTGGCAAGCTCTTCGAGACGATATTCATCCCACAATCCGCCTGATCCGCGGAAAGTCGGGATGCCGCTCTCAGCGCTGATTCCCGCTCCGGTTAACACAAACAAGAGATCTGATTTGCGAATCTCGATGGACATGTTCATACCTTATCTGTTTGCGAGTGCTGACCAGATGCTCAGCAAGCAAACTATTATGAATCCAACTGCCAACAGCTTTCCGACGCGCCGCCACATTGCCGCGGATTCGGCATCTCGACGCCGAATCTCTTCAAGCGGCGTATTCCAGCCAGCCTTGAAGTTGTCGATGACCTCGTGTTTGAATCCCTCCTTGATTTGCTTGCGCGCCTGAACGTCTTCTGGTTCAGGCGAGATAAGCAGTTTTGTGCTGCGATAGATGAACCGTGCAAGGGCAATCGCAATGATCGGATCCATGGTGGGTTCTCCAATCGAAGGAAAGAAATGACCAGCGAAGGGGGGAGCCTATCCCTGCCACCGCGGCAGGGCGTCAGACCCTCGTTTCGTTGGTCGGTGAATGAGGGAAGTAGTTGCTAATCCAGGTAGATAGGTTCGGCCGGGTATGCCGAAAGACCAAAATACAACATTACGCTCATTTGTCAGTTCCGACTTGCCGTCGCTAAGTCCTTTAAAACGGCCAGTCGTTGCAACAACTTGGCAACATTACAGAGATTTTGATGCATTTTAAGTCCTTTAGAATAAGCCCATTAGAGCCTTCTGAAGAGCCTCTGCAGCTTGTGCATCAGTCGTACCTATATATTGCATCGTGGAGCCGATCGACCGGTGTCCCAAAGCCAACCGAATCAAGGCCAGGTTGGCATTCCCGGCGACCAGATGCGAAGCCAGGGAATGTTTCAGGACATGCGGATGACGCTTTTCTACCGAAAGACCAGCCGCTTCCGCTACCTTTTGGAAGGTGCGAAAGAACTGCGAACGATCGAGCTTTCCTCCTTTCTGTGAACTGAACATATAGTCAGAGCCATCGTCCTGCCGCTTACGGAGCCAGGCTCGGATCGCAGCGGGCTCATCGAGCAATGGCTGACCGCGGTGCTGGTAGAGCGGCTGTATGGTGTGGAGTGAACCTTTGAGTCGTCGAATCGAAATCGAGCCAGCCTTGAGATCGATGTCGGCCAGTTTGATTCCACACACTTCCGACGCTCTGAGGCCGTGCCTATACGCCAGCAGGATCATTGCCCAATCCCGCGTCGAACGATTCTTCGCGGTTTTGAGTAGCTCGAGCGTTTCGTGCGGCGTCAACATGACCATGCGACCATATTTGTTACGTTTCGGACGACCGGTGTGAACAGACATGGGTATTACGGCTGGATGCGCCATTGTGTCCTTCCTTGAGTTTTTGGGGATTTACTTCGGTGGGGAGTTGCGTTGCGGTGTTCTTCTATTACAGTGCCTCGGTTTCATTTCCTCCTTTCATCTCGGGTTCGATCTCTGCTGCGCCCCTCGCGAGGATGTAGTCAGCAGCCTTCTGTGCCTGTGAAGCAGCCGACACCACCAGGCGCGAATCAGATTTGAGTTTTGTGATCCAGCTCTGCAGATACGCCGCAGAGTTGTCGAGCGTACGGGATTCGATCCCGGCAACGCCGCAGAGCATTGCCGCTCCCATTTCAGCTACGAGCTCTTCCTTCGAGTAATCCTCGCTGCCGAATGGGTGATGCTCCATGATTCCTTCGCGGCCGAGCCGAGAAGGATGACCGGTGGAATGGGTCAGCTCATGGAAAAACGTCGAGTAATATTCTTCGGCGGAAGTAAATGCCGAACGGGCCGGCATTCCCACTGTGTCCATGGAAGGCCGGTAGCAGGCTTGTGCTTCCTGCATTAACTTCGGCGGAGTAGGCATCGATCGAACAATGCTCTCGCATTGCTCAATGGGATGGACGGCTGATGCAGGCTCTGGAGATTTGATTCCTTCGCACTGTTCCAGGTTGAAGACGGTGAAGTAGCGGAGCAGGATGGATTTGCGATTTTCCATCTCCCCTGTCGCTTTGTTCTTCTTTTCGTATTCGCCGATTTTCCAGAAGACAACCTTCGATCCACGTTCTCTTTTCTTGACGTTGCCGCCGAGCGATTGCGACTGGTGATAGGTCAACCAATACCGCGAACCGAAGCCTTGAAATCCCAGAAGGAACACATTAATGCCTCGATATTCCTTCTTGCTGACCAGGTTTACGGGCATCCCGGTGTGCCAGGGCTTGCGCCACGGCGCGACACCGGACTCGAGCTGCTTAACGATCGCTTCGGTGACGATTTCATACGTGTTCGACATGACTTATTTCTCCTTTTGTTGAGTTGCCCGCCTTCGGACACACCCCGATTGGCGAGGGTCCGACTGCGGGGAAAGGGCTTAAGAGAAGCTGGAGAGATTAAGGATTTCGGTCTGGAACCTACGTTCGGCAGGAAGTCGCGTGAGGATTAGAGGGTAAAGATTTGGTATTCGGCTGGAAGTGAGCGTTCACCTATCCTAGTCAGACTAATGAACGAATCGAGTGATTGAACGGCTTTTCAAGTCACGTGCGATTTCTTCCAGTTGCGTAGCTGAAGCTACATCTGCTGCAACGACGGACGGGCGCATCTTGCAGACAAAGATCACTGCGTCTTCCGCAGTCTCCGCTTCGACGCCATCCCAAGACCAATCCTTCTGGTCGCCGTCATAGCTCACCACCAAGAACTTCTTCATTTGTTCTCTCCCTGCGGTCTCTCCCGCCGTCGGATTTGTATTTCGAAATGCGGGCGGCCACAGCAACGGCAGACACGGGCAGCTTTCGCTTCGTCTAACGTCGCCCGCATAATGTCGGTGTCGTAGCCGGAGCACTTCCAATCATCACCGACGAATCCGAAGCAGGAGTCCGCGTGTTGCCAGGTCTCCCCGTCGAAATACTCGCCGATGATTCCCCACACCCCTTCCTGATTCACTTTCGCGATGAACTCCTCGCGATCGCGTTGCAGGCGTGAGGCGGGGATGTCAGGGTTAGCTTTGGGATTGAAGCAGTCGCCTTCCAGGTCCTCGAGAGAACACGTTTCGTCGGGCACCACGCGGAGCCGAACATTGCCACGCTTCGGGTCAATCGGCTCTCCGCTGGAGTACTCCGCTACTTCGTGTTTCTCCCATTCGAGGCGCGTGCGGGCATTGGACAAAGCCCACGGGGCTTGAAAGCCTCTTGCCCGCTCGCGTTGGTACAGTCGAAATAGTTGCTTATTGCGTTTGGTCATTCTCACGATTGCACCTCCAAGGTGGAATCTATTGCGGTAGCGGATGTGGGAACGGAATCGAGAACTAGTGCTATTCGTTCTATTTCTTCCCAAGAGACGACATGGCAGCCAGCCTTGACTGTGCCGTCTGGCTCGATGCGGTCGATGGCATACGGACCGAGGTGGATGGTGTGTCCATTGCGGACGTAGGCTTGCCCGCATTCACGCACTTTGCGGACAAAAACCAGGCCGCGCTTGGCGTGGGAGATGGGGAAACGAGCGCCCCGGGAGGTCTGTACTTCGTCTCCGATGATGCGCAGCATCGTGGGAACGTCGTAGAGACAACCGGAATACTGCCCAGCCCGCCATTCGACGATTAGTTCTTGCTGACGGGCGAGAGCTTCCGCCCGCTCCCGTTTGGTCTGTTCTGCCTTTTCTGCCGCTCGCTTCGCTTCGCGTTTGCGGATAGCGGTAAG
Organism: uncultured Acidobacteriota bacterium; assembly: GCA_963781995.1. Classification (GTDB taxonomy): domain Bacteria; phylum Acidobacteriota; class Terriglobia; order Acidiferrales; family UBA7541; genus Acidiferrum. The sequence continues at coordinate 661,866 of CAWAHR010000001.1, read as the reverse complement.
TTCATCGGAGTCCAACTCCGGCACCTCGGGGACATTAGGAATGGGCAGGTCAAAGAATGCGCAATAGGCGAGTGCCTCATCACGCAAATAAACGGCATGCTCGTGGTTCCATTCCTTCGCGTAGGACGACCTAGCCCGAGCGGATGTGACGACGTGCTTTTCGATCCGGTCGGAGTAGTCGGTCAGATTGCCTGCATGGTCGTCCGCGGTTAGCTCGCTTCCGCTGTAGCGCCCAGGGCACACGTTCGGCACGTGGAAGACCCGCATGCACGAAGAGATTGCGGAACGAACAGCGGAGCAATGGCTCGAGGTGGTGACACTGTACTTGGCTGTGGTGAATAAAACGGCTCTCCTTCTCGAATCGCCGGTGACATGACGCGCGATCGGGAAATGTGAACCGTAACTGTAAATGGTGTCGCCTGTGAAATACAGATTGCCTTGCTTGTTTCGAGCATCGTCTTGAGTGCGGTGGGCCCACAGATGCGGAACCTCACCGGTGTCGAAGACGTGCTTTTGTCTTTTGGTTTGCATTGCATTTTCTCCTTTTCGTTGAGTTGACTGCGTCAAGACACACCCGGACTGAGGAGGGAGAAACGGACCGAGGGAAAGCAGGGATTACGAACTATGCGGAGAGAACTGCATTCGGCGGAAAACTAAACGAGGAGGTGGAACGGAAGGATTTGTTACTCAGCTGGTATAGCAATCGAAGCGACGGTCTCTCCCGAATCCGCATCTGCCACAGCCGCGAGCTTGTAAACATCGGTCCATCTTTCGTCGCATTCATGACAGGAGATTCGCTGGGCGATTTCACCCGCTTCGAAATCCATCGAACCACCTTCGATGTCTTGCGAACCACAGAACGGACACGCAAGTCCGTGTTGCTCGAGGTACTGCTTTGCTCTTTCGGTCTTCATGAACGGTCTCCTTTTTCTTCCTTCTTGAGCTTGCCAATCAGATAGTCGTGGGCATCGGCGGTATTATTCGCAACCACCTCCAACGCCTTACATGTTTCTCGCAGCACAACGGGAACAACCCGCTCACGGAGCAGAGCCCTCGCTCTTTCCGAGTGTTCCTTGATGAACGGTTTGATCTGAGTGTGTTCGAAGTAGAAACTGATTCCCGGAATACCAATGGACATTCGCATGTTGCACTTCCTTTTCTGAGTGACATTAGCCACTCCTCCTGCCCACTCGGCTTCGAGTGAGCAGGCAGTGAGACTAACGCGGTCTTGGCTTGGTGTTATCGCAGTGTTGCAGTCGCTGTAAGTGTCCACGTTGTACTTCTAGGGTTCTTTCTCCGTGGCCAATGGCGATCTACTGGAAAAGAAAAAAGGAAGGAGCAGAAGACCTGAGTCTTCCGCTCCTTCCCCGTTTGTTTAGCGCTTTCGAGTCGCTTCGCTAGGCGCTGCCTAAGCGACGTTCACGGCCGCATCCCTCCTTTGTCGGTGAAGAATGGCCAAGCGCGGAAGCTGATCCTGTTGCCTCCTCCTTGGGATAGTTGGAGATATAGGGTTTGTTGGGAAGCAAGCGGGAGATCAACTTCATGCGAACTCCACGTCTGGCCCCTTCCTGGCAGTAGTCGATTGCCTCTTGGAAATATGCGAATCGTGCGACGAGGACAAAGTCGTTCGACTGAAGTCCTGAAGCACAACCGAGAGTCTTGCAGTGGGGAGCAAGACCGCACATATCTCCATGAAGTGCATAACAGCTGACCAGAAGCTTGTCCGTACGAAGGCTCATGCTGACACCTTCGTAGAGTTGTTACGGGCTACCAACAGCTTTTCGATCGTAGTGGAGAGAAAGCTCTGGGCGGGAGCAAAGCCGAAGATGGCGGCTATGTTGACCAGAGTGCCTCCCAGATTGAAGAAGACAGCCGAAGCTGAACCGATTCCGTGAAGCAGGAGGTTTAAACCTTCGGTTAGCATCAAGGCTGCTTGGGGGTTCTTCTTGATCCATTCCAGAATGATCTTCCGGGTGAGATATTGGTTCAGGTAAGGAATGGAATCGACGTGATTCACTCCGTACCAGAACATCAGCCACATAGCGACTCCCGCCATGAGACTGCCTAACATTGTCGGCGTCATCAAAAACATGTGTTTAGCTCCTAGTTTTGGATTTGGACCGGGGTGGGCTCGAAACCCTGAAAGGGATTCGCTCCCAACCTCGGAACTAGGGCTCTAGTGGTTTTGAAGAATCTGCCTCGCGCGTTCGCCAAATGGAGCCAGGTCGATATAAGACGACGGAGTTTCCCGCTCGCTCAAACAGTAATCAGCTCATCTCCTGTGCTATAGTTCTCTTCTAGTTAGGGTTAGCGAACCTACACTGTTTGCCCCGGCCCAATGGCGCAACTAGAAGATCTGAAACAAGGGGCTTCGGTTAAAGGGGTCCTCCCGGGTTGTTTAGTAACCGTGGTCGATGTTCGATGGCACGGCTCTACTGCAATAGAGATCACCTACAAAGACCCGTCGGGAAATCTCGGAAACCAGCTCTTATTTAGAGACAACGAGCCAACACTCGAAATCGTCGAAGCCGGCCGTCCGTGGAGCTTTGACGGGGACGGGTCTACCTTCCGACTCGTCTCTGAAGCCCATCGGATTCGGTTAGCTCACCTCTTTGACCCAGTCCTCGCTGTTCACACCTCGCTGGTAGATCCCCTTCCACACCAAATCACCGCCGTTTATGACTCGATGCTTCCGCGGCAACCACTTCGCTTCCTTTTGGCGGATGACCCTGGCGCGGGTAAGACCATTATGGCCGGGCTTTTCATGAAGGAGTTGATTGCGCGAGGAGACTTGCAGCGATGTTTGGTGGTGTGTCCCGGAAGCCTCGCCGAACAATGGCAGGACGAGCTGTACAAAAGATTCCACCTGAGATTCGACATTCTGACGAACGACAAGCTTGAAGCTGCGTCCACTGGCAACTGGTTTCTCGAAACGAATCTCGCGATCGCGCGCCTGGACAAGCTCTCCCGCGATGAGAACGTGCAGAAGAAACTTCAAGCCCCTGATTGCGGTTGGGACCTGATCGTCTGCGATGAAGCTCACAAGATGTCGGCAAGCTTCTTCGGCGGTGAAGTCAAATACACGAAGCGGTATCGTCTGGGTCAGTTGCTCTCTACTCTTACCCGCCATTTCCTACTTCTGACTGCAACACCCCACAACGGAAAAGAGGAAGATTTCCAACTCTTCATGGCGCTGCTGGATGGCGATCGTTTTGAGGGGCGGTTCCGTGACGGAGTGCACACTGCTGATGTCTCGGACTTGATGCGCAGGATGGTTAAAGAGAATCTGCTCAAGTTTGATGCAACCCCGCTGTTTCCCGAACGGATCGCAACTACGGTCCCTTACAAACTCTCCACGCCGGAGGCTCAGCTTTACAAGGCTGTCACGGATTATGTCCGGGAGGAGTTCAACAGGGCGGAGGCGCTGGCAAACGATAAGCAGGCTGGTACTGTGGGTTTCGCTTTGACAATCCTGCAACGTCGACTTGCATCCTCTCCTGAAGCTATTTACCAATCACTATGTCGCAGGCGAAAACGGCTCGAAAGCAGACTGCGCGAACTCGAGCTACTGCAGCGCGGAGTCGGAACGACTGGATTTCTTGACCAGGAGGGACCTTCCCTGGACACGGAAGAACTAGATGACCTCGAAGAGGCTCCGGACGAAGAGGTACAGCAAACTCAGGACGAAGTCCTTGATCGTGCCACGTCGGCCAGGACCATATCGGAACTGAAGGCAGAAATCGACATTCTGCAGCGACTGGAAGATCTTGCTCTCTCCGTCAAGAGAAGCGGGAAAGATACAAAGTGGAGCGAACTTGCAGGACTTCTCGCAGAGATACTTCCAAAGCTGCCACGGAGGGAAGTGGGGCCAGACGGTGATCCCGACGAGAAGATCGAAAAGTTGATCATCTTCACGGAGCACCGCGACACCCTGACCTATCTGGTTGGACAGATCTCGAAATGGCTAGGTCGTCCCGAGGCGGTGGTCATCATTCATGGTGGAATGGGGCGCGAGGAACGGCTAAAAGCGCAAGAGTCTCTAAGGCATGATCCACAAGTCCGCGTATTAGTCGCTACGGATGCCGCGGGTGAAGGCATTAACCTGCAGCGCGCACACTTGATGGTGAACTATGACCTGCCCTGGAATCCAAATCGCATTGAGCAACGATTTGGTCGCATCCACCGCATCGGACAGACAGAAGTTTGTCATCTTTGGAATCTCGTTGCAGAAGAGACTCGCGAAGGTGATGTTTACCGTACTTTGCTTGAGAAGTTGGATGAGGCGCGTAAAGCCCTCGGGGGGCAGGTATTCGATGTCTTAGGCCGGCTCCAGTTCGATGGCCGTCCTCTGCGAGACTTACTGATCGAATCGATCCGCTATGGCGAACGGCCCGAAGTTAGAGCTCGCCTCAATCAGGTTGTTGAGAAAGCCTTCGATCCCACACAACTTCAAGATTTGCTCGAAGAACGCGCTCTTGCGCATGATTCCATGGATGCTAGTCGCGTGCGTCGGATTCGCGCAGACATGGAGCGGGCTGAGGCTAGGCGGCTTCAGCCTCATTACATCGAGTCATTCTTCCTGGAGGGCTTTGCGAAACTTGGTGGAGCAGTCAAACAACGCGAGCCCAGGCGCTATGAAGTTACCCATGTCCCCGCTCTGGTCCGCTCACGAGACCGTGTCATTGGAATCGGCGAACCAGTTCTTCCACGTTATGAGCGGATTGCATTTGAGAAATCTCTGGTGGCTCCCCAGGGTCAGCCATTGGCTGCATTCGTTTGTCCTGGCCATCCTCTATTGGACGCGACAATCGATTTGACTCTGGAGCGTCACCGCGATTTACTTCGACGTGGCACAGTGCTGGTCGACGATAACGATGCTGGTACACAACCGCGGGTGCTCTTCTACCTGGAGCATTCGATCCAGGATGCCAGCGTGACCCGAACTGGCGTTCGGCGCGTCATTTCAAAGCAAATGCAATACGTAGAGCTCGACACTGCAGGCAATGCAAGTCACATCAGGTACGCGCCCTATCTGGATTATCGCCCTCTAGCTGCCGGAGAACCCAATGTGGATGCCGTTCTGGGCCGGCCGGAATGTGCTTGGATCACTAAGGAGTTGGAGCAGAAAGCTCTAAGTCACGCAGTTGGGTCAGTCGTTCCAGAACACCTGAGCGAAGTTCGAAACCGCAAGCTAGATCTGATCGCCAAGACCGAAGCAGCCGTGAAGGACCGGCTGACTAAGGAAATCAACTATTGGGATCATCGGGCGGAAGAACTCAAGGCCCAGGAACAAGCTGGCAGAGTGAATGCTCGCCTCAACTCCGGGGAGGCACGGAAACGTGCTGATGGATTGGAAGGGCGCTTACAAAGGCGGATGGAAGAGCTGAAACTCGAGCGCCAAATCTCTGCTTTGCCTCCGGTTGTACTCGGCGGTTTTCTGGTTGTACCTGCAGGGCTTTTGGCGGCCATCTCGGGCAAGCCAGCTCCCATGATGAAGAGCTCAGTGGACAACCTGGCTGTCGCCGCAAAAGCTCGGGCAATAGTCATGGAGATAGAACGCCGCCTCGGCTTCGAACCTGTTGATCGCGAAAACGACAAGTTGGGATACGACATTGAGAGTCTTATTAAAAATGAAGGTCGACTGCGCTTCCTTGAAGTCAAGGGCCGGGCAGCCGGTGCGGACACTGTCACAGTTACGAAGAATGAGATCCTTTATTCTCTGAACAAGCCCGAGGATTTCATTCTAGCCATTGTGGAGTTCCATCCAGATGGATCTCATAAGGCGCACTACATTAGGAAGCCGTTCCAGCGGGAGCCTGATTTCGCAGTGACGAGTGTGAACTACAACTTGGCAGAGCTGATTTCGCGCGCGGAAGCGCCCCGATGAAACCACTTTTCACTATTCATGAGGGAGAGTTCCTGGTCGGTGACTACATCAATCGGAAGCTCGGCCGAAAGTTTGACGTTTGGGTTCCTTCAAAGGATAGCGGCGTGGATCTCCTCGTTACCCGCAAACGGCGCAAGGGCAAACCCGTACGTCTTCAGGTGAAGTTCTCCCGGAGTTTTGATATCCGCGAAGATTTTTCTCGGCATGTTGTCGCAACGAGTTGGTTTCGCTTAGAACCTTCGAAAATCCGCAAGAGTCTTGCCGACTTGTGGGTATTTGTGATCCTTACGCTCAGACATGAGGAGCACTTCGTTGTGATTCCAAAACGAGAGCTTCAGAAGCGGATTCCCCGGAATCCTGGCAAGAGATGGGATCTATACCTCTGGGTGTATGAGGATGGTTCTTGCTACCAAGTTCGTGACCTGAATACAGAAGATAGGCTGGAAACGATTCGCCGTGGGGTCAGAGACAGACGAAGAGATTTCTGTGAGTGGCTGGAGAACTGGAAAGTTTTGGAGAAACTTAGCAAGTGAACGAAAAGGTGCAAAGTCGGACCGCTCTTCGCACTGAGCCCCAATCAGGCGTTGTCGGTCGAGACAGCTCTGATCTGCATGACAAATCACCGGTCTCACTCTTCGGGAAAAGCCAGACTGCCGCAGTAGACAAGGAACAGGCGCGTCGTGCGTTGGATGACCTTTTCAATCTTGCGAGAAAGTACAAATCCGGCAAGGAATACGCAGAGCTTCTTCGTTTTGTGGCGCGGTTTCGTTTCTATTCGCCCTACAATGCGATGCTTGTTCATATTCAACGTCCTGGGTCCACGTTTGTTGCCCCTGCACATCGGTGGCTCAATCAGTTTCAGCACAGAATAAAACTAAGCGCTCAGCCACTTGTGATCTTGCAGCCCATGGGACCTCTCATGTTTGTATTCGATGTCTCGGACACAGAACCTCTGGAGGGGGCACCTCCACTTCCCGATGAAGTTGTGCGTCCGTTCGAAGTTCGAAAAGGACACGTCTCACACGAACTTGGCTTAACCATCGAAAATGGAAAAAGAGACGGCGTCTCGATCGCAGACCGCAGCTCAGGTTCACAGGCTGCTGGTTGCATTCGTGAGGCAAAGCCTGGCGCTTTTCAGGATGTAGTCAAGAAACTGAAACCTGCAATCGAATACGTCCGGGTTCCCGTTCGATATGAAGTCCTCTTAACTAAGGAAGCCTCTCGTGAGACGAACTATGCCACCCTCGTTCATGAGCTGGCTCATCTCTATTGCGGACATCTAGGCTCACCAAACAAAGCTTGGTGGCCGGATCGCCAGGGCTTGCCGAAACAACAGGAAGAGTTCGAAGCGGAATCTAGTTCGTTCCTAGTGTGCGAGCGCCTCGGAGTAGAAACCCGTTCGGATAAGTACCTAGCCGAGTACTTGAGCGGGGATACCAATCACGAAGTCCCGAACATCAGTCTGGAAAGAGTCATGAAAGCAGCAGGCTTGATTGAGCAGATGGGGAGCGCATTGTTGAGGCCGCGAAAGGAAAAAGAGAAGTGACTGAATCCGTTAGGACACGGAAGAAGCTGATTGAAGTGGCCCTGCCCCTGGAGGCAATCAACGCTGCCTCAGCCCGGGAGAAATCCATTCGACACGGGCATCCCAACACATTACATCTATGGTGGGCACGACGGCCGCTAGCTGCAGCGCGTGCCGTAATCTTTGCGCAAATGGTCGACGACCCATCAAGTCATCCTGAACTGTTCCCCACACAGAAGACCCAAGAGTTGGAGCGACAGCGTCTTTTTCGCATCATCGAAGATCTTGTCCTGTGGGAAAACACGACCAACGAATCGGTATTGATGCAAGCTCGGGAGGAAATCTGGAAAAGTTGGAGGTCCACGTGTGCGGAGAATAAGTCTCACGCACGCGCAACGGAAATCTTCAATCTCAAGAAGTTACCCGGCTTTCATGACCCGTTTGCTGGTGGCGGCGCCTTGCCACTGGAAGCGCAGCGGCTGGGCTTGGAGTCCTACGCCAGCGACTTGAACCCAGTGGCCGTGCTCATCAATAAAGCAATGATAGAGATTCCGCAAAAGTTCACCCGCCAGCCTCCAGTAAATCCAGAGACGCGAAAGAACAAGGAACTGTTCAAAAAGGTTTGGTATGGGTCCCACGGTCTGGCCGAAGACGTGCGCTATTACGCCGGGTGGATGCGAGACGAGGCCCAGAAGCAGATCGGGCATTTGTACCCGAAGGTTGAAGTTAGTTTGGCGACGGCAAAGGCACGGCCGGATCTGAAACCCCTCATTGGAAAAAAACTCACAGTGGTCGCCTGGCTTTGGGCACGCACAGTGAAGAGCCCAAACCCTGCTTTCGCGAACTTGGATGTGCCACTTGCCTCCACCTTCATGCTTTCGACGAAACCAGGCAGGGAAGCTTACGTCGAGCCGATCATTGAGAATAGGCACTACCGATTTGTTGTGAAGGTTGGTGCGCCGAAAGCCACCGAAGCCGTTAGTAGCGGAACAAAACTGGCGCGGGGAGCAAACTTTCGTTGCCTATTTTCCGGCGTTCCGATCGCGCCGGCACACATCTACGTCGAAGCTACTGCGGGGAGAATGGGTGCCCGCATGATGGCCGTCGTTGCTGAGAGCGATGGAGGTCGCGTGTATCTTGATCCCACGCCGGAGATGGAACTGACTGCAGCCGAGGCAAAGCCAAAGTGGAAACCCGATGTGCCAATGCCCCAGAATCCGCGCTGGTTTTCACCTCCCCTTTACGGCATGACAACTTATGGTGACCTTTTCACTCCGCGCCAGCTCGTGGCTCTTACCACATATTCGGAACTGCTTGAAAACGTCCGAGAACGAGTGAAAAACGATGCGGTGGCGGCTGGTCTCTTAGATGACGAACGCGGGCTCGATGAAGGCGGAGCCGCAGCCACCGCTTATGCTGACGCCGTGAGTGTGTATTTAGCATTTGCACTTAGTAAGGCAGTGGATCGGAACAGTTCTCTGTGTTTTTGGGAAAGGCCCATGGATCGATTGCGAGGTACTTTCGGCCGCCAAGCGCTACCGATGGTATGGGACTACGCAGAGACAAACCCTTTCGCAGGTGCAGGCGGAGATTTTCTTGGAACTGCAAAGTCTCTTTGCGAAGTTCTCGACCAACTCAATGAACAATCGGCAGGTTTCGTACATCAAGTTGACGCCCGCCAACAATCGCTGAGCAAGGACAAAATAGTCTCAACTGATCCCCCGTACTACGACAACATCGGCTATGCCGACCTGTCGGACTTTTTCTACGTCTGGCTACGCCGTTCCCTGAAATCAATATTCCCCGGCCTTTTTGCGACTGTCGCAGTACCTAAGACCGATGAGCTGATAGCTTCGCCATATCGCCACGGGGGGAAAGAACAGGGGGAACGCTTCTTTATGGAAGGCATGACGCAGGCGGTACAAAAGCTGGCCACACAAACGCACCCGGCCTTCCCAATCACCATCTATTATGCTTTCAAGCAATCAGAAACCGATGACGAAACGGGTTTTTCAAGCACAGGCTGGGAGACATTCTTAGATGCGGTCATCCGGGCGGGATTCGCAATCGATGGAACCTGGCCTGTACGTACAGAGCAGTTGGCAGGCCTGAAAGGAAAAATCAACGCCCTTGCTTCCAGCATCGTGCTCGTCTGCCGCGCACGCGGTGGGGCTTTCTCGCTGGCCACGCGACGCGATTTCCTAACTGCACTGAAGGATGAGTTACCTGGGGCAGTTGCGCACCTCCAGCACAGCAATATAGCTCCGGTGGACCTAGCCCAAGCGGCGATTGGCCCAGGCATGGCGGTCTATACGCGCTACGGGAAAGTGGTGGACGCCTCGGGCAGCCCGATTTCGGTGCGTGATGCGCTAGCGATGATCAACCAGACGCTCGACGAAGTGCTGGCCAAGCAAGAGGGCGACTTTGACGCAGATACTCGATGGGCGCTGGCATGGTTTGACCAATCAGGATTTGCCTTGGGCGAATACGGAGTGGCGGAAACACTCTCGAAAGCTAAGAACACTAGCATTGCTGGCATGGTAGAGGCAGGGATTCTCTCCTCGAAGAGCGGCAAGGTCAGGTTGCTCCGCCCTTCCGAGCTCTCCGCGAGTTGGGATCCCTCACGTGATCGGAGGCTGACAGCGTGGGAAACTGTTCATCAACTTATCCGCGTATTGGAGGAGGATGGCGAGACCGCGACAGCCGATCTGGTGGCAAAGCTTGGGGGCAAGGCTGAGATTGCGCGGGAGTTAGCCTACCGTCTCTACAGCCTATGCGAGCGAAACAAACGCGCCCAGGAAGCGCTCGCGTATAACGGACTTGTTCAGAGTTGGCCCGAGATTCTGCGCCTTTCGCGTGAAGGCCGAGCACCGCGGAAAACACAAGCCGGGCTCTTTCGAGAGAGCGAGGAGTAGCTCATGGCTATAACCAATCACGAACGGGTAGGCAAAGCGATGGAGTTTCTAAAGAGTGGTCTTGCCCCATTCATCGAGCGTGAGTTCAAGAGTGTCTACCAAGCGCAGGCGATACAGCAGGCAAAGGCCTTTCTAGGTGAAGACCGGATCAATAGCGCCAAAGCAATATCAGCATGGGATGTTGCTGGGCTTCTGAAGGTCATGTGGGACTCCTGGAATGATGTTTTTCGTAAACCGCTTGGCCACGCTGAACGCAGCCTGGTCAGTGAGTTGCGCGACGTACGAAACAAGTGGGCACACCAGGAACCCTTTTCCAGCGACGATGCCTACCGTGCACTTGATTCTGCTGGACGGCTACTCGCGGCAGTGTCAGCCTCGGAAGCGGATGAAGTCGAAAAGATGAAGATGGAGCTGCTCCGTGTGCGCTTTGACGATCAGGCGCGTTCTGAAAAGCGGAAGACTGTGGGTGGAGCAATCGAGAGTCAGGTTACCGGCAGCCTCAAACCCTGGCGAGAGGTTGTGAATCCTCATAAAGATGTCGCCAGTGGCCGTTACCAGCAGGCGGAGTTTGCTGCGGATCTTTGGCAGGTTCACATCGGGGAAGGATCCGATGAATACCGCAAACCTGCAGAGTTCTTTCGCAGAACTTTCCTAACGGAAAGCTTGAAACATCTTTTGAAAGGAGCAATCGAGAGGCTGACCGGCCTCGGCAGCGATCCTGTTGTCCAACTGCAAACAAACTTCGGAGGCGGCAAGACGCATTCCATGCTTGCCCTGTACCACCTTTTTTCCGGAGCAGCGCATGGAGATTTGCTCGGCGTAGACGCCATCATGAAAGAGGTTGGAGTCACTAAACTGTCTGCTGTACGGCGCGTTGTACTTGTTGGCAACAAAATCTCACCTGGAAATCCCGTGACCAAGCCTGATGGCACGGTTGTTCGCACAATGTGGGGAGAGCTTGTCTGGCAACTCGGTTTTGCTGCTGGTGGTATCAAGGAAGCAAAGAAAGCCTTCAAGCGTGTCCAGGCCGATGATGAGAAGGCAACTAGTCCGGGCGATGTGTTGCGGGAGTTGATGAACGAATACGGTCCCTGTCTAATCCTCATTGATGAATGGGTGGCGTACGCACGCCAGTTACACGAGCTGAGTGATCTTCCCGGCGGAAGCTTTGAAACACATTTTACTTTTGCTCAGGCCCTGACCGAATCGGCCAAGGCAGCGAAGCAATGCTTGGTGGTGATCAGCCTGCCGGCGTCAGACACCACAGGTTCGCCTCACACCTTGGCTGAAGATGTTGAAGTAGGTGGTGAACGGGGCAGGTCTGCCCTGGATCGTTTGCGGAATGCCATCGGCCGCGTGGAGACCTCGTGGCGTCCTGCCAGTGCGGAAGAGGGATTTGAGATCGTCAGACGGCGTCTCTTTGAACCGATTGTGGAGCAACCACAGTTCGTGGCCAGGGATACAGTTTCTCGAGCTTTTTTTGATTTCTATAAAAATGAGCGCGATGATTTTCCTCCGGAATGTCATGAATCGGATTACGAGAGACGACTGAAGGCAGCGTATCCCATCCACCCAGAGGTCTTTGACCGCCTTTATGGAGACTGGTCAACCCTAGTGAAGTTCCAGCGGACTCGAGGTGTACTGCGTCTGATGGCCGGGGTGATTCATAGCCTATGGGAGAAGGGCGACCGCAATCCTCTGATTCTTCCTGCCAGTATCCCTATAGATGACCCACGAGTGCAGTTCGAACTGACAAGATACCTCTCGGACACTTGGACACCTGTTATTGAAAAAGACGTTGATGGACCGAATGCACTACCAATCCAGATCGACACCTTGCCGAATCTCGGGAAGTACAACGCTTGCCGACGCGTGGCACGTACTATCTATCTAGGTTCGGCGCCTACAGCTTTTGCGGCTAACAGAGGCATTGAAACTCGCCGGATCCGACTGGGCAGCGTGATGCCAGGCGAATCGATCGGTGCTTTCGATGATGCGTTGCGTCGGCTGGCGGCCTCTTCCACATACCTTTACCAGGACGCAGGGCGTTTTTGGTATTCGACGCAACCTACGGTCACCAAGATTGCCGACGATCGCGCGGAGCAGATTAAGCGAGAGCAAGAGAAAATCGGTAAAGAAGTGGAAAGGAGACTGAAGCTGGATCTCCGCAAGGAGGGCGAGTTCTCGAGAATCCATCCGCTACCTCAATCGGGACAGGATGTCCCGGACGATATGGACGCACGATTGGTTGTCCTTGATATCGAACACGCGTATAGCAAGGACCCCGCGTGTCCTGCAATGTCGCTGGCGAAGTCAATCTTTGAATCGCGGGGGAACACACCGCGACTTTATCGAAATGCCCTGGTTTTCCTCGCTGTTGATCAAACCAGGCTTCAAGATCTCGAGGAAGCTATCTCGCGATACTTGGCGTGGGAATCGATTATCACTGATCAGACCAGTTTGAATCTTCAGCCAAGTCAGGTAAAGCAAGCAGAAGGGCAAATGGCGTCGGCTGATAGTGCCGTTGCGGCCAAGCTGCCGGAGGCTTATCAGTGGCTCTTACTGCCAGTTCAAGCAAACCCTCAAGCCGCCATTGAGTGGCAGGCGATTCGGATTTCTGGTCAGGATCCACTCGCTGTACGGGCGAGTAAGAAACTAAGGAATGATGATTCGATTGTTCCAATGTTGGCGGGAACTTCGCTGAAGGACTACCTGGATAGGATTCCACTCTGGCGTGGGAATCATGTCTCTTTAAAACAGCTCGTGGAAGACTTTGCGCGCTATTTGTACCTTCCACGGCTGACAGATACAGCAGTGCTCCTGAATGCGGTCAAAGAGGGAGTTGGCCTTCTAACGTGGGTAAACGACTCATTTGCTTACGCAGATAGTTTCGACGAGGCAACAAATCGCTACCGCGGATTACGTGGCGGGCAGAATATCAACATTTCCGAAGGTAATCTTAATGGCCTGCTCGTTAAACCGGATGTCGCGCACGCTCAGGTAGAAGCCTCCATCCCTAGCAAGCCAGTTACACCTGGCGGCGTGGGACCTCAAGACTTTCTACCCAGGGGAGGCAACGGAACGGCAGTAAGCACCCCGGCAGATGCGCCGGCCCCTGTTCAGGTTCCGCTCGCAAAGAGATACCACGGCAGTGTTTCGCTCGATCCAAATCGTGTGGGACGCGATGCCAGCAGGATCGCGGAAGAAGTGATTTCACATTTGGTTGGTCTCGTAGGATCCGACGTGAAGGTGACACTCGAGATACAAGCGACCATGCCATCGGGTGCTCCCGACAACGTGGTCAGAATCGTCACCGAAAATAGCCGCACACTTAAGTTCACTTCGCACGGCTTCGAGAAGGACTAGCGTGGTCGCTCTTCAGCTCAGCGCGTTCAGATCTGCCGGAGAACCGCACGCTCCACGCTCGGGTTGAGTCTCACCCAGATGACAGCTCCGGAAGGATGGTCGTAAGGCACAGGCGTCCGTAGCCTCTTGGGATTCTTTAGTACCCAGGCGAAGGTCTTTTTGTACGGTAGTCTGTATAAGTGTTCATCCCTATCGAAGCCGGCCTTCCTCCAGCTGGCCGAGAGTTCCTTTAGAGAAAGCGGGCCGACAACGCCAGTAAGTTCAGCCACGCCCACGACGGTGCCCGTTCCGCTCTCGATTAGCGCGATGCGGCCTTCTTTGTATGTGTGCGAACCGCGGATTTCCCACGTTTTAGATCCGTCCAGGATCTTGTCAATCCACGGCGCGCGTATCAAGAGTCCATCGAGCATGGTCTGAGTCTATCGTTTACTCTTTTCCGGGTCCATCGACCGACGTTCAGAAAAGAAGTGGATGTTGAACAACTTCTGGCCATACTTTCAGGGTTCAAAACAAACCTCTTACGGCGACAGAGTTGACAGGGTTTTATGAACAGTTTCCCAGGTTAAAGGGGATCTGTTGACCCGAAAGGGTCTTCGATTGACTTTAACTTCTCCAACTGCAGTTGCGTGGGCGGCGACTGAGGCGCAAAAAAGTCGTACGATCGCCCCTTCCCGATCGCTTCCGTCGCAACGCCAACACACTGCTTCGTGCCATGTTTCAAGTAAGCATATGCGACCAAAAAACGGAGGGTTTTGATTCTCGATGGACGATCTTCGGAGGTAGCGAGATAAACGCATGTAGTCCCACGAGAGGGCTGCACGTGCGTGAAATAGTGCGGTTGGCCATCTCGGGCCAACTCGCACTTAGAAATGATCCTCTTCCCCAACTTAATGCGGCGATCTCTCGTAAGCCACCCAAGGAATCTGGCGATATAAATGCTCTTATTGGAGCTTTTGCCCCTTTTGTTCCAAGGTAAGTCCGGATCAGCATCATGGACCCGCGCGATCATATCGTCGATCACCAATCCATACTTCCAATCCTCAGACTCAAGCAGTTTCCCGGTAGCGATTTGTTCGAATGATTCGACCGTTTTTTCAAATATGTCGTCCGCAGTTGGCGACATGTGAGCGCGAAGTACCCGAGGCACATGAGGTAGCATCCGTTTAATATTGCCCTCTTCATCCTGTACAAGGAAGGTTTCTGACTTTGCGATGTCACCCCTCAGTTCGAGGAACGTAATGAGATCGCCAGCTGTATCGAACCGGGAAGCAATAGTCGCGAAGTCTTTCAACGAGAAGACATGGATTGGAAACCCAGCTGACAATATCTCTGGCACGAGCTTGGTCGCATCGTAGGGAGCAGAATCGTGAGCCAGGATTATCAGTCCTATGCGATTAGGGTAGTGTTTGGGGTCGAACGGAAGTGACCCGAAGTAGTCATTCGAAAGACTCTTGATGTGGCCTCCCGTGAGGTTTGAATGAGTTTTTGAAATCTGCTTCAGCGCTTCCAGCAGTTTCTCCGTGGCCCAGGCTGTTGCTTCATGCTTACCGTGTTGCGCTTTGACCTGAGCCATTATCAGTACATCGTCGAACAGAACAACGGCGTCAGCGAGCTCTTCGCCCTTTCTTACGCCACGCGGATTCCTATAAACGAAGTCACGAAAGAATGATCGCTCAAGAAACCACTGGGTCCACTTCTCTTGATAGATACCAGGTTGCCCACCAACCTTTGGCACCTCACTCATCGAAAAACGAAGCTTTGAGAGTTTGTCTTGATCAAGCACAGCGAGTCCATCTGCGCTCTGCCCAAAATCGCGCAAGAGCGGAATCATTTCTGCTCAAACGAGTTAATGACGAATATGGTGCCCGATTGTCCATTCTTGTCGACTATAGTCCAAGTCACTTGGAACAACATATCCGTTTTCAAGTCTGCTTCGCTCACGTTCACTACCACTTTTGATATATTCTGCGCTGGATTGACGACTGAGTCTTGAACTAACAGGGGAATATCCTCGATAACTTTGGCGTACAAGTGAAGAAAAAAAGCCCACCCGTCTAGTCGTGTTGCTGTTAGTGGCGGGAGTCCATACCTTGCCAGAGCACTCGATAGCTCCTTATGGAATGAGCGCATCTTGGAAATAGTGTCGATCTCGGTCCTCAGGTCGCCTGGCAAATCGCGCAGTTCGACTTTCTGGTCCCTAAGAAGAGGATGTGCAGCATCGAACCTGCGAAGAATATCTTGCGCAGTTTTGCCTTGTAACTTGGAATGTAGAACCCAATCGCAATGGAACGTAAGATATGGATACTGGCTTTTAAGATCATCGCGCTCAATCAACTTCCTGATGCCGGCCAAGAGATAAACGACTTGAGCCTCGCTCGCAATGCCGCTTTCCAGCTCCTTCGTGAGTTTCCTGATTATCTCGGGTGTTGACATGCTCCCACCTCTTAACTTTGCGTTCGCTCTGGCAATCGAATCCTCGCAGCGAGAGAACCCGCTTCGCCTCCTGATATAGTTAGCCTACGGAGACTTGGTTAACAAATCAGATATGGTTACTTGTTTCGTGGATGACAGCGGCAGCCACTCTACTGCACCCGCCTACGTGCTCTCGGCTTTCTTCACAACGCCTAAGCACTGGGAAAAGATAATGAGAGAGTGGCTGGGAATGGTTCATCGCTATAAAGTGAGTACATTCCATGCGGTGGATTGCGCAAATGGCGGTGGTGAGTTTCGTGATTGGTCCAACCGAAGAAAGAAAGGTATGTTTCAAAATCTAATCAATATTCTCAGCCACCACAGCAGTCTAAACGGCTGCTCTGCCTCCATCGTGGTAAAGGATTACGAAGAGACTGTTTATCCTGAGGCGCACAAAGTATTTGGAGGCCCCAAGCTGCTTGCGTTTCAGCTTTTGCTGTTGGAAGTCTCGAAGAGGGCGCTACAGCCCGTCAACTTCGTCGTGGACAAGCCTTCTAAGGGGTGGGGGCAGTTCGAGGATATCTTTGAAAAGACTCGGAAACTTTCAAAGCTTCGATCTTGGGCCGGCTGTCTTGACGAGCTGACCCCCGGCGACGTGCGAAGATTCCCTCAGCTTCAAACAGCGGACCTGTTGGCTTATGAATCCTATCGAGAACTTGCGCGTAGAGAGAAAGGTAAAACAGGTCCGACTAGGAGGATGAGAAGGTCTCTCTGGCGTTTGATGGTTGAGAAATCTTTGACAAGTCCATATTTGGAGAGGAACGGCCTTCTGCGATTGTTGGATCAGTGCAAGAGTGACGGCAAGTTCTAAAGGCGCCCTGTTTCGCTCCCGGAGAAATACGCGTGACCATTCCGAAACAGACAGTCATTCTACTCTCCGGAATACCCGCAACGCGGAAGAGCACATTCGCTCGCTACTTGGCGCGCGAACACGGTTTTGCCCATTACGATCTGGAGTGCCATCCACGCGGCTGGCCTCACCCTGAACTAAAAGTACTATGGGACACCAGCCGCACGTCCTTTCTCACCGAGCTTCGCCGATTTCATGACCGAGTCGCCCTCGACTGGGGATTCCCTGTAATGTGCTTACCTTGGGTTAAGGAGCTGACGCATGGGGGTGTCAAGCTTATCTGGTTTGAAGGCGACGTTGCTTGCGCTCGCGAGGCATTCATCCAGAGAGGTGGAATCTCCGTAACGGAGTTCGATCGACAGGTCGCGGCAATCAAACAAGCTGGGTACTCGGAGTTACTCGATTGCGAAGTGGTACCAGCCTTGTCCGCCAGCGGAATCTTCTTGGACCCGCGTCAGATTGAGGACATTGTTTTTCGGTGACCTGTTTCATACAGAGGATGTTATTGCCAGTGATGCGCGTTCAAATCCGAGGTTATGCAGGAGTTCCCATCTACTCCTTTGATGATTGGGAGAAGTTTGCGCTGCCTCCTGCTCGCAGGAAAATGCATTGGGAAGAAGGCCGAAGCGCATGCGAACTCGGACGCATCTGGACGGCTAACGGTGAACCCGCTGCGCCAGGTGAGTTGATCCGCCTACTTGAATCGAACGAAGGGACGAGAGGCATTGTAATCCACCGCGGAACCACAGAGCACGAAACACGATTGCCATTCGCCACAGGAGGGCCGCGGTGTCACGACCTTGCTCTGCAAGCCGAACAACGCGGCTCTTCGGTGACCATTTGTATCGAAGCCAAAGCTGACGAGTCATTTGGTGGCACAGTCGCAGCAGAACTCAGAAAAGCACGACGACAAGTAGAAAAACGAAGAGAAAAGGAAAAAGAGAAACCGAAACAAAAACCGATATCTACAAGGTTTCCCAATCGCCTCGATTGGCTAACGCGCTCATTGTTGGGGCTTCCGGCCTTTGAGGATGACCAGCTAATCGCGGTCTCTGCCTCTGTCGCCGGGCTTCCATACCAGCTATTGTCCGCAATCGGAGGAACGCTGTTAGAAGCTGAGCAGCAAAAGGCTTGCAAAGCCGTGCTCGTCGTCCATGAGTTTCGGACAATCAAGACAGAAGATGCCAACCTGGACGCCAACGCAAACGCGCTGAATCGCTTTCTTCGCCTCTTGCTGTCGGCGAACAAAGCAGACGTAAGCGAAGACTTTGAACTCAAAGGTGGCCAGATGATCGGTCCGTTCCTAGTAAGAGAGCACTTAGTTAAGGGGCAAATCGAAATCCCCTACCACATTCCAATCTTCATCGGGAAAACCAGGACCGACCTACTTGCTTGAGGTTGTATGGTTTTCTAAAAGTGGCATTCATCCTTGCACGAAGAGCATTGGGAATCTGGTCTTGTTCTGCGGGCATATCTGATCTAGCTGTTCACCAGTTAGGAGTTTGTGCCATCCTTCCGCCAGGTTCTCGTCATTAGTCGACTCGATGTAACTGTCGCGAACCGCCTTTCGGAGATTCTCAAATACTTCCAGGTGTTGATTAATGATAAGTTTTGCTGACTCGGCTACTTCCTCGAGGCGTGCGTTGGATAAAACCTTCAGACGCTTACGGTCGTCTTCGATTCCGTGCTCGTCGGCAACTACTCCGCTGACGAGATTGCCTGAGAGTCCCCCGGCGATCTGGAACATAAGAGCCTGTCTCACACTCTCAGGTAAGTACGGAATATTTTCAGGCTTGGGAGCCAGCACTTTGGTGGCGAAATCACCTGGGAGAAGCTCGTTATTCCTGCCACGTTTAACGAAGTGCTCCAACCGATAAACCGGAAGGCCGAGGATCCGGCCAACAAGAATGTGACCTGCTTCGTGTGGGATTGCTTGCTCAACATACTCGGCTAGTATCGTCACCGAATCATCGTCTCATATACTTGTAGCGAAGATCCGGTCACGACTGAACATCTTGTTCGATTTTTCGGAGAGACCATGCCACTGACGCCCTCTCAGCGGGTAACGCTCATAACAGCTATCGCTAACGTGCTTTATCGTGCGAATCGGTTCGAGATAGTGACCATATTGCATCAGTTTGGAGTGGAGACTGAGACTGATGTGTCGTACGGCGACGACAAGGCCTACATACTCGCAGTGATTAAGGATTCGCCAGATAAGACTCTTTTAGCACTCGGGGAACATTTCGGGGTATTCGTTACAAAAAAGCCCGCTGCGCCTATTCCAAAGTTTTGGGAGGAGGGTTTCCTGCGGCTTTTCATTTCCCACATCAATCAACATCGCAGATTCGCCGGAAGGTTACAGTTGGCGCTGGTCAAATACGGGATTAGCGCTTTCGTTGCTCATAAGGATATTGCTCCAACCAAAGCTTGGGAGAACGAGATCCTTGCTTCCCTTGAAACCTGCCACGCCCTTATCGCGTTAATGCATCTAGATTTTCACACTAGCCGTTGGACAGACCAGGAAATAGGTTATGCGATGGGTCGAGGTGTGGCTGTTTGCTCGGTAATGATCGGAGAAAAGCCCTACGGCTTCATTAGTCGCTATCAGGCTTTCAAGGCAGATGACGACAAAGACGCTATTCCGATCTTGGCTCAGGAAATCTTTGAAGCGTACAGTACAAATCCACAAACTCAAGGCTTGCTGACTGAGGCGGTCATTCAGATGTTCGAAAAGTGCCCATCTTTCGATAGGGCTAGGGACGTCAAGAATCTCCTGGTAGATCTGCCAGGATTAAATGCATCCCACGTGCCAAGACTACGTGAAGCCCTCAAATCGAACCGCCAGCTATCTGAAGCTTTCGGAGTACCAGAGGCAGTAAAAGCGATCATAAAAAGGCTCAAGTAAGAGTGCGAGTTCCGAAAATGAGCCAGAGAAACCTGGAATAAATGCAAAGACCCTCTGGATTGGCCGTCCAGAGGGTCTTCGTGTTTGGTCATTACCGTCCGTTCACTGGCCTTCGGTTTCGAGTGATGGTCTTCGAGTCCGTCTTAGGTCAGACTATTGACTGGTGCCTCTGTTTTGGCTGCCAGCACCTTCACGGTAAGACCAGAACGTCTCACGATGTTATCGCGCTGCCTTTTCTTTCTTCGTTTAGATTCTCAAAGACTCTTTTTTTATCTTCGCGCCGCAAACTGCTCCGAAGATTGTCATCCAATCGAGCACTTTCCGT
The DNA here is from genome assembly GCA_963781995.1 of uncultured Acidobacteriota bacterium. Lineage (GTDB taxonomy): Bacteria > Acidobacteriota > Terriglobia > Acidiferrales > UBA7541 > Acidiferrum. The sequence goes on along the minus strand of CAWAHR010000001.1, from coordinate 641,618 downwards.
ACAAAGGTCTATCATTTGCCATACGTATCGGAATCCCCGTGCTGCAGACCTCGTGGGAAATGGTCCGAATACTTGCTCAGTCGGCGGTTGAAAGTTAATCAGCTCAGTTCTCTTAACCATCCACCCGCTCAGGCGTGCCGACGCTTCATCACAAGAGAAAACGTGTCCTTCCAAGCGAAACACGTGCCATTCGAGGGTGTAAAGACTTACTGTCTGACGATCGATGATTTTCATAAATGCTCCCAGATAAACCATCTGGCTGTTTTGGCGGTCAGATGGGATTTACCCTGGTCCTCAGGAGACCTTCGAAAGGAGGTGTGCTTGTAATCGTCAATGAACACACGCTACTTGTAAGCGGGAGCAGGAGGGAGGAAGGCCCTAGGTGCCCTGACGGATAACCCGAGTCGGGGATCGGAACGTCTCTTCCGATTCAAAAGACGGCTTAGGCTCTCACCCATAGATGCGTTTTAACTACGGAGCCTAATGGACCTGCTGTCCAAGCAAAGTATTCCAAAGAAAGGGGTCCGACTCCATAGAACTTCCCTGCTAGTACTAAGGTGTCATGCAAAGAGAGGGCCCGAAATCCGCAGATGGATTCCGGGCCAGAGCTGCAAGCTGGGTGCAGGATTCAGTTCGCGAATCCGGCAGATTTGTACGGTTCGCGCCGGACTCGTCAGGTTTGCCGGTGAACTGGATTGTTGCGACTGGAAGCCTCCCTGTCGATTTCTTCTTTCAGGTTTTTGACGAGTTTCTGAATATCTTGTGGATGTCCGAGCATATTCCGCAACTGCAGTAGCTTTGGTAGGGCGTGTTTGATCCACTCCTCCGGATAACGCATAAACAGCCAGTCAGGCACTTCACCTGAATAAGAAAAGTCCTCAACCTTCGTCAGAACCCCATCCAAAATAATCAGTCCACGGATGTAATCGCTAAGCGAACCAGTTCCATGAATGTCCACCAGCTCGTCGGCCAGCCGCTTGAGTTCTGGGTCAATACGAAATGTCTGGTGCCTGGATTTCGCGCTTTTGGCCCTGCCTTTGCCCATACGCCACATATAAAGGATGTGTGACACCCTGTCAACCACTGACTATTCGGGCCTTGCTTGTGCGTATGTCGTACGATACACTATGTATGTCATATGTGGCACATGCAAGAAGTGAGGAAACAAGTGGTAAAACAGCTAAAACCGTGGATTGATTTTGAACCTGCGTTCCTGGATAAAGCCGAAGCCGACGACATATCGTCGTGGTTAGACGCCGGCGTGGAATGGCAGAAGGAAAACGGCTACTGCCCGAAACCAGGGCAGCCCGTAGTCAACGAGCATGACTCTATTCAATGGGGACCGCGTCAAGCATATCTGGCGTGCGTCCCTGCTGAGTTTCGGATTGTGTCAAGCGGGCCAATCCCGCAGGAACTGAAGGCGCTGCACGCGCGGATTGAGCAGCGCTATCAATGCCGTTTCAACTCCATCCAAGTGAATCGGCATTACAACGAAAAAAGCCAGGTGCGTGCGCATTCGGACCACATGCACGGTGATATCGTCATGCTCTCGCTTGGGCAAGAACGCCGATTTATTCTCCGGCACAAGCACGATGACAAGGCTAAGACGCTAAACCGCTGGAAGGCGGGAGATATTTATAGATCTCTCGTGCTGCCTCACGGTTCGTTGCTTACGATTTACGCTCGCCATCAGCACGACATCACACACGAGCTGCCAAAAGAGGATCATCCCTGCGAGTCACGCATTTCAGTGATTTGGCGCTATCTGACAGCAGCCGATGTCGAGGGACCACTGCATCGGGATGCACTCATCAAAGGGCGTCCTGAGTTTGTCGAAGCGCAAAAGCACTGGAAGGCCCCGCACTGATGGCGTACAACTCCAAGGGCCGGTATCAGGAAGGGGCTTGGCAGAACAAGTCCGGCTCTTGGTATTTCTCCTACCGCGATAGAAACGGCAAACTCAAGCAGCGCCGCGTTGGCCCGTCGAAGGGCCGAGACAAGCTAAGGCTCCAGGAGCGGTACGACAGAAAACAAGCGCTTCTCGATGAGGAGTTCCCGACCGTTGCGGAAATAGCCGAGACGCAACACGCGGTCACGGAATCGCTACTCAACGTGAAGATGGCGGGAGACTCTTGGCTTCATGACTCGCAAACAAGAAGTCGTGGACCGATCAGCGCGAACACGGCGCGTATTTACGGGCACTATCTCACGCACTGGATTTGTCCCGTAGTCGGAGCGCTTCTTCTTTCTGACCTGAAGTCAAAAAACGCGAAGCCAATCTTCGATGCCATGAAGGCAGCCGGTGCATCTTCGAGCGTAATGAACGATGTCGCTACGATCCTTCAGCAAATACTCTGGTCGGTGGTCGATGAGGAAACCGACAGGCCTCTCTATGATTGGAAGCTGTCGCTCGACCGCATGGACGTGCCGGAGGTTGAGGAGAAAGAAGGCCGGGCTTTTGTCGCAGAACAGATTTACGCCATCCGTCAGCGTGCCTCCGGCCAGTACAGAGTTCTGATTGGTCTGCTCGCGGCAACTGGCATCCGTATCGGCGAAGCCTTTGCCATCGAGATTGGTGGTGATCCTGAGAAGGTCACGACGCTCTCGAAAGATTGTCGTGTGCTCTATATCCGGTCGATCATCCTGCAGGATGGCACTCGACAACTAAAACCGAAAACGCCGGCCGCGGTCCGTGAGGTTGATATTCACCCGGATGTGGCGCAAGAACTCTTGGATCTGATCGGGGATCGGACATCCGGTTTTGTATTCTGCACCGAATCAGGGCAACCGCTCTTGTATTCGAACTTCATCAAAAATGTTTTCGATCCGATCCTCTACGACCGAGAACAGATGATTATGCAGCGGGCAGGGAAGGGCTGGAAAAAAGCAGGAGTGAAGAAAATCCCCGGCGTCCTGGGCGACAAATCCCTCTATCAGGACAAAGAAAACGGCAGGACAGGATACGGGGCGCATTCATTCCGGCGATTCCGGGCAACGCATCTCGACCTGCAAGGTGTCCCGCAAACGTTTGTGAAGTATTGGATGGGGCACGGCAAGAAGTCAATCACCGAGCAATATCAAAAGGCCAAGCAGGAGACTGCTAAGCGCCGGGAGTGGGCGAAAAAGGCGGGACTCGGATTCGATCTCGCTGTGGCGAAAGTCACGGCAATCAAGACGGCGGGAAAGACCGCAAAGAAAGGAAAAGCAGCATGAAAGTGATTTACGAACTCTGGCGTCGTCTATTTCCGCGTAAGCAACACGAAAACGGATGCCGCTGCGAATCTTGCAGGTACAACTGATGGCTCTATTCACCGACGAAGAGTTGGGAATCCAGTCGGAGTTTCCGTGCGAATACGTTCCTGGTTTCCTGTCGAAAGAGGAGGCTAATGCGCTTCATGCCCGGTTCATCGGCTGGCTCTATTGTGACCGGGTGATTCAAAAGTCTGGCCTCGTGCAAAAGCGCAAGGGTGTAGTGTTCGCTACAAACCCGGACCATACGCAAGTGCGCGGCACATACGACGAGATGTTGCAGACAGTGGACGAGGATCATTGTGATGGCCCTTGTCTGCCGTTGAGCGATGCGCCGGGGGAAATCCACTCGCTCCGGGAACGCCTCAGCAAGCACGCTGGCATGGACATCAACTTCCTCGCGATCGTGCATTACCTAGATCACACAGTTCAAATCGGCTGGCACAAGCACTCTGAGGATGATGGCTGTGATACTCCGGCCTTGATTGTTTCGACCGGACAAGCGCGACCATTTCATGTCGGGAAGCAAAGGCGAATGCCGATGCTTCCTTCTGGCAATCGTCAAGCACCAGAACCATTCGCTAACGAGCGATGGAGCAAAATAGCCGAGCCCGGATCACTGATAGTCCTCCCGTCAGAGTTTAACTACACGCACTGGCATGCTATTTTGCCGGAGCGTTTTCCATGTGGGCCTCGAATCAGCGTCGTAGGGAAGCACTTATTCGCGCCTGGCGTGTTCTCCATCAAGGCGCGGCGCTTTCCACGCTACGCAAAGTACGTCGGCTGTAAGTTCGCGCAATATGAGGGCACGGTCTACGGCAATGATCACAAGCCATTTGAAGGCCATCGTTCCCCGATAGTCCCCAACCAGCTACCTGCGGAGGAGAAGGAAAAGCTGTTTCGCGCCTATGCCGAGAAGCGAATGCAAGAACCTAGATTCCGCGAGCAAGCGATTAAAGAACTACGCGGTAAGCATCTGCTGTGCTGGTGTATTCAGGACGGGCCGGAGCGTGCGCCTTTCTGTCATGCGCGGGTGTGGCTGGAGATCGTGAACAAGGAGGGCATGCAAATATAGGAGAGTATAGGATAGTCGTTATAACGCTCATAATGCCCCTGGGCGCGCATTAGAGGCGATTCCCCGCACGATCTGAAAGACATAGGCCCAACCCGCATGAGACGGCGTTGGGCCTCTTATTTTGCTAAAAAGATCTTGGGGAGTGTTAGAAGTGTTAGAAAGGCGGGACGGCGGAAAAGTAGCCTAAGTTACTGAAAGATTTGGCTCCCCGGGCTAGATTCGAACTAGCAACCCTTCGGTTAACAGCCGAATGCTCTACCATTGAGCTACCGGGGAACCGCGTAGGTAGGAACGAAGCGTTACTTGAAAAGTGTAACGAAGAGGATGTTGGAGTGTCAATGAAACGCGGGGGATGATGCAATTCGTGCCGAAAAAAAAGGCAGAGAACGAGGGATTGGCAAACCATTGGTTCGGACTAGAGCGCTCCCGGTTGATGGGGAGATTGGGTTGGGCTTTCAAAAGCGGAAGCTGAGCTTCCGCACTCCAAAGTGGACTTAGAAGTGGAAAACTACGCCGGTGGTAGCCTGGAAACTATTCTGGTTTTGGTTGTAAAAGTTGGTGAAAACCCAGTCTCCTTCGGCGCGCAAGGAAAGCCGTGAATTGACGCGGTAGTCGACGCCCACGCCGGCTTGGGCCATGAGCGCACTGCGGTTGCCCGCAGCGGTCTGTGGTTGCAGGTGTGCTCCGCCGATCATGGCGTGTCCCCAAGGCTCCCACTGGTTACGGCGCCCGCCGACGCGGAATCCGCCGCCGCCACCGAGATACTTCACATGATCATTGCCGCTGACCGGAGGCGCAAATGCCGTCACCACGTTCCCTTCGAGGGCAAACCAACTGTTAGTGAAATAACTGAGGGTGGTGTTCACGCCGACCGCGCTGGCGTCGATCACGTTGGACTCAAAGCGTATAAATTCGACACCCAGGCCAAGCTGCCAGCGATAATCGTCGCGATCGCCAAAAACGAACTTGGGTTTTGCGGCAGGAGCGGCTGGAAGAGGAGTCGCTTCCGGAGCGGCGGGCGTGGCAAGGGCCATGCTGGGCGACGCGGTGGTGTCGGCCGGGAAAAGACTTACCTGGGCAGCAGAAGTGTCGTTGAAAGGTGCGGCGACGTTTTCCGAAGTGCGGCCCGCAGAGGGGAGAGTGGTGTCCTGTTGCGCGTAGACGACGCCGGCAGCCACCAACACCATCGCCATTCCCAAGATTGGCTTCATCATACTAATTGTCCCCCGCCTTCTCTGCCAGCGCCCCCACGGCGCCGCGGCGTTTTTCTACCAGAATAAAGAATCATAACCCGTCCGCCGAAAATATGTTCCAAAGAAAGTGCCGGGCGGAAAACGGCGCGAACGAGATGCCCATACTATAACGCAGAAATTGGAGAATGGGAGAGAGAGAAGGTAGAGCGGGGTGCTAAATCGTAAGGCCTCCGCAAGATAGGGCGGAGGCCGTATGGAGAGAGAAGGAAAGCGGCTAGTGATTAAGCGCGTAGTTGTGCATGCCTGCGCTGAAGGAGAAACCTGCGCCCGCAACCTGCGGGATCCACCAGAAGCGGTGGAGCATGGGGCGGTTGCTGGTCAACATGCGGCGGCCGAGGTAGTCCATGACGGCGGGGCTGACCTGGGTGGCGGCATAGAGAGCGTTGGAGTGAGAGAAGGGACGGAGAAAGGGATCGCTCTCTGTGCCGTAATTCTGGGAGATGGCGCTGCGGGTGGACCAAGCGTCAAAAGCAGCGGCGCTGTGGCCGACGGCGATAAAGGTGTACCAGAGTTTTTGCTGGCGGGGCGTGGGAGCGGGGCGTTCGACGGTCTGCTTGATCGGCGCGTTAGAGAAGGGCCGCGCCGGGGCGATCGGTTCGACGGAAGAAGATTCGAATTTGGCTGCCGGGGCGTCGGGAAGATTGCGGCCGACGGCGGTATCCTTGGGAGCTTCCAAGGTGGATTTGGGAGTGGCCGCGAGATCGTCCAGGGCGGGCTTAGGGAGATCGGTTTTGGGAATCCAGAGCAGAAACAGCGTTGCCGACAGTAACAAGGAGCACCTCAGTGAGGCAGGCCGGGGTAGGGTCCGGTTAGCTGCGACACAGGTATAGTAGCTGTCCTTGAGGACAGGTGTCACTGGCCCATTGGTCACGTTTTGAATGGTACTTTGGGGCGGTTCTAGGACGATACAGGAGGAGTTACTCCCCACCCCCTGTTTTTCGGAAGTGTGTGATTCTAAAGGGGGATAAAGGCTCTATTTTGATACAGATCTGGACGTGGTGAAAAGAAAGGAGTTAGGGAAGGGCTGAGTTTATGAGTGAGATAATAGGCTTGGGGCAATGATTTGGCTGCGAGGAAGGTGACGCCGTGCTTGGGACAGGGTGCGTACAGTGCTGCTTGGGATGAATATGCGATATAGCAAACTCATATGTCAAGTATCAGTACGGTAACGAATGAGGCACAGCGCGTTTGGGCTAGAGGGCGGGTTCAGGCTGCCCTTACGGGCAGAAGAGGGCACGAATTTCGTGCCCCTACGGGTCGGGGTGCCAACCTAAAGGTTGGCCACTACATAAGGAAGGACGCCCGCCTCGGAAGGCGGCCGCTACAAAGGCGAGAGGGATTCGTGCTGGCCGATCTAAAGATTGGCCACTACATTTTGCCGTTACATTAGGTGCGACGCGTTCGGGGAATTTGGCGGGAAAGAACTGCTATAATCGCGCGCAAATGGCGGGGGTCGGGGGAAGCGAGGTGATATGGCGGGAGCGGAATCATCATCGGCGAAACGGGCGCGGATCCCTCAGCGGGGACCGCAGGCTCCGCGATTTATTGTGATTGAGGGACCGCTGCGGGTAGGCAAGACGACGCTGGCGCGGATCCTGGCGGAGCGGCTGCATGCGCGACGGATTTACGATTGCGAGGACAATCCCTTTCTTGGGGAGTTTTATGCGGAGAAGCCGGGGGCGGCGCTGCGAGCGCAGATGTATTTCTTGATGGAGCGGCAGAAACGGATTCGGGAAGGATTGACGGGGGACGCGCCGGGTCCGGTGATCAGCGATTTTCTGATGGAGAAGGACCGGATCTTTGCGAATTTGAACCTGGATGACAAAGAGCTGGAGTTGTACGAGCGGTATTACGAGGCTTTGACGGCGGAGATACCCGAGCCGGACCTGGTGATTTATCTGCAGGCGAAGTCGGAGGTACTGCGGGCACGGATTGCGAAGAAGAAGGCGGCGGAAGAGAAGCAGATTGCGGCGGCTTATGTGGAAGAGGTGGCGCGGGCGTACGAGCATTTCTTTTTCCGATACGAGGCGGCGGATCTGCTCGTGGTGGATACGTCCGAGATAGACTTTGTGGAGCGGAGCGAGGATTTGCAGCAGTTGTTGAAGAGATTGCAGGAGCCGGTGAAGGGGACCCAATATTATTTGCCGTTGGGGGGAAGCGATTAGGGGTGGGGAAGAGAAGAGCCTAACGCTGAGGCGCTTAGGACGCAGAGAAGAGGAAGAGCGGAACCATTTTTTCAGACTGCGAATTGGTCGGCCGGCCAGGACTTAGGTGAAGCGTCAAAACCCGCATCCTCGAGACCGGAGGGTGCGGCACCCAATTTGTGGGAATCACGAAACAATTTGAGAGGAGACACAATGGGATTGTGGACGCGGCGGAAGTTTTTTGTGAGTTCGGTGGTGGGCGGGGCGTTGGCGGGGGCGGGGCGGTTGTTGGGTGGGACGCCTGGGCTGGAAGAGGGCACGAATTATCGTACCCCTACAGCGGAAGGGCCGATAAGCGGAGCGGCGGCAAGCGGGGTGCGGCCGGTGATGATTTCTTCGGCTAATGGGGTGAATGCGCTGGGGAAGGGGATGGAGATATTGAAGGGCGGCGGGGACACGTTGGAGGCGGCGGTTGCCGCAGTGACGATCGTGGAGGACGATCCGAATGATGATTCGGTCGGTTACGGGGGATTGCCGAATGAAGAAGGCGTGGTGGAGCTGGATGCGAGCGTGATGCACGGGCCGACGCGGCGGGCGGGGAGCGTGGCGAGCGTGCAGAAGATCAAGAATGTGGCGCGGCTGGCGAAGACGGTGATGGAGCGGACGAATCACGTGATGATTGTGGGAGACGGGGCGCGGCGATTTGGGGTGGCGGAAGGGTTCGAGGAGATGAACCTGCTGACGGAACATTCGCGGAAGATCTGGCTGGCGTGGAAGGCGAAGACCAGCTTCAACTGGCGGCCGGGAATTGATAGCCCGGAGTGGAAAGAGTATATGTCACAGCTTTTTGACGGAGATGCGGCGACGATCGCTTATGCGGAGAAGAAGATTGCGCATCCGATTACGGGGACGATCAATTGCCTAGCGGTGAGTGCGAAGGGCGAGGTGAGCGGGACGACGACGACTTCGGGATTGTCGTGGAAGATTCCGGGGCGGGTGGGAGATTCGCCGATCATTGGAGCTGGTTTGTATGTGGATGGCGACGTGGGCGGGGCGGGGTCGACGGGAAAGGGCGAAGAGAATATCAAGATTTCCGGGGGGCACACAATCGTGGAGATGATGCGGAAGGGGATGAAGCCAGTGGATGCGTGCCTTGAGGCTTTGGGACGAGTGGCGCGGAATTACAATGGGGATAAGAAGAAGCTGGGGACTTTTCATTTGTATTTTTACGCGGTGAATAAGGATGGGGAGTATGGGAGCGCTTCGCTTTGGAAGAATGGGTATGAGGAGGCGAAGGTGGCAAAGTTTGCGGTGTGTGATGGGACAGGGAGCCGGCTGGAACATTGCAAGGCGTATTTTGATGAGGTGGGCGGGGATAAGTAGTGAGAGCAGTGACTGGTGATCGGAACTCATCTCCTAAACGGCAGCAGTGGGTCGCTCCATGGCCTCAGGGGTTAAAGCCCAACTTTTTTCAGGACTTTCCGGCACGATTGAAGTCGTGCCCTCCCGCAAACCATTTCTGGGACGGCTTCTGGAAGACGTGGCAGAGATTGTGCCAATGGATAATTGGAAACTCTCAGAGACTAAAGTCCATTCGATCCGGCGATTTTTTGGCCCAACTTAAGTCGTGCCCTGCCAAGGCGGATTAGAGAAAAGTATGGACCGGGCGAATGTATTGATTGTGGGCGGAGGGGTGGTGGGGTGCGCGATTGCGGAGTCGCTTTCGCGGCGGTGGACGGATGTTTTTCTGGTGGAGAAGAATCCGAAGTTTGGGATGGCGACGAGCACGCGGAACAGCGGCGTGATTCACTCCGGGATCTATTATCCGAAAGATTCGTGGAAGGCGAAACTTTGTGTGGAGGGAAACCGGCTGACGAAAGAGTTCTGTGTGCGGCATGGGGTGGCGCACCGGACTACAGGGAAATTGGTGGTGGCGAAGGACACTGAAGAAGAGGCGGAGTTGGTGGCGCTGAAGATGAAGGGCGAGGCGAACGGTGTGGAGGGATTGCGGCTGATCGGGGCGGCGGAGATACGGGCGAAGGAACCACATGTGAAGGGATATGCCGCGCTGGAGGTGCCGTCGACGGGGATATGTTCGGCGGAGGAGTTGGTGCACGCGTTCGCGCGGGTGGCGGAGGGGCAGGGCGCGAATTTGGTGAATCATGCGACGGTGGTGCGGATGGAGCCGAAGAGGGATTCGGTGCGAGTGACGCTGCGGATCGGGGATGAGGAGGCGTCGGAGGAAGAGACGATTGAGGCGCGGTGCGTGGTGAACTCGGCAGGATTGTATGCGGATGAAGTGGCAGGGATGCTGGGACCGCGGCCATGGAAGATTTATCCGGTGCGCGGGGAGTATTGCGAGATTCGCGGGGCGCGGGCGGAGTTGATCCGGAATCTGGTGTATCCACTGCCACATCACGACCAGTTGACGCTGGGCGTGCATTTTACGAAGACGCTCTGGGGAACGACGCTGGTGGGACCTACGGCGACGTATGTGGATGGGAAAGAGAATTACGAGCGGGGGCGAATGGACGTGGCGGAGTTTGCGGCGGATGCGAAAACGATGCTGCCGGAGATTGAGGAGCGGGATTTGCAGTTGGGATATTCGGGGCTGCGGCCGAAGTTGAAGGCGCCGGGGGAGAAAGGGATAGCGGATTTTGTGATTGAGGCGGATCGCGAGGTGCCGCGGGTGATTCAGTTGGTGGGGATCGAGTCGCCGGGATTGACGGCGGCGGGGGCGATTGCGGAGCGGGTGGGGGAAATGGTGGGAGAAGTGTTGAGATAGCGCGATTCGTAATCCATGTTTCGTTGACCATGAAGAGAAGAGTCGGGGGCGTATTGCGATTGGAGATGATGTAAGAGTGTTGCCGTGGCCCCTCCACTCCGCGACCCGGCGCGCCAAACTGCTGCGCGGAAGAAAAAGCCGGGTCGCTCCGGTCGGGATGACAGAAAAAGAAAGAACGGCCCGCCTTAGAAGGCGGGCCCTACAAGAGGTTATTCGACGACGATCCGAAAGAATATCTTTTTGCCGAGGCGTATTTCATATGAAGCCGGCGAACCTAGGTCTAGCTTGGTTGCAGGATCAATCACTGTCTGACCGTTGATCTCGAACCCTCGTTGTTTGATAACGCGCTCCACCTCTGACACAGATGACTTCTCGAGCCAACCCAAAACCGACGACCACTTTACGAACTTCGATTCAAAATTGAGGATTTCGTATTGCCAGGAGTTAGGGCTCGTCTGAGTTGCGGCTTTCAAGCCCTTCGCCTCACGGGTCAGCCGAATTTCTTTCATTTCAGCTGGGGCCTGGCGGTCGCGGAAGACGCGCTGGAAATTTTCGGCGGCTTTGCGGGCTGGGTCGGGGCCGTGGAAACCGGAGACTACTTCTTCGGCGAGGCGCATTTTGGCGTCCATGGGATGGAGGGAGCCGGAGGCGACTTCTTGTTTGAGCGCGACGATTTGCTGCGGGGTGCGGTCCGTTACGAGTTCGTAGTAGGACCACATGAGGTCGTCGGGGATGGACATGATTTTGCCGAACATTTCGGCGGGGGGCTCGGTGATACCGATGTAGTTGCCGAGGCTCTTGGACATTTTGCGCTGGCCGTCGAGGCCGACGAGGATGGGCATGGTGAGAATGGCCTGGCCAGGGAGACCATACTCGCGCTGAATTTCGCGGTGCACGAGGAGATTGAATTTTTGCTCGGTGGCGCCGAGTTCGACGTCGGACTTGAGAGAGACGGCATCGTAGGCGGTGAGCAGAGGATAGAGGAGTTCGTGGACGGAGATGGGATGGCCTTCGTCGAGACGCTTACGGAAATCTTCGCGTTCGAGCATGCGGGCGAGGCGATAGTGGGAGCAGAGGCGGACGACGGCTTCGGCGGAGAGTTTGGAGAGCCACTCACTGTTGTAGCGGACTTCGGTTTTGGCGGGATCGAGGATCTTGAAGACCTGTGCGAGGTAGGTTTTGGCGTTGGCGTCGACTTGTTCGCGGGTGAGCGGCGGGCGGGTTTCGGAAACGCCCGTGGGGTCACCGATCATGGCGGAGAAATCGCCGATGAGGAAGATGGCGGTGTGGCCCATGTCCTGGAAGTGTTTGAGCTTGCGGAGGACGACGGTGTGGCCGAGATGGAGATCGGGGGCGGTGGGATCGACGCCGAGGTAGACGCGGAGGGGTGTGCCGGATTTAAGGGATTTTTCGAGGCTGGCGCGGAGCTCGGGTTCGGGAATGATTTCGGCTACGCCTTTTTTGAGGTAAGCGAGTTGTTCGTCGACGGGTTTGAATTGAGCTGAGGACATTTTTGAATTGTGGAAGACCTTCCTATTTTACTTTGGGCGCTGCACCTTACGCTGAGATCCTTCGGCTATCCTGGTCGGATAGCCTCAGGATGACAAGTTACCTAAACAGGATACAGGACGCGGCGGCCGGCGATTTTGTAGTTCCCTTCCAGGATGATTCTTACAGCTTCGGAGTAGATGCGATGCTCCTCTTTGAGGATGCGATCGGAAAGGGTGTGCTCGTCGTCGGAGTCGAGGACGGGGACGACGGCCTGGAGGATGATGGGACCGGCGTCGAGATTTTCGTCGACGAAGTGGACGGTGCATCCGGCGAATTTGACGCCGTAATCGAGGGCCTGTTTTTGGGATTCGAGGCCGGGGAAGGAGGGGAGAAGAGAGGGATGAATGTTTAGGATGCGCTGAGGAAAGGCGGCAACGAAGAAGGGAGAGAGCAAGCGCATGTAGCCGGCGAGGCAGACAAGATCGACTTTGAATTCGTGGAGGACGGCGGCGACCTGGCGGTCGTAGGCTTCGCGTTCGAGACCTATGGAGGGGATGGCGCGCGCAGGAATGTTGCGGGCCTGGGCGCGTTCGAGACCCTGGGCGGCGGGTTTGTTGCTGACGACGATGGCGATATCGGCGTCGGGGATGCGGCCAGCGGAGACACTATCGGCGAGGGCTTCGAAGTTGGAGCCGCGACCGCTGAGGAGGACGCCGATGCGTTTGATCATGAAGAAAAAAGTTAACACAGGTGAGGAGGGGGGCCAAATGCCAGGGTCAGGTGGGGTCGGGAGGAAAGAGGAAGCGCGGAGTTCGGAGTCTCAGGGAGAGTCGATCTACTCTCACTCCGGCTTGGTCGAGTCCGGCTTGGTTGTGTCGAGCTTGTTTGTGCCGGGCTTGGTTGTGTCGGGCTTCGTGGAGTCCGGCTTGTCCTCTGCTGCGCCCGGCCCCTCGGCGGCCAGCTTGGCCTTCAAGTCGGAAAGCTCAACCTGCTTTTGCTTTATATCGCTCTGCATCGCGTCCAATTTGGCTTTTCCATCGGGGTCCTTCGAAAAGTCCGGGCGCGAATAGTAGGTATCGTTCGCCAAGGCCAGCTCGCGCTGCTGGAGATCGACTTCATTTTTCTTATCGGCCACTTGCTGCTTCAACGCGGTAATCCGCGCTTTTTTTTGCGCGATTTCCGCTTCCGTCGGAGCGGTCGCTGCCGGTGATGCCACAGTTGTTGCGGACGGAGCTGCATTGGCGTCCGCGGGGGTTGCGTTCGTCGTCGCATTGGAGGTCGCGTCGCGCGCCGTCTGGGGCTGTCCGTCTGGTGGAGCCGGCTTGAGCGTCTCATTGGTGATGACCTGGGTCGGCTTGGGAGCGGCCTGCTTCTGTTCGCGGGCTCGCCGGGCGGCATCGGCCACGGAGGGCGACTGATCGCCCTGCGCGCGTGCGATTGGCATGGCGATAAGAAAGGCCCCCAGCAAAATCAGGGAGACGCACACCGTCTTCCGATTCTTCATTGTCCCGCCTCCTGTGACCCTTGGGCCGTCATCTCGCAGGATACGCCCGCGGGGTGTTCTGCACAATTTGCGTTGCGGCGCTTGCTGCTTATATGCAAATCGCCTGGGCTGTTGCCCAGTTGCACCTGGGCGCCGCTATACTCTTCGGATGGACATTGTTACGGCATCCGGCGGGCGCTCGGGGATTATTCTGCTCCTGCTGGCCGTGATGCTTGGCGCTGCGGGCAGCCCCAGGCAAGGTGTTGCCGCCCAGAATTCGCCGGCGCGCACTTCGAACGCCGCTTCTGCTGCCAACCCGCAAAATACCAGCGGCGTCTACCACCTGAGTCCAGAAAAATACGAAAAAGCGGTGGCATACTCGCGAGCCGGCTACCGGCTCTATTTTCTCTCCGTCTTCTGGGACCTTGCGTGGATGGTAGTGTTGTTGCGGTGGCGATTTATAGCCTGGCTTCGCGATGTTGCGGAAGCTGGCACCAGCCGCCGGCTGCTGCAAGCTTTGATTTTTGTCCCGGCGCTCTTCGGGGTTCTGGCGCTGCTGCATTTGCCCATCCGACTATACTGGCATCACCTCTCACTCAACTATCAGCAATCCATCCAGCCGTGGAGATCCTGGCTGTGGGACTGGACCAAAGAAGAGATGCTGAGCATCTCGCTTGCCGTGCTGGTGGTGATCCTGCTGTTTGCGACGATCCGTGCGAGACCCCGGTGGTGGTGGTTGTTTGCATGGCTCGGAGCTATTCCGCTGTCTCTATTTCTGGTGTTTATCGCTCCCTGGTATGTCGACCCGTTGTTCAACAAATTTCGTCCGCTGCAGGAAACGCATCCGCGGCTCGTCGAGTCCATCGGCGAGCTTTCACAGCGCGCGGGTATTCCCATTCCTGCGGAGCGGATGTTCCTGATGGAAGCCAGCGCCAAGACCAATGCGATCAACGCGTATGTTACTGGGCTGGGTGCGTCGAAGAGAATTGTAATCTGGGACACTTCGATTCAGAAGACCAAACCCGAAGAACTTCTTTTCATCGTGGGCCATGAGATGGGCCACTACGTCCTCGGCCACGTAATGAAAGGGTTTGCGTATTTCCTGGCGTTGCTTTTGGTCGCGTTGTATCTCGCTTATCGAATGTTGCAGTGGATGATCGATCGCTGGGGCGGGGCTTGGGGAATCCGGGGGCAATCGGACTGGGCCGCGGTTGGAGTGCTGCTGCTGATTTTCAACGTTCTCAGTTTTTTTGGCGAGCCCATCGGCAACGCCATCAGCCGGATGCAGGAACACGCCGCGGACGTCTACGGCCTGGAGCTTATCCAGGGGTTCATTCCGGACGCCAATGAAGTGGCGGCACATTCCTTCCAGGTGCTAGGCGAAGAAGACCTTGCCGATCCGAATCCCTCAAAATTCATCACGTTCTGGCTGTACAGCCATCCGCCGCTCAACGACCGGCTGCGTTTTGCCCACGATTTTCCCGGCGGGTCCAAAACCAAGATTCCACCACTGGGGCGATAAAATCTCACCGAGCGCTTTTGCGCTTTAAAAAGGCCGCGACTTTGTGGCGATTGCCGCAAACCGCCATGGAGCACCACCTTCGCTGGCGGGTCCGCGAATCATCGTAAAAAAATAGGCCGCAGTCCGGATTTGCGCAGCGCTTTACGGGCGCGTGGTGGCCTTCCACAATCAATTCCGCAGCGGACCGCGCGATCGCCGCCAGCAGCCATTCCAAGCCGCCTTCCCGCGCGATAAATTCCAGCCGCCAGCGACCCTCGCGGGCCATCAATTCGTCGTGCCCTTCGGTAATCCGCAAAATCTCGTTGATCGGGGCCACCCAGGACTTGGGAAACTCCCGGCGTTCTTCCACCGCGGAAAAGACGGCGCGCACGCACTCTCGCAAGCGCAGGATTTTCAGGAGTACCGCATCCACAGCCGCGGGTTCGGTGCGTTCCAGGAATTCCAATCGAACGCCGCGCTCTGCATTCACGACCTGGGAATTCACCAGGAAGAGCACAAACTCGGTCCAGGACAAGTCATGAGCCGCGGGCACAAGATTGGCAAAATCCAAAGCCAATCTACCGGCGATCAACTTGGGGGCATTTGCCGTACCTCTCAATCGGTCTTCCTCCGGTGCATTCGCGGATTTTAACCAGTCCGATGTCTGGTGCAGGTTATACTCTCCCAGGTGCGACCCATGCAACTTTTGCGGCTGCTTCGACGTATCTAGGAGCGGCGGTCCTGGCGGAAAGACCCATGCAATCGGGGCTTACTTTCAGGAAGGTTTGCCGTCGAAACACTCGCAGGAGCAATCATGGACAGTCCTGACTCGCTGCATCCGCCGACGCCGGAAGCCTCCAGCCAGCCGATGGCTATTCCCTCCGCCCCGAACGCGCCCAATCCTGTTCTGTTCAACGACCGAGGGTTGCGCGCCGGGTGGCGGTTGTTGATTTACATTCTGCTGGTCATTGTGATGAGCGGCGCCATCGGTTTTGTCGTCCGAAGAATCCACCCCCACGCACCTGGATTCCCGACACCCTCGGCAATGCTCGTTCAAGAATTGATCAGCTTCTTTCTGGTCTTTGGCGCTGCGCTCATCATGTCCAGGATCGAGCGGCGCTCGCCCGGCGATTACGGACTGCCCCTCGCGGAAGCCTTTGGTAGGAAGTTCTGGCTGGGCATGTTGCTCGGATTGGGGGAAATCAGCGTCCTCATGGGGCTGATCTTCGCCTTCGGAGGCTATTCGTTCGGCAGTGTGGCTCTCTCCTCGGCCGGGATAGTGCGATGGGGCCTCCTCCATCTTGTGTTGTTCACCGCTGTGGGCTTTTTCGAGGAGTTCCTGTTCCGTGGCTACACCCAGTTCACTCTGGGGGACGGCATCGGCTTCTGGCCGGCCGCGATTTTATTGTCGTTGGGCTTCGGTGCCATTCACCTGGCGAATCCGGGTGAAGGCCCAGTCGGCGCGGCAAGCGTGGCGCTGGTTGGCGTCTTTTTTGCATTCACGCTATATCGCACGGGCAATCTCTGGTATGCCGTCGGCCTTCATGCTGCTTTCGATTGGGGGGAAACTTACCTGTTCTCCGTCCCCGACAGCGGTACCGTGATGAATGGGCATCTCTCCAATGCGATCCTGCACGGTCCCACGTGGCTCACCGGCGGCAGCGTTGGCCCGGAGGGGAGCGTCTTCTGCTTCCTCACTATGGGGCTGCAATTCCTGGTGGTCCTGTGGCTCTTCCCCAAGAAAGACGGAGTCCGGCCTTCGTAGCGGCCGCACAGCCGGCGGTGAGCACGGCTCTCCCCTTACTTCACTAGCTCCGACACAAACACCAGGCGAACTCCCTGGGCCGCGGCTTCGGGCAGCATTTCCCTCAACGCCTGCAAGGTTTCCGCGTGCGGGTGCCCGATGGCGATGGCTTGGCCCTTTTCTTTCGCCCCGCGGATGGCCAACTCCAACTGTTTGCGGATTGCGGTTGCATCCCGCACATCATCCAGAAACGGCACATTGCGAAATCCGCTGCGCACTCCCGCGCGACCCGCGGCTTCATACGCCACCGTGGCCGGGGTCGTGCGGCTATCAATGAAAAACAGGCCGTGCTGCTTCAACAGCGGCATCAACTCCGCCATCAGCTTGGCATCGGTGGTCGCCTGAGATCCCTCATGGTTATTTACACCATTCGCCGCAGGCACGCTGGCCAACATGGCGTTCAGCGTTTTTGCGAGTTCCTGGGGGCTCATGCCGGCGTGGAGTTGCTGGGGCTCCGGGAGTTCGTTGCCGACCGCCTGCATTGGGAGATGCAGCATCACTTCGTAGCCGCGGCGCTTGGCCTCTTCGGCAATTTCCGTTGAATGGAGGTGAAAAGGCAGCACGGAGATGGTCAGCGGTTGGCGAAACGCGAAGATGGCCTCCGCAGCATCGGGGTCGTTACCAAGATCGTCCAGGATAATCGCGAGCCGGGGGCCGGTTAACGTCTGCTGCGTCGAGCGGTTGGGGGATTTTTCTTTTTTGTTGGAATGCGTCTTTGTCAGCGAGCGGAATTTCGAGGAGATCTTGTCGCAGCCGGCTATCGAAATCACCAGGCCGCCGGCGCAAACCAGAAGGAAAAACAAATTTGTGGGTGAGATTCGGGAGTGCTTGCGAGCCACGTACGGCTTAAGCGGCCTTTTTCGCCGGGGTCTTCAAAAGTTGCAGGGCCTTCTGCAAAACCGGATCGTCCGCGGACAATGGCCGAGGCGGCACGGGCGTTTCTTTCTGGGGAGTTGTGGCGGCGACTTCCTCGCCGTCGTCGGTTTCGCTGGTGGCCGCGGTGCGCACAACTTCTGTCGGGGCCACGCCTTCCTCCAGAATGGACTTGCCATCCGCGTTGGCGTAATTCCCCACTGTCAGAATGAGAGCTGCGCCATCGTCCATGGGGATGAGTTTTTGTTCGGAAGCGAGCCCGAAGGTCCGCTGGCCGACCAGGTCGCCGCGCTTGGTGTTGGCAATCGCCGACGCCAGCACTTCGGCCGCGCCCGTGGTGGTGCCATCAATCAAGATCGAGACCGGACCCTTCCAAATGACTTTGCTGGGCTCGGCGGAGAAAATCTGCTCGGTGATGGTCTGTCCATGGAGTTTCGTCAGTGTTCCGGAACTCACAAACAAGCGAGCAATTTCAATGGCTTCGGAGGCTTGTCCGCGGCCGCAATCGCGTAAATCCAGAATCACCTTGTTCACGCCCTGCTTTTGCGCGTCCAGGAGTTTAGCGCGCAACTCATCCTTGCGACCGGCGTCCAGAGTGGTGAAGCGGATAGCGATGGTGTCCGGGTCCACTTTCAGGGCCACGAGTTTGGATGCCGGCACTTTCTCGCGCGCCATGTCCACTTCTTCCGGGTCGGTCTTTCCCTGGCGAATTACGCCGACCTTCACGCCCGTGCCAGGCTGTCCGGCCAATAGATTTTTTGCTTGTCCCACAGACATTTCGCGGGTGGTGAATCCGGCTACGGATTCCAGGATGTCTCCGCTGTGCAGCCCGGCCTTTTCGGCGGAACTATCCGGGAGCACGGAAGTGACAATGATGTAGCCGAAGCGTTTGCTGAGGTTGAGTCCGGTTTCGCCGGTACCCGTGTTGGCGAGCTTTTGTTGGTATTCCGTGTATTCGCGCGGTGTGAGGTAGCTTGATTCCGAGTCCAGCGATTCCAGCAAGCCATGCAGCGAGCCGGCCGTTACCAGGTGCATGTTTGGCTCGTCGACGTAATCGTTTTGGATGCGCTGCAGCACTTCGCTGTAGACCACCAACGATTTGTAGGCATTGCCGTCATTGGTGGTGCGGCCCAGCACATGGCCGATGCCCACCCAGCCAACAATCAGGACCGAAATGATCAAAATGGTGTAGCGAGTCAAACGATTCATACCGCACCATCCTCGGATAAGACGATTTGCAAGTATACCATCCTGTTAAGACGCGACATCATGTCAGTTGGATACCCCGGGGCGACGGATTAAGCACCGGCCATAGGTGGCAGTGAAGACACGGTATCCCCGGAAACTGTTGTAAAATGACCACGGTCAATGAGAAACGCGCCGCTCGCATTCCCGTATGTAGCTGATTTTAAAGCACAAGCTTACCTTTGTTTGGCTGACAATGTGCTACCATGAGTATACCCGTTTATGCTCCAAACCACGATTCATCGCTCTGTAGAATCGCGCGGTGTGGGTCTCCATACTGGGGTCCACACGCATCTCCGGCTTCTACCAGCGCCGCCTGACACAGGCATCGTTTTCCGCCGCGTTGATCTGGATCACTTTCCCATCGAGGCTCACGGCCACAACGTCGCTCGGGTCAGCTACGCCACCAGCCTGATGAAGCAGGGCGTTCTTCTCTCCACCACCGAGCACCTGCTTGCGGCCACCTACACCTACGGCATCGACAACATTTTCTTCGACATCGACAACATTGAGATACCGATTCTCGACGGATCCGCCGAACCGTTCATGCAGTTGCTGGATCACGCCGGCATCCGCCGGCTTCGCCGAAAACGGCGATTCCTGAAAGTGATCAAACCCGTGGAAGTGGTGGAAGATGGCCGGCGCATAGGGATCTATCCCGCCGACGAATTTCACGTGCGGTGTTACGTTGATTTTCCCCATCCGCTTGTGGGCCAGCAGGAAGTTGACATGGTGGTGAACCCGGAATCGTTCCGGCGAGTGCTTTCGCGCGCGCGCACGTTCTGCTTCGAATCCGATATCGAGCCACTTCGCGCCATGGGGTTGATTCGCGGCGGATCGCTGGATAACGCCATCGTGCTAACGAAAGAGGGCGTGATGAACGGCCCGCTGCGGTATCCCGATGAATTCGGGCGCCACAAGGCGCTTGATCTCATCGGGGACCTCGCCCTAGTCGGGCTTCCCTTGCTGGCGAGGGTCGAAGCGCGGAAAGCCGGGCACTCCTTGCACACCCAACTGGTCAGCCGGTTACTCGCGGATTCCTCCGCATGGGAGATCACGACCGCTGAGTCGGATGTTCCACCCTCCCACGGCAATCCCCAATTCGCGTCGCCCGCTACCGCGGCCGATTGATGCTTACTGATTCCCGCGTGGAGTTGGGAAGATGATCGGCGGGCTCTCCACGCCGGCCGGGCGTCCTTGCTGCGCTCGGATGACCAGGGTCTCGTCAACCAGGAAATGCCGAATTCCGGTGGTGTTTTCCGTTATCGGATCCGCCGTGATCGTGTAGGACGTCACCTTTCCCGTTGCGTCCGGGTCTCCGGGCTCATAGTGAAAGACGTACCCGTTCTTATTCGGCGTCGGCGCGGCCAAATCGCGGCCTATCAGATTGGCGGCATCGCAATTTCCCGCTCCGGGGCCGAGTTTCACCGTCGATACCGGATAGCCCTGACTGGGGCATTGCTCCGCGTAGGAGCTGATGGCCCTGCAGTAAGCCCGCAGCGAAGCCATTGCCGATGCCTCATTCGCGGCCATCTTGGCCCGCAGAAGATTTGGAATCGCAATCGCGGCAATGATCAAAATCACAGGGATCAGCGCGACCTCCGCATACCCCAGGATCAGGCCTGCGGTCGCGAGTCCTTGACCTTTCAACCGGCCGGCACTTTTGCGAATCTCCGATAGGGCCAGGTGGCCGAGAATTATCGCGGCGACTGCGGAAAAGGGGATGAAGATCAGGATCCCGAGAATCAGGCTGGCCAACGCTTTTCCGCTGGTGGTTTGCGCGCCGGTTGCCGGAGCGCCGGCCGGGGCTGGCATTCCCGCGAGGGCAGCTTCGGAAACCAGGCGATTGCCGCATCTGGCGCAAAACTGGGATTCATCGGCAATCATTTCACCGCAATAGGGACATTTCATGGGTGACTGCCTCCGTCTCGCTTCTTAATATATCGGCATTGCCACGCCCGCTTGGCGAGGACTCTAGCTTAGTTTCCCAAGCAGGTCCATACCCGCGGGTTGCGGTTCCCGCGAATTTCTTTTGCATACTTGGATTGTCAAATTCCCCGGTCCACGGGACAATGCTTGCGGTCATGTCCAATAAAGACGTTGCCGTTCTTATCCTCGCCGCTGGGAAAGGCACTCGCCTGAAATCCAGCCTTGCGAAAGTGCTGCACCACGCCGGCGGCCGTCCGCTGATTGATCATGTGGTGCGTGCGTGCCTGCCGCTGCATGTGAAAAAAATTATCGGCGTCGTGGGGCATCAGGGAGAGCGGGTTTCCGCGGCCGTGGAACCACTTGGTGTCATCTCTGTTTTGCAGCAACCACAAAACGGCACCGGCCACGCCATGCTTGTTTCCAAGCGCGCCATCGGCAACGCCAAATACGTGGTGGTTCTTCCGGGAGACGCACCACTGATTCGCACGGAGACTCTCCGTGCACTAATTCAAAAGCACAAGAGCGCGGGCGCCGCCGCCACGATTCTCACCGCCGTGCTGGCCGATCCATCCGGCTACGGCCGCATTCTTCGCAAGTCCGGCGATACCGTGGCCGCGATCATCGAAGAGTCGCAACTGGCTGCTGACCAGCGGGAGCTGAACGAAATCAATTCCAGTATTTACTGCTTCACGTCGGCCAAGCTGTGGCCAGCGCTCGCTCAAGTGAAGCCCAACAACAAGCATCGCGAGATTTATCTCACCGATGCGGTCTCGATTCTCAATGCCAAAGGAGAAACCGTGCTGGCGGAAATTGCCGGGGATCCTCGAGAGGCGCTGGGCTGCAACACGCGCGCCGATCTAGCCGACGTGGACCGCACTTTCCGGGAATGGAAACGCGAGCAGCTCATGCGCGACGGCGTTACCATCCAGCTTCCCGAGACGGTACTTATCGATCCCGAGGTTACGGCCGGAGAAGACACCATCCTTGAGCCCGCGGTGCAACTACTTGGGAAGACCAGGATGGGCGCGCGCTGCACCATCAAGACAGGCAGCATCCTGCGCGACGCTACGCTGGGCGACGATGTGGTGATTGAAGCGCACTCCATTGTGGATTCTTCGCGGCTGGATTCCGAAGTTACTATCGGTCCGTTCGCGCGCATCCGCCCGGAATCCCATCTGCACAAGGGCTCGCGCGTCGGGAATTTCGTCGAGATTAAGAAGAGCACGGTGGGTGAAGGCTCCAAGGTTCCGCATCTTGCCTACATCGGCGACACCAAGATTGGAAGCAAGTCCAACATTGGGGCGGGAACGATCACCTGCAACTATGATGGGTTCGCCAAGCATCCCACCACGATTGGGAACCGCGTTTTTGTGGGCAGCGATTCCGTGCTTGTCGCGCCCGTGAAAATCGGGGACGGCGCTTATATCGCTGCCGGCTCCGCTATTACTGAAAACGTGCCCGCCGACGCGCTGGGCATCGCGCGTGGCCGCCAAACTACTAAGGCGGGTTGGGCCAGCAAGAAGCAGCGCGAACTGGGGAACCACTCGTCGCACGCGCCAAAAAAGAACAAACGCAAAAAACGTCGCTCGAACTGATCCCATAAATAGGCGCACTGGGTGTTTCAACAACCTCAGGGGCTAAAGCCCAAGCTTTTCCGGGGTTATTCGGCACGACTAAAGTCGTGCCCGCGCGACGACGATTTAGGAGACAGCTTGTAGCTGAAACATCTTCGCTGAGCACCCGCTTTTTCTGCGTCGTCTGTGTCACTGGGTTGGGTTGTCTCGCTCTGTGCTAAAATGGGTGTTCCCGCATCACTCCCCGGAGGTGCTCATTGAAATTCGGAGTCGTAGTTTTTCCCGGGTCCAACTGCGATCACGACGCCTTCCACGCGATCGGCCACGTCCTTGAGAAGCAGGTCGAGTTCATCTGGCACCAGTCCGAAGATCTCCATAATTGCGACGCCATTCTGCTTCCCGGCGGATTTTCCTACGGGGACTATCTGCGCACCGGCGCCATCGCGCGTTTTTCACCGGTCATGAGATCCGTTGCCAAGTTCGCGCGGGGGGGCGGCCTGGTCCTCGGCATCTGCAACGGTTTTCAGATTCTGCTGGAAGCCGGCCTGCTCCCCGGCGCCATGATGCGCAACTCCGGCCTGCGTTTCATCTGCCGCCACGTGCACATCCGCGTCGAAGAAACCGACTCGCCGTTCACCAACGCCGCGAGAAAAGGGCAGATCCTGAAAATCCCCATCGCCCACAGCGACGGCAATTACAACTGCGATGAGGGCACGCTCGCCGGCCTCGAAAGCAATCGCCAGATTCTTTTCCGTTACACTTCGCCGGATGGCAAGGACGACTCCGCCGGGAATCCCAACGGCTCCATGAACAACATCGCCGGCATCTGCAATCGCGAACGCAACGTGGCCGGGCTGATGCCTCATCCCGAGCGCGCTGTGGAATCCGCGCTAAACTCCCAAGACGGCCTGGTCATCTTCCGCTCGATGGTTGAAGCGCTGGTCGGCGCCGCAAGGGCCACCGCCTGATAAAGGAAATCCGGTAAGGGCACGATGACTCGTGCACCTCTTCGAATCACACAAAATGGCCACCGCACAGACCGAAATCAAAGTGACACCTGAAATTGCCGCCGAACACGGCGTCACCCGCGACGAATACGGCCGCATTCAGAAGATCCTCGGCCGCGATCCCAACATCACCGAGCTCGGCATCTTCTCCGTTATGTGGAGCGAACACTGCTCCTACAAATCCAGCAAGGTCCACCTCAAGCGCCTACCCACTAAAGGCAAACTAGTCGTCCAAGGCCCCGGCGAAAACGCCGGCGTAGTCGACATCGGCGACGGCCTCGTCGCCGCTTTCAAGATCGAATCCCATAATCACCCGAGTTATGTCGAGCCGTTCCAAGGCGCCACCACCGGCGTCGGCGGCATCCTCCGCGACATCTTCACGATGGGCGCGCGGCCCATCGCGGTCCTCGATTCCCTTCGCTTCGGCGAAATCGTCCCGAGCGAGGAAACCTCTGAAGGAGACGCCGCAAAAAATCGCCGGATCCTCGATGGAGTCATTCGCGGCGTCGCGCACTATGGCAACTGCTTCGGGGTTCCCACCGTCGGCGGGGAAGTCGCATTCGAACCCTGCTATTCGCAAAATCCTCTGGTCAACGCGCTTGCCCTTGGCATCGCCCGCCAGGAAGATATCTTCCTGGCCAAAGCCAAAGGGTTAGGCAATCCGGTCATCTACGTCGGCGCAAAAACCGGACGCGACGGGATCCACGGCGCTTCGCTGCTGGCTTCGGCCGAATTCACGGAAGAATCCCAGCAGAAGCGCCCCAATGTACAGGTGGGCGACCCCTTTACCGAAAAACTACTGCTGGAAGCGTGTCTGGAAGCCATGAGGACCGGCGCCATCGTTGCCATTCAGGACATGGGTGCCGCCGGCCTGACCTGCTCCACGTGCGAAATGGCTTCGCGCGGCGGGACCGGCATCGAAATCGATCTAGCCAAAGTTCCGCAGCGCGAAACCAGCATGACTCCGTACGAAATCATGCTCAGCGAGTCACAGGAGCGCATGCTGTTGGTCGCCGAAAAAGGCCGCGAGCACGAAATCCTCGACGTCTTCAAGAAGTGGGGCCTCGATTCCACGGTAGTCGGCGAGGTCACCGCTGGTGGGTTGCTGGTTGTGAAAGATCACGGCAAAGTGGTGGCGCAAATTCCCGCGCATCCACTCGCTGAGGAGGGCCCGGTCTACAATCGCCCGATGGTGAATCCCGCGCCGCGGGCCGAATCTGAAAAAGACTGGTTCCACTTTGCGGGTGAGGGCGCCGACCTGAACGGCAATTTCAAGAAACTTCTCGCTTCGCCGACGATCGCGTCGAAGCGCTGGATCACCGAGCAGTACGACACCATGGTCCGCACCAATACTTTGGCTGGGCCTGGCGCCAGCGATGCCGCCGTGGTGCGCATCAAGGAATCGGAGAAGAACGGCATCCTGCGAGCCCTGGCTCTTTCCACCGACGGCAATGGCCGCTGGTGCTTCCTCAATCCCAAAGTTGGCGCCATGCACGCCGTCGCGGAAGCCGCCCGCAACGTGGCCGCGTCGGGCGCGCGCCCCATCGCCGCCACCAACTGCCTCAATTTTGGCAGCCCCGAAAAGCCCGAAGTGATGTGGCAATTTTCCCAAGCCATCGACGGGCTCGGCGAAGCCTGCACCGCCCTCGCCACGCCCATCACCGGTGGCAACGTCAGCTTCTACAACGAAACGCTCGGCAAATCGATCTATCCAACACCAGTGATCGGCATCCTCGGCATCCTCGACGACGCCTCTAAAGTTCTGAAAATCGCGTTCAGGAACGAAGGCGACATCATCGTGCTTCTTAACGGCGCGAACTCTTCGGGAGCGGGGCTGCGAAGCACTCCGCAATCCGCCAGGCGGCGTGAATTTTCTTCCTCGGAATACGCGAAAACCATCGCAGGGATCGTCGCGGGCGAGCCGCCCGCGATTGAACTCGGCGCCGAAAAATGGCTGATCGACTGCCTGGTAGCGCTGGCTGCCGCGGGCACCGTGGAATCCGCCCACGATCTAAGCGACGGCGGCCTGGCCGTGGCCCTAGCCGAATCCTGCTTTGCCGCCTCCTCTTTAGGGGCAAGCGTAAACCTCCCCGAAAACGCCTCCGCGGAATACGCGCTCTTCGGAGAGACCGGAGCCCGCGCCATCGTCTCCGTCTCCCGCACAAAACTTGCCGCCCTGCGCGCCACTGCGAGACAATATGGTGTGGGCGCGCACGAAATCGGCAAAGTCACCCGTGACAATGCCATCCGCATCGAATATAAGGGGCAGGTAGTGGTCCAGTCCGATGTGCCGTCACTTAATGACGTGTGGGCCAACTCTTTGCAGCGCACGCTAAAGGTTCAATGAAACAAAAGCTCGCCTTCGCCGATGATCACTTCCACGACGAGTGTGGTGTGTTCGGGGTGTTCGGCCATCCTGAGGCAGCGAATCTGGCGTACCTCGGCTTGTACGCGCTGCAACATCGCGGGCAGGAATCCGCCGGCATCGTGGCGAGCGATGGGACCGACCTGAACTTTCACCGCGCGATGGGTGAGGTTGAAGAGATTTTCACTCCCCCGGTTCTCGCTAAACTTCCTGGCCACAGCGCCATCGGGCACACGAGATATTCCACAGCGGGCGATAAAGCGCTTCTGAACGCGCAGCCCATCATGATTGATTGCAACAAGGGCAAAATCGCCGTCGGCCATAACGGGAATCTCACCAACGCCGCCGAATGGCGCCGCAAGCTCGAGCATCGCGGATCCATCTTTCAGACCAACAGCGACACCGAAGTGATCGTGCATCTCATCGCCCGCTCGCAAGCCCGCAATCTTTCCGGTGCGCTCGGAGACGCGCTCAATCAGGTTGAAGGCGCTTACTCGCTGCTCGTTCTCACCCAGGACGAACTCTACGCCGTGCGCGACCCCCGCGGCTTCCGGCCGCTGGTGCTCGGCAAAGTTCCTTCCGCCGATGGTCCGGATGCCTGGGTGGTCGCCAGCGAAACCTGCGCGTTCGACCTGCTCAACGCCGAATACGTCCGCGAAGTGGATCCCGGCGAAATGGTGCGCATCTCCCGTTCCGGCATCGAATCGATCCGCTTCAGCCCGCCGAAGCCGCACCAATATTGCATTTTCGAACATGTCTATTTCTCGCGGCCGGATAGCATCATCTTCGGCCGTTCGGTGAACCATTCGCGCGAAATGCTGGGGCGCCTGCTGGCGCAGGAACATCCCGTTGAAGCCGACATGATCGTGCCCATCCCGGACTCCGGCGTCCCCGCCGCGATCGGCTACTCGCTCGAATCCAAGATTCCGTTCCGCATGGGCCTAATCCGCAATCATTACATCGGGCGCACTTTTATTGAGCCGTCGCAGGCCATCCGCAATTTCGGCGTCAAATTAAAACTCAATCCCGTCCGCGAACTCGTCGCCGGAAAGCGCGTCGTCCTGGTGGACGATTCCATTGTGCGGGGCACCACCAGCCGGAAACTTGTGCGCATGATGCGCGAAGCCGGCGCCAAGGAAGTCCACATGCGCATCAGTTGCCCGCCAACGATTTCTCCCTGCTACTACGGTGTGGACACGCCCACCAAGGAAGAGCTGATCGCCTCCTCCAACTCTCCCGAGCAAATCGGCCAATACCTGGGCGCCGACTCCCTCGGCTACCTTTCGATGGCCGGCTTAAAAAAGGCCGTGAACGACACCGAAGGCAAGTTTTGCACGTCTTGTTATACAGGGAACTACCCAACTGATCTGGTGCAACTCGAAGTTCGTGAAAGCTCTTCCAATGGAAAGACGACCGAGGTCGTAACGGTGGAACGTGAAAGCTGACGCAATCAAAGTAAAATCCAAGAACGCCCCTGGCGACGCTGCTGTTAAGGAAGCCGGAGCGTCCATGAGCGCCAAGGTCAAGAGCGAGGTCATCGCCTGGTTCTGGGTCATTCTCGCTTTTATGCTTATCAACGGGACGCTCGGCCAGGCCCGCGTGATTCCTTCCGGCTCCATGGAAAATACCTTGCTCATCGGGGATCACTTGATCATGAGCCGGGTCGGCTACGACGCCGGAATCCCCTTCACCAACATTCACGTTCCGTTGTGGCGGGAACCGAAACGCCAGCAGATCGTGATTTTCAAGCCGCCCTTTGATCCAACGCAGCCCGACTACGTGAAGCGGGTTATCGGCCTGCCGGGGGAAACCGTGGACGTCCACGACGGAGCCGTCTGGATCAACGGCAAGAAACTCCAGGAAAATTACACCATCGGCCGCAGCGAGCCTCCTTCCAAATCGCAGCTTATCGGCCCCTACGCCGGCTTGCCTTTCACGGTGCCTGCTAACTGTTACTTCGTCATGGGCGACAATCGCGAAAATTCGCTAGACTCCCGCTATTGGGGCTGCGTGCCACGCAACGATATTCTGGGAACTCCGGTGCTGATTTACATGTCCCTGGACGCGCCGCGGGACGCATGGAATGGCGATATCGGCGCCCGATTTCTGGCCTACGGCAACGCCATCATTCATCCCGGGACGGTGCGCTGGCGCAGACTGTTCCATGTGTTTTAGAATTTAGCAGTCCGGCAGCGCTTGTAATCCGAAGCGTTCCGAAGGCGGATTTGAACTGCCCACTGTGTGACCTCTGTCGCGCACCTCTACCTAGCGGACTCCCACCGCCCCGCAGGTTTTGACCCGGCAAGGCACAGCACTCGTTCCAGCATCACGCAAGGAATCACCGAGGCGGCTCACCATGAAATACGCCGATGCCGGAGTCAATATCGCGGTAGCCGATGACGCCAAGCAGCGCATCCGGCATCTTGCCAGCCGCACGTTTACCCCTGCCG
Organism: uncultured Acidobacteriota bacterium; assembly: GCA_963781995.1. Lineage (GTDB taxonomy): Bacteria > Acidobacteriota > Terriglobia > Acidiferrales > UBA7541 > Acidiferrum. Next base: position 613,390 of record CAWAHR010000001.1, on the reverse strand, counting down.
TGCTCGGGGGGATCGGCGGATTCGGGGCGCTTTTCGCTCTCGATCATAAAAAGATAAAAGAGCCCGTGCTGGTTTCCAGCGCCGATGGGGTTGGCACCAAGCTTAAAATCGCGATGGCCATGGGAGTGCATTCCACCGTCGGCGGGGATCTGGTCAATCATTGCATCAACGATATATTGGTGCAGGGAGCCGAACCGCTGTTCTTCCTCGACTATCTGGCCATGGGCAAGCTTGAACCCAACGTCATCGAACAGCTCGTGGACGGCATGAGCCGCGCGTGCCGCAAAGCCGGCTGCGCCCTCATCGGCGGCGAAACCGCGGAAATGCCTGGCTTTTATCCTCCCGGTGAGTATGACCTTGCGGGATTCATCGTCGGGATCGTGGAGCGCAAAAACATTCTCACCGGGAAAAACGTGAAGCCCGGCGATACGCTGTTGGCGCTTCCCTCCACGGGACTGCACACCAACGGGTACTCTTTGGCGCGCAAACTGGCGTTCGAAGTCGCTAAGCTGAAGCCCGACACCTACGTGGCGGAAATTGGCAACAAAATCGGCGCCGAACTGCTGAAGCCGCATCTGTGCTACGCGCCGGCCCTGAAAAATCTTCTGAACAAGGGATGGATCTCGGCCCTGGCGCACATCACCGGCGGCGGCATCCCCGGGAATTTGCCGCGCGTGCTGCCCAGCGGCGTCAAGGCCATCATCGATCTGGATGCGTGGCCCATTCCGCCGATCTTCAAATATCTCGCAAAGCTCGGGGAGATCGATACGGACGAGCTCCTGCAATCCTTCAACATGGGCGTCGGGATGATCGTGATCGTGCCCGCCGCCTACGTCAAAGACGCCGAGGCCGACCTCAAGCGCCGCCGCGAGAAATTTTTCCGCATCGGGCGCATCGAACGCGGGGACACCGGGAAAGCGCGACTCGTCTATTCGGGTGCGTTGAACCTCTAATTCCGGCCCGCGATATCTACTGCTTCTCCCGTGCCATCTTCCGCTTGCGGCTCCACCACCACCACTGGCACTTCTCCGCCGGTAGTCGTGGATTCTTCGCCTGGGCTACCGCAGCCGCGAAGGTATCCAGAACGCAAATATCCTGGTGCCGCCCTGTCAATTCTTGCAGCTTGCCATACATGCGCTCCGGTTTCTGCTTCGCCAGTTGTTTCACCGAGCGAATCTTCAGCATCTGAAAATCGCGCAGCATCGCCGGGCCGACGGAAATCAGGTCTTGCAAGCGCCTTCGGTTATGCATGTCCGCTCCTTTGACAATTCGCTTTACTTTCGCCATAGGGTATAGCAGACTTTATCCCGATTTGTGGCAGCATTCAACTGCATTTCTTTGCAGGTCCCGGCGATGATCCATTTCCAAGTAAGAAGGAGAAACCCTGATGGTCAAGAAAATCACTGCGGTCCTGTTCGTGGCCGAGATTGAGCCGCTGCTGGGGTTCTGGGTAGATAAACTAGGGTTCACGAAGACGATCGAAGTGCCTGAAGGCAACAAACTGGGATTCGCCGCGTTCCAAAGTGGCACGGCGGAACTGATGTACCAGACGTATGCGAGTGCGGACCGGGATCTGCCGGCAATCTCCGCGGACGTTCGCAAAGGCCCGACCTTCCTGTATCTCGAAGTGGATAATCTCGAGGCCATTAAATTGGCGGTCAAAGGGGCCGAAGTGTATCTTCCCGAGCGCACCACCTCCTATGGCGCCAAAGAGATCGGAGTCAGAGACCCCGCGGGCCACTTTGTGACCTTCGCGCAATTTTCAGCGTGACATGGAGGGGGATTCGAGCGGCAGCGAGCGGGCATCCGGAAAAAAATGATTTTTCCACAGAAATTTAAGAGAACCGCTATGTGTTCGGCTGGATTCCGATTGACACCCCAAGCGCGGACGGCGAGAATTTGCGAGTTACTTCGGTCTGCTCTGCAAATTTCCGGCCGCCAAGGGGACTCATTCGACAGGGTGAGTTGGGGGCCGCTGAGGGAGTTTCAGAATGACCATCATGCCGGGCTCCACGGTTCAGTGTGTCAATCCACGATGTGAAGTTAAGGGGAATTGGATGAGGGCCGAGGCGATTGGCTCGGATCAATGCCCTGCCTGCGGCGAAGCTCTGCGCCATGTGCCGCCGCCTTTGATGCCAAGAATGAGATTCCGCCCAAGGGCGGCAGCGTCGCGCCCGCCGATGCGTCCCCGGTAGCGGCGGACCGCGAAGCGCGATTCTCCGCGTCGAGCGAGAGAGCCCCGCCACAAAAACGAAGGGCCGGAAGCGCCAGCCTCCGGCCCTTTGTGTTCTTGGGTGAAGTGCGGCCAGCCCGCCGCGGCGGCCGGGCCCGACAAATACGAGAAAGCGCGGTCTAGGTTTCGACGAGGCCTTTTTCGAGAAGTTCTTCGTCGCTTAGCCAGAGGTCGGGGATGTTGGCGGAGCCGAGGCGAAGAATGTCTTCGAGGGCGCCGCGAACTTCGCGAAGGCGGAAGTCCACACCGACTTTTTCGAGCATGTCAATGAGGGCTTGCGCGCCTTCGGCGAGCATGGGCTTTGGCCGGACGGTGGTGCGGGCGATCTGGTGATAGGAAACGATGTAGAAGGCGTTGGCGCCCGCGCCGTGACGAACGATGTGGAGAAAGCCTTTGGCCTTTTGAGGTTCTCTGGCCTGCCTTGCTGCGGTTGCGGCGCCGGTTGGGAGTGAGCTCATCGTATGATCTCCTCGCCTGCCGTCCGCATCAGCTGCATCCGCTGGTACTCCCGCAGTTTTCGCATTTGTAGCAAGCGCCGTTGGGCACCATGAGCATGCCGCATTCGGAGCAGGTGGGAGCATCCTCGAGAGCGTTGCCCGGAGAGTGGTGCGTGACGGTTGCGGCGGGCAGCGGCGGATCGAGCACCGGAGCGTGTGGAGTGGGAGCCGGAACGGAGGCGACCACGGTGCCTTCCATCGGAGCGCCATTGAGCTTCAGGTATTCGGCGGAGATGAAGCGGCCGCCCAGCCAGCGAGCGATGTAATCGAGCACGGAAGTGGCGAAGCGGATGTTGGCATTGGGAGTGATGCCGCTGGGTTCGAAGCGGGTGTTGACCAGCTTGTTGACGAGGACTTTCAGCGGGACTCCATATTGCAAGCCGATGGAGAGGGTGAGGGCCAAGCCGTCCATAACGCCGGAGAGCGTGGAACCTTCCTTGGACATTTTGATGAAGATTTCGCCGGGGCGGCCGTCGGGGTACATGCCGACGGTGATGTAGCCTTCGTGGCCGCCGACGCTGAATTTGTGAGTGACGGAGTTGCGCTCGACGGGGAGCTTTTCGCGCTGGGTGCGGGCAAAAAGTTCGCGCTGGACGGGTTCGACGGCAGCGGGTTCGGATTTCTTGTCGTCCTTCTTGTTTCCAGCGGCGTTGAGCGGCTGGGAGCGCTTGGAGTTGTCGCGGTAGATGGCGACGGCTTTCAGGCCGAGCTTCCAGGATTCGATGTAGGCGTCCATGATGTCTTCAACGGTGGACTCTTCTGGCATGTTGATGGTCTTGCTGATGGCGCCGGAGAGGAAGGGCTGGGCCGCCGCCATCATCTTGACGTGACCACGCCAGGCGATACACCGCCCGCCGGTGGTGGCGAGAGAACAATCGAAAACGGGAATGTGCTCGGGCTTGACGAAGGGCGCGCCATCGATTTTGCCGTTCTTATCGATGTAGGAGACGATTTCGCTGGTTTGCTCGGGGGTGTAGCCGAGCTTCATCAAGGCCGCCGGGACGGTGTTATTGACGATTTTGATGACGCCGCCGCCGACGAGCTTTTTGTACTTCACGAGGGCGAGGTCGGGCTCGATGCCGGTGGTGTCGCAATCCATCATGAAGCCGATGGTGCCGGTGGGAGCGAGAACGGTGACCTGGGAATTCTTGAAGCCGAACTTTTCACCGAGTTCGAGAGCGGAATCCCAGGAGCTTTGGGCGCCCATGTAGAGATCGGATTGCACGTGATCGGGCTGGATGCCGCGCATGGCGTTGCGGTGCATGCGGATGATGTCGAGCATGGGCTCGCGGTTGACAGCATAGCCGGCGAAGGGACCCATGCGCTCGGCGACACGGGCGGATTGCGCGTAAGCTTCGCCGCACATGAGAGCGGTGACAGCGGCGGCAACGTCGCGGCCTTCGTCGGAGTCGTAGGGCAGGGCCATGGACATGAGCAGGGCACCGAGATTGGCGTAGCCGAGGCCGAGGGGCCGGAAGTCGTGGGAATTCTTTGCAATTTTGTCGGTGGGATAGCTGGCGTTGTCGACGAGAATTTCCTGGGCGGTGATGGTGACATCCACCGCGCGGGTGAAGGCTTCGACATCGAACTGGCCGTTGGAGCCGAGATACTTCATGAGGTTAAGCGAGGCCAGGTTGCAGGCGGTGTCGTCGAGGAACATGTACTCGCTGCAAGGATTGCTGGCGTTGATGCGAGCGGTGGATTTGCAAGTGTGCCAGCGGTTGACGGTAGTGTCGTATTGCATACCGGGATCGCCGCAATGCCAGGTGGAATCGGCAATTTTCTGGAGGAGCTCGCGGGCATCGAGCTTTTCGTTGGGCTGGCCGTCGGTGACGTTCTTGGTCCACCAATCGCGGTTGTTTTCGACGGCTTGCATGAACTCATCGGTGACGCGAACGGAGTGATTGGCGTTCTGGAAGAAGATGGAGCTGTAGGCTTCGCCGTCGATGGAGGAATCGTAGCCCTGCTCGATCAGGACGTGGGCCTTCTTTTCTTCCTTGACCTTGCAATCGATGAATTCGACGATGTCCGGATGGTCGATGTTAAGGATGACCATCTTGGCGGCGCGGCGGGTCTTGCCGCCGCTCTTGATGACGCCGGCGAAGGCGTCGAAGCCCTTCATGAAGCTGACCGGGCCGGAGGCGATGCCGCCGCCGGAGAGAGTTTCCTTGCTGCCGCGGAGGGTGGAGAAGTTGGTCCCGGTGCCGGAGCCCCACTTGAAGAGCATGCCCTCGGTGCGGGTGAGACCCATGATGGATTCCATGGAGTCGTGGACGGAGTTGATGAAGCAGGCGGAGCACTGGGGCTTGGCCTGAACGCCGACGTTGAACCAGACTGGGGAGTTGAAGCTCATCTTTTGTTCCACGAGGAGGTGGGTGAGTTCGTCGCGGAAAGCGTCGCGCGATGAGGCGCTGGCGAAGTAGCCGCCGTGTTCACCCCAGCCGACGATGGTGTCGACGACGCGGGCAATCAACTGGCGGACCGAACCCTCGCGTTCGGGAGTACCTTGCTTGCCGGAGAAATACTTGCTGGCGACGATATTGGTGGCGGTTTGCGACCAACTTTTGGGAACTTCGACGTCGTCCTGCTTGAAAATCGTGACGCCCTTTTCGTTACCAATCAGAGCGGTGCGCTTTTCCCATTCGAGTTTGTCGAAGGGAGAGACTTTTCCATCGGTGAAGTATCGTTCAAACACCAGACCGGTAGACATGCCGGCCGAATTCGCCGCTTGCGCCGCCTCAACCATCTTCCCATTCAATGCCGTCTTCACCGTTGCCATCCCGTTTCCTCCCCGCAACAGGTTCCCGAGATCCGAGCGGGGAACCCTTCTATTTTACTCCCCTGATGGACAGGGGGCGATGCTCCGGCCGGAGGGAACACCACTGGCCTCGAGAAGCGTGGAAGCCGCCCTGCCCGAAAGCCCCGAAAAAAACGAATGCGCTGCCCAATGCCGGTGAAGTGCACACGGCCGAACAGCAAACTCCGCGATTAGCGACGACTGCGCGGAGCAGGTACTTCGCGCTCGTTTTTTGCGGTGATACCGGGAAGGAGCGTGGGGCAATGCCGGACCAAGGCAAGTCCCCGACTCGGTCCGTCTGGCGCTTCCACGTCCCCCGAATCTGGATGTGAAGTATCGAACGAGGTGAGAAGGGTGTCAAGAGAAAATCGCAAAATCTGGGGAAAAATTTTCGTTAGCGTCTATATCTAGTGGTGGACTTTCTGGAATGGAAGGTTCCCAGGATGGCACAGACCGTGGGTTCCGGTACGGAAGTACTTTGAAATCAGGACTCTCGCCTCATGCGCGGGGTGAAGTGGGCCGGGTAACCTTTAGCGAGAAGAGTAGACCGCCAGAAAGAAGGCGCGCGTGCAAGTTGGCCGATATCAGATTCTGGAGACGCTGGGAAACGGAGCGCACAGCAAAGTGGTGCGCGGATACGATCCGATGATCGACCGGGGAGTAGCGATCAAGCTGCTGTCGCCGGAATTGTCGCGGGGCGAAGCGCGTTCGCGATTTCTGCGGGAGGCGCGAGTGGTGGGAAAGCTTTCGCATCCGTTCATCATCACGCTGCATGACATGGGGATTGAAGAGTCGACGTCGACGCCTTACCTGGTGATGGAGCTGGTGGAGGGGCAATCGCTGGAGAAAATATTGACGAACGGAAGCGTGCCGTATGGAACAGCGTGCGCATATGCAGCGAAGGTGGCGGTGGGGTTGCATATGGCGCACCGGCACGGAATCATTCACGGCGACGTCAAGCCGGCCAACATTCTGGTCACCCCGGATGCGGGGATAAAATTGACGGACTTCGGGATGGCGCGGCTATCGAGTCACGAGAAGAGCGACACTTCCCTGCTGGGAACGCCGGCGTACTGGTGTCCCGAGCAGATCATGGGGCGGGCGCAGGATGCGCGGTCAGATATTTTCTCGCTGGGAGTGGTGCTGTACGAGATGCTGACGGGGATTTCGCCGTTTGCGGCGGAATCACTGCAGAAGGTCTGTAATCACGTGCTGTCGTCGCGGCCGCTTCCGGCGTCGCAGGTGAATGCGTCGATTCCGACGGCAGTTGATGAGATCCTGGCGGCGTGTCTGGCGAAAGATCCGCAGCAGAGGTTTGCGTCGGCAGAGGAGATGGCCGCGCAGTTGTTCCCGCAGGCGCGGCGCAAGACGGTTACGCCAGTGGCGGCACCGGCGGCAGAGCCAAGCCTGCGCAATCGGGCGGCGCGGTTCTTGCGTTCGGCCTAAACAGGATTCCTTACAAGTTAAAAATGGCGATATGTTCGAGGTGAACATCGTGGATTTGGTGTGTGCGGTGGAGTAGCGGCCGGTCGATTTGAAGGATCGGGCACACTTGCCGGTTGGAAGAAAAGATCCCAACACAGAGGGCACAGAGGAAGAGGGCAGGACTCACAGAGAAAAACTCAAGAGGGCTGGCTTGGAGATTATTCGTAGCGCAGGGCTTCCACGGGGTCGAGTTTGGCGGCTTTCATGGCGGGCCAGACGCCGAAGAAGAGGCCGACGCTAACGCTTACCGCGATGCCGAAAACCGCGGCCCAGATGGGGACGCTGGCGGGCCACTTCAATACCAATCGGATAATCAGCACCAAACCGTTGACCAAAACGAGCGCGATGATTCCCCCGGTCCCCGTGAGAGTCATGGCTTCCAGCAGAAACTGCCAAATGATGTCGTTGCTTTTCGCACCGACTGCCTTGCGGACGCCGATTTCGCGGGTGCGCTCGGTGACGCTGACGAGCATGATGTTCATCACGCCGACACCGCCGATGAGCAGGCCGATCAAGCTGAGAACGACGGTAGCGAGAGCGACCTTGCCAACGATACTGTGAAAAACCTCGATTTCCTGCTCGGCGGTTTCGATGGAAAAATTGTCCTTGCCATCGTAAGGAACGTTGCGGCGGCGGCGAAGTACTTCGGTGGTCTGATCAACGGCCTGGTTGAGCAAGCCTGGATACGCCTGAATGCGGAAATTCATCTCGTTGGCGGTGGGAAAGGTTTTGGCGAAGGTGGTGAGGGGAATAAGCACGCGGCGATCTTCGTCGCCCATGCCGAAGCCACCTTTGGGTTTTTCCACCACGCCAATAACCTGAAAGATGGAGCCGTCAATCATGACATCTTTGCCGATAGGATGACCTTCGGGGAAAAGCACCGGGGCGACATTTTCACCGAGCATGACGACTTTTTCCTTGTGCAGCTCATCGCCTTCACTGATGAAGCGGCCGTCCAGAGTCGCGGCGTTGGCATAGACCAGGCCGAAGTTAGCCTGCACACCGCGAAAATCGATGGCGGTGACTTCGCCGGACTTGGTGCGAACGCTGTGGGCGACATCCCAATCGCTGGTAAGAAACGCGGTGACATTTTTGACGGCGGGACAGCTCTCCTGGAGCGCGCGGGCGTCGTCGAGAGTGAGGGGCTTGCGCTGAATTTCCTCGAGGGGAGGAGTGCCGCCGTGGCGACCTTGATCCCACTTGGTGACGAAAGCGGTGTCCGCGCCGAACTGCTTCACGTTTTCCTGGATTTGGTGATCGAAACCGGTGATGAGGGCGCCGACGAGCATGGCGACGCTGACGCCGAGAACGACGCCAAAAATGGTGAGTGCGCTGCGGAGTTTATGGGTGCGCAGGGCGTCCATTGCTTGCCGAAGATTTTCGCCGCTGGATTGAGGCATAAGTGCGTCTAGCTTTCCGCCCGAAGAGCTTCAATGGGGTCGAGATTTGCGGCACGCATCGCCGGGAAGATCCCGAAAAAAAGTCCCACGCCGGTGGAGAGACACAAGGAGATGACGACGGCGCTAAAGGGCGTTTCCATCGGGAAAGAGAAATTGGATTTGACGAGATAGACGACGAGATATCCGGCGAGGATGCCGATCAAACCACCGAAGGCGGCGAGCACCGCGGACTCCGTGAGGAATTGTAACAGGATGTGATTTTTCCGGGCGCCGAGCGAACGCCGCAGGCCGATTTCACGGGTGCGTTCGGTTACGCTGGCCAGCATGATGTTCATGATGACGATGCCACCGACGACCAGGAAAACACTGACGAGTGCCATGGCCACGAAGGCGAGGTTGCCGGTGAGGTCGTGCCAGAGTGCCATGATGGAATCCGAGCCGAGGATGGCAAAGTTATCGGGAGCGTTGTAGTCCAGGTGGCGCCAGGCGCGGAGAAGCATGCGGGCTTCGTCTTGGCTGGCATTCATCATTTCAGCGTTGGGAGCCTGGATAAAAATCGTGGCCCAGTCGATCTGGCGGTGCCACCCCTTGAGGAAGGTGCTCATGGGGATGATCATGTAGTTGTCCTGGGATTGGCCGAAGGCGCTACCGATGGCCTCGGCGACGCCGATGACCTCATAGCTGTGGGTGCCGACACGGATGGATTTTCCGAGCGGGTCGACGTTGGGGAAGAATTTGGTGGCGAGGTCCGTACCGATAAAAGCGACATCGGAGTGGTGTTCGTCGTCGGCGGGAGTGATGAAGCGGCCCTCGGCGATATTCAGGTTGCGAACGTCGGCGAAATTGGGAGTGGCACCCATGATGCTGGTATTTTCCATGATGATATTGCCGCTACGGGTCTGGAGATTGCGGTCTTCTTCGGCGGCAACGGAGCGCGCGAGTTTCAGGCTTTCGCGGAGGCGTTGGTAGTCTTCGAGAGTGATTAGGGGCCGCTTTTGGGCCTTGAGGAATTCGTCGCGGCTGGTGATGATGCCGAAGCGGTCGATGATGAAGACGTTGGCGCCCATGTTGGCGATGCGATCGGCGACATAGAGGTTGAGGCCAGCGATAACGCTCATGACAAAGACAAGGGTGAAAACGGCCAGGATGACCCCGAGGAGGGTGAGGAAGCTGCGGAGTTTGTGGGCACGCAAGGCATCCAAAGAGAGCTTGAGAGTTTCGAAAAAGGTGACCCAAGCTTTCTTGAGGGTTTCGAGGCGTGAAGGAGACACGCCGACTCGGCCCACGAAAGGTGGAACACCGGTCAATCTATCGATGGGGGTGACGCCCAAACTGTGCTCCTGTACTGAATAAGACGACAGACCCGGCCAAATCGTTCCTTGGTTAGACGTTTTGGAGGGGTATTAGCTTTCAGTCGAGCCAGATATACTCTGGAAGAGCGACTCCATTGTACTCCTTGGATGTTAGCTAGGGGTGAATTGTGGAGGCGAGAAACGGCAGGGGACAGGCTATTCAGCGGCCATGTTCGATGTAATTTATTCATTTTAAGGAGTTTACTTGGGAACGCGGGCGGAAGGATGGGGGACATTGGGGCGCATAGCGCGAAACCTGGCGGTTTTCGGGTTGCTCCTGCCCGGCTGGCCCTGCCTGGGGCAAACCCCCGCGCCGGACGGTTCGACGGCGGCTAAGGGCGAGGAGACCGACCTCTTCAGCAAGGTCATCGCCAATCAGAAGCGCGAGGAAGCGAATCTGAATCTCTACGAGCGGGTGGAACGCGTGGAGATTCGAAAGAGTGGGAGCGAGGCAGAACCGAGCGAAGTAAAGGTCTGGCGGGTTTTCCCGGCGGGCACGGGATTGAACAAGATTCCCCTGACGGCGGAGGGGAAGCCAGCGAGTGCGGAGAGTTACCGGACGGCGCTGGAAAAATTGGAAACAGCGCTGGTGTGGGCGGCGCAAAACGGAGCCGCGCAAAGCGAGGCGTATGCCAAGGTCGAGCGGAGGAAGAAAGAGCGGAACGAACTGATTGAAGCCACTCGAAGGGCTTTCGTGTTCACGAGGTTGGGCGAGGAGATGCGCGGAGACCGGGTGCTGGTGAAGTATGACATGGCGCGGAATCCCAGTTACAAGCCGGCGAGCCGCAATGAGATGTTGTTTACACGGGTCCGCGGAACGATCTGGATCGACAAGAAAACATCAGAGCTGGCGAGGATTGAAGGGCGGGTGACCGAGGACATCCCGTTGGCGCTGTTTCTCGCCAAGGTGTACCAGGGCAGTTATTTCATGCAGGAGCGGTATGAGTTCACACCAGGGGTGTGGCTGCCGACTTACCAGCAGTACGATTTTGACGGACGGAAATTCGTGGTGCCGTTTGCGATTCATGAGCGCACGTTTTACACCAAATATCAGCGGGTGGGGCCTCCGAAGGAAGCAATGGAAGCGGTGCGTGACGAACTGAGCAAGCTAGGAAGCAACCGCGGGGACCCGTAGAACTTGGGTTGGTAGAATGGGTTAGATAGTACTAGGTCCCACCAGCCGGATTGGAGGTCACATGATCCGTCGAGCTTCTGTGCTGCTCTCGCTGGCATTTGTCTTGCCGGTCCTTTGCCGGGCGCAAGGCCCGGAAACCACCCCCTCAGGCAGCCCGCAAAATCCTGCGCCGGCGGCGGACAGGGCGACCCCTGCCGCGCCGACAGACAAACCGAGAAAAGTATGGACGAACGACGACGTGAAGGGCACCGGCAGCGTATCGGTTGTCGGCGACAAACGGAATCAACAATACACGATGACCAAGCCGGCGGATGCGGCGACGGTTGCGAAATACCGGACTTCCCTGCAAAAGCTGCAAGGGCAATTGGACGACGTCAACAAACAACTGAAGGCGTTCGAGGATGTGGCGGAAGGAAAGCCGGTAACGGAAGGTGGGCAAGATGTGAGCCGCGGATACACCCATATGCCAGTGAACCAGCAAACCGCGAGGTTGCTGGATAAGAAAAAACAATTGAGCGAGCAGATTGATGGATTGTACGAAGAAGCGCGAAAGAAAGGGATCGAATCCGGGCAGCTGAAATAGGCGGAATGGCGGCGCAATGGAAAGATGCGGCTGGTATGTGGTTTTGATTGTTTCGATGGCAGGTTTGCCGACCATGGCGCAAATGCCGGATGCCGGGAAGGCCGCCTCGAGCGACAAGGCTGCACGTGCCGCGGAGACTGCCACTACGAGTGCTCCGGTAAAGAGGCCGGGGGATCCGCAAGCACCAAAGAAAGTTTGGACGAACGACAACGTGGGAACGCTGAAGGGAAGCGTATCGGTGGTGGGCGCAAAGCCTTTGACACACGCCGATGAAGATGAGGCCGAGAATGAGAAAAGGCCGGACTCGAACCCGCGGCGGGGACGGATTCAGCAATATCGCGATGCGATTGCGAATTTGCAAACGCAGATCGAGGATACGGATGGGCGCATTTCGAAACTGAAGAATTTCAAGGCGCAGAATGGCAGCCCAAGCGGGGGCATCGATCCGAACAAGGCCTACGACATGGTTCCCCTGGAAGAGCAGGTGAAGCAACTGGAAGGCAGGAAGAAACAGTTGCAGGGAAAGATTGAGGAACTGGAAAATCAAGCGCGCAAGGAAGGCATTGAGCCCGGGCAGCTGCGGTAGGCGAGGAACGGCGCGGCTGGGCAGTGGTTAGAGAAGAGAGATAAGACAGCGGCGGGTTACGCCGCCGTCCCCATTCCCAAATCAACGGAGCTTGGTTGGAGTCGCCATCGGTGTCGTTGGCGGCGCTTACGGTATTGGCTTGCGCCGGGGGCTTAGCCTGACGCGGTGTTGCGGCAGCACAGAAGTGGGCGGAATGCTACGGCAGAGAAGGGCCAAAGCGGCAGTGATTCGGGGCTAGGAGGGCATGCCGAGCTTGAGAAACAGGGTGAGATAGCGCTTCAGATTTTGGGTGATCAGGAAGTTTTCCTTCACGTGCTGGTGGCCGCGTTCGGCGAGCCGCGCGGCAATTTCCGGATGGGAGAGCAGGAAGCGAACCTGGTATGCCGTGCCTTCCACGGAATGCGCAAGCAGGCCGGTGTGGTTATGGATGATCTGGGTGGGAATACCGCCCACGGCGGAAGCGACCACTGGCTTCTTTTTCCAAAGGGCTTCAGAGACGGTGAGGCCGAAACCTTCGCGCAGGCTTTTCTGGATGACGATGGTGGAAGCGCGCTGCAGGGCGTTCACTTCCAGTGGCGCCCAGGCGGGGAGCTCCAGAAGTTTGATGTCGGGATCACCGTCGGCGGCAGCCTGAGCCTCTTTGAGAACGGTGGCGCCTTCGGGATCGTCGGAGGCGCCGCCGCCCGCCAGGACAAGTTGACAGTCAAAGTAGCGGCGAACGATGCGGTAGGCGCGGATGACGCCAACGGGATCCTTGAGGCGATCGAAGCGGGAGATTTGCGTGAGGATAGGTCGCAGGTGGTCGATGCCGTAGCGGGTGAGAACGTCGAGGATGAATTCTGGCGGGAGATCGCGATTTTTTTCGGAGAGCGGGTCAATGGCGGGATGGAAAAGATACTGAGGGATGGGGAGCTGCTTGGCGAATTCGGGAGAAGAAAAAATCGCCGCGTCGTAATGGGGAACATAGTTTTCCAGAAAATTCCAGACGGCGGGATTGGGGTGAGAGAGATCGATGTGGCAGCGCCAGATCCAGCGATTGGATTTTGGTTCGCGATAGGAGATTAGGCCCGCGGGCTGAGGGTCGTGAATGACCATGAACTCGGAGTCGAGCGGGAGACGCTTGGCGTTTTCTTCCGTGTAGGCGCGGAAGATTTCGAAATGGCGGGCCTCGGGATGATAGGGAGCGCCATGCAGGGCGTTGTGAAAGGCCTTGGTGACCTCGAAAAAGTCTTCGCCACCGGTCATGACTTCCCAGCGGATGTTGATGCCAAGTTCCTCGGCCAGGGGGATGAGGCGATTGAGGATTTCCGCAACGCCGCCACCGACGGCAGTGGAATTGATCATGGTGACAGCGCGGCCGGCGAGTGGTTTCGCCAGGGTGCGGAGTTCGGCGACTTCACCGGCGCCAATGACGGAAGAGTAGTCATCGAGCGGAGTGCGGCTGGGGAGCTGAATCGTGCTCATGCTTTTTCCTTTCGCGGTCCACCAGGCGAAGCAACTTGGCACGCGCGGTGTCGAGAGTGTTGGTGTAGATATCGATGTGGTTGATGGTGTCGGCGAGGGAGGTGAGCCCGAGGCTGTCGGCGAGCCAATGGGAAAAATCGTTGGTGCGGAGTTGCAGGCGCAAGCGGGAAGTGACGAAGTGAAAATGGAAGCTGGCATGGCTGATGGCCGCGACAGCATCGCGAAATTCTTCGAGGCTTACGGCTGTCAGAGCGAAGGGCGCGGTGACTTGGAGGCTTTCGCAGAAATAGAAACGGTCGAGGGCTTCCTGGCGAGCGAATTGGGGGTACACGGAAATGAAATCACGGAGAACGCGACAGAGATCGTCGCGTAAGGCGGCGATGGATGTGTAATCGCGGATGTCGAGGGCGGCGAACTGTTCGGCGAGCGCGTCGCGATTGGCTTCGGCGAGAGCCCACTGGGCAAAGTCGTTGGAAAAGCCTTCGGTGAGGAAATGATGGGAACTGAGGGTTTGAAAAGTGTGGTGAAAAATGGAGGCGTCGCTGCATTGTTCGAGGCCGGCGAGAAGTTCCTCGAGATTCCCGGCGGATTGATTGCCGATGCGGGTGAGATACGCGACGGTGAAAAATTCGAAAGGAGTTTCGGCGGAGTTCATGATGATTCCTCCTGGAGTCGAGTTGGGGGTGGAGACGCTGGAGCCCAAAGTCCCAGAAAATTGTTGAGCGAAAGGGTCCGGAAAATCATCGGAGAGGCAAGGCCTCCTGGCGTTCGGGCTGCTGCACACGGATTTCACTGAGATCGGAGATGAGATTGGCGGCCCAGCGGTAGACGTTGTGTTCGAGAACGATCTTGCGCATGCGGGCCATGCGGTCTTCCTGCTGGTCTTCGTTCATTTCGAGAGCCTGATGGATGGAGCGGGCAAGCTGATCAACATCGTAGGGATTGACCAGCAAGGCATCGCGGAGCTCCTGGGCAGCGCCGGTGAAACTGCTGAGGAGGAGGACGCCGCGGTTGTCGTCCCTGGCGGCGACAAATTCCTTGGCGACGAGGTTCATGCCGTCGTGGAGGGAGGTGACCAGGCAAACCGAGGCCGCGCGGTAGAAGCGAGCGATTTCTTCGTGCGAGTGGTGCCGTTGGAGAAACACGATGGGTTTCCAGCGGCCGGATTGAAAGCGGGTGTTGATGCGGTTGGCTTCGGCGCCGACTTCCTCTAGGAACTGCCGATAACGAGGAATGTCCGTGCGGCTGGGAGCGCCGACCTGGACGAAGGAGAATCGCTGGAGATAGGCGGGGAAGTTTTCGAGGAAGCGCTCGATGCCGCGGAAGCGCTCGAGAATTCCTTTGGTGTAGTCGACGCGGTCCACGCCGACGCCGAGCAGAGAGGCCTCGAAGCCGAGTTCTTCGCAGAGGGCGGCGCGTTCTTCGCCGGAAGAACGGTGGGAATCGGCGGAATCGGCATTTGTAGGAGGCGCGACGCTGATGGGATAGGGGCGCACCCGGGTGACGTGACCCTGGCGATAGATCTCGAAGCGATCCCAATCGGTGAGCGCTTCCAGAGCGTGATCCACGGTAGCGAGGAAATTGCTGCAGTGGGTGCGAATTTGAAAACCAATCAAGTCGGCGCCTAGCAAGCCATCGAGGAGTTCGGTTTGCCAGGGACATATGCCGAAGACATCGGGATTCGGCCAGGGGATATGCCAAAAGATGGCGACACGAGCGTCGGGACGCGCTTCCTTGACCATGCGGGGGAGCAAGGCGAAGTGATAATCCTGAGCGAGGACAACGGGCGAGGATACATCTTTCATTTCCTGGAGGACGGCGCCGGCAAAACGCTGGTTGATGCGTTGATACTCGCGCCAATCCTCCGGACGAAAGATCGGCCGGGTGTGGGCGATGTGACAAAGCGGCCAGAGGCCCTCATTTGAGAAACCTTCGTAATAGCCGCGGGCTTCCTCAGGGGTGAGCCAGACGCGGCGGAGGGTGTAGGTGGGACGCGAAGGAGGAACGCGCAAGCGATCCTGGTAATCGACGACTTCGCGATCGGCGTTGCCGGAGCCGTTGGCGATCCAGGTGCCGTGGCAGGCGTCGAGAACGGGTTCGAGAGCGGTGACGACGCCGCTGGCGGGAATAATGATTTGGATGGAGTGATCGCGTTCGTTGAAAATGTGCATGTACGGCTCCCGATTGGAAACGACATAGAGCGAATCGTGCAGCAATTTGCTGTGAAGGCTGACGCGCAGGCGATCCGGGGTCCAGAGCGAGGACTGCGATTCGCGGAGTTGCGCTTCCTCCTGGGCGGCAGCGCGCGCGGAAGTAAGATCGTGAGCGAGGTGACGCACTTCGGTATGAATCTGTTCGAACATTTCGTCCTGGGGAAGCGCGCGCGCGCTGTCCGGGGTGCCGGAGCGCAGGGTGCGCAGCCAGTGGGCGGTGTTGGCGAGAGGGGCGATGAAATTCCAGCGCACCAGGATAAAGGCGAGCGAGGTGATGAGGAAGGTTTGAATCAAGGCGGTGTAGGAAGAGGCGCGCAGGGTGCGCATCAGCCGCGCGTTTATGTATCCGGCATCGGATACGACGACCACGACGCCGAGCAATTCCGTGTCGCGGTGAACGGGGAGCGAATAGATATACAGGGAGGTGTCGCCGAAGGGCATGAAATCGCTGGAGGGGGCGTTATCGGATGCGGCACGAATCGCCTCGGGAGGTTGCTGATCAAAGCGCACCGGGAGACCCGGGGTGATCGCGAGGATCGCGCCGGTGGAATCGTAGACCGCGATGCCCTTGAGATTTTCGCGCGGGACATAACGACGCAAAAGATGGTTAAGAGATTTGGAGGTGACCTCAGAGTGGGATGATTCCATGGTGTCGGCAATGTTTTCAGCAACGATCGCGGAACGCCGGGTAAGTTCGCCGGTCAGGTTGCGGCGATCAGCGCGGATCTGGTGAATGGTGTAAAGGCAAGAGACGCAGACAACACTGATGGCCAAAGGCAGGACGAGTGTTAGAGTCCTTCGCAATTCAGTTCCTCCTGAGCCTGAGGAAAGCTTCCCGCGAAGACGGAAGTGAGCGGCGAGAGCTAGGCTGCGGCTGGGGTTGCCAAAACGTTTTGCGGATGACGCCGAGAGGGCTGGGTACCCTGTTGGTGGTCTGCTCTCCAGAGAGCGAAGCGCTTGTTGCCGCGGATCGAATTCAGTTAGTAGGGATGAATGCCCGAGGCCGGCAAGACGACAATATGGGTGGCGATGAGACGCTCGCCCTCAGCGCGGTAGTCAACGGTAGCTTGCGCACCGACCGTGAGCTTGCCTTCGATTTTAGTGTTGGGTTCGATAACGAAATCGAGCTTGTTGGGATTCTGATTGCGCTCGAGGGAGAGAGTGAACTGTGAATCGGCTACAGCGGCAACTTTTCCGGAAACCGAAGAAGGTTCCGGAGCGACGCTGAGGATGGCGGCATGTAGGGCGGCGGGGTCAGACCAGAGCCAGAGGGTGAAACAAAAAAGAAGCATACGAGCGGTCATGGAAAAAGCAGTGCGAAAACGCATGATGGAACGAGCCTCCAGGTTCATGGATTTCGACTGGGGAAAAATAGAAGGGCACGAAATGTGCCAAAGACAGGGTGGCGTAGAAAATAGCTGCAAGGGTGAAAAGAAAAGGGATAGCGAGCGCGAAGGAAAGAGAGATGAGGTACCGGTACGAAAATTATTCGTTTCCGGGAGTGCGTATCGTGTGTTTTCGGGAGGTTCACCCCCGAGCTAATTGGGTCTGGCCATTGGGGATTTCACGGAATGTTTGGACCTGGATGATAGAGTTGCGGTCAATTTAAGCTTTCAGAAGGAAGCAAATGTGACGAAACCGGAAAAAGAGCGCGGAACCAGCCGGCGAAATTTCTTGAAAAAGACGACGGCAGCGGGGGCAGCCGGAGTGGCGGGAGCATTGGGAATCAATGCGGTTTCTCCCAGTGTGCTTCCAGAAAAAATGGTGTTTGAGAAGAACCGGAGTTTCTGGGCGCGGGCTTTGCCGGCGGCGAATCCGACTTTGCCACGAGATTGGACGGCGGATGTAGCCATAATAGGAGGGGGATTCACGGGATTGTCGGCCGCCTATTATTTGAAGAAAAACAAGCCGGGACGCGAAGTGGTGTTGCTGGAAGCCGAGCAGTGCGGGAATGGAGCGTCGGGGAGAAACGGCGCGATGATGTTGACGATGACCGACGACCGTTTCATGGAATGGAGCGGTGATCCGGAGCTGGACAAACGGATTTATGAATTGACAGTGGATAACATTCGCAGGCTGAAAGAGCTGTCGGCGAATTTGGGAATCGAAGCCGATATTGAACAGTGTGGGGCGCTGCAGGTGTGCAATACGACGGCAATGGCAGACGCGGGCCGCGAGTACATCGAAAAGATGAAGGCCGCGGGAATGCCATTTGAATTTTGGGATCGCGCGAAGTTGGTCGACGTTATCGGAACGCAGCTTTATGAAGGCGGGTTGTTTGATCCAGGCAGCGGACAAGTGCATCCGGGAAAGCTGGTGAAATTGTTTAAGGCAGCGGCGGGATCAGCGGGTGCGCAAATCTTTGAGGGTACGACAGTCGTGGACGTAGAAGAAGGCGAGTGGATCCAGCTGACGACCGGTGGCGGGAAGACAGTGCGAGCGAAAACGGTGATTCTGGCGACCAACGCATATACCTCAAAGCTCGGCTACCTGCGAAGAGGGGTCACGCCCTTTTTCAATTACGTGGGAATTACGGCGCCGCTCAGCGAGGCGAAAATTGCGCAAACCGGGTGGAAGAAGCGGA
Organism: uncultured Acidobacteriota bacterium; assembly: GCA_963781995.1. Lineage (GTDB taxonomy): Bacteria > Acidobacteriota > Terriglobia > Acidiferrales > UBA7541 > Acidiferrum. The sequence goes on along the minus strand of CAWAHR010000001.1, from coordinate 595,061 downwards.
TCCCGTTTAACGACAGCAGGACGGAAGTTTTTTATCTGGGACTGACGCGGGATAACCGGATTCATATTGGAGGAGGAACGGCGGACTATGAGTTCAACAATGGTTTGGAGGAGCCGAGCCACGCCGCGCGCCGGTACGAAGAATTGCGAACGGAGCTGGCGAGGATTTATCCGGCACTGGCGGGAGAGGAATTTGAGGCCGCCTGGTATGGCGCAGTGGATATGTCGCTGGACAGAACTCCGGCGGTGGGGCAAATAGGAAAACAGGGCAATATTTACTATGCGATTGGATTCTCGGGGCACGGTGTCAATTTAACGTCTGTGTTTGGGAGGATTCTAGCCGAGCTGGTAGATGGGAATTCCAGGAGCTGGGAATGGCTTCCCTACGTGAATCGTTTGCCGTTGTATACCCCGAATGAGCCATTCCGCTGGGTGGGGACCCAATTGGCGCTGGAGTATTATCGTATGACTGAACCTAAATAGCTGGAATATAAGGTATTTAGGACACAGGGAAAGGGAAACCGGTGTGGGAAAGCCGCGTCCGTGTCCAAGATTTCTTGACGGAGGACACGAGACGCGGACGCTCCCATTGGTTCAGAGTGAAGGGTTGGTTCGCTATGGTGGAGCGGCCCTCCTCTGTGGGACCGCCGGCCCTGGCATGTGGGACCGAGGACTGGCGGGTGGTGCTAGTGAGCAAGGATGGGAAAAAAAGTGCCGGGCGTCAAACGAACTTGCAGTGGTTCCTTTATGAACCATTAACTCCATATTTTCGATGCAGATATAACTTTCTATCAACTGACAGTTGGGTGTAAGCTAGAGCGACTCGCAGGCAGGCGAGCCGCTTTTGAGCACCCCGGCGCAACAATATCGACGGCTTTACCGCTTTGGATTGTACGAAGCGGATTTGGAACAGGGAACGCTTAGCCGCCAGGGCGCCGTTGTTAAACTGCAGGAACAACCCTTCCGAATCCTGGCCTTGCTGCTGGAAACTCCCGGCGAGGTGGTATCCCGCGAAGATCTCCGCAAGAAAATCTGGCCGGAAGGCACCTTTGTCGAATTCGATGGCAGCCTGAATACAGGGCTGATGAAGTTGCGGGCGGCATTGAGCGACAACGCGGAAAATCCTGTATTCATCGAAACGGTGCCGCGACGCGGGTATCGGTTCATTGCGCCTGTAGAAATCGCGAATTTGGATGGACCGGCATTAATGACGGCGATTCGAATCGAGAGCGAAGAGGATCGCGAGGCGCTTGAGTTACCGCTGGGCACGGGGGGAGCTTACAGGGAATTCCGAACGACGCAGCGGGATGCAAGCGAGCAGAGAACTGGGCCAAGCTGGTGGCAAGCAGCTGCAATTCTTGTCGGAGTGGTGGCGCTGATGCTGTTCGCGCTGTGGCCGCGCACGGAGCCACGAGTAATAGGAGTGAGACAGCTCACGCACTCCGGGCAAGTGGACCCGTGGGGCAAACTGGTCACCGATGGGAGCCGTATCTATTTCGTGGTGCGGGACGTGACCGGATGGAACCTGATGCAGACGTCTGTGGAAGGCGGAAACATCCAGAGGACGCCCACGCCTTTTGATAACACGCGGATTTTTGATTTGTCGCCGGACCACGCGGAATTCCTGATTGGCGAGATGACACACCAGGGAGAAGAAACGCCCTTATGGTTCTGGCCGGTGCAGGGAGGAGCGCCGCGACGCTTGGGTGACGTGATGGCCAAGGAGGCGGTGTGGTCGCCGAAGGGCGACTTGATCGCGTTTGTCCGCGGCGAAACGATTCTGATTAGTGACACGCAGGGAAGCCAGGTATGGGAGGTGGCACGATTCCAATTGGCTCCGCATTCGTTAGTGTGGTCGCCGGACGGCAAGCGGCTGCGCTTCACGCAGAGCAATCTGGTGGAAGGAACCGATTCGATGTGGGAAATCGGGACGGATGGGAAGGAGCTGCGGCGGGTATTGCCCGGTGAGGAAGGAGGTCCGCATGAAGGCAGCGGAACCTGGCTGGAGGGAGGAAACTATTTTGCCTTTTCCACGGGCCAGGATTTGCGCGCCAATCTGGCGGTGGATACGCAAGCCAACCTGTGGGTGCTGGAAGAAAAACATGGGTGGAGGTGGCCGCGCGGCCGGGGCCCAATTCAAATGACGAAAGGTCCGATCGCGTTCGATCATCCTACGGCGGTTGCCAGCGGCTCGCGGGTATTTGCCATCGGGTCACACAGCGAATATCAACTGCTGCGAATCGATCCGAAGACGCTGACAAAAACAGCGATGCTGGAGGAATCCGGAGCAACGGACATGGATTTTTCTCTGGACGGGCAGTGGGTGGTGTACGCGGCGCGTGAAAATGGCACGCTGTGGAAGAGCCGCATTGATGGAAGCAATCGCGTGCAACTGATGGCCGGCGCCACCGGGGCATTTGCGCCACACTGGTCTCCCGACCAAAGGCAGATTTTGTTTACAGGATTTCTGCTGGATAAGCAGCCACGGTTGTATGTGGTTTCGGCGCAGGGAGGCTCCCCAAAGACGGTGTTGCCGATGGACAATCGGTGGGCCTCGGTATCGGGGGACTGGCGTACGGATGGCAGGCAAATCGTACTGGACGTGCAAGACACGGCTACGGGAGGAGAGTCCACGATACGGATTCTGGACCTGGAAACCGGACGTCTTTCGGCAATCGCGGGATCGCAAGGCTTGATCGAACCGCGGTGGTCGGCCGACGGGCGGTATATCGCCGCATTGAATCCGAAGAAGAAGCAGATTTTTCTATACGACTGCAAACTGCTGAAATGGTCGGTGCTGGCGGAAGCGAATTTTCCGTCGACGTTACGCTGGTCTCCGGGCGGGGACGCGCTGTATTTTCAGGACACGGACGAAGTGGAAGAGTCGGTATTCCGGGTACCGATGGCCACGCGGGAGCCGGAGCGGGTGACCCGGTTTGGAGACCTGCTGAGTTCGGGAGCCGCGCGGTGCATCTTCACGGGATTGAGCCCTGACGGAAGCGTGTACGTCACCGTGGACCACGGCGATGTGGATGTGTACGCCATCGACATTCGATTGCCCTGAGGCGGCTCGCGTTTCCCAAAATACAAATCAGAATTATGCGAGATGCTGGAATTGCGTGCTGTCCTGCATGCCCGTTGAAGAGTGCGGCACACGGGGAGAGGTGAGGCGAATCGGGCCGCAGAAAAGCATTAGACTGAGAAGCGTCGCACTGGAGCGTGCAAGCTGTGAGAAAACTAATGATTTTGGGAGGGATGTTTACCGCGGTGCTGCTTTTTGCGCCGCCTTCCTTTGCGCAAACACCCAAGAAGACTGGAGCTACGATTACTGGAACGGTCTTGGGATCCGACGGGAAGCCGGTGGCCAATGCCGGGGTGACATGCGAAACGTCGAGTGGATTGCGGCCTCGCGCGGTGCATACCGACGCCAAGGGGAAGTTCTTCATCACCGGCTTGAAGCAGGATAGCTACGATTTGCGGGCAGCGGGGAATGGAGCGTACTCCGATTGGGATCGAAACATTCCACTGCGTAGCAGCCAAACGAAAGACGTGACACTGATTCTGTTAAACGGGAATACGGTAGTGGTGGGGAAGCCTGCAGCACAGAAGAAGCAATAAGCGGAAAGAACCAGGAATTGGCAACCGGACCGCTAGCGCCAATAACAAGCTTATTTTCATAATATTACATGGCGACCCGGGATAGCGCATCGGTACTACGACCCCGGTACTCCGTTTGCTGGGGCCATTGGCCCATTGTTGGAATTTCCCGGTGTTCTTAAGCTGGTTACACGATGGGTTGGGGGCCGCGCGGGGACAACGGTTCCGCAAGGGGCCGTGTGCGAGCTACCCAACCCACCACTACTTCCCACCTGGCAAGATCTCCCCTATGCTTCAACCAATCGAGACGTTCGGTGACGCTCGTGCATCCATGATGACGAGGTCTTGCCCGAGTATCGAAAAGGGCAGCAAATCGGATGAGAGGGATGCGTGGTCCTAAGGAAAAGCGGACGGTTGTCGGATCCGGCGGACAGGTGGGGAACTGCTTTCTGGGCCCTGCTGCTGATCCTGACAGGAGTTGTGGGCAAAATGAACGCTGCCCCTGCCGGTCTGCCGGAACTGCGAGCGGCGACGCTGCGAGCTTTTCAGGGGTATATAGCCAAGGTAGAGCTCCGCAACCAACAGGGACTGGGTGGGGAGAGATTTCTGTGGATTGAGGATCTGCCGGAGACGGAAAGAAAAGAGGCATATGCAAAATTGAAGCAGGGCGGCGTGCTGATGAAGCGCGTGGGCCGAAAAAATGGGGAAGGAGCGGACGAGATTCCCGGAGGGATGATCCACGACTGGGAGGGAATGATATTTATTCCGGGTGCAACTCTCGACCAGGTGTTGGGAGTCTTGCAGGACTACAACCAGCACGCGGTTTACTACGCTCCGGATGTAGAGCGCTCGAAGATCGAGGAGCACGATGGGGATCACTTCCGGGTTTACATGCGCTTCCGGAGACAGAAGATTGTGACCGTGGTCCTGAATACGGAGCAGGACATAGCCTATTTTCGCGACTCGCCGACACGGGCACACAGCCGGAGCTCAGCGGTGCGCATCCGGGAACTGAGCAACCCGGGAACGAAAGAAGAAAAAGAGAAATTGCCGGGTGAAGAGAACGGATTTCTGTGGCGGATGGAGACCTGGTGGAGGATGGAGGAGCGCGACGGCGGAGTGTATGTGCAGAATGAAGCAGTGACTTTGACGCGGGACATTCCCGCGGGGCTAGGCTGGCTGATTGAGCCGTTTGTGACCAGCATTCCGAAGGAGACCTTGGAGATGTCGATGGGAGCGACCCGGAAAGCGGTTCTGGCCCACAGTACGCCTTAGTGCCTCGCGGCAGGGTTTTTGCGGATGGCGATCATCAATATTCCGCTGGAATTCAGGAGCGGGTGAAACCAGCTCCAGCAGCGGGTGGAACCGGTGGAAAAAAGGAAGATTTGCTCGGCCCAGTGCTGAATCAGGTCGTAATTGTCGTAAACACTGTAGGAATAGAAGATGCCGTCGCCCTCGGAGAACTGATAGCGTTTGCCGCGAGTTCGCAGTAAGTTGAAAAAATTCCATAATTTCAGCTTGTAAAGCAAAAGCTTGATGATGCGCAGGGGTGGAGATCCCTGGCCGAAACGATTGGAGTCAGCGATGACGATGACGCTGCGGGCCACGCGGAGCATTTCGCGGACGACCAGGGCGGGGTCCGGAACATGATGGAGGATGCCGAATTCGCAGACGGCGTCGAAGCTGGCGTCGGCAAAGGGTAACGCATCGCCACTGGCTTGCAGGAGTGGCAGACCGTGGGTGACTCCGGATGAGATTCCCTGGCGCACAAGAGCCGCCACAGGTTCGACACCGCAAACGAGAGCATTAGAGAGGCCCTGGGCGAGCTGGGGCAAACCGCGGCCGGTGGCCGAGCCGACATCTAGGAGACTCTGGACCTCGAGAGTGCGGAGGAGGGGGAGAAGAATTTGCGTGCAGGCCTGGTCCTCGACGGCTTCATGGGCGTGCATGAGGGCGTATCGGGAAGCGGTATCGGTGTAATACTTGCGCTGCGCCAGGACCGGAAATTTAACGGATGCGGCCATACATTGTTGAGGTATTATATATAGTGTTACTACATTGTCAAGGTATATTGCCTGGGGATTGCGGGGTTCCTTTGGGGCCCGGACCGAACCGCTCGTGGCGGCAGTGGGGAGGATCCAGGGATGGGCTGGCCCCCCGTGGCGGGCTACGGCTTAAAGAGCCAGCGACTATGGCGGGGCCGAGGGAAGCCCCATGCCATAATCGTGGCACACGGACGGTCAGCGGGCGGGTAGAAGTCCATGCGGCAATCTGTGAGGCTAATCAGATGGGCGATACGAACGAAGTGCAGCAAGAGCGAGGAGCGGCAGCGCAGCTACCCCTACTCCGTGCGCACATGCCGGAGCTCGACGCCATTCGGGGGCTGGCCATCCTGGGAGTGGTGTTTTATCACGCGTTCTATTGGGTGCGTGATTTGAGTTTGTACAGCCCGTGGCAGAGGGTATTTCTGAGAACGATGTCCGTCGGGCAATATGGCGTGAATCTTTTTTTTGTCCTTTCGGGCTTTCTGATCACGGGGATATTGTTGAGCGCGCGGGATCGCCAGGACTACTACAAGCGTTTTTATTTGCGGCGGGCGCTGCGGATTCTGCCTGCGTACTATCTGACATTGCTGATACTGGTGGTGTTCAAAATTACGACAAAGGGTTTTTTGTGGATGAGCCTGTTGTACTCGTCAAATCTCTCCTTGCTGTTTGGAATTCCGATGTCTTATGCGGTGCTTTGGTCGCTGGCGGTGGAGGAGCATTTCTATCTGGTGTGGCCCACGGCAGTACGAAAGATGAGTCCCCGGTGGTTGCTGATTTTGGCCGGGTCGCTGCTGATTCTCTCGCCGCTACTTCGATTCTCTTGTAGTTTGTTGCCGGCGAAATACGCTTCGATTGCGATGGGATGCTCTTACTACACCTGGAATTGCGCGGACGGACTGGCGCTGGGAGCGGTGATCGCGTTGCTGGTGCGGCGAATGAAAGATGATCGGCGGAAGCTCCTGCGACTTTCACTGTTCCTGATTGTTCTGGGATTGGTCGTCGCGGTTGCCGGACTTCCCTTTGGAATCACTACGCGTTGGAATCCGGTTGGCGAGGCGTTGCAGTGGGTTCCCTGGAATTTAGGTTTCGGGGGTTTGCTGGGAATCTTCCTGTTGGCTGGGAGTGGGAAGTGGAAGTGGCTGGTGACGCCGCGCATTCTGACGTTCTTCGGGGCCATTAGTTACGGGCTGTATCTGTATCATTTGTTATTTTCGGATGCGTATCAGTGGATCGCCAAGCGGACCGGGTTCGAACAGCACTGGAATCTGAATAACTGGCAACGAACCTGGCTGGCAATGATTGTGTCGAGCGGGGCTGCGATCTTGTTTTCCTATTTGTCGCGCTGGTATTTTGAAGAACCGTTTCTGCACTTAAAGGAGCGCTGGGAAACCCCCGCGAAAACCAGGCAAGTGCTAGAAATGGCGGCCGGGGGCGAAGCGCGAGAAAGCCTCAAGACATAAGCCGGTTTTGCCCCACTCAATGAGCGTTAGCCTCGAGAAGCACCAGGACGTAATAATCCGTGCCGGCAACCTGCTTCCAACCCATGGAAATGGCCGTGGCCGGCACGTCGCGAGTTACTAGCACTTTGGCGCCGCTGGCGGCCAGCCACTGGAGGGCCACCGCGCGCTCGGCTTGGTGGGCGGCCCAGAAACTGGAAACGTCTTCTTCAGGGATTTCTGCGGAAATCTTCATGCGAGCCAGGTGAGCCCACGCGTGGTTGACCAGCGAATCGCCCAAATAACTCGCGCGATCTCCTGGCTGAACCCCGATCGCTTGCAAGGCCGTCGCGACCCGCCAATCGGGAAACTCGCGCGCTCTGTAAAAGCCGAATCCCTGGTGGCCGATCTTGATCGCAATCTGGCTTAGAAGAATCAGAGAGACCGAGAACACCACCGCCCGTGTAATTTTCGGGGTCCACTCTCCGGTATCCATGCGCAAGGCCGCAACAACCGTGGCGAAGAGGGCAATCGTGAAGCCTGCCAGCATGCGCCCTTCGGCCCGGACCAAAGCGTAGAGAGCCAAACCTGCAATCGCCGGAAGCCACAAAACCGTCAACCGGAGTATCCGCCGCGCGAACCCACGAATATTCCCCCCATAAAACAGAAGCACCAGTAACCCAGTGGTGAGCGCGCCTAGCTGCTCGATATACAGTTCGAAATAGGTGCGCAGCACAACGTGGATGCGGTTGAGCTGACGCCGCAAATCGAAACGAATCGGGGCGCCATTGTATTCGAAAGACGGATCGGCCCAGGGAGGATAGGTTCCCAGGAAAAGAGTTTTGGTGAATTCATGGATATGCGGCGCGGCGATGGGCTTCAGGAGGGCGGATGGCAGGGACTGCGCAGCGATTGCGTCTTCTTCGGTGTCAAAGCCCATGATATGCCGGTAGTTCACGGGGCCGACATCGCCGTAGGTCAGGCGGCCTTTGCTCTTCGAGAGTTCGAAGATGAACGGAGCGCTTGCCGCGGCGAATACGACGACGGTGAGGAGAGCACCCGGGAGGACGCGGCGCCATTCCTTGTGAAGACGGAGCGCCGCGATGAAGGTGAAGGCCAGCGGGAACATTACTGCTTTGGTGAGATAGGCGATTGCAAGCACCAAGCCCAACAGAGCGAAGCGCCACCATTCGCTGGAGGCGAACACAAGCTGCAATGAGAGAGCCGCCGCACAGAGGTACAGAGCGAAGACGAGGATATCGGGTTGTTCGAGATAAGGCGGAGTGAGAAAGGTGGATATCCAAAAGAACAGGACGTAGCCTAGAAATCGGATAGCGTCGTCGGGCAAGAGCGCATCTTTATTTTCGTCCGGGTCCGCCATCCATTTCTTGCGGCAGGCGAAGAACGCGGACAGGAAATATTCGAAACTGAGAAGCGCACCGGCCAGGCTGGCGACGGCGAAGAGGTGGACAGCGAGCGATTCGTGGGACGGACCGACGCGGAATGATTTCACCCAAAGCGCAAGGAGAGTGGGATACGCCGGACTCCAGTAACCGTTGACGAGTGCGTGCCAATTTCCGCTGAGGCAGGAATAGGAGATATCCAAGTAGGAAATCGCATCCGCATCGAGAGGATTTCTTGCGGCGAAGGCCTGACCGAGCCATGAGGGGAGCATGACCGCCCAGGCGATGACGCGGAATTTGAGAAGAGTCCTCAATCGATTGCTCGCGTGGTGATTACCGATGGAGTTGTTGAAGACGCAGCCGCTTGGCGGAGAAATTGCCAAGTCTCCGAGGCGTTGCGCTCCCAAGTGTAGGATTGTGCCGTGCGGGCCGCATTTTCGCCAACGGAAGTACGGAGGCCGGGCTGCTCGTAGAGGCGCGCGATGAGCTGGGCCAACGCGCCGGTGTCCTCGGCGTTTTCGAGGACGAAACCGTCGAGACCTTCGGTGATGATTTGCGAGCCGCCATTGGACACGCTGGTGATGACGGGAAGGCCGCTGGCCATGGCCTCGATGGGAGGAAGCGCGAAAGAATCGTGGAGTGAGGGTCCGGCATAGACATCGGCGGCGGCGTAGAACTGCATGACGTCGAGAGAAGACTCCGGAAAAAGAACGCGGCCTTCGAGATCGAGCTTGCGGATTTGTTCGAGGAAAGGAGCGCGATCATCGCGGCCGACGACGAGCAGGCGCAAAGGAAGGCGGCGATTGGCGGCCACGGCGTTGAGTAGAGAGGTGAGCCCTTTTTTCTTCCAATCGTTGCCCACCAGGAGCAGGACAAATTCAGAGTCTGAAATTTGCATGGCCTGACGAACCTTCGCGCGCCGCCGAAGGCGTTCCGGCAAGTTGAAGCGGGCCAGATCGACGGCGTTGGGAATGACGGTGACATCATGGCGGGCAAAATGAGCGGTGATTTCCCGGGCAGTCAGTTGAGAAACGGCCGCCAGGCTGACTTTGGGATTGCGGTAGATGCGATTTTCGAGTGCCATGATCAGCCGGTAGTACAGGAGGCGGTGAAGAACAATCGGCCAACTGGAGACAGGAGCATCACGGAGCCGCAAATCGGGATGGACGAGGCGAAAGAATTCATGAAAGACGATATGCACCACGACGGCGCCGGCATCGGTACAGTTGATGCCCGGCGAAAAAACAAGGTCGAAGCGAAGTGAGTGGAATGCGCGGTGAAACCTGCGGAGGGCCTGGTTGGCAAAGAACCACCACAAAAAATTGAAAAGATGCGGGCCCGGCAAGGTGGGGATGCGGTGCCAGATAGGTTTTCGCGGAGGGGATGGCGAAGAGGAGGCATTAAAAAGAACAACGTCGAGATCCTGAATTGACTGGGAGTAGATGTGAATTTCGCACTCCGTTTCGCCGAGAAATCGCTCGATCTGCTCGATGATGCACCGTTCAGTGCCATGGCGGCGGTCCAAGAACGGAGAAACAACCGCGAGGCGCAATTCAAACCTGCCTGGGCTCGGAGGAGAGATTCGCGACGGCCTCCAACTGCATGGATTTTTGGGCAATTTCCGGGAGACGGAAAAGCATGCCGAGCAAGAGCCAGAGATACGAATTCATGAGGTAGTCCTGATAATTGATAAAGGCGATGTAGCTCCTGGGGCCAAGAAGCATAAACGCATACAAGAAAATAACAAAAGCGAGAGGAAACCATGGGCTGCCGCGAAAACGCTTGGCGATCCTCCAGGCGGAGACGGAGACTGTAATGCTCAAAGCAATCCACAGGAGCAGCCCCAGAAGGCCAAGCTCGACGATCAACTGACCGTAACCATTTTCGACGCCGATGCCCATGGGCTGCGCGTGCAGGATACGGACAACGTATTGAATGCCGAGGGTGCATGTGCCGATGCCGTAACCGTATGGCCAACGCTCGGAATCAAACGCATACAAGAAATTTCTGAGAGGATAATCGCGGGCGCGATAGAGGAGTTCGCTTGACGGACTGTTTGGGGAGAGAGTTTCTGAATAGATGGCGAAGCGGGAAGCGATCTGGTCTGGAAAGATGGTCATCATGATCACGAGGGCCAGGCCGACGACTAGAAGAATGCGCTGAATGGTGCGGAGAACGCGGCGCGCTTCGCCCTGACGCCAGGGAGCGCCCCAGAGAAAGGCAGCCGCAACGATCAGGGCGCTCCCCGCGTTCCACATGAAAACCCCCCGGGAGGTGCTCATGATGGAGCCGATAGCAACCACCGCCACGGTAAGGAACGCCAAATTGCGACCGCGGCGGGTGCGCAACAAGAGATAACCGGCAAAACCAAGGGAAACCAGCCAGGAGACGATCAGAAAATTCTCGAAACGCCCGGAGCTAACGAAGACAGAAGTGGGACGGTAAGCTACCAGGCCGGAAATGGGAGCCGCGCGGTAGAGAGTGCTCAAGTCGCGAATATCCTCCTGAATCACAGTGGGGTTCAGGAATTTCGGTCCGATGATGGACTGCGCGATGCCAAGACCAGCGACGGCCAAAATGAGCACCGAGTTGTAGGTGAAAAAACGGCGCAAATCTTCTTCCGACTCGAGAAGTCCGTAGCCTACATACATCAGCGGGATATAGAGGAAATAGACTTTCATCCCCAGAAGGCCATAGAAGATGCTGGTGGAAGCGGGGTTAAAGACTTGAAGCAGGCCGTACCAGAAAAAAATCAAGAGAGGAATCAAAAAAGGCGGTTTGAAACTCTTTACCAGATTTTTCCGCCGGGCGATAAAGAAGGAGATGTAAAGAATAATGGCGAGGAAATCCTTGGCAAAAAAAATGGCCATGTTGTTGCCGAGGTATTTGCGGAACAGATCCTCGAACAGGACCCAGGTGAGCAAGAGATATAGACCACGCCGCCAATCATTCAGGATGGCAACGACAATGGCGCAGCCGACAAAAGCCATTCCGGCCAAGGCAATGGTATTCAGATCACCCGCAAGAACGAGTTCGGCGGCCTCGTAGGCCAGCCAAAGCACGAGAAGGAAGCCGACTAGCGTGAGCGCCGGGCTGCGGGAGAAGCGGAAGGTGGGCAGGGACCCGATCATACGCATGGTGGGGACTCCATGGGCAGCAGGGACAGGTCCGAAGCGCGCATCTTGGTTGGTGCCGTGGGAAAGATCATTCGGTAACTAAACCGTGCGCAAATTATACGCCGCAATGGGCTAAATAGACGAACAGAGGACGAATCCCTGGCCGGCTCGGCGGAGTAGGCCGATAATTTTGGGAGTCCTGAGAGACGACCAAAAGGCAAGATGCAACGTCTAAGCAAGCGGTGGGGGGAGCCCTGTCGGCGATGGAACTGGGACGCAAGTCTTTTCTTTGCCGGAACTTCGGCCTACAATAAAGATGCGAAGGAATTTGGAAGGACGGAGACAAAGTTCAGCCCCGACTTTGAGACTGACCCTGCCCAAAGTGCAATCAGACTGCGCCAAGCCGCGAAACATTTGAAGGTATAAAGACGTATAAGTGTTAGGCACAAACGAGAAATTTCAGGGTGAACAATGTCCCTCCGCGCGGGTGGTGCGCAGCGGAATCACGAGAGGCCAAGTATGAAGACGTGGCAAAAGGTCGGGATAGGGCTCGGCGCCGGGGTGGCGTTGGGGGGGATTATTTGGTTCAGCGTAAACCAGGCGAACAAGGGCGTAGTGACAGTGCAGACCGCGAAGGTGGCGAAAGTGGATTCGCTGGTTTCGCAGGTGACCGCCTCCGGGGAAGTTAAGCCGACGACTTATACGAATATCACCGCGCAGGGATTTGGCCGGATCACCGATATTCTGGTGAAAGAAGGGGAGCACATCAAGAAGGGCGACCGGCTGCTGCTGCAAGAAAATGTGCAGGCGAATGCGGACGTGCAAGCGCAGGCCGCGGCGATTAATTCGAATGAATCCGGGGTGCTGGCGGCCGATGCGAGCTATACGGCGGCGCGGGCCGACCTAATCCAGCAGGAAGCCAACCTGGAAAAAGCCAAACTGGATTTCGGGCGCGGCCAGGGGCTTTTCAAAGATGGCCTGATCCCCAAGCAGGATTTCGATCAGCGCAAGACCTCGTACGACGCAGCCGTGGCCGCGGCGGACGCGTCCCGGGCCCGGGTGCAAGCGCAAAAAGCGCAGTTGGAGCAGGTGCGCTCGCAGCTCAACCAGAGCAAGGCGGTGCTGGTGCGCACCAAGGACGTACTTTCGAAAACAACGTATGTTTCGCCGATCAATGGAATCGTAAGTTATCTTCCGGTGCGCTTGGGCGAGTATGTGGTGCCTGGCATTCAGAATGCCAACGGCAGTTTTCTGATGACGCTTTCGGATATGTCGATCGTGACGTCGGAAGTGAAGGTGGACGAAACCGATATCGTGAATGTGCGGATCGGCCAGGATGCGGATGTGACGATTGACGCGATCCCCGGAAAAATATTCAAGGGCAAGGTGACGGAAATTGGCTCGCAGGCGGTACTGCGGAGTTCCGGCCTGGCAACCACGCAAACTACGACGAGCAACCAGGAAGCGAAGGATTTTAAGGTAGTGGTGACGCTGGAGAGCCCGCCGGAAAATTTGCGGCCTGGCCTTTCCACTACGGCGAAAATCAAGACCGCGGAGAAAAAAGGCGTGGTGGCGATACCGATCCAGGCGCTGGCGGTGCGTTCGCGGAAGGATCTGGAGGCGGCGAAGAACGGCCAGAAAGAGGGCAATGTAACGCTGGCCGCTGGCCCTCCGGCCACATCGGGCGATTCGAAGAAGGATGAGATTCAAGGAGTGTTTGTGGTCAACGGCAAGAAAGCCAGTTTCCGTCCCGTGGAAACAGGCATTTCCGGGGTGACCGATATCGAGATTTCCAAGGGATTGCAGCCGGGGGACGAAATTGTGGTGGGAAGTTACAAGGCGCTACGCACCTTGAAGCCCGAGGCGACCGTGAAGGTGGACAATTCGGCGCCGAAGAAGCTAGAAGAGAAAGAATAAGTTCATTTGAGCATAGGGAGACACGGATGCCAGCAGAAATAACGACACCGGAGTCCTACCGGCAAGACCTGGTGGACGCGGGTGTCGTCATTCGCACGGAAGCTTTGGCCAAGGTATATCAGATGGGCGCCGAAGAAGTGCACGCGCTGCGGGGAATCGACGTGGAGATCCACAAGGGCGAGTATGTGGCGATCATGGGACCCTCGGGTTCGGGCAAATCGACGCTTATGAACCTGATTGGCTGCCTGGATTCGCCGAGTTCGGGTCGCTACTGGTTGGCGGGCCGCCTGGTGAGCGAACTGGACGACGACGAGCTTGCCTATATCAGGAATAAAGAGATCGGCTTTGTTTTCCAGACGTTCAATCTGCTGCCGCGCGCGACCGCGCTGCATAATGTGGAGCTGCCGCTGATTTACAATGGCACCCCGGCGGACGAACGCGTGGAGCGGGCCAAGAAAGCGCTGGAGCGGGTGGACTTGGGCCCGCGGATGAACCACAAACCGAATGAACTTTCCGGCGGGCAGCGGCAGCGTGTGGCGATTGCGCGGGCGTTGGTGAACAATCCGTCCATCGTGCTGGCGGACGAGCCCACGGGAAATCTGGATTCGAAAACCGGGGAAGAGATTATGAACCTGTTCGCAAACCTGCACGGGCAGGGGAACACGATCATTCTGGTGACGCACGAAATGGACATTGCCCAGCATGCACACCGGGTGATTTATATCCGCGACGGAAAAATCGCGTCGGACGAAAAAGTGATCAAGAAGTAGAGCTGCGAAGAATTTTTCTCTCCTACCTCAAGTTGCGGGCGGCTTCGCCCTGATTCCCTGCCGGGCGCACCACAGAAACTGGCATGCAAGCCAAAGCGACGCTAATGGCTGAAGAAAAATGACGTGCCGGATCAGCGAACCGGGGGCGCGTGGGAAATTTCCGCGTCGGCAAAGGTTTCCGGTACACCCAGATACGTACGGGAAAGCCGATCATGCCAGGTCATGGCATCTTCGTCCCAAAGCGCCCAGAAGAAACCCAGGAAGAAAGTTCCAGCGGAAATCATGTAGCCGACAGTGCGCCAAAACAGTTGGCGCACTGTCGGCGGTTCGCCGGAAAAACCGGCCACTTGGAGCCCGCTGACCATCATTCCCGGTGTGGTGCCACCAAAAATGGTGAATAGGCCAAAGTATTGGACGTAGACAAAGGCAAAGGTGGAAAGACAGACCACAGCGCTGAGCTTGCTCAGCGTGAACTGTCCACCAAGAGAGCCGAAAAGGGCCAGGAAACCGCCGTAGGCAAAGGCTAGGCACGCGCCATCCAAGAGAGCGGCGCGCCGGCGCAGCCTCAGGGAAGCTACCGGATAGAGCTCCGATGGCGAGGTCTCCACCGGTTCTGGAGCGACTTCTTGGTCCTCGGAGAGAGGCGGCAGGGAGACGTCAATCAGGAGCCGAGTATCCTCCGGCTCGACTTTGCGGGGCGGCCGCCCAATGGCGATGGTGAACGCAAAATCGTCCTTAGGACCGCGCAGGTCGGTGCTAGGTTCTTCCGTCTGCAGCGCAACGGCAACATCGGGTCGCCGGCGCTCAAAGGGGAGTTCTGTCTGGGCTTCGTTGGGGGAGGTCTTTCTGCGGCGGGCGCGGTAAGCCTGAAGACGCTGGTTCAGTTCCCCGCGCCATTCTTCCTCCTCGGAAGGGCGCAAAGCCAGATTGCCCCGTGTGGAACCTGGAGATTCCATGGCGGAAGAGATTTCAGGATGGTCACAAAAATGACAGGCGCGCGCGCCCGAGGAGAGCACAGCGCCACACTGCGAGCATATTGTATTCACCGGTGCGTTTTGCGCTGCGGACGCTCCCACTCCGGTGAGGAGTAGAGACCCCGAGAATAACATTGGAGGCGGGGGACGGACAGGGAGGAAAAGCGGCGATGGCACCAAAAGGTTAGCAGGAAAGGTGGACTAAAAATCTGCTTGTTGCGCCAACATTTCGCGGTTCAAGGCGATACGGCGGCCGAGCAGCACGGCCGCGAAATGGGCGCAGCCAGCACGTTCCTCTTCAGTCCAAGCGTGCAAGGCTGGGCTGATCTTGGCAAAGCCCTGTTCGAGCAGATTCAGAAAAGAGTAGTAGGCACCGACAATTTGCAGCCTGGAACGGTCTTCCGAACGATCGGGGCACAGCTGAAGAATCTGGATGACACGCGTGAAGTCGCGGCCGGAGGCTTTGGCCTCGATTCCAGTGACGTCGAGAACGTCTTCGGATAAGGAAGTATTCAAGGTCGACGCCGTCAGTGAACGGCAGTAGGAAACAAAAAACATCAGCAGGGTCAACAGTGAAAAGGCCAGAATGAATGAGGCCATCATCGCTGCACCGCCACCAGACGAGCCGGCGTGAGGCGCGATTCTTCCGAATGGCGCACCATCGTTAACAACCAGGAAATGGGCAGAAAGCAGCCGACGATTGGGCTGAGATACTGAATAGCTTCGTATCGGGTAGCCAGATTCCCCAGCGCATAGATGCCTGCATAGGCGCTAAAGTAAAGGCCCAGCGAAAGAACCATCTGCACCAGGCGAGTACGGGTCTCGCGAAGTTTCAGGACCGCGCCCCAGAGAAGGTAAGTCAGCACTAAACCAACGAAGTAAAGGTTTTGAGAGAGTTCGAAGGCAAATGTTGTGGCCAAGCGCTCGGAAGATTGCGCGACGACCGCATAGGAAAATCCCGCGGTTCCCAGGAGCAATAAGACCGCGACGAAACGGACATATTTCGCGAGTTGCAATTCCGCGAAAACACGGGAAGCGAGGCTGATCACCGCCACAAACAGCGCGACTGTCAGCAGGCAGTCGGTATAGTAATACGCGTAGCAATACTCAGACGATCCTTGTCCGTAGTAATGCAGGACGTATTGACGCAGGAGATCAGCAAAGAGCGAGAGAATGACGTAGAGATTCAGGAAGAAATAGTTCAGAAAAGAACCGCGAATCACACAGGAAGCGACAAAGCACACCCCTGCGAGCATTCCCACGATCCAAATGACCAGGGCGATTCCGCTAGGCATGATCCTCGCAAAACCCGGCCAGACTGGGAATCAGAAGTTCTGATTCAAAGCGGCCGAATTATTTCGACGGCGGTGGAGGCACGTTCGTAGGAACCGGCGAAACGCCGTTTGCCATCATCACCGCGGCAGTGCTCTTGGCCGAAACCAAGGTCTTAAGTCCCATTGCTCCAACAAGAATGCCTAGAGCAAGGGTGAATGCACCCAATTTACGTGACATTATAGTGCCTCCGAGGACGAGAATACGAACGGAGACACTCTATCCTCTATCAGGATAGTGTCAAGTAGGGCACACTATGACCTTGTGCAAAACGGTCAACGGAAGGGTACCTGTTCTCTTCGCCAAACCTTCGCTTGGTGAGAGGCTGGAACCGCTTCCGATATGGGAATGTAGCGTTTTGGAACGCTTGGGAGCAACGGTACTCAAGTTCCACAGGAAGGGGTACTAAAGTACTATCGGGGATGCAAGATTTCCACAGATGGATGATTTCAAAAGCGTGCGGCGGGAACCTATAGGATTCGATTCCTGCCGAGTCAGACGTTTGATCAACGCGGTGGAGCGAACTCCATCGGGAAGAGCCGCGGCCTTGACACTCTTAGCAGTTCATTCGTAGCATGAAGAATTGCATCTGGCCGGCGTAGCTCAGTGGTAGAGCGAGGGTCTCATAATCCCTAGGCCGTGGGTTCGATTCCCCCCGCCGGCACCATTCATTTCAAAAGACTTAACCCCGCTTTCAATCCCTCCGCCTATCGAACGCGTATCCTTCCCCCGGTCTTGAATTCGAAAACCGCGCTGTAAATGGATAGCAAATCTGACTGCAATTTCTCTCTCGAACGACAGATGCATTCGCTATGCACAAAAGAAAGGCTGTCCCGTGCATTGTGTCCCGCCTGAATTTGGGGCGGAAGCATGGGGGAGGATGCCGCGCTTGAGCGAGCGGCATTTTTCTGGATAGGCAATTCTACTCGGCACAGCGCATTCAGGTTTTGGCAAAGGACCTTGGGGCGCCAATTCAAATTGGCTGGCGTCGACAATGGATTCGCCTCCAGATCTCAAGATACGTTCCGCGCCGAATTGCTTCTCGCGGGTGCATTCATGGAACAAGCCTCGATGCTTCTCAGCCACTTTGGAACCTGGCGGCGTGCAACGACCCCCGCCCATTTGGAGACGAGCCGCAAGGCGTGAGCAACCGCGACGAGAAAGGAAGTTGCAGTAGCGGGTTGGAGAATCAGACTCTCGCTCATTTACCTTTGGTTCCACCAGTCATAGGCGCAGATCCAGGATACAGAGCGTTCCTCTGATTTCCATCATGCGAACAAGATCGGCACTCGTTCGGTTCTTGTCTCGTTTTGGACAGTATTCGAAACAGGCGCGGGGCAATAATGGCGAACAAGCCTCTAGATGCCGCGCCCGATAACCTAAAGCTCTACCGGGCAAGAAATGTGAACGGACAAAAAGAAAGAAGGTTGCACGATGGGCACTTTCTCCGTAATTCGTTCGATACTTTTCGCAGTCATGTTGATGGCTCTATCGGGTGCTTCATTCGCGCAGATCGGTGTTTCCGTATCTTTTGGTCCCCCAGCGCTCCCCGTTTATGAGCAACCTATCTGTCCCGGGGATGGCTACCTTTGGACGCCCGGTTATTGGGCATGGGACGGTAACGATTATTACTGGGTGCCCGGCACTTGGGTCGAAGCGCCCGAAGTTGGCTTCCTCTGGACCCCCGGATACTGGGGTTGGGGCGACAACGCGTTCTTTTTCCATGAAGGCTATTGGGGGCCCCACGTTGGATATTATGGCGGGATCGATTACGGATTCGGATACGGGGGACACGGCTATGAAGGCGGTCGTTGGGAAAACAACCATTTTTACTACAACTCCTCTGTAAACCGCATAAATAACGAGAACATCCACAACACCTATAACACCAGGGTTGAATCCAACTCGGGAAACCGCGTCAGCTACAATGGCGGGCGAGGTGGCATCAATGCGCAGCCGTCACGGCAAGAACAGACTTACGATAAGGAACGCCACACTGGCCCGGTTGCAGCTCAGAACCAGCACATGCAACAAGCTCGTTCGAACCCGGAATTGCGCGCCTCCACGAATCAGGGCAAGCCGCCGATCGCAGCCACATCCAGGCCCGGAGATTTTAAGGGCGGCGCGGTCCCTGCCAGGGAAGCCGGTGCGCCTTACAAAGCTCCTGAACGAACGGCGACATCAAATGAGTCTCGTCCAGCAAACACCCATGCGAGCGAAGTTCAGCCCCACAAGTACACTGCGCCGAACAGCGGCAAGGCTGCAACGGACCAGAAATATCAACAACAGCAAGACCAGCTAGCTGCCAAGCAAAATCAGGAACACCAGAAACTGCAACAACAACAGGAGAAAGAACACCAGCAAGTAGCCAAGAAGAATACCAGCGAACCTCAGAAACAGCAGATGGAGCAGCGCCACACTCAGCAAACGCAGCAACTTGAGCAAAAGCACGCTACCCAGCAACAAAAAGTGCAGAGCCATCAACAGCCGCACCAGAGCGCGCCGCCTGAACCGAAACATCCTTCAGGGGGAAAGCCTTAAGCGAGTGGTAGTTTTATAGGGCAGAACTGCTGTCCGTAGCTTGAGATGTTGTCAGTTCCAGAAGAATAGGGAAAACGTCGCGAAACGAAAAACCTTGCAACCTGCGCCAGTCCAACCACGCGGCACTCCGTTCTGCTGAAAAGAAAACGCCAGCCCCAGAGGCCCGGCTCAATTTCCGGGCGCGGGGACCCTGCGCGTTTAGTACTGGCCGCCCATGCCGCCGTAATCGGGGGCAGCCGCCGCTGCCATGGCGCCGGACTTTTCACTGGCGATCAGGACTTCTGTAGTGAGCATCAAAGAGACAATAGACGCCGCGTTCTGAAGCGCCAGACGAGTTACTTTGGCCGGATCAATTACACCCGCCTTGACCAGGTCGGCGAACTCGCCGGTCTCCGCGTTGAACCCGAAGTTCTCATCCTTGGATTCACGCACGCGCGCGACAATGACCGCGCCTTCATGCCCAGCGTTTTGAGCAATTTGGCGCAAGGGCTCTTCCAGAGCACGCCTAACGATGTTGACGCCCACAGCTTCGTCGTCGTGGAGCTTGAGCTTTTCAAGGGCCGGCAGGCAGCGCAGAAGAGCTGTGCCACCGCCGGCAACTATGCCCTCTTCCACTGCCGCCCGGGTAGCGTGCATGGCATCTTCGACGCGAGCTTTTTTCTCCTTCAATTCGGTCTCGGTGGCCGCGCCAACTTTGATGATGGCGACACCGCCGACGAGCTTAGCGAGCCGCTCCTGAAGTTTTTCGCGGTCATAGTCCGAAGCAGTCTCCTCGATCTGTACGCGGAGCTGCCTGATTCGGGCCTCGACATCGCCGGATTTACCGGCGCCGGCGATGATGGTGGTATTGTCCTTGTCGATGGTCACTTTTTTGGCGGCTCCAAGTTCCTCGATGTTCACGTTTTCGAGCTTTATGCCGAGGTCTTCTGTAATGGCCTTCCCGCCGGTCAGTATGGCAATGTCCTCAAGCATGGCCTTGCGACTATCCCCGAAGCCGGGGGCTTTTACCGCTGCGCACTGAAGGGTGCCGCGGATCTTGTTCACCACCAGGGTAGCCAAGGCTTCGCCTTCGATGTCCTCCGAAATGATGAGCAGGGGTTTGCTCATCTTGGCGGTCTGTTCGAGCAAGGGCAGGAGGTCCTTCATCGAATTGATCTTCTTTTCGTGGATCAGAATGCGGACATCCTCGAGCACGCACTCCATGCGATCCGGATCGGTAACAAAATAGGAAGAAAGATAGCCGCGGTCGAATTGCATGCCCTCGACGATATCGAGAGTCGTCTCCATGGTTTTGGATTCTTCGACGGTGATGACGCCGTCCTTGCCAACTTTGGCCATGGCTTCGGCAATAATGGAGCCGACTTGTTTGTCGGTGTTAGCACTGATTGTGCCGACTTGGGCGATCATGTCGCCCTTCACTTCGCGAGAGAGCCGCTTAATCTCCGCGACGGCCACTTCCACAGCTTTATCGATGCCCCGCTTGAGCGCCATGGGGCTTGCGCCGGAGGCCACCGTTCGCACACCTTCACGGAAAATCGCCTGGGCCAGAACGGTGGCGGTGGTGGTGCCGTCGCCAGCCACATCCGAAGTCCTGGAGGCGACCTCGCGCAGCATCTGAGCGCCCATGTTCTCGAGCGGATCCTGCAGCTCGATTTCTTTTGCCACCGTTACGCCGTCTTTGGTTATGATGGGTGAACCGAACTTCTTTTCGATCACTGCATTACGTCCCTTGGGACCAAGAGTGATCTTTACTGCGTCGGCCAGAATGTTGACGCCGCGCAAAATGGCTTGACGTGCATCCGCACCGGTTACGATTTGATTTGACATGAGACTTCACCCTCCTGGGTGACCTGAGTTTTCTATCCGTTCAAATCTGGAATATAAAAGCGATTACTTTTTGCCCGACGCCGCTTTGGCGATGGCGCCAACCTTCACCAGGATTTCTTCTTCACGGAGGATCAGGTACTCCTGTCCGTCGATATTGATTTCATTACCGGTGTACTTGCCAAACAAGATGCGGTCTCCCACTTTGACATCGAGAGGAACACGGTGACCTTTCTCCACCTTTCCAGCTCCAATGGCGATTACTTCGCCTTCGTGCGGCTTTTCCTTTGCCGTATCGGGAATGATGATTCCCCCTTTCGCGGCCTCTTTTTCTTCCAGCCTGCGTACCAGAACGCGATCGTGCAATGGTGTAATATTCGATGTCATTTCTCTGGCCTCCGGTCAATTTATTTCAAGAATTTGAAAACTGCTGGTGACTACGGGTGAAAGGCCTTCTGATTCTTCAGCCGGGCGAATTCAAGATCGTCAGCTTCCTTTTTCTGGCGTTCGGCGGCCCGCTGAGGTCCCTCTTGTTCATCAAGTTTCAAGGCTTCCGCCGCGCCAATTTCCGCTTCTGCGTTGACACGCTTGGAGAAAAGAACCAATCCGAAACGATCCGTGAACGAGGAGCGCACAAGATTTAAGGAGAATTGCGAATCTTCCCATGAAGCGACAGGTCTTTGCTTCATGGCATATCGATCGGGAGTGGGGGGAGCGCCATCCGGCTCCACATTTGTCGGGGGACCGTAATCGGTCGAAATTGCCTTCACCATGTCTCCAGCCGTGAGCCCCTCCGTGGAATTGTGGTCATAAGCCACAGAAATTTTGTAAAGCTCCCCGTTGCAGAAAGAAAAGAGAATTTGTTCGACGCTATTGGTATGGGAACGCGCTCCGGGAGAGACTGCCGGCCACCAGGTCAGTTCCTGAAGCAACAGGGGACGGGTATGAGTCACGATGACCTCGGCAGGCTTCTGGTCGGTGTGTTGCAAAGTGGAGGCAAGTGTCGCTCCCAGTGAAACACCTCGATATTCGGAAAACGCGTGCGCTGGGAGCCAAGACGACGTGAGTAACAACGCACCAAAGCAGAGAATTGAATTTCGCAATGTTCTCATTTTCGTCTCTCCCGCACCTTCCTAAGAACCGGAAATAGCGTTAGTCAATCGTGGCCCTGATCCGGGTAAGACCGCTTGCGGCTCGATTAGCTGGGCTTCCGTATCACGCTCTCCCGAATGAAAAAGGTTTTCGAAATATTGCCGACGAGCGCGTAAGCCGTCTTGCTCCTAAAGTGTGAGGCCGATTCATGCACTGGCGCCCAAGTCGGCGACAGGCTATGGCTGCAGGTATTTTGCTGGTTCGCTCCCAATCCGCGCAGTTCGCACGGGATCAGTTCACGCGGACGTTGATGGCGACACGATCGCGCAGACAGCTGGCGTCGGATGGAACGATAAACATACCGCCGCGACTAATAGCGATTTTAGGCGCTCACATGGCAGGCGTCTGTTCACTTGTATACAAATAATTGGATTGTCTAGCTGGGACAGAGTTCGCCAGATTTCGACCAAACGACCGGAACTCTGGATTGAATAACGGATTCAGAAAGAAACCATGACGGAATTCAAACGGTTTGGTTCTTGCCGGATGCCATGGACTTGGACGACACGGGTTCGCGCAGCCAGTGCATTAGAGATTTGGCTATCTTTGGCAATCCAAAGGCGTTAATCATTGCCATCCAATCACGCCTGAATTCGATTTTCCACTGTCGCAACAAAACCTGGGCTTCCGAGGCCGGCCCTCTGAGCTTCAGCCGAACACCAACAAGCAAGCCCGACCATGTCGCGGGGGAAAATACCGGCCCGAGAAGAGCTCTCCCTGAGCTGTACGATTCCTTCCAGGAAGGAAGACCGGAGATTCGAGTCCGAGCCGAGCTATCCGGAAACCTATTCATGGTAGCGAGCGAAAATAAGCGGTTCTTCGAAGCGGCTGTCTGATTGCGATTTGCAGTTGGTGATAGTTCATTCTTAACTTTAGGAAAGTCGAGTCGAGGACGAGAGTGCGACGTGGCCGCTTCCAGCATGCGCTCCATGGTGGCCACAAGTTCAGCGGCACAGTCAGACTGGCTTGCGGTCGCGTCCAAAGAATTGGTGCTTGCACCCGGCTGGGACTGCAATCCCGGCAACGCGGGCAGCAAATCGCGCGTGGAAAACGGCAGGTTGTCTTCCGACACCGCATGGGCTTGGCGTTCTGAAACGGCTGCAACAATCCGACTTGCTCCGTTGAGCGCAGGCTCCTCGAGAGCACATGCGGATGGCGCCGGAATCCGTTCCGCAGCAGATTCTTCCTGCGGAGGTGCTGCTTCGCAGGCGGATGGCCGCCGCGGTTCATTCGCGAATTCCGAATGCATGACACTGAGTTTGGCGTCCACCCGCGTTGCGGTCCCAGGGTAGCCAGGGAGCGGGCGGAAGTCATCCATTAGGAAGTCTCGTGCGGCTTCCTCGACCATCTGGGGGGGTACCGGATTGAGTTCCTCGACGTAAGCGTTGATGAGTGCATGCTCACACAAGAGATTCATCACCCGGGGAATCCCGCGCGAATAATAGTGCAACGCTTCCACCGCATCGGACTCGAAGACTGGCTCGCGCGATGCGCCTGCGATGCGCAGTCGGTCCGCAATATATCCGTGGGATTCGTCCAGGTTGAGCGGAGCGGTGTTGCAACGAAGCGCGATCCGTTGGCGGAGTTGCCGCATTTGAGGGCGTTTTAGCTTATCTTCGAGCTCCGGCTGGCCCACCAGCACGACCTGCAATAGTTTTTCCGAAGCCGTTTCCAGATTCAACAGCAGGCGGATCTCCTCCAGCAATTCGAAGGACAGTCCGTGGGCTTCGTCGACGATAAGCACCGGCGCCGTGCCGGCATGGAAGCGCTCGAGCAGCCACTGGTTTAGCTGCAAGAGCATGTTACCCCGCAGGCGGAAATCAATGGGTATCCCGAAGTCGTTGAGAATGAAATCGAACAGGTGGTCGACGCTCAAGTGAGAATTGAAAATGAACGCCGTAGGCATATTCTGCTGGTGAAGCCAATCGAGCAGGTAGTTGATCAGCGTGGTCTTCCCCGTGCCGACTTCCCCGGTCAGTAGGATGAGGCCCTTGCGGTTCTGGACTCCATAAGTGAGTTGCTCCAGGGCTTCTTGAATTCGTGGTGTTCGGTGTAGAAATCGAGGGTCGGGGTTGACGTTGAAGGGGTTCTCGCGAAGTCCAAAGAAGCTCTTATACATGGCTTTTCAGTCCCGGCTCCGTGGTGGTGTTGGACTCATTCAAGTCCGGTTGAACTCTTGGAGGTCAATTGCAGGACGGAGGCCCTTCGCGGGGACTCCTGCGCGTCGCGCCGTCCAAATGGAGAGAGAAGCTCTCTGCGTCGGTCTGGTGATTGCAATGCTGAATGGCCAACGCGGCGAGATGTGCCGCCCTCTCAATCACTTCGTTTTCACTTATGGTCGGTCTCCGCGGGATGCAGCAATACATCTCGAGCGTCCCGAAGAACTCCTCGTTGGGCGAAAGAATCGCGGTGCAACTGAACGCGGTGAGTCCGAACTCCGCAGCACTCTGCGCGACGGTGTGCAGGGTGTGTTCCTCGTCATCGGGGAACAGCACCAGTGACACCACATTGCCAACTTGAACGTCCAGAGCAGTGCACACTTTATCCAGAACTTGCGGCAGCGGCGCACCCTCGGAAATCAACTCAAGCAGGTGACCTTCTCCCGCCAATACTGACTGGATGTGATTTGATTCTCGGCGATACATGAGGAACTCCCTGGATGCCTTTCGAACGGAAACTCGTTCGCAGCGGCGTCTGCACGGTCAGGCTCGCTCTTGCTATTAGATAGCGTTTGTCAGCGTGTTGCGCCGGTAAACGAGTATCCCCAACCCGGTCAGACCGAAAAGCAAAAGGGTTTGTGACGCAGGTTCCGGAACGGAAGTCAGGGGTGCGGGCACGGGCGCGGAAGAGCCGCCGTCATTTCCGCCGCCCCCTCCACCATTATTTCCGTTATCATTCCCGTCGCCATCCTCATTTCCGTCTCCGCTGGTGTGCCTTCCCCGAAGCTTCACTTTTTTGTTCTCGAACGAAGCACCTTGATTAACGTCGAAATCAACCGCTTTCACCGTAAGGTTCTCGGAGACCTTTGTGGAGTCGACCAACTTGCCAAGGTCCGAGCTCTTTCCGCCCGTGGCGAAGTCAGTCAACGAAACGCCGACCATGCCATTGATCCGCGGCCCGGCATCATTTAGCGAAGTCATTAGAGAACTGCGCCGCAGAGAGCCATCCTGCAAATTCGGCTGGCCGGAGAACCCCTCCGCTAAACCAATTTCCTTGCCCCCACTGGTCGCATGAGCGGGAATCATGTCGGCAAAGGCGGGTGCAGCGGTGAAAAGAATGGCTGCGAAAAACAATGGTCCTTGTTTATATTTCAATGTAGTTCTCCTTGGCACCGACGGATTACATTGTTTCCAATGGATGAGGCATGATAAGACCTTCCCAACTGCGCGTCTGTTCACTTTGGAACATACTCCGCAACGGAGTGGGCTGGCGGATTCAGCTGACCAGAATGGTCCGCAAACCCGGCCGCAACCGGATGCCGATTTCCCGCTACTTGCGGATTTACTACGACCAGGATTCGCGCAGCCAAAATGACTTCCGGGTGGAGTCCCGAAGGATAAACGACGAACTCTGGAGCGACGGTCGCCGCTGAGCGTATCCGGCTGATGAGGTATTGCCCGGCAAAACAGGCAAGCAGAATCCCGAGAGCCGCCAAAGCCGGCACAGCGAGCACTAAACCTAGGAAGATCCAACAGACCAGCAGTTCCCTAACATGGTAAGAATAAAGGCCAAGTCCGAGCAGCAACCCGGTGAACGACAGTACTAGTAGCCCCTCGCCAAGCTGCCGCGAAATGTGCTTCGTGATCATGGCTTGCGTGGGAAGGCCGCTTCCCGTCGCAAAAATGGAAAAGACGGCGAGATGACAGATACCGTTCGACCCGCCCAGACCGTTCAGTATCGCTCTGTCCCGCCGTCCGATAAATATGATAGAGAATGCCAAAAAGGTACGCCGTTCAATATTGAACAGTCTTGAAGATTTCTTCCTAGTAGGTTTACTCAAGCGTGGATCCCGTCGTTGCCCATTCGAGGGAATACGCCTGGCCCGATTCCCGACAGAGACGGAAGTACGGGGCAACGATCTCAACTGCCGTTTAGAGAGATTGTTTTCGGTAAGGGATTTCGGCGTGGAGCCTAAACGTGATGGTATATCTTCTGTGGGTTTCGATTGCTTTGTTAATTGTCGGAACCATTCGCCAGGTGGTTGCGATTCGGTCCGATTACATCTGCCGTAGGAACTCCGAATACCTCTTCAGAGAGCTTCAGTCTGGAATAAAGTAGTCATTCCAGAGCACGGCCGGTTTTATTTCACGCGGCGACCATATTCCGAATGATTGTTGCTTCAAAAAGCGTGGTTCTAATTGACCAAATGGCCAACCGGTTCATTTCTAGAATGCCGGGTACATCGAGGAGAGGGCACTATGCCAAACGAATCGCACCAAAGGGCTGCCGAGTTCCACGAACTTGCGGCGCACGCGCACCGTTCGGCCGCTGCGCACCATGGAAAAGAAGACCACCAGACCGGCCACGAGCATTCCAAACAGGCACTAGAGCACGCTAATAAGGCGATGGAGTGGACGCGAGCAGCTCACCAAAAGTCCGCGAAAGCATCGGGAAAGGCCTAAAAATGGGCAAAGCGGGCTTGGAATGGAGCGATACATGAGGCGAAGGAGGCAGCCGGCTTCTCCACTTGGTGGCTTCAATTCAGGCGCCAGCCTGGGCGGCAAGGTCGCGCAATACCGGAACAAACATAAGATCTATACGCAGGGCGACCCCGCTTTTACGCTCTTCTACATTCAGCATGGCGGCGTGAGGCTCACCACGCGATCAAAAGGTCAACCTTCTGCTGTAACCGCGATTTTGGGAGTCCATGATTTCTTCGGTGAAGTTTGCCTCGCCGGTTACCCGCTACGCATGTCCACGGCGGTCACCATGGCCGCCAGCTCCATTCGCACCATCAAAAAAACAAAGATGCTCGAATTGCTTCGCAAGAAGAATAAGTCTTCAAACGCTCTGGTGGGCTATCTGTTGTCGAGTCTTAAGAAATACCAGGAGCACGTGGCCGACTTGCTCACCTCCAACGCGGAACAACGGCTTGCGCGCATCCTTCTACGCTTGGCCCAATTGGAAAAAGCGGGTCCGGCTTCCGTGGAGATTCCCATCATAAGTCATCAAATTCTGGCGGAAATGGTCGGAACCACGCGTCCGCGAATAAACCTGTTTATGAATCGATTCCGCAGGCAGGGCTTCATTCATTACGATGGGGTACTGGAAGTGCGCCAATCGTTGCGGAAAGTGCTGCGAGGCGACTAACGGCCGCGATGGGCCGAGGAACTCCCCCGGAGCGGCTGGGGTTCCGTAGGGGAGATAGCCAGATATTCCTGCTACTCGTTCACATTCCACACGTACAGGAAAGTGGCGTCGCTGGCGGTCGCCACCCGGCGGCCAACCTTCCGAGTAGCCCGATTGAGGGCGGAACGAACTTTCTCCTTCGATTGCACCAATTCCGCCAAAGGCACCTTGAGTGCCGAGCCGGCGCCGAGCCGGTCAAGGTCATGAAGGATCGTGGTAACGATCAGTTTGTGCTTTCCCTTGCGACCTTGCGGAACATCCGCTTGCACCATGGTCTTGAAGTGCATTGGCAGTGTTTTCGCCT
The DNA here is from genome assembly GCA_963781995.1 of uncultured Acidobacteriota bacterium. Lineage (GTDB taxonomy): Bacteria > Acidobacteriota > Terriglobia > Acidiferrales > UBA7541 > Acidiferrum. The sequence continues at coordinate 567,299 of CAWAHR010000001.1, read as the reverse complement.
GTATGCGCCCCATAAAATCCTCCTTATGGATAAGGCACTAAACAAACGTAGCGCAATCGTATCTCAACGTAACGTGCCCTGCAAGTAAGGATTGTGAAGCCTAAAAGTCCTCGGGCGCTCCAAACTGGGGCGATGCGAACTTGCGGATTGACGAAGCGGCACGTTTTGTCGCGGCAAACGCCACCCTTCGCACCCCAAAAGAGTTGACCCGCACGAATTTAGACCTGCTAACGTCTGACCAATCGGGGGGAACTTACTGTGCTCAAGACCAGAACGCACTTTGAGCAAATCCCGCTGGAGACTGTGAGAAAGATTATTGAAGCGCAACTCCGGCGGGAAACAATCGTCGAACAGGCTCAAGAAACCAAGCAGGACTCCCTCAGCGATTTAACCGATAGGGCTCCCAAGACGATAATCCGTCTGCAATGAAAGGAATCGTCCCTGATGGAATCAAGCTTGAACATCTCGACCGGCCTTTCATCGATACCGGGCGCGTGAGAGGGCGGGGGCTTGGCGGACGGTTTAAGCGGGGTGCGTGAGTTCTTCAGGAGAGAAGTATGCCCAAGGTAACAGCCGGAAAAAGCAATCCAGTTCCCAAGAACAAGAAGCAGTCTGCTTTCGATTTGCACGTTTTTCTGGATACCGCCGGGGTGGCCCGACAAATTATAAAATTCAGGAAATCAGAGAAGATCTACTCCCAAGGTGATGCCGCCCGGGGCGTGAAATACATTCAAGAAGGCAGCGTAAAACTATCGGTCGTCAATGCGAATGGCAAAGAAGCAGTCGTGGCGATCCTTGGACCGAGCGATTTCTTTGGCGAGGGATGCCTGGCAGGGCAGACGGTATGCTTGGCAACGGCCACCGCAATGGCGCCTACATCCATACTACTTGTTGAAAAGAACGAGATGATGCGCGTGCTTCGCACGGAACATGCGCTATCCGACTTCTTCATCACTCACATGCTGACGAGGAGCATCCGGGTCGAGGAGGACCTTATCGATCAACTGTTCAACTCCAGTGAGAAGCGTCTGGCGCGCGCCCTATTATTGCTGGCCCGTTACGGCAAGGAAGATCAGCCCCATGGGGTGCTCCCTCAAGTGTCGCAAGAAACGCTTGCGGAGATGGTTGGCACCACCCGCCCGCGGATCAACTTTTTCATGAACAAGTTCAGAAAATTGGGTTTCATCAAGTACAACGGCGGGTTGCAAATCAACACATCCCTTCTGAGCGCCGTGCTGCACGACTGAGCGGACGTCCCCGCATCTCAACCAGCTGAGAGCGAAGCCGAAGCCCGAGCGGACCTGGCGGAACTTGGCCTTTGGGCTTTCATGGAGTAGAGAGCCTGGTCCGCGGCGTAGAGAAGCGTTCCAATGGTTTCGGCCTCGGCCGGATAGCAGGCAATCCCCACGCTTACCGAAAGCGCGGGGTGTTCGGCATCTTTCTCTAGCAGCTCGCAAATGCGCCTGGTAACCAGAGTGGCGGCGGCCACCCGCGTCTCTGGCAGGACTAGCGCAAACTCGTCTCCGCCATGGCGCGCGGCGGTGTCGATGGAACGCGAGCAGTCTTTTAGAATCTGCCCCAGCCGGCACAACGCCCGGTCGCCCATGAGGTGCCCGAACTCATCGTTAATTTTCTTCAAGCCATCCAGATCCAGCAACAGAAGAGAAAATTCGCGTCCGGTGCGCTTGGAGCGGCAGATTTCCGCCTGCAAGACCTCGAAAAGCCGACGATGGTTGGCCAAGCCGGTAAGCGAATCGGTGTCTGCCTGCTGACGAAGATGATCCTCCAGAGTCCGTTGTTCGGTAATATCCACTGCGATGATTTCGTGGCCCGCGAAATTTCCGTTGTCATCGTAAGCGCCGCGGCCCCCCAATCGGGCTTTCAGAATGGTGCCATCCTTGCGCGTCCACCCGACTTCAACGGGCTCGATCTGCTGCCGGGCGCCAGAACCCACCGCGAACGGCAAGCTCTTGCGAAGATTCGGGATGATCACCGACGCGCGGTTCGCCGCCAGGAACTCTTCCTTGGAATCGTAGCCTAACATGCTGACGAGGGCCTGATTGACGTCCAGCAAATCTCCGTCAGGATCGCACCGGTAGATTCCATAAGCCGGGTTGTCTACCAGGGCCCGGTAAAGAGACTGCGAATGCTGCAAGGCTTTCCGGGCATCTTCCAGTTCATCGCGCAGCTTTTTCTCATTCAACGCCCGGCGAACTGCCATGGGTAAGTGAGCGAGATGTTCCCTGGCGATGTACTCGAAACATCCTACTTCTGCGAGCTTGGCAAGAGACTCCATCCCAAGACCGGGGGTCAACAAAATAAATGGAATTTGCTGCGCCGAGCGATGAAGGAATTGCAACGCTTGGGGAGTTTTGCAGCTTGGACTGGGATACTCGATAACGGTGACATCGTAAGTGCCCGATTGCAATTGTTCCGCGCACTGGTGCAAATTCAAAACAAAGTCGGAAGTAACCGTGAATTGCCCCTTTTTGAGTTCCTGCAAGCAACTATCGATCACATCCGCATCACGGTGAACAAAAAGGACGCGTAAAGAACGATTCCGGTGGGAAGTCCCGTTCTGAGGGCTGAGAGTGTCCGGGTCGTCCCACATAAGGTTCTGTGCCAGTTTTGCCATCTATGCGTACACCTAGCGCCGCCAAGGTCGATTTAAAAGGTTTTGCGTGAGCAGGAGGGGCGGACGACCCAGGCAACGTCATCTTAAGGCACAGAACAGCCCGAGTCTGTTTCATTTTGAACAGCTGCCCGAATGGCCAGTCAGCCCGAATATGGGCACACGGCGGAGATACCAAAATTCCTGGATTGCGGCGAGACGCAGGCAAACGCGGTTGCTGTCCACAATGGTACAGACGCCGAGGCTCTTGCAATACAAAATCGGTTGGCAATAGCAGCGTCAAACGGGAAGCAGGAGAATTGCCATGACAAGTTGCCCGCGTTGCCACAGTGAACGAATCCATCAATCAAAGCGCAAAGGAGTTTTCGAGCGAGGACTCCTGAGCATGCTGTGGCTCAGGCCGTTTCGCTGCGAGCGATGCGACCGCCGATTCTTCCGCTTATCCTTTGCCGTCCATCCCAGGCCTTCGCGTTCGGCAACGACGAGCTAGCTCCTAGCAATTTCCGGCCGGTCGTTGCATGCCTGGGTAGTAGCGATTTTTTCCTACCAATTTTCGCTTCGGTTTTTCCTCGCCTTACTATCGCGCACGCACAATTTTGGCGTTAAGTCGCTGGTCCCGCGCAAGGATTTTCCATTCGATGCGCGCATCCAACTGTAAATTCGGAGAATCACACGGATAAGAATGGAAACTGTTCCGATGTGAACAGAAATCGATCTTTGACTCGCCTACCATGTTGCCTGTGATGGAATCAGGCGAATCGCCCGATTCCTTCTAAAAGGAGATCCCATGGCAGAACCGAAATTGGCGAGATTTAGAGATATCGTTCCAGCGAAAGCGGTGATCGGCAGCACGGTGGTCAATGCAAATTATCAGGACCTCGGAAACATCGAAGACCTAGTGCTGGATGCCGGCGCCGGGCGGATTGCCTATGCTGTCTTGTCGTTTGGCGGTTTTCTCGGGCTAGGCGACAAATATTTTGCAATTCCCTGGAATGCCTTCCAATTCCATTTGGCGGAAAAGCGCATCGTTCTGAACATCGACAAAAAACTCCTCGAGAAGGCTCCCGGTTTCGACAAAAACGACTGGCCAAACATGGCCGATTCCACCTGGGGAACCAGTATTTATAAGCACTATGGTTTGGCCCCTTACTGGGAAGAAGTCACCGTAGATCGCCGCTGAATACCGGGCTACTCAAACCCCGATTCGAGCGTTTTCAGCGCCAGCGGCAGGCACGGCCTGTCGCTTCGGCCAGGGGAAGATCCTGAAAGGAGAATTTCGATGCTTATCTTGCTTATAGTGCTGCTGCTCTTGTTCGGAGGAGGTGGCGGGTATTACGGCTATTCACGATGGGGCTCGCGCGGCGGTTTGGGAATAGTTGGAACAGTCGTGATCATTGCGGTAGTCGTGTACCTCCTCGGCGGATGGCGTTGATTCGGCCAGGAGAGAAGCGCGCTCAAGAAAAATCTACCTGAACAGGCATTGTTCAAAAGTTGGCGATCGTAATCCGCACTTCGATCGGGAGAGGAGAGACATTTCATGAAGCCAAGTACGAAGAACAAGACCAAAGGAAAATTGCACGAGTTGAAGGGCGCAATCAAAGCCAAGGTTGGGAGAGCGACGAATAATCGCCGCTTGCAAGCCGAGGGTCTTGGCGAGAAAGTTGCCGGTAAGATGCAAGTGAAGCTTGGGCAAGCGGAATCAATCATCGAAAAAAAGTGAGCTGGCAGGCTCCGCAGAACCGCGCTAAAACATCACGCGGATTTGAGTCAAGAGATCAAGCAAGAATTGGAGAAAAATCATGAATCTTTCCGAAATAGGCCCCACCCAAATCATTATCATCGTGGCGATCGCGGTGCTGTTAGCGGCAAGCGTCGCTGTTTTGCTGTTCAGCCGCAAGCGGCGGACACAAAAATTGCAAGCGCAGTTTGGAAACGCGGAATATTCCCGCACCTTGAAAGCCGACGGAAGCCGACGGCAAGCGGAATCGTCACTCGACAAGCGCGCCGAACGGGTGGAAAGCCTGCACATTCGGCCGCTCGCACCGGACGACCGGGCGAGATTTGTCGATTCCTGGGCACGTGTGCAAGCGCGTTTCGTTGACGGCCCTGGAGGGGCGGTAACGGAAGCTGATCAATTACTGAATGATGTGATGTCCACCAGAGGCTATCCAATGAGCGATTTTGAGCAACGCGCGGCGGACATCTCCGTGGATCATCCTCTGGTTCTTGATAACTACCGGGCGGCCCATCAGGGGGCACTCCGCCAAACTCGCGGGGAGGCCAGCACGGAAGACTTGAGAAAGGCCATGATCCATTACCGGACCCTTTTTGAAGAATTGGTTCGGGAGCCGGAACCGGCGCGCACCTAACAGGCGAATTCATCTTTAGCATTCGCGGCCCCAGAATTAGTGGAACTTTGTGCCCAATTGGACAGAAATCATCCGCTCCAACGTCCAACATGGTTGTGGTGATTAGCCGTTATACGTCCGAAGCCAGGAGAAACCAGATGGAAGCTGCAAATCGAAATGCCGAAATGACGTCTACAAATGCAGGAAAATGCGCTCACCCGATCTGTTCGTGCCTGGCGAGCTCGGGCAAATATTGCAGCGTCGAGTGCGAGGCGATGGAGAAGGTACCAGACATCGACTGCCGCTGCGAACACAGCGATTGCAAGGGCCACACCCACTAGGCCATCCGCTGGTCACTGGTTGCAAGTTCGCTTTGACTTCAGAAAAGGAAAAATATGAACAAGTTATGGTTGTCTCGCAATCTACTCATGCTATTCGGGGCCGCAATCCTGGCCGGATGTTCCGGCATCTCTGCATCTCCCGACGTCGCCCAAGGCATTCGCGTCTCACTCGATCAGGCAGGTTTCAAGAAGGTTTCCGTTAGTCAGGATCAGAGCAAGGGCATCGTTACCCTCGGTGGTCAGGTCGGCAGCGAGAACGACAAGTTCCAGGCCGAATCTATCGCCAAGTCTCACGCGGGCACGCAGGTAGTCGCCGACCAGATCGCCGTGCTTCCGTTAGGCGAGGAAAAAGAAGCCAGGGCGGTGAACTCCGACCTGGACGCGGGCATCGAAAAGAACCTGGACGCGGCGTTGCTCCAGAACCGCATGCACGAGCATGTTCAATACGCGGTGAAGAGCGGCGTAGTCACGTTGACCGGGGAAGTAAACTCCGAGTCCAAGCGCGATCGGGCCGAAAGCGTAGCTACAGCCATACCCAACGTGAAACAGGTGGTAAATGATCTGCAGGTCAAAGATCAGAAAGCCCGCTCATCGCAGTAAAATCCGTGAATTTAAGGTGCGCCCAATAATCAAGTGCGGCCACGGTGAAGCGTACTTTCATTTACCAAGTGTGCGCCTATTAGAAGCGATGAAGTGCGCAGGCTCCAGGCAATTTTTGTCGTGAGTCTATGAACCGTCAAATCTTGCGTGAACCCCGCTGGCCTGCCTTTGTTGCCATGTTGGCTGCGGCAGGCGTTTCCCTTGGTTTGCCAGAGTCGCTGTCCGTGGGTCCAAGCTGGGCACTGCTGGCGATTACTTTCCTCTTAATGATCCCCATCGTCGTCTCCGACCGCCGTGGCAATCACAAGTTGACTCGCCTACTTACGTTCGCCGCCAACGGCATTATCACTATGGCGATGATCGCGTCGCTGATTTTCTTGGTTCAAGGAATACCGCAACATATTGAGACACCGAAGGCATTGTTGCGCTCGGCGGGCGCACTTTGGATCGCCAATATTCTTGTATTCGCACTGTGGTACTGGAAGCTCGATGCGGGAGGCCCTCTCGCGCGCGAGCGCTCACGTGGGCTATTGAATAGCTCGTTTCTTTTTCCGCAAATGTTGGCCCGGGAGGGTCGGGATTTGTCATGGACACCGCATTTCGTGGACTATTTGTTCCTTGCTTTCAATACCAGCACCGCCTTCTCACCGACGGATACGGCAGTCCTATCCCGGCGGGCAAAACTTGGAATGATGGCGCAGTCGTTGATATCACTCCTGATCGTTGCACTGCTCGCCGCGCGCGCTGTAAATGTCCTGTAAGTTGCACCGCTTCCGGATTTTGTGACTGCCGCGCCAAGGCCGCAAGGCGTATGGACAGGTTAGAAGGTCAATAACCAGCGGAATGCAAGAGAGGGAGATCGCTTGGGATCGTCCTCTCAAAATTGCGGGAAGCACTGCATTCTGCACGGCGTCTTAGTAAACATATCCTGGTTTCCATCCCGGATTCGCCCTCTCGGAGAGCAGCGGCGGCACCCATAAGTTGAACTAATCCCTAAAAATTAAAAGGAATTCTTGACTTCTGAGCGAGACACGTATATGTACGAGGCGATTTAGGCCCGTTCGAGACTGATTACCTGACCCACGCTAATCGTGGGTCATAGGGGGGTAGTTGCGATGATCGGGAAACAACGTGGGTTAGTGGTGTGTTCCGTAGTTCTTCTTTTAGTTACCTTAGTCTGGTCAGGACACGTGGCAGCTCAGCAGCCAGCCAATAATCAGGCTGCTGCCAGCCCGCTTGTCAAGGTTCTCCAGTCCAAGGGCATTCTCACCGCGGAAGAAGTTGCGCAAATCAATCAGGCAACGTCTTCCAACGAGGCCGACCAGCGGTTGGCGAAGTTGCTCCTCTCCAAGGGAGTGATTTCGCAAACCGATTACAACCAAATGATGGGAGCAACGGGAATGATCAACGCCTCGGCGACTAATCCCGCCGGAGGGGGCATGATTCCCACTGTCTACCGCGCACCAGCAGGCGGGACCTCCTCTTCAACGGGCAGCCCCGCAGGCGCGGTACCCAGTGCTAGTCCAGCGAACCTGTCGTACGACGACCAGGGCCAAACGGCGAACGGGCAAGTGGCCGTGCAGCAGAACGCCTCGGTTTCGCCCACGACACTGTCCGCCGCAAATCCCATCCGTGTGCTCCCAGTTGGCGGAATCCCGAAGGGTGAGCTGAAACCAGCCATCAAGCTGGCCGGAATCGGCATCACGCCTTATGGATTCCTCAAGGCGACTTTCATTCACGACAGTTCGTCGCCGGGTGGCGATGATTTTCCACTGCCAGGTTTCCTTGGCGACACCGGTCCAAACTCCGCGCCGGAGTTCCACATCAAGGCGCGTTCCACTCGCCTGGGCACCAACTTCGAGTGGGCGGACTCGAGTCCGAATCTGACGGTCACCGGAAAGTTTGAAATGGACTTTGAAGGAAACTTCAACCGTTCCGACAACCGCAACCTCTCCTCGATTCGTTCCTACAACCCATCCATTCGCTTGGCGTACGGGCGGATTGATTGGCGCCTGGACTCTTCGAACACCCTCTCCGCAGTGGTCGGACAGGACTGGACTCCATTCGGTTCTTCCACCCTGCCAAATATGTTGGAGACCACCGGCCTGGGTATTGCGTTCGGCGATCTCTATGAGCGCGCGCCGCAGTTCCGCTTCGGCTATACCCACAATTTCGGCGGCTTCCAGCTTATGCCGGAAGTTGCTGTTGTGTTGCCCGCCATCGGCCTCACCCCATCCGCCGCGAACCTATCCAACCAGTTGGGTTACGGCGAACGGCAAGGCCCGGACAGCAATACGCCGCAGGTGGAAGGCCGCCTCGTGGGACAGTGGCAACTCGACCACGCCCCCGGCGTGGCTCCGGCGCAACTCATTGTCAGCTGGGAAGTGGGCCACCGCACCGCTATCGTACTGGGCTCCGCTGTTCCCCTGGCTCCGATCACAACCACCAACACCAATCCCGATCTATATAAACAGGCATTTGCGACCGGCGCCAGAGTCGGCAGCCCGACCAATGGCGTGGACTTTGAATGGCAATTGCCATCGCGGTATATCACCCTCATCGGTAAGGTCTATACCGGCAGCGACCTAAGATACTATTTCGCTGGCCAGCTCTTTTCCAACTACAACGCCGTCGGAGGCTTTGGCAATCTGGCCTCCACGACCTCGATTGACGGCTCTTCCACGGTGTTCTTCGGCACGAATGCCGCCGGAGTCCCCATCGTCGTGCCGCAGCTTCCGGTCCGCGCCCGGGGCGGGTTCGCCCAGGTCGGGCTTCCGCTTTCCCGCTGGTTTGGGAAGGATCCCGAGGGTCGCAACGCCGGCTGGTCCGCTTACATGCTCTATGGCACCGACCAGGCCAACACCAACGACCTGTTGCATATTTCTTCCACTGCCAGCTCGCGGTCTCGCAGCGATATGACCGTCGGCACCATCAACTACAAACTCAACAAGTGGGTGTCGTTCGCGTTTGAAGAATCGCTCTATCGCACCCGCGCCAACACCGCCACTCTCAATGCAGAGGGTTTGCCCGGTTATCCGTTGTTTGAGGGCATTCCTCAGCATGAATGGAGAGACCTGCGCAGTGAGGGAGGCGTGATCTTCAGCTTCTAACCTCTACTATCCGTGGAGCGGGCGCATCCCGCGCCAGCTCCACGGGCTTTACTTACCCCAGTTTTCCTGATTATGTTTGAACATCGGAACTTGGAATTGGTTCGGGAAAGGTGTGCTGAGCGATGAAAAAAGAGAAAAAGACGCAACTCACCCGCCGGGATTTCGTAAAAGTTGCAGGTACAAGCGCCGCGGCTCTCGCGGCCGGCAGCGGCCCGGCTTTCCTCTTTCCCGAGCGCGCGGCCGCTCAGCAAAAAACTCTCAAAATCTTACAGTGGAGCCATTTCGTACCCGCGTATGACACTTGGTTTGACGGCACCTTCTGCAAGCAGTGGGGGGAAAAGCACAACACCAACGTGATTGTGGACCATATCAACCTGGTGGACCTGGCCACCAAAGCGGCTTCGGAAGCCTCCGCGCAAAAAGGCCACGACCTGTTCATGCTGCTCTCACCGCCGGCGGCGTACGAGAAGCAGACGATCGACATGGGACCTGTGTATCAGGAAGTGGAGAAGCGCCACGGCAAGAAAATCGATCTGGCGCACAAGTCCACCTACAATCCGAAAACCAAGCGGTATTTTGCCTTCTCCGATTCCTATGCTCCGGATCCCGGCAACTGGCACAGGGATTGGTGGACGGAAGCCGGGTTTCCCAATGGTCCCGACACCTGGGAAGACTTGCGCGTCGGCGCCAAGAAAATACGCGATAAGAACGGACATCCCTGCGGTTTGGGCCTCTCGCAGGAACTCGATACCAGCATGGCGATGCGCGCTTTGCTCTGGTCGTTCGGAGGCGCCGAGCAGGACGAATCCGGAAATGTGGCCATCAACTCCAAGGAAACCGTTGAAGCCCTGAAATTCATGAAGGCTCTTTACCAGGAATCGGAAACTCCCGAAGTCTTCACCTGGACCCCGCCTTCCAACAACCAGGCCATGCTGGCCGGGCGGGTCTCTTACGTCGCCAACGCAATCTCCATCACCCGGCAAGCGGAGCGTGAACATCTCCCCATTGACAGCAAGATCATGATCTCCCGCGCCCTGAAAGGCCCGGCGCGGCGCATCGCCGCCGAGCACGTCATGGACTGCTATATCATCTGGGAGTTCGCGGAAAACAAGGATGGTGCCCAGCAATTCCTCATCGATTACATCGATTCTTTCCACGAAGGATTCATTACCGGGCAGTTCTATAATTTCCCGTGTTTCCCGAGCACGGTTCCGAATCTGCAAAAGGAAATTGCCACCGATTCCCGGGCCACTCCACCGGACAAATACAAGGTGCTTGGCGACGTCCTCGATTGGGCTACCAATATCGGTTATCCTGGCTATGGAACCGCTGCGATCGACGAAGCGTTCAAAGCTTGGATCATCCCCACCATGTTTGCCAAGGTCGCGCGGGGCGATGAAACTCCCGAAAACGCCGCGAAGACCGCGGAAGAGGAATACAAGCGTATCTTCGCTCGCTGGAAATGACAGGACGGGACCCTGATGGCTGTTGTCGAGACGCGGAATTTAACGAAGGTTTTCAAGGAAGGTCATCTCGGTGCCGTCAACAATGTAAGCCTGGAAACTCGCGAAGGCGAGTTTCTGGTGTTTTTGGGGCCTTCTGGTTCGGGTAAAACCACGCTTCTGCGCATGATTGCGGGGCTGGAAAATCCCACTTCCGGCGAAATTCTGATTGGCGGGCAGGTGGTCAACAACCTCTCGCCGCGCGACCGGCGCATTGCGATGGTTTTTCAGAGCTATGCGCTGTATCCGCATCTTTCCGTATACAAGAACATCGCGTTTCCGCTGAAGGCGCAGAAAGTTCCCAAGGAACAGCACCGGAAGAAAGTGGAGTGGGCTGCCGGATTGCTGGGCATTGGCGCGCTGTTGGATCGCAAACCGCGGGAGCTTTCCGGCGGCGAGCGGCAGCGGGTGGCGCTGGCCCGCGCGATCGTGCGCGAGCCCGCGGTGTTTTTGCTCGACGAACCGCTGTCGAATTTGGACGCGAAGCTGCGGGCGTCGGCGCGGGAGGAACTGGAACGCTTTCACCGCAGCGTAGGCACGACATCCATTTACGTGACTCACGACCAGGTGGAAGCGATGGCCATGGGGGACCGCATCCTGGTGCTCAACAAAGGCGTGGTGCATCAACTCGGGACGCCAACCGAGGTCTACGACGATCCGGCGGACACCTTTGTGGCTACGTTCCTGGGTTCACCCCCGATGAACCTGGCGGAGCTCAACGAAGTGATTGTCGGATTTCGCCCGGAACATTTGTTTCCGGCGGTGAACGCGACCGGGGAAACTGTACCCTTGCGACTTAAGGTGGAGCATACCGAATACCTTGGCTCGGAATGGATTGTTTCGGGGAGCGTTGGTCGGCGGAAAACTCAACGCCAAGAAAGTTGTGTCGCGGCTGACTAACGCGCAGCATCTGCAGCTTGACGGCGTGTATGACTTTGCGGTGCCCACGCGCACGCTGAAGTTTTTTGATCGCGAAACCAAAAAGCGCGTGAACGCAACAGGCGTCACATGGCAGTAGCGTTCGCGAGAATCAAGTCGGTTGCCGCGGCGCAAAGCCCCTATCTGAGCACCGCGATGTTCGCCCCGGCCGCGTTGTATATCCTGCTGCTGGTTGGCGGGCCGTTTTTGCTGGCGATTTTTTATGCTTTCAGCGACGCGCGAATCGGAAACACCGAACTCCATTACGTGGGCCTGGAGAATTTCCGTAGCATCCTGCAGAGCCCCAGCTTTCGCGTCGCCATTCGCAATTCGCTGGTGTTCACCATCGGCTCGCAAATCATTGTGCTGGTCTGCGCGAATATCCTGGCGATCGCGCTGGAAAACACCTTCCGGGGCCGCGGCATTATCCGTTTTCTTATCCTGCTGCCGTGGGTTGCACCAATTTCGCTCGGAGCCATCGGCTGGAAATGGCTGCTGGATTCCATCTACAGCGTGATTTCGTGGGTCCTGGTGGCCCTGCACTTTTACAAGCCGTTCAACGCCCCGATGTGGCTTGGCGAACCCGTGCTGGCCATTGCTTCGGTCATGCTGGTGCACAGTTGGCGGATTATTCCTTTTTCCACCGTGATTCTGCTGGCCGGGCGCACCGCCATTCCCAAGGACATTCCGGAAGCGGCGTCCGTAGATGGCGCGGGCTTCTGGCGCACGCAATTCCAGATCGTGATTCCGATGATGCGGCCGATTCTGAGCGTCGCGGTGCTATTCGGACTGATCTTCACCTTCACCGATTTGACGGTGGTCTACATTCTGACTGCCGGAGGCCCCTTCGACTCCACGCAAACGCTGCCCTCGCTGGCCTTTGCCGTGGGCATTCAGGGAAGCGACCTGGCGGCAGGCGCCGCGATTTCCCTGTTTCTGGTGCCGCTGCTGGTGATCATTGCCTATTTCATGTTGCGGGTGGCGCGGCGCTCGGAGGTGAATTGATGCCTCCCGGGAGAATATCCTATCGCCTGTTCGGCAAAGTTGTCCGGGCCGTAGTCCTAACGGTCTTCACCATCCTGCTGGCTTTTCCTTTTTATTGGATGGTCATCACCAGCTTTAAGCAGAACGTCGATTTGTACACGATGGAGAATAATCCGTTCCTCTTCAACGCCAAACCTACCCTCGATCATCTGAGGTTTCTCTTTACCCAGACGCAGTTCGTGCGTTGGCTGGGAAATACGGCTTTCGTCGGAGTGATCGTTGTGTTTATTACCTTGGTGTTGGCGGTGCCTGCGGCGTATTCGCTCGCGCGGCTCGCTGGCCGGTGGGGCGAGCGACTCGGGATCGCTATCTTTCTGACATATCTTGTGCCGCCCACCCTGCTTTTCATACCGCTCTCGCGAGTGGTCGCTTCCCTGGGGCTACAGGACTCGCTCTGGGGTTTGATTTTGGTTTATCCCACGTTCACGGTTCCGTTTTCCATCTGGTTGCTGATGGGGTTCTTCAAATCGATTCCGCGTGAACTGGAAGACGCGGCGATGGTCGACGGACTGACTCGCTTTGGCGCTTTCCTGAAGCTGATGATTCCCATCTCCACGTCGGGGATTCTGACCGTGGTCATTTTTACGTTCACACTGGTGACCCAGGAATTTGTCTACGCGCTCACATTCATCTCTTCGGAATCGAATCAGATGATTGGGACGGGTATTCCCATCTTTCTGGTGCGCGGCGACGTGTATTATTGGGGCGCACTGATGGCGGCTTGCCTGATCGCCAGTTTGCCGGTTGCGTTTCTGTACAACCTCTTCCTGGACCGTTTTATTTCGGGTTTCACGGTCGGCGCCGTCAAGTAAGGAAGCGCGAACTCTCCGGCGCGCGGGTTCGATTGACAGTTGCCGCTGGCTCCGGCAGCATAGCCAATCTGTGCCAACTTCTTCTCTCTTCTCAACACACATTCCGGATTTAGTGTTGGCGAATCCGACTGCCGGTGGTGGCCTGGCCCAGGAAGTTTTGCCGCGCCTGCAGCGATTCGCGGCTGCGAAACCGTGGAATGTAGAGTTTCGCAGCGCACGGAGTTCCGGGGAGTTCACGCAAATCGCCCGCGAAGAGGCGGCGCGGGGGCGAGAACGCATTTTCGCGCTGGGTGGTGATGGAACGTTTCAAGTTTTGTTGAACGCACTGGCGGGAAATGAGGAGGTTTCGATTGGTGTATTGCCCGCTGGTGGAGGCAACGATCTGGCAGCGGCTCTGGGATTGCCACCCCATCCGGTTAAGGCTGCGGAGTTGATTCTTGAACGCGGCGTAAGCGTTTCTCTGGATGCGGCGAGGGTGCGCACCGCCGATGGCCTGGAGCGACTTTATATGGGAGGCGGAGGTGTCGGGTTGGACGCCGAAGCGGCGCGATTCGCGAGCGGGGTTTATCGCAAGATTCGCGGGAGAAGCCGCTATCTGTTGTCAGCGATCCGCGCGCTGAGGAAATTTCATGCCGTGGGCGTGCATGTTTCGCTGGATAATTCCGTCGAGAATTCTCTGGATGCCAGAGCACTTGTTCTGGGGGTTCTTAACACACCGAGCTATGGAGGCGGCTTGCGATTGGCTCCAGAGGCGCGCCTCGAGGATGGAAAACTCGATCTGGTGATTCTGGAAGATCTCAGCTTGCTTGAGATCGCGGCCATTCTGCCGTCCCTGACGATTAGTGGTGAAATCCGGACACCGCACCTTCAACGTCATTGCATAACGCGGGCGCGAATCGAGACGGACCGGCCGTGCGTGTTTCACGCGGATGGAGAGATTATCGGCCAGACGCCGGTGGAGATCGCGGTGGTGCCGCGAGCAATGCGCGTATGGCGCACGCTGCAGGAGTAAGAGCGGCAACCAGAAGGTGACCGCTGCACGGCGTCTAATCGACGAAATCGATGATGGCGCCCTCGTGGCGATAGAGGAAGCCGACGAACTGCCCGTAATACTGTGATGCCACGTTGTTGTAGACCGCGTTGAAATTGCCGTGATTCGTGACGTTCAACGTGTACACCCCGAGCCGGATGTGGTGTACCTTACCGCCCCGGTTTCCGAGAAACGGCACGCGGAACTGGCGATATAGCTTGAGGTCCAGCGAGAAGTATTCCGGGAAGCGCTGCCCGTTGGGGACGCCGACATACTGCTGCTGGACATCAATCGGGGAATACGGGAAGCCCGAGTGAATATCCATGAGGGGACTGAATGTGAGTTTCCATGGAATGGCAAAAATGCCCCAGGCGACGATGCGATTCGGAATGTCCGACGGAAGGATGCCGTAAAGATTCGGACGAATCACCGGCGCGGCAAAGGGAATGGCGACATCCGAAATAGTATTTAAGTCGCCGCGCGCCTTGCTCCAGATGTAAGAGACATTCACCTGATCGCGCCCAAGAAAATTGTAGTGCAGGGTCGATTCCAGTTCGCGATAGTGAGAGGCGCCTGTGTTTGTAAGCCCCATGAATGACTCGGCACCGGGCGCGGCGATGAACGGATTTACCTCGAAGAGATAGGTGGTGTGGCTATCGAGGTAGCCGACGCGCAGGGTCATGTCCTTGCGGAGCTCGTGTTCGACGGCCCCGTTCCAGGTGACATTGCGAGGCGTTGTGCTGGGCTGGCTGGGCAAAATCGAGGTAGTGAGCGGGTTGACTCCGCCGACGTAGGCGCTCGTATAGCTAATGGAAGGACCGAGCGGCTGGCCCGTGGTACCAAAGTCAGTGACGGTGCGGACGGGATTTGCCGCAAAATCAGCAGCGAGTAGCGGAAGGACTCCATAGAAGATCCCCGCGCCCGCGCGAATGACCGTCTTGCCGGATTTTCCCGGCGAGTAAGCTACGCCGGCGCGTGGCGCAACGGCCGCGGACCAACCGGTACTTTCCGTCGAAACTCGCCCTCCGAGATCCACGCTCCAATGCGGATCGAACACCCAGTGATCCTGGATGAACACGGCAACGGAACTGTCGGAAGGCGTTTGAGAAGGCGCAGAGCCAAAGGTGATCTCTTCCGCTAAAGAATTGTCCGCGCGAAGAAGCTGAATGGGATGCGAAAGGGTGGTTCCAAAGAAGGAGCGGTAATCAACGTCGGTCCCCACACGGACTTCGTGCTCGCCGTGCCAATGTTTCTTGGGAAATTGGAAAGAAGGAACGGCCTGAAACTCCTTGCCACGGCGCGACCACCGATTGAAATAGTTGCCGCCCCATCCCTCCGGGTTAATGGTCATGTCCTCGAAACCCTGGCCGTGAGCGTTGCTGTCGAAGCGCATGTACTGCGCGACCACGCTAAAAATTGCCCCGGAATTCAGCTGATACTTGTCATTCAGGCCGATGGCCACGCCGCTCTGGTTCAAGTCGTTCGAAGCGCCCAGCGGAACGAGCGCGCTGATATCAACGTTCTGCTGACGAAGCGGAAATGCGTTTACGGTCAGCGTAAGCACGTGATTGGGTGCGAGAATGGCTTCCAGGGTGGTGTAGTTGTTGAAACCCTGGCGCTTGCTGATGTCGTAGGGCCACGGGAGGCCTTCGACCGTGGTCTTCTTCATGTCGTACTGGAAAACTTCCGAGAGCAGCAGTTTGTGGGGGATGATGGGGGCGTCGAACGAGACGCCGGGAATGGCTTCGGCGATCCCCACCATGGCGCCGTTCTTTCCAAGAACCGAGGGCACGATTCCGCGCAGTTTGAAACCCCATTGGTCTTCCGGCGGCCGGGTCTCGATGGTCGTCAACCCACCCGAGAAACTTCCCAGGCCGGCATCGTAGGGAGTTTTATAAACGTTGAAAGACTCGACGGCATCGGTGGGAATGGGAACGCCGAAACTTCCGGTGACCGGGTCGGTGGTTCGCGCCGAATTGACCAGCAAGAGGCTTTGATTTTCATCCGCGCCCTTGAAAGTCAGCTTGCTGTCGAGTGTTTTGATGACCCCGGGCGTAAAGGGAAGGATATCCTTCACTTTTTCCTGGGGGGTGGGCAGGGTGATCAACTCCTTATTCGTAACGGTAGCTGGAGGCGGGGCGGAGCTTTCGGTGGTGACCGCTGAAGCGGTCTCCTTTACTTCCACCTTTTCGGCGACAACATCGAGTTGCAAAGAGAAATCCTGAATTTCTTGCTGTTTCGCGCTCAGGACCACCGGCTTTGTTACCGTCTTAAATCCGGAAAGGGTGATGGAAATGGTGTAAGCGCCGGGTTCGAGCTTTACGAATTGATATTGGCCATGTTCATCCGTGTCGGCGCTCAAGGGGGTCCCTTGGGTAGGATCACGGGCAAGCTTTACGGTGATTCCGGCAACTCCAGTCTGGGCACTATCTTGCAAAGTGGTGACCGTGCCGCGTAGAGAGGCGGACTGGTCGTCGCTTTTCTTGGCTGGAGCATCCTGCGCGAATGCGGAGGGAATCGCGAACAAGCACAAGGTCACGATGGTCAATCGCGTAAGCCAGACACACGCGCCACCTGCAATACGGGCTGTGGTGAGTGGGTTATTTTCGCGCCAACATAATAGAAATGAGACTAGATTAGTGTTCCGATTCATGCACAGACTTCGAATACCTTTCTTTCAAGTTATCGGAGCGCACAGGTCAAGATAGCGGAGGACCTTCTCCGCGCGATTCCCAGCGCCAAGACCCCCATTTTTGACTTTCCTGCACATGCTGCCGCCAGGCGAGAGATACAGACTCCGCGGCAACGCAACGCTTGCTTCAAATTAGATGCGCCTTACACGCAAAGACCGCACAAAGAATTGGCGAAAGTAACCTGGGCAAAGCTATGCTTTGCGGAAAGGGGAGCACCCCTTTAAATGGTAACAGAATGGCGCTGCGGCTTTGGTTAAAGAGGCCTGGTATGTGCTCCCCGACAGTCCATAAGATTCAACTCGTCAAGTCGGTAGACTGGAAGCGCTTGGGATCAGGCCTATTAGTTCTTTTTCCGGTCTATTTTCAGGTTGATCACGATCTCCTTGCGGCTGTCGAGCGACGTGACGTTGCGCACCTGGGATTTCGCTCCTTCGAATTCGGCGTGAACCTCGTAGTCGGCATTGGGGTCGAGGCCGCTAAAGCGATAGTTGCCGTCGGTGTCGGCAAAATTGCTGCGCACCCCATTGGTCCTGAGGTTCTTCAGGAAGACCACGCTGTTGGGCATGGGATTCTCCGATTTGTCGCTGACCACGCCGCGGACGGTGCGCAACTGGGTTTCCTTGTCTTTCTTGGAATCCTGGGAGGCGGCGGCGAAGGCGAATAGCAGCAGAAAACAGAAAATCCAGGCCAGGTTTCGGGATCGTTTCATTTCGAATCTCCTGCCTTTTGCGGCGTAGTGCTTTCCAGTTTAAAAGTCAATCGCTGCTGGACATCGGCCTTATTCGCGGCCACGAATATCGACTGTTCCTTGTAATGCTTCTGGCGCACGACCACCTCATATTCGATGCCGTCGGGAACCCGGATGGCAAACTCACCGCGTGAATTTGTATACAGGTCATAGCGGAATTTCTTTTCGCCCTTGCGGCGAATGCGGACCTCCACGCCGGGAAATGCGAGGGCCTTTTCGTTGAACACGGTGCCCAGGATTAGAAAAGGAGGAATTTTGCTGTGGCGTTGGCTGGAACTTTCCTGGGACGCAGCCGTGGGTGGTGCAGGCGGAGGAGAGGATTCCGACGGGTTGGCGTCGGTCGGCGGCACCGGCTGCTGGGCCGCGGAAAAAACCGGCAGCAATAAAGACCACAAAAAGAGTGAGGTCAACAGGAAACGCATGTGCGGAAAGTTGCGTCGTGAAAGGCTCACGACGGATTGGATAGTGTTCGGGAAATGCGAGGATGCCCTAGGAAGGAGGCGCCAAAGTTCACTCGTCTTCCTCTTCTTCCTCGGCGACGTCATCGTCGTCTTCGTCTTCCAGAAGATCGCCGTTTTCATCTAACTCGTCTTCCTCATCGTCTTCGTCGTCAGAGTCTTCCTCGTCGTCTTCATCCTCTTCTTCGTCGAGGTCATCGGAAATGACGTTCAGCGCCACGGGATGCGTCTGCGAAACTTCCATCTCGCACTCGCACTCCGGGCAACTCAGGATCTCGCCCTCTTCCACTTCGTCTTCGTCCACATCGATTTCAGCGGAACATTCAGGACAGCGGAGCACGTCTCCATCCTCCGATTTGAATTTCAGCCGGCCAAGTGGGAAAACTCAGAAACACCCAACCGGCGTATTATAGACCCGGCGCGGGAATCCAATTGCAAGACTTATTCGCCGAGTATTCAGTGTAACTCAACATCCGGGATGAAAGAATAACAGGCCATGGCGAAAGAGTACCCAGACCGTCCAGTCGTAGGGGTAGGCGGAGTGGTCATCGAAACTGGGCGAGCCTTGCTGATCAAGCGGGGCACCGAGCCGCTGCTGGGGGAATGGTCTATCCCCGGCGGGACGCTGGAGCTTGGGGAGTCTTTGCAGGAAGGCGTGGCGCGGGAACTGCGGGAAGAGACCGGGCTCGAAGTGCGAGTGTTGGAGCTGATCGAAGTGTTTGACCGGATCTTTCGAGATGCGAAGGTCGCCGGCGCGGAGGGGACACGGCGCCCCAAGTATCACTACGTAATCGCGGATTATTTATGCGAGCGGGTGGCCGGGGAGGCGCGTGCGAGCAGCGACGTTACGGATATTGCCTATGCGACTGAGGAAGAATTGGAGAAATTTCGTCTGACGCCGACGGCGACGCGGGTTTTGCAACGCGCGTTTGTGATGGACCGCGAGCGGCGGAAGCCGCAGCGGCGGTAATCCTGGGAGTAACCCGGAATACCTGAACATTTAGAAGCGGTCTTCGCGCGGCAGCGCGCCACGGGTGCGGTCGCGTTGCTCGAAGTCGCGCAGCATGTCCCGCAGGTCTTTGGGCGTAAAATCCGGCCAGCGTTTGGGCAGGAAGAAAAACTCGGCGAAGGCGCACTCCCAGAGCAAGAAATCCGAGAGGCGCTGTTCGCCCCCGGTGCGGATCAGCAGGTCCACGTCAGTGGAGCCGCCACGCTGGACCTCGGCAAGCACGTTGCTGAAGGCTTCGCTGGAAAGGTCGGTGACTTTGTAGAATTTGCTGGCCGCCTGGAAGATGGTATGTCGCGCGGAATAATCGATCGCCAGACGCAGATGAAGTTTGCGGCCGTTGGCGGTGATAGCCTCGGAATCGGCGATGGTTTCGCGAAGGTGCGCTGGCAGGCGGTCGCGGCGCCCAATGACGCTCAAGCGGATGCCTTCTTCGAGACAGTGGGAAGTTTCGGCGAGAAGATATTCCTGGAGAATTTGAAGGATGGCCGCAACCTCGGCGGGTGGGCGCTTCCAGTTTGCGGATGAGAGGGCGAAGAGTGTCAGGGTGTGAATCCCGAGGTGCGGTGCACTGCGGATGACCCGGCGGGCGGCCTCGGCGCCGGCGCGGTGGCCGGCGGATCGCGGAAGGGCGCGGGAAGTGGCCCAGCGGCCGTTGCCGTCGCAGATGATGGCGACGTGCAGCTGGGTGGCCGTCGCCGGGAGCGCCGGATGACATTGCCGGAGTTCCTTTTGCAGGACTTGTTGTTGCGTTGGTTGAGTGACAGGGTTTAGCACGAGGATGATTCTTTCTCCGCCGCCGATTGCTGCAATGTACTTTACATTACAAAGTTAACAACCAAAAAATTTTCAGCCCTCCCGGGTCGCGCGAATCAACGCCTCCATGTGATCCAGGTAGCGCTCCAGCGCGCGCCGCCCCGCCGGGGCCAGCCGGTACTCCGTCTTCGGTAGGCGCCCGTCGAAGGATTTGGTACACAGGATGTAGTCCGCTTCCTCCAGTTTGCGGGCATGAACGCTGAGGTTGCCGTCGGTAGTTTTCAGCAGGGCCTTGAGTTCGTTGAACGTCAACGTGCGATTCACGGCCAGCGCGCTGACGATCCCCAAGCGGATACGCTCGTGAATCAATCGGTCGAGCGATGGGGCAACAGGATGCGCGATGGCGCTGCGAACGGGTGAAGGGCTCTCTTCGCGTTGGGCGTGTTCCTGGCGGATTATGGACGATTTGACCATAGATTCCATTTGTTGCGAAAATTCGTTCGTCTATCCCCCGTATCGCAAAGCGATCCAGCCACCGAAGGCGATTTGCACCAAGCCAAATCCCGCGGCCATGAACAGATTTCCCCAAGAAGCGGGCGCAAAGAGCGCCGCGGTGCCAAGCGCCATCAGGCACAGACCCATGACGGGCACGATTCGGACAGAAAAGGCACCCCCCGTGACGATGGCGGTGCCGTAGAGCAACAGCCAGACACCGGGTAAAAATGCACTTGCGCCAGCTTGAAAGAAAGCCAGGGTAAGCAATCCACCCACAACAATGGGTGGCGCAAAGCTGAGGGCAAATTTTCTGCCCGGGCCATTGAAGAGTGAAGAGTTCGCACGGCGGGCCTTGGTGGCAGCCGCCGGTGCAGCGATGGCGACGGCAACAACGACCTCCGCCAACCACACGGCCATCCAGGCCCGCGGTGAAGACTGCCGGGAAGCCAGAAACGCGGCGGCGAGGGCCGTCGCTCCCATGGCCACCCCACCCCAGCCGGGAACGGCGGTGAATTCGCCGGCCCGCTCCATGGTTTCGCGGATATAGCGCAGGTGATCGGCAGCCCGAGCGTCGATGGGGATGGGCTGGGAAAGGGGAGCGCGATTAGAGCGAGGTGCGGGCACGAGAGGAGGATAGGAGAAGGGGAAATCGTTGTCAAGTACTTTATATTACAAAGTTAGGGCTCATTTGCCCCACCCAAACTTGCCCATCAACGGCACAAACCGGCACGGGGCACCTGGCCGTATCGTGCATTTCCCATCGCGTTTGGTGATCAGCCGTAATTCCTGGTCGAGTTCATCGCCGACCGGCGCAATCAACCGTCCCCCTTCCGCCAGTTGCTGCAGGAGGGGCCCTGGCACCGCTGGGGCGGCCGCAGCGACGAGAATTGCGTCGTAGGGAGAGAACTCCTGCCAACCGAGTGTGCCATCGCCGCAATGGACATGGGCATTTCTAAAGCCCAGGCGACTAAGCCGCTCGGAGGCCTCCTGGGCGAGTTCCGGCAGGAGTTCGACGGTGTAGACCTCTCGGGCGAGCAGCGAGAGCACAGCGGCCTGGTAGCCGAATCCGGTCCCAATCTCCAGAACTTGCTCTGATCCACTGAGCGCCAGCGAGGCCGTCATGGCAGCCACGATGTACGGCTGCGAAATGGTCTGCCCATGGCCGATCGGAAGCGGTTCGTCCGAGTAGGCTTGATGGATCCAGGGCCCAGGGACAAATTCGTGGCGCGGCACGGTAGCCACGGCGTGAAGAACTCGTTCGTCTTTGACGCCGCGTTTGCGGATCTGGTTTTCCACCATTAGCTGGCGCTTTTCTGCGACTGAATTGTTTGGGCCGTTCATTAAAGAAAGTGTAGCCATTTGCATCCCCCTTGGGGTGCCAATCGTCACCGCGCTCCAAAGGGCCAATTCAAACTGCATCATTCCGAGGATCACTCGGCATGCTCCATTATGAGCGGCCCTGCACTGCGGGTCAGTGACGTACCCAACACTATTGCACCTTCGAACAGGCGTCAGGAACGACGCGAATCCCTAGACTTCTAGTTGCGGCGATGATTCCGGACGGTTTGCAAAACGTCCAACGAAGACGCGGAGGCAGTCATGAAGGCAGTTGTGGCACTCATCCTGATTTACGTCGGCACATTTCTGGTTGCCATTCAAGGCGGCTCGATGACGGAGGTGCAGGCGGCTCCGCAAAATTCTTCCGCGACCCAAATTAGTGCTCCACCGAAAGAGGCGATGGACCCAGCGAAGGAAGCGGATATCCGTTCGCTGCTGGAACTGGTGGGCGCGCGGGACTTGGTGCAAGATTCCATGACGCGCGGGGCCGAGCAATACCGGGAAAAACTGCTGGAAACGGTGCCAAACAATCAGCAAGGACAGGCGTTTGTGAATACGGTCATCACGGGCTACGAAAAGAAATTTGATGTGGATGCGGTGACCGAGCAGCTCGTCCCCGTCTACGACAAGCACTACACCGACGAAGAGATTAAGGGCTTGTTGCAGTTTTACGGATCGCCGCTGGGCCAAAAGGTCGCCGCGGAGTCTGCCAAGATCGGGCGAGAGATCCAGGAAACGGTTCGCTTCACCGCGGGAAAAGCGGTCAAAGATGCGCTGCAAGAGGCCAAACGGGACAATCCAGGCGTTGGTCAGAATGCTAAATTAGCCGCCCCTGGCAGACGTTTCCAGGCGCATCGGGCACAGCAGACCGGCGAAACGCAGCAAGCAGCGCAACAGCAGGACGCTCAGTCCCAGTAAGCAATCCATGGGCGTTCACGGTAGTGGCGCTAGGGAAAGCGTTTCTTGATTTTGATGTCCACGCCAAACGTGCCGTTCTGATCCCGCAAGGCCACAATCGAAATACTCCGGTTCAAAATGTATTCCACCTGAATGACCTGCTCCTGGGTGGAACTTACGTTGGAAACGTAGGTGACCGTGAGGTCGCGGGTAACCTGCTGCTCCACGGTTACGCGCGCGGCGACGTTCTGCCCGGAAGCCGTGGTGCCGACGCCGGCCAGGCCGGGATCCACCCGGAAGCGAGTGATTCCAAACAATCGCTCGACGCGGCCGCCAAGTTGGCTGGAAATCGCCTCCGAAAGCAGAGCGCTGGCGCCGCTATTGTTCCCCGCGCCCGCCTGGCCGGTGACGCCGGAGCGCATGCCGGTTTCCGAACCCGCTTGCCCCGAGGACAGGAGGGTAATGATGTCGTTGCCGGGCAGCGGCGGATCCGACCGGTAGGAAAGACTCAACTTGCTGGCCTGGCCGGTGAAATTCAAGGTGATCTCGTATTGTTGAATGTTCGTGGTGGCCTCAAAATTGATCACCGGATCAAGGCGGAAGGGGTTGGCAAAATTCAAATCGCCGCGGGAAACCTTGTAACGATTGTCGCGGAAATACAGGTCCCCCGAGAGAACATGAATGTGCCCGAGGAGAATCGGATGTTCCGCCGTTCCTCGGACGCGCAAGCTCGATTCCGCTTCCAGGTGGGCGCCCGGCCATTCAAGGCGCGCGTCGGGAGTGGAGCTTCCCTCGACATCAAGCTGAAGGTTACGCAGAAAATTCGAAGAAGTGGTGGAACTGCTGGAACTGGAAGTCAGGGAACCGACGGATTCAATACCTTCGTTGAGGTTGACGCGCTGGACGACGACTTTGCCGGTGAGCAGCCCGCCATCGAGAGTCCCGGAAAGACGCAGCGAGCCGCCGAGGAGCCAACTCATCCCCTCGGGATACCGGATGCGGATGCGATCGGTCTTTGCGGTGACGTCGTAGCGCAGGGGCTTTTCGGAATAGTTGACGGTTCCCGCGAGAGTAATCGGGCCGCCGCCCGCTTCGCCGGTGACATTCTCAAAAAAGAGGCGGTTGGCGTCGAAGACCAGGTCGCCTTTCACATTGCTGAGGCCGGTGGGAAAATCCGCCGAGCGTACGGAAGCGTTATTTAACTTTACCCGGCCGATAATGCGGGGGTGGTCCAGGGTATTTTCGAATGAGGCGTTTATATCCGCGTGGCCGGTGACATCCACCCCCGAAACGTAGCCGTCGAGAAGACGGAGGTCGACAGAGCCATTGAGTTTCAACGCCAGAGAGCGCTTTCCCGTGAATTGAATCGATCCGGTCAACTCCGCGTTGGTGTCCGTGCCTTTCAAAGCCATGCTCAAGATCTTCAGGCTGTCTCTTGTGGAAGTGAGATGGATCGGCCCCTGATTCTCGAGCTGCACGCTGCCGTAATTAAGCACAAGGCGGGAAAAATTCCCATCTACGGTCAGGGTTTCGGGGTGCTGTAGCTCTCCCTGGAAGGTAATATCGCCATCGGCGACGCCATGTCCGCGGAATTTCTCAAGATGCAGCGCGGAGAGCAGATAGGGGTCGAGGTTGATATTGCGAACGGAAACTTTACCGTCCAGCGGGAATGGTTCCGTCAGGCCGAGCGAGATTCCGCCACGGATGGCCCCCTCGCTCATGGCCGAGCCGAGTTTGAGTTGAGCGAGTTTGCCATCGGATTGCAACTCACCTTCGAAGCTGCCGATGACTTCTGAGCCTACCTGGAAATCAACAACGCGGAACGAGCCATCGGCAACGGGAGTGCGGATTGGGCCGCTCGATTTTAAACGAAAGGAGATCTGGCCATCGACGGGTAGGCCCGAGGCTTTGACCCTTTGGAAATTGGCGAGCGGCAACGCTGCGCCGACCAGATCGGCGGTCAGCGATTGATCGGCGTAACGATAGGCAACGGAGCCGGTGACGATGCCTGCGCCTCCGCTTTTCTCGGTGCCCGGCGCGAAAAAGCGCAGTTCGGCGTTTGAGAGGCGCACTTCGTCCGGCATCACCGTGAGTTGCCCGCGCAGACGGTTGAATGGAACAGTGTCCACGGTGGCATCGGCGAGGTCCAGAAGTCCCGTAAGAGCAGGTTCGGCGCGTGTCCCGCGTCCGTGGAACTCTCCGGTCAGCAAACCCTGCACGGGATATTTCCATCCGGCGAGTTGCTGGAGAGCTTCGAGAGGAACTTTCTCAAGGTCCAGGTCGCTCTCCCATTGACTGTCCGGACGAAACTCCCAATCGGTGAGGTGCAATTGCGCCTCGATGCCGGCATCCATCGCACCCCTGCGCGCGCGGCCTCTGGTGATGACCAGTTGGGACGGCGAATAAGTCAGGTCTCCCGTGATTGAATCGAGCGTGAGATTGTCGTAGCGCGCGTGCTCTCCTTGAAAGTGACCCTGAAAGGTAGGGCCGTCGGACGCACCGAGAATTTTCCCATTCCATACGAGCGAACCGTCGATGACCGTTTTCGCTGCCGGAGTGCCGGGCTTGTCTCCGGCGATCGAGTGAATGAAATCGTCCCAGGCGGCGAGCGAGCCGATGTCCAGATGGACGTCAAGGGAAGTCTGCTTGGGGTGCAGAATTCCCGTAAGGGAGCCGCGGGAAGTGGGGGTAATGAAATCAAACTGGTCGAGCTGCAGAGTATTGGGAGTGTAGCGGTAACGCAAGACTGTTTCGCTATTGATGGGAATATGTCCCGGCGCCACGTCGTCCGGCTCATCCCAGTGCATGTTGGCCGAAATGTCGAAATCGCGGAAATTGTCGTGCCAGGTTTCCACGGTGTCCGCGGAAATCACGGAATCCCAGTGCAGGCTATCAATCGGAAAACCCGCGTGGTCGATCGCCGGGGTGACTTGTCCAAGCCGGATGCCCTGCACCTTGGTGTCGGCCCGGAACTTCAGGCCGTCGTACTTCATGGTGACCCGGCCTTTGACGCTGCCGCCGAGCGCGTAGGCGGCAAAATCCGGCAGCACCACGCCGTCCGATTCGAGCACGTAACGCGAGCGGCTGGTCAGGTTGGCCGAGTGAAAATCCAGAAAGCCCAGGGTGATGTTGTCCGCGGCGAATTCCCCTGTTCCAAGGATTTGGCCGGAATGCAGTGTCCCTTCTCCGCGCAGATCAATGCGGCCCAGGGGCACTTCGGGCGTGCGAAATGCCTCGCGAATGTCCAAAAGATCGAGCCAAGCGCGATAGCGGTAGCTCCAATCGGGCGACTCGAGATTTTTGGTTTCCGCTTGCAGGTCCACGTGCGAGCGCCCGGCGTCCACGATGGCCTGCTCGATTGTGAAACCTTCCGGGCTCAGAGAGAACTTCGCCGAAAGATTGGCGGGCAGGGGCACGTCGCGGCGCCGAGCCAGTTGGATGAGATTCCAGTCCAGAGTCCCCAGATACAGGGGATGCAGCGGGTTGCTGCTGCCGGTGATGTTCAACCGCAGATCGCCGCCTTCCACGGCGATAAGCGAGCGCACATTGTTGTAGAGTATCCAGCCATCCCTGATTTCGAAATGACGCAGGTGCAAATTCAGGAGCGTTTCCTGCAGCTGGCCACTGGAAGAATTTCGTTTGAGGGTGGGCAGATTGTTGCGGCCATCTTTCTCCACGCGCAGGAGGACTTTTGGTTGCACCAGGACAAGATCGTTCAAGGAAACGCGGCGTCCCCAGAAGGAATCAATGCGCAAGCCAATCTTGGCCTCTTCGGCGCTGAAAAGAGGTTCCGTGCCCGGTGGCTCCTGGCCGTGGATAACCAGGCCATGGACGGTAGCATTCAGCGAAAACCAGCCCACGGAAACCGTGCGCACCTCCACACGAGCGCCGGTGAAATTCTGCAACCGGTTGACCAGGAGTCGGCGCAAAAGTGGATTGGCAAGACCACTGCCCAAGGCGATGATCGCCAGCGCCACACCGAGCAGGGTCCAGGTGCTGAGCACCCAGATGACGTGCTCCAGCCAGAGAATCTTTTTTAAGCGAGACTCCTTGGTCATGGGGCCTTCTCGTTCAGTAAGATCTCAATGCGCACGCGCGTGCGGCTTTCTTTCAGCCAGCGGTCGGCCTGCTCGTTGATGGCCCGCTGCACCAGCGCTTCCTGAATGAAGTCGCGGGCGTTCTCCAGCGTGGGCGGCGTCTGTCCGCGGGATTCCGCCCGCGGCACAACGCGGGTCTTGTAAAAGTCCGCGATCTCTGTTTCGTCGATCTGGATGGCCGGGCGGAAGCGGCTATCCAGGTAATTGCTGAGATAAATCTTGGCGCGAACAAACTGGCGAATCTCATCGTCGGTGAGGCCGCTCTGCTTTTTTCTAGCATCAAATTCGCCGGGCGAAGAGAAAGAGCGTTTCAGGCCCTCGATGCTCCGGGTGACCTCGTCCTCGGAGGGCTGGGGGAAGCGGGCGACACCCGCTTCGCTTCGGACAATCCACTGGTCAATCAGGCGATTGAGAATTTCATCGTCGCTCTGCGCTTTTCCATCCAGGAAAAGCTGATAGCGGCCGAGTTGCTGGACGTCGCTGTAAAGAATGATGTCGGTTTCGATCCTGGCCACAATCCGGTCGACTACTTCCTGAGCCCGGCTGCGGCCCGGTCCGCAAACCAGCCCGACGAGCATCATCATCGCTGTGGTCCATTTACGCATCAGAAGCTCGAACCCAGATTGAAGAAGATCTGAAACTTGGTCAGATGGGTTCCCACTTGGCAGAATACCCTGCTGTTCTCGCAAGGAACCACAAATTCCGCTGGGTTAAGTTGATAGCCCAGATCGATCCGGATGGGCCCGACGGGCGTGCCATAGCGCAACCCAAAACCTACGGTGTGGGAGAGGTAGTTCAACTCATTGGTGCAATTCGCCACGCAGCGCGTCGGGTTAAAAGGACCGGGCGGCTGGTCCGGATAAGCCGGCACGAACACGGGTTTTGGCGGCGACCATCGGATGTTGACGCGGCTGGCCCGGCTGTAGACGTTACCCGCATCGTAAAATAATGCGCCGCCGAGTTTTGTGCCGATAATTGGTAATTTCATCGGGAAACGAATTTCCTGGTTAACTACGATCAGCGCTTGTCCCCCGATGGGGAATCCGGTGAGGGCGTCGCGCGGCCCGGCCTGGTTGAGCGCAAAACCCCGAAGCGAAGTGCCTCCGCCCGCAAAGAGCCTTTCTGGAAGAGGGATTACCTCCGGGAGGGGAGTTTGTGTGGGCGCCGGAAAAGTCAAGGAAATGGTGTTGGCAAACGGCTGCAGAACGCCGATGCGGATGGAACGCGCGAAGTTCCAATTGCGCGAGATCGGGGTGTAGCTGGAATTCTGCACGAAGTAGCGCATGAAGCTGGCACTGGAATTAATCGTGGTGGAGGCCACGCTGACATCGGCGGTGGTGAAAGAACCTTTGGTGGCATCGGCGGGATTGTCGCGGGTATCGTGAAAGTAGGTCATACCAAACTGCGAAACGAGGGTTGGTTGGTTGAAGAGCGGAACTTCCTCGGCGGGAATATTCAAATTGCTGACCGTAACTTTACGGAAGGTATAACGGAACAAAAAGGAAGTGCGCGGGGTTACCTGGTCGGTGAGTTGCAAATTCCCCTCGTAGCGCGTTTGCCCGAAGGTGTTAATGTCCTGGGTTTTTTCAACGTAGGCGGTAGCCTGCAAACTCAACTTCGTGACATTAAAGGTATTGGGGGCGTTGTATGCCAATAGTGCTCGCCCCTGAATGGTGCTGCCGCGGAGTTTCAGGGTGAGAGAATCGGCGCGCCCGGTCACGTTTTGCTTTGAGATTTCGAGGATCCCGCGCGGCGCCGCCTGGATTTCGCCGCCGGTGGGATCCGTGGTGCTGGCGAGGCGTTGCACTTCAAACCCGCCGCCATAGGCAATGGTGTAGCGTTTGGCCTCTTCCACCAGAACGACGACGTCCTTTTCTGGATCGCTGCCATTGGCGTTTTGCGGCTCGATGGTAACGCGATTGAAAATTCCCAGGCTATAAAGCTTCTGTTGGGACTCGACGACATCTCCTTCTCGCAAAGGCACTCCCGGCTTCACTTTAACTTCGCGGCGGATGACCCGCTGGCGGGTATGTTTATATCCAGTCAGGAAAACGCGTTTCACGACGATTCGCGGGCCCTCCTCGATTTTGTAGACGAGCTTCACGGGTTGAGCGCGTTCAATCGCGTATTTTCGCGATTCACCGGTGAGTTTTTCTTTCTTCGCGTTTTCCTGGGCGATAGCGGCTTGTGTTTCCGGGGAAGTGTCGGGTTCGGCGGTGAACGAAAAAGTGGCGTTCGGAAAGCCCTGGTTGTAATAGAGGGCCAGGACATTGTCTCGATCGCTGGAAACGTTGATGTCGGAGAACGGCTGGCCCGGCAAAGCCCCAAGGACGCCGCGAATCTGGGCTTCGGTCAGGGAATGCATTCCTTCCACCTGTAGGCTGGAAACCAATGTCTGTTTCCCTTCCGTAATGTTGAACTGCACGGTCAACTCGCCGTGCTTTCCTTTGTTCTGCTCCTCGACCTGTCCTTCCACCGTGGCCAAAAGAAATCCGTTCGAAACATAAAGATTTTTCATCGAGAGGGCGTCGGCTTCCATAAGCCGGCGGCTGAAATGCGGCCGGGTGAACATGCTGACGGTGGAAATCGTCAGGCGGCTTTTGAGGAGACTTGTGCTGAAATAGCGATTGCCCCTGATTTCGATGCGCGAGAGCTGGTGCCGCGAGCCTCGCTCGACGGAGTACGTGATGGTTTCCTCCGAGCCTTTCCATCCCGACTTCCCCCCTTGCACATCATGGGTCGCGGTGGAATACTCCACTTTGGCGTCGAAATATCCTTCGCGCTCCATCTTCTCCCGAATGTTCCGCTTGCCTTCTTCCAACAGGTCCGTGTCGACGGAGCCTTCCTGATACACAGGGATGATTTTCTTCAACTCGCGATTGGAGAATTTGACGCCAGTCACGGCTACTAGGACCCGCGGCCCTTCGGTGACTTCAAGCGTCAGGGGGAGCGAGTCGTTGGCAGCGTCAAACTCTCCGCGACGGATAGAGACGCGCGCGCTGAGGTGCCCCGTTTTCTCCAGAAATTTCCGAACCCGATCGGTGCCGGACTGCACCTTGGCAATCGTCAATTCGCTTCCCGCGCGGAGCTTGAACTTTGCGAGGAGCTCGGCGTCGCGATAGTGCGTGTTATTGATCAAATTGATGTTCTTGGCGCGGACCCGCGGCCCGGGATCGAGATTCACGATTAGGTCCATCTGGTGCGTTTCCGGATACGGCCGCTTCTCAATGGCTATTTTCGCGCGGTACAATCCCTCCTCGCGCAGGGCTTCGCGCAAACGCTCCTCGGCGTCCTTGACGTCCTGCTCATGGTAGGTTTGCCCGAGCGCAAGTTGCATTGCGGCGACGGCGGAGGCCTCGGTAGGAGGGGGCTTTAGTCCGTTCACGAGGATTTGGCTGAAATAAAGATTTTCGCGAGCGACGAAATCCAGGCGAACTCCGCCGTCGTCGGGGGAGACTACGGCATGCAGGTCCGCATAATTCCCGGTTTGGTACAGGGCGCGGATGCTGGCGGCCACCTGCGCGGGTTGCAGGGGATCGCCAATTTGCACCGCCAGTCCTGGCGGTTGCGCCAGCAGCACCTTGCCGTCCTCGGCGATCACCCGCACGCCGGTTATCTTCGGTGTAGCCGGTTTGCTGGCTGCGGAATCTTCGCTGCCCTGGGCGTGCGCCCGTACTCCCCCCAGGATCGCTCCCAGGAGGACGATTGCCCGCAACCCACTGTTCCCGCGGCATTTCATTCGTTCCATCAGTCAGACGAAAGGTAGCACAGGTGCGTTGCCTCCCCCGCTCGCTTTGGCGCTATGATGAAGAGGAAAAGAAACCTGCAGTGCTGGGATTCTATTTTACGTGACTCCACAGCTCAACGAGAAGTACTCCCGTCAAATGTTGTTTACGGGTATCGGGCCGGAAGGCCAGGAGCGGCTGCTCGCCTCCAGCGCGGTCATTGTGGGGTGCGGAGCCATTGGCGCTGCGGTCGCCAACTTGTTGGTGCGCGCGGGAGTTGGGCGGATTCGCATTTTGGACCGGGATTTCGTGGAACCCTCTAACCTGCAGCGGCAGATTCTTTTCGATGAGGCCGACGCCAGGGAAGCGCTGCCCAAGGCGGTCGCAGCGGAACGCAAACTGCGAGCTCTGAATTCCGACATTCGGATTGAAGGAGTGGTGGCCGACCTCAATTCCCGGAATGCGGGGGAGCTGCTCTCCGGGTATCCGCTGATTCTGGACGGCACGGACAACTTTGAAACCCGCTTTCTGATGAACGATTTTGCGGTTCAATCGGGAACGCCCTGGATTTATGCCGCGGCGGTGGCTAGTTATGGATTGACGCTGGCGATCCGCCCACAACAAACGGCGTGTCTTGCGTGCTTGTTGGGATCTGGGGGCGCATTGGGACTGGAAGAGACCTGCGACACGATTGGAGTTCTCGGGCCGATCGTGAACCTGATTGCATCGCTGGAAGCGGCCGAGGCCTTGAAGCTGCTTTCTGGAAACGAGAAAAGCCTGCATGGCCGCTTGATTTCGTGCGATGTATGGAGCGGACGTATGCAATCGGTGCAGCCAGAACGGAATCCCAAGTGCCGCGCGTGCGGCCGGCGAGAATTCCCCTATCTTCAGGGTCAGGCCCAGCCACATATCACCATGTGCGGACGCGACTCGGTGCAAATTCATGAGCGGGGACGTGCTTTGGATCTGCCGGCCCTGCAACAGCGGCTCGCTTCCACGATTCCGGGGGTGCGCCAGAACGGTTTTCTGCTGCGTTTCCAGGTGGCCCCATACGAGATGACCGTCTTCAGCGACGGCCGGGCGATTCTGAAGGGCACGAAAGATCCCGCCATCGCGCGTTCGTTTTACGCCAAATATATCGGTGCTTGAGCTCCGCTAGCGAAAGTTGCTGCCGCGGCCGGCCGGGGTGCGCATCGAGGCGCGGTCCAGATTTTCGCGCAGGTTCATCAGCGTCAAAAAGGTGCTTAAAACGCGGGCTTTGAGGTCGTCGGTCAGATGCAGGCCGCTGGTGGCCACGCGCGCCAGGGATTCCCCGTTGGTGGTGATGAACTTCATGATATCCCGCTGGCGTTCCTGCGGCGTGTTGCCGAGCGCGGTCTCCCGGCGCATTTCCGCGCAGCTGGCTTCGAGCGAGAGCGTGAAATGGAGAATGCAGAGTTTCGGTTCGGCCAGTGCGGCTGGCACGTCATGTTTGCATCCGGCGATGTGGCAAGTGTCACTCATGGCCCGAAAAGGGTGATTGCTGATTCGTAACATTCTTGGAGCCGAAAATCCAGCATCATCTTCCCCTTGCGGCCTATGAAGTAGCTGCCCTTTTGGAATCGTCCTGTCCGTTGGGCCAGTCGGCTGTTTTTTGCCGCCGGTTGCCCACGGCCTTTCCTTGGCAAATTTCTGCAAAAATGTTTGACACTCCCGGGCAAGCCACTGTATAAATATACAGTAGATTGCATATTCACATGGCGGCCACAAAAACATACCGGCACGGACAGATCCTGCGGCTCGTTTCCAACGAGCGCATCGCCAACCAGGAGGACTTGCGCCGCCGCCTGGCCCAACAGCGGCTTCGGGTGACGCAAGCCACGCTTTCGCGGGATCTCCAGGAGTTGAAGCTCTTCAAAACTGCGGAAGGCTATAAGACGGGCACGGCTTTGCCGGACGAAGCCCTGGCCGTTGCTCCGTTGACGCGGGCGCTGCGTGAATTCCTGCTGGATATTCGCCCCGCGGAGAACCTGCTGGTCTTGAAAACCCCGCCCAGCGGGGCGCAGCCGCTTGCCGCGGCCGTTGATGCCGCAAAGTTTTCGGAAATCGCCGGCACCATCGCCGGGGACGACACCGTTCTGATCATCACCCCCAACCGCAAAACGCGGGAATCGCTCCAGAAAAAAATTGAAGCGCAGGTGAAATGAGGGATCCTCGCTGCATTGCCGTCATTGGTGTGACCGGCTACACGGGATTTGAGCTGGCCACGTTATTGCTGCGCCATCCAGGAATCGCCAAGCCCACTTTCTATGTGCGCGAAACCGACGGAGCGCGTTGCCTCTCGGCCATGTTTCCGCAGTTGCGCGGCTGGGGAGAGGCTCCGTTGCGCCCATTTTCAGTCGAAAACGTTACTGGCAGCGCCGCGGGCACGGCGTTTCTGGCCACCCCGCATGAAGTTTCCGCGGAGCTGGCTCCCAAGCTCCTGGACGCCGGGTTGCGCGTGATTGACTTGAGCGGGGCCTTCCGCTTTGCTTCCGCCGACACTTATTCCTCGTGGTACAAATTGCCGACCCCACATGCAGGGCGGCTCAGCGATGCGGTCTACGGCCTGCCGGAGCTTTATTCCGGCCAGATCAAACACGCCAAGTTGATCGCCAATCCCGGCTGCTATGCCACCAGCGTCATTCTTGCCTTGCGGCCGCTGCAGCAGGCCGAGCTTCTGGCCGCGGGGCATACGGTGATCTGCGATTGCAAGTCCGGCGCCAGCGGAGCCGGCAAGGAGCCTCGCCGCGACCTGCATTTCGTGGAGGTGGATGGGAACTTTCGGGCCTACAACCTGTTTACCCATCGGCATACGCCGGAAATACTGGAGCACACCGGGCTGCCGGAATCGCAACTGGTTTTCTCCACCCATTTGCTGCCCATTCCGCGCGGCATTCTTTCGTCAATTTACGTCAAGCTGGCGAAATCCCAGACGCCGCAGGAGATTGAGACGCTCTTCCGAAAATTTTATGCGGGACACTCGCTAATCCGGATCCATTCCGCGGGAACGCTGCCGGAGGTGCAGCACATTATCAAAACCAACTTCTGTGACATCGGCTTTGCGCTGCACGCCGACGGGAAGCGACTGGTGGTCGTTTCCTGCCTGGACAATCTTGGCAAAGGCGCGGCGGGTCAGGCGGTCCAGAACCTGAATCTGACCTTGGGACTCGAGGAGAGGACGGGGCTGGTATGAGAATCGTGATCAAATTCGCCGGAGCGCTTCTGGAAGATCCCGCGACGGTGCGTACCCTGGCGCAGCATATCGCCGCGCTGGCCGGTCAGAAGCACGAAATTCTGGTGGTCCATGGCGGCGGCCGGATTTTCACCGCGACGCTGAAGCGCATGGGGATTGAAAGCAAGTTTGTGGGCGGCCTGCGCGTCACAGACAAGGAAACGCGAGACGCGGCGGTGATGGTTTTCGCCGGAGTCCTGAATAAGCAGCTATCCGCGGCCATAACCGCGGAGGGGCAGCCCGCGCTGGGTATTTGCGCCGCCGATGCGGCGTGTTTTTCCGCGGCGCCGCTGGTGCACAACGATGTGGAAGGCGGCCTTGGTTATGTTGGCTACCTCACCAGCGTCAATGTCCGATTCCTCGAATCGCTTTGGCGGGCGAAGCTCTTGCCCGTTGCGGCATGCCTGGGCCTCGGTGCCAACAATGAGCTCTACAACATCAACGCCGACCATATGGCTGCGGCATGCGCGGAATTCATCGAAGCCGACCATTTGATTTACCTGACCGACGTTGCTGGTGTACTCGACGGGGAAAAGGTGCTCTCGGCCATATCGTGCGAAGAGATCGACCAGTTGATTCATTCGCGCGTGGTTTCGGGAGGGATGATCCTGAAACTGGAGGCGGCCAAGCGCGCGCTGCAGTCCGGTGTTCGCGAAGCGCACATCGTTGGCGGGAATTCCGCCGCTGGGGCGTTGTCTCCCAGCCGGTTTCTGTCGGCTCCCGCAAAGAATGCATTGCCTGAACTCCCGGGGACCCGGGTGTTTCGGGAGTTTTCTTCCGCGGGCCATTCCGCCAGCGCGACCGTTTAGTTCCAGGAGGAATCGGAGAATCATATGACCACGACCATCACGCTTCCCGTCGCTGTAACCAAGGATCTCCTCACCGGAGCCGAGTGGAGTCCCGCAGACGCCCGCGATCTGCTGCAGCGCACCGCGGACATCAAGGCGCGTCCCTCGCGATATGCGAACACCCTGCGCGGCAAACACCTCGCGCTGATTTTTGAGAAACCCTCCTTGCGCACCCGGGTCACGTTTGAGGTGGGCATCCAAAGCATGGGTGGCTTTGTGGTGTTTCTGGATCACACCCAGGCGCGGCTGGGCGAGCGCGAATCGATTCCCGATGTCGCGCGCAACCTGCAATCCTGGGTTCAAGGCATCGTTGCGCGCGTTTACGAGCAACGGGTGCTCAACGAGATGGCCGAGAACATTTCCATTCCGGTGATCAATGCGCTATCCGACAAGTTTCACCCCTGCCAGGCCCTGGCGGATTACTTCACGCTGGAAGAAAAATTCGGCTCGCTGAAGGGCTTCAAGCTGGCCTATGTCGGCGATGGCAATAATGTCTGCAATTCGCTGATTTTCCTGGCCGCGCGACTGGGCGTGAATCTCCGCATCGCCACGCCGGAAAGCTACGCCCCGGCGCAAGATGTCCTGGCTGACGCCAAGCGCGTTGCGAAAGAGACCCGCGCGAAGATTGAACTGTTCACCGATCCGTCGGAAGCGGTGGACGGCGCGCAGGCGGTGTACACCGATTCCTGGACCAGCATGGGCTTCGAGGCGGAAGAAAGGATGCGCCGCCAGGTTTTCAAGCCGTACCAGGTGAATCGCAAGCTAATGGAACAAGCCGCGCCGGGCGCCCTATTTATGCACTGTCTTCCGGCCCATCGCGGTCAAGAAGCCACCGATGAAGTGCTGGATGGCCCCACTTCGGTCGTGTTACAGCAGTCCGAAAATCGCATGTACGTGCAAAAGGCCATTCTGCACGCACTGTTTACTTGATATCGTGTTCTATCACCAAGGAGAATTAACCGAGTGAAATCGCAGACGCAGAAGCCCAAAAAAGTTGTGCTCGCCTACTCCGGCGGGCTGGATACTTCCATCATTATTCCGTGGTTGCGTGAGAATTATGGCTGCGAAGTCATCGCCATGATCGGCGACGTCGGCCAGCAGGAAGACCTGGAAGCGGCTCGGAAAAAGGCGTTAGCCACCGGTGCGACCTCGGCTCATGTCGAGGACCTGCGCGAAGAATTCATTCGCGACTACATCTGGCCGACACTGCGCGCCGGGGCCGTTTACGAACACACTTATCTCTTGGGCACCTCGATGGCGCGGCCGGTGATTGCCAAACGCCAGGCCGAGCTTGCGTTGCAGCTCGGCGCGGACGGGCTTTCCCACGGCTGCACCGGCAAGGGCAACGATCAGGTGCGTTTTGAACTCGCGTACAAGGCCATCGCGCCCAATGTGCAGATCATCGCGCCTTGGCGCGAGTGGGACATTGATTCGCGCGAAGACGCCATCGCCTACGCGGGAAAGCACAAAGTTCCCGTGGAGCAGAGCAAGAAGAACATTTACAGCCGTGACCGCAACATCTGGCACCTGAGCCACGAGGGCGGGGAGCTGGAGGATCCCGCCAACGCGCCGAACGAGGCCATGTGGCAATGGGTTGTTTCGCCGGAGAAGGCTCCGGACAAGGCGGAAGAGGTCGAGATCGGGTTTGCCGCCGGCACGCCGGTTTCCGTGAACGGCAAGCAGCTCGGCCCGATTGAGTTGCTGAACACTTTGAACGAAATTGCCGCGAAGCATGGCATCGGACGCACGGATCTCGTTGAGAACCGCCTGGTCGGGATGAAATCGCGCGGGGCGTATGAAACACCGGGCGGCACGTTGCTGGTCACCGCGCACCAGGAACTGGAACGCCTCACCGTGGACCGAGAAACCGCGCACTTTCAGCAGGCGCTTTCGGTGCGCTATGCCGAACTCGTCTACTACGGGCTGTGGTTCTCGCCTCTGCGCGAGGCGCTCGACGGTTTCTTCAACGTTGCGCAGCAGCGCGTCGCCGGCTCCGTCGGCCTGAAACTTTGGAAGGGCACGCTCAACGTCACCAAGCGGCTTTCGCCCTATTCGCTGTACCGCGCGGACCTCGCCAGCTTCACCATGGGCCGCTACAATCCGAAGGACGCGGAAGGTTTCATCAACCTGTTTGCTTTGCCGGTCACCGTGCGGCCGAAAGCCAAAGCCGAAGGCAGCAAGTCCTAAACAGACTTTTCGGTCCCCTGTTATCAGTTATCAGAAAGATTCCAGCAAACGAATGATCCAGCTGGCAGCGTGGCGAGCGCAAAGACTGGAACTCAAGATCCGATCGACTGAAAACTAATTACTGAATACGGAAGACTTTTCCATGTCCGAACGCAAAGACGATCGACTCTGGGGTGGCCGCTTCGAAAACGCGCCTGACGCACGCTTTGACGCGTTCCAGCGCTCCTTTGCGTTTGACCGCCGATTGCTTCCCTATGAGATTGCCGTGGATCGCGCCTGGGCGAAAGCGCTACGGGGTGTGGGCATTTTCACGGAAACCGAAGTGCGGCAGACTCTTGCGGCCCTCGACAATATTACCGTGCGGGCGCAGACGGATGTTGCTTGGCTGGACTCCTCGACGGTGGAAGATGTCCACCAGTTCGTCGAGAATGCCCTGGTTGAGGAAGTCGGAGCACTCGGTTGGAAATTGCATACCGGCCGCAGCCGCAATGAGCTGGTCGCGACCGATTTCCGGCTGTATGTGATCGATGCCGCGGCCGATATCCGGAAGGCATTGTTGGCGCTGCTGAACGGCTTCCTGATGCAAGCGAAGGCCAACCTGAAGGTTCCCATGGCGGGCATGACCCACATGCAACACGCCCAGCCGATTCTTCTCTCGCATTTCCTGATGGCTCACGCCGAAGCCTTTTCCCGCGACCTGACCCGCCTGCAGAACGCCGCCGCGAGTGCGGACGCCTGCCCGATGGGATCTGGCGCGCTGGCAGGCTGTTCTTTCCCGATTGATCGCGCGACTTTAGCGAAGGAACTCGGCTTCGCGCGCATCACCGCCAACAGTCTCGACGCCGTGAGCGACCGCGACTTCGCGCTCGACTTCCTTTTCGCCTTAGCAGGCGTCGCCACCCATCTTTCGCGGCTTGCGGAGGACTTTGTGCTGTTTGCGTCGCAGGAATTTTCTTATGTCATTCTGCCCGACGAATATTCCACCGGCAGCAGCCTGATGCCCCAGAAAAAGAATCCCGACGCCTGGGAACTCTTGCGCGGGAAGACCGGGCGCATCACGGCGGCGCTTTTCAGCCTATTTACCACGCTGAAAGGCCTGCCATCGAGTTATCAGCGCGACCTGCAGGAAGACAAGGAAGCGCTGTTTGCCGCTCACGATCAGATGGAAGACATGATTTGGGTGGCGCACGGAGCATTGATCGCCACGAACTTCCGCGAGGACCGGCTCCGGGCCGCGGCTTCCCATCCGGCGCTATTTGCGACGGACGCCGCCGACTATCTGGTGCATCGCGGGGTGCCCTTTCGTCAGGCCCACGACCTTGTCG
Organism: uncultured Acidobacteriota bacterium; assembly: GCA_963781995.1. Taxonomy (GTDB): domain Bacteria; phylum Acidobacteriota; class Terriglobia; order Acidiferrales; family UBA7541; genus Acidiferrum. The sequence continues at coordinate 529,136 of CAWAHR010000001.1, read as the reverse complement.
GCAAGGTCCTGCGCGAAGCGGAAAAGCAACGCAAACCCTGGACGCAGCTTTCCCTCGAAGATGTCCAGAGAATCTCGCCACTTTTTGAGATGGATTTCCTGCAAGGCCCTTCCGTTGAAAGCTCCATTGCCTCGAAAGTTGTCCTTGGGGGAACGGCGGAAGGTTCGGTTCGCGCTGCCATCGCACAGCTCGAGTCAAAACTCAAACAATTGGAGAACAAGCCATGAGCCTTACGTCCAGCATCTTCACGCTGCAAAACATATCCAAGCGCAGGGAGGTCCGGAGGTCCCTTCCGTGAACATCACCCTCGGCCCGCGGATCCTGACTCCATGAGCCAAGTCCTCACCGAAGCCGCTCTGCCGCGTGGATTCCGCTTTTCGGCCACCGCGTGCGGCCTGAAGAAAACCGGCGCGCTGGACCTCGCTCTGCTCTTGAGCGATGTTCCCGCTTCCGCCGCGGCCGTGTTTACGAAAAACCTGGTGGTCGCGGCTCCCGTGGTGGTTTCGAAAGCGAATCTGCGCACGTCCAAGGGCCGCATGCGCGGTGTGATCGTGAACGCAGGCAACGCAAACTGCGCGACGGGGGAAGCGGGCTACGCCGTCTCGGTAAAAACGGTGGAAGAGACTGCGCGGCGCTTGCGCTGCCAGCCGCAGGAACTCTTTGTCTGCTCCACTGGCGTCATCGGCGTGCCGCTGCCGGTTGAAAAAATTCTTCGCGCGCTGCCGGGTATCGTTCAAAATCGCCGGCCGTCGGCGCGCTCGTTCGCGGAACTTTCCCTGGCGATCTGCACCACGGATACGCGGCCAAAAACCGCTTCGGTTACGTTCAAAATGGCGGGAAAGCGCGTCCACCTGGTGGGTTGCGCCAAAGGCGCGGGCATGATTCACCCGAACATGGCCACCACACTCGCTTTCGTGGTGACGGATGCAAATATCTCGCCTTCGCTGTTGCAAAGAACGCTGCGGGAGGTGACCCAGCGCACCTTCAATTCGATCAGCATTGATGGCGACACTTCGACGAATGACACGCTGCTCGTGCTCGCCAACGGAGAATCCGGCGCGCCGGCAATTAAGGCGAATTCGAGCGCACATCGGTCCTTCAGGAAGGCGCTGGAAGAAATCTGCCACTCGCTGGCGCTGCAGATCGTGGCGGATGGCGAAGGGGCGCAGCGGGTTATCGAAATCATGGTGCGTGGAGCGAAAACGGAATCCGCCGCGAGGCAGATCGCGCAAACCATTGCCACCTCTCCGCTCGTCAAGACAGCTTTTGCGGGCGGCGATCCCAACTGGGGCCGCATTTTCGCGGCGGCTGGCCGTTCGGGCGTGAAATTCAATCCGGATTTGGTGGATATCCAGATGGCGGGCATCCCGGTCCTGCGCCGGGGCCAGCCGCTTGATTTCAACGAGCGTGTGGCCAGCAATCGGCTGCTGGAAAAACACGTGCAGATCGTGATGGATCTGCACGCGGGGCGGGCTTCGGCGAGCTATTGGACCTGCGACTTCACCGCGGAATACGTGCGCATCAATGCGAGTTACCGGACATGAGCTAGGATTTCCACTGCCAACCGGCAAACTGTTCGCGGAGCGCAGTCTTTTTGAATTTGCCGACGCTGGTCCGTGGGATGGCTTCCATAAAAACGAATGCGTCGGGTAGTTGCCAACTGGTGAAGGTTCTCCCCAGAAATTCGCGTAGTTCATGTTCGGTGACGTTGGCACCATCTCTCAGAACCACCGCGGCTAGCGGGCGCTCCTGCCATTTCGGGTGTGGCAAGCCAATGACACAGGCTTCCTTGACCGCCGGATGCCCCATCAGTGCGTTTTCGAGATCCACGGAGCTGATCCATTCCCCGCCCGATTTCACCAGATCTTTCGCCCGGTCGACCAACCGGATATAGCCCTCCTCGTCAATCGTTGCGATGTCACCAGTGCGGAACCAGCCATCGTCACTCCAGCGTTTGGCCTGATCCGGAGCATCGTAATAACTCGCGGCGATCCACGGCCCGCGTACTTCGAGTTCTCCCGCCGTTTCGCCGTCACACGGAGCCACTGCGTCATCCTTCACGATACGCGCTTCCACAAACGGCGCCGGCCAACCCTGCTTGCTGCGCACTTGGTACTTTTTCTCGTCTGGCCAATCCAGCATGTGCGGCTTCAGCGATCCGCCAGTGCCCACGGGCGCGGTTTCCGTCATGCCCCACAAATGCTTGATCGCAATGCCGAACCGGTCCAGGTGGCGAATCAGATCCACAGGAGGTGCGGAGCCTCCACAGGCAGCCATTATCCGGTTGGGTAGATGCCAGCGCGTGGGATTTTTTTCCAGCTCGGTCAGAACGCCCACCCAAATGGTGGGCACTCCGCAAGCCTTGTTCACCTTTTCCTGGGTCATCAGCTTCAACAAGTTTTCCCCGTCCAGATGCGGCCCGGGCAGCACCTGCTTGACTCCCAGCATGGTGGCGGCAAATGGAATGCCCCAGGCATTGGCATGAAACATCGGCACCATCGGCAAGATTGTGTCTTTGTTGCTGAGGCCGAAGACTTCTTCGAGACCCAAACTGAAGGAATGCAAAACCAGCGCGCGGTGCGAGTAGATGACGCCTTTCGAACATCCAGTGGTTCCCGAGGTGTAGCACATCGCGGCGCCCTGGTTTTCGTCCATCTCCGGATACGAAAAACTGTCTTTATCGCCGGCGATAAGCTCCTCGTAGTTGAGGAAGCCTTCAGGGACACTGGCAAAGCCAAACGGAACCACTATCACCCGCTCGAAGGAAACCTCCGCGGCGAATTTCTCGTAAAGCGGGAGCAACACATCATCCACCAGGAGGAACCGGTCCTCCGCGTGGCGCGCGATGGCTGCAATTTCCTGCGGATGGAGGCGTAGATTCAGGGTGTGCAAGATGCCTCCGGCACACGGTACTCCCCAAAAGGCTTCCAGGTGTCCGGAATGATTCCACATGAGTGAAGCCACGCGCTCGCCGCTGCGTAATCCGAGCTTCTGAAGCGCGGCGGCCAGCCGCCGCGAACGCTTGTAGAACTCGCTATACGTGGTGCGCACCACGGAACAGTCCGGTTTGCGAGAAACAATTTCGACGCGCGGAAAAAGCTTCCCGGCACGCTCCAGCATGGTCGGCAGCGTCAGCGGAAAACCCATCATTGTGCCAAAAGTTGGCAAGCAGTTTCTCCGGAATCTCGCTCGCGCATCCTATCACTTTTCCAAGCGGGGCGGCCTATAGGCGGCTTTGGCCGCCGCAGGTCGTGAAACTTTTTCAGGTTGCAAAAGAAGTCAATTTTCGAGAGTATCTCGGGGACCACTGAACCACACCCGCCCGCGCGGCACGCCTTCCGGTCTGCCCATTGGCGGTATTGGTATCTCAGTGCGCTCCGCAATCGTGGTTAGGTTCCGGACAGAAGGAGTCCGCAGGTGAAGAAGCTTTACGTCGGTAATCTCCCTTTCTCTGCATCCGAAGAGCAGCTGCAGGAGTGGTTTGGACAGGTTGGCGTGAATCCGTCGGCGATCAATCTGATTCGTGATCGCTTCACGGGCCAATCGCGGGGTTTTGCCTTCATCGAAATTACGAATGATGAAGAGGCCGATCGCGCGGTCGCCAATCTGAACGGTCAGAATTTCGGTGGCCGGAACCTGGTGGTGAATGAAGCGCGTCCGCAAACCGAGCGTTCGGGTGGCGGAGGCGGCGGTGGGCGTGGCGGCTACGGCGGTGGTGGTGGTGGCGGGCGCGGTGGCGATCGCGGTGGCCGCGGCGGGGGCGGCGGTGGCCGCGGCGGCGACCGTGGTGACCGCGGCAATCGCTGGTAAATTTTCCCTTTTGTCATTGAGTCGTTCTTTGACTTCGGGCGCACTATTTTTGCGTCCGAAGTCTTTTGTTTTTGTGCTCGCCCGCAGAACGAAAATTCACAGCCCTTCGGAATTTCTTCTAGCTAACCCCTGACCTTCCGTGTAGTATCCCCGCCAATTGGCTGGGGGCTGGGTCCTTTCGAGCATCGCAGCCCGGGTCACCCGTTTTCGGCGCTCGCTTGTTCTCCGCTCTCGGCCGCCGAAACATTCAGCGGGTTGACGGGTTTGATACAAGAGGCCAAGAATCTCTTTCATTCGCGCGGGCTTGCGATATACCAAGAGGTACTTGCTCAGGTGTGACGGGCAAGATTGGGATGGCATCCGGCCAGGCGTGGGAGAACCTAAATCACCCCGGTCGCATCCAACTGGGGACAACCATTTGAATCATCCGATGAATACCTGGCACAAACGCGATTGGAAACAGTTCTACGAACTGGCGCGCCGCCCCTGGCAGCGCCATCGCCCGCCCCGGCCCGTGTATCCTTCCGGTTTTAACCGCGTGCTGCCCGCCGCGGGTTTCAGCCTCTCCGAATTGGACGATGCGGGCGTGGACCTGGATCAGGCCGAGAGCCTTGGCCTGCCCGTGGACGCTGGCCGCATCGGCGCCTATGGCCCGAACGTCACCGTGCTGCGCGACTTTGTGCGCTCTTCGCGGCAACCTCTCTAGGTCTCCACTCCTTCCTGTAGTAAGCTTCCGCTTCGATAGCGGCGAGGCACCATATGAAGCACCTGCTCCTGGCAGCGTTTTTGTACTTATCCCTTCCCACAGCGATATCCACTCCCGATTACTCCATTTGCGCCATCCGCTATGCCGACTCACCCGGCGATTCGGTTTCCGACCTCGTAATGGGCGCACCAAAGGATGAAAAGATCGACACCATCTTCGCCATATGGCTAATCCGCGGGGACGGCCGAAATATTCTGTTTGACAGCGGATTTCATCGCCAGCGGTGGTTCAAAGAATGGCCCATCAAAAATTACCTGCGACCCGACGAAGCAGTGAGGCTCGCCGGCGTCCAGCCGGAAGAGGTCACCGATGTGGTCATCAGCCACGCACATTGGGACCATATGGGCGGCATCGATCTGTTTCCCAAGGCTACTATTTGGATCCAGGAAGAAGAATTTCGCTATTACACCGGTGAAGCCTGGCAACCCGGCGGGGATAACGGCGGGATTGACCCGGAAGATGTTCAGGCCCTTGTGCGTCTGAACACGGAAGGGCGCGTGCGGCTGATTGATGGCAACGACGTGGAGATCTTCCCGGGAATTCGCGCGTATACCGGGGGTCACCACACCTATGCTTCGCAATATCTGTTGCTGGAAGGATCGCCGCGCTTTGTCCTGGCGTCTGACAATGCGTATCTTTACCGCAATCTGGAAGCTCACATGGCCAGCGCCACATTCAGCGATGCGGACCACGCGGCAAACATCAAGAACCAGGAGCGGATGGTGCAACTTGCCGGCGCCATGGATCGGGTCATCCCAGGCCATGATGCCCTGCAGTTCCAAAAGTACCCCACGCAAGGCCGGGTGGCGGTTCTGAAATCGGCGAAATAGCCAGATTTGTAAGGCCGGCGGATTCCGCGTAAAATCAAGGCTCCGGATGTCTCGAATGGCCACCCCTTTTAACATCATCTCGAATGGAGCGACACCACAAATGCCGGCGCCCGACGCCCACCCGCGGCCGGACTGGCTGCGCGTCAAATTTTTCGGCGGGGAGCGCTATCAGAACCTGAAGCGCATCATGCGCACGCTGGAATTGCATACGGTATGCGAATCGGCGCGCTGCCCCAACATGGGCGAGTGCTGGGAGCATGGAACGGCGACCTTCATGATCCTGGGCGATATCTGCACGCGCGCCTGCGGATTCTGCGCTGTGCCTTCGGGCAAACCGGTTGGCCCTCCAGACGAGGAAGAGCCTTTCCGCGTAGCCGAGGCTGTGGCTTCCATGGGCTTGCGCTATGCCGTGGTCACCAGCGTGAATCGCGACGATCAGCCCGATGGCGGCGCCCACATTTTCGCGCGCACCATTCAGGAAATCCGCAACCGAGTGCCGCGCTGCAAGGTGGAAGTATTGATTCCCGATTTTCGCGGGGACTGGAAGGCCCTCGATGTCGTTCTCGCCGTTAAGCCGGACATCTTGAACCACAACACGGAAACGGTTCCCCGGTTATATCGTCAGGTGCGCAAGGGCGCGCTTTACGAGCGCTCCCTCGAGTTGTTGCACCGTGCCAAAGAGACGCACCCGGATGTCCCGACCAAGACGGGGATGATGCTGGGCCTGGGTGAAGAAAAAGAAGAAGTGCTGGCGACGATGCGGGATCTTGCGGCCCAGGGAACGGATATCCTCACGCTAGGCCAATATCTGCAACCAACGCGCGAACATCTTCCTGTCATCCGCTTCGTGCATCCCGATGAATTTGTGGAATACAAGCAACTCGGTGAAAAAATGGGCTTCAAGCACGTGGAATCCGGCCCGCTGGTCCGCTCCTCTTACCACGCCTTCGACCAGGCCGAATCCGCTATCCGTTGAGCCTCGCCGTCCAAAAAGCTACCCGTAGAATCCTAATTCGGTGCGGCGATCGCCCAATCCGTGAACGGCACGGCTCTTCCGCCGCGCACCACTGTCGGGATGACGTGGGAAAATCCTTTATGATCCTTCGAGGAATAGTGGAGGACGAGTTGCGGCCCCAATCCCATATCCATGTCGTGCAGCGATTCAATCGCCTCGATCAATCCCTCGCGCGTGGGTTCCTTGCCGGCCTTTTTTAGGCCTTCCACCATCACCATCGCATCGACGAATCCCTCCAAGCTCACAAAATTTGGGCGCACGGTGGGCATATATTTCTGCAAGGTCCGCCGGTACAGAGCGACGGTCTTGAAGTCGGTCATGTAATACGGCGGCACGACCTGGGTAATTACCACGCCTTCGGCGTCGGGCCCGGCCGCCTGGATCAGATCGTCAGTTCCCACAAAAGAGACGGTCACGAAAAGGGGTTTCCAGCCCATGGCATGGGCTTGTTTGATAATCGGAGCTACGGTGTTGGATGGTCCGACCACAATGACTGCGTCGGGGCCGGCGGCCTTCACCTTTTCGATCGCAGCTCCGGTCTGGTTAGTTTGCCGGGTGTAGGAAGCCGCGGCTATCGGCGCTGCTCCCTCTTTCTGAAGCGCGCCTTGCACTCCAAGGAGTACGGCTCCGCCGAACGCGTCGTCCGGATAGATCACGCCAATCTTGTGGTAGTGCAAAGTCTTCCAGAGTCCGTCGATCTGTTCCTGCGTTTCGTCCCCATAGGAGGCGCGCACATTAATCACCCAGCGCCGCAGCGGTGTGTACAGTGTTTGCGCGCCAGTGAACAATCCGATGAGTGGAACTTTGTTGCCATCCGCAAGCGGCACATATTTGACCGCCGTGGGCGTGCCCACAAAAAACCCCATGGCGAATACCTTCTGGGCCATCAGCTTGTCCCAGCAAGCCTGGGTTTTCGCGGGGTCGTAACCATCGTCCAACGAAATCAGGCGTAGCTTCCGCCCGTTCACTCCCCCTTCTTCGTTCACCATCTCAAAGTAAGCTTCCGCACCAGCCACGGTTTCTCGCCCTAGAAAACTCGAAGGTCCATCCAGGGCAGCGCATGATCCGATCAATATCTCCTTCTCTGTAACACCAGGAGCGGATTGACCAACCGATTGGAAAGGAAAAATAAGGAACAGGACGATTGCGTTCAACAAACTTTTGATGCACTTCCAGGTGGGTGTCATAAGTCTCTCCTGAAGGGTTTCAGGTACCAAGGCCCGGATGCGGTTCCTACTCTACGCCTGGGGTTCGCGTCTTCAACAGAATTCCGGGGGAGTGCTGTCAATCCGTTAGGTATGAGAAGGAAAAAGTAATCTCTTAAGACACACCCCGGCGCCATTTCTGGCGCTAATTCCCGGGGGTACTGCAGGCGTGCTCGACTTACTTTGCGGCGGCGGCAGCTTTCTTGGTGGCTTTTGCGGCGGTGGAAGCTTTGCGGCGGCGTTTGGTTTTGGGCGGAGTAGCCGGCGCTTCACCGATAAGTTCAGCCACAAAAATGCTGGTTACGAAAAGTTTGGGCCCATGATCGTCAAAGTCGATAGCGGTGCGTTCCGGATCCGAAGCGGTGACGATTCCCAGGCCGTAAAGTTCATGCTTGATGGTTTGGCCTTCTTGCATTACTTGCACAACTTCCTCCTTGGACCGCTGGCTGGTTTTTGAAGCCGTTCTTTCTTACTGAAAGAGGAGAGGCTCCCGACCCCTCGAGAACCTCTCCGTTCTACAGGCTAGAGGCTTGTGACGTTCTCTGCCTGAAGGCCCTTCGGGCCCTTCTTTACTTCGAATTCCACCGCCTGGCCTTCATTCAGGGACTTGTAACCGTCCATCTGAATGGCGGAGAAATGCACGAAAACATCTTCCCCGGTCTGGCGCTGGATGAACCCGTAGCCCTTCGAAGCATTGAACCACTTCACTGTTCCTTGTTCCTTCACTGCACTACCTCGATGTTGAAATTGCTTTGCCTCTCTTGGTCGCGGGGTCTGGTCTCCCAAGCTCCGAGACGGCCTCCAGCCCGACAAAAAGGGGCCGCGATTTGTTGTCGCAGCCCCCTGAACGAGTCAAAAGGTAATACAAGAGCAACAAACGCTATGCGTAAGACTATCACAGGAAAGGGCTTACTGTCTATCCCGGACTTCGGGCACACACGTGCCTCTTCCTGGTGTTAAGTCGCTGATTTCTCATAATTTAGTCTATTTTGGGGCGCCCGGAAGACCGCTGGGCACCTTTGCTTACTCTTCCAGGGATTCGGGCTGCAGGCTGGCTTGACCCTCGCCCGTGCCCTTCTTTTCCCAATATTTCTTGACCCAGGCTTCCCAACTCTTACCGGCGGCGGTGTCTCGCCCGCTAAAGTCCAAAGCAGCGATTTCGCAGTAGGCGATTCTTATACGTTGATTGGAATCTTTTGGTAAAAGACGCACAAAAGAGCCGCTAAGCGTGTCTCCGGTCACACGGTCGAAGATATAGCCTTCGAGCTTCGTCCCATCTTTGCATGTGATGGTTACATCGCCGCGGTAGTCAAAGGCCTTTTCCAACGCCTCGCGGAGATCATCGTCACTGGCCAATCCCGGAATCCAGCCTTGCAGCCCATCGTGTGCGAATCCGGGTGCCACTTCCAGTTGATCCGGGTGCAGGGTGTGCTCCGGGCGTTCTGCGTGCCGCGGACCGGTCATGCGCGTGTCTCCTCAAGATTGCTGCTGGGCGATTCGATCTGAACCAGCGGGTTATAGGAATGTACCGGGCGTACCGGCTCGTTGAGCATGCGGCGGGCTTCGTCGTCTTCGTTCTTCGTGAAGAGAGTGGCTTTGGCCGCGGCAAACAAACCTTTCAGCGAGCTAAAGGTGTAATCCACTCCGGAGGCTTCGTAGCCGCTGTGCACCATGCAGTTGGCGCACTTGGGATTCCCGGATTCGGTGCCGAAGTTGGCCCAGTCGGTGGTGGTCATCAATTCATCAAAAGTTTCGGCGTAGCCGTCCTGCAGCAAATAGCAGGGTTTCTGCCATCCGAAGATCGAGTATGTCGGCATGCCCCAGGGCGTGCAGCGGAAATCGCGCTTGCCCATCAGGAATTCCAGGAAGAGCATGGACTGGTTGAATTGCCAGTTTGGCTTGCGGTTCGAGAGGATCGCGCGGAACAAGCGGCGGGTTCGGGCACGGCCCAGGAAATGTTTCTGGTCGGGAGCTTTGTCGTAGGAATAGCCGGGAGAAAGCATCATGCCTTCTACGCCGAGTTCCATCATTTCATCGAAGAAGGCGCGCACGCTGTTGGGATCGGCGCCATCGAATAGCGTTGTGTTCGTGGTCACGCGGAAGCCTTGCTTTAGCGCTTCGCGAACTCCCTCGACCGCCAGGTCAAATCCGCCTTCCCGGCAAACGGAGAAGTCGTGATGCTCTTTCTGGCCATCGATATGAACGGAGAAGGTCAGGTATTTGCTGGGTTTGAAGAGGTGCAGCTTTTCTTTCAACAGCAGCGCGTTGGTGCAGAGGTAGATGTACTTCTTGCGGGCTACCAGGCCCTCCACAATCTTTTCGATCTGGGAGTGCATCAGCGGCTCGCCGCCGGGAATGGAAACCATCGGCGTTCCGCATTCGTCCACGGCCTTGAAGCACTCTTCCGGTGAAAGCTCGCGCTTCAGGACGTGTGCCGGATATTGAATTTTTCCGCAGCCCGCGCAAGCCAAGTTGCACTTGTACAGCGGCTCCAGCATCAGAACCAGCGGATACTGTTTCCGCCCTTTAATCTTTTGTTTTAGGACGTAACTTGCTACCGTCCACGCTTGCGAGATTGGTACAGGCATTCCTACCCCTGATGAAAATTTCGACTTGAAGTGCGATGCGGGAACCCCAGCCCCCGAAGCTCTTATTTTACCCGAGAAGTCTACCGCTGGTAACCCCTAGATTCTACCTGCCTTTCCAGGCCCTCCCCCATCAGATGCAGCGAAAGGTGCTTACGTGGCACCCGGCGTGCTCCCCGGTCTTTAAATGGGGACCCTCCGAAGTGCGGCTGGCCCTGAGTTTCGAAGGGAAGCAAAGCTTCCGCTTTTAAGCGGTCAACCAGATATGATCAACCTGCCGCAAACAGGCGGCCGATCCAACATGCCCCGCGCCAATCTACTCTCCCTCTTCCATTCATTCGCTTCGATGGGCGGAGAAATCGCTGTCGTCGAAACCCGTGGCTACCGTCGGGAAAGGATGACGTACACCGAACTTTCCGCCACCGCCTTGTTCTGGAGCCGAGTGCTCGCAGGACTTGGCATCGGCCAGGGTGACCGCGTGCTGCTCTGGGGCGTGAATTCTTCGACTTGGGTGGCCTGTTTTTGGGCGATTCTGCTGCGAGGGGCGGTTGCCGTTCCAATGGACGCGGCGGCGAGCCTGGATTTTGTCCAGCGCACGGTTCTTGATGCGCAAGTGAAACTGATTCTTCGGGATCGCCAGCAGCCGGAACTTTCCGCGGGGCCGCCAGCCCTGGTGATGAACGATTTTCACGAAGCGGTGGCAAGCCTCGAACCGCCGGCAGATCCCGGAGATCATTCCGAACGGAGCACGATCTCCGAAATCCTTTTCACCTCCGGCACCACCAGCGATCCGCGCGGCGTGGTGCTGACGCATGGAAATTTTCTGGCCAACCTGGAGCCTTTGGAACAAGGAATCGCTGAGTATCGCAAGTATGAACGCTGGGTCCACCCGCTGCGATTCGTTTCACTGGTGCCGCTCAGTCACGTCTTCGGCCAGTTTATGGTCTTGTTCGTTCCGCCGCTTCTTGGTGCCGCGGTGGTCTTCGAAAATTCGCCGCACCCGTCGGAAATCCTGCGCACCATCCGGCGCGAACGCGCCACCGCCGTCATTGCGGTGCCGCGCATGCTGGACGCCCTGCGCAACGCGCTGGAGCAGGAAATCGATGCGCGCGGCTGGCGAGAGTGGTTTACTTCGGCTTACGCTGCCTCCGATGGCGATCCGTTTCTGCGCCGCGCGTGGCGTTTTCGACGGCTGCACTGGCGGCTGGGCTGGAATTTCTGGGGGTTCATCTCCGGCGGAGCTGCGCTGTCGGCGGAAACAGAAACATTCCTAAAGCGCATCGGATACGCCGTCGTTCAAGGCTATGGCATGACCGAGACCGCTTCGCTGATTAGCCTGAATCATCCGTTCCGCGCGGCGCAAGGCTCCGTCGGAAAGATTCTTCCCGGGCGCGAGTTCCGGCTAGCGGAAGACGGCGAAATCCTGGTGCGCGGAGAAAATGTCGCCTCCGCTTACTGGCAAGGCGGAGCGATGCGCGAAGCAGCCCCGGAAAATGACGGTTGGCTTCGGACCGGCGATCTCGGAGAACTCGACTCCGAAGGAAATCTGCGCTTTCGCGGCCGCAAAAAGAGTGTCATCGTCACGCCCGCCGGGCTGAACATCCATCCCGAGGACCTCGAAGCGGCACTGCGCAAGCAATCCGCTATCCGCGACGCGGTGGTCATCCCGCTGGAGACCGGCGGCAACTCCGAACCCTGTGCTGTCCTGCTTCTTTCACCGGAACGGATCCCTCTTGTAATGGCTGACCTTGCTCGGCCCGCTCGCTCCGCACGGCTTGATTTGCCCGTCTCCATCGCCCGAACCACAATCGACGCCGCCAACGCTTCGCTCGCCGAATACCAGCGCATTCGCCGCTGGCTAGTCTGGCCCGACCCCGACTTTCCCCGCACCCCCACGGGCAAGCCGCGTCTCGCCGCAATCGCTGAACGCGCGGCGCAACTCTTGCGCACTCAAGCCTCCTCCAATTCCGGTTTCTCCACCTCCTTAACTTCCTTTCCCTCCTTACCCTCCACTCTCAAAGACCTCTCCTCTCTCGATCGCGTCGAACTTCTTTCCACCCTCGAGCAACGCTACAACGTCGAACTCAACGAAACTCAGTTTGCCAACGCTCAGACCGCCGCTGACCTTCAGCAGCTTCTCGCCCAGCCAACCGCTCGACGCTCGGACTACGTCTATCCCCGCTGGACGCAGCGCGCGCCAATCCGCCTTTTCCGCCTGCTCGTCTATTACGCTCTGCCTTGGCCCGCCACGTTCTTTCTTGGTCATCCCAAAATTATCGGGCGCAAGAATCTCGAATCTTTCCGTGGCCCTGCCCTCTTCGTCGCCAACCACACCACCCGCCGCGCCGACATCGGCCTCATCCTCTTCGCATTGCCCGCTCGCTATCGCCATCGCCTCGCCACCGCCATGGGCGGTGAAAACCTGCGCCAATTCCGACATCCTCCCCGCGCATGGTTCTTCGCCAAGCGCTGGCTCTGGAGGCTCAACTATTTCCTGGTCGTTTCGCTGTTCAACGTCTTCCCGCTTCCGCAACTCTCCGGCTTCCGCGAAAGCTTCCGCTTCGCCGGAGAATCCGCCGACCGCGGCTACAGCATCCTCGTTTTCCCCGAGGGCGTCGTCAACGACCGCGCCACACCGGAAATGGTGCCCTTCCAGCAAGGAATCGGCCTGCTAGCGCAAAACCTGCGGCTCCCCATCGTGCCCATGCGCCTCGACGGCGTCTGGCAGATGAAGCAAGAGCGCCGTCGCCTTGCCCACATAGACGAAATCACCATCCACATCGGCGCCCCGGTCACGTTTCCGCCCGACACCCCACCTGCCGAAATCGCCTCTCGGCTCCGATCCCTCGTTCAGGCCTTGTAGGGCCCGCCCGCCGCCGCCGCGGGCGGCCCGGGGCGCAGAACACCTGCCGTCCCAAATTTCGGCTCCTTCCCGCTCTTATGGCAAAATAGTAGTTCTGTAGAAGAGAGCCATGGCCAACCGTACAACCGTCGTCCCTGACAAAACCGTTAAGTCTTCCCGGAAGCCTTCATCCTCCAACGGCAACGCGCACGTCGAGCGCGAACGAATTTTCGCCGCGTTCCGCCGCTGGGGCTTTTACGAATCTACACTCGATCCCCTGGGGTTCTTCATACCGATGAAGTTCCCCGATCTTCAGGGCCTCTCCGGCGAGTACGCCGAGGAAGCTCGCCGCTACTATTGTGGCACCATCGGCGCGGAGTTCGAGCACCTGCCGGAGCCGGAACGCCGCCGGTGGATCGCCGAGCGCATGGAAGGCCCGGAATTCGAGGTCAACCAGGAAAAAATCCTGGAGCGCCTGATTCGCGCCGATCTGTTCGAACAGGTGCTGCAGAGCCGCTACCTCGGCAGCAAGCGCTTCTCTCTCGAGGGCAACACCTCGCTGATCCCGCTGCTCGATTCCATCCTGGACGTCGCGGGTGAGATGGGCGGCGTCGACTCGGTGATGGCTATGAGCCACCGTGGTCGCCTGAACGTGATGACCCATATCGCCTCAAAGCCGGCCCACGAAGTGGTTGCCGGGTTCGAGGACGTCGATCCCCGCAGCGTACTGGGCGCGGGCGACGTGAAATATCACGTTGGCGCCACCGGCGTGTACACCACCTCCGCCGGCAAGAAGATCAACATTCACCTGGTTTCGAATCCCAGCCATCTGGAAGCCGTGGATCCTGTGGCCATGGGCCGCGCGCGCGCCAAGTTGACCCGCCACGGCGCCAAGGGAGCGCAACTCGACCGCTCCAAGGAAATGTTTAACAAAGTCTGGACAATTGTGATGCACGGCGACGCGGCTTTTGCCGGCCAGGGCATCTGGGCGGAAACGCTGAATCTCGCCGATCTAGCCGCCTACACTGTCGGCGGCAGCATTCACATCGTCGTGAACAACCTGATCGGCTTCACCACGCGGCCGGTCCAAGAACATTCTTCGCGCTACGCCTCTAGCATCGCACGCCGCCAGAGCGTCCCCATCTTCCACGTCAACGCCGAGGACCCCGACGCCGTCGTGCGCATCGGACGGCTCGCCGCCGAATATCGCGCCGAATTTAATTCCGACGTGGTCATTGACCTGATCGGATATCGCCGCCACGGGCATAGTGAAGTCGACGATCCCACCATCACTCAGCCGCGTCTCTATGAACGCATCAAGAGTCACCCACAGCTCTGGAAGATTTACGCCGAACATAGCGGCATCGCGGCGGATTCACTGGCGGATTCCATCAAGAAGGAATACGAAGAGGAACAGCGCCTGGCGGGAAAGCTGACCAAAATTCCCCACCTTCGCAAGCTGCCCGATTACTGGACGCCCTATCATTTCGGCAAGTACGACCCGCGGTATGAAGTGGACACCGGCCTCTCCGCCGAAATTCTCGGCAAAATCACCGACGGCCTGGTGCGCGCGCCCGCCGGTTTTCACGTCCACCCAAAAATCGTGAAGCTTCTGGAGCAGCGCGCGGAGATGGGCCATGGCAAGCGCGCCATTGACTACGGCTTCGCCGAACTGCTCGCCTATGGTTCGCTGGTGCTGGAAGGGAATCCGGTGCGCCTCACCGGCCAGGATTCGCAGCGCGGCACCTTCAACCAGCGCCACGCGGTCTTGGTGGACACGCAAACTGAGCAGGACTATCTCCCCCTCGCGCATCTTTCTCCCACACAAGCCTTTTGCGAAGTTCACAACTCTTCGCTCTCCGAAGCCGGCTGCATGGGCTTCGAATACGGTTTTTCGCGCGACTATCCCGAGGCGCTTGTTCTCTGGGAAGCGCAGTTCGGCGATTTCGTCAACGGCGCCCAGGTGATCATCGACCAGTTCCTGAGCGCCAGCGAAGACAAGTGGGGGCTCCCCACCGGCCTGGTGCTGTTGCTGCCGCATGGCTACGAGGGCCAAGGCCCGGAACATTCCAGCGCGCGCATCGAGCGCTTTATGCAGCTCGCCGCCGAAGGCAACATGAACATTTGCCAGCCTTCGACCGCCGCGCAGTATTTTCACCTGCTACGCCGGCAAGCTCGCCGGCCGTGGCGCAAGCCGCTGATTGTTTTCACTCCGAAGAGCATGTTGCGACACCCGGATGCCAGCTCCCCGCTTGAAGATTTTTCCCGCCCGCGCTTTCAGACGCTTGTGCCGGATACCGAAGTCACTGATGTGCACAGCATCCTCATCGCCAGCGGAAAAGTGGGCCACGAATTGCGCGCCGAGCGCTGTCGCCGCAAAGACACCAACACGGCCATCTTTTTTCTCGATCAGCTGTACCCGGTGCCGAAGGCGGAAATCGCCGCCGCCATTGACGCGCACCCTAACGCCCGCGAAATCGTCTGGGTTCAGGAAGAGCCCGCCAACATGGGCGCGTTGTTCTACGTTCTGCCGCGCCTCGAACGCATCGCGCAAGCCAAGAATCTCCGCGTGCGCACCGTGAAGCGCTCCGCCAGCGCCAGCCCGGCCACCGGCTCCGCCAAGGCCCACGAACTCGAGCAAAAAACTCTTCTTACCCTGGCCTTTGCCACCACCAGCAGTTCCTGACCACCTTTACCGCGTGCGTGTTCCAGGGAGGTAATCTTGGTGGACGCACTGCGGGCTATCATGTTCGTATCGTTTCTAACGAACTCGTTGGCCCCCGGAGATTGCCATCGACCTTACGATTCTCTACGTCGTCTGCATCATTTTTGTCGCAACGCTTATCCGGTCGGCCTTCGGATTCGGTGAGGCGCTGGTTGCGGTTCCGCTGCTGGCCTTCGTGATTCCTCTGCCCGTGGCCGCCCCGCTTGCCGTGCTTGTGTCCATCACCGTCGCCGGCATAGTGGTCGTGCAGGACTGGAAGAATATCCACCTGCGCAGCGCAGGCTGGCTCGTCCTTTCCAGCATGTTTGGTATTCCGTTGGGTCTGCTGCTTCTGACGAATAGCCATCAGCGGGGAGTGAAGGCGGCCTTGGCGGTGATTCTCGTCGCGTTCTCCGTCTATTCGTTGATTGGCCGCGCCCCCCTGGAATTAAAGCAAGACAGTCGCGGCTGGCTCCTGGCCTGCGGATTCTTTGCCGGAGTCCTGGGCGGAGCCTACGGGATGAATGGCCCGCCGCTGGTGGTTTACGGCGCGATGCGAAGATGGTCGGCGCGCCACTTTCGCGCCACCCTGCAAGGATATTTTTTGCCCGCCAGCCTTATCGGCATGGGTGGCTATTGGATGGCCGGGCTGTGGACTTGGACGATAACTCGTTATTATCTGCTCTCACTGCCGGTTACTCTTCTGGGGGTGTATCTGGGCAGGGTGATCAATCATCGGCTTCATGGCGATGTCTTTTTCAAGTACCTCTATCTCGGTTTGGCAGGCATCGGCGTCCTTTTGCTAATTCAGGCAATAACAGGCCGATTCTGAGTTCGCGTTACTCTCCTTCCGCCTTCGCGTTGACTTACACTGAACGCTGGCCTAACATGCCGTGTCACAGTAAATATTCAGCACTCGAAGAACTCCCCACCCGAGGAACCTACGGATGAGCGACTGGCAATTTGCGCAGGAAAATCCCGCGGAGCAACTTGCCCAGCTCCACCTCTTCTCGATCATGAAACGCCAGGCCGGCGCCGACATCCCCTTTCGCATCACCGTGAAAGAGTTTGCCGCGCCGCCCCCGGGCCAGCGTCTGCGCTTTTTTGCCGAGGCGGACAAGGCCGTGAATCAGAAGACCGCATCGTTCGTGCCCTGCGGTTGGGGCAACACCATCTTCAACGCCCTGGTGGATTGTGTGCGCCTGATTCGCCAGTTCCCGTATGAAGGGGAAGAGCCGACGGCATCGTCGTAAACGCCGAGCAATCTCGCGCGGTGCAGTTTCACGATTCCCTTTTGGATGGAGCCAACACTTTGATTCTCGAAATCAGCAAGGCGCAGCTTAAAGATGGAATTGCCGTTCTCACCTTGCGCGGCAGCATTCACACCGGCCCGGATTGCCGCCGCGTCGAACAGGAAGTCGAAGAGCTTTTGCGCGGCAATCAGAATCGCGCCATTTTCGATCTCACGGGCGTCACCCACATCGACAGCTCCGCCATCGGCACGGTCGTGCGCTGCTACTCCCGCTTTAAGAACGCGGGGGGCATGCTGCGGCTGGCCGGTTGCAATGGGATGATCGATGCGAGCCTGAAACTCACCAAAGTCGACAAAGTGATCGGCATCTTTGCAAGCGCCTCCGCAGCGGCGGAGGATTTCCCGCTGCCCAAGCCTCCCGCCTAGCATGACACTTATCCGCCAGGCATATCCGCAGGATTCTGATTGCGCTGTTGCCCTGCCTTTGTTACGCTCGCGCCATTCTTTCTGCCACGGAGGTATCCCTAATGGCATTTTGCAAAGCGTGTGGTCAGGACGCAGGCTCGGCGGCATTCTGCCCCAAGTGCGGTGCAAGTCAATCGGCGGTGGCCGCGCCGGCCGCGATGGCGGCGGCTTCTCCTACCGAAGGTCTGCAGGAAAACGTCGCCGGCCTGCTTTGCTACGCGGTCGGTTGGGTCACCGGGATCATCTTCCTGCTGATTGACAAGCGCGCATGGGTTAGATTCCACGCGGCGCAATCTATCGCCGTGTTTGGCGGATTGACCATTCTCCGTATCGGGCTCCTTTTTATGGGCCACTTTGTGGGCTGGGGGCTCTTCGCACTCCTCGGACTCCTCGGTTTCGTACTTTGGATTTTCTTGATGGTCAAAGCTTACCAACACGAAACGGTGCGCATCCCTATCGCCGCTGACATTGCGGACAGCCTCGCAGGAAAGTAACTCCCGCGCGCCCTCACGCGTGCAGATAGAAATAACCGTCTTCTCGGAACAGCCGCACGGAAACGCCGAATAAGTGGGACAATTTTTCGTCGGTAAGCACAGTTTCTTTTGCCCCGTCGGCGAGGATGCGCCCGCCCTGCAATAACACCACCCGTTCAATTTCTGGAATGATTTCCGACACGTGATGGGTCACCAGCAGGATCCCCAGGCCGGCCCGCGCCAGTTCCCTCATGGTGTCCCGGAGTTCCACTTGCCCGGCGATGTCCAGCGCGTTCCCCGGTTCGTCGAATAACAGCGTCTGCGGCTCGTGCACCAATGCTCGCGCAATAAGCGTGCGCTTGGCTTCGCCCGAGGACATTTCCACCAGAGGACGCATTGCAAGGTGCGTGATCCCAAGGCGCGCCAGCGCCGCCTCCGCGCGTTCTCGATGTTCTGCTAGCGGCTGGTGGTTGGGAAATATGCGCGTGCTACTGAAGAACCCGGAAAGCACCACATCCAGGCCCGTCGCATCGGTGGTGCAGGCGGCCAACAGGTCTGGAGAAACGATGCCCAGCAGGGAGCGCAATTCGAAGATATTCCACAGGCTGATTGCATAAGAGCGAAGGCTCCGTTCGGAACCGAGTATGCTTCTGTTTGGAGAACCGAAGCAATCGGTAGGAAGGAGCCTTCGATGATCCTTATTGGATGTGATTTTCACCCTAGTTGGCAACAGGTTTGTTGGTTGAACATGGCCAGTGGAGAGACGAACAACGAAAAGCTGGTGCACTCCTCGGGAGACGCCGAAAGATTTTACCGGCGTCTTACGGTCCCGGTGCGTGTGGGCATCGAGGCCACTGGCAACTGCCAGTGGTTTTTGGAGTTGCTCGGCAAGTTGGGACACGAAGTGTGGGTTGGCGATGCGGCGAAAATTCGCGCGTGCGATCCACGGCAGCAGAAGCACGACCCGCGGGACGCGCGACTGTTGTTGCAGTTACTGGTGGAAAATCGGTTTCCGCGGATCTGGACGCCTTCCAGCGAGGAGAAGGATCTGCGGCAGTTGCTCCTGCACCGCTACAAGCTGGTGCGCATGCGCGTGCAGGTGAAGAACGAGTTGCAGCACCTGGCGATGAACAAAGGCATCACCAAAGGGCGGAGGTTGTGGAGCGCCGCAGGAGAGAAAGTGCTCTGTGAGTTGCCGCTCGCGCCTTGGGCCAGCCGGCGGCGAGAAGACCTGTTTAAGTTAAGAAGCATGTTGAACGAGCAGGTCGCTGCGCTGGACGAAGCGGTGAAGAACGTCGCCGAAGAAAATGAACGAGCGCGCTTGCTGATGACCCAGCCGGGCGTGGGGCCGATCACCTCGATGGCCTTTGTGCTGACCATGGGCGACGTCTCGCGCTTTCCCCGCGGCAAGCAGGTGGCCAGTTATCTGGGGCTGATTCCGCGGGAGTACAGTTCGGGCGGGCATCAGCGCTTCGGATCGATCAGCAAGCAGGGCAACCGCTTCATGCGCATGCTGCTGGTGGAAGCGGCGCAGTGCGTGGTGCGGTATGACGAAGGATTTCGCAACGAGTATTTACACCGCTGCCACACCAAGCCGCGAGGAGTGGCCAAAGTGGCGGCGGCCAGGAAATTGGCCGTGCGACTCTACTGGATGCTGAGAACCAATACCGCATATCCAGAGATCGCTCGCGTCGGGAGCAGCTCACGAGTGGCCCTGGATGGCGCAAGCTAGCCCGGAGGGTTGATTGGGCGCTCCCGTCCCGGTGAGAGCCGGGATTCGGATAGAAGAATCATGGCCGATGGTTAGGTCGTATCGATGGTTGGCGGAGCGATCCGCAGTAAGCTGATTCACCGTATGAGTTACAGAGCTTCGGTTCTCCACCAACTCTGGACGAAACGCGGTGAGAAAAACACTGCACCGGAGTTTTGTGTCTTGACAACGCCTTCGCTCTTATCGATGTGGCCCAGGATTTGGATGCCGGAATCCTCGCGAGCAAGTGGATAGCACTCGCGCGTCAGCGTCTTAATCAGCGTGGACTTGCCGCAGCCATTGGGACCCAGGACGCACAAATGCTCACCTTGTTCAATACGCAAAGACATGCGGTCGAGAGCCAGATTGTCCCCGCGCACCACGGAAACATTGCGCAACTCCAGGAGCGCAGCAGCCGGGTTAGCCATGGATAGTGATGCACCTCATGCGCACAGCCAACGATTATAAGAAAATGGCGAAAGAAAATAAAAAGGAGGCGAAAACACAAGGTTTACGCCTCCCGGGGTGGGGTGGTATTGCGATCCAAACCCTCAGCGGAGTACAGCAGCGCCCGCCCTGCCAGGCAGGCCTGCATCTCACTCGCGTTTCGCGACTGCCATCACGAAGGAGACTCACCACCAGAGGGCTCGTCTTTCGGGTTTTCTAACATCGGGGACCGCAGGTGTCAATCAAAAAAGGATGATGCTTCGTGTTTGTCTGGCCGATTCATCCGCCAGGGATCATCGGTCCAGGACTACAGCGGTTGCTGTACGCCTTCCCCTCGTCCGAGAAGAAACGCCGTCAGTCCTGCCATGAGACCTCCAGTAATCACCACCGCTTCCCAGACCAGGCCCGCAGCAAGAACAAGAGGCGGTGCTGCCCCAAACGGGGACAGCAGTCCGACCAGCGCCGCCTCTCGAATCCCAATGCCTCCCTGAGTGAGCGGCAAGACCGCAGCCAGCTTCGCCAATGGCCACGCAAAAAACCAGTCGCGCAACGGCAAGATCAGGCCGCAAGATTCCGCCAGCTGCGCCGTCAGCACCAGGAACGTGGATTGAATTGCCGTCCCAAGCAGCCACGCAAATAGCAGGATGTGAGGAGTCCCAGACACACCGCGGAGCGCAAGCCGCAGGCGCGCAATGCGCCGGCGAAAACGGATCGAGCGCCCTCCAAACAGAGGACGGTAGAGTAGCAGGGTAAGGAAAAGCAGCAACACAAATCCTACACTCAAATACAGCAAGGCCTTCAGCGCCTGTGCCTGGATGGTTGCCGGCAGCGCACCCGGAAGCAAAGCGACGCCAATGAGCACGAGTCCTGTCTGTGCCGCCACGTCCATGAAACGGTCCGCCAAATTACCGGCCAGCACCCCGGCCGGATTCGGGCTGCGCCGCAAACCCACCGCCAGGCGAACCACGTCTCCGCCAATAATGGACGGCAGAAACAGCGTGCCGAAGAGACCTCCGCAGTAGCATCGCGCGCAGGTGCGGAAATCCAACTGCGCGCCTGCGGCGTTCACCACCATGCGCCACTTGGCGATTCCCACGGCATGTGCGCACAAATACCCGAAAACAACGGCCAGGAAAGTAGTGACAGGAATTCGGCGGATCGCCTCGGTCAGCAGATGCAGCGGAAGAAAGTACAGCAAAGCGCCGATTACCGCTGCCGACGCCAGCCAGCGCAGCGCAATCAGCCAGCGCCCGCGGTTGCGATTTTCAGAGTGGTGGACGCCGATCATTCAGCCGCGGCAGCCTAGCTGCCAAAAATCTCGTTGATTTTGGCCGCCAACTGGAAATCCAGATTGCTGATGCCCTTCACGCTGTGAGTATTCAGGTCGATGACCACCTTATTCCAGACGTTGAACCACTCTGGGTGGTGATTCATCGACTCCGCCGCCAAGGCCACCTGGGTCATTTTCCCGAAGGCGGCCACAAAATCCTTGCATTCGAACGCCCGGTGCAATTTGCCGTTCACCAGGCTCCAGCCTTTGGCATCTTGCAAGTGCTTCTGAATTTCCGCGTCGCTCAATTTCTGTGCAGGCATATGCATCCCCTCCCGAACGGGCCCGGAAGCTGGCTCCATTATGCGTGGACCGGCACCGCGCGGCAAGAATTCCAATCGGCAAGCCGTTCGTGCGATTGAACGCTCTGGCAATTTCCAGTACGCTTATGGTTTCGCTTCCAGCGAATTCCCGTGCTGTGCCTGTGCTTGCAGTCGTGTGAACGGAGATTGTCGTGAAAAAGAAAATTCGTGCAATTCAATATGGTATCGGGCCGATCGGCGCCTCTATTTTGAAACTCATGCGGGAAAAAGAAGCCATTGAGATCGTCGGTGCCATTGATAATGATCCGGCAAAAATTGGCAAGGATCTGGGCGAAGTGGTTGGAGCCGCGGACGCGCCCTGGGGCGTGAAAGTTTCTGGGGATATTAAAGGCGTGTTGGAACAGTCCGCCGACATTGTCATGCACACCACTTCTTCTTCGCTGCCGAATGTGATGGATCAATTGCTGGCATGTATGGATGTGGGCTCCTGCGTGGTTTCCACCTGCGAAGAACTCTCCTATCCGTTCCGCACCCATCCGGAGCTTGCCACGCAATTGGACAAAGCTGCGAAGGAGAACGGCGTCGCCCTAGTCGGAACAGGCGTGAATCCCGGCTTCGTCATGGACAAGCTGGTGATTACTCTTGCCGCTGTCTCTCAACGCATCGAGCACGCCAAGGCGCTGCGCATCGTGGACGCTGCCAAGCGGCGTCTGCCCTTGCAGAAAAAAATCGGCGCCGGCCTAAGCGTGGAAGAATTCCGCGCCAAGGTCAAAGAAGGGACTATCAAGCACGTCGGCCTTCCCGAATCTGTCGCCATGGTCGCCGACAGCCTGGGCTTCCGCGTGGATCAGATCACGGAAACTATCGAACCCAAAGTCGCCGCGGAGCGCGTGCAAACTGAATTTCTTACCGTCGAACCCGGCCAGGCCGCCGGCGTCCACCAAATTGCCCGCGGTCTTTCCGAAGGAAAAGAGCTCGTGTACATGGAGCTTCAGATGTACGTCGGCGCCAAGGATCCCGCCGACACCGTTGAACTCACGGGCTACCCCAACATCAGTTTGATCATCCCGGGCGGCTCGCATGGGGATATTGCCACCGCGTCGGTGGCTGTCAACTCGATCCCTTCGATTCTGGAGGCTCCCGCAGGCCTGCGCACTTCCCGCGATCTCCCGATCGGCTTTTTCCCGCCAAAGGGATACAAATAGCGCCAAGACGCTGGCAGCCGAGGGATTGCCGGGCGCTTCGCGCTACTTTTTCCAGAAGCGCATCACTGCGGAGTAGTCCAGGTCCTCTTTGGCTTCGCCTTTAACGTAACTGTAGACTTCGCGCGCGGCCGCCGTGGTCGGCAGTGCCACACCCAATTGATTTCCCAGGTCCAGCAGCAGCCCGAGATCCTTGTGCATCAGCCGCAACGGAAAGCTCGGCTTGTACTCTCCTTTGGCCATCAGCGGCGCCTTCACATCCAGCACCCCCGAGCGCGCCATGCTCGCCTGCATCACTTCGATGAGTTGCGCTTCGCCAAGTCCCGCTTTTTTCACAATCGCCAGGGCTTCGGCCATCACCCCAACCTGCAGCGCCAAAATCGCGTTCATCGCCAGCTTGATCGTCTGGCCCGCGCCATTCGGCCCCAGGTGAAACCATTTCTTTCCCATCACCCCGAGCACCGGCTCGACCGCCCGCAACGTCTCCGCGTCACCTCCGATCATGAACACCAGATTACCTTCGCGCGCGCCCCAGTCCCCTCCGGTCACTGGCGCATCCAGAAACCGGACGTTGCGCTCGCCGCACACCGCCGCGATCTTCCGCGCCAGCACCGGGGAAATCGTGCTGGAGTCGACGTAAATGCTCCCTGGGCGCAATCCCGCCAGCGCTCCGTCGTCTTTGCCCTCGTGCCCCCAAAGTATTTCTTCGAGCGCCGGCGGGTCGCTGACGATGCTGAAGAGTATGTCCGATGCGGCAGCGGCCTCGCGAGGGGTTTTTGCCAGAGCCGCGCCCGCCGCCACCAATTCCGACGCCCGCGCAGCTGTGCGATTCCACACCGTCACCGAATGGCCCGCCTTGAGCAGGTTCAGGCTCATCGGGCGCCCCATTAGTCCGAGACCAAGGAAGCCGATCTTTCGGGAAGGCATTGCACTGCTCATGGATTACCTCCTGGCGAATCCCTTATCGAGGGATTCCTCTGCCGGTAAGTTGCGCTGAAGGATTGTAGCCGATTCGCGGAAGGAGGTGGTTAGGTGGAAATGCTCAAACGGTTTTCGGGCTCCGTGGGAAGCCGATCATGGGAACGGGTGCAGGCGAAGAACGGCCAGCCCCCGCCGCGGCAGCTTGCGGATTTTCTGGGGCTGCGGCCGCAGCTTCTTGAGGCACGGGTTGCTCCGCAGGCTCTTCTGACTCCTCGATGCGATGAATGTATTGGTAAGGAATCTCCCAACGGAAGTAACTTTGCTTTCCGCGCTGCTCCACATGTTGCTCGAGGAAGATCGAGCGTCCGGAGTCTGCCGCAAACGTGCCGGAAGCGGGCAGGAGAACATCGCCGACGCGGTACTGTACGGTCACTTTGCGGCCCAAAAACTGAGCAAAAGACGCCATTTCCGCGAGTCTGCGCGGGGGGTGCAAGTGGGTCAATAGTACCGATGGTCCGTTACGCCTATAGGTGTGGAAAACCAGTGGCTTAGACCTTCGGCCGGACCACCAGGTCGCCGGCAATCATCGCGCATAGCGCGGAGATGAATCCAAAGGCTAGAATGGCCGCCATGATCGACGCTGCCCACAGAGAGCGGTGGAACATGCCCCGAAACAGATGAACGGCCACGAAAGCGCCCACGATCCCCCCGAGCGCGCTCACCACGCGCGTAAATCGCGAGAGTTCCAGCGGCGTATGGCAGGCAGGGCAACTAATTTCATAGGAGTGCGCCAGCGCCGTGGTCCACGGGACGCGAACAAAACACAAAGGACACGTGCGTCTGCCTATAAACATCGCGTTCTCCGCGGATTTTCCGCAAGCCTGGCTCGTGGCCATGGAAAAGCCTCTTGGCGTCAGCTCACCGTGGCCAGCGCGAGATAGTCGGGCCGGTCAGACACCAGTTTATGGCGGAATGCTCTGCGGATCTCTCCATTCACCATGAGAAATACTCCCGGCATGCGCTCGACATCGCCCGCGGGGAGGCCCGCCCAATGGCCATCCAGCCACGCTTTCACCATCCGCAAAATGCTTTCCAGATTAATGTATTGCCGCAGGTTGCCGCGGACAAGGCCAAAAGCCTGGTACAAGCGCCCCTCGGGGTCCGCGATCCGCGGCACGGCTTCTAACTTGTGCGGGGCAAAAAACTTCTGCGCTCTTGTTTCGTCGCTGGAAAGGTGCACGAAAGCGAGTTGCGGGCCCTTGGCTTCGATTTCTTTGCGGATGTTAACGAGCTCGGCGACCGCCTCGCGGCAAAATGTTCAACCAAAGTGCCGCAGAAACACCAGCAGGACCGGGCCGGTCTCCAGGAGCGCCGCCAGTGTCTGATTCTTCTGCGTCGTGTACTGGTTCAAAAGCGCTGGATCGATTTGTTTTCCCGACATTTCAGTGCTGCCCTTTTGCTGCCCGCGCAGCCAATTCATCCCCTGTCACTTGGTGCCGCCAGGCGAACATCCGCTGCAGCCGGCGGCGCGTATATCCGCCGCCAATCGCTTTCCCAAGCCAACCCAGCGGAAACTCAAAATCTACCCGGTCTTCCAGCCAACTGCTTTTCTCGCTTTCGGGCACAAACGTGTGCGTGTGCTCCCAACGTGGAAAGGGTCCTTCGATCATCACATCGCGGAACATCCGGCCGGGTTGGCATTCCCGATGTTCCGCCACCCAATCCTGCGTAATCGGCCCAATGGAAACCCGTAAAGTTACCCGCGATCCCGGCTGATCCAGCCCTCCGGTCCGCTCTACAACCTGGGCTCCTTCCCAAGGTGGCGTCAGACGTTCCAACGCCCCGGGCTCCGCGTGAAAGCGAAAAACCTCTTCAGCGGAGGCGGGCATTTTGCTACGGTAAGTGAAAACCTCAGCCATCATCATCATCTTTGCAACCTCTCGCGCGTACTGATCTTAACATCCTGGGCTGCGACTTTCCCGAAGGCCGCTTTTCCTTGGGACTTCGGTTTGCCCTGGCTTCCGCTGCTCCAACTCATCCGGCGCATACTTCTTGATGTAATTCTTCACGGAAACCTTGCGAGCGGTATTTTCCGAGCTCATATAACGAATCGATCCGAATACTGGGCGAATCGGCCCCCACGGCCGGTCATAACGGCCCAACACCCAGAAAATTCCGCTGTAAGAATTGGGATCTCGCCCGTCCAGGCCGTATTTATTATTGAGATGGATCATGATCTCCGCGGCTTCCCGCGGCGAGCGCGTCCACTGCAGGATTTTCTTGCCCCACAACATGCGCAGGTAATTGTG
Source organism: uncultured Acidobacteriota bacterium (assembly GCA_963781995.1). Lineage (GTDB taxonomy): Bacteria > Acidobacteriota > Terriglobia > Acidiferrales > UBA7541 > Acidiferrum. The sequence continues at coordinate 502,967 of CAWAHR010000001.1, read as the reverse complement.
GATGCGCCCCTCTCGCACCAGTTGCATCTGGGCGGCATTCCAAAGCGGATCATGGGTCTTGCCGGTTTCGAATTCTTCCAGCTCATAGAGATGGTCGCGCTGATCCCCGGCGTGCTCCTCAAGAGTCTTTTTCGCCCACTTGGGCAACGACTCATATCTGTCGTAATCCGCGCGATGCGAACAGAAGTTGAATCCCACTTCCCTCCACGTGATGATCTCGTCGAGAAAGCTCTCCGCGTTCGAGCTCATGTTCCACCAGCCTTCGCGGCTGCCGTTCGCGCGCAGGGAAATTTTCTCCGGTTTCCATTTTTCGCGGCGAGCCAATCCGGCGAACACTTCGTGCACGCTCAAGTGGCCAAAATGCAGATAAGGCGAAAGCCCGCTCGATGCATCGAGTTCCGGTTCGTTGCGCTTTTGTCTGTAGTGAGCGAATCCTCCTTCCAAAAACTCCCGCATGCGGGCCTTGGCGTTCGTGTGCCCACCGTGCAACTCGGCGGGACGCACGGAATGATCGATCCGCAATCGTTTCAACTGCGCCGGGTCACTCCTAAGCAACCCCTGGGAAGCCGCAGGCCAGTTCCTGCGGATCCTTCCGGCCAAGGTCGGCGCAGGTAACAGTTCTGATTTTGCGAGCGGATCCGCTTCTGGAAAATCCCCGAGATGTTGCGGCAATTGCTTTTGCAGATGCCGGCGGAAATCGAACGCACGCCCAGCGGCCTGTTTGCTCGCATAGATGGGCAGCAAGCCGGTGGAATCCACCGCCTCCAGTTGCACCGTCAGGCGTCTACCCGCGCTGGCCACCATCCGGGGAAGAAAGAAGCACGGGAACTCATCGGTGACCACCGTGCAGGCGCCCTCCGCAAGGGCTACAAGCAATCCCTTGCTGGCATCGGTGGTGGGCTCTATATACGGGTAGTAGCGAACCCCGCGAGCCTTGCACCTCTGCGCGTTATCCGCCATTCCTTCGATCACAAATCGGTGCAGCCGGTCGCTGGCCCACGGATACGCAATCCGCAGGGCCTCGAAAATCACCAGCGGCTTCTTAAGCGCGGCGCATAGTTCCAGTGCCCGGTCGAGCGCAAAATTGAAATGCAGCCGACGGCTGGCGATCATCCAATACAGAACATACTCGCGGCTCTCACGCATGGGAGCTTCGTTCACCTTTCGAACCCGAATCTTAGGGACTCCTCCCACTGGCGCTTCTCCGATTGTCCTGTAAGATGTCTCTCAGAAAAGCCTCGGCTGGTGCACCGCCGACGGCTTCCTGTTGACTTTTGTGGCTGGCAAGATAAAGTCTGCTCTTCCTTCGCGCGCCGAAGCCCAAAAGGAGTTAACCATGCGTGGCAAAGTACTGCTCAGTTTTTTCTGCAGCCTGATTTTGTGGGCGCCTGGAATTGGACAGGGACAAAAAACTGCCGACAAATCTTATGTTCTGAAGGCAGCTCGGCTCTTTGATGGTAAGAGCAATGCCGTGGTTACGCCAGGCCTGATCGTGGTAACCGGCGGCAAAATCGCCGGAGTCGGCCCCGGCGCCACCATCCCCAGCGGCGCACAGCTAATCGATTTTGGCGACGCCACGCTCCTCCCCGGCTTCATTGATGCCCACACCCACCTCACTTTCCCCTATTCCGACGATTACAAGCAGGCGCGGCTGGACTCCCTTCAGAAAACCATCGCCGAAAGAGCGCTCGACGCCAGCGTCAACGCGCGGGTTACCTTGATGGCCGGCTTCACAACCGTGCGCGACGTCGGGTCCAGCGACTATCTCGACGTCGGCCTGCGCAACGCCATTCGCAACGGCGACGTTCCGGGTCCCCGCATGCTGGTCACCGTATACGCCCTCGGAGCCACTGGCGGACATTGCGACCACGAGGACGGTTACCGTGAGGGCCTCTTCGGCCACGAAGCTGGTCCGCTGCAAGGCGTCATCAACGGCCCCGAACAGGCGCGGTACGCCGTCCGTCTCGATCACAAATATGGCGCGGACATGATCAAGGTCTGCGCCTCTGGCGGGGTGCTGTCCCCAACTGACGATGTGGATACTCCGCAACTCACGCAGGAAGAGCTTAACGCCATCGTGGATGAAGCCCACGCCCTACGCAGGAAAACCGCCGCGCACGCCCACGGTGCCGAAGCCGCGAAGCGCGCCATCCGCGCCGGCATTGACTCCATCGAGCACGGCAGCTTTCTTGATGACGAGGCCCTGGACATGATGAAGCAGCGTGGCACTTACCTCGTCCCCACGCTCATGGCCATCCAGGGCATCCAGGAAAAGTTTGACCACGGTGTGTACATGCCGCCAGCGATCGAGGCCAAGGCGCGCGCCGCGATGGCCGCTATCCATTCCACTTTCCAGCGCGCGATGGTCAAGGGCGTGAAAATTGGTTTGGGCACCGACGCCGGCGTCTATCCCCACGGGCGCAACGCGGAAGAGTTTCATCAGATGGTGGACTTGGGAATGAAGCCTGTGGACGCCTTGAAGACCAGCATGTCCTCCGACGCGGAGCTCCTCGGTCTTGCGGATAAAATTGGGACCCTGGAGGCCGGCAAATTCGCGGACATCGTTGCCGTCCCTGGCGACCCCACGCAAAATATTCGCCAGGTCGAGCACGCCTTATTCGTGATGAAAGAGGGCGTAATCTACCGCAACGATAACACGGGCTCCGCGCATTGATTCCAGGAGGCTTGGCCATGACTGAACTTTCCGGCGTTATCGGTGCCGCGTTCGCGAGCGAATACAGCAACCGTGCTATAGAAGTTCACAAATGGGTGGACGTACTTTCCGAGAATCAGTTCTGGCACAACCCTTTTTCCTATGGCAACAGCGTCGGCCACCTGATCCTGCACCTTACCGGGAACCTCAGCTACTACATCGGATCGCAAATCGCAGGCACCCGCTACGTCCGTCATCGCGATCTCGAATTTAGTGAGTCGCGCAAACCGCCCAAAGCCGAGGTCCTCGGGAAATTCGATGAAACGATTGCCATGGTGATCGCCACCATCGAAAAGCAAAACGAATCAGATTGGGCGGCGCCTTATTCTGCCGAACGCGAACCGGACGCCAAAAACCGTTTCACGCTCTTTCTCCGCTGCGCGAGCCACCTCTACCATCATGCCGGCCAGATTATTTATTTGAGCCGCGAACTCCGCAAAACCTGAGCACTACGCTTCCAGCTTGAATCTCGTTGACGCCAGCCGGTACAGCCGCCGCCACAACAACCGGTTGATCAGCACCACGATCACCGCCATGATCAGCGTCGCCGCAAGCAACAAATCGAAACGCCCCGCATCGCTGGCGCTGCTGATCGTGCTTCCCAAGCCCGGCGCCTTCACGATTCGCCCCTGAAAATGAAAATATTCCGCCACGATGCTGGCGTTCCACGCGCCGCCCGAGGCCGTCACCAGGCCGGTAACCAGATACGGAAAAATTCCCGGCAGAATCAGATACCGCCAGCGGTCCAGTGAGTCGAACTTGAATATGCTCGCGACTTCTTTCAAATCCGTCGGGATAGCCATCGCTCCTGCAATCACATTGAACAGGATGTACCACTGCGTTCCAAGCAGCATCAGCGCCATCGCCGCAATTTCCACGCCTCCCCGCATGCGGATGAGAATGAGCAAAAGCACTGGAAACAACGCGGTCGCCGGAATCGAAGCCGCCAGCTGCGCCAGCGGCTGCATGATACGCGCCAACCGCGGACTGAACCCGATGGCGACACCCACTGGCACGGTCCAGAGCGCTCCCAAAATCAGCGCCAGATTCACGCGTAAAAACGTCAGCCCAGCGCTGCGCAATAGCTCGGCATAATCTTCGCGGTGAAGCTGCGCAAGCTCGCCCGTCGCCCGGTAAACGCCAAACATCACCAGCGCCACGCCCACGCCCGCGAAAATCCACCCAAACCAAGCGCGCTGCCTGGTTGCCGGATTGGCCTTCCAATTCGCCGCCGCCCGTTTGGCCCCGCTGGCAAATTTTGCCGTCAGCCATTCCACCACTGGATGGAGAATCCGCCGGTAAAACCGGATCAAGTGGGACTCTTTGCGGATGAAATTCAGCAGCGAGCTGTGCGGACTGGCCGCGCTTTCCACCTGCTCAAATTTGAATTTGTCCGCCCAGGTAATCACCGGCCGCCAGATGACCTGGTCCATCAGCACGATCACCGCAACCATCGCCCCCAGGCCCCACAACATGGCACGCGTATTGCCGTGACCTGCAGCGGTCTGCAGATACGAACCAAGTCCCGGCAAGCGGAAATCTTTGTCGCCCAGAACAAACATTTCGCAGGCCATCAGGAAAAACCATCCGCCAGCCACCGACATCATGGAATTCCAGACCAGTCCGATCGTCGAAAAAGGCAGGTCCAGCTCCACAAATCTCTGCCAGCGGCTGAAGCGGTAAATAATGGCGGCTTCCCGCAAATCGCGTGGCACGGTTTTCAATGAAGAGTAAAAACTGAAGGCGATATTCCATACTTGCCCGGTAAAGATCAAAATGATGGAGCCGAGTTCCACTCCCAGCTGTCGGCTCGGAAACAGCGCCACCATCGCCAGCATCACACCCGGCAGAAAGCTCAACACTGGGATGGACTGCAGTATGTCCAGCAGCGGAATCAGGATGATCTCCGCGCGGCGGGACTTTGCCGCAAGGTAACCATAGGCCAATGCAAAAATCAGGCTCAGGAAATACGCCACCAGAATGCGCACCAGCGAATACAGCGCGTATAAAGGCAAACTGCGCGGGTCCTGCGAGATTTCCGATTCCACGCGCACCGGCCCGAGCCAGGAATGCCCGATCGAATACACCCCGTAAATCACCGCGAAAACAGAGGCGAAAACCGCGATGTCGATCAGGAACGCATACGCCCAGCGGGAACCCGCCGGCCGCGCGGCCGCCGGCGGTAGCGGAGTCTGGCTCTGTGAGAGAGGAGCGGGAGAGGGCACGGGCAGATCAGGTCTCAGTGAGCGTCAGCTTCCCGCTCGCCGCGTCGTAATCGAAAAGTTCGGCGTAGCGGCCCCACTGGATGGCGGTCTCCAGTTGACGCCGCGCTTCGTCTTCGCTGAAGTGTTCGTCCAGCAAGTCCTGGAAAAACTCCGCGGGCAGCGTGCGGTTCGCTTTCGATTTCAGCACCTGCTGCATCTGCCGCAGCAGGGGAACATTCGCCAATACCGTCTTGCGGAAGATGGCCTTGCGTTCCTGAATGTCCGCTTGTGCGAACGCTTTGCCCTCGGCGGTAAGGATGGCGTCACCTTCTTCCAGCTTAAGCAGGCCAAGCAATACGGCCGTGTCCACCGTCGGCAGCAACGAATCTACTTCCAGGCTCAAATCGTCGGCGAGCACGTGCAGATCCGCCCGCCCGTCGTGGTCCTCCAGGATTTCCAGCAACCCCGCCATGCCCCCGGGCCGCGTGTGCGGCAGCATCACAATCTCTTTTCGCCGAGCCGTATCGGCTGCCCGGTGCTGCTCTGCCAGCGGACTCTCCGGATGGTCTAGCTGCGTCAACGCCTTGTAAATCAGATCCACAAGCTCCGTGAAGCGCGGATCCTTGCGATCCCGCGGATGCCCCATATTCACATTGAATTCCGCGTGAATGTGCGCGGGATTTCGCCCCAGCACGATGATGCGGTCCGCCAGAATCACCGCCTCCTCGATGTTGTGGGTCACGATGAAAATGGCCCGCGTGGGAATTTTCTTCCCCAGCCACAACTCCATCAATTCCCCGCGCAGCGTCTCCGCCGTCAATACATCCAGCGCGGAGAACGGCTCGTCCATGAACAACACTTCCGGCTCTACCACCAGCGCTCGCGCAACTCCAACCCGCTGCTTCATTCCTCCCGACAATTCCTTCGGATACGCGGACTCAAATCCGTCCAGTCCCACCGCGTCAATAATCCGCAGCGCCCGTTTGTGGCGCTCCACTTCCGCTACTCCGCGCGCCTCCAGCGGTGCTTCCACATTCTCAAGCACGGTCAGCCACGGAAACAGCGCGAAACTCTGAAACACGATGGACACGTTCGGCGATTCATCGCGCACCGGCTGCCCGTGCCAGAAAACCGTGCCGCCCGAGGTCGGCGAAAGCCCCGTCAGCATCCGCAGCATTGTGGACTTACCGCAACCCGAAGGGCCCAGCAATGCAATAATCTGACCGGGATAAATCGCGATGTCGGTTGGTGCGATCACCTGAATGCGGCTGCCATCCGGCTGCGGATAGAACTTCTCCAGGTGGCTGGCGGCAATGATGGGTTCAACGCCTGTCGTCGTAGCGCTCATAATCGCGTGTATTATCGCTCAGTTTCGCTCTGCGGAGCACGCAAATGAGCGCATTACGCGGAATTTTCCGAAGAAACGGTTACAATTTCCTGACTCCCTGATGAACGAATCATTGCCGCAGGCAAATCGCAACGTACCAGATAGTCTGCCTTCCTGGGTGTTCGCACTGGCGCTATCGCTTCTCGCCTCCCTGGCCCTGCTGCTGCCTTTTTGTTGGCTTGGCAGCGCATCGGGCCACGATTTCGAGTTCCATGTGGCGTCCTGGCTGGACGTTGCCTACCAATGGAAACATGGAATCCTGTACCCGCGGTGGACCGCCTGGACCAACTACGGATTCGGTGAACCTCGCTACATCTTTTATCCGCCGTTGTCCTGGATGCTGGGCGCAGCACTCAGCCGCTCTCTCCCCCTCTCTTGGGTCCCTGCGGCCTTCATTCTCCTGACCCAGACCTTTGCCGGCATGTCGGCCTTTTTTCTATTGCGGCGGCTGACCACCACTCGGGCCGCCTGTTTGGGCGCCACATTCTATGCGGCAAATCCCTACGCGATGATCCTGAGTTATGTCCGCAGCGATTTTGCCGAACAACTTGCCTGCGCTATCTTTCCCCTTCTTCTATTGGCCGCCCTGCGCCTTGCTAGCCTGCTGCAGAAGGAAAAGACAAGGCTTTCCGCGATCACCCTCTTCGCCCTGTCCTTCGCTGCCGTTTGGCTGTGCAACGCTCCTGCTGGCGTCATAGCCAGCTATGCCATGACTCTTCTCTTCGTCTCGTCTGCGCTCGTGCAACGCTCTTGGCGAATTGCGGTCAGCGCTATCGGTGGATTGGCCCTCGGCCTGGGCCTCACGGGGTTTTATCTCCTGCCCGCCGCTTATGAACAGCGCTGGGTAAATATCGGCCAGGCCCTGGCTAGCGGCCTGCTGCCCTCCCAGAATTTTCTGTTTACCCGAACTGATGACCCGGAACATACCTGGTTCAACTGGATGTTTTCTCTCTGCGCCACCGCGCTAGTTCTTCTGACCGCACTGACCGCTCTCACTTCTCGGCGTTTCGCCAAAAATGTCGCCGGTTCACGCGCTCCCAATTCTCCGTGGGCAGCCCTGCTCGTCCTAGGGGCCGCCGCCACGCTGCTTATGCTGCGAGTTACCACGCCCCTCTGGAGCCTCTTGCCCAAGCTTCGTTTTGTACAATTTCCCTGGCGCTGGATGTCCATCCTCGCGCTGGTTTGCTGCTGCTTTCTTGCCGCGGCCATCGACCACCGGCGCGGCTGGCTCTGGTTTGTGCTCGTGGTCATTCTCTCAGTTCCGCTGGGAGCTTTCTTGACTCGGAATACCTGGTGGGATCCCGATGAGATGTCCACACAGCAAGCAGCCATCACCAGCGGGACAGGCTACGAAGGGGTGGATGAGTACGACCCGCTCGATGACGATCACCTGGATCTTCCGAAGCACGCGCCGATGGCAACAATTTTGCCGGCGGCGGAGGACACGGACGCAAAGCCGCCAAGCGCTAAAGTCCAGATCGAAACCTGGCAACCGGACACTAAAATAATCCTCGTTGAGAGTTCGGCGCCGGCACGCGTGGCCTTGCGCCTGTTGAACTACCCTGCCTGGCAGGTGCAAGTGAACGGCAGACTCGTATTTCCGGAAAAACCGGACGACGTGAATCAAATGCTCGTTCCCGTGGCTGCCGGCAAATCCGAAATTCAGGTTCGGTTCGCGCGCACCGGCGACCGCCAAGCAGGCATCGCCCTCTCCGTCTTCAGTCTGCTAATTGGAATCGGTTTACTCGTCGCGCGCAGCCCGCTGAAAAGCTAGCGGCGATCCACCGACGGGTGCCGGATGTCCTGCCCCTGCACGATATAGATCACATCTTCAGCGATGTTGGTGGCGTGATCGCCGATGCGCTCTAGATTCTTGGCTACCAGGATCAACTCGAAGGCCGGAAACACCACACTCGAATCGCCCATCATGTAGGTCAGCAACTCTCGGAAAATCTGGTCACGGTAATGATCCACCTGGTCGTCCGTGGACATCACTTTTTGCGCCAGCTCCACGTCCCGGCGCACCACGGCGTTCAGCGAGTTCCGCACCTGCTCTTCCACTACCTCGGACATGCGCGGTAAATCCACGTACGGCTTCACCCGGGGATGCCGCAGGATGCGCAAAGCTCCCTGGGCAATATTCACCGCCTGGTCGCCAATCCGCTCCAGGTCGTTGTTGATGCGAGAAACCGCCAGGACCAGTCGCAGATCCACCGCCATCAACTGGTGCAGGGCCAGCAATTGCACCACGCGATCGTCAATTTCCAGTTGCAGCTCGTTGATCGCGTCTTCTTCGTCCAGCACCCGCTTGGCGAGTTGCTCGTCCGATTCAAGCACTGCGTGCACCGACTGGTGCACCGCCCGCTCCGCCAGGCTGCCCATCCACAGCAGCCTCTCCTTCAGTTCATTCAGATCTTTTTCGAAGTGACGTTCCATTGCGCCCTTCCCACTTGCAGTCTACCGGCAACCGCTCGCCGCTCTAACACAAAAAACTTCTCCAACTCATCCAAAACGGCCGGTGATATACGCTTCCGTTCGCGGATCGCTCGGCGTGGTGAATAAATGCGGCGTCGGACTGAACTCGATGATCTGCCCCGTCAACAGGAAGGCCGTGAAATCGCTCACCCGCGCCGCCTGCTGCATGTTGTGGGTCACGATGGCGATGGTGGTCAGATTTTTCAATTCCACCATCAGCTCCTCGATTTTTGCGGTGCTGATGGGGTCCAGTGCGGAGCAAGGCTCGTCCATCAAGAGAACTTCCGGCTCAACCGCCAGCGCCCGCGCGATGCACAGCCGCTGCTGCTGGCCTCCGGAGAGCTCGTAGGCCGATATGTGCAGCTGATCCTTCACTTCCTCCCACAATGCCGCGTGCCGCAGGCTCTTTTCCACCGCATCGGCCAGCGATCCTTTGTAGCCGTTGATCCGTAGTCCATAGGCGACGTTGTCGTAAATCGATTTCGGAAAAGGGTTTGGCCGCTGGAACACCATTCCCACGCGCCGCCGCAAGGCAGTCACATCCTGGCCCATTATGTTCTGGCCATCCAGCAGGATTTCGCCTTCCAAACGCGAAGTGCTGACCGTTTCGTACATGCGGTTCAGGGTGCGCAGCAACGTCGATTTCCCGCAACCCGAGGGTCCAATCAACGCGGTTACTCTTTTATCCGCAATGCCCATGTTAATGTTGAAGAGAATCTGCTTGGAGCCGTAAAAAAAATTTAACTTCGAAATGGTCATCCGCATGGGCAGCGCCGCGGAGGTTTCGCGGCTGGCGGGTGTGCTTAAGTTTGTCGTGATATTCACGGAAAACTCCGGCTTGGCTGACGCTTGCATGCTTATGACCTCGGAACCGCGATGCCACGCGACAGTATCGTGCGCGCTAGTATATTGATGATCAAAACCAGCCCCAGCAGGACCAGACCTGCGGCCCATGCCTGCCGGTGCCAATCATCATAAGGGGAAACCGCGTAAGTATAAATCATCACCGGAAGGGTCGCTGTCGGCTGCGACCATCCGTGACTTTCGAAGCGATTTCCAAATGCGGTGAACAGTAACGGCGCCGTTTCACCCGCCACGCGCGCCAACGCTAGCAGGATCGCCGTCATGATTCCGCGGTACGCAGCCGGCACGATTACGGTTGCGATGGTCCTCGTCTTGCTCGCTCCCAGGGCCATGGCCCCTTCCCGTAGCATCCGGGGAACGCTTTTCAAAAACTCCTCGGTGCTGCGCAAAGTAATCGGAATCATCATGATGCCCAGCGCAAAAGCCCCCGCAAGCGCCGAAAAACGCTTGAAGGGCAGTACCACCAAGCTGTAAGCAAAAATGCCTATCACGATGGATGGTACGCCGTTCAGCAAATCGGCCGCGTACCGTACCACCCACGCCATCCCTTTCCCGCTAAACTCCGCAAGGTAAATCCCGCCCAGGAACCCGATGGGCACGCCAAATAACGAAGCCAGCAGCAGAATCTTTCCGCTGCCCGCAATTGCGTTCGCCATCCCGCCGCCCGCTTCTCCCACAGGCTTCGGAAGCTTTGTAAAAAAATCCCAGTTGATCGAAGTGCCGCCATTGAAGAGCAGGTAGCCGAGAATGAAAAAGAGCACCAGCACAGACACCACCGCGCACACGCCGGTCATTGCCAGCATGAAGTTACTTACAAATTTACGCCAGCGCAGCCTGCCGCCCATCAAGCGCTCACCCCGCTCCCTTTCTGAGTGGTCAGCACAATTAGTAGCCGCGCGATCCCATTCAGGATGAAGGTCAACAGGAACAGAACCAGGCCTAACTCGATCAGTGCCTCCAAATAGAGGTCGCCGGTGGCCTCGGTAAACTCGTTTGCAATCACCGCCGCGATCGAATACCCGGGTGCAAAGAGCGAAGCAGCAATCTTGGGCGTATTGCCGATGACCATGGTCACTGCCATGGTTTCGCCCAGCGCGCGCGCCAAGGCCAGGAAAATCGAACCCATAATGCCAGTCTTCGCGAAGGGCACCACCACTTTCCAGGTTGATTCCCAGCGCGTGGAACCCAAGGCCAGGGCCGCTTCCCGCTGATCTCGCGGCACGGAGAGCAGCACTTCACGTGAAACGGATATGATGTAGGGAATGACCATAATCGCCATCACGATTCCGGCGGTTATGAAACCTACACCGTAGGACGGCCCCTTGAAAATCGACAAAAATCCAAACGGTTTATTCAGGGCTGGGAATATCACTGTTCTGACAAGCGGCACGACGATGAATACACCAAGCAATCCGTAAATGACACTGGGAACCGCCGCCAGGAGGTCAATCAGGAACTGCAACGTGTCCGAAACTCGCGCGGGCGCCAGCTCAGCGAGAAAAATCGCCGCTCCGATTCCCAGCGGGATGGCTATCAAAAGCGAAATAGCGGAGGTAACCACAGTTCCGTAAATGAAGGGTAACGCGCCGAAATCATCTGCTATCGGATCCCATGTCTGCGTAATAAAAAAATGTAAACCGAATTTGTGACGCGGCAGAACCGAATTTATCCACAACTCCCACACCAGCAGGGCGGTTATCAGGACCACCGATGCCGCAAACAGAAAAGTCACCAGCCGCGCGATTTCGTCGCCTTCCACCAGCCTGGCAAGAAACGAACGCGAGCCCATCACCGGGCTCGCGTTTTTCAATGTTGTACTGGTGGTTGCCACGGCTCTCCGGGAGACTCACTGAATATTGTTGATGGCCTTCTTCTCTTTTTCGACCACTTCCTTCGGCAGCTTCGCGTAAGAAAGCGCTTCCACCGAACCCTGGCCGTCGGCCAGCATCCACCCCAGGAAGCTTTTGATGGCCTCGCGCTTCGTGGCGTCTTGGATCTTCTGCGGAACTAGCAACCAGGTAAAGCTGGAAATCGGATAAGCAGTCTTCCCCGGAGCATTCGTGATACTCACACGGAAATCCTCCGGCATATCTTTGGCCGCGCCGGCAGCGGCAGCCGTGACGCTAGCCAGGTCCGCCTTGATGAAGGCTCCCGAGGAATTCTTCACCGATCCATAGGGAATGTTGTTCTGCACGGCGTATATCAACTCTACGTAACCGATGGAATTTGGCGTTTGTTTGACCAGGCCGGTCACACCCTCGTTGCCTTTGCCTCCGAGACCAACGGGCCAATTCACCGAAGTGCCCTTGCCAACTTTACTTTTCCATTCGTCGCTTATCTTCGAGAGGTAGTCCGTCCAGATGTAAGTCGTTCCGCTGCCATCCGAGCGGTGCACCACGACAATATCCGCCGCGGGCAGGTTCACACCTTTGTTCGCCCCAGCAACTGCTGGATCATTCCATTTTGTGACCTTGCCGAGAAATATTCCCGCCAGCACCTCTGGCGTGAAATTCAGCACCGCGTTCAGCCCGGGAAGATTATAGGTCGGCACATCCGCGCCCAATACCGTTGGAAAGTGTAAGATCGCGGAGCCACGCTTGTCCTGAAAGACCTTGAGCTGATCATCATTCATCGGTCCATCCGACGCCCCAAAATCAACGGTCCCCTCTGTTATTTGCTTGATTCCTCCTCCGGAACCGATGGACTGATAGTTGAATTGAATGTTTGGATTCTTCGTGTGGTACACATCAAACCATTTGGAATAGATGGGATAGGGAAAGGTGGCACCCGCACCATTGATCAGCAGCGGATTATCCGCCGCCACGATTGCGCATAGCGCGAATATACCAATTGCAAGCACTGCAAGTCGCTTCATGAGATTGTCTCCCGCAAGCACGTCCGTTTAGCCGACGATGTCCAAGTCTGACCATCCACCGTTACAGTATTGTTACAATCCCTCAAGAGTCTGTTAAATATCCGAAATATTCCCCGGCTCCCTTCACAACATGCTCATTCAAAGGATGTTAACTATAGTGCCTCGCACTTATTGTGGGCCAAAAAGAAAGGGGCCACCCCGCGAGCAGCCCCTTCCGGCGATTCGGCGCTTATCCCGGCCTTCGAACTACGGCAAGTAATAGCGGAATGAGGTGAACACCATGTTGTCGACGGCCTTTGGCGCCACGGTGGTTGCACTGCCGTTGTTGCTTCCAGACCATCCCACCTTGTAGAGGTAGGAGTATTGAATGCCCCACTGTACCCGGCCCTTCTCGCCCTGGTAGATCCGGTGCCAGAAGCCGACCGTTCCTTCGGCGATATACCGAATGTCGCCGGCGCAAGCGCCGCCACCGCTCGGGTTCCCGGAGCCTGCCGGTCCGGCGTTGGCTGGGGGCGTCTCAGTCGAGCAACCGCTGTTATTAGAAAGGGCATTCCCGTAGCCGCCAAAACTGGTCGTCGCGGAGCCCACCGTCGTCTGCGAGGGATACGAAGGTTGTACTCCACCGCCGGGGCAAGCTGCCTGACCCACGGCACCGCAGCCCGGGATCGCCGGAGAGACGGTAGTCTTGATTGTCGTATAGCCCGTGTATCCGGCGCGTGCGGCATACTCGCCGCCGTAGTACGCGTAGAGATCCAGTTTTGGCGTTGGGTGGAATTCCAACTTGCCAAGGAAGTTAGCCGCGTGGATGGGGGCTAGGACGCCATCCGGGCGCGCGGTCATGTCCGGCAATTGCGCGGAAGCGTAACGCCCAATACCGGTTCCATAACCGCCCTTCAAGCTCGCGTCCAGCTTCTTGTTAAACAACGGCAGCCTGCCGCTGACCTCAAATCCTCCGCCGGTCCGCGAGTCATTGTACGCTCCAAATGCGCTTGCCGAGGTGACGGCGGTATTGATGGAGCAAGGGTCGGCAACCGAAACGACCGCGCATGGATAGATCCGATCACGGAATTCACTTAGAATGCCAACGATCTCGTAATGGCCGAATCCTGGATCGATCGCGGCCTTGAAAATAAAGTCCGGAAGCTTGTTAATCGTATAGCCGGCGGCGTCAAATCCGTTGAACAAACCTCCGCCGTTGCCCGGCGCGTTGAAGAAGAAGTTGGTAACGCCCGAAACGCTGGCTGTTGACTGGTTGGTGGTCGTGAGCGTGGTGAATCCACGCCCGCCGATCGTAGCCTGTGCACCTTCGATTGACGCCGCAACCGCGAATTTGTCGCTAAACGTTTTCGTTGCGCGCAGCCCATATTGCCGCGCCCAGTTGAATCCCACTTGGTACTGTGCGTCGATCGTCAACGGGATGGCTTCGCTCCGGTTTACTATCCCCTTCTGGTTTTCCGTTGCCAGGCTCCACATCTGCCCACCGGAAAATGCCCAGCCGTTGTCGAGGTCGATGCGTCCCCAAAATTGCCGCTGCCGCAGCACGTAAGAGTTGCTCTGGCGATTATTGGAAGTCGCACCTGCGCCCAGGAAGTCCGTCTCCACATAGCCGGTGAGCTTCGCCGTAGAAATTCTGCCCTCAAACAGCATGCTGAGTCGCGACTGACGTCCGGTAAAGTTGTTCTCACTCACCTTGCTCAACGCCGCCCCGGGGTAGGGGATGGCGGTGAAAGGCGTGTTCACGTCCGCGCTCGTGGCCCGCTGGCGGCTCGAACTTTCTGCCGCGATGAATCCGCCGGGAGTGATGGTTATGCCCTTGTAGCGGATCGACATCGGCCCCTTGTCTTCCGACGTGGACTGTTGGCCGCCCGAAGTGGCCAGCGTCGAATTCACCACCGCCGCGTTGCTCGCCGCCATACTGGCTACCGTCGAGTTCAGCGCGGTCGCCGTGGTTTTCACTTCCGTCGAGGTCGTGACCGCTTCGCTGGCCTTGGTGTTCGCTTCCGCCGCCCGCGCGTTCGCAGATGCCGCCGCTTCTCGCGCTTCTTCAATCTGACGGTCGCGCTTGGCCAGCTCCTCCTTCAACATCTGGAGCTGTTCCTGCTGCATCTGGAGCGCCTGGCGCAATTCTTCCATCTCCGCTGCAATTTCCGCGTTGGTCTTCGTCGTGGCTTTTGCCGCTGCGGTCTTCGCGGGCTGCGCCGCTTCCTTGGGTGAATCTTTCGGTGTGTCTTTCGGTGAATCAGCAAACGCCGTTCCGGAAAGCAGGAACAGCGATAGTGTTAGTGATGCAAGTTTTCTCATTGCCTCTCTCTTTTTTTGCCGCAGATTTCGAAGTCGTTGCCGGGAAATGCTTACCACCCCGCTTGGAAGGTATGTGGTGACTCTTACGCCTATATCAATCCACGGTGAATAGTTTGTAACAATCACCCCGCATGGCAAGTTATCTCGCTTCTTTACAAGGCGTTGTGGTTTGTGAATGGTGCTGCGAGATCACTCGAAGTTGGCCGCGCGGCTTGCGAAGCACTGCGGAATCTTTTAGACGATGGAACACGACTGCCCGTCACCAGGCCGTGGCGGGTAACGATTTCAGTGCAAGTTTTAGGAGGGCGCAATCGAACCAGGCGGATCTATGATTCGTTTGCGCTATCTGCTGCCGGAAAAATTCGGCTCCTCAGCGTCTCTCGCCCATCTGATACGCCAGCATAATTTGCGAGAGCCGGTACTGATATCTCGCATCGGTATCCTGCAGGTCCGCATCGGTTTTCTGGAGTTCCGCCTGGCTGAATTCCACAATCGAGCTCAAGCCCAGTTTGTATCTGGCCTGCGCCAATTCCAGCGCCAGATTCGCTTGTTCCTCGAGTTGCTGCGTAACCGAAAGCCGCGCATAGGCTTTTTGCGTGTCCAGCCAGCTATTGCGCACGTCTCGGGCGATGTTGTCCTGCTCGTCTTGCAGCTTGCGCCGCCTTGCTTCTGCTTCCAGATCGGCAGTCTTGGCACGGGCGTTAAACAAGAAGCCGTTAAACACCGGGATGTTGATATTCACTCCCACGCCGCCGTACCAGCTCGGCACGTGGTCGTCGCGCGCCGGAACCTGCCCCACAACTCCGGTCGCGTTTACGGTGGGCCACCAAAGATCGTGTTCCGCCCGGCTGAATTTCTCCGCGGAGATAACCTCATTTTGCAATGCCTGGATTTCCGGCCGCATTTGGAAGGCTTTTTGGATCAGTTGCGAGGGATCCAGCAGCGGTGGCGCCGAGGCCGGTTGCTCGGGATCAAGCGCCGTGAAATTTTGTCGGTCCGGATACCCAAGAATCGCGGAGAGCGTGGAAAGCGACGCTTCATAATTGTTGTCTGATTCCAGGAGCAGAAGTTTTGCGCGCGCCAGGTCCACTTTGCTGAAGCTCAGATCCAGGTCCGAGCGGAGCTTCGCATCGGTGAGCGCCTGCACCTGGTCCACAAGGGTCTGCCGGGTTTTCACCGTATCTTCCGCCACCTGCAGCAATGCGTGAGTCTCCAGAACGTTGTAGAAGGCTTCGTCAACCGCCAGAATAATGTCCTGTTGCGTCGCCAGGGCATTCTGGTCTTCGGCCTTGGCCTGAAACTGTGAACTGGACACCAGATTCGTGGTGCGCCCGAAGTCGGTGATCAGTTGATTGACGGTCGCTCCAACCGCGGCGCGGGGATACAGCGTTGGGTTGGTGAGAAATCCCGCGGCTATTCTTGAGCCCGGATTGGAATCCACGCCGGTTACGCTGAGATTCACTTCGGGCATAAGAGCGGAGCGCGCCTCCCGCACGAATTCGCGCGCTTGCAGCGCGCGCAATTTTCCCACGGTAATCTGCGGGTTGTTTCGCAGCCCGATGGCTTCCGCTTCCTGGATCGTCAGCGATTTCTCTCCGGCATTTGCCGCCGGAGGATTTCCGGGGGGCATGCCTGTTTTTTCCTGGGCAACTCCGTATTCCCCCAGCAGTGCCAGCACCAGCGCCATTCCGATCGCCGCCTTCACGATGCCACCTCCGGCGTCGCCACTTTCTTTCTTCCGTGGATCACCAGGTACACGGCGGGCACCAGAAACACGGTCGCCACCACGGAGACGCCCAATCCTCCGATCACCGCACGCGCCAGCGGCGCATACTGTTCGCTGCCCGCCTCCACTCCCAAAGCCATCGGAATCAAGCCCAGCAGCGTGGCCAGGGATGTCATCAGAATGGGCCGAAGCCTAACTTTGCAAGCTTCGACCACCGCCTGCTGCAGGCCCATTCCGCGCTCATGCAATATGCCGGAAAACTCCACGATCAAGATGCTGTTGGAAACCACGATGCCCGTCATCATGATCACTCCCATCAATGACATGATGTTCAGCGTCGTGTGAGTGAGAAACAGGATGAGCACCACTCCCGTCAGGCCCGGCGGAATCGCCGTCAGAATAATGAATGGATCGATGAACGACCGGAACTGGGCCATCAGGATCAAATAGACCAGGACCACCGAGAGCATCAGGCCGATAGCAAACCGGAAAAACGATTCGTTCATTCCCACCACCGCCCCTTGGACTCTTACACGGGCGTTCTTTGGGAGCTTCAACGCGCCTACTAACTTATTGACCTCGGCGTTTACCTTGCTCAAGTCTTCCGTCTTCGGCATCACGTAAACATCGATGACCCGCCGCAACTGGTAATGATCCACCTCGGTTGGCGTGTTCATCGGCACAATCCGGGCAACCGACTGCAACGGGGTGTACGCCTTGGACGTGTTCGCCCGCAATGGAATGTTGCGGAAATCGGACATCGTCATCGAGCCCACCTTTTCATTCGAGTATTGCACCGTCAGCATGTAGTTGTTCCCGGTTTGCGGATCGATCCAGTAGCTTGGCGCAATCATTCCATTCGAGGTCAACGCGGTAATAACGTTGTCCACTACTTCCTTGGGCGTCAGCCCGAGCAAGCTGGCCTGTTCGCGGTCAATGTTCAGCTCGAGTCCCGGATAATCGATGTCCTGGGGAATCAGCACATCGCTTACGTTCTTCGACTCCTTCAATGACAAGGCCATCTTCTGCGCGATGGCGTAAGCCTCTCCGATGTCGTTGTCGCTTACCTGGATGTCCAGCGGCGCCGGCAATCCTTGGTTCACCACGGAATCCACCAGGCCGCCGGCCTGGAAGTAGGCGCTCACTTGCGGCAGGTCGTTGGCCAGTTTCCGCCGTACCCGCTCCATATATTCGTAACTTCCCACCTCGTGCTCCTCTTTCAGGCTGACCTGCACGAACGCGGTATGCATGGCCGAGTTGCTGGTATAAATCGCAGACAAGTCCGGGGTGATGCCGATGTTGGAGACGATCATGTCCAGTTCGCGCGGCGGGATTACCGATCGGATTTCCTCTTCCACACGCGCGACGTACTTGTCGGAAACTTCCAGCCGCGTCCCCGTCGGCATTTTCAGATTAATCACGAATTGCCCCGGATCCGTGCGCGGGAAGTACGCCCGCCCGACGAAGGGGAAAACGCCGGCGATTAGCAGAACGATTGCTCCCAGAATGTACAAGGCCGTCCGCCCGGGATTCACCAGCGCTTGCGTCACTTTCCTCTCGTAAAAGAGCAGCAGCTTTTGGAAAACCTCGTTAAACCGGTGCACCACTCGCGCCAGCAGGCCCTTCGGGCTCTCGTGGGATTCCCCATGCCCCTCTCCATGCCCTTCTAACCGGATGAAGGTCGCGCAGTACAAGGGCACCACCGTCATCGCGAATATGTACGACGCGAAAATCGAGAGCACCACGCCCAGCGCCAGGTCAATAAACAAGTACCGGCTGACTCCATAGAAAAAGGTAACCGGAAAAAACACAATCGAGGTGGTGGAAGTTGCCGCCAGCACAGCCAACGCCACTTCCATGCCTCCTTTTTCCGCCGCCTCGCGGGGGGGCGCTCCGTTTTCCATGAATCGAAAAATGTTTTCGAGGACCACCACCGAATCGTCAATCAAACGTGAAAACGCCAGCGCCAATCCCCCCAGCAACATGGTGTTGATGGACCCGCCCATCCCGCTCATCACCAGGAAACACGTGAGCGCGGATAGCGGGATCGAAAGCAGCACCGCAAAGGTCGCGCGGGGGCTTCCCAGAAAGAGCAGAATCATCAAGCCGGTGAGAACCAGGCCGATGCCGCCCTCTTTCAATAGATTCTTGACCGCGGTCTTTACGAAAACGGACTGGTCGAACACCACCGCCGTTCTCAGGCTGTCCGGAATGTCCACCAGATGTTTGGTGGCCTCCTTGATTCCATTCACAATCGCGATGGTGTTGCTATCGCCGCCCTGTTTCAGCACCGGAATGTACACGGATTTCTGGCCGTCAATGCGGACAATGTTGGTCTGTATGGCGCCTGCGTCCTCGGCTTTTCCGACGTCCGCCACCAGCACGGATCCCAGCCCCACGCTCTTCAGCGGAATCTTGTTCACATCCTCCGGCGTAGGCACTTGGCTGTTGGCATAAATATTGTAATCGCGGTTGCCGATCCGCACGTCTCCGGCTGGCAGAATCAGGTTGGAATTGTTAACCGCATTCACCACATCCATCAGGCTCAGCTGATGTGCTTCCAGCTTAATGGGATCCACGAACACCTGGATCTGCCGGTACGTTCCTCCAAACGGCTGCGGCACGGATGCGCCTTGCACATTGGCCACCTGGTTTCTTACTTGGAACTGCGCCAGGTCCTTCAATTGTGTTTCGTTCAGACCCTTGCCTTCCAGGGTGATCAGGCAGACCGGCAAACTGGACGCATCGAATTTCAGGACGACTGGTGGCAAGGTGCCGGGCGGCAATCGGCGCAGGTCGGCCATCGCCAGGTTGGCGATGTTGCTCAAGGCCGCGTTGGCGTCCGTTCCGGGTTTGAAATAGATCTTGATCAGGCTCACGCCCGTCAGTGATCGCGATTCAATGTGATCGATGTTGCTTCCCAACGTGAAAAACCGCTCAAACGTGTCGGTAATGTCCGCCTCGATCTGTTGCGGGGGCATTCCGGCATAAAATGTGGCCACCACCACCACGGGAATATTGATCTGCGGAAACAGGTCAACCGGCATGCGCACGACGGTGGTCACGCCGACGACAGCGACGACCAGGCACAACATGATGATGAAATAGGGATACGCCAGGGCAAACTTTGGCATTACTGCGCCTCCGCCCCGCCTGGATGGCTGGTGTCGATTTCCTTCGGCGCCACCTTCATGCCGGAGCGGAACTCATTTCGGCTGCCCACCACCACTCGCTCTCCCTCGGTTAATCCTGCGCGCACTTCCACCCGGGTGCTTCCCTGCAATCCCAATTGCACTTTTCGTTCTTCCAGAACATTTTGTGAATTGACCACCAGTACGCTTCCCTGGCTGGCGTCTGCCCCGAGTTCCACCGCTTCCAGCGGCACCGTCAGCATGTCTCGCTTGTCCGGAGCAGCCACGATGGCTTGCACGTACATCCCCGGGAGCAGTTTTCCGTCGCTATTCTGAAAATCGATTTCGGTTTCCATCGTTCGCGTTTGCGGATCCAGCGAATCAGCAAACCGCGATACCTTCCCCACGTAATCCGCATTCAGCGCTTGCACATGCACCTTAACCGGATCGCCCAGGCGGATTTCTCCCGCGATCGATTCTGGAATCGGCAACACCAGCCGCAAAACCGAGATTTGGGCAATGCGCACCACCGGTGTGGATTGCGTGCTGGATGCCGTCCCCGCGGCGATTAAGGAACCCGTGTCCGCGTACCGGATGGTCACTACGCCCGTGAAGGGAGCTACGATTCGCGTGTACTCGGACAGCGCCGCATATTGCTTGGCGTTCGCTTCGGCCACTTCCAGCGCCTGCTGCGCCGCGTTCAACGCCGCTTCCGCGCTGGACACCTGGGCTTCCGACTCGAGATCCTTGGCTTGCGCGTTGTCCACTTCCTGTTGGGCTACCAATCCCTCTTTCTGCTGGGCTGCCTGTTGTAGCCGTGAATACATCG
This sequence comes from uncultured Acidobacteriota bacterium, assembly GCA_963781995.1. Lineage (GTDB taxonomy): Bacteria > Acidobacteriota > Terriglobia > Acidiferrales > UBA7541 > Acidiferrum. Next base: position 482,462 of record CAWAHR010000001.1, on the reverse strand, counting down.
CATGGATGGCCACATGAGCGGACCTGGCGCGTTGCACGTCTCCCTGCGCGCGGCTGATTTCTTCCCGCGAACGCCTCACGGCGGCATCGGCGCCTGCGAGTTGCGCCGCCAGTTCCGGCACTTCCAGAATGGCCAGGGTCTGTCCCACGGTGACGCGAGAGCCCACGTCAACGAAGATCGTCTTGATGTAACCCGCGATCTTTGCGTGCACGTCAACGTCCTGGAAGGGCTTGAATGCGCCGGCTAAGGTCAGGGGCGCGCCCAATTTTCCTCGAGTGACCTTGACCACCGCGGCCACCATTTCACCATTCCCTTTGACCGCGTGATCCCCGCCGTCAGCTTCCGTCTTTCCATGCCGCCATCCCACCCACAACACCATCAGGACCAGAAAAGCGATACCTGCGATGAGCCATTGAATCTTCTTTGACATTGCGTGTCCTTAGTTAACGATTGTCGTTTATGTTCTAGGCGCGAGTATCACCCTCGCGGGCGCTCAAATGGAAGAACCGGGAACACCGGGGATAACTAAAAAATCAGGGGCCCACAAGCTCCTTTGTACCAGAGCCAATAGTTTGAGAGGGATCTAAAGCGAAGGTGGGGGTCGCGACCAGACTATGGCGGTCACGTCGGGTTGCGGAATTATTTCTTCTCGCTCGAACCCTCGGGCCACATAATTACCCGCTGGCACCGCAACTTCTTCCCGATTTTCTTCAAAAACCAAATCTGTTTGCTGGGTGTCTTCTTGGACCGGGCTGAAATGTTGCAATTCGGAAGAACCGACGGTCGCCCGATTTCTCTGCAGGCTATGGAACTCATAAACACCATGGGAGCTGTACATGGCCACGAAGGGATTATAGAGAATCAGCACGGCCAGAAGCACACTCAGCCCGATGTGCCAGGGGCGCCCAGTCAATATGCCAAGATGCTGTGGCTCTGCTCTCATCAGCGTATCTAACTACAGTAGTTGGACTCTTCCTTTCGGTCAAGGGGATGCCTGCCGAATTGTTTCCAAGGGGAGGAGAAGGGACCGGAGCCAGGGGTGCGCCGGTCCCCGAGGTAGGACATTGAGTGAAGTTCAAACCCGTAGAATTTCGCACCTCGGAGTCATATCCGAATGAAGGCCATGTGAATTCTCGGTGACCTCGGAACTCATTCCCATTGTGGTCATTTCCGATTCGGGGCGCACAGTCAAGCCGCGGCCGTGACGCACATCCAGGCCGCGAACCCAGAAGATGATGTCTTCGGCGATGTTGGTGGCATGATCCGCAATGCGCTCCAGATGGCGGGTGGCCAGCACGAACTGCATTCCGGGACTTACCAGCGCGACGTTCTGGGTCATGTGCGACATCAGGTTCTCGAAAATGCGGTCGCGGTACTGATCGACAACATCGTCGCATTCCAAAACCTGTGCGGCCATTTCGGCATTGCGGAAGATGAGCGCGCCCAAACTGCGGCTAACCATTGAGCGCACGGCTTCGGCCATGGGCGCGAGTTCTTCCGGTTGTCTGGCATCGGGCATTTCGCGCAAGGAAATGACGCGCTCGGCGAGATTCACGCCGATGTCGCCGATGCGTTCCAGATCGTTGGTGATCTTCAGCGCGGCGACGATGAGGCGCATTTCGTCGTCGGTGAACGATCCGCGACGCAACAAGCGGATGGCGTGCTCGTCAATCATGAGTTCCATCTCGTTGATGCGCGGCTCGAGTAGGAAGACTTCGCCGGGAAGCCCGGAAGTGCGGGGATTATCAAAGGCGACGACGGCGTCCAGCGCGCGATTCATGGCGCTTTCCACGACGCGGGCCATGGAAATCAGATAGTTGACCAAGGTGTCGTAGAGAACCGCATCGGTCAAGCCAGCAGATGGCGTCATTCGGATCCTCCGCGGCGATCGTGGGTGCGGCACAACTCCACCGGATTGGATAAGTCTGCATCGGAAACATTACGGAGCGGTGACAACGGCATGAATAAGAAGAAAAGAAGGGAGTTACGAGCCCCCGGGAGAGCCCGGGCGGGGGGCGCGGCCTCCACCGGAGGAGGCGGGGGAAGTTGAGCGTGCCACGGCGCGCTCGGGATCAAAGAGCGGGACCGAAAAATGGAACTTCGAGCCGACACCGACTTCGCTCTCAACCCACACGCGTCCGCCTTGGACTTCAATGAGGTGCTTGGCGATGGCCAGGCCGAGTCCGGTGCCGCCGGCTTCGCGAGAGCGCGCGGCATCCACCCGATAGAAGCGCTCGAAAATGCGCGGCTGATCGGCAGTGGGGATACCGATGCCGGTATCGGAGACGGTGAAGATGACCTCCTCGTTACCGGGCTCGGCGCTGAGGATGATTTTGCCGCCGGGCAAAGTGTACTGGGTGGCGTTGTCGAGCAGATTTTGCAGGACTTCCTGCAGCCTGCGGGCGTCGCCCGCGACGTCCGGCAAGCCGGGAGAAACGTCGAGCGTGAGGACGAGCTCTTTTTCGGCGGCGCGGCGCTGCGCGGTTTCGTAGCACGATTCGATCAGTTGGGTGACCTTGACGGGACGGAGTTCGAGTTCCAGGCGGTCGGCATCCATCTGGGAGAGTTTCAGCAGGTCCTCGGTGAGCCGCGCGAGACGCCGGGCGTGTTCGAGAATGATGTTGAGGAAGCGGCCGCGGTTTTGCGGGTCGTCCTGGGCGCCGGCAATCAGGGTTTCGGCGAAGCCCTGGATGGCGGTGAGCGGGGTGCGAAATTCGTGGGAAACGTTGGCGACAAAATCGCGGCGGATGCGCTCCAGCTTGCGAAGTTCGGTGATGTCGTGCAAGACAATGACGGCGCCGGAAGTATCTCCAGCACGAACGGAGGCAACGGTGGCGGCAAAAAAATGCTGGCGCAGCGTTCCGGTGGCGATTTCCGCTTCCACACGGGGCTCTCCCGCAAGCACGCGGCGAACCGCTTCGATCAGCTCGGTCTGGCGCACGACTTCCACCAGCGAAGCGCCTGCCACCGGCGGCACATCGAGTCCGAGGATGGAAGCGAAGCCCGGATTCGTGAAGACCAGGCGTTCCGCGGCGTTGACCACCGCGACGCCTTCCACCATCGAGCCGAGGATGGCGGAGGAAAGATTGCGCTCTTCGGTGAGAGTGCGAATGGTGCGATCGAGGCGGGCGGCGGTTTGGTTCAGGGAGGAGCCCAGTGCTTCCAACGTATCGCCGGTGCCGTCGGCGGGAAGCGGGCGAAAATCGCCTTCGGCGACGCGGCGGGAGAATTCGCGGAGGCGCTCGACACGATCGGTGTAGCTGCGGGACATCAGGAGTCCGACAGCGCCGGCCAGCAGAAAGATCAACAGCGAGCCGACCCACAGGTTGGTGCGCAACCGGCCGAGCGATTCGTCAATCCCCTCGAGCGGCAGCGCCAGACGGATGATGATGGGCACATCGCCGGGGAGATATTCACGGACCGCGTAATAGAGCAAGGGGCGCTTGACGGAGACACTTTGCCGGTTGGAGCGGCCTGCGCCTTTGCGGAGCGCGTCGAGGACTTCGGGACGTCCGGCGTGGTTTTCCATGGTGCCGGTTTCGGATTCGGAGTCGGCGAGGACACGGCCATCGGCGGCGATGATGGTGACGCGGGCGCCGCTGGAAGCGGCGTTGGCAACCCAGCTGTTCAGCGCGGCAATTTCCTCGGGGGATTGCGGGGGAATCGTGGTCAGGTGAAGCGGGCTGGCGCGGAGAACGCGCGCGATGGATTGCAGTTCGTGGTAGGCGTCATTTTCGTAGTTGGCGCGCAGAGCGCGCTCGGCGAGAAAGTCCACGGCGAGCAGCACGCTCCATAGGAGCGCGAGGAAAGTAAGCGCGAGTTTCCAGAAAAATTTACGCCGCACGGGTCTCGAATAGATAGCCCGCACCACGAACGGTTTTCAGGTGCAGGGGATTTTCCGGGTCAGATTCAATTTTTTCGCGGAGGCGGCGGACGTACACGTCCACGCTGCGAGGAGTGACGAAGCGATCGGTGCCCCAGACGGCATCGAGGAGTTGATCGCGGGTGAAGACGCGATTGGGTCGCGACGCGAGGTAATAGAGCAGGCGAAATTCGAGAGTGCTGAGGGGAACGGGCTTGCCGGAATGGCTAACGCGATAAGAGGCCGGATCAATGGCCAGGCGGCCGATTTCAATGACGCGGGGGGAATCCGCGGGAGGCTCGGCGCGGCGCAGCAGGGCTTTGACGCGGGCAATGAGTTCGCGTGGACTGAACGGCTTGGTGACGTAATCGTCGGCGCCCATCTCGAGGCCGACAACACGGTCGGCCTCGTCGCCGCGCGCGGTGAGCATGAGGACGGGGAGGCGGTTGAGCGATTCGTCCTTGCGGATTTCGCGGCAGATGTCCAGGCCGGACATTTTGGGAAGCATGAGATCGAGGAGGAGGAGATCGGGAGGAGTCTTCTTGAGAATGGAGAGGCCACTGGGGCCATCGAAGGCGGCGGTGACTTGAAAACCTTCATTGGCAAGGTTGTAGCGAACGAGTTCTACGATGTCGCGATCGTCTTCGATGATTAATATGCGTTTCATGAGCGGATCTCGCGGAGCGGATCGCATTGGAAGGAGTGTACCGTAGGCTGTTGTATAGCGGTAGACATGGTGTGCCCGTTGATCCCCTGAGTGCAGTTCATTGTGACAAGAGAGAGGGAAGCATAGGTGAAAGTGGGGTGACAGGATTGTGAATGCGAGGTGAATGGAGAAGGAGGATTGAAGAGGTGAGGTAAAGAGGTATGGAAGCAATGAAAGTGCGGGAAAAGGGTACCCCCCACCCCGGGAGGTCGCGTATGTGTGGAAATGATTAGGTTTACGGGAGGGTCGCGCAAGTGTGGGAATGATTGGAGATAGGTAAGTGCTGAGGTCGGAACCAGAACCAGCGAATTGGTATGTCAGGGATGGAGGTCTACCCCCCGTTTCTCGGGAAAGAGTACGGAAAGAACTGAAGGGGCGTGGGTTAGGCAGGGTATGAAGAATGGAGGAGTGCGGAAGTGGTTGAAAAAAAGGCGTGAGATTGAGGTGAAGAGGAAAAGCGCAGAGTTGGAAAGGTGGCCGACAGCGGAGAGCGTACAGCTAAGAGCTCTGCGCAGGAGGCGGAAGAGAGTTGGCGGGGAGGGGGCGAGAAAGAAAATGGAATTTGGAAGATAGAAAATGGGGAGGGAGAAGGCTGGAGAAGCCGGAAGAGTTGGGAGCCGAGTATCACAACAAAGTTTAGCACGGGGGTGGTAACTGTGTCAATAGATAATCATATGGTATTCATTCGAACAGTCGAGGCTTTAACCCCCGTTGTGGGACAGATTTTCAGGAAACCTCCCGTCCGTCCCCGACTTCCCCAGCTACGCAGTTTTCTTCCGGAGTTCTTTTTGCCTTCTTCGGATTTCTTCGAACCGGTGTATTTCCTCAATGAGGTCATCCGCAGTGAGTTTCACGGCTGCGCATCGGTCGCTGTGCAGATGAGCGTCTAGGAAGAAAAACCCGCCCTCCTGAGGCGGGTGCAAACGGGGCACACCCTTAAATGCGAAGGGGGCGGCACCCAAACTTTGGAGGGGTTAGAGGTAGCGGCGGATGGCTTCGGAGTAGCGGGTGTAGAGATAGGAGATGAGGATGGCGCCGGCGCCGAAAATCATGAGGGTGATGATTTTGTCGAGGCGTTCCAGTCGCCAGACGTCGAGGACCACGATTTTGACGACGCAGACCATGAGGAGGGCGAGGCCGGCTGAGGCGGAAGCTGCGTTCACCTGCAACGAGAGCGAAGAGGAAGACGGCAACGGCTTCGATGCCCCAGCCGATGGTGACGTGGCCCGCGGTGAGTTCGTTGAGGATGAGGATGGTGACTAAAATTATGGGGAGGAAGAAATAGATCTGTTCGGGGCGGCGAAGGAGAGCGGAGAGATTGAAAGAAGGTTTGTCGGCGGAGGAGGTTTTTGCGCGGGCGGCGGCAAAGCGGGCGCGGAGCGGGAAGGCGAAAGCCTGGGCGACGAAAAGAAACGCGGCGGCCTGGGCGACGTAGACCCAGCGGTCGAGATTGCTCAACAAGTGGGGATGTCCGCCGGCGACGAGTTCCAGGTAGAGGCCGCGGAGGAAAACGAGGAAGGCGAGGATTACGCTGTGGAGCAGGAAGATGTCCCGTTGCGCGAACCAGCAGACCCCGATGAAGAGGACCGAGAGGGCGGCCCAGGCGACTAGAGCCCAGCCATTGTGGAAATAGGAGTTGGCGAAGAGGAAGAGGGTCACGGAGCCGAGATGGGCGAGCGCGGTGGCAGCGTGAATTTGCTGGTCGAGGGCGAAAGGATGGCCCTCAGGGGCTAAAGCCCGGGAAAGCGTGCTGGCTAACGGCGCGGCTGAAGCCGTGCCCTCCCGTGGGTCATTCATTTGCCGGCCAGAAGTGGCCGTGAGGCGGGTTAGGCGGACGTAGACGTAGTAGAAGAGGAAGGCAATGGGGAGCGTGGTGAGGAGGAGTTCGCTGGGGCCAAAGTCGAGATTGAAGTAGGCGAGGCGCAGGAAACTGAGGGCGAAGAGGGCGTAGCTTTGCAGACGCCAGTTGCGCGATTTCCAATAAACCCCAATTTCGAACAGGACCACGCCGAATAGCGCCCAGCCGAGCGCGACGGCGTGCGGCGCGAGTTCGTAATACAAAAGCGAAACAGCGAGAGAGGAAGCGGCCCAGGTGTAGGCGGCGCCGGCAAGCGGAGCCTGGGCGAATTCTCCTCTGGCGGCCCAGCGGGAGCAGAAGTAGAAGAGCGCGGCTACGAGCGAGACGGTGACGAGGCGCAGATTGACGCTCGGGAAAAGGCTCCAGGGACCGAGGGCGAAGAAATTGACCGTGACGATCTGGAATAGCGCGAAGATGGAAAGGATGTAGGCCTGGAAATGGAGCTGGATGCGTTTGACGCGATCGCCGATGACGAGAAGCAGAAAGGCGAAGACGGCCCAGGCAACGGCGATCCAGGGCGATGAGACTTCTTCGAACGCCAGCACGGCGATGAGGATGGAACCGGCCCAGGAGTGGACGGCGGAAAAGAGCCGGGCGTAATTGGAATCGCGGGGGCCGCTGAAATAGGCGCAGAGGTAGAGAAGCACGGCCATGAGCGTGAAGGTGATGAAGCGGAGGGTGAAGTGATGCCACTCCTGAGTGGCGTCGATGTTGACCCACAGAGTGCGCGCGAATCCCGCGAGGACGAGGAAGTGCGCCTGAAGGCAGAGGTCGCGGCGGTCGCGGAAACATCCGATGACGGCGAGGACGAGAGCGAAGGCGCCCCAGGCGATGGCTATCCAGGCCCAGTGGCATTCCTGGTAGGTGAGGATGACGACGAGGATGGCGGCTGCGGTGGTGTAGAGCTCGGAGGGATTGATGGCGAAGTCGAAAGAATCGAGACTGAGCCAGCGGGCGCAGAGGTAGAGGAGCGCGATTACCAGAGAGAGCGTGAGTGGATAATGTGAGTGAACATTGTGGAGATACGGAGTCCCCAGCGAGAAATCGAGGTCGAGGACGCGGACAAATGCGGCGAGCGAAAAAAGATGCGCCTGGTAGCGTAAATCGTCGGCGGAAATGGCACGAGCGAGAACGATCATGAGGAACGCAGCGGCGGCCCAGAAGACGGTGGTCCAGGAAGGTAAAAAGGCCAGCCAAATAGAAACGAAGAGCATGAGAGCGGCGAGATAGGAAAGGGCGCGGAAGAAAAGATTTTCGATTTCGGTAGTGAGGAGATCTTTCCAGCGGCGGGGGATGCCGAGGGAATTGGCGTAGAAGAGCAGCGCGGCGACAAGGAAGCTGATGGCAAGTTGGTGTTCATGGGCGGGAATGGGTGGCCCGTAGCCCTTGATTCCTATCAGCGTTGGATGAGACAGACGATCGTAGAGGGTGGGAATGGCTTGGTTGATGAGCATGTCGCCGGAGGTGAGCAGGGCGACCAGTAGGCCGAAGCGGCGAAAGAGAACTTCACGGGTGAAGACGCCGGCGAGGATGAGCATTTGGGCTTCGGCGAGCCAGATGACAGCGGTGTCCATCCCGGAATATTTGAAGGGGATGGCGGCGACGAGAAGAATGATGCCGATGGTGGAAAGCATGATGAAGGCGATGCGGCGGCGGCGCGTGGCGGGAAGCTGGCCGAGAGCGAGTTCGACAGCGCCGAGAAGGAGGAGCGCGTAGAAGGCAAGTTCGGGGCGGACGGATTGGTATTTGAAAACGCCGAGGAGCAAAGAGGTGTTGAGGAGCGCGGCGAGGGTGGAAACGGTCTCCTGGGTTTTGCTTTTGATTTCGCGGGCGATATAGGACCAGCGATAGGTGGCCCAGTAGAAGCAGAGGAGTACGGTGCTGGGAACAAATTCGGGAAACATGTGATGGGGGCCGACCGCGGGGATGATGACTCGAGAGAGCCACACGAAGTGATTGATGTAGGCCGCGAGGATGCCGAAGACTTCGAGTTCAAACCACTGGCGGCGATGGACGATGGTGACGAGGCCGAGAGCAAGAATTGCGCCGGCGGAGAGGGAATAGATGGTGTCCTGGCTGATGGCGACGGTGAAGAAGCCGAGGAGGAAAGCGAGGCCGGTGACGACCTGGGAATCGTAGCGCAGGGTGTGGACAACCATGGCGACGGCGACGAAGAAGAGGAGGACGAGGTCGACCCACTCGGTGTCGATGACGCGGGTGTAGAAAACAAAATGCATGGCGTAGGTGACGAAGAAGGTGAGCGCCCAGCCACCGCCGATGAGAGCGCGGGCGAAGATGCGGTAGCGATCGCTGCGCTCGAGGTAAATGCCAGTGCCGAGGATTACGAAGCCGATGAGGTAGCCGAGGCCGACTTTTTCGGGATTGCTGAGGGAGGGAAATTTGTAGGCGAGAAAAAGTGAGATACCGATGACCAACGCGATGATGCCGAGTTTGTTGAGCCAGTTTTTGCCAAGGGTTTCCTCGATTTGAGAGGTGGCCTCGCGGGCGGAGAGGTGCGCGGGTTGCGGCGGGGGCGAGAGCGGCGGAGGAATGGGTCGCGGGGGCGCTGGCGGATGGGGAGTGGTGGCCGCAGGCGGTGCGGAGGGTGCTGGAGTGACAGGTGGCTTCGGCTTCGGTGGTTCGATTGGGTGCGCTGGTGGAGCGGGTGCAGTGACAGGTGCGGAAGGCTTGGGAATTTCGAGAGTGGGAGGAAGTTTTATGGGTGCGGGAGGCTCGAGGGGTTTTGGTTCGGGAATGGGAGGAGCGGGCGCTACGGGTGGCTGCGCAACGGCGGGAGGAGCGGCGGAGGCGAGGCGGTGTTCGAGTTCGTGGAGCCGGGTTTCCAGTTTGTGGATGTCATTGAGGCGAGGTTCGAATTTGTTGAGGGCTTCGACTACGCGGGCAAAACGCTCATCTTCCCTCTGGCGGCGGATGCGCGAGTGCACCCAGCGATAGAAGGCCCACAACGTGAGGATGGGGACCCAGAACTCCATGACACCTTAGGAGGCTGTTCGGTTTGACGTGAAAGCTATGGAAAAAGTTTACAGGTGGTCGTGTGATGGGAGAGGAATTCTGCGCGGGGGAGTGGCGGAATGATTACGGCAAGCTGGGTCGAGGGAAGATTTGAAATCGCCACCAAAAGCGGCCGCTCCAAAGTGGCCAACCGTTCGGCGAAAACGGGGCTCAGGGATTTGGGGTGCGTTGAAGGACTAAGGTGGGTTCGCCGCGATAGGTGCCGCGGAGGGATTCGCGGAAGCCGCACTTGTGGGCGACTCTGATGGAGGGGAGATTGTCTGGATGAATGAGACAGATAGTGCGGGGATCGGAAAAGCGGGCGTCGCCCCAGGCCAGGGCGGCGCTGACGGCTTCGGTGGCGTAACCTTTGCCTCGCATGGAAGGGACGAGGACCCAGCCGGCTTCGCGGAGATTTTCGACAGGCGGGACCAGTTCGCGATAGAAGTAGGCGAGGCCCACTTCGCCGGTGAATATGCCGGTGGATTTTTCTTCGAGGACCCAAAAGCCGAAACCGAAGAGCGGCCAGTGCCCGGCATTGCGCAGGAATTTGACCCAGGCTTCTTCGGCGGTGAGCGGGCGCCCTCCGACGAACTGGGTTACGGAGGCGTCGGCCCACATGGCGCGGCACGCGGGAAAATCTTCGAGACGATGGCGGCGAAGGCGGAGGCGCTGCGTTTCGATGACGGGAAATCCGGCGGCGAGTGGCAGCGATTCAAGCATGGTGAGATTTTAGCGCAAGCGCAAGGGAATGCAGGAGTGGAGAGGAGGAAAGAAGATGTGGTGAGAGGTAATGTGAAGAGGTAGAATCGGCGCGAAACCGCCTGCGAGTCAATTGCCGACGCCCGTTGCCGGGCGCAGAACGCCGAAATGCAAAAAATTTAAGAGAAGAGGTGGGCGATGGCGACATCGAGTACGACACAAGGGTTGCATGGAGCGGGGGTGGTGAAGAAAGCGACGGGCTGGTATATCGCCATTGCGGTGTTGTTTATCCTGCTGGGAATTTTTGCGATTGCGGAGCCGTGGACGGCAGGGCTGGGAGTGACGCTGCTGGTGGGCTGGCTGCTGGTGATCGGCGCGGTGGCGCATTTTATTGCCGCGTTCAAGGGCGGCGGGGCGAAGCACGTGATTTTGCAGGTGTTGGTTGGGATCGTGTATTTGATTGGCGGAGGCTATTTCCTGACGCACACGATTATGGGAGTGAGCACGCTGACGCTGCTGCTTTCGGGAGTGATATTGGCGGAAGGCGTGCTGGAGATCGTGGCGTATTTCCGGTTGAAAGGGGTGGGCGGGTCGGGGTGGCTGCTGCTCAATGGAATCGTGACGCTGCTGCTGGGCGGGTTGATCTGGTTTCACTGGCCGTCGAGTTCGGTATGGGCGATCGGGACGCTGGTGGGAGTGAATTTGTTGATGACCGGATTTTCGAGGTTGATGCTGGGATTGGCGGCGCGGAAGATTATTGGGTGAGGGGAAGAGAAGAGTTCAACACAGAGTTCACCGAGAGGCCGCAGAGGTCGCAGAGGTCGCGGATAAGAGAAGAGCTTTGCTGGCGTTGGATGGTCGGAGTCCACCCGCAAGTTCTAGTTTGTGGCGGCTTCGGTTGGGGCTAGATCACGGAAGGCGAAGTGGGTGGTCAGGCCTTTTACGGGCTGGCCGTCGGCTTCGGCGTAGGGGTAGATGAAGTAGTTTAGCGCGGGTCCTTTTTGCTGCGGCGAGAGGACGATGTCGCGGCCATAGGTGAAGAAGACGCGATTGTCGTCGTGGGCGCCGAAGAAATAGTCGTGCTTGGCGGGATTTTTCCAGGCTTCGCTGGCGTCCACGGGAATCCAGCCGATTCCATTCAGATAAAATTCCGCCCAGCAGTGGTAGCCGGGGATCTCCGCTTCGGTTTTTCCTTCGGGGAGCGGGAATCCAATTTCAAAACGCGCGGGAATGCCGACCGAGCGCATCATGCCGATGAATAGAGAGTGGAAATCCGTGCAGTTGCCTCGCTTGGAGGTGCAGGCCCAGATGGCGTCGCCGCGACCCCAGCCTTCGCCGGTTTTGTCGTAGCGCATGGTGGCGACGACGTATTCATAAATGTGGCGGGCTTTTTGCAGCGGAGTGGTGTCGCCGGCGGTTTGCTGCCTGGCGAGCTCGGCGATGGTGTCGTTGAGGGGAACGAGTTTGTCTGGTTCGAGATAGCGCTTCATGAGCGGATCGTTTGCGGGAGGAATGGCGGAGGCGTTTTGCAGCGCGGGGGAATGGATGTCGACGGTGTGCTCGCTACGGGTGGCGTTGAATTGCAGGGTGACGTCGTAGCCCGCGGCCGCCTGTGCGGCGGTGGGGGTGAAGACGGCGAAGGGATTCTGGTATTCGGGGTCGCGGCCTTCGGCGTGAGGAACGGGACTTTCGATTTTCAGGTTGGAGACGGACTGATAGGCGTCATTCTGAGGCAGCGGGATCCAGAGATGGCTGGATTTGGCGTCGGCGTTAGCGGGGACGTGGACTTGATAGGTGAAGGTGAAGCGGCGCTGGGATTTGGAGGGATCGACGCGGGGAGTGTTGGGCGGCGCGGAATGGAGGAGAAGCGCCGAGGATAAGGGGAAGAGTAGCACTGCGCTGGCGGCGAGGATGGATATGGACTTCGACATGGGTAGACTCCCTCTGCGGATTCGATGGGGATTATAGAGGAATTGGTACGGAACCGTAGTGCGAAAAGATTAGCTTGGGGAAGTGATGGCGGTGCGAGTGGCGGCGTGGATTGTTGGTCGGTCGTCTTGAAACCGGAAAAGCGGGAGCTAGGCTCCCGCATTCCAAATAATTTTAGAGATTGAAGGTGTAGAGGAGCAGGCGAGTGATGAAGAGGTCTACGACCAGGACGACCACGGAAGAGACCACGAAAGCGTTGATGGTGGCGCGGCCGACGCCTTCGGTGCCACCCTTAACCCGGAATCCCTGATGGCAGCCGACGGTGGCGATGATGAATCCGAAAACCAGCGGTTTGATGAAGCCGATGCACAGGTCGCCGAAGACCAGGGCTTTGATGGCACGGGTCCAGAACTGTTCGGCATCGATATGCAGCGTGAAGCTGGCGACCAGGAAACCCCCGAGCAGGCCGGAACAGTCGCCAACGGCAACGAGGAGGGGGAGCACAATCACAGTGGCCAGCACACGAGGGGTCATGAGTTTGCGCACGGGATCGATGCCGAAGCCGCGAATGGCGTCCACCTGATCGGTGACCACCATGGAGCCGAGTTCGGAAGCCATGCCGGTGGCGTTGCGTCCGGCGACCAGCAGCGCGGTGAAGACGGGGCCGAGTTCGCGGAGCAGGGCGAGAGAAACAGCGTCGCCGGTTAGAACGGTTTCACCGAAACGGGCAAACTGGGAAGCCGCGTTGAGGACTACCACGCCACCGACGCACAACAGCGCAACGAAAACGATCAGCAACGAACCCACGCCAATCAGATCCATCTGGACGATCAAGTCGGAGAAGTATCGCGACTTGGCAAAGATGCTGCGGACGGAATGAATGGCGAGCAAGGAATAATCCTGGATGGAGAATGTCCACATCTTCAGGGCGTTGCCGACGATGGCGGGGACGGAGGCGGAGCCGGAATCGTAATCGGAGTTCAAGGGTACACCTTCCCTTCAAGAAAGCACCCAAGGGCGCAACGGGCGGCGGGGCCGGAGAAGATCATCCCAGCAAGAGGGGCGTGAGGACGCTACCCTGAGAATTCCAGGCTGGAGATTTCAAACGTGGCACCCGGATGCGCGAAGATGCAAACGTGGGAAGGATTATAGAGGATTTACAGAAAAGGGGAAGGAGAGTGTATGTCGGTCCGGGGGCAGCGGTGAGGGAAGATTGCAAATGTGTAAGGTGAGGTTCTTCGGGCACCCTCGTCGGATGCCCTCCTGCCTGCGGCGGGTAGGCAGGAGGACAAGCCTTGCTACTTGGCGGAATTTTAAGTTGCGTCGTATGCAGATCAGGATTTGCGGGTCAGGGTGAAGTTTTCGGTCACGGCTTTGCCGTGATCGTCGTAGGTCCAGGACTGGATGAGGTGGTTCTTGTCGGGCATGGAGAGTGTGAGCCCCACCATGTGGCCTTCGCCGGGAGATTTGGCGCCGGCAAGGCGGAGGAAAGTGAACTCGATCTTACCGTTGGCGGCGGGAGAGGGCCCGGTCTGCATGGTGGGCTGGTTGCCCGCGGAGCAGTAGTGGGTGACCAGGATGCGGTCGCCTTCGAGGGAGTACATGGTGATCATGTCGGGTTCGTTGCCGGGGCTAAGGCGTTCCATGAGCACGCTGCCACCGGAGATGACTTCGTAGGAGACTTGCCCTTTCTTGCCGTCCTGAGTGGTGCCTTCCCAGTGGCCGGCGAGGGTTTTGAGTTGATCGAAGGCCGGCGTGGTGCGAGCGGCCGTGTGCATTTCCTGGGCAGCGGCGAATGTGGAAAAGAGAGCGCAGAGCACGAATGAGAAAAGTGCGCGTGAGTGAAACATGGGAGGCTCCTTTGTATTGGTCGCCGGGAGCAAACGAGGCGGACAGGCCCGGCGGGGAAGTGAATCGGGCAGGGGAAAGTGTGGCGCAGGGGGCGGCGAAAGTCCAGAATTCAGTGCGACGTGGGTATAGTGTGATGGGTTAGGACCGGTGCATTGGGCCAATGCTCCGATGATCTACGGCGCGAGCGATGCCCAGTGACTTTGCAGGAAGCTTTTCCCTGGCCTACGGAATGGAAGATGGCCGGGCGCTTATTTTAGGTTCTGCCGGGTTATCAAGAGGAGCTCACAAGGTGGGTCGCGAAATGGGAATGCCGAGCGAGCTTCGAGCAGGGATGGCCTTGGCGATCGTGCTGCTGTTCGCAGGGGTAGTCCGCGCGGGGCAAGCGGGTGGGACGCCACCGACAGAAAAACCCACGATGCAGCCAAAAGCGGAAGCGCCGAACCAAGAGGGGCCGACCATCAAGTTGCGGGTGAACCTGGTGCAGGTGAAGGTGGTGGTGCGCGATGCAAAAGGAGAAGTGGTGAAGAACCTGCAACGCGAAGATTTTCAGGTGTACGACCAGGGAAAGCTGCAGACGATCACGGCGTTCGGGGTGGAAACCCCGGAGACGTTGCGGAAGCGGGCTGAAGAAGCAGTGAAGGCGCAAAGAGGCGAGGCCCCGGTGGGAGTGGAAAAGGTGGGGATCCCCCAACGGTACGTGGCCGTGGTGTTCGACGACGTTCATCTGCAGACCGGGGACATTCTGGCGGTGCGGGCGGGCGCAGAAAAACTGATCGAGAGCCTGGGGCCCGGCGACCGGATCGGAATTTTTTCGACGTCGGGACAGATGACGGTGGAATTCACGAGCGACAAAGAAGCCCTGAAGAAAAAGCTGAAGTCGCTGGCGTCGCGGCCCATCATGGGCAAGGTGAACACCGCGGGCACTTGCCCGGAAGTGACGTACTACATGGCGGATCAGGCCATTAACCACGGCAATCGCGAGGTGATCGACACGGCGATGCATGAGGTGCTGGAGTGCAACTTTCAGAATAAGCCGCAGTTCGCGCAGGCGGCGAAATTGACGGCCGAATCGATGCTGAAGCAGCAACTTACGGCCGGGAACGCCGACAACGAGACCAGCTACCGGCGGATGGAAGAGCTGCTCAGGGAGATGTCGAGAAAGCCCGGGGAGAGGGTGGTGATCATGGTGTCTCCCGGATTCCTGCTGGCATCGCTGTTCTCGGAGGAGGCGGGAATCGTGGAGCGGGCCAATGACGCCGGCGTAGTGATCAACACCGTCGATGCGCGCGGATTGTTCAGTCCCGAAAGCGCGGCGAATGATATCTCGAAGCCGGTTTCGGACACGCTGAGCGCCCGGGTGTACAAGGCGGACTACCGGATGCAAGAGCAAATCGAGTCGGATTCGGTGCTGAGAGATTTTGCCGAGGGAACGGGCGGAACGTTTTTTCACAACTCCAACGACCTGGCGGGGGGAATGCAACAATTAGGTGCAGCCCCGGAGGTTTCCTATCTTCTGGGTTATTCACCGGAGGATCAGAAAATGGATGGCAAGTACCACCTGATCAAGGTGGCGCTTCCGGGCAAGGGAAAATACGAGGCGCACGCGCGGCACGGATATTACGCGCCTAAAAAGGTGAACGACCCGGAGAAGGCGGCCAACCAGGAGATCGAGGAGATGGTGTATTCGCAGGTAGAAATTGCCGACCTGCCGCTGGAATTCCATACCCAGTTGGTCAAGACCGACGGCGGAGCCACGCAATTGAACGTGGTTTCGCATGTTGGTGTAAAGGAACTTCGTTTCCGGAAGGCGGACGGGCAGAACTTCGATAAGCTGACGGTGACCACCGTAATTTTCGACGGCGACGGAGAATATGTAAGCGGTGAGCAGAAGCTGGTGGACCTGCATCTGACGGACGACAAGTACGAGCAGTTATGCCGGTACGGATTGCAAATTACGGCGAGCTTTGCGCTGAAGCCGGGGAGCTACGTGGTGAGGCAGGTGATCCGGGAGTCGGAAGGGGCGCAGATGGCGGCGAAGAACGGGGCGGTGGTGATACCGAATTGAGGCGGTGCACACGGATCGCGAGAATTCGCTCAGTCGAAAAGGAAGCGGCGGAGGTTCGGAGGGGCGAAACGTCAAGGGGTTCCTTTCCTTGATTCGAGTTACCAAGACTTAGAATACGTTCCCGCTTAGCGCGATACCTTCCGACAACATACCCGCTGCCGCGTTGACACTGGCCGGGAGCGGCCCTATACTCCGCGCGGATTTTGCATAGAGGAAGAGCCGGTTGCGCGAGGTGAATCATGCACACTTTTCCGTTACGTAAGGCATCCGCGCGGGTGCTGGTCCGCTGCGGGATTGTGCCGGCGATTCTGCTTGGCGTTTGTGCGCCGGCCACGTGCGCGCAGGACGCGCCTAAGTATCGAGCGGACCCGTTCTGGCCCCAGGAGTTGCCGAACAACTGGATCATGGGGCAGATCGGCGGGCTGGCTGTGGACCGGGAAGACCACATCTGGGTTTTGCAACGCCCCGCCTCGAATACCGCGGACGAAATTGGCGCCTCCCTTACACCGCCGCGTTCCCTGTGCTGCATCGCCGCGCCTCCGGTGCTGGAGTTCGACCAGCAAGGACATCTGCTCCATTCCTGGGGCGGACCTGGCGAGGGATTTGATTGGCCGAAGACGGAACATGGAATTTATGTGGACAAGGATGGCTACGTTTGGATCGGGGGGAACGCGCCCACCGACCGTCACATTCTCAAGTTTAAAAAGGATGGACATTTTGTGATGCAGATCGGGCATCCGTCATCGGATCCCCTCGACAGCTTGCGCACGGACACTTTGGGGCGCCCGGCGGGGATCGAGGTGGATGCGGAAGCGCACGAGGTGTACATCGCCGACGGCTATATGAACAAGCGGGTGATTGTGTTCGACTCGGACAGCGGAGTGTTCAAGCGGCTTTGGGGGGCTTACGGAAACGCTCCCAAGGATGTGGACCCCGGTGCGTATAATCCGGGCGCGCCACCGGACCCGCAATTCCGGAATCCGGTGCATTGCGTGCACATTTCACGCGATGGGCTGGTGTATGTCTGCGACCGCAGCAACGACCGAATACAAGTGTTCACCAAGCAGGGAAAATTCGTGAAGGAGTTCACGGTGCGCCCCGAAACGCTGGGAGTAGGTTCCGTGTGGCAATTCGCGTTTTCGACCGACGACCAACAAAAGTTCCTGCTAGTGGCGGACGGCGAGAACAACGTCATCTGGACCCTGCGACGGGAAGATGGCGCTGTGCAGGGCCAAACCGGGCACAACGGGCGCAATGCGGGGCAGTTTCACTGGATCCATCAGATCGCGGCCGATTCCGAGGGCAATCTGTATACCGGCGAAGTGGATACGGGCAAGAGGATCCAAAAATTTATATTGCTGAGCGGCGGGAAGCCCCGGAAATGAAACGCAACGGAATCCGCGACGCGGAAAGGAAACCGGGATGAATGAAAAACGAAGCACAGCAGCCCTATTGACCCCCGCGCAACAATCGCTGAATGACCTCTGGGAAGAACATCTGCGCGACGAATTCACGACCCAGGATACGAAAGCAACGCTGGAGACGATGGTGCCGGATGCCTACGTAAACCACATCCCGGTAATGACCGGCGGAGTCGGCCACGAACAATTGCGTAACTTTTATTCGAAGCACTTTATCCCAAAGATGCCTCCCGATACGGAGATCGTAGCAATCTCCCGAACCATCGGCGCGGAGCGGCTGGTGGACGAAATGATTTTTCGCTTTACGCACACCGTCGAAATGGACTGGATGCTACCCGGCATTGCGCCGACCGGCAAGCGGGTGGAATGCCCGCTGGTCGTAATCGTTCACTTTCGCGACGGAAAACTTTCCAATGAGCATATTTACTGGGATCAAGCTTCGGTACTTGTGCAATTGGGACTGCTGGATGCGTCCAACCTGCCCGTGGCCGGACGGGAGACCGCGAGAAAGTTAGCTGACCCCAGCCGGCCGTCGAATTGCTTGATTGAACGGGCCGAGGTTGGACGCGCTAATCGCAGGGTGGGCAGCTGACGATATTTGCCTCCGCGCAAAAAGAGCGAATCGGGAGTAACAAGTGGCCGGGCGGGGAGGTGCGGGATGGGTCGCGGGGGTGAGCGAATCGGGTAGAGGCGAGTGTCGCGCAGGGAAGCACCGAAGTCTAGAGCGGAGAAAATGTTGAAGGAGAGTGGTTTCCGGTAATCGGGCACAACTATTTCGTCAAATCACTGTGCATCGGAAGCCCCCTCGGATAATTGCGGAGAGGACGCACAGGGCTCCGCTTATTTTCCACACCTAAAATCGTTTAACTGCCAACACAGCAGGCGAGCCGGGGGCTTTGCGGTGGAGTGGCGCGGCGGTTTGCGTTTCTTGAAAAGCGGGGTGCGGCGGATGGCTCGTTGGACGCCGCGACACTTTGGGCGAGGAACCGCGGAACCGCCTGGGGAGGCCACGTTTCGATTTGGGGCAAGGCTGACCTTTAGGGCAATTGCAATCTGCCCTTGTCAACAGAAAGAATATAAGGATGTCTAGGAGGTGTCCCATGAGAAAAGCCGGTGTTCTTGTTGTTGCCATCTTGCTTGCCTGTCCCGTATTCGGAGCGAACGAAACCAGGGAGCAAAAGCGACTCGAAGCGTGCGGCCAGGTGTTCAAGGAAATTATGGACATCCCCGACGGGATTCCGAAGGTTCTGCTCAACAAGGCCGAATGCGTCATTGTGATCCCGTCGGTCCTGAAGTTCGCGATTGGCATCGGAGGCGATTTCGGCAGGGGTGTGATCACATGTCGCACCGGGGAACATTTCACCGGCCGGTGGAGCTCGCCTGCGATGTTCGCGCTCGAAGGCGCCAACATCGGATTCCAGTTGGGCGGTCAAGCCACCGACTTCGTCCTTTTGGTGATGAATCCGAGAGGAGCGAATTCCATATTGAGCAGCAAAGTGAAATTGGGTGTCGACGCGGCGGCCGCGGCCGGGCCAAAGGGGCGTGCAGCGGCGGCGGATACCGACATCTTGATGACCGCGGAAGTGCTTAGCTATTCCCGCTCACGTGGACTGTTCGCCGGGATCTCGCTGGAGGGTTCGACGCTTCGGTCTGACGGCAGCGCCAACAAGAAACTGTATGGCCGGGACATCAGCGCTAAGGAGATTGTCCGCCAAGGCAAGGCCGGGATCCCAGCCTCTGGCCGCGAATTAATCTCCTTGCTGGACAAGCAATCGCCCAAGAACGAATCCGACCCGGTCTCGCTGAAGGAATAGGCGGCCAGGCAAGCCAAGAGTTGCGAACGATCCCCGGAACAGAGCGGTTCGCTACGAGGCAGGATTGCGCGAAGCCGAGGGAGTGTGGAAAGTTTTCTCCGTCTTGCTAACTCCTGACAGAAGCTATCGGAAGGCGTGCCTCCGGCGAAACTTGCTTTGAGGCCAACAGAAAACCTACCGGCATTGAGTGGAGAAGCGGATGGGGAGGTGCGGGATGGGTCGCGGGGGGTGGCGAAAACGTTGACCCGTGGCAGAGGGGGTCCTTACCATGGGTTGATGGGCTTGGGACCATATCGGGGGAAGATGGTGTTGACGGGAGCCTGGTTGGCGCTGGCGATGTGCTTTGGGGGTTGCGAGGATGCGGCCCGGAAGCCGGCACAGGCGCATGTTCCGGCGCTGGAGGCTTCGCGGACACCGGGGGCGCAGGCGCGGGGGGTGCAAGTGGCGCCGAGTGGGCTTGAAAACCTGCCGTTGCGGGACTTGAAGGCGCAACCTTTGATTTCGCTGGCGCAGCCGACGCCGGGCGGGATTCCCTACCTGATGGAAAGAGTGCAGGAGAAGTTTGCGTCGGGAGAAGCGAATTACAAGGCCGGGCACCTAGCGGCGGCGCGGCGGGATTTTGACGACGCGGTGGACTGGATGCTGGAAAGCGGATACGACCCCAACAGCGATGCGAAGTTGAGCGAACTGTTTCACCAGGTTACGGATTCCATTTACACGTATGAGTTGCAAGCGTTCCGTGCGGGGGACGGCTTCAGCGAAGCGCCGGCGGTGCCGGCGCCGATTGACGAAGTGGCGGAGATGACCTTCCCGGTGGACCCGAAGCTGCGGGAGCGGGCGGAAGAGTCGGCGAAAAATCTTTCGCACGATCTGCCGCTGACGGTGAACGACGTGGTGATGTCGTACGTGAATTTCTTCCAGACGCCGCGCGGGCGGGCGATCGTGGAAATCGGGCTGCGGCGCAAGGGCAAGTACGACGACATGATTGCGCGGGTGCTGAAGGAAGAAGGCGTGCCGCAGGATTTGATCTACCTGGCGCAGGCGGAGAGCGCGTTTCAGCCGCTGGCCCTTTCGCGGGCCGGGGCACGCGGGATCTGGCAGTTCGTGCAGTGGCGCGGGAACGAGTATGGACTGAAGCGCACCTGGTGGGTGGACGAGCGGATGGATCCGGAAAAGGCCACGCGGGCGGCGGCGCAACATCTCCGGGATCTTTACGGACTGTTCGGGGACTGGTATCTGGCGATTGCAGCGTACAACTGCGGCCCGGGCAACGTGCAGAAGGGCGTGGAGCGGACGGGTTATGCGGACTTCTGGGAGCTGTACAAGCGGAATGTGCTGCCCCGGGAGACCAAGAACTATGTGCCGATTATCCTGGCACTGACGCTGATTGCGAAAGACGCGGCGCATTACGGGGTTTCCGTGGACCCGGACCCGCCGGCGGAGACGGACGTGGTGAAGCCGGGGCGGGCTATTGACCTGCGGCTGGTGGCGGAGACGATTGACGTGGACGTGGCCACGCTGCGAACCCTGAATCCTTCCTTGTTAAGGCTGATCACGCCGGACGATGCGGAGTTTGTGCTGCACCTGCCGAAAGGCACCGCGGGCACGTTTTCCGCGGAAATCGCGGATATTCCGGCGGACAAGTGGGTGAGCTGGCGGCGGCACCGGGTGGAGTCGGGGGACACGCTGACGGCGATTGCCAAGAAGTACCGGGTGACCCCGGCGGCGATTGCCGCGGCCAACGACCTGGAGCCGGGGGCGGGACTCAAGCTGGGAGAGAAGCTGATCATCCCAGCAGCCCGACCGATAGAAGAGACCAAGAGCCGGCTGGTGAGGTATCGCGTGCGGCGGGGGGATACGCTGGGGGGAATTGCGGACCAGTTCAGTGTGACCGGCGAGGACATCCGGAAGTGGAACGGGCTGAAGAGCGGAAAGGTGAGCCGCGGGATGGTGTTGCGGATTTATACCCTGGGGGGCGCGCCGGAGACCCACACGGTGAAAAGCGCGGCGAAGAGCGGACGCAAGAAGCCGGCGAGCGGCCGGCAGAGCGGGGCCAAAGGCGCAAGCCAGACGAAACCGTGAAGCGCGGCGGGAAGAAGCGGCTGAGGACGGTGGGAAGAATATTTGCATGTAAACCATATAGTTGTGTCCAGAAGGCTTGACAAGGACGTTGGAGTGGGATAACAAATCGCAAGGACGGAGTGCAGGCCAACTCCGGGTGGTGCAGCGTGCCAAGGACAACGGGTAAAAAGGTTCCCCATGGGGAGGAGAGCATGGAATTCGAGAAGGATCGCTTTGAGGAAGATGAAGAGCTGTCCCGGCTGGACGACGACGATGAGTTGGGCGGAGTGCCGGACGGCGTAGTCGAGGAAGAGGAAGAGCTGCTCATCGTGGAGGAAGAACCCGCGGAAGAGGGGGATGAGGAGCCCGCGGAGAAACCGGCGGCCAAAGCCGCGCCGAAGAAGAAGGCCGCGAAAAAGGCGGCGAAAAAGCCCGCCAAGAAGGCCAAGAAGCCGGCGAAGAAAGCCAAGGCCAAAGGGAAGAAAAAGAAGGCGGCGAAGAAGGCCAAGAAGCGGCGCCGGTAGACCGGGCGTCCTAGACGGAAGATTTCACCAAAGGCTCCCCGAGAAGATCGGGGAGCCTTTTTTTGTGCGCGGTGCCGGAAAAGGATGGAGGGGAGCAGCGGCGCACGGACCAAAATGGGGAGCGGGGCGTCCCAGAAGGGAATTAGGGCGGTGGGAGAAGAGCGGAGAAGCTTGCCGATGGAATTAAGTATCGCTAGTATAACGGGGAATGTACCGTGCTTTGGAGCAGATCCGGCGGATGCGCGGCGGCGCCCAGGCGCACCTGATGCGTTGCGCGGATGGCAACTATTATGTGGTGAAGTTCCAGAATAACCCGCAACATCGCCGGATTCTGGTGAACGAGCTGCTGGGTACACGGTTGGCGTCGCGGCTGGGGCTGCCGACGGCGCCGGCGGAAGTGATCGAGGTAGGGGCGGAGCTGATCCGGCTGACGCCGGAGCTGTGCGTGGAGCTGCCGAGGTTGCGGACGCCGTGCGCGGCGGGATTGCAGTTCGGCTCGCGGTATCCGGGAGATCCTCGGCAGATGACGCTGCACGATTTTTTGCCGGATGAAAAACTGCGGGGGGTGGAGAACCTGCACGATTTCGCGGGGATGCTGGTCTTTGACAAGTGGACCTGCAACACGAATGGAAGGCAGACGGTTTTTTTTGAGGAGGCGGCGCGGAGGGGCGCGGGGAGGCTGGAAACGGCCCTGGCGCGGGGCGGGGCTGCACGCGGCGAAGTTGCGCGGGATGAGGTTGCGCGGGGAACTCCAGTGCCGGCCGAAGGGATGCTTGAAGAAGAGGTTCCGCGCGCGGGGGTGTACCGGACGCTGATGATCGACCAGGGATTCTGTTTCAACGCCGGGGAGTGGAATTTTCCGGACGCCCCGCTGCGCGGGTTGTACGCGCGGAGCCGCGTGTATGAGGGCGTGACCGGGATGGATTCGTTCGCGCCGTGGCTGGAGCGGCTAGAGAAACGCATCACCGAAAAGGTGCTGGGAGAGCTGGCGGAGGAGATTCCGCCGGCGTGGTATGAGGACGATTACGACGCGGTGCTGCGGGTGCTGGAACAGCTGTACCGGAGGAAGCGGCGGGTGGAGGAATTGATTTTGTCGGCGAAGAGTTCGAACCGGCAGCCGTTTACGAGTTGGAAGTAGCGATTGGTGACTGGTGAAGAGAAAGAACGCCCGGGTGGCTCCGGGGTTTTACCAGTCACATAAAGTCAGGAGGAGTTCGATGGCGACACAGATGGTGGAAACCAGCGCCATGGATCGGACGCTCGCGTACCGCGTACTGCGGTACACGCCGAACCTGGTGCGCGACGAATGGGTGAATATCGGCGTCCTGGTGTTCGACCCGCAATCGGGCGAGCGGCGGCTGCGGCTGATCGAGGAGCCCGAGGAGTATGCGCGGGTGCGGCGGCTGCACCCGCGAGCGGACGGGGAGCTGCTGCGGGCTTTGCGCGACGACCTGGAAAACCGCTTCGCGACGGCTACGCAACTTTTCCCCGGAAATGGGGGCGGCAACGGAATGAGCGACAACGCCGGCAAAGGGCAGGCCAGCGCGGACTGGCTGAAACTTTTGGGAAAATGGGATGAGACTTTGTCGAACGCGCTGCAACTTGCGCCGCAAAAAGGCGTGCACGCGGAGGACCTGGACGCGGAGATGGAACGCTTGTACGCGGATCACGTGGCTTTGCAGCGCGGCGCGGCGCGCGCGGGCGTTCCGGGGAGCCGCGGGGCGATCCGCTCGTACTGCGCGCAGGTGTTCAAGCAGGCGCGGCTGTGGGAACGCTTGCAGAAAGGGGTACGCGCGGAGGAGTTCACGTTCGCGGGCGACCCGATGCGCATCGATTATGGGTACCGGCGAAACGGCACCCGCGGGTTCCTGCAGACCCTGAGCGTTTCGCGGGCGCCGGGTGACGTGAAGTCGCTGGCGTACACGGTCGAGCGCATCCGCGGCAAGGTGAGGGCGAGCGAATTCACGGCCGTAACCGACGTGTCGCTGCTGGCCGAAAACGAGCGGCACCAGTTTGTGCGCGAGACCTTGCGGGACGTAGGAGTGGAAGCGGTGCCGCTGGAGGGGCTGGCGGTGTGGACGGCGCGGATGCGGCCGTTGATTCAGTAGGTGAGCAATCGGTGATCAGCAATCGGTAATCAGTAAGAGCTGCGGAGTAAAGGGATAACAGAGAGCAGCAAACAGGGAACAGGAATCCGGCTCAGGCAAAGGCCAGGTAGTTGAGCAGCAGGCAAGAGAATACCGCGAGTTCGCCGCCTATCACCATCCAATACAAAAGCGGGCGCCGGGTTGGAGTGGCACTCGGCGACAGGCGCTGCCCCGCTAAGCTGCCGGAGAGTAATTGATAAATGAGCAGGGCGAGAAATAAAGAGCAGGCGGCACGCAAGGAGCCTGCCCGCCCATGCAAGACATGAAACTGCAATGAACTGAGGGCTCTCACGCGTAGGATCTCGTCCGGCCTGTTCGCTAGGCACCGGTCGCTCCCCACCAGTCACCGACCACCAGTCACTAAACGAGGGGCTCGGACCAGTTTTCCAGGGTTTCCTTTACCTTGTGGAGGAACTGGTGGGCTACGGCGCCATCCACAACGCGGTGGTCGTAGCTGAGGGTGACGTAGCACATCGAGCGGATGGCGATGGAGTCGTTGATGACCACCGGGCGCTTTTCGATGGCGCCGAGGCCCAAAATGCCGACGTTGGGCTGGCTGATCACCGGCAGGCCGAACAGGCCACCGAAGACCCCCGGATTGGTGATGGAAAAGGTGCCTTCCTGGACCTCCTCGGGCTTGAGCTTCTTGGAACGGGCGCGCTCGGCGAGGTCGTTCAGGTTGCGCTGAATGCCCAAAAAGTTCTTCTCGTCGGCGTTTTTCACCACCGGGACGATCAGGCCGGCGTCCAGGGCCACCGCGATGCCGATGTTGATCTCCTTATGGAAGACGATGCTGGTGCCGTCGAGCGAGGCGTTGAGCGTGGGATACCCGCGCAGACCGGCGACCGCGGCTTTCACGAAGAAGGGCATGAAGGTCAGCTTGGTTTCGTAGCGTTTTTCGAACTCGTCCTTGGATTTGGCGCGGATGGCGGCGATCTTGGTCATGTCGATCTCGTCAACCGAGTAGACGTGCGGCGAAACGTGCTTGGAAACCACCATGTGCTCGGCGATTTTCTGGCGCATGACGCTGAGCGGCTGGACTTCGTAGTTGCCGAAATACAGGCGCTCGCGGGGAACGCCGATCTGCAGCGCGGGCAGGAACTGGCTGCCATGCACGCCGGGAGCGGCGACCGGAGCGGGCAGAGGCGGCGGTGCAGACGGACGCGCTGTGGCGGCGGGCGCGGATTGCCCGGCGATGACCGACTCGATGTCTTCCTTGGTGATACGGCCGCCTGCGCCGGTGCCCTCGATGGCGGAGAGATTCACGCCGTGTTCCTTGGCCAGGCGGCGGACCAGCGGAGAGGAGTGAATGCGCTCTGCGGCTGCCGATGATGCGGCGGCAGCGGGCGCGGCCGGAGCGGCAACGGGAGCTGCGGGTGCGGGAGTGGCCGGTTTGCCAGCGGCAGGCGTGGGAGGCGGTGCCGGAGCGGCGGCAGAAGCCGCGCCGTCGATCACCGCGACGATGGTTTGGATGGGCACGGTCTGGCCTTCGGCGATTTTGATCTCCTTCAGAACGCCGGCGGAGGGGGAAGGAATTTCGGCGTCCACCTTGTCGGTGGAGATTTCAAAGAGCGGCTCGTCGCGTTCGACTTTGTCACCGGGTTTCTTGAGCCACTTGGTGATGGTGCCTTCGAAGATGCTTTCGCCCATCTGGGGCATTACGACATCGACTGCCATGGGATTGCTCTCCTTCGCTTGGTAAGCCGCGTGAACTTCCTGAATCGGTGGCCCGCTGAGGCGTTCCGCAGAACCTTTCTAGTTTACAGCGAAAGTGGAGGAGCGGAAAGGGCGGACGGCCGGCGGCCGGCGTATCCAAGCCAGGGAGGAAAAGAGGCGGAAAAGGAGGATAACGCAGAGACGCAGAGCGCGCTGAGAAGGCGCGGAGTGCGGCAACTGATGCGCCGGCGCGCAAAGCTCAAGGTTTGGCAGCGAAGTTGAAGTCCAGGGTTTGCGTTCCGCCGCCGGAGTTGACGGTGATGTCCTGGGACTTGGTGCCGAGTGTTTCGTGCCAGGCAGTGATGGTGTAGTGGCCCGGGGGAAGGTCGGGCAACACAAAGGTCCCATCATCGCCGGTGACGGCAAAAAAAGGCGTTCGCAGCACCACGAAGTACCCCTGCATCCAGGAATGAATGTTGCACTTCACGGGGATGAACTCTTCGCTATCGTAGGCGTAGGAGAAAGCCGGAGTGCCGGGAGGCTGAATCTTGTTCCACTCGCGGTTGATCTTGGCGAGCGGATGAATGTTGTGAGAGAGCGGGTCGCTGTTGGAGATTTTTATTTCCTGGCCGACGCGGAAGGCCAGCACATGGGTGGTGTAGTGGCAGCCCTGCTGATCAAAAATGACCGGAGTGGCCGGAACCGGGCCGGGGTAGGGCGAGCCGGAGGAGATGTACACAACGACGTTACGAAGCGAATTTCCCTGACCGGTCACAATATTCTCGGGAAGGAGCGGATCGGCGGCGTGCATCTTGACGCAAGCCGGCTCCTTCGAAAGGTCGAATGGTTTGGGCTTTGGCAGCGTGCCGCTGACGGTGACTTTTCCGGTGACGCGGGTGCCGGAGGGTCCGGCGAAGAGAACCATCGGACTGCAAGAGAAGAATACCGCAACGATTGAAGCATGTGCCAGTCTCATCCCCTTAAAACCTCCTGAGCTAGGGATTCCATGGACCCGTGACCTGGCGGAAGTTGCGCAGCGCGGCAGAGCAAAAAGTGAAAAAAGCGAGGAAGAGAAGTGTCGCGCGTACCCCGTTCAGTTTCGATTTTACCGGGATGGCAGGCGGGGCTATCGGGAATACGCGGCGGTTGGTTCAATCGGTTACTAACTTTTTGAACTAGTAAGAGCGCGCCCATGCCGCCGCGGCCACCCGAAGGTAGCCGCTACAGGGGCTAGAACCTGGCTAACGCTTTGGCGGCGGTGAAGACTTTTTGGGCGTTGGGGAGGAAGGCTTCCTCGAGAGTTGGCGCGTAGGGGACGGGGGTGTCCAGGGAAGCGACGCGCAGGACCGGGCCGTCGAGGTCGTGGAAGGCCTTTTCGAAGAGGATGGCGGCGATTTCGCCGGAGATGCCGCCGGTTTTGGTGTCTTCGTGGACCACCAGACAGCGGTTGGTTTTTTTGATGGAGTGGAGAATGGTTTCCTCGTCGAGGGGAAGAAGCGTCCGCAGGTCGATAACCTCGGCTTGGATGCCTTCCTTAGCCAGGGCCTCCGCGGCTTCGAGCGAGGTGTGCATCATGGCGGCATAGGAAAGAATGGTGAGGTGCTTCCCTTCGCGGCGGACGACGGCTTTGCCGAGCGGCACGGTGTAATCGCTTTCCGGAATTTCTTCCTTGATGCGGCGGTAGAGGAATTTGTGTTCAAGGAAGAGGACGGGGTTGTTATCGCGGATACTGGACTTGAGCAGACCCTTGGCGTCGTAGGGAGTCGAGGGATAGACGATTTTCATTCCCGGCGTGTGCAGGAAATACATTTCGGGATTCGCGGAGTGAAACGGGCCGCCGTGCACGCCGCCGCCGGAAGGGCCGCGAACGACGATCGGCGCGGGGGCGTTCCAGAGATAGTGGCCCTTGGCGACGAAGTTGGTGAGCTGGTTGAAGCAGCAGGCGATGAAATCGATGAACTGCATCTCGGCAATAGGGCGCAGGCCGAGATAGCTCATGCCGCAGGCTGCGCCGATGATGGCGCTTTCGCTGATGGGCGTGTCAATGACGCGCTCCCAGCCGAACTTTTCGAGCAGGCCCTCGCTGGTCTTGAAGGCACCGCCGTAAACGCCGACGTCCTCGCCGATGAGCACCACGCTGGGGTCCGCGGCCATCTCTTCGAACATGGCCTGGCGGATGGCTTCGAGAAACGTGATCGGGGCCATGGGCTACCTCCGGGCCTTTCCGCGCGCGGGGGATTTGGCGGGCGCGGATTTTCTCGCGGGAGGTTTTGCGGCTTGCGGAGACGGAGATTTTGCTTTTGCCGCTGGTTCCTCGGCGGGCGACTGCTGCGTATCGCCGAAATGGATGGGGGCGTTTTCGCGGGAAGAAGTTTTCCCGCGGCCGAAGCCTTCGACGGTCCAGACCGCCTCGACGCTGCAATTCGGCGGCGCGACTTCGGCGATGGGGCGCTCCCACTTGGGGCGGATTTTATGGCAATCGTCGCCGGTGCAATAGACGCCTTCGGCGGCGAACTCCGGCGGGGGCATGGGTGAATTTTCGGCGAACTCGCGATCCTTTTCGATGAGCGCGTTGATCTTGTCTTCGATCCCTTTTTTGCCTTTGGGGTCGAGGATTTTTTCGGCGGTCAGGAATTTTTCGTAGAGCGCGATGGGATCGCGCTTTTCCCAATACGCGCGCTGCTCGGCCGGAACGTATTCGGCGGGATCGTGCTGGGCGTGGCCGCGGCGGCGGAAGGTTTTCGCTTCGATGAGGATGGGACCTTCGCCGGCGCGAGCGCGATCGACGGCTTCTTTCGCCGTAGTGTAGACGGCGACGACGTCGTTGCCATCCACAATATAGCTGGAAATTCCATAAGCCTTGGCGCGATCCGCCAAATTTTCGAGCGGCACCTGGCGGCGCACGGGCGTGGAATAGGCCCACTGGTTGTTTTCAAGGATCAGGACGAAAGCGGCTTTTTGCGAAGCCGCCAGATTCAGGCCTTCGTGAAAAACGCCGGTGGAGCTGCCGCCATCGCCGATCCAGGTCATGGCCACAACTTTCTGGCCGAGGTAGCGGCCGGCCATGGCCACGCCGGTGAGCACCGGGATGAGATCGCCGAGCATGGAGATGGGCGAAACGATGTGCCGATTTTCGAGGTCGCCGAAGTGGCTGGTGCCGTCCTTGCCTTTGGTGGGCGAGGTGTACTTGGCCATGTGCTGGGTGAAGATGTCGCGCGGAGGCACGCCTTTGACGAGCAGTGCACCGATGTTGCGGATCATGGGCGCCATCCAGTCCCTTTTTTCGAGGGCGTAGGCGCTACCAACGGAAACGGCTTCCTGGCCGAGGCTGGAGTACAGGCCGCCGACGATCTTGTTCTGCCGGAAGAGGCGGGTCATGGCGTCCTCGACCTCGCGGTTGAGGCGCATGAAGTAGTAGAGATCGAGGTATTGCTGGCGCGAGAGTTTCGGCTTGGCGCTGGTGGCGATAGCAGGCATGTTCGCGAGTCTCCGGATGACTGTCCGGTTGTCTATCTTACGGCGAACAGGTGCGGTTGGCTAATTGGGGGATGCGGTGGGGGAGTGCGGAGGACAGATTGTAACGAACGACAGAAGGATAACGCACAGACGAGGAGGGCGCTGAGGAAATGCAGAGCCCGATAACGGGCTGGCCGGTCCTCAGACCGGCCAGCCCTTCGCAGGGTAATTATGCGAGATAGGCGTCGAGTTGGCCGAGGCAACCGGTCCAGCCTTGGTTGTGCTTTTCGCGGGTTTCCGCGGTGAGCAGGTTCTGGTGGGTCAGGCTGACTTCGGTGGATCCGCCGAGGTCTTTGAAAGTCACCGTGACCAGGGATTCCATCAAGGTTTCGTCTTGTTGCCAGCACCAGGTGAACACCAGCTTTTCGGGTGGCTTGACTTCTTCGTAGGCGCCGCTGAGACGGTGGATGTTGCCTCCCTTATGATGCATTTCGAGAGAGTATTTGCCGCCGACTCGAAGGTCGAGACGGGTGATCACGGTTTTGTAGTCCGTGGAGGGGTGAAACCACTGGGCGAACTCCCGGGCGTCGGTCCAGGCGCGAAAGACACGGTCGCGGGGAGCTGCGAAGGTGCGTTTTAGTTGGAGCGAGTTTTCCGGCTGCGATTGCGGTGTGGCCATGTTTGCTTCTCCTTTTGCTTTTGTTGTTTTTCAGTGGGTGGATCCTGACTGAGGAAACGTTCGAGGGAATCGAAAGCGCCTTCCCAGAAGCGGCGGTATTGGGCGATCCAGTCTTCGGCGGCTTTCAAGGGAGTTGGCGCGAGATGGCAGAAGCGGGTGCGACCGACCTTTTTCTGAGAGACAAGGCCGGCCTGTTCCAGGACGCGCAGGTGTTTCATCACCGCGGGTAAAGACATGCGGTGGGGTTCGGCGAGGTCGCTGATGGAAGCTTCGCCGAGCATGAGGGAGGCGAGAATGGCACGGCGGGTGGGGTCGGCAAGGGCGCCGAAAGTGGAATCGAGGGTTGCGGAATACTTAACCATATGGTTTAGTATTGACCGCGAGCCTGGAATTTGTCAAGGGGAATTTCGGCGGGCTTGACGCTGCACCAATAGGGGTGCTAAAACCGAGCCAGTTTTCACGTTGGCCGGCCCCTTCGAAAGTCCAAACGCTGCATGCCTGCCCTACGTTTGTGCTTTGTCAAACAGGATAATTTCCCTGGCATTTCCGCGCAGGCAGCACTCGTTTGCTCAAGGAGAAGATTGAAAATGAAGAAGAGAATTTTGCTTTGTCTGGCAGTTGTTTTGATGTGCTGCATTACGACGGTGGCGCAGGATGCCAAGATGCAGCCGCTTACGTTCTGGTACGAATACACGGTAAATCCGGGAAAAGAAGCGCAGTTTGTGGAGCTGGTGAAAACAGTGGGCGCGCCCGTGCGCGACAAATTGCTGGCCGACGGTGTGGTGCTGGCCTGGGGCGTGCAAGTGCCCTTGCTGCGCATACCGGGAAGCGCCACCCATCAGATCTGGTACACGGTTGCAGACTGGTCCGGGATTGAAAAGGTGGACACCGCGATGCGCGCGCAGATCGCGAAATTAGACGAGGAGGGGATGAAGCCGGGCACGGCGAAGAAAGGGTCCACGGGCGGGGCAACGGTGACCAGCCGGATGCTGGACACCGTTGACGTCACCAAGACCCGGGATTATGTAACGCGGGACCTGGTTTTCGTGACCGGTTCGGGCACGCTGCCCGCGGGGTTGCTGCCCTACGCACGCTACAACTTTGTGAAGGCGCGGCCGGGGAAAAGCGGCGAATTGCGCAAAACTTGGGAAAAGTACAACAAGCCGGTGCTGGACAAGCTGGTGGCCGATGGCGTGGTGCTGGCATACGGGTTGGCTGTGGAAGATGTGCGCACCGACGGCGAATTCACGCACTACGTGTGGTATGCCACTAAGGATCTGGGATCGATGGAAAAAGTCCGCGCGGCGTATATGGCGGACCGGAACCGGAGAAGCCAGGAGGAGCAGGACGCGATCAGCGAGGAATTCTTGAAGGTGACGGATCCGGATGCTTCGCGAAGCGAAGTGGACCGGGCGATCATGTTCCATGTTGGCGGGATGAAGTAAACGCCGGCCTAGACGGCTAGAAATGGAGAGAAGAAATGCCGGGCCCCACGCGGATGTTTACAGCGTGGGGCCCTTTTTTATTTTGGACGAGGATGAGTTGGAGCCTATCTGTGTTTATTTACGGTGCGGGAAGCGTTGCCGTGGACTCGAATTGAGCCAGGGCGGCGAGCAGATGGTTGGGAGCGATCTCAACTGGAGTGAGAGAAAAAAGTTCGGTGAGGTGGTGAGTGAGGCGGGGCTTTACTTCATCGAGAGCGACGTTGCGATGGAGGAGTTTTTCAAGGGAGGTGGCTTTGCGATCGGCGATGCCGCACGGAATGATGAGGTCGAAGTAGCGCAGGTCGGTGGAGACGTTGTAGGCGAAACCGTGAGAGGTCACCCAGCGACTGATGTGAACGCCGATGGCGGCGAGTTTTTCTTCGGGGATGTTGCCCGGAGGCTGGATCCAGATGCCGGTCTTGCCGGCAACGCGATATGCGGCGATGCCAAATTCGGCGGAGGCGCGGATCATGGCTTCTTCGAGGGAGCGGACGTACCAGTGAACGTCGCGGCGGATGCGATCGAGGTTGAGGATCGGGTAGCCGACGACCTGGCCGGGGCCGTGATAGGTGATGTCGCCGCCGCGATTGGTTTCGCGGAGCTCGACATTTTTCTGGTGGAGGACATTTTCAGAGGCGAGAAGATTTTTCTGGCTGGCGTTGCGGCCAAGGGTTAGGACGTGGGGGTGTTCGCAGAACAGGAGGACGTCGTCGATGGCGCCGGCTTTGCGGGCGGCGACGAGGCGCTGCTGAAGCGCGTAGGCGTCGGACCAGGAGCTGAGGCCGAGGTCGGCGATGAGGAGCGGTTGCATGAGATTGGGCGGATAACAGATAACAGAGATCTGGAACCATTCGGAAAACTTCAGCGCCAGGGTTGCTTATCAAGAACGAGAAGCCTTTGCGGCGCCCCGATCGAACGGCCGCCACGGGCCTCTAGCTTCCAGCTATCTGTTCTCCGATCGCTGCTATCCAATTATGAATCTAAACATTGATCTGCAGGCCGCGGACGGAGGCAAAGGCGTCGCCCATCGCTTCCCAGACGGTGGGATGCGCGTGAATCATGTTCATCATGTCATCAACGGTGCCTTCGAGGTTCAGAACGGTGGCGGCTTCGCACAAAATTTCCGTGGCCAGCGGGCCGATGATGTGGATGCCGAGGACTTCGCCGTATTTTTCATCGGTGACGACCTTGATGAAGCCGCCGTGGTTGCCGAGGATGGTGGCTTTGCTGTTGCCGACGAAGGGGAATTTTCCGATTTTCACGGCGTAGCCGGCATCGCGCGCCTGCTTTTCGGTCATACCGATGGAACCAATTTGCGGCTCGCAATACGTGGCGTTGGGGATGCGCAGCTTGTTGATGGTATGGGTGGGCTTGCCAGCGATGTGGGTGACCGCGACGATGCCCTCCATCATGGCGGCGTGGGCAAGTTGCGGCAGTCCGGCGACGATGTCGCCGACAGCGTAGAGTCCGGGCTCGTCGGTCTCCATAAACTGGTTGACGTGGACGAAGCCGCGCTCGACTCTGGCTTTGGATTTTTCGAGACCGCAGCCATCGGTCATTGGTTTGCGGCCGACGGCGAGGAGAAGTTTTTCGGCTTGGAGGGTCTGCGGCTTGCCGTCCTTATCTTTAAAGGAGACCGTGACGCCCTTGGCGTCCTTTTTCACGCCATCGACCATGCAGCCGGTCTGCACCGCGATGCCCTTTTTCTTGAAGGCCTTTTCGAGTTCGGCGGAAATTTCCTCGTCTTCGACGGGAACGACGCGCGGCAGCGCCTCAAGGATGGTGACTTGGGTGCCGAAGGAATTGTAAATGGAGGCAAATTCGACGCCCACGGCGCCGGCGCCGATGACGATCAGCGTTTTTGGAATTTCCGGGAGTTCGAGAATCGAGCGGTTGGTGACGATGCTTTTGTGATCCGGCTCGATGCCGGGAAGCGCTTTGGCTTCCGAGCCGCTCACCAGCAGGATGCCCCGAGCTTCGATGATGGAGCGCTTGCCGTCTTTTTCCACGCTGATTTGGCCGGGACCTTCGTATTTCCCCCAGCCCTGCACCCATTCGACTTTATTTTTCTTGAACAGAAATTCAATACCCTTGGCGTGCTTGGTGACGATTTTGGATTTGCGGGCCAGTATGTTTTGCCAATTGATTTTCACGCCGGTGATTTCGAAGCCGAGCTCGGCGGCATTCTTGAAATGGTCGTATACATCGGCGTGATGGAGAAGAACTTTGGTGGGAATGCAGCCGACGTGCAGGCAGGTGCCGCCGAGGAACGGATCCTTTTCAACGACGATGGTTTTCAGACCCAGTTCGCCGGCACGAATGGCGGCCACATAGCCGCCGGGTCCGCTGCCGATAATTGCCACGTCATATTTCGCCACGCGTAGTCTCCCTTCCGAACAGGCCAAACCTCACCACAAGTGCAGAAAGATTTGGGCAAAGATGGAAATAAAAGGAATTGCCCTATGGAGCGCAATCAGATCCTGCAAAAAAGTTATTGTAGCAGCGGGTTTGATGAGGGAGCAACTCGGGGAGTTACATGGCGGAGGTCGGATGAGGGCCCGGGGTATCGAATCGGGAATGCTCCGTGGATGGTTTGGGTATGTTGGCGCAACCATCCGCCGCAGGGGTTCTATACCTAAGGATTGACGGACGAATCACTTAGGAGGAATCCGGAGGGCGCTCAACAGAAATGGAAGCAGGCAACGGCCGAGGGGGTTCGTTCCATTCCGGGAACCGAGCGCTTGGTGAAGCGATTCACAAGGCACCATGGCAAGGGCCGCGCAAACTATTTAATGATTATGTAATTTTACTCTTGAATTACCATCCGCACTGCTATATAAGCGGACCGGTCGAAACTCCGAAGTACCACAGGCAGTCGTAACTTCTAAATTAACATGGGAGGCACAAATGCTGAGGGTCGAGGAGATGTATTGGCATTGCCTGAACCCTGCTTGCAGCAGGACAGCGGTTTCCCGCGAAGAAGATGGTGACGGGAAACTATACGCATGCATTTGCGGGAGCGCGATGAGGAGAGAGGCCCAACCGGCGGTGTTTTCGTATCTTGATTTCCTTGTGGAGGAGCGCGAAACCGAGCCGGCGCAGAGCGCGGTGAAGGAGCAAGAGGCATGCGAGAGATGAATGCAGCGGTAACTCAGGTGCGGAACAGGACCCCACTGGTGGTGCGAGGCAGCACGCCGCGGACGTTCTTGGGCCTGGGAATGTTTATGGAGATTGGTCTTATTACTTGTGGGAGCTATCTGCTGGCGGAAGCGATTCTGCAGCCCCTGGATGCCGGAACGTGGTCGGTGGTTGGCGGCGGGTTGATATTGGCATTGGCGACGGTGCTGCTGTTCTATCTGGCGTGGCCTACGCACCGAAGATCAATGTCCCGCAGGGAGGAACCTGCTGAGCGGCCACCCGAGATGCTACTGACCGCTTATGGGAATGCCGTGCAAACGCGGCTGGAGGCCAAATGGGTGCTGGAGAAAGAAAAGGAGCTGCCCGGGCCGATGTAGAGCCGGTTCAAGCAGGAAGCAAGGCCGGGAGGTAGCGCTCTTCCAGGATGACTCGATGGTGGAGCGCGTGGCCAGCGATGATGAAGGCGAGGGCGAGGACGGAGACCTCCTTCCCACTGGCGTTGCCACGGCGCAGCCAAGAGGCGTCGTCAAGCGAGCGGACGAGGGTGATGGTGGCTCGGCGAATGGCGGTGAATTCCTCTAAAAGATCTGAGAGTTTGCGATCGGTAGAGTTCGCGGTCTTGACGTAATCGTCCTGTTCGAAGCCGGGGAGCGGGGTCTGATCGCCGCGAGCGATGCGGAGCATGCGGTAGGCAAAGATGCGCTCAGCATCATTCACGTGGCCGAGGGCTTCCTTGATGGACCATTTGCCGGGTGCATAGCGAAACTTGGCTTGTTCTTCTGTAAGCGGTCCCAGTAAACGATTCATTTCGCGAAGTTGCGATTCAAGTAGATCCAGAAAATTCCCCTCCGGAATAAGAGAGACATACTTTGCATAATAGGGAGCGTAGTCGCTCGATTGCGGGCGCTTTTGTGTCATTATGCGGATACCTCCGGCGAGTCTAGAAAGAAGGATTATAACGCGAGAGCGGGCGGCGCGGAGGAATCGGCGAACAGGAACCTGGATGGCGGAACTTAATTTCAGGAAGATGCGGGTGGCGTTTCAAGGCGAGCCGGGGGCATTCAGCGAGGCCGCGGCGGTGCAGCTTTTGGGAGACGCGATTCGCACGGTGCCGCGAACGACGTTCGATGCGACGTTTCAGGCGATTGCGGAGGGGGCCGCGGATGCGCTGCTGGTGCCGGTGGAGAACACCCTGGCGGGTTCGGTGGTGCGCGTCTATGACCTGCTGCTGGAAAGTCCGCTGGAGATGTGTGGAGAAACGATTTTGCCGATCGAGCATCAGTTGATGGGCATGCCAGGCGCGAAGCGAGAGGAGTTGCGGGCGGTGGCTTCGCATCCAATGGCGTTGGCGCAGTGCGAGCGATTTTTTGCCGGGAATCCGCAACTGAAGCGCGTGCCTGCCGAAGATACCGCGGGCAGCGTGCGGGAGATGATGGAGCGCGGCGACAAACACTTTGCGGCGATTGCGGGGCGGCGGGCAGTGGGGCATTACGGAGCGGTGATTTTGCAGGAGAACATCCAAGACAACGCGGAGAATTTTACCCGCTTTGTTTTGCTGCTGCCGGCGGATGAGGCCAAGCGATATCGGGGAGCGGATGCCAAGAAGATTTCGCTGGCGATGCGGCTGGCGCACAAGCCGGGCGCGCTGCTGGCTTCTCTGGAACCGTTTGCGAAACATGGCGTGAATTTGTTGAAAATTGAGAGCCGGCCGATTCATGGACGGCCGTGGGAGTATCAGTTTTACCTGGATGTGGAAGCGGAAGGGCTGGAGCAGCTGGAAGCCGCGTTGCGAGAAGCGCGAGAAGCCACGAGTGAATTGCGCGTGTTGGGAAGATATGCAGGCGCGCGGCGGTGAACCAGCGGGAATTCCTGACTTCCAAACTGAAAGAGCCCGGGCTAATAATCCCGGGCTCTTATTTCAAGAGTACGCTATCTGCCGGTGGAAGTGTTCTTTGCCGGTTGAGCGAGATCCGGCGGCGGTCCAATGTTCTCCGGCAGCTTCCCATTTAGGGAATCGAGGAACTGGAGAAGATCATCGCGCTCGTCGAAGGTCAGCGTATCGAGAGAGTGGATCTCCTTGTCGAGATATGGATTCCAGTTGCCGCCGCCGATGTAGTGGGCAAGCGCATCTTTCACGGTGGGGAAAGAACCATCGTGCATGTAGGGTCCTCGGCTGGCAAGATTGCGGAGCGAGGGCGTCTTGAAGCAGCCTTTATCGGTTTCCACCTTGGTTTCGTTGTAGCGCCCCAGATCGGATAGATTGCCGCGGGTGTCTGCCCCGATGCCTAGATTGTGAAACTTGTCGTCGGTGAAAAGCGAATAGTCCTTGCCGATGGTATGGCAGACTTCGCAGTTTCCCTTCTTTTTGCTGGTGAAAATTTGCAGACCGCGCTGGGCAGCAGGCGTCAGGGCCTTGCTGTCATGGCCATAGAAGAAGCGATCGAATGGAGAGTCGCCGGCGACGATGGTGCGCTCGAACGACGCGATGGATTTGGCGACCATATCAATGGTGATCTGATCGGTCCCCCAGGCGTTTTTGAAAAGTTGGGGATAGTTCGGTGTGGCTTGCAGATGCTTCACTACGCCGTCGAGAGAGTGGGCCATTTCGACCGGATTGGCCATCGGGCCTTTGGCTTGCTCTTCGAGGCTCGGGGCGCGGCCATCCCAGAATTGCAACGGGCTGTAGGCCGAATTAATGACCGTGGGAGCTTTGCGCCCACCGAGCTTGCCGCCCACACCTTTCGAGAACGGCTGATTGTCAGAAAACGCAAACTCCGGCGCATGGCACGAAGCGCAAGAGATAGTGCTATCGACGGAAAGTCGCGGGTCGTAATAAAGACGACGGCCGAGCGCGATGGTTTGCTCGGTTGGCGGATTGTCGGCCGGTATGGGAACGGGAGGCAGGCCGAGCGGCGTTTTTATCTGAACTGGTTTGCCGATGGGGAAAGCGACGGACTTTTCGGCCACGGATTGCCCGGCAACGGGGAGATAGGCGGCGGCAACGATGAAAAAGACGCCTAGAAGCAATGCACAACAGATAGAAAACTTGGATTTGCGAGTCATGGGAGTCTACCTCTACGCATTTCAGCGTAGCGTAGAAGCACACGAGAGGATGTGATGTGGGTCACCCTCGACGGAAGCAAACTTAGATAGAAGGAAGCGACAATACGCAGCGGGACACGAAGGATTCGTGTCCCATTGCGTAACAGGTTTAGCAGTAGCTGCAGGCTTCGTCGCCGACGTTGCCGCCCGAAATGCCGTCTTTCATCCGGCGGAGACGCCGGCCGAGGCGTTCCGCAAGCTGGTGACGAGCGCGCCACAAGCGAGCCTTCAGGGTATTCTCGGTGACGCCGAGTTTCTTCGCGGCTTCACCGGTGGAATAGCCCTCGACTTCGCGCAGCAGGAACGCGGTGCGCAGAAGCGGCGAAAGCTCTTCGAGGTTTTCGTTGATCAGCGCGCGAATCTCGGTGCCGGCGTAAACCTGCTCGGGATTCGGGCCATCGTCGGCGTAGCGTTCGGCCACGGGCAGTTCGTCCTCGTGATTGGTCTCATCGAGGGAAACCGCGGGACGCGCCTTGGCGCTGCGGCGCTTCATGAGCGCGGCGTTGATGACGATGCGCGTGAGCCAGGTGGAAAATTGCGAGCGGCCTTCAAAGCGCTTCAGGTTGCGGTAAGCGGAGAGCAGTCCGTCTTGCAGAGCGTCTTCAGCATCTTCGGCGTTGCCAAGAACGCGAAGAGCGGTCTGGAACAACTGGCGATGATAACGGCCAAACAACGCTTCGATGGCTTGAGCGTCGCCCCGCTGACCCGCACGAATTAACTTCTGTTCGGTAAGTTGCGTTGCATTGATCACTTGCGTTGCCATTTCTTCCCCCCAGGTAGCTTCATAAGAGTCACTATGCGCGAAAAAGTTACAAACTATCCTCAGTGGACCGGTACGGCGCCACCACCCATCTTTGGGCGCTTCATAAGAAAGAAGATAGGAATGATGGCGAAAAAGATGACGCCCAAAAGTTTGAAATTGTCGAGGAAGGCGAGCATGGTGGCCTGCCGCTCGATCATGTTGAAGAGCATCCCGTGAGACTGGACTGCCGCATCCGCGGCGGACGAACCGTGAGAGATCAAATTGGCGGTCGTGCCATTCAAGGTAGTGCGCAGGGCCGGATTCATGTCATTTACGTTATCCATTAGACGCGCCTGATGAAATTGGGTTCGCCGTTCGAGCAAGGTGGTGACCGTGGCGATGCCCACGCTGGCGCCGATGTTGCGCGCCAAATTGATGATGCCGGTGCCCATGTTGGTTTTTTCGCGGGGCACATACGCGAACGCGGTCACGTTGATGGGAATGAAAAGAAACGCCAGGCCAAGGGATTGCAGCACGCGGCCGAGAATTGCGTGCCGGAGATCGAGTTGGAGATTCCAACCGGCCATGACAAAGAGCGCGGAGGCGGAGATGGTGCAGCCGAAAGTGATCAGATAGCGGGTGTCCACCTTGGAGACGAGAAAACCAACGATGGGCATGCACAGCATGATGGTGGCGCCGCCGGGAGAAAGCGCCAGACCGGCGAGTTCCGCGGGATAGCCCATGAGCTCCTGCAACATCTGCGGGATTAGCACGGTGCTGGAATACAGTACAAATCCGAGAAAAAACATGGCCACGGTCGAGATGGCGAAATTACGCTCCTTCAACATGCGGAAATCGACGACCGGCTCTTTGGCTTTGAACTCGCGAATAACGCCGCCGACCAGGCCGATGAGCATGAGCACGGCAAACAAGCGGATGAAACCAGAATCAAACCAGTCTTCGCGCTGGCCTTTATCGAGAATGATCTGCAGACTGCCAAGACCGAGGCTGATCAGCCCCAGGCCGATGTAATCGATGCGGAAGCCCTCGCTGATTTTGATCCGTTTCATGTACGGCGGATCGGAAACCAGGAGATACGTGAGTCCCAACGAGAGCAGGCCGACGGGAACATTGATATAGAAAATCCAGCGCCAAGAGAAGTTGTCGGTGATCCAGCCGCCGAGCCAGGGGCCGAGAGTCGGAGCGACGACGACAGCAATGCCGTAGACAGCAAAGGCCATGCCGCGCTTGGAGAGCGGAAACGTGTCGTTCAGAATGGCCTGTTCGCTGGGCTGCAAACCGCCTCCGCCAACGCCCTGTAAGATTCGGAAAAACACCAGCATGCCGAGGCTGGCGGCGAATCCGCAAAGGAAGGAACTGATCGTAAAAATGGCGACGCAGCCCATGTAAAAGCGCTTGCGGCCGAGGAGCGACGAGAGCCAGCCGGAAAGCGGCAGAATGACCGCGTTGGAAACGAGATACGAAGTGAGCACCCAAGTGGATTCATCGGCGCTGGCGGAGAGGTTTCCGGCGATGTGCGGCAAAGCCACGTTGGCGATGGAGGTGTCGAGCACTTCCATGAACGTGGCGAGCGTGACGGTAATGGCGATCACCCAAGGGTTGATCGAGCCGTCCGGCATGCGCAGCTTGGAGATGATTCTTTCGACCATAACGATCGTTCCGAAAACTCGTGTTACTTCGTGATTACGGTTACATCCACATTCATGCCCGGGCGCAATACAGCCTTATCCGGGGGAATGGGATCGAGAATAATTTTTACGGGAATGCGCTGCACGACCTTTACGAAATTGCCGGTGGCATTTTCGGGCGGCAGCAGGCTGACGACTGCTCCGGTGGCGCCGGCAATGGAATCCACGTGACCCGGGAAAGTTTTGCCGTAGGTGTCCACTTCCACGTAGGCCTTTTGCCCAGAGCGCATTTTGCGCAACTGGGTTTCCTTGAAATTGGCGGTGACCCAAACGTCTTGCAGCGGAACGATCACCATCAGTCCCTGGCCCTGCTGCACGATCTGGCCGTCTTCGACTTGCTTGTGAGTAACCACCCCGTCGATCGGAGTGACAACGTTGCAGTAGCCGAGGTTCAACTGCGCTGCGGCAAGGGCTGCTCGAGCCTGATCGACCTTCGCGAGCTTGGCCTGCGCGTCAGCGGAGCGCATGGCTACGCGCTTGATGTCGGAATGCGCGGTAGCTACGCCGGCATCCGCCTGCAGAACGCGTGCCTTGGCGGCTTCGAGCATGGCCCGGCTGATATCCACATTTTGTTTTGCCTGGGCGAGGCGCTGTTGATCGGCATTCAAGGCGCTGGCGGTGGCGTCGGCATTGGCCTTCGCGGCGTCGTACTGCTGCTTGGAGATTTCTCCCTTTTCCATCAGCGGGAGATAACGAGCAAGGTCGGCTTGCGCGAGTTGCGCATTGGCGCGACTCTTCTCGACGTTGGCTTGTGCGTAGGCCAGGTCCGCAGTTTGCGCTTCCTCGTAGGCAGCCTGGGCGCGCATCAAATCGGCCCGGGCGCCGGCGAGTTGCGCGTTGGCGCTGGAAGTATCGCTGGCAGCATTTTCGCTGGTGCGGGGGACATCCACACCCGCGGAACGCGCTTCACTCTCGGCAAGCGCGAGTTCCGCTTTGGCCTGGTCGAGGGCCGCTTGATAGTCCGCGGGATCGAGCTGCACCAGGACGTCACCGGCCTTCACCGCCTGATTGTCTTTCACCAAGACCTTGCCGACACGGCCATAAATTTTTGAGGCAATCGGCGTGATGTGGCCATCCACCTGGGCGTCATCGGTGGTTTCCCGATTGTGGAAATAGAGATACAAACCGAGGAAAACCGCCAGCAGGATCACGCCGCCCAGAATCAAGCGCAGGCGGAGTTTGCCGCTAATCAGATTGTCTGGACGGAGATCCAACTTCTGGGTCTCGGGAGCTACCCTTACGTTAGCCGCATTCTCCAGGCCTACTTCGATCTCAACACTCATGGGTCCTCACTTCGCGTAGGTTTTTTCCATCTGCCCGACAGCGCGCGCGAAGTCGGCACGGGCTTGATTGAAACGATAGAGCGCCGCGATCTGGTTATCGTTGGCGCGGGAAAGCGAATCCTGAGCGGAAATTACCTCAATGTTGTTGGCGACGCCGGCTTTGAAGCGGTCGCGGGCCTGGTCGACTTCCTCCTTGGCGAGTTGCACGCCGAGGTTGGCGACCTGCACTTCACTTCGCGCGGATTGCAGGTTGAGCAGCGCGGTTTTTACATCCAGGGCAATCTGATTGCGCAGGTCGGCCTTTTGCTGGTCGATTTTCTGGAGTTCGAGATCGGCTTTAACGATTTCCGCGCGGATGCGGCCGCTGGTGAACAACGGCATGTTGACGGAAGCCTGGTATTGGTAAGTGGGAATGCCGTTGTTTGAGGAGGTGCCGAGGTACGCCCAGTTGCCGTCGAAGCGCAACGAAGGTAACCGCTGGTATTGCGACGATTGCTTATCGAGCTTCGCGGACTTCTCCTCTGCCACTATCGCTTTCCATTCCTGGCGTGCGGAAAGAGCGTCGTCGATGCTGGCTTCGACGTCGGGCTGCGGTGTGTCGAAGAAGCTGAGGGAATCGGCGAGTTCGATTTTCTGGCGCGGATCGAGATTCAAAAGCTTGCTGAGGCCGAAAAGCGAGGCCTCGCGGTCGTTTTCCGCTTCGATCAGGCGCTGCTTTTCATTTTGGAGTTCGACGTTGGCGCGCAGGGTATCGATGCCCGTGCCGACGCCTTCTTTCTGCAGGTCGGCAGCCTGATCATAGAGGGCCTGAGCGAGTTCCACGCGGGAACGCGAGGCTTCGACATTGGCGACGGCGCGAAGCGTCCCGATATATTGCGAGACGACCAGGAGAATCACCTGCTCGCGGGTCGACAAGCTGTTGGCTTTGCTGGCGTCAACATTGCTCCGGGCGGCCTGATAGCGCCTCCAAAGAGAGAAATCGAAGATCGAGCTGCCGAACGTGGGGCCGGCAGAGAAAATCTGATAGGGGCCGATGTGCTCCCCAAATGGAAAGCCGGGAGGCAAATTCCCGCCAAACTGGGCGGCGACGTTTACGCGATTTGCCGAGTCCGCAACATGCAGATTTGCCTGGGGCAAGAGCGCCGAGCGGCTGATGTTTTTGTCCTGAATGCTTTCCGCCGCGTTCAGCACGGCAATTTGCTGGGTGGGATTTTGTTTGATCGCCAGGGCCACCGATTGCTCGAGAGTGAGCTTCAGCGTGTCGGTGGGAACAGCGGCGGGGAGCGCCGAATTTTTTGTTTGAGCAGAGGAGAAGCCTGGAATCAGCAGCAAGCTGAAGAACAAAATGTAGAAAATAATGGGGGAGCCCTTGTAGGGATCGCTGTCCTTAGGATCGGTCTTTCGGGCGCTGCCGATGATTTCGGTGACGATGGCTTGATTGAGGCAACCTTCAGCAAGAAGTTCCGCGCCTAGGCGATGCATTTCCTTCAAAAGGACTTTGCCGGCGTTATCAATGAAGCTGACGCCGCAGAGATTGATGCAAAATTTAGGGCGGGGAGCGGCGGCGTAGAGTTCTCGCCAGCATTGTTCCAGAGTAACTACACGAGGGCCGGATAGGCTGCCCTCAACGCTGAGCAACAGCTTCCCGCGCTTGTTTTCGGTGGTGATTCTTAGCATAGGAGTTAGGATTCCCGGGTGTGAGGTAGCAATGGAGATGCCAAAGCGTGCCCATTTTCATTTATAATTAAAGCCTTTATTAATAAAAGGTTATGAGAGAAATGCAGATTCTGTGCTTGGTGATATGTGACAGTATATGGGCATATGCCCATTTTTAATCATATAAATATGACCTAATATGGTCATATTTCTAAACTATTCTCATTCGATCAGCTGTGACTCTTGGTTTTCTGAAATGCCATGATAGCAGTCGGTGCACCAGCCCAA
The DNA here is from genome assembly GCA_963781995.1 of uncultured Acidobacteriota bacterium. Taxonomy (GTDB): domain Bacteria; phylum Acidobacteriota; class Terriglobia; order Acidiferrales; family UBA7541; genus Acidiferrum. The sequence goes on along the minus strand of CAWAHR010000001.1, from coordinate 439,317 downwards.
GGAGAGCGCTTAGCCGACTGCGACTTCGACCCGATTTTGGTATCCACCTGAATGGACGATCAGTGATGCACGGCGATGGCTTGCATTTCAAAGTGGCCGCCGCGAAGGATGGAACCGGCACCGATAAAGGCGCGCGCGGGAAAATCCTTGGAGAACTGCGTGCGGTAAGCGGTGTTGAATTTGTCATAGAGCGAGAGATCGGTGCAGAAAACCTGCACGAAGACCAGGTCGTCCATGCTCATGCCCGCGGCCGCAAGCGTGGCTTTGTAGTCGTCGAAGAGGTTCTTGATTTCGTCATCGATTTTGTCCGGGGCCTTTCCGGTCTTGGGATCGAGACCGATGCTCCCGGAAAGGTATAGCGTGTCTCCCGCGAGGATCGCTTTGCTGAACGGCAATTGGGAGGCGGGGCCCGGCAGGTTGATGGCACGGCGCTTGGATTGCATTTCGCCTTGTGAAAAAGCGCCACGCACGGTGAAGAAAGTGAAAAGGCTCAGGACAGCCAACAGAATCCATACACGACGATTCATAAAAGACTCCTGCAGTGAGGATGGATGAGCGGTCGGCGCCGAGTGTAAACCCGGGAATGGGCGAGGGCAACAAAAAAGAGGTGCTGGCGAATGAAGCAGGATCGCGAACGGGCTTTTGATAGAATTCCCGTTGATAGGGAGACCCACATGAACCGTAGAGGGATATTGATATTGTGGACCGCCGCGATTTTGCTGGCGATGGGGATGCCGGCAGCGGGGCAAAGCAACCTGGATGAAAAGATCGACCGGAATATTAACGACTGGGTCGGAACCTACAAGTATTTGCACGAGCACCCTGAGCTTTCGACGGAAGAAAGAGAGACCTCGGCGATAGTCGCCTCCGAGCTAAAGAAGCTGGGCTACGAGGTGACCGATCATTTCGGGCAGTACGCTTCCGGGAAAGCGGCTTATGGCGTGGTGGCGGTGCTGCGGAATGGCAGCGGCCCGACGCTTTACGTGCGCACGGACATGGATGCGCTACCGGTCACGGAGAATACGGGTTTGACCTACGCGAGCAAAGTGCGGGAGAAACGGACGAACGGCGAAGTGGGCGTGATGCACGCGTGCGGGCACGATTTGCACATGACGGTGCTGCTGGGCACGGCGAAGATGATGGCCGAGACCAAAGAACAATGGAGCGGCACGCTGGTGCTGATCGGACAGCCTGCGGAAGAGACCGTCGGCGGCGCGGGGGCGATGTTGCGTGCTGGCTTGTACACGAAATTCCCCAAGCCGACCTATGTGATCGCGCTGCATGATTCGTCGGTGTTGCCAGCGGGAACGGTGGGCTGGCATGTCGGGCCGCTGCTTGCGGGAGCGGACTCGGTGGACATTACGATCCGGGGATTTGGAGGGCATGGGGCGATGCCAAATGTTACGAAGGATCCCATCGTGATCGCATCGGAAGTGGTAATTGCGTTGCAGACCATCGTCAGCCGAGAGTCGGATCCATTGACGCCGACGGTGGTGACGGTGGGCTCGTTTCACGCGGGCACGAAACACAACATTATTCCCGATGAAGCGCACCTGCAGTTGACGGTGCGAACCATGACCCCGGCACAGCGCGAAAATGTGTTGGCGGCAATCAAACGCATCGCCAACGGGATTGCGGAGGCAGCGGGCGTTCCCGCCGAGCGCGCGCCGATCATCGAAGTCGCGCAGGACAATGTACCGGCAACGATCAACGACCCGGCGCTGACACAGCGCATCGCGATTTCCCTGGAAAGAGCGCTGGGCAAGGAAAATGTCTGGCCGGGGCAGCCGATCATGGCCAGCGAGGATTTTAGTTTGTTCGCGTTGGAAGACCCCAAGCCGCCGATTTCGATGTTCTGGCTGGGGGCCACGGATCCCGTCAAGTGGAGAGAGGCGCAGGCAAAAGGGACGCGTCTGCCCGGGCCCCACTCGAGCGAGTTTGCGCCGTTGCCGGAGCCGGCGATTCGCACCGGGGTGAAGGCCATGACGAGCGCGGCGACGGACCTGCTGCACAAGTAGATTGCTGCTCGACGGAATCGCTAAAGCAGGTGCTTTGAAGAAAAATCAAGAAATTTAACACAGAGAACGCGGAGGAAGAGCGCAGAAAAGAGAGAACCTGGAGGCTTGCCGGCAACTTAGGGTTTGACTGAATCGGATGGAATCGGCGGGGGTACGGGAGTCGTCGCTTGTTCCTCGGCCTTCTTCGGTTGCTGGCCTTCCTGCTTGGAAGCTTGTTTGACGATTTCCGCGGTGCGCCGCTGGCTGGTCTGGCAAGCGGGATCATAGATGCGGCACTGTGCAAGCGTGAATTTGCAGCCGCAGTCGCAGGATTCCGCATTGAATTTGTGAAGAGCGGCGTCGCGCTCTTCCGGAGAAAGCTTGCTCAAGTCCACGCCAGGAAGAATTTTGGCGCGATCGGCGTGTTTCAGGAAAATATCTCCTTCATCCTGGAACGTTTCCACTTTGGCGGCAATCGGAAGATCGAGGAGCGCGCGCACCTCCGCTTCAAACAGAGCTGGGTTGAACAGGCCAACGTGTTTCTGGACCACGCGCCCTTCGGCGTTGATTAAAAAGATGGTTGGCAACGCGGCGATGCCGCCGTAGGCGAAACGAGTTTCGGAACCGGCCAGCGCGACCGGGTAATTGATTCCCTCGGACTCCACCACGCTGCGGATCTCCTTTTCGTCGTCGTCATCTACCACCAGGCCGATGATTTGCAGGCGATCCTTATATTGATTTTGCAGCGAGATCAAGCCGGGCAATTCCTCGCGGCACGGGCCGCACCAGGTGGCCCAGAAATTCAGCAGGACGACTTTGCCCCGGGAAGATTCGAGATTCAGCTCTTTACCGTCGAGCGTTTTCAGTTTGAATTCTGGAGCGGGATCCGGGTCGCGTACGAATCGAATCACGGGCAACTGGGCCCGGCTAAAATTTGCCAGCGGAAATAGGCAGGGTACCGCGAGCAGGCAGCAGAGTGCCCAGGGGAAAGCTGATTTCGAACTTGGCTGCAATCTCATTGGTCCACCTTATTAGGAGAGCACAGACTTGAGGGCAATCCAAGCGGGTGTTTCCATCAAACAGGACGTTTGATGCCCAGCTTGCGGATGCGAGCTTGCAACGTGGTGCGCTTCATGCCCAGCAAGCTCGCGGCGCCGCGGGGCCCGGCGATGCGCCAGTTGGTTTGCCGGAGTGCGCGAAGGATGTGCTGGCGGTCGGCATCTTCCAGTGTGGCAATCTGGCCGGAGGAAGAGTTGGTCGCGGGTGCCAGCGCGATCGAGTTGCCAGAAGATTCCGCGGAACCGGGACTGGCGGCCAATGCAGCAGCGGCGGCTTTCAATTCGGCCAGGGGAACGCGGAGTTCCTTGCCCGCCGAGAGCAGCACGGCCCGTTCAATGAGGTTTTCGAGTTCACGAATATTGCCGGGCCAGGAATAGTTCACCAGCGCGTCCATGACGTCGGCGGGGACGTATTCGACGGTCTTGTTCTGGCGGCGGCTGAATTTCTGAACAAAATAGCGGACCAGCAGTGGCACATCTTCGCGGCGTTCCCGGAGCGGCGGCACGAAGATAGGGAATACGTTGAGGCGGTAATAAAGGTCGCTCCGGAATTTGCGTTCGGCGACAAGTTGCGCGAGGTCGGCGTTGGTCGCGGCGACTACACGCACGTCTACGCGTTGCGTGCGATTGCCGCCGAGGCGCTCGAATTCCTGCTCCTGCAAAACGCGCAGAAGTTTCGGCTGAAGCTCCAAGGGCAAGTCGGCAATTTCGTCGAGGAAGAGCGTGCCGCGGTCGGCAAACTCAAAACGGCCCATTTTTTGCGAGAGCGCGCCGGTGAAAGCGCCGCGTTCGTGTCCGAAAAGTTCGGATTCGAGCAGCCCGGCGGGAATCGCGGCGCAATTCACCTTGACGAAGGTGCGCTCGCGGCGCGGGCTGAGGTTGTGGATCGCTCGCGCGATGATCTCCTTCCCCGTCCCGGTTTCTCCCTGGATGAGCACGGTGGTGCCTGCGGGCGCGGCGAGTTCCACTTGGGCCAGGGTGCGGCGCAGAGCCGGGCTGTCACCGATAATCTCCTCAAAGTTGAATTCCGAGCGAATTTCCTCTTCGAGATAGAGCTTTTCGACGGCAAGTTTGTCTTTGAGCGCGTCGATCTCCTTGAAGGCCAGGGCGTTCTCAAGGGCGATGGCTACCTGCACGGCGACTTGCTGCATCAGTTCTACGTCCGCCGGGGTAAAGGCGTCGGGATTACGGCTGGCAAGATTGATGGTACCGAAGGTGCGGCCGTGGGTGATCAACGGCACGCAACAGATCGCTTGCACGCCCTGGTCGCGAAGAAAACGCAGCACCTCAAGATGATAGCGATCTAGATCTTTCCCGCGGGTGATGAGCACCTGGCTGCTGGAAAAACATTGCCCGGAGGGAGAGTCTTCGAGCGGCACGGTGATTTCCGCTTTGGAGACCGACGAATTCCCGGGCAGATCAAGATAGTGAATTTTCAGCAGACCAGAGGCGGAGTCCAGCAAGGCCAGGCTGGTGTAGTCGTGTTGGAGAACTGGTTTGAGCGAAGAAACGATGCCCTTAAAAACAGTGGCGGGATCGCGGGTGCTGACCAGGAGGTTGTTGATCTCGAGAAGAACTTGCAGGCGATCGCGTTCATGAGCGAGTTGCTTCTGATAGGCTTCCGCGGCTTCAAAGTTCAAGGCATTGTCGACCGCCACGGCAACCTGCGCCGCCACCCGCTTCATGAATTGGATTTCGGCTTCGCTGATGCCTTGCGGCGCGAAGCGGCCAAAAACCATGGTGCCCAAGCGGTGGTGGGCCGTGGTCAGAGGGAGGATAGCCACGGAATGCGCTCCCGAAGCCTGCAACTTGCGCATGAATTCCGGATATCGCGCGTCCTGGAAACTGTCCTGGGTGATGAATGGTTGCTGATTTTCAACCACCCAACCGGAAGGAGAGTCCCCGACAGGCATCTCTTCAGGGCGTTCGTGTCCGACGGGAATCTGGGACTCCAGAATGTGGAGGCGCATCATGCCGCGTGCCGCGTCGTGGAGGATGAGCCCCAGGAATTCAAACTGCAGGACGGCATGGAGGCGATTGGAGAGTTCGTGGAAGAGGGCTTTTAGATCGCGCTGCTGGGCAATGGTTTCGCTGACTTCGAGGAGAGTCTCAAACTGCCGCTCGGGTTGCGTGAGGACCGAAGGCAGCAGGGTTTCGGGAGAGATGTCTGGCGGTTTCGCCATAAAGAGGAGAATAGCATCCGGTTTGCAGGGAGCAAAACCGCGGATGGGTGCGAGAAGTCGGAGGTTTTCGTATACTCGGTGCTTCGTTGAAAAGCACTTCTCAACGTTGGCCGGAAGCCTGGGTGATACGCGGAATCAAAAATAACGCTTGGTCGCTTTCGCTGCCGTTTTTTGGCGTGCTGCTTTCTCTCGCTTCGGTTGTTGGATGCAGGCCGCTTTCACAGCCGGAAGTTTCTGGGCACGAAGAACGGCAGCCGGACCGAGAAGCGATGCCAGGCGCCGCAAAGCGCTACGACCTGGTACGCGATGAGGAGCGGGGCGGGCACACGCTGGCGCGCCACGTGGCGCGCACGGACGACGACTTGCGGGAACGCCTCGCACTCGAGGGCAATATTTCCGCGGTCTCCACATGGAGCGATCGCGAAACGGCCGAAACGGTGGTGGCGGAAGCGCTGGCGGCGGAACGCGCCCGTGTGGATACCTGGATGCGTAGGGGATTCCCGCGCGCTAACCTGGCGCTGCACTACAACGCGGAGCGGCCGATCGGCCGGAGTTTGCGACGCGGAGAATCGCGGACCATGGAGTGCACCCGCGCGGTGATTGTGTTGCGCGCGGACGGGCCGGCAGGTTTCTACGTGCTGACCACCTATCCGGAGGCGCGCGAATGACCCAGGATGAGCAAAAGAGGCATACGTTTGACCCGGAAGATTATCCGGCGCTACTCGAATTCATGCCGGCTTATTTGCACGAAGATTTAAGCGAGGAGTATGGCTCGGCAGCGCAAGCCTTCGCCGCATTGGTAGCGGACGCGAGCGGGGACCAGATTCGCAACGTCAGAGAAGAGTGGCAGGCCCTGCGTCAGGCCTTTTCCGGGCAGACTTTGCCCGACTTGCAGCGCGCGCTGGGGCAATTGGGAGGCGCTTGGCAGCCGCAATCGGAGCAGGAGTTGCAAGCGGTGGACGAAATTCTCAGCCGGGCCGAGGCGTGATATTCTTACAAGGTTGCAGGCCCGTAGCTCAGTTGGTTAGAGCGCTACCTTGACACGGTAGAGGTCTGGGGTTCGAGTCCCCACGGGCCTACCATATTCTTCAACAACTTAGAAACTATGCTTCCTTTTTGCATTGCTCCATATTGCTCCAATAAGAGCCTACTTCGTTGTATCTGTTGACCATACTCAACTCAAACGACGGCCATCGCTCGGCGAATCGCGCTCACCGATTGTCGGTGATTTGCGATTTGCACGTAAGCACCGGTTCCGGTGCATCGGCTTCCTTGGGGATTATCATCTGGACCACGCGCTGCTGCGCTTGGCGCTTCGCGAGAAGGCGCGCCTGGGAATAGACTTCAAGCGTGCAGCGGCTGCTGGCATGCCGCATCAATTCCTGAACGACCTTCACATTCTCCCCGTTGCCAATAAGAAGCGTCGAAAATGTGTGTCGAAAGGTATGCCACCCAATTTTCTTGTTGATCCCGGCTCGCAACGCCGCCGGCCGAATAATCTTTTGCAGCAATGCATCTGGCCAGAACGGATGCTTCCCTTGGCTACGGGGGCTTACGAATATCCAGTCGTCGGGTTGTCGATACCGGCTGGTTTCCTTCCATAGCCAAAGGTCCGCTGCCACACGATCATCGAGAGGCACCGGTTTGCGCGATGCTTCCGTTTTGCAATCGCCAACATGTTGCAAGTAGATGGAGCGCAAGACATCGAGACGCAGGTTGGAGAAATCAACATCGCTCCATTTGAGCGCAAACAGCTCGCTTCGACGAAGTCCCGTCGTCACATCCAGTAGGACCATTAATCGAAAACATGATTTCAGTTGCAGCAAAAGGCTCTGGATTTCACTTGGCTCCAGCACTTCCGGCGTCCGCATGCGCTTTGCGCTCTGACGGACGAGGGTAATTGGATTTCCTCCCTGGCCCAGCCATTCGTACCGAATCGCGTGATTAAACAGGACGCTCAGCAAGTTCCGAATCTTCGTCTTGGTTGTGTTGGCTAGGGGAGTATCGTCGACACGTTGCAATCCTCTCAGCCAACGCTCAACTACTATCGTTCGGACGGACCGGATGCTCACTTTCCCCCAATGCGGTCGTATCCATCTTGTTAGATATTGCCGGTACACGATTCGCGTTGCGTGAGAATGCCAGCCAATTTTTTCGGAGAGTTCCGTATGCACGTAGTGATCAACCAAGTCCGCAACAAGGATGTCGTGCCCCGGTCGGCGTAGGCGGTCCTCGTTTATTTGCATTCGGAGCCCATTCGCTGCAGCTTGAGCTAAATCCCTTGTAGGATACTGATCCGCGGTCCCAATGACGGCAGTCCTCCGCACGCGCTTCCCCGTCACATCGTTTTCCCGCCAGAGGTACTCCCAGCGGTCCGGTCCAGCCCTGCGTTTTGTGCGCCTGAGACAACCTCGTTGGTAACATTGCCGCATACTTGAGCCCTCCTCATCCAAGATGCCAGCGGGTGTCCTTACCAAGAACGTCGTTCTGTTTGGAGCGGATGAAACTGCAAAGCCGTGGAGTGCGGGCTGGTGCTGCCATAATCGGGTCTGTTCAACGCGGTTCGAGTCCGCACGGGCCAACCATATCTTTCAGTGGGTTAGCATCCACAACCTCACTTGGCAAATGGCTACATTAAGGGCGCCGTCCGCAGCCAATAGGAATTTGCAGAGTGAGCCATTGGAGGCTCACCTTTGCTAAGCCGCCGCCCAACTTCAAAACAAAGGAGACACAACCCTCCCAACTGAGCCTCAGGGATAAACAATAGTATTCACGTGTGCGTCGGCGCAGGTGCTGAGGTGTCCGCCCTGCTGATCCGATCGCCGTGGAAAGGGGCCTGGGATTTTGAAACGCTTCGGTTCTTTCTGATTGAGGCCCTTCGGTATTGAGAGGGTTTGGTTGCAAATGCGCATTATGCCACTGGACTAAACTGGGTCCCCCGTGATTAGATTCCGAACTGGACGGCCTTGCATTCCGAATTGGACGACCATATACTCCGAAGCAGACGCCGTTTAAGACCGAAGTGGACGAAGGATTGATTCCCGTTGACTGCTCCGACTGCAAAACTATTTCCAAGATTCGCGACAGACCGTGTGACAACCGCGCTCAAAGACACGCCTGTCGTAATGGTCAACGGCCCGCGTCAATGCGGCAAGACGACTCTGGTCCGCGAGTTCGCCAGCAGGAATCGAACCTACATTACGCTGGACGACGATACGGTACTGGAATCCGTTCGCAATGACCCGAGCGGGTTCGTGCGCGGCCTGGACATGGCCATAGTGGATGAGGTTCAACGAGCTCCAGAACTTCTGCGCGCCATCAAGAAGTCCGTCGACGCGGACCGTCGTCCGGGACGTTTCCTGCTAACCGGCTCAGCCAACGTGCTGGCGCTGCCCCAAGTGTCTGAGAGCCTTGCAGGGCGAATGGAAATCATCACACTGCTGCCGCTCGGCCGCTCCGAAATCCTGGGCAAGCCTCCTACGTTCCTGGAAAATGCGTTGGCGGGTAAGATCGCCCAGCCGTTTGAAATAATCATAGGCGATGATCTTGTAGGCACAGTGCTGGTTGGCGGTTATCCGGAGATGCTTCGGAGAAAAGATCAAAAGCGTCGCCGGGCTTGGGCACGCGACTACATCCAGGCGATTGTAGAACGGGACATTCGAGACATCGCTGACTTGGACAAACTCGCCCAGATGCCGCAATTGCTGCAGGTTCTTGCTCACCACTCCGGCCAACTGACCAACTTCTCGCAACTCGGCGGTCAGATCGGCCTCGATGACAAGACCACCAGAAAGTATGTGGCCATCATCGAGCAATTGTTCCTCGTGCATCGTGTCGAGCCCTGGTTTCGGAATCAGCTCAAGCGATTGGTGAAAACGCCCAAGCTTCACTTCATCGACTCAGGCTTGCTCGCGGTCACCGTAGGGGCGACCGAGGAGCGCGTTGCCAAGGACCGTTCCATCCTTGGCCCACTGCTTGAGACGTACCTCTTCTCTGAAGTCATGAAGCAGACGTCTTGGCTTGAGGAAACTTGTAGGCTCCACTACTACCGAGACAAGGACCAGGATGAGGTGGACATCGTTGTGGAGAGTGAGAGCGGGGCCATCGTGGGCCTTGAAATCAAGGCTGGAGCGACAGTTAACGCGGGCGACTTCCGCGGACTGCGGAAATTGTCGGAAGCGTCTGGTCGTAACTTCAAGCTGGGCTTGGTCCTCTACGACTCTGAGAACACCGTCCCATTCGGCGATAACCTGTTCGCTGCGCCAATCTCTTGTGTGTGGGGATAAACAGGCCAGCAACACTGAATTGATTTGGCAGCCGAATATTTTGCAATGAGGAACTCACACTTCAGAGTCGTTCACACTCACGCCCCTGCAGTTGGAAGCGACTGCGGCATTGTACTGGCCGCTGGCACTAATTATGGGTGATCCACGCGTAGATATGACGGACCAGAACGCCATTACAGAGCATCTGAAATCGGCACAGGAGGAATGCGACCGACTCCGCGCAGAAAATGCCCGTCTCCGAGCGATGCTCCGCATTGAGGATTCTGTATCGAAAGCTCCAGGTCCCACTGCAATTCCTATTGTTTCCGTATCCGACAGCAGCATCGCCGCGCCTTCGACGCCTGAGAAGAAGATTTCTCTTTTTCGAAGCCTGTTTCGCGGCCGAGAAGACGTCTATGCGATACGCTGGGAAGGAAAGGATGGCAAGTCTGGCTATTCGCCCGCTGGTGTCACGGACTGGCGCGCGATTCACACGGCAAGACCGGAAGAACGAAAGAGGGTTGCACGGAAGACTCGAACTCTTCAACCGCTCACCGACAGCGCAATCCGCGACCACCTCACTGGGAAGCAGACCGTCGGCGTCTACCCGCTACTTCCCGACGAAACCTGTTGGTTTCTTGCTGTGGATTTCGACAAGAAGTCCTGGATGGCAGATGCCGCGGCGCTTGCTTCTACATGTCAACGGTTTCAGATCCCCGCGGCAGTCGAGCGCTCGCGATCCGGAAACGGTGCGCACATCTGGTTTTTCTTCGACCGCCCAGTGCTCGCTACCAATGCCAGACAGCTTGGTTGTGCCTTGTTGACTCGGACGATGGAAAACCGCCATGAGATTGGATTGGGTTCTTATGATCGTCTCTTTCCTAGCCAAGACACGTTGCCAAAGAGCGGCTTTGGAAATTTGATAGCCCTTCCACTCCAAAAACGCTCCCGAGAGCAAGGCAACAGTGTATTCCTTGATGAACTCCTCCAGCCTCATCCGGACCAATGGAAATTCTTAGAGTCGGTTCAAAAAGTCCAGACGGATATGCTGGCTCGAATGATTCAGGAAATAGCGCCCGGCGGAAACACGGTTGGAGTGCATCTTAGTTTTCCCGAAGAAGGGCGGGGCGAGGTTCCCTGGCTGTGGAGCCCATCTCGCAAACGGAAAGATAGACGAATTGCAGGTCCATTGCCATCTACAGTCTGCGTGGTAGTGGGCAATCTTGTCTACATCGAAAAGAAAGATCTGCCGTCTGCCATGCTGGATCGCTTGATTCGCATCGCCGCATTTCAGAATCCTGAATTCTATCGAGCCCAGGGCATGCGACTCTCGACCTATGGTAAGCCTCGCGTCATATCCTGTAGTGAGGACTTCCCCGAGCACATTGGGCTTCCGAGAGGATGTATCGATGAAGTACTTGCAGAATTCAAATTCCACAGGGTGAACGTGGAGCTGCAGGACGAACGAACTATAGGTCGAGAAATTAGAGTCTCTTTCAATGCACAGTTGCGGCCTGAACAACAGGAAGCCGTCAATCAAGTGCTCCTTTACGACCAAGGCATACTCAGTGCTCCGACCGCATTCGGAAAGACGGTCGTCGGTGCAAATCTGATCGCCAGGAGGGCGGTCAATGCATTGATCCTGGTGCACCGGCGCCAGCTAATGGACCAGTGGCGTGAGCGATTGGCTGCCTTCCTGGATAAGCCAATTGGAGACATCGGCCACATTGGAGGCGGAAAGATCAAGCGAACTGGCGTGATTGATGTTGCCGTGATCCAGAGTTTGCAGCGCAAAGGAGATGTCGAAGATTTCGTCGCGGACTATGGCCACGTCATCGTGGACGAGTGCCATCATTTGTCCGCAGTGACTTTTGAACGAGTCCTCCGTCAGGTTAAAGCAAAGTATGTTTTGGGTTTGACCGCTACGCCGATTCGAAAAGACGGGCACCACCCAATCATTTATATGCAATGCGGCCCCATACGGTTCCACCTCTCAGCGAAGAAAGCAGCGCAGGCGTCGCTCCTCGAACACAAGGTCATCCCACGTTTTACTGAATTTGGTTGGGACCAAACAGATGACGAAACCACGATACAAGATCTGTACGCTGCACTCGTCGGAAACCAACACAGAAACGAGTTAATCATACGGGATCTTCAGAATCTCTTATCGGCTGGGAGGTCACCGCTCGTCCTGACGAGCCGGACAGAGCATCTTGACTTCTTGGCCGGAGCATTGCACGGGTCACGTTCGCATGTCTTCATCATGAAAGGTGGAATGGGCGCAAGACAAAGAAAGATACTGACCGAGTCTATTGCCGCCATTCCTCCCGAGGAGCCTCGTGTCATTCTTGCGACGGGAAGCTACCTTGGTGAAGGTTTCGATGATGCGCGCCTCGACACACTTCTTCTTGCGATGCCAGTTTCCTGGAAGGGAACTCTGCAACAGTACGTTGGCCGACTCCACCGTCTCCATGAGAATAAGAAGGAAGTCCAGGTTTACGATTACGCGGATGTGCTGGTGCCAATGCTAACTCGGATGTACAAGAAGAGGCTGGCAGGTTATGCCGCACTAGGTTACACCGTTGTGGAAAACTCGGATACATGAAGCCCAGATCTTCCTGATCGAACGTGGCATTCTCATCGGAAATGTTCACGCCACGCTGATTGATGGAGAACACCGGAAATCCATACGCGCGATTCCACGAAATCCCGCCCGCAAAAATCTTCGTCGAAATAAGGCCCATCTTGATGCACTCATCGCGGAAGCGATCATGGACGCGTACAACGAATCCGAGCAAACTGTCGGATTTTATACAATGATGGAGCATAGTCTTGCCCTGCCATTTGCGACTGAGATTCTGGGGATAAAGGTAGCCGTGGAACAGATCGATTGGAATGATGAAAACGCAATCGTTGATATTTGCCGGCGTGGCGGCAAGCGGCAGAGAATTCTGGATCTTCCATTACCATTGCCAACGCCAAGAGGAGCTGAATGGATCGCAGCTTATCGTTACTGGCGAATGGGGCGCACGTGAGCGAGTATCTGTACTATGAATTTAGAGCCGTGGATCGCCCTTTAACCCACCGAGAAATCCGGGAGCTTCGAGCGCTGTCGACGCGCGCTGAAATCACCGCAACGAGTTTCGTAAACACGTATGAATGGGGAGATTTTAAAGGCGACCCCAATGTCCTGATGGAGAAATATTTCGATGCCTCTGTCTACACAGCAAACAGTTGCGTGTTCCAGTTGGTATTGCGGCTCCCAAGGCGAACGCTGGACACGAAGGACGTGGCGTCCTTTTGTGCGGGGGAAAGTTTGCATGTACGTAAGACAAAGAACTTCACGATTCTCGAATTCATCTCCGAAGGTGAGGGGCGCGATTGGGAGGATAGCGAAAGATGGATGGACTCATTGATACCGCTGCGCGCCGACTTGATGCGGGGTGACATGCGCGCCCTCTATCTGGGGTGGCTTTTCTGTTTGCAGAATCAGGAACTGAGCCCGCATGCAACCGAACCTCCTGTGCCTGCGGGTCTTGCCACGTTGCCGACCCCGCTTCAGAGCTTCGCTCACTTTCTGGGACTTGAGGGGGACTTGATCAGGGCCGCTGCAGAGCGCAGCCGTAATCCTTCTGCGCCGAGCCCCTCCCGAGCAAAGCTTGCTGCATGGATTGCAGCTATGCCAGAGGCGGAGAAAAACGCCCTCCTGCTCGGGATGGCCGAGGACAGTGATTCTTGCTCAAGGTTGGATCTGCTACGCAGTTTTAATCAGTCCTGCTTGCCGCCCATGTCGAGAGCCGACCGCGTGGATTCTCAACCGCGAACCGTTTCACAAATCATGGCTTTGGCTCAAGTGCACACTGACCAGAGAATCCGGCGCGAAGCCGAGCGCAAAGCTGTGGAACAGGACAAGCAGGAGCGGGCGAGAGCAACCGCGCGAGTGAAATACCTGGACAAATTGGCCGGCCGGGAAGCACAAATCTGGGAACAGGTTGATGCGCTCGCCCAAACAAAACAGCCAAACAACTATGACGGGGCTCTCAGTCACATCCTTGATTTGCGCGATCTGGCTTCCCGTCGTAACCAGCAGGCGCATTTTGACTCTGCACTCGAGCGGTTGCGATTGCGCCACCGTGCCAAACCAACATTTCTTCGCCGTCTTTCACAAGCCAACTTATAGACTTCGTCGCCGAAAAGAAGCATAGATAGATGCTACTTCGATGGCTATTTCCAACCCACACTCCAACCCACAGTGTGTGGTGACTTGTACGACTTCCGCGTATTTTGGCAGTCCCCGCGGTCTTGTAAGTTGTTGTAAAGCCTAATCACGACAGATTGACACGGTAGAGGTCTGGGGTTCGAGTCCCCACGGGCCTACCATCGTTTTCAATCACTTAGTAAAATCCACAAAAAACTTCACCTGTAAATTGATGTTTTTGGCTGTTTGGCGTCCGTCCGATTCGTTGACTTGCCTTTGGGCACGACCTAATATTGCCGCACCATGGCGGATTTCGGTCCACTCATAGGCCAGACCTTCTCGCATTACCGCATCACAGAAAGAATCGGGGGCGGTGGCATGGGTGTAGTTTATGAGGCGGAAGACCTCAAGTTAGGTCGCCACGTTGCTCTAAAGTTCCTCCCTGACGAACTCGCCCACGACGCGCAAGCGCTTGGCCGTTTTCAGAGGGAAGCCAAAGCCGCTTCATCCTTGAATCATCCGAACATTTGCACCATCTACGAAATCGACGAGGCTGATGGACGAGCGTTCATCGCGATGGAGTTGCTGGAGGGGCAGACTCTCAAACACCGTATTGCCGGGCAGCCGCTGGCGGTCCAACAAGTTCTGGAGTTCGGAATACAGATTGCCGAGGCACTGGACGCCGCGCATGCAAAAGGCATCATTCATCGTGATATCAAGCCGGCCAACATCTTTGTAACGCAACGTGGACATGCAAAGATTCTTGATTTTGGCCTAGCGAAACTGGCTCCCGAGCGACAATTGGCCGCAGACGGAGTCTCCGAGCTGCCCACGCTCACCGAACCGGAGCACCTCACGAGCCCAGGCACGGCTGTGGGTACGGTAGCTTATATGTCGCCGGAGCAAGCCCTAGGAAGAGAACTAGATTCTCGCAGCGACATCTTTTCGTTCGGAGTAACGCTTTATGAACTGACAACCGGACTCCGGCCATTCCGCGGAACGACGGCCGCAGAAGTGTACGATGCCATTTTGCATCGCACCGCGACTCCTGCGATGCAACGGAATCCGGACATTCCCCCCAAGTTGCAAGCCGTCCTCGAGAAGTGCCTGGAGAAAGATTCAAAACTGCGTTACCAAAGCGCGGCGGAAATAGCCACAGACTTGCGACGCTTGAAGCGTGATAGCTCCGCTGGCTGGGAAAGCTCCGCTACCCAGGAGGGTGAAATTCGGCAATCTTCAAAGCCGAAACTTGCCCTGCGGAGCACAGCCATCGTATTGACGTTACTTCTCGTCACTGGAGTTGCCTGGCGGATCTGGTATCTTTCCAATCCGCCCATTGCGGCTCCTGCCTCTAGCTCTGCAGTTGCCGCTCCTGAAATCCATTCCCTAGCGGTGCTCCCGTTGAAAAACCTGTCAGGAGATCCCAATCAAGAATACTTCGCCGATGGAACGACTCTGGAGCTGATCACAACGCTGACCAAGATCAACAATCTGAGTGTGATTTCCTGGACCTCCGTTCGTGGGTATAAGAACAGCACGAAGACTTTGCCGGAAATCGCCAGAGAGTTGAACACGGATGGAGTCATTGATGGGTCAGTGGAGCGCTCCGGTAACCGGGTGAAAATCACCATACAGTTGATCCAGGGGGCCAGCGATCACACCCTGTGGGCGCAAAGTTACAATCGGGAGTTGCGCGACATCCTGGGCCTGCAGGAAGAAGTGGCTGGTACGATCGCCAAGGAGGTACGGGTCGCACTGACGCCCCAAGACCGCGTGCGTCTCTCGGGAGCCCGTCCGGTAGATCCGGAAGCCTATTTACTCTACGTGCGAGGGCGCTCAGACCTGCAACGCTGGACGAAGGACACATGGCGGATGGCACGCCAGAGTTTCCACCAGGCGATAGAGAAAGATCCCACCTACGCTCTTGCCTACGCTGGACTGGCAGAGACTTACATCACGGGGGACACGAGCCTCGATCCGAAGATCAGCGTCCCGCTCGCCCGAGCCGCCGCCTCCAAAGCCCTGGCACTAGACGACACAGTTGGCGACGCTCATCTTGCGTCTGCCCAAGTGAAATACCTGGAGGATTGGGACTGGAACGGAGCAGAAAAAGAATTTAAGCGTGCTATCGAGCTGAACCCAGGAGATACGCTTGCCCACCACCTGTACTCCCATCTGCTCTTGGCAATGGGCCGAAACCAGGAATCCCTAAAAGAAAGCGAGCTCTACGTTCGGCTAGACCCCGTCTCGCCCGCAGCCTACGATCATCTTGGTTTCCATTACTCCGCTGATGGACAGTTCGAGTTGGCAATTGCGGCGTACCGCAAGACCCAATTATTGGACCCGACTTGGGAATCTTCGCATCGGTGGCTCGGGGATGCCTATCGTCACCAGGGAATGTCTCAGGAAGCTCTGGTTGAATATGAACGGGCCATGGAACTGGACAAAACTAGCTCAGAATTTGTGAGAACTCTGCGAAAGGCATTCGAATTAGAAGGATGGAAGGGCTACTGGGAGAAGACTTTGAGTTCGCAACTGGAAGAGGCTAGGCACGAGTATGTTTCTCCGAGCGATATCGCGATCCTCTATGCGCGATTGGGCGACAAAGAGAATGCCTTTCGCTTTCTGGACAAGGCCTACGCAAATCACGATGAGGCGTTGACTAACATCAAAACCGAGTGCGACTTTGATCCGCTGCACGCGGATCCGCGCTACGCTGCTCTGCTTCGACGAATGGGTTTGCCACAATAATTCCTCGCGCTCCGAGGATTTGGCGTACCTAGGCGATCCTCAACGCTTTGCAAGTTGTCGGAAGTACGCAATCCCGTAGGTTGACACGGTAGAGGTCTGGGGTTCGAGTCCCCACGGGCCTACCATAGCTCACTTAGCAAAATCCACCAGAAAACTTCACCTGTAATACTCCACCTGTAAAGTGGGTAGCAGTGGCTTGGGTGGAGTCAGTCCTGTTCGTTGACTTGGCTCGTGCCCCCAACCTAACATGGCAGCGCTATGGCGGGTTCCGATACGCTCATCGGCCAGACCATCTCTCACTATCGCATTCTTGCGAAGCTAGGCTCCGGAGGCATGGGCGAGGTCTACCGGGCTCGCGATGAGCACTTGAAACGCGACGTCGCGTTCAAAATCCTCCGGCAAGATTCTCAAGCCAGCGCCGAGGCGGGTAAAAAATTTCTCAGCGAAGCGAGAGCCGCTTCCGCCCTAAACGATCCGCATATCTGTGTCATCCACGAAGCGGGCGGACAGCATTTCATCGTGATGGAGTTTGTCGAGGGCCAGTCCCTCAATTCACTCATCCCCCCTGAAGGCCTGCGCCCAGAGTTGGTCGTGCGCTATGGCGCGCAGCTCGCCGCCGCGCTAGCACATGCGCACGATCGCGGCATCATCCATCGCGATATAAAGGCGGCCAATGTCCTCATCACCCCCTCCGGCCAGATCAAGGTTCTGGACTTTGGTCTCGCCAGGTTTTATGGCGAGGGTGGGCTCACCGAAGCGACTCGCTCGACTCAATCGGCTATGGATGCCATGGCGATCGTCGGAACGCTACCATACATCGCACCTGAAATTCTCCGCGGCGAAGAAGCTGGCGCGCGCAGCGATATCTGGTCTCTCGGCGTCACCCTCTACGAGATGTCGACAGGCAATCGCCCCTTCCGCGGCCAAACGGCCTTCGAGTTGACTTCCGGAATCCTCCGGGAACCTCTCCCTCCCCTCCCGCCACAACTTCCCCCAGGACTCCGGACGGTCATCGAGCGTTGCCTTGAGAAGGAGCCGGACCACCGCTATCAGCGGGCAGGTGAAGTCCGCGCCGCCCTCGAAGCAGCTCCCACGCCGCAGGTTAGTTCTCCTTCCACTATTCCCATTCCCGTGCCCCCTCCAAGTTCTGCGATACGAAGCCTGTGGATTCCCTGCATGATCGCCGTAGCTGTCCTTGCTACTGTTCTGTTCGCCACCAACGTCAGTGGCTTGCGCGACAGGTTATTCCATCGCGCTTCCGCCTCCGGCATTCAATCTCTCGCCGTACTCCCGCTCGAGAATCTCTCCGGCGATCCTCAACAGCAATACTTTGCCGATGGCATGACCGAAGAACTGACCACCGAACTGTCTCAGGTCCATTCGTTGCGAGTTGTCTCGCGCACCTCGGCGATGCGATATAAGGGAACGCAGAAATCGGTTCCGGAGGTCGCACGAGAACTGAATGTCGATGCCGTGGTTGAAGGTTCGGTCGAACGCGAAGGCGACCGCGTCCGCATCACCGCCCAACTGGTTCAAGGTCCCACTGATACGCACCTCTGGGCCAGAGGCTACGAGCGCGATTTCCGGGATTCGCTCCGCCTCCAGGACGAAGTCGCGCAGGCCATCGTCAATGAAATCCGGTTGAAGCTCACCCCGCAAGAACAGGCTCACTTCGCGCGCAACGACGTAATTGATCCCCAGGCCCACGAAGACTATCTTCGCGGCCTTTTCTTCGGGAATCGGCACACCGGTCCGGAAGAACAAAAGGCCATTGAGCAATTCCAGGCCGCCATCAGGAAAGATCCGGCTTACGCCGCCGCCTACGTTGCCTTGGCTGATTCCTACCGGGCGCTTGATTTCAACAGTAATGCCGTTCCAGCGGACGCTCTTCCTCAATCCGAGGCTGCCGCGAAGCGCGCTCTCCAGATCGACGATGAGCTTGCCGAATCTCATGCCTTGTTGGGCGCCGACCTGGGAGACTACGATTGGGATTGGGCGGGCGGCGAGAGAGAATTTCAGACCGCGCTACGACTGAATCCAAACTCCTCTCTCTCGCACTTCTACTATGCACATTTCCTGCGTCAAGAGGGCAAGATCGAGGAATCGATTCGCGAAGGCCGGATAGCAGTGGCTCTTGATCCGGTGTCCCTGCAAGGAAATTTCATTTGGGCGCAATCTCTATACGAGGCGAGGCGCTATGACGAGGCAGTCTCCCAATTGCGGAAGACCTTGGATCTCGAGCCACGCTTCTGGCCTGCGCGTCTTTACCTCGGCAAGACACTTGCCGAGCAGGGTCAGTTTCAGGAGGCCATCGAGGAATTGAAAAAGGCTGGAGATTTTACGGCAGAACCTTTTGCGACGATCGGCTACGTTTATGGCCGAATGGGCCGAGCGGCGGACGCGCGCAAGGTAATTGCGGATTTGCAGGAGCGGACGAAGAAGGGCTACATTGCGCCCTCTAACTTTGCAAGAATTTACATTGGTCTTGGTGAGAAGGATCAAGCCTTCGCCTGGCTAGCGAAGGGCTATCAGCAGCGCGACGTTTGGCTCACGTTCCTCAAAGGCGATCCCATATTCGACTCCCTGCGCTCTGACCCTCGCTTCCAGGACTTGGTCCGCAGGATCGGTTCGCCTCAGTAACTCCTCCTGTTCATCGACGCTGCCTTTCAGTCGGCTCCAAAAGGATTGTTTCTGGGATTGGATCTCCACAACTTCCGATCCAGGAATGGGCACCTCGCCAGTTCTGTCGATTACCTTGAAATCCTCACCCGAAGCAGCCTCCGTCGCCGCACCGCCCCTTCCTTTTTACCGGCGGTAGCCGTGAAGAGGTGAATTTTCGCGTGAACAAGTTTGTCCTCTTATGAGGCTGTGAAGTGCGTCTTCATTTCTTCACTCCACCGTTCGAAACGCAGCGGAATCCCAGGTGATTTGTCCCCGTGGTGATCTCGCCTTTACCACGCGTTCCCACCATGTACCGGGAGCAATACTGGTCCGTGCAAAGGAACGAGCCTCCGCGATGCACTTTCTTCTTGTCGGAAGGTTCCGCAGGGTCAAAGGGAGTGTCAGGGCCCTTTGGATTGCGCGCTACTCCCCCCGCTTGAGCCAGTTGAGCGTAATAGTCAGGCCGATACCAGTCCGAGGTCCACTGCCAGACATTTCCCGCCATGTCGTACAGCCCGTATCCGTTTGCCGCAAACTGCGCTACCGGCGCCAATCCCACGAATCCATCACTTCCTGAGTCCTTATCGGGAAAATGTCCTTGATAGGTATTCGCCATCCATTTTCCGTTTGGTTTGAACTTCTCGCCCCATACGAATGGCTTGCCAGCGAGTCCGCCACGTGCGGCAAATTCCCATTCCGCTTCCGTGGGGAGCCGCTTGTGGGCCCAGTTCGCATAGGCCTCTGCGTCCGGGTAAGCCACCTGGACCACCGGATAGTTTTCTTTTCCTTTGATAGAACTCTTCGGGCCAGTTGGGTGGCGCCAGTTTGCGCCCTTTACATAACCCCACCATTGGTAGTGATTGTTCAGGTCGACGGCGTGACTCGGTGGAGAAAACACCACTCCGCCCGCAAACAGATTTTCGGGTGGAGCCCCGGGAAAGTCCTCGGCCGTGGGAGTTTTTTCAGCAACCGTTATATAACCTGTTGCCTTGACGAACTCCGCGAACTGCGCATTGGTGACGTCCGTCTTGTCCATGAAGAAGCCGTCTACATACACTCTGTGAATTGGCCGGGAATCCCGCGTGGCTTGCATTCCGACCATATCCTTATCCTTCTCCGGCGGATCTTGCGCCCCCATCGAAAATTCCCCTCCGGGAATCCACACCATGCCTCTTGGAACATGGCCGGGTGGCAGTTGAGTGTTCGGGACCGTCGGGCCGAACGCCTGGTCTCCGCCTGTGGGTGAATGGAATCCGGCCTGCACCGAGGTGAGAGTAAAACGGAACACGCTCACGCAAATGGTGGCGGCGACGAGCAACCAAAGCATCCAGAGAGCAATCCGCTTATCCGTCGCAGGAGCGCTCCCTCGATGCGCTTTCTCGCATACATCTTTGTTGCCAGCGAACTTTTTCATCATTGTGGGCCCGCCACCGTTGCTCTTACTTTTTTCCCGAACGGCGCCCGTTGCTATGAGATGCGCGACTGAGTCTCCACGGGTCTACCATCGTTTCCAATCACCTCGCAAAAAGCCAGGAAAAACTTTACCTGCAATTCTTCGCCTGTGAAACCGTGTTTAGCGGGGCATCTCGGGATTCAACCGTCAGAGCGCTGGTGATGTCGGCGGCGATGGCTGAACTACATCGTGACATACAATAAGGGAGCCCGAGCTACCCCAAACCGTGCCAGTTGGATTTCAGTGTTCTCTGGCACTAGCTCCAGACGTCGTCTGGGCACTCAAAGTTCCGTTCTCCTCGGCCGCAAACGGTTTGGCCGGGCCATGCCGGCTGATAAAATTAAATGTTCGATTCGCCAACGCGGTGTGCGTTGTGTAGAAGTACTCAAGATGCGACCTCACCTTTTCTTCATGTTTTTTCGAAAGGTCGGCGCAGGCCAGGAACGGGAATTCCAGGAACGAAGATCCGGTGTGAGGAGAATCGAAAGTGTCAGATCATATCGGTGCAATCGATCAGGGTACAACCAGCACACGCTTCATCGTGTTTGACCGCTCGGGGCGGGTCAAAGCGATGGCCCAAAAAGAGCACGAACAGATTTACCCCAAGCCGGGGTGGGTTGAGCACAGTGCGGAAGAGATCTGGGCACACACCCGCGAGGTGATCGCGGAGGCGATGGTGAAAAGCGGCCTTCAGCCGCCGGACCTGGCCGCGGTTGGAATCACAAACCAGCGCGAGACTACCGTTGTGTGGAACCGCAAAACGGGTAAACCCGTGTCCAATGCGCTCGTATGGCAGGATACGCGCGTAGCGGACCACGTCCACACGATGGCCAGCGCCGGCGGGCAGGACCGGTTTCGAGCGAAGACCGGGTTGCCGCTGAGCACTTATTTCAGCGCCCTCAAAGTTCGCTGGATTCTCGAACATGTGAAGGGTGTGCGTGAACGGGCCGAAGCGGGCGAGGTCATCTTCGGCAACGTGGACACCTTTCTGGTTTGGCACTTGACGGGTGGAAGCAAAGGCGGCGTTCACGTCACGGATGTCACGAACGCCAGCCGCACCCAGTTGATGAATCTCGATACCCTGTCCTGGGACAAGGAACTCCTCGACGCGTTTGGAATCCCCCAGGCCATGCTGCCGAAAATCCGCTCCAGCAGTGAGAGGTATGGAGTGGCCCAGGAGCCATCGATCAAGGATGTAGCGATCGCGGGAATTCTCGGTGACCAGCAAGCCGCGTTGGTGGGGCAGACCTGCTTCGACGCGGGAGCGGCAAAAAACACCTATGGCACGGGTTGCTTCCTGCTGATGAACACCGGGACGCGCAAGGTCGATTCCAAGGCCGGCCTGCTGACCACCGTGGCCTACAAACTGGGCGATCAGCCGGCGCATTATGCCCTGGAGGGAAGCATTGCCATCACCGGTGCGCTGGTGCAATGGGTGCGCGATAACCTCGGTTTGATTGAAAAGAGTTCGGACATCGAATCGCTCGCGCGAACTGTAAGCGACAACGGTGGCGTCTATTTTGTACCTGCGTTCTCCGGTTTGTACGCTCCCTACTGGAAGGACAACGCACGCGGAGTGATTGCCGGCCTGACACGCTACGCAAACAAGGGCCATATCGCCCGCGCCGCACTGGAAGCAACCGCCTTCCAGACGCGCGACGTGCTGGAAGCGATGGAGAAGGACTCGGGTATCACGCTGGACGTACTACGTACCGACGGAGGCATGGTCGACGATGAACTGCTGATGCAGTTTCAGGCGGACATTCTCGACAGACCGGTTGTCCGCCCGGTCACCAAGGACGCGACCACGGCGCTCGGCCCGGCCTATGCGGCCGGTCTGGCCGTCGGGTACTTCAAGGATCTCCAAGATCTGCGCGCGAACTGGGCCGTCGACCGCACTTGGCAACCCAACCTGAAAAACGAAAAGCGCAATGAGATGTATACCCTTTGGAAGCGTGCAGTGACGCGTTCCTTCGATTGGGTGAGCTGATTCAAATCGAATACGAATGGGGAGCGGAGTTCTTGTGGATCTGCCGTGCGTTCTCTCCCTTCTGCCACGTACGCCATATTTCGGTGCTGCTTTCTGTGTCGTTGAAGGTTCATTTTTCACGTGAGCGCCGTGCGTTGACTTGCCTGGTGTCGCAACCTAAGATGAGCAGACATGCCCGCCACGGATCCGCTCATCGGCCAAACTATTTCTCATTACCACATCGTCGAAAAACTCGGCGGCGGGGGCATGGGCGTGGTCTACAAGGCGGAGGACACGCGACTCCACCGTTTCGTGGCGCTGAAGTTCCTCCCGCAGGAAGTGGCGCGCGATCCGCAGGCCTTGGCTCGATTTCAACGCGAAGCGCAAGCCGCATCGGCGCTGAATCACCACAACATCTGCACGATTCACGATATCGGCGAACAGGATGGGCGGGCGTTCATTGCCATGGAGTTTCTGGACGGCATCACGCTAAAACATCGCATCAGTGGCAGGCCCATCGAGACGGATGTTCTGCTCACTCTGGCGACCGAGATTGCCGATGGCTTGGATGCCGCGCACGCCGAAGGCATCGTCCATCGCGACATCAAGCCCGCTAACATTTTTGTGACTAAGCGGGGGCACGCCAAGATTCTCGACTTCGGCCTGGCGAAGGTCACCTTTACCGGGGCTGGCTCTTCGGGAGCCACCCTGACCGGGGAACTGACCGCCGGTGTGAGCATGGAACATTTGACCAGCCCCGGCAGCACATTGGGGACGGTCGCTTACATGTCTCCCGAGCAGGTCCGTGGCAAGGAACTCGACGCCCGGACGGATCTGTTTTCATTCGGGGCAGTTTTGTACGAGATGGCTACGGGGACGCTACCGTTCCGGGGAGATACTTCCGGATTGATTTTCAAATCTATTCTGGATGGGACACCGACACCCCCCGCGCGGCTGAATCCTGAACTCCCACCGGAATTGGAACGCATCATTCATAAGGCGTTGGAAAAGGATCGCAATTTGCGGTACCAGAGCGCCGCGGACATGCGTGCGGATTTGGCGCGGCTGAAGCGTGAACTCGACTCCGGGCATTCGGCAAGCGCCGCCGTTTCCGGAAGCGTTCCCGTGGCTTCGGCGAGTTCATCCTCCATCTCAGCCATCGCGGCGGCTCGGAAGAGTTCGCGCAAGTACTTGATCGGCGGCATTGTGGCAGCCTTGCTGGTTGTTGCCGGAGCTGGCGGATTTTATTTGTTGCGCGCGAGGGACGGGGGCAGCAAAGTGAGCTCGATTGCGGTGCTGCCTTTTGCGAACTCCACCGCCGATCCAAACAACGAATATTTGAGTGATGGATTAACGGAAAGCCTGATTGGCACGCTTTCGCAACTGCCGAATATCAAGGTGATGGCGCGCAGCACGGTTTTCCGGTTCAAGGGAAATCAGCAAGACCCGCAGCAAATCGGAAAGTCGCTGAATGTTGGAGCGGTTCTGATGGGGCGCGTCACCCAGCATGGCGATGTCATGGGCGTGCAAGCGGACCTGGTAAATACCGCGGATGGAACGGAGCTGTGGGGGTCGCACTACGAGCGCAAGTTGGCGGACATTACCCAGGTGCAAAGCGACATCACCCGGGACGTTTCCAGCAAGTTGCAAGTTCATTTGAGCGGCGCGGAAAAACAAAAATTGGGGAGTGCCGGGACCACCAATCCGGAAGCGTATCGGCTGTATCTGGAAGGGCGTCAACAATGGTACGGACGGACGCCCGAGGGCATCAAGCAGAGTATTGTGCTGTTTCAGCGGGCCATCGTCGCGGATCCGAACTATGCCCTGGCATACACCGGGCTCGCCGATAGCTACACCGTGGCGACGGGCTACGGCGTGATTATCCAGCCCAAGCAAGCGCTGGTGCTGGCGGACGAAGCGGCGCGTAAGGCGCTGCAGTTGGACGACTCGCTTTCCGAGGCCCACGCGGCTCGCGCCAGCGCGTTAAGTTCCGCATGGAAATGGAGCGAGTCCGAGCCGGAATTCCGGCGGGCCATCGAGCTGAATCCCAATAACGCCTCCGCGCATTACTTTTATGCATTCAACTACCTGATGCCGGAAAACAAAATTGAGCAATCTTTGGAGGAGTTTCGCCTCGCGTTGTCGCTGGATCCGCTTTCTCCGATCATGAAGATGAATTACGGGCTGACGCTGCTGGTGGCGCGCCGGTACCCCGAGGCGATCGCGCAACTCAACGAAGTGCTGGAACGAGATTCGTCGTTCGTGCCGGCGCATTATTATTTGTCGCAGTTTTATGCAACGATGGGCCGCTCTGCGGAGGCGTTGAGCGAACTGCAAAAAACCACAGCGATTAAAGGCTCGTGGAGCGCGGACGCGCAAGGCTACGTTAAGCTGATGCTCGAGCATGACTTGGCGGCGCCCGCCAACATCGCGGTAGCTTATGCCCTCGCCGGAAATCCCAATAAAGCGTTTGAGTATCTTGAGAAGGCCTACTCCGTAGAGGATTCTGAGCTGATGGCCTGCATCCGCTTCCCCGCGTTCGACTCTCTCCATTCCGATCCCCGCTGGGCAAACCTGATGAACCGCCTCGGCTTGCCAAAATGAGAAAACGCGGTGTTCGGCTGTTCCTGCCTCGCGTTCGGTATCTCCACTGCTATCCCATTGCGCCTTTACGGGTAAGGTTATAGGGCGGGGGAAAAGTGATACACCCTACCCGCTGCACCATTTCGGTGCAACTGGATTTGGGGCTGTGAGGGTTGGTCCCATTACCCACCTGATTGAGCCCGCACGGCTAACCGGAGAACTGGCTCATAGTACCCACATGGACGGTAACCGCGGTTACGAGGACTTTTGGGGACCCATCCCAAGAGATGTTCAATTCTACCGGCACGGTGACTGGCCGGAGTTTCGGTGGCTACTCCAAAATCGGCAGGCATATCCTCAAGAAGCTACTTAGGACGCATCACCACGCTCGGATAGTCAGGCCCAGGTCCGCACCCCAATAATCCCCCAATAGGCCAAATACGCCGCTACGATCACCAGGGCAAGCGATACGATCAGCGAGAACCGCTGAACGCCGCGCCGCACTCCTTCTTCTGGACGGCGCGAGGCAACGAAGAAACTCGCCAGCGCCGCGAGTGCGAAAACCAGAGTCACCGCCCACAAAGACGCTGACCAGACGGTCAGATTTCCCAATCGGTCGATCAGATCGCTGCTTGCCGTGATGAAGATGACGACAAATGCTATCAGACTGAGTACCGCGAGCAGCGGCCAGAAGCGCAAGGCGCGCTCCGCGGGACGTCGGCGGCTCTTGATCAAGCCCCCGAGGAGCCAGAACGGCGCATAGACCACAATCGCCGCGATGGAGAGGATAACGAAGAGAACGCAGAGAATCTCTCCGATCGCAAACCACGTGGGAATCATCTTCATGGTTCCCTGCTCCGCCTGGATAAAGCGACCCTCGGTGTTCACACTGAGCAATTCGAGGGTGGGCACGGGAGGGGGGGGATCTTTCTCGGGCACGTGTCTGAACTGTCTTGCTGACACCGGCAGAAAATGCTCCTTTCGCCCGCCCACAGCGGAAGACAGGATGAGTTGGCCTTCTTGGAACTTAACCCTGGAGAGTCCATGCAAGCGTGCCAGAAAATATGTGAGTTCTGTGCGGGGGGAATCGGGTTCGTACCATCCGGAGTAGTCGGCGGCGTATGCCGGCAACTGCGCTGGCGGAGGCACCGGCGGTTTCTGCAGGTTGCGCGTGATGTAAGCGCGGATCGCGTGGGTGATCTTGTCAAAAGCGTCACCATTATCGCTGTTGGTGCTGAAGAAGTAGCCGACACCGTATTCCGGCAAGTATTCCATGTCGGTGAGTCCGCCATCGACGCCCCCGTCGTGGCCGTGATAGACGAAGCCATCATCGGCGGTCCAGAAGTTGCTCAGGCCATAGCCAAACTTCATTCCATCTTTCGCGGCCCACGTGCTTTTTGGAACTTCCATGCGATCGATGTCGGCGGTGGGAACGACTTGCTTGCCGCCGACAGCGCCGCGATTCAAATCGAACTGCAGATACGCCGCCATGTCGTTAGCGGAAGCACTGATCGCTCCGGCTGGGCGCATGATGATGTGCGAGTACGGATATGGAGTCTTGCCGTCATCGCGGTAGAGAGTTGTCGCCGTGCCGGGTGCGGGCTCGAAGTAGGTCGCGGTCTTCATCCCGATGGGGTTGAAGAGATTCTGCTGCACAAAATCTTCGAACTTTTGCCCCGCAAGTTTCTCGACGACGTAGGCTGCGACCGCCGGGCCCGAATTGCAGTACGCCATGCGAGTGCCGGGGGGCCAGCGCGACGTGCGCGAATGATGATCGTAGTCGAGGCCCTCGCGCAAGCTCATGGAGTCGGGAGCCTGTTTCGCGTACTCGCGAAAGTGCAAATCGTCCCAGCCGGTGGTGTGCTCAAGCAAATTCACCACCCGGACGGGATCGCTCGATTCCCATGGATTGTCGAACCACACCTCCGGAGTGAGTTTGTGAACGGGATCGTCGAGAGACACCTTGCCCTGGTCGACCAACATCAGGATCGACAGCGAGACGAAGGCCTTCGAAGTAGAACCGATGCGGAAGAGCGTATCGGCGGTCGCGGTGCGATTGCTGGCCAGGTCGGCCATGCCGAGGCCGGTGACCCATTCAGGCCCGTATTTGCGAACGATCGCGATCGACACCCCATTCGTGTGGGTGTCTTTGAGGATCTTTTCGACCTGCTGACGGAGTTCCTCGATCGATTGAGCCGGTCTCGGCTCTTCCTCCTTACCAGCGGGTTTATCCGCGGCGAGACAGCTCCAAGTGAGTAGGAACAGAAGAACAACGCGAATGATCCATTTCACGTGAGCAAACCTCCGTGTCAGGACTGAGGGCCAATGGCTATCATACTCGACGACCATAATCTCCCGTTTTTCAACACCACCAGTCAGCCCCGTTTCCAATTGGTCCGGGTCAACTCCTGGTTTGTTCTATAAAAGGGGACCTATCGGAGGAGATACAAGTAGTCAACGAGAGCGAGCATGGCCATGAATGCGAGCCAGCCCCAAAACACTAGTTTGTTTTTCCGTTGCCGCCATGCGATACGTGCAATGACGGCGAGAAAGATAACCTCAAGAATCAGGGAAACGAGTGTTATCGGCTCAAGCATAAAAGCCTGTTCCTTCTAACATTCCTCGATGGTCAACCTACCGCGTGAGTTGGACTTCGCCGGCTAGCACATTAATCAGGAGTTGCGACGCTAGAACGCCATCCAGCCGTTCCAGCCTGGGTGCTCAGCAACCCACTGCGCGTGGCGTCGCCGAAGTTCAAAAAATAATGGCGATCCTGAATTGACGGAAATCCATCGAATCGGCTGATTGCTGAGGTGAATGATGTAACTATCATGGTGCTGTTCTTCGATTGCCATGTGATCCTATGAACATTCCTCCACCAAAGCAATCACATCCGAGGCACTCCCCGACCGATCTGACAAATCTTGGCCGAGTACGTGGCCGACGAACGTGGAACCCGGAAAGGCCCTAACCAGTTCCTTTAGATCAACAATCTGCATGATGAAACCACCTGACCGTCCGTTCGGCATCTTTGACCTCCTGGGGAACTTCTCCGGTAAGCGCTTACCAGGACTTGACCCGCAGGTCGCTTCCTACAACCCCGTCTGGCCAGTTGCCGAGTAGCGGAAAATACGCCCAAAGTCGCCGGAGCCCCCGCACTCAGGATCGCGAAATCCGGTTCGTCAGATGTAAGGCAAGCTGACGACCATCCGGCATGATCCGACCGACATAAGGGGAATTATTCGTAAAGTACAGGAATCGAGCTGCCCAGGGACTCCCGCCACTCAACTTGCTATCGGAAAAGTTTAACCAAGCGTGTCCTTAGCTTTCTATGTCTTTCGGTGGGGGAGTATGCCGGCGCAAAAGCGTAATGGAAAATACCAAACTGAGGATGAGCAGTCCCAGCAAGCCAAGCTCAGTCATGTTCGCTCGAAATATGCTCGCGCCCTCGGTCGACCACGTTCCACCTTTTGTGAGGGTGGCCGCTTCCAAGGTAATCACAAGGATGCGCCGGATCGAGGCAATCAGACCCACGATAAGGAATGGTTCGGTAACCAGAAAATGTGAGTGGATAGAAATCCGCACCGTATGAAGAATCTCCACCAGCATCAGCACAACCAGCAGTTGGTCCAACACCAGCAGTGTCTGGGTGGCAATCGCCCAGTGTCCGAGGCCCTCCCAGAGCATTTTCCCGGCGTTTGCAATCGTCGCGAGCGCCGTTATGAAAAGCAACACGGCAAGGAGGGAATAGATAACCACTTCGGCTTTGCCCAGATAGTCGCCAAAGTGGACGCGGAGTTTCTCTTCGGCCATCAGAGGTCACTCGCAGAATTGCTCTGGTTCAAGCCTCTTCACGGGCAGAGTATAACGATAAGTCGGCATATCGCAAAGTGGGAACGTGGATACGCTTCCGATTACCGGTGAAAAATCTCTGTTCCGACGGTGCGGTCGAATGCGTCGTCTATGTCATCAGCATCGGCAAACTTCGGCAGTTGGACAAGGCCGTGTCGGCAAACCGGAGAGTTGTCCATTTCTGACCCTTTGGCGTACTCGGAAACTTTTCCGGTCCAGAAGCCCGGTTCTGAACCATTCCGGCTTGCTAAGTCCTGGTTTGTCGTGCCGGCTCCGCACTTGGTTGATATTTCCCGCTGAAATTTCTGGGCGTTTCAAACCGTTGCTAACAAGGCGCTGGTAACCTTTGAAATGCTCGCACTACCGCCAGAACTCGTCTTTCATCAAGTTGATTTGCCCACAGGCCATCCTGTTTGACTGATGAACCAACGATAAAGGCGGCTGCGGACGAATAACTCCCGAGGTTCTCGGGCGTGATGCCCGAACCAATAAGCGTCGGAATGGACACAGCGCTGCTGACGGCCTCTACTTCGCTGACGTCCGCAGGCTGGCCAGTGGATACACCCGAGACAATTACCCCGTCGGCTTGGAAAAATTCAGCAGCTCTTGCGGTCTCGACGATGTCCACGTCGGCGGTGATGGCATGCGCCGAGTGCTTCTTCTTGATATCGGCGAACACGCGAACGTTGTCGGCACCAATCGCACGACGGTATCGCAAAAGCGCTCCAGCGCTCGACTCAATCAAACCCTCGTCCGCCACGTGGGCGAAAACAAATCCTTCCACCCGGACAAAGCTCGCGCTGCACGCGTGTGCTATGGCAATAGCCCACAAATTGGCCCCTGCGAGAACCTGAATCCCCAAGGGGAGTGAAACCCCCCGTCGCACCTCGGAGCCGACCACCGCCATCGCAGCACCGATCTCTGGCCCAACAGAACTCTTCAGATATGGGCGGTCGTGGGTATTCTCGATTGCCAGACCGTGAAACCCCGCCGCTTCATAAACGCGCGCTTCACGAACCGCCTCGTCTGCAATTGCCGACACGGTTTTCTGATTAGAAGGAGTGCCAGGAAGAGCAGCGACGTGTATCACGCCGATAAGCGCCCGCGGCACACCAAATAGCGAATTGACGACTCCATTCGTATCCATGCTGAAGAGCGATTGTAACCGAGTGAGTCCCAGGATGTCTTCCAGTCGAGTGACGCGTGAGAGTACTGGCCTCCACTTTTCCGGTAGCCGGATTACCGGAAAAGTGGGTAGTGGGACCACCCCTCACAGCCCCAAATCCAGTTGCACCGAAATAGTGCAGCGGGTAGCGTGTATCACTTTTCCCCGCCCTATAACCTTACCTCATCGCGCGTTGACCTTCTTCTTTATCGCACCTAACATCTTTGGCTGTTCGAAGAATCGCGATATAGATTTCGGCAAGTTCATCCCTGCCGAAAGTGCCTGCAGCAACAGTCGCGATCCGTTTTTCATTCTTGAGGTGGAGGCGCGTGAATCGCAATGACTAGCAAAGCGACGCGGCGAGAATTTTGTCAGCGGGTGGCAGGCGGCACAGGCTGGGCCATTGCTGGCTCTGCGAACAGGCTCTGGGCCAATTCAGTCGATTCCCACGAGTCGCCGCCGAGTTCAAACGATTTTAATTTGCCGCAGTCCACGGGCGGCGATCTCCTTACCAATCCGCGATACGCGGTGGGCGCGAAGTTCCGATTGGGCCAATTCATCCAGCGCGGTGCGGACCCGAAAGACGCGGAAGCCATCTTCCGGCGGCTGACGGATCTCGAGCCGCAGCGGTGGGCGGACGAATGGACCCGCCTGGCCGAGCCTTGGGAACACAAAGGCGCGCAACTTGCCGCGCAGGGAGAAAATCAGGATGCCAGAGCCGCTTATCAAAAGGCTTCCATGTATTACGGCATCGCCAAATTTCCGGTGATCAACCATCCCGCCAAGCAGGCTGCCTACCGGAAATGCATCGAAACATATTTGAAGGCCGCGCGCTATTTTGATCCGCCGCTTGAACGCGTGGTCATTCCTTTCGAGGGCCGCGAAATCATCGGATACCTGCGGCGTCCGAAAGCAGTGACGCGGCCGCCGGTGGTCATTGCCACCGGCGGGATCGACGTTTACAAGGAAGAGCGGGACACTTCAGATTTGCTGGATGCAGGCTTGGCCGCGTTTTCCACGGACATGCCGGGAAACGGGGAATCCCCGGAGTGGTACACCCCAGATGCTGGCCGCACCTATTCCGCTGTGATTGATTACCTGACGAAGCGCGACGACCTTGACGCACAGCGCCTGGGCATCGTCGGCCGCAGCTATGGCGGCTACTGGGCGGGCAAGATGGCCTACCTCGAAAGCAAGCGCATTCGCGCCGCCGTGGAGTGGGCCGGCCCCATTCACTACACCTTTCAAGAGCCCTGGCTGAATCACCTGCAGGAAGACCCCTGGTATCTATGGTCTTTTCTCGACTCGATGGTCTACGCGCATCACGTGAAAGACATTGATCAGCTGAGGCAACAAGCGCCGACCCTATCGCTTAAGACCCAGGGCTGGCTCGACAAACCTGCGGCCCCTTTGCTGCTCGTGAACGGCGCAAAGGATCCCTGGATCACGATTCAAGACCTTTATATTTTGTTGGAAACCGGCGAACCCAAGTCCGCCCGCGTGTATCCCGAGGGCGGACATATGGGTGGCGGAGCGGAAACCGGGAAATTGGTAATGAGCTGGCTGAAAGCGCAACTATTGCGGTAAGACCGCTCCGAGCGGCGGTTGACTTTCCAAGGACAAGCTCGCCAGGGCCAGCGAGGAATGGCTTGACGCAGGGCTGAAACAGGAGGAGAGTTGTAAGAGGTGCGGATTACCGTAATACAGGAATATGGTACGGACTCCCCCTCCATTCTCTTCACCCTGAGGTGTCTTTCATGGCCCGCATTTCTTATCTCACTCCCGAATCCGTTTCTGATCCCCAAGCCCGCCAATGGCTGGAAGATTCCATTCGAGTGGGGCGCCCGGGTCCCGAAAATCAAGCTATCCGCGCGCATCAACCGGACGTGATGCGTTCTTTCACCATGACCTTCGACATGCTCTTCAAGGAGGGCAAGGGCACCGTGGAATGGGACTTGAAGGAATTGCTGCGCGCCTATATCGCCATCAGCATGTCGTGCAGTTATTGATCGAACCAAGGAATCGCGCAGGGTGCGCGATCAAAAGAAGACCGCATGTCGGAAGTGACGCGGTACGAAGCTTCGCAACGCTTCACCCCGCGCGAAAAGCTGGCTCTGACTTATGCCGATGCCATCATCTGGTCCCCGGACCGCGCCGATGAGGAATTGTGGAAGCGCCTGCATGCCGAGTTTACCGAGCCCCAGCTGGTCGAAATCGGCTACTGGATAGGATTCATATCGGGGGGCCAGCGCTGGCTGATGACCCTCAAGACGCAAAAAGGTGAACTGGCGGCCGTCCTGGCCGAAAAGCAACACGAAAAAGCCAAACCGTGAAGCAGCGAGCCTGGTACCAGGGCCTGTACGCGCAGGTCCTTCTGGCAATTTTCCTGGGCATTTCCGTCGGGCATTTTTTCCCAAAAACAGGCGTAGCTCTCAAACCGCTGGGCGACGGTTTCATCTCGCTCATTCAGATGATGATCGGCCCGATTATCTTCGGGGTCGTGGTGCAGGGCATCGCTTCCATGACCGACATGAAGAAGCTTGGCCGCGTGGGGCTGAAGACGCTGGTTTATTTTGGGCTGGTCTCCGCTGTGACGCTCCTCGTCGGCTGGCTGGCGGCGGAAATATTGCAACCCGGCAAGGGATTGCACGAGGCGGCGGCAGCACTAGACGTCCAACCGGTGCAAACTTACGTGTCCCACGCCAAGGATACCGGACTGGGAAGCTGGCTGCTGGACAGCATTCCCAAAACATTTGTCGGCGCGTTCACCAATCTGAATGTCCTTCAAGTAGTGCTGCTGGCCATTCTGTGCGGCTTCGCTCTCGCGCAGCTCGGTGAACCGGGCAGGCAAGCGGCGCGTGCCGTGGAGACCGCCAACAAGATTTTCTTCGGGATCATCCGCGTCATCGTGCGGCTGGCGCCACTCGGGGCCTTTGGAGCCATGGCCTTCACCGTCGGCCATTACGATTTGGGCTCGCTCTCCAATCTGGCCGAATTGGTAGTGGCTTTCTATGTAGCCAGCATATTGTTTGTGCTCGTGATTCTCGGCCTGATCGCCTGGCTGGCCGGCTTTTCCATTTTTCGCTTCATCGCCTATATCAAGGATGAGCTTCTAATCGTCTTGGGCACCAGCTCGTCGGAAACCGTGATCCCGGACATGATCCGCAAGCTGGAAGGCCTGGGGGCGCCACGCTCCACGGTAGGTCTGGTCTTTCCCATGGGCTACAGCTTCAACAACGCCGGAGCAAATATTTACATGACCCTGGCGGTGTTCTTCCTCGCGCAGGCCACCAACGTCCACTTTACGCCCGGGCAGCGGGTTCGCCTGCTGCTCTTTTCGCTGGTGGCCTCCACGGGTGGAGCGGGCGTGCCAGGTGGCGCCTTTGTGAAAGTCGCGGCCATGCTCACCGTGATTCCCGCGATACCCGTGCAGTCCCTGGCATTGCTCCTGGGTGTGGACAAGTTGATGAGCGAATGCCGCGCCCTGACCAACGTAATTGGCAACGGCGTCGCCACCATTGCCGTAAGCCGCTGGGAAGGCGACCTCGACAAAAAAGGCCTGCAAAAAATTCTCGCCGGCGGATAGCCCGCGGCGCGTCTTGGCGTATTCTCCACGGAAGTAAGTCCTCGCCTAGACCGGCGGCCCAACAGAATCGCGAGTTGCTTGGTGAGCGGGCGGGTGGCACATTCAAAAAACCTCTGGGGTGGCCTACCCTTTACGGAGTTTGTCTGTAAAGGGTGGGCTACTCTTCTCTTTTCTCCCGCTGCCCCGGGCGGGTGCCGCGAATTCCGGTTTGAGCTATCCGGATCCTGCGGTCGCTTCAGCTCTGCACTTTTTTTCGGATATTCAACCTTTGACTCTTAGCTCTCAACTTCCTTTTCCCCCGTTACCCTTTCGCCGCAAAATCGTTCCAGTACTATAGAATACTGTTGATTAATTAGCTATATTGTGAGATAATTCCTCATGTTTGCCCTGAGCGCATCGTGCGATGGGTTCGCGCGGGGATTTCTCTCACTCCACCCCGCCTGTCCTGAGCGGCGCCGAAGCGCGCATCCTCCCGCCCCCAAAAACCGCGCCGCTAAGTCCCGTGTTTCCGCCACTTCAAAACTGATACAAACGAAAGCACTTCAAACCCTTTATTTCGGTCACTTACGAAAAACAGGGGGAGGGGGGAGTTACCGAGGGGTACATACAAATTCCCCCAGGCCAATCCCGAGTTGCGTGTCAAAATGGTCGCGCTAAAATACTTCCTTCGACCGGAAGCCAATTCCCTAAGAGGAACCGCCCATGAGAATTCTTCGCACCGCAAATCTCGGATTTGTTTGCAACTGCCTCGCTATGGCGACGATCGCAACCGCGCTCCTGGCGATCTCCTCCCCTGCCCAGCAGGTTGCTCCGCGCGATCCGGCCGAGCCCTTGCAGGGCGCGCCGCAGCCGAAATTGCTTCCGCGGCCCGCGGGTGAGATTCCCCGGGAGTCCGTGGACGAAAAATCGATGCAGTCGTTGATTCATCAATTGGTCGCTTGCGGAACCCGGCTCACGATCTCGTCCTGGGCGGATCCCAAGCGCGGAGTTGGCTGCGGCCGCGATCAGGTGGTGGCGCGGCTGAATGAAATCGCAAAAGCCTCCGGCGGCAAGCTGCAAGTGGTCGTGGACAAGTTCGAGGCCACCTCCAAGCGAACCGGCGAGGTCCCCGCGCCCATGGAAAACGTCTATGCCATCCTTCCCGGCTCGGACCCGAAATTTGCGAAGACCGTGTTTCTCGTGTCCGGGCACATGGATTCGCGGGCGTCGGACATGATGGACCCGAAGCTGGACGCGCCGGGCGCGGATGACGATGCTTCGGGAACGGCGGTAAGCGTCGAGTGCGCGCGCTTGCTGAGCAAACTCGCGGCGAGCGGCCAATCATCGTTCCGCGCAACGCTTCTGTTCGCCGCGGTGTCTGGCGAAGAACAGGGGCTTTTGGGCAGCACCCATCTTTTGGAGTGGCTCAAACAAAAAGGCTACACGGTCGGTGGAATGCTGGACAATGACATTGTGGGCGCGGATCGCGCGCCGGGCGGGCCGCATCGCGTGCGCCTCTTTTCAGGCAACGCCGGCATTGACGACTGCGATTCGCCCTCGCGGGAGTTGGCCCGCGCGATTGAAGAGATTGCCGGGCGCTCGGCGATTCGCATGGTCTTCCGCCTCGATCGCTATGGCCGCGGCGGCGATCACTATCCTTTCTATAAGGCGGGCTTCCCCGCGGTGCGCTTCACCGAACCATTCGAGGAATACACGCAGCAGCATCAGACGCTCCGCACCGAGAACGGTGTGGAGTATGGCGACCTGGAAAAATATCTCAGCTTTTCCTTTATGGGAGACGTGGCCCGCGACAATGCCGAAGCCTTACGCCAACTGGCGATGGCTCCCATGCCCCCAACCCAGCCGGTGCTGGATGGCGCGGTGACTCCGGACGCCAAAGTATCCTGGTCGGCGGAGGATGATCCGGAACGCGCGGGCTTTGAAATTCTCTGGCGCGAGACGACCGAGGCTCGCTGGCAGGTTTATGATTTCGTGGCCACAGCGGGACAGACGGTGTTGAAAGGGGTATCCACCGACAACCACTTCTTTGCGGTGCGCGCCGTCGGAAAAAATGGGGCGCGATCCATCGCGGTCCCCACGGAAATGGATACCACACGCCGTGGAAGTTACTCCCGCTGAAGGGCGGAACCCGCGTGACCTGCGGCGCAATTAAGACCGCGTTGGTCTGATTACTTTCTTTGAAGCTCAAACTTTAATCAAAATATCGCTTGAAAAACCCCTGCAAGAATGTAAATTGAGAAGGTCCTTTCGACCTTCTTTGACCTCTTCCAGGTTAGAGAAGACCCCCACCGCCCTAGTGCCCTAAGTTGCATGAATTTTGCCAGGTTACCTGGGATGCCCGACCACATCCTCCCATGATCTGAGCGCGTAGGAATCCAACGCTCAACGAAGGAGTCCCATGGAGCATCGCGGAACACTCCCGATTCTGGGTTTCTCGTTCCTCTTGCTCGGGTTGTTATTCGTTCCTCAGGCAAGTTCGCAAAAGAAATCCGAAGCAACAGACAAGTCCAAGGTAGCAGCTCAACAGACGGCGAAGTACATGCGGCCGACGGATCCAGCGCTCTATGTCGGCGCGGAAACTTGCAAAACCTGCCATGAGGACATGTACAAAAGTTTTGAAAACACGCCGCACTTCGCGACCACCATGGACGGCAAACTCGACGCCAGGAAGGGCCCCGAGTGGCAGGGTTGCGAAGCTTGCCACGGCCCCGGCAAGGAGCACGTGGACGGCGGCGGCGACAAAACGAAAATCTTTACCTTTAAGAACGCCTCTCCCGCGGAGATAAGCGCGCGTTGCCTGGACTGCCACCAAAGCGGCCACGATCAGAGCAATTATGGGCGCTCCGCCCATTTGCAGGGCGGCGTGGCTTGCACCGATTGCCATTCGCCGCACCACGCCAAGGAAAGCGAGTTCATGCTGAAAGACGCGCCGCCGAAACTTTGCTATGGCTGCCATTTGGACGTGCGGGCGCAGTTCGCGCGCCCGTTCCATCACCGGGTAAATGAAGGACTGATTCAGTGCAACGATTGTCACAACCCTCATGGCGGATTTGAGCCGCACCAGTTGCGCACCGCTGTCGGGCAGGATCAGGTTTGCTACAAATGCCACGCCGACAAGCAAGGTCCGTTCGTATATCAGCACGAGGCGAAGATTGAAGGCTGTGTGATCTGCCATTCGCCCCACGGCTCCACAAATCAGCGGATGCTGAAACAAAACCAGGTAAATCTGCTGTGCATGAGCTGCCACTCCTTGAATGCGAGTGCCGGCCCTCCGGCCACACCGTCTTTCCATAACCAGGCGCAGAAATACCAGGCCTGCACGATGTGCCACACCGCCATCCACGGATCAAACTCGAATGTCTTCTTTTTCACACCATGAGGAGAGGAGGAACACGGCCATGACGAACCTGGAAAATGGAAAGAGCAGGAAGATGAAGATTTTGCGCAACAACGTCGCGCGTTTTCTCCTTTTGCTGATGGGGCTGGGGAGCTTGCTCGCTTCTTCATCAAGCGCGCAGCTGGATGAGGAACAAAAAGGGATCGACCAGGACAACTACAACATCAAGCAGTCCGTCGAGTTCGGCTATCGGTTCACCAGCCTCAGCGGCGACCTGCAAACTTACGATACCTTCGTGAACTTGCAGTCTGGTCCGCGCTTGCTGGGATTGACCACCGAGATGCGATCCCTCGATCACCATGCCACTCTCTTCGACCGGCTGTATTTCAGCAACTTTGGTTACGGAGGCGACCCCAACGAGGTCTCGCAACTCCGCATCAGCAAGAACAAGTGGTACGCGTTCGACGGGATGTTCCGCAAGGACCAGAATCATTGGGATTATTCCCTGTTGTCGAATCCCCTGAATCCGCCGACGCCGGTTCCCAATGCGCCGGCAAATTTCAACCCAGTGTTAAACGCACCTTCCAATGTTGTCGGGACTTCGCTGATTGGCACGAGTCCGGCGGCATTTTACACCACCAGGAACATGCAAAATTACGGCCTGACGATTTTGCCGGATTCCAAGATCCGGTTGCGTCTCGGCTACGACCAGAACACGGTATATGGCCCCGGCTTCAGCACCATTCACCAGGGTACGGAACAATATCTGCTGCAAGATTACTCGATGCACATGCGGCAGTACCGGTTGGGCGTCGATTTCCGCTTCCTGGCGCGAACCACCATCAGCTACGACCAGATTTGGAGCTACACCAAGAATGATCTGGGCAGCACGGATGCCAACCAGCAGTTTTCACCGGGAACCGGATTTCCGCTAGTGGATCTGGGAGTTTCCTGGAATCCCGCCGCCAACCAGCCGTGCAAAAATGCCTTTGCGCCCGGCGGCATTGTGAACCCCGCTTGCAGCGCGTATTACAACTACCTTTCTCATGGCCGCACGCGCCTCGACAGCCCCACGGAAAAAGTCGGCCTGCAATCCACTTATTTCAAGAATTTCGATCTGGCCGGCGCGTTTAGTTACACCGGCGGCGACCTGACCGTGAACAATTATCAGCAGAACTTCACCGGGCTGGAATCGCGGACGTTTCTATCCAACTATGCGGACACCGGACCGACCCAAGGCCGCCACGTTGCCACCTTTGGGGACTTTGGGGTCACCTGGCACATCACTGGAAATTTGAGCCTGGTCGATTCGGTGCATTTCAGCAACTGGAAAGAGCCGGCGCAGTACGCAGCGTCGCAATGCTCCTATTTCAGCAACAGTTTGATCGTACCCGTGAATGTGTTCGCCACAACCACACCGTTTCCAACTACCTGCGTTCCCCCGGTAAACGGGGTCCCCAATGCCATTCCAATCCATTCAACGAATTCTCTTGCGGATGTTGGCCTGAATCTGGATAGCAATTTTCTGAAGCAGCAGGACATCACCGAGACGATTCAGGCGCGGATAAACATTTCGCCCAAGGCCGGAGCTTATTTCGGATACAAATACCGCTCGCGGGAAATTGCGGATAATTTCTTCAACACGGCAAGCGGTATCTATTATCCCGACACTGCGGCTCGCGGAAACTGTGCCCTGGTCAATTCAACCCTGCCTCTGACCCAGGCCAATCTGCCTGCGGGTTGCACGTTGAACACGGTGGATGGTTCCATCTCGTATTTCCTTCCCGGAACTTTCGGTCCCCCGGGTGAAATCGATATTCGGGAAAATCACGCGATTTTTGGATTGTGGGCTCGTCCATCGGCGCAGCTCCGCCTTAATGTGGACGCGGACGTCATGAGCGCGAACAATACCTTCACGCGCCTCGGTCCACTGAATTCACAGGAGATCCACTTCCTGGCGAACTACAAGCCGAAAACCTGGCTGAGCCTGAGCGGCAATATCGGCTTGTGGTACTCGCAAAATGATGTTCCGAATGTTAACGACCTGATGCACAACAACAATTACGGTTTTGCGATGCAACTTGTGCCCAGCGAAAAGATAAGCGTGGACCTGGGCTACA
The DNA here is from genome assembly GCA_963781995.1 of uncultured Acidobacteriota bacterium. Taxonomy (GTDB): domain Bacteria; phylum Acidobacteriota; class Terriglobia; order Acidiferrales; family UBA7541; genus Acidiferrum. Next base: position 400,139 of record CAWAHR010000001.1, on the reverse strand, counting down.
ACTACAACGACATTTCATCGCAACTCCTGATCTGTTTTGTCGCCACCGGGTCGCAACCGGGGCTGCCGGCTTGCCCTGATGTTGCCGGACTCGTGCAACAACTTTCGCCATATACCAGTAAGGTCAATACCGGATTCATCGATTTCTCCTGGACTCCGGTCCGCCGGCTGACGTTACACGGCGGGGCCAATCTATCCACGGCCAGCGGGACGGTACTCAACCTGACCCCGTTAAACCCGATTCCGACATCCGTTGCCGGCCCATTGAATTCAACCTGGTATGAGCCTTTTGGAGGGTTCGACTACCGCTTCTCAAATCACTGGACGGGAAAGGCCTATTGGGATTATTACGCTTACCATGAGGACGCCACCCCCGCTTACCAGGATGTTTATGGGTCACGGAATTTCCGGGGCAACTTGGTCACACTTTCCATAAGGTACGCTTTTTAGTACGACAACAGGCTGGTGATTTGTCGCCATCTGTTGAAACTAAGTCAGGGAGAAGCAATAACATGCAGACAAGAAAACAGCAGCTTGGGACGTTGTCGTTGGTCGCAGTGCTCTTGGCAGGCAGCTGCCTGCTCAGTGCGCCGGCGAAGGCCGATACGGCGGCGGGTGAGGCAACGTTTAAGGCCAAGTGCGCCGGATGTCATGGCGCCGATGGCAAGGGCAAGGAAGTAATGAAGACCACGGATCTGGGTGGCGCCGATGTGCAGAAGATGAGCGACGCGGATCTAAGCAAAATCATCTCCGAGGGAAAGCCCCCGAAGATGCCCGCGTCAAAGACGTTGACTCCGGATCAGGTGAAGGACTTGGTCAGCTACATTCGCTCCCTAAAGAAGTAAATGTTGAGCGGGAATTGCGGCAAGTTTCGGCACGGAGCGCCCAAGCTCCTGGGCGCTCTATGTCAATTTGCAGTACAAACCAAGGAGGAAGTAATGAAGAAAGTTCTGTCGGGAATCGCATTAGTTGCTATGTTGTGCCTGGTGAGCTCTGTCTCTCGCGCTCAGGATACTACCAACGGCGAAAAGGGCTACAAGGCAAAGTGCGCTGGTTGCCACGGCGCGGACGCTGCCGGCAAGTCCGCTATGAAATCGCCCTCAATCAAGGGGAAGACCGCCGATGCGATCCAGAAGATGATCTCCACTTCGCCGAAGCACGCCGGCGTGAAGAATCTGACGGCGGACGAAGTGAAAGATATCGCGGCTTACCTCGGCACCCTGAAGTAGCCGCAGCCTTAATCACGGGTTTTAGCGTAATCGGCTGGAAATCGGTTTTGCCGAGCCTTGGAGGCAGTCGCTCCAAGCTAATTCGCCGCAGGGCCTGTCACCCCAGGCCCCCAGAGTATGGGCTAGTCCAGAGGCCCTGGTGAATCCTTCACCGGGGCTTTTTTGAAGAGAATCAAGGCCAAACCAGGCGAGGTCGGGACATCTCCGTATGAATCCACAGAACACCATCAAAGATTGGGCACGTCTCCTGTATTTCTTCATCCAGAACACCACCAGCTTCATCGGTGTCACCCTCACCACCAGTGGCGCCATCACCATGGTCGCTTTCTGGATCTATGACTTCTTGCTGCCGGGCCCGCCGCATCCTTATATCGGATTACTGATTTTCCTGATACTTCCCGGAATTTTTCTGCTGGGATTGGCGCTGATCCCTGTTGGTATTTTTTTCCGGCGGCGAAAGTTGCGCAACGCGGGCGAGTTGCCCGGTGCCTATCCGGAGATAGACCTGAAGGCGCCGATGGTCCAGAACGGCCTTTTATTCATCGGCGGCGCCACGCTGCTGAACGTACTGATTTTTTCCTTCGCTTCTTACCGCGGCGTGGCGTACATGGACACCACAAGCTTTTGCGGACAGACCTGCCACACGGTGATGGCGCCGGAGTTTTCGGCGTACCAGAATTCGCCCCACGCGCGCGTCGAATGCGTGGAGTGCCACATCGGTCCGGGAGCGGGGTGGTTTGTGCGCTCGAAGCTATCTGGACTTCGCCAGGTCTTCGCGGTGACGTTTCATACCTATTCGCGGCCGATTCCTTCTCCCGTGAAGTATCTGCGCCCCGCGCGGGAAACCTGTGAGCAGTGCCACTGGCCGCAACGATTTTCCGGCGACAAATTTATCGTGAGAACCAATTACAAGGGCGACGAGAAAAACACGCCCATGACCACCGCGCTGCTGATGAAAATCGGCGGCCGGTCGTCCACGGGAGCCGTCGGCATCCATGGCAGGCATCTCGACGACGGCTCGCGGATCCACTACATCTCCACCGACGAACAACGCCAGGTGATTCCTGTCGTTTATTACACGGACGACAGGGGCAAGGTCGTGGAGTACGTTTCGACGGACATCAAAGTGACCAAGCAGCAGCTTGAAATGGGCGAGAAGCGGGCCATGGACTGCATCGACTGCCACAACCGCCCGACCCACGCGTTCGAATTGCCGGAAAATGCCGTCGACCAGCGGATGTCGCGCGGCCTGGTCAGCCCAGAGCTTCCGTTCATCCGGAAAAAGGCTGTGGAACTCCTGAAAGTCACCTATCCCGATCGCCAAACCGCGCAGAAACAGATTGTGGATGGAATCAACAACTATTACCGGACCACGTATCCGGACATTTATAACAGCAAGCGTGCGTTGATCGAACAGTCTGCCGACAATATTGCCAAAATTTACCTGCGCAACATTTTTCCGGACATGAAAGTTGGCTGGGGAGTGCATCCGGACAATCTCGGCCACACCGACTTTCCCGGATGTTTCCGCTGCCACGATGGTTCGCACACCAGCGCGGACGGCCAGACCATTTCCAACGATTGCACAGCCTGCCATAACCTGCTGGCCGTACAGGAGGAAAATCCCAAGATACTTACGGATCTTGGCCTGCAGTAACCGAACATTTGCGGGCCGATTGGCCCGGAGGTAGCGCCTTATGAGCTCCAAACGAGCGGAAAGGCACCGCTGGACGCGCGTTGCATCCAGCTTGCTGATTGCGCTGGTATGGGTGCTCGCTCCCACTCATGCTGCCACTAAAGTAAAAAACGCTGCGCCAAGCAAGAAAGATGAAACGTGCCTGGCGTGTCACGGCACGGCGGGGATGAAGTCGGAGAAGGGAAAAGACATCTTCGTTAATCCCGCGAAGCACGCGGCCAGCGCCCATGCCATTCTTGGTTGCACGGATTGCCACACTTCGATCAAGGATTTCCCGCATCCAGCGAAAATCGCCAAGGTGGAATGCGCCACCTGTCATAGTGACGAGGTGAAAGCCTTTTCGACGAGCGTGCACGCCGTGCTGGGCGAAACCGCGTGTGCGTCGTGCCACGGCAGCGTCCACGAACTGAGGACGACGGAAAAACTCACGCCCGCAAGATGCACGGAGTGCCACGCACAGGAAGTAAAGGAGTTTGCCGATAGCATTCACGGCCAGGCGGCCAGCCACGGTGACCCGGACGCGCCGAAGTGCGAAACGTGCCACGGCCCGATCCACGGGGTGAAAGCGTCCGGCGAGGCGGACTCGATGGTCGCGGCCAGGCAACTGGCGGCCACATGCGCGAAGTGCCACAGCGATGCAGGCTTTTTGTCACGGCACAAAATTCCGGTCGCGCATCCCGTCGATTCTTATCAGCAAAGCGTTCATGGCCGAGCGGTCGCCGCCGGCAACACGAAAGCTGCGAAATGCAACGATTGTCACGGCTACCACGACATCTATCCCGCCCGCGACGCGCGCTCCCATGTGAATCACTGGCGAGTTCCAGACACGTGCGCCGCTTGCCACAAGGAAATCGCCAAGACGTATAACGAAAGTGTTCACGGCGAGGCGGTGCGGGCCGGCGTTAGGGATGCGCCTGTCTGCGTCGATTGCCATGGCGAACACCTGATACTTGAACCGAAAAACCCCGATTCGCCGGTGAACGCCGCGAACGTTTCCATGGAGACTTGCGGCCGGTGCCACTCCAGCACCCGGATGGCGTTGCTCTACGACCTGCCGGCGGATCGCGTGCCCTCTTATGCCGAGAGCTATCACGGTTTGGCATTGAAGGGCGGCAAGCTGACCGCGGCGAATTGCGCGTCGTGCCACGGAATTCACAACATCTTCAAATCCGTGGACCCGCGCTCCACGGTAAACTCCGCGAACTTGGCGGAGACCTGCGGCCAATGCCACAGGGGTGCCGACCAGGCCCGTTATTCCCTTGGCCCGATCCACGTTCAGACCGGCACGGGCCCCAATCATCCGGTTGTGAAATGGATCCGCTGGACATACTGGGTACTCATACCCGCTACCTTGGGCTTCATGCTGCTGCACAATCTGCTCGATCTTTTAAGCAAACTGATTCGCCGGTGCCCGCGCCACGAATCGAACGAAGTGGTGCTGCGCATGAATTTGTGGTTCCGCGTGGCCCATTGGGGCATCATGGTGAGCTTTCCCACGCTGGTGGTTACCGGCTTTGCCTTGAAATATCCGGATAGCTGGTGGGCGCGGCCACTGTTGATGTGGGAAGCCGGCGCCGGCGTGCGTGGAGGATTGCACCGCGTCGCGGCCGTTATCATGATCGCCGCCACCGCGTATCACTTCGTGCATCTCGCGCTGAAGAAGCGCGACCGCTCCTTCCTCTGGGCCATGATTCCCGCGACCAAGGACGCCACGGACATGGCGGGCGTTTTCCTCTACAACCTGGGCCTCACCAGCAAGGAGCCCAAATTCGCCAAGTTCAACTATGCCGAGAAGATGGAATATTGGGCTTTCCTGTGGGGCACGCTGGTGATGGCGTTGTCGGGATTCCTGCTGTGGTTCAATAACTTTACGTTGCGCCATTTCCCGGAGTGGGTGGCCGGTGCCGCTACGGCGGTTCACTGGTATGAAGCGTTGCTGGCAACCTTTTCGATCCTGATCTGGCACTTCTATATGGTGATCTTTGATCCGGTGGTTTACCCGATGGACACCGCTTGGCTGGACGGTAAAATCTCTGCCGACCATTATAAGCACACCCGGCCAGCGTACTACCGGGAACTCGTGAAAGCAGGCCTCGTGGAAATTCCGGAAGAATCGCCCGCCCCAGATCACGCGCCGGAACCTGCCCAGGGCGACGACTAAACTTTATTCCTCCCAACAGGGGCGCAGCGATCTGCGTCTCCGGCTGTGTTTCCGTTATCCTTTTAAGTCGAACCTTTTCCGCAGGCGAAGCCGCCAGTCCTGCCGAATGGATTCTCCAACTTGTGGTAGTGTCTGCTAGGAGAGTTCTCTTCTCGCATGTCCAAGCGTCCGATTATTGAGCCGTTTCGCATCAAGAGTGTTGAACCCATTCGCACCACTTCGCGCGAAGAACGCCAGCGGCTCATGGAAGCCGCCGGCTACAACCTTTTTCTGGTTGCCTCGGAAGCCATTCTGATCGATCTGCTCACTGACTCCGGCACTTCCGCCATGTCCACGGAACAATGGGCGGCCATGATGCGCGGGGATGAATCCTACGCTGGTTCGCCCAGCTTTGTCAGGTTCCGCGATTCCGTTCAGACGATCTTCGGTTTTCGCCACGTGATTCCGACGCACCAGGGGCGCGCGGCAGAGCGCATCCTTTTTAGTGTCATGTGCAAAAAGGGCGACATCGTCCCCAACAACACCCACTTTGACACCACCCGGGCCAATTGCGAATATGCGGGCGCGCAGGCGCTGGATCTGCCAATTTCCCAGGCGAAAGAGCCCTCCCTGATTCACCCTTTCAAGGGCAACATGGACACCGCACGGCTGACCGAAGTGATCGAGCACGAAGGAGCGAAGAAAATTCCACTGGTGATGCTGACGGTGACGAATAATTCCGGCGGTGGCCAGCCGGTTTCGATGGCCAACATCCGCGAAGTGAAGCAGATTTGCAGGCGGCATTCGATACCGTTATATATTGACGCCTGCCGTTTCGCCGAAAATTCCTATTTCATCAAGCTGCGCGAACCGGGCTACGCCGGGAAATCGCCCAGGGAGATCGCCCGCGAACTCTTTGCTTATGCCGACGGCTGTACCATGTCCGCGAAAAAAGACGGACTCGCGAACATCGGCGGCTTCCTCTGCACCAATGACGATTCCATCGCTCAGCAGGAAAAAGACCTGCTCATTTTGACGGAGGGATTTCCCACGTATGGCGGTTTGGCTGGGCGTGACCTGGAAGCGATTGCCGTGGGACTCAATGAAGCGCTGGAAGAGGACTACCTGCACTACCGTATCGCTTCAACCGCGTTCCTGGGGAATCATATCGCCGCGGAAGGCGTGCCGATCGTGCTGCCTCCCGGGGGGCATGCGATCTATCTCGATGCGCGCGCCTTTCTTCCCCACATTGCTCCGGAGCAATTTCCCGGCGTCGCTCTCGCCAATGAGCTTTACCTCGAAGGCGGAATTCGCTCCGTGGAAATCGGCACGCTGATGTTCGGGGAACACGCGCGGATGGATCTCGTCCGCCTGGCGATCCCCCGGCGTGTTTATACCCAGAGCCACATCGAGTATGTCGTCGAAGCGATTCTCGATGTGTGGCGGCGGCGCGATTCCATTCCTGGCTATGAATTGGTCCACCAGGCGCCATTCCTCCGCCATTTCAGCGCCCGGCTGAAACCCCGGAGCACTCCCTGATGATTCTTTCCATCGATCCAGGCCTAAAAAAGAAATGTCCCTCCGTGGCCCTCGGTTTGGTCACCTCTCAAGTGCTTACCGCCGATTCTTCACTGGAGCTCCTGGGAGAAATGTATTCCTGCGAAGCGGGCATTTTGAAAAGCGTTGATCCTCGCGCCCTTCTCGATGCGCCGGCGATCTCCGCCACGCGCGCTGGCTATCGCGCCCTCGGCAAGGATCCCGCCCGCTACCGCGGCTCGGCTGAGGCCCTCCTTCGTCGCCTCGTCAGTGGAAAGCATTTCCCGAATATCAATTGCGTCGTGGACATCATCAATCTCGTTTCCGTCGAGAGCCGCTTGCCGATTGGCCTCTACGACCTGGCAAACGTGCAAGGCGACATCGTATTTCGTGCCGGACGCAAAGGCGAGACGTACAAGGGCATCGGAAAATATGACTTGAATCTCGAAGACCTGCCGGTTTTCAGCGACGCCGGCGGCCCTCACGGCAGCCCGACCAGCGACTCCGAGCGAACCATGGTGACTGCATCAACACAGAACGTCGCGGCCATCCTGATATCTTTCGGTGGCCCGCAACCTCTTGTCGTCTGGTGCCAGCGCCTGTCTGCGCTCTTCGAGCGTTATGCGCAAGGCCGCGATTTGCGCACCGAAGTCATTACGTAACTTTTCCGGGCGGCGGATTTTTATGGGCAACGGGATTCATCCGATAGCGAGCGTGCTGGCCGCGGTTGCCCGCGGCATCACCGGCGTGCAAGTGCAGTGGGCGGGTTGCGAGCCCTGTGAGCGCCAACGTATCTATTTTGCGAATCATACCAGCCATCTGGATTTCGTCGTGCTGTGGTCTGCGTTGCCTTCCGAAATTCGCGCCATCACCCGGCCCATCGCCGCCAAAGACTACTGGGTGGAAACTCCCCTGCGCCGCTACCTGGCCGAGAAAGTTTTTGGCGCGGTCCTGGTGGAACGCGGAACCATGGGAAGGACTAAATCCCAGGACGAAACGAGATTTGTGGGCCGCTCGATGATCGAAGACCTGACCGCTGCCCTCGGTGATCACCATTCCCTCATCCTCTTCCCCGAAGGTACGCGCGGCACCGGCGAAAAAGTCGGCGAGTTTCGTGGCGGTCTTTACCACCTGGGGCTGCGGCGGCCGGATGTGGAATTGGTTCCCGCCTATCTTGAAAATATGAATCGTATTTTGCCCAAAGGCGAATATCTTCCCGTGCCTATGCTGAGCCTGCTGACATTCGGGGAACCCATTCAGGTGAAGCCCCATGAGAATAAGGATGCATTTCTGGAACGCGCGCGCGAAGCCGTCAGCAGTCTTCGCCGGATTGGACCCGCGTGATGCTAGCGGCGATCCACGACCCGAAGCTTATGTGGCTTTTTGGCGGGGTGCTTGGCCTGTTGGTGGTCCTGACGGTCATCGGCCGCGTTCTCAAGCAACGCCACAATTCCGGTATCAGCCGTTCCACCATCGACAACTTCAATGCCCAGGTTGACGCCTGGTGGAAGATTTGCGTGGTGTTTGTACTTTCGCTGCTGCTGGGCTCCATCGGCTCGCTGGTGCTTTTCGGGATTCTTTCGTTTCTCGCGCTGCGCGAATACATGACCCTGGTTCCCACGCGCCGCGCCGATCACCGCACGTTGTTCTGGACTTTTTTCATCATCATGCCACTGCAGTATTGCCTCCTCGGCTTTCAGTGGTTCGGCTTCTTTACGATTATGATTCCGGTTCTGGTGTGCATTTTCATTCCCACCAGCATCGCCATTGCAGGAGATACTTCCCATTTTCTCGAACGAACCACAAAGATTCAGTTTGGCCTGATGGTGTGCGGCTATTGCCTCAGCCACGTTCCCGCCTTATTGCTGCTGAAGATTCCCGGCTTCGAGGGCCACGACGCGCGATTGTTGTTGTATCTGGGGATTGTGGATCAATTTAACGATCTTTTGCAGTACGTCTGGGGCAAGCTGATCGGCAAACACAAAATTGCCTGGCGGGTCAGCCCTGATAAAACCTGGGAAGGCTTCCTCGGCGGGTTGGTGAGCGCCACCGTGCTGGGCACTGCGATGTGGTGGGCCACGCCGTTCACGCCGCTGCAGTCCGCAGGCATGTCCTTCACCATTTGCATTCTGGGTTTTGCCGGCGGCCTGGTGGTACGCGCCATCAAGCGCGACATCGGCATCAAGGACTTTGGCGTGGTGATCGAGGGACGCGGCGGCATTCTCGATCGCATCGATTCCCTGTGCTTCGCCGCGCCGATCTTCTTCCAACTGGTCCGCTTTTATTTCGCCCGGTAAGAATTCTCTCAGCGGACGACCGGCTCCGCGCTCTGCGTACCCGCGGACACACGCGACTTCAAATATCCCCTGGCCGCAAGCAGCTCCGCATTCAGCAGCGCAGCCCCCGCCGCGCCGCGCACCAGGTTGTGTGACAACAGGGTGAGCTTCACGTCCAGTAGTGGGCATTCGCGCACGCGCCCAACCACGGCGGCCATGCCATGCCCGGCATTCACGTCCTTGCGTGGCTGCGGCCGGTCTTCCTCGTTCTGCAACACGATGGGGTGCTTCAGCCCGGTCGGCAACGAGGCCAGCTCCGGCGAAACTTCAAAAGACCGCAGCGCTTCGCAAACCTCATCGAGGGTCACTGTTTTCTTGAGCCGCAACGAAACGCACTCCAGATGTCCATCACTTACCGGCACGCGATTACAATGCGCGCTGATGCCGAGCCCCGCCTCGATGAACCGCGAACCGTTCCACTTTCCGAGCAGCTTTTGCGGCTCCGCTTCCATCTTTTCTTCCTCGCCGCTGATGAACGGGACCACATTACCCAGAATATCCAGCGACGCAACGCCGGGGTAGCCGGCGCCGGAGACCGCCTGCAGCGTCACGACAAAAATCTTTTCCAGTCCGAAGGAATCCGCCAGCGGCTTCAAGACCAGCACCAGCCCCGCCGTTGAACAATTCGGATTGGTCACAATAAATCCGGTGTCATATCCTCGATTCTTCTGTTGAACTCGGATGGATTCCACGTGCGACGCATTCACTTCCGGAATCAGCAGCGGTACATCCGGGTCCATGCGGTGATTTTTCGAGTTGCTCACCACTGGATAGCCTGCGCGCGCAAAATCCTCTTCCGCTTTTCCGGCAACCGAGGAATCCAGGGCCGAAAAAACGAAGTCGCAGTCGAGGTTCGGCTCCAGGTCCTTCACCACCAACTTGCGCGCCGCTTCGGGAATCGGACCTTCCAGATGCCAGCGCACCGCCTCCGCATAAGTCTTCCCCGAAGAGCGTTCCGAAGCGGCCACCCCGGTCAACTCGAACCATGGGTGTTCCGCCAGCAATTTCACCAGGCGTTGCCCGACCATGCCGGTCGCGCCCAGCACACCCGCGCGCCACTGTTTTCCATCCGGACGCCGGCTCACCGGGCACCTCCGCCGCACGCAAATCGGCGATCAGCGTTCACGTTTTCTTCCTGCAATTGCGGACTCATCTTCGCGGCTCCTCATCTTTTTGTTGCGCCGGAGTCACTCGGGAGGGGATAAACGAAAAAACCCACCGCCCGGTTCGCTTCGGGGGTGGGTTGGAAACTTTTTCCAGCTGGCTAGCTGTTTCTCCCCTCGCCCGAAGCGCTCTTAGTGGACGTCGTACGCGTCTTAGTCGTCGTAATCGACGGCTTCGCAGTGGTCCCGGTTCGCTTCGATGTGCTAGCCAACATGTTCCCCACGATAACACGAGCCGCAAAAATTGGGAGCGTAATTTGCCCAGGCATGCCGAGCATAGTAACGAAAGAGAAACCAGCAGCGGGAGCTCCGGCTACCTACACTCCCAATCTGGTACTACAACTAACTACCTAACATTAAGTAAATAAGTGGGTTAACTGATGCAACTTTACCCTTTGCCATGGGTTTACAAGCCCCAAGGGAAGGGGAGGCTCCTGTGGCCTCTGGGGATTTTCTGGAGCTAAATTGAAAGGGAGAATGTGCCTATGCATCTCAAGAAGTGGTTCAGCGGCATTCTTGCGCTCGTCCTGGTTGCCCTGCTCACCGGTTGCGGCAACAATCCGAACACTACTAATAACAGCAATCCGCAATCCAACTCCGTATTTGTCACCGGCACCGACGCCCCCTTGCCCAGCGTCGTTGGCTTCCGCATGGACATCACGGGTATGACTCTTTCTGACGGGACGAATCCTCCCGTTTCCGTTCTGAACGGAACGCAGACGGTGGATTTTGCCCGGTTGAATGGTATGCGCACGCTCCTCGATATCAACACCATTCCAACAGGAACGTACACGCAAGCGGTCATAACTCTCGCTAATCCTTCAATCGATTATCTGAACGTGACGAATCCGCAAACCAATCCGCCGACCCATCCGACAATCAGCACACTCGATACCAGCGTGGCATCCAATCCACAGCTCAGTCTCACGCAATCCACGGTGACCATCAATCTGGCGACGCCGCTGGTGGTTTCCATGGGTGACATTGACGGCCTGCGTTTCGAGTTCAACATCCTCAAATCGGTTGCGGTGGATGGCAGCGGTCAAATTACCGGCGCTATCACACCAACGATCAATCTTAAAGTCATCACCCCTTCGGATGCGGACGCCTATATCGATGAATTCGATGCCGGCGTCGTCAGCGTCAATGCCATGGGCAACTCCTTCGTGATTCAGGGCCCCCACGGTCATCCGTTCACGGTAAACGTGAATCAGCAGACCCAGTGGGAAAACAATGAAACGATCGACAATCTGACCGCCAGCTCCATCGTGGAAATTTCCGGCACCCTCGATCGCACCACGGCTACGATTCTTGCCGATACCGTGGCGATCGTCTCGCAAGATAAGTTCTGGGCCGGGGGCCTGGTCACCTACGTAAACCCTCCCACTGGAACCGCGACGGACTTCGACCTGTACGTCCGGAATGTTTTGCCATCCGGCACTGGATTTAACTCCGGCCAGATCTCCAACGTCATACTCTCCGGCCAGGAGAAATACTTCATCCATTGGTGGCACGACAATTTCGGCAGTTTCCTTTTCACGTCCTCCGGTTTGGTGCCTGGCCAGCACATCAGTATCGCCGGCCCATTCAGCAACGGCCAGGTGACCGTGAAGCGCATTGTGCTGCGCCACTCCGGCCGCACGGGCTCGCTGGTTACTGGACAAACGAATGCCAACGCCGGAACATTTGAGTTCAATTCCAATGGTCTGGTGGGCGTGCTGTTCGATGGTCCCGTCACCGTGCAGGTCACTCCCGTCACCAGATACCTGGGAGGATTGACCGGCATCAACGATCTGACCGGCAACACCCCATTGAACTTGCGGGTGGTCGGCTTGATCTTGAAGACCAACACCGGAGATCCCATCTTCCTGGCTTACAGTGTGGAAGAGCTAACCAACTAGGCGTGTACAACAACTTGGAGTAATCTCGCGGCCACTTCGTTTCTTGAAGTGGCCGCATCTTTATCCTGTCGCTTCAAATAACAGGCTGGAGCAGGTCAACCCCGATTCCGCCTTCTGCAATTCCGAGATGTCCAGCGGCTCGACGCGGAATCCTTCGGCTTCGATTCGCGTTCGTGTCTTCGGAAATGATGCAGGGAAAACGATCGCTTCGCCAATCGCCAGGGCATTTCCCGCGTGGGGCTCGGCGGGATCCACATCCACCCAGTCGAACCCCTCGAATCGTTGCCAGTGGAACCACTCGCGGTTACCCAGCAGTACATTTCGCCCCAGTAGCGTTACGGCTGATTTCAAGTGCAGGCATCCCGTCACAGGCACCGCGGTTACATCGTATCCATACTGCCCCGCGATCACCGCCAGCTGCCTGATTCCTTCCGCATTCGATCGCTCCGTCAGTCCCACGAAAATCTTCTTTCCGATACGCAAAACATCTCCGCCTTCCAACGTTCCGGGCAATTTCACATGCACCACTGTTCGATACCGCTCAAGCGCGGCCGCAACGGAGGCGGATTCCTTCCTCCGGGTCTCCGTGCCCAGCGTGCAAATCACGGCGACTTCGTCCAGCACGAGCGCGGTATCTTCCACAAACATGGAATCCGGCAAATCCCGCTCTTCCGAAAGGGAAATGACGTTTGCGCCGAGCCTTTCGAGCAAGGCTTCGTAAGCGTGGTGTTGGATGCGAGCCTTTTCCATATCAATTGGCCGGCGTTCGATGAAACTCAATTCGCAATTCGCCAGGGAAGAACTAACTTTACGAGTGATCGCGGTCAGCATTTTTCGAATGTATCAGAGTTTCTTTCCATTGGTCACCTGGCTTCGGGAAATTCAAGGTATGATTTTCGGTTATATGTCTCCAGCGTTTGAAAGGATGTATTCTTAAGCCGGCTTCTGGATCGGCGTGTTTGGACCTGAATGACCAAGGAGAAAGTTCCCATGTCGGATGGACTTCGCCGCATTGTAGCTCTCAGCGTGCTCGTGCTCGGTACCGGACTCCTCTGGGTTGCCGGCCGTTCGACCGATGACGCCGCGAACGCGAAGAATGATCAGGAAGCTTTGCTTGCCGCCAATCGCGAGCGCGCTGCCTCCAATGATCCGCGCCTAAAAGGCGCTTATCGTTTCGAACAGGGCGGCTGGGTCTACGTCCATTTACAAGGCGACCCCGGCACGGTCGGCTTTCAACATGGTTTTCTTCTCGCTCCGGAAATCGACGACGCTTTTCCCGCCATCAGCGAGGGTATGACGCACTCCACGATGCGCGACTGGGCCTTCTTCCGCGAAACCGCGCGCGTGATGCTGTGGCCCAAAATTGACCAGGAATATCAGCAGGAACTCCAAGGCATCGCCGAGGGTCTGAATGCGCGCACCGGCTCGCGCCTGGACGTATACGACATCGTGGCCATGAACGCTTTCGAAGAATTGCCCGACTACTACGTGCCGTGGCTCGACAAACGCGAAAGGACCGCCAACGCGCCGAACCTCAAAAGCCCGGGAAATTGCAGCGCCTTCGTCGCCACGGGGAGTTGGACAAAAGACGGCAAGATCGTGATCGCCCACAACAACTGGACGAATTACATGAACGGCGAGCGCTGGAAAATTATTTTTGACATCGAACCGAAGAATGGCTTTCGGATGTTGATGGACGGCATGCCGGGCGTGATCGCCAGCGACGACGATTTCGGCATCAACAGCGACGGGCTCATGGTCACCGAGACCACCATCAGCCAGTTTGAAGGTTGGGATCCCAACGGCAAGGCGGAGTTCGTCCGTGCGCGCAAGGCCCTGCAGTATGCCGGCTCGATCGACGAGTACACGAAGATCATGTTGGATGGAAACAACGGCGGCTACGCCAACGATTGGCTGCTTGGCGACCGCAAAACCGGCGAGATCGCGCAACTCGAATTGGGCCTGAAAGCCTACAAACTCTGGCGCACCAAAGACGGCGTGTTCGCCGGCTCCAACTGGGCCCGTGATCCCAAAGTCATCAAGCTGGACACCCCGCAATTCAATCCCAACGATGCGGAAACTTCACCCAATGCGCGCCGCGCTCGCTGGGAACAGTTGCTGCAGGAAAACAGGGGGAAGCTCGATGTGTCGCTTGCCACGCAAATGCTCGGTGACCACTTCGATTCGTTTCAGAAAAAGGAAGATGCGAACGAGCGCACACTCTGCGGCCACGTGGATGCTTCGCCCCGGGGTGTGGCGATCTGGGCGTGGGGAGCGAATTATCCGGGAGGCGCAGTGCAGGGCAAAGCCAGCGATTCCACGATGGCGCAGCAACTTCGCCTGGTCGCACGCATGGGCCATCCCTGCGGCGAGACGTTTCATGCCAAACCCTTTCTCGCAACTCATCCGGAGTATGCCTGGCAGGAACCGTATCTGCGCGACATGCCCGCCGGCCCGTGGACGGAATTCCGCGCCGGCGAAATTCCGGTTCCCCAGCAATAGCTAAATTGGGGCTGAAAAGTTCAGTTCGCCGTGCCGCCGGGGACGGATATCTCCACCCGCGACGCATATTTCTGAGAGCGGAAAACCTTCTCTGTCGCTTTCTGGTAATCCGACTCCTTGGCCTCGAAAATGTTGGGCACAAACTTTTGCGGATTCCGGTCGTACAACGGGAACCAGGTGCTCTGCACCTGAACCATGATGCGATGGCCTTTTTTGAAAACATGATCCGCGGTGTGCAGGTCAATCGTGAATGGCGTGATTTCGCCGGGGACCATCGCTTCCGGTTTCTCAAACGAATTGCGGTAGCGCCCGCGGAAGATTTCATCGGCGATCATCAGTTCGTAGCCGGCTAGATGCCACTCGGTGTCGGGTTTGTCGGGATACACGTCAATTAACTTCACCACCCAATCGGTGTCCGAACCCGTTGTCGAGGCAAATAGTTTCGCGGTTACCTGGCCGGTCAGCGTCACATCATCTTTCAATTCGTCGGTCTTCCAGGTCAGCACATCGGGACGCTTCTCGACGAAGCGCTGGTCTTGCACCAGCCAGGTATACCAGCGGCCGGGATGATCGGAGGGATACGTTTCATCCACGGGCCGGTTCCGGTAAGGCACGGGATTCGCAGGATCGCTGACGTAGGAATCAAACGCTTCTGCGGCCTCTGTTTTCGGCGCGTCAAAACTTAATTTTCCATCCGCGCCGAAGTACAAGCTTTTCGTCTGCGCGTCGTGTGGCGGCCAAGCATCAAAACGCGTCCAGATGTCGCTCCCGGTCTGGAACAGCAGGGCCTCTTTCAGCGGCAGCTCGCCCTTGCCATGCAGCCAGTAGGCAAACCAAGGCGCTTCGACCTGCTCACGGAAGTATTCCCCCGTGTTTGAATTGAACGGAATCTGCCCCAGCCAGTTTCCGGGACCACGCGACCATCCACCGTGGTTCCATGGGCCGACCACCAGATAATTCATGTGAGCGGCGTCATTTTTCTCCAAATTGGCGTACGTCGCCATCGGGCCGTAGAAATCTTCCTGGTCCCACCAGCCGGCAACGTTCAGGTTGGGCACCGTCGCCTGATGCAATGCGTGCGCGAGCGACTTTTCCTTCCAAAATTCGTCATAAGCCGGATGCTCGATAAAACTGTTCCAGGAAGGAATTTTGCCGTGCAGGTAATCCTTATTGATATCGGAAAGGGGTCCGACGTGGAGATACCAATCGTACAAATCGTCGCGGTCAAACTTCAGTTTGGAATTCTCCTTCGTTGATTCCATCTCCGTAGCGTATTCGTAGCCATAACTCAGCCGGAATGCGCCGTTGTGAAAAAAGTCGTCGCCCAGCCAGGTGTCGCCCATGCACGCCTGTTCGGAAACCGCTTTCAACGCCGGATGCGGATTCACCAGCGCCATCGCTGCCAAAAATCCTCCGTAGGAAATCCCTGCCGTGCCCACGCGGCCGTTGTTATTGGGCACATTCTTCACCAGCCATTCGATGGTGTCGTAAGTGTCGGTGCTCTCGTCCACGCCCTTGGGATTGCTGGCGTCGTGGACTGGCCGGTTCATCACAAACACACCTTCTGATCCGTACCGCCCGCGAATATCTTGAAACACGAAAACGTACCCATCCGCAAACATGTGGGCATAACGGAACAGTTTCGAACTGTAACCCTTATCGTCGGCGGAAATTCCATAGGGCGTGCGCTCCAGGAAAATCGGCAGCGCCTCCTTGGCCCCCTTCGGCGTGTAAATCTCCGTATGCAGCTTCACCCCGTCCCGCGCCGGGATCATCACTTCCTTCTTGTCGAATAGCGCCGGCAGTTCCGGCCGAGCCGCCCCCTGTCCCCAAACTCCCGGCACAATCACCCACGCCAGCGCCAAAAATCCAAAAATTGTTCGCAAAGTCCTCATGTTCAAGATCGCTCCCTGGTTGCCACACAAAGCGCCGCGAGCATACCACAACAGTGCTCGACCCATTGGTGGCGGGGCATTCCTCTGCTAAAATGCAGGATTGTAGCACCGCACCTGAATTGATGAAGAAAGGGTTCGTCCGGGCTGCTGGCTGTTTCAGCAGCTATTTTTGTCTAAAGACGCATTTACGAAAATGACCAAAGAAATTCGCAATATCGCCATCATCGCTCACGTCGACCACGGCAAAACCACGCTGGTGGACACCATGCTCCGGCAGAGCGGCATCTTTCGCGCCAACCAGGAACTCGTCGAACGAGTCATGGACTCCAACGACCTGGAGCGCGAGCGCGGCATCACCATTCTCGCCAAGAACACCGCGCTCTTTTTCCACGACACCAAGATCAATATCGTCGACACCCCCGGCCACAGCGATTTCGGCGGCGAAGTCGAACGTGCCCTGCGGATGGTGGACGGCGTGGTCCTGCTCGTTGATGCGAGCGAGGGCCCGCTCCCGCAAACCCGCTACGTCCTGCAAAAGGCGCTCGCAGCCAAACTGCCCCCGGTGGTCGTGCTCAACAAGATCGACCGCCCCGACGCCCGCCCCGAAGAAGTCCTCAACGAAATCTACGACCTGTTTATCGATCTCGACGCCACCGAGGATCAACTCGACTTTCCCATCGTCTACACCAACGCCCGCGCCGGCGTAGCGCATCGCAAGATCGGCGACGATTCCAAGGATTTGCTGCCCCTCTTCGAAGCTATCGTCAACAAAATCCCGGCTCCCACTGGCGATCCCGCCGGCGTGCTGCAGCTTCAAGTCACCAATCTGGACTACTCCGAATTCCTCGGACGCCTGGCGATCTGCCGCGTATTCAACGGCACGCTGAATCGCGGCGAAGAAGTCGGCATCAGCAAGCTCGACGGCAAGCTCACTTCCACCAAAATCACCAAACTTTACACTTTCCGCGGCCTCGATCGCGATGAAGCCGAAAGCGTCGTTGCGGGCGACATCGTCGCCATTGCCGGCGTCGAAGGCATCCAAATCGGCGAAAGCATCACCTCGCTCGAGAATCCCATGCCGCTGGAGCCGCTGACCATCGACGAGCCCACGCTGGCCATGATCTTCAGCGTCAATTCCGGCCCGCTCTCCGGCCGTGAAGGCTCTTATCTCACCTCCCGCGACCTCCGCGACCGTCTGGCCAAGGAACTTCTTACCAACGTTTCCATCCGCGTCGAAGACACCGATACTCCCGAATCCTTCCGCGTTCTCGGGCGCGGGGAATTGCAACTCGCCATCCTCATCGAAACCATGCGCCGCGAAGGTTTCGAACTGATGGTCGGCAAGCCCGAAATCGTGGTGCGCACCGAAAACGGCAAGAAGCTCGAGCCTGTCGAGCGCCTGGTGATCGACATTCCCGAGAACTTCATCGGCATTATCATGGAAACCATCGGCAGCCGCCGCGGCGAAATGCTGAAGATGAGCAATCATGGCTCCGGCCGCGTGCGCCTGGATTTCAAAATCCCTTCCCGCGGGCTGATCGGCTTGCGCAGCCAGTTGCTTACCGACACCCGCGGCACCGCCCTGATTCATTCCATTTTTGAAGGCTGGATGGAATACGGCGGCGACATGGCCCTGCGACCCACGGGCGCGCTGGTCGCGGATCGCCCCGGCGTCTCCACGGCCTACGCGCTTTGGGGTTTGCAGGAACGCGGCGAACTCTTCATCGGTCCGACAATCGAAGTTTACGAGGGGATGGTGGTCGGCGAAAACTCCCGCGAACAGGACATGGAAGTCAACGTCACCAAGGAAAAGAAGCTCACCAACATGCGCTCCTCCTCAGCCGACGAAGCCATCCGCCTGATCCCGCATCGCCAACTGAGCCTGGAACAAGCCATCGAATTCATCGCCGACGACGAGTACGTCGAAATCACACCGAAATCCATCCGCCTGCGAAAAAAAGTCTTGCAATACAGCAAACGTCCTCGCCGCTGGCAGGAAATCCGCGCCAGCCAGGAAACCGCCGGCTAGTAGGCGCTGGTTTCCACGCCTGGACACTCTTGCAAGGGCCCGCCTGCCGTGGCTTGCGGCCTCAGGGCAACAAGGACTTTCCCTCCGCTGATGGCAACGTCAACCCAGCTTCCTTAGCGAGGGTCGGCGCAATATCTCGCATGTCGATCACGCCCAGATTTTTCCCTGCGGGCACGCCCGGCCCCACCAAGAAAAATGCTGCCCGCAAATCCGGGAGATCCGGCAATTCCCCGTGCGTCCCGCCCGGCTCCACTTTGGATACCACCGGTCCGCTCAACGACGACCCCGTCCGCCATCCGGGTTTGAGCCCCACAAAAAACGAGGCGTTCGGATAGCCACCCTTCCGATGCAACTCTTCCGCCTCCAGCACCCGATCGATTCCATTCGCCGGGTCGGCCGCCAACTTCGCCAGCAGCGCTCGCACTTTCTCCGCCGTCGCCTGATCGTTGGGATCTTTCAGCACAATCGCCGCAGAGCCTCCCGTATCCCACGGCATCGCTCGCCAGTCGGTGATTTTCCCCTTTTCATCCACAGAAAACAGCTTGGCATCGCGAAACGCGGGAAATAGGTCCAATTGCCGATCGTAGTTCGCAAATCCATGATCGGAAACTACGGCCACAAAGGCGCGCCCCGGCGCGGCGCGTTCGGCCGCCTGCCACACTTTCCCGATGACCACGTCCAACCGTTCCAGAACGGCGATCGTCTGAGGACTAAAGGCTTGCGATTCATGCTCGGTATGATCCAGCGCGATCAAATGCAGAGTCAGCAAGCCGGGCCGCTTTTTCTCCAGGATCCACACCGCGTATTTGCCACGCACTTCGTCGCTCGCGGCGCTGGCGTCAATCCCGTTAGGATACTCGCCAATCGCTGTGGCGGCTTCCGCCAGCAATCCGGGAGTCGAAACCACACGAAGCAACTTGGCATCCTCAGGAGTTCCGGCTCGCCAAATCTCGGGGATGTTCCAGGTTACTTTGGCCCCCACGCTAACAGGCCACTGCACGCTGGCGGTCGTACGGCCCGCGGCGGACGCGGCATCCCACAGTGTCGGCACGCGAATATCTTCGGTGTACCAATACCAGCCCTCATGGTTATTTTGGAGGGGATCAAACGTGGAATTCCCCCAGATGCCGTGCCTGGCTGGCGAGACCCCGGTCAGCAGAGTTGTGTGGCTGGGATAGGTCACCGTGGGAATCACGCCGGTGACACCTTCCGCGTAGGTGCCCTCTTGCAGGAATCTCCGCAAATGCGGCACCTTGGCTCCGTGCTGATCCGCCGCGGTGATGTAGTCTGGCCGCAAGCCATCCACGGAAATCACCACGAGCAAGGGTGTGGCCGTATCTTGCGCAGCCACGGACTGCACCGGAACAAATAGCCCAAACAACCCGAGTGCAATCCCAACGAGCGTCGCTATCCTCTTTCGTTTCATCAGTGTCACCCTGTAGTTTCCCCTCAACGATAATTTGATGTAAAGTATGTTCCACGAAGGTTTGGCCCCGAGCATCGCATATTTCTATTGCTCGCCCGTGAATTCAAGGCGGTGCAGTCAACTCTCGCTTCTACCAGGACGGTGTCTGTGAACATTTCGGATCCTAGTGCCCCTAACGGCCATGCGCCGCATCCCACCATCGCCGCCACCGCCACTGCGCTCCCCCCATTCCGAATCACCCGCGATGATGTGAAATATTACTTCGGGCGCGTCTTCGAGGTCCCGGAGCGGCGTGTCGAAGCCATGATGGCTATCGTCGACAACGCCCAGGTCCATAACCGCCATTCCATTTTCCCCATTGATTACACCATTGAACCCCGGGCTCTGGCCAAGACCAATAATGAATACATCGAACATGCCGTCAAGCTGGGCCGTGAAGCCGCCGAAAAATGCCTCGAGCGAGCCGGCATGCGCCCCGAAGACATCGACCTGATTATCACGGTTTCCTGCACCGGCTTCATGATTCCCTCCCTCGATGCGCACCTCATCAAGCTGATGGGCTTCCGCTCCAATGTGCGCCGCATGCCTTTTACCGAATTGGGATGCGCGGCCGGCGCCATGGGGCTTTCGCGTGCTGCTGATTTCATAGCCTCTAACCCGGGCAGCAACGTCCTGATTATCGCCGTCGAGCTCCCCTCCCTGACCTTTCAGCGCAAGGACATTACCCAGGCGAACCTGATCTCCTCGATTCTCTTTGGCGACGGCGCCGCGGCGGTCATCGTCACCGGCCAGAAAAGGCCCGGGCCGCAAATTCTGAGCACCGAAACTTATACCTTCCCCGACTCTCTCGGCGCCATGGGTTTTGATCTGCGTGACTCCGGCTTCCACATCATCCTGGCCAAAGACGTTCCGGAAATGATTGGGGAACGCATCAAGGAGCTGGTCCACGGATTTCTTGATCGCAACGAAACCAAACGCGAAGACATCAAGGGCTGGATTTTGCATCCCGGCGGCGCGCGCCTGCTGAGCACGGTTGAGCAACAACTCGGCCTTTGCAAGTGCGACACCCAGCCATCCTGGGACATCCTCGGAAACGTCGGCAACCTTTCCAGCGCCACGATCCTCTTTATTCTCCAGGAGTGGCTAGAAAAGCGCCCGCTCAAGGCCGGTGAACACGCCATCGCTGCGGCCTTTGGCCCTGGCTTCAGCGCCGAATTCCTGCTATTGCAATGGAACTAAGCGTTCTCGCGTATCTCGTTCTTCTTGCCATCGTTGCGCTATTGCGCTTGTACGAACTGCGCCTCTCGCGCCTCCATCAGCGGGAAATGGTCTCCCGTGGCGCTTCCAAGGTGGAGGAACCCCGTTTTCGCTGGATGGTCGTGCTGCACACCGGAGTTCTGATTGGCGCTGCTTGCGAAGTGGTCTTCCTGAAGCGTCCTTTTATTCCCATCCTCGCCGCGGTCTGCTTCGTTCTATTTATTGGCGCGAACGCCGTCCGTTGGTGGGTTATTCATACTCTCGGTGAGCACTGGAATGTCCAGGTAATGAACTCCACCGGTCTTGGAGTCATCACTTCCGGCCCGTTCCGCTATGTGCGCCATCCGAATTACGCCGCCGTGTTCGTCGAGATGCTGGTCCTGCCCCTGATGCACACTGCCTGGATCACAGCTTTGGTTGGTTCCACCGCCCATGTTCTGGTACTGTCGCAACGACTCGCCACGGAGGAAAAAGTCCTCTTTTCGGATGCCCGTTACCGCGACGCGATGTCGGGTAAGCCACGCTTTCTTCCGGGCCTGTTCTGAGGCTGATCAAACATGCGTTACCTCTATGCGTTACTCGCGGTCGCCACCCTCAGCGCGACTTTTTCTCCGGATCCTTTGGCCGGCCAATCGGTCAAACAGCTCACCTCACCCGCGTTCACCACGGTTCCTGAACTGAAAGCGGGCTACCAGCTTCTCTACGAACAGAAATTCCCGGAAGCTCGCGCGGTGTTCGTCGAGTGGGCGGAGAAAAATCCCACCGAACCGTTCGGCCAGGTCTCCGTCGCGGCCAGCTACCTTTTTGAAGAGTTTTACCACCAGCAGGTCCTCACCAGCGATTACTTCCTCAACGACAAGCGCTTTCTCGGCGGTATCACGGGAACTCCCGATCCCGAACGCATCAAAGGTTTCGAGGACGCGACCACCAAGGCCCGTGCCCTGGCCTCGCAGCGCCTGAAGCAAAACAAGCGCGATCCAGAGGGTCTCTACGCCCTTACGCTTTCCGCGGGCATGCAGTCCGACGCCGACAGCATGCTGCTGAAAAAGCATTACGACGCCCTGAAGCACTTGAAGGAAGCCAATACCAGCGCCGAACTTCTCCTGGCCGACCATCCCGACGCCTATGATGTCTACGTTGCTCCCGGCATCGCTTATTACATCATCGGCTCGCTTTCGGGTTCTGCGCGATTTGTGCTCTGGTTCGGTGGCATCCACGGGGACAAGGCCCTGGGCATGTCGAAAGTGGAAAAGACGGCCGAGAATGGCAACTACCTGAAGCCCTTTGCCCAAATTCTTCTGGCCCTTTCGGCCCGCCGCGAGAAAAAGGATGAGCTTGCCGCCAAGAACCTGAAGGAACTCACCGAGGAGTTTCCCGGCAACGCCGTCTATGAAACGGAATACGCTAAGGCTCTGGGCCGGCCCATTCCTGCCACAATTGGGCCCGCGGAGTAAGTCTTCCTCGGCATTCCTGAAGTTCGCCGCAGGCTTCGCCGAAGCGTGACTCCAGGCCGAGCGGAGACGGTCGGTGATACAGGCTGCCGCGTCGCCGTTAACATCCCAACACCTGCATCAAGCTGCGCCATTTCAGACAGTTGCAGCGTCCCGGTTGAGTCTTCCCACCCATCTTCACCTCTTAGACTCCCGCCGTTTTCCAGACGCCCTTTGTTTTCAACTTATTAATGGTCCTAAGGTTTGGTTAATTACCTGCCCTTTGCACTTCGGGCGGCGATTCGCTCTCGACCGCACATTTCGCTACGGCGTGCGTTAAGGGGCGTTATGGAACCCATGGGCGAGTATCTGGACCGGGTAACGACGGAAGTAGAGGAACTGGCTTCGCGCGTGACTGTGTTAAAGGAGCGTTTTGCGAAGCAGAAGGTCAGCGTCAAAGTCGATCACTACTGGGAGCTCGAATACGTTCGCACCCGGTTCGCCGAGTTTAAGAAATCTATCGAGTTACTCGAAGATGCCGACGACCCAGAGCTCGCGCGGCGCCAGGAGAGCGTAGAAGTCGCTTGGAAGGACCTGATTCACGCGGTAGACACCCTATTGGCCGCGCTTTCGTGAGCACGCGATAGAGGGTTTCCTGCGCGGCACGGTCCCAGGAGAGCGTCATGAAAAAGACAGGCAAAGCAGGATTGGGGCACCACACCAAGCTGGAAAAGATCAGCAGGCAAATGGCTGCCGGCCGCGCGGTCCTGGCGGCAAAAGAGGAAGCAGTCAAGAAAGCAACCAGGCAACGGCGAATTAGCGGCTAGCGATTAATTGCTGCCGCAGGCAAGGCGGGGAGCGGGCAAGTCCCTTTCCCGCCTTTTTCTTTTGCAAAAGTCTTTCCGAGGGCGTCGCTGATACAATGCTCCTTCCGCTTTGAAAGGTGGTGGGCCATGTTTCAGCCCGATCTTCTGAAGGATCGCGCGATTTTCCTGACGGGCGGTGGCACTGGACTTGGGCGATCCATGGCGCTGCACTTTGCGAAACTTGGCGCTCGCCTGTTTGTCGTTGGCCGCCGCGAGGAACCTCTGAAGTCCACGTGCGACGAAATCCACCGCGAGGGCGGGTCCGCGGCCTATGCCACCTGCGATGTGCGCGACTTCCCCGCTGTCGAAGCAGCTTTTTCTACGGCGGAACTGCAGTTTGGCGAGATCGACACGCTGGTCAACAATGCCGCGGGCAATTTTATGGCCCGCACGGAAAAGCTTTCCCCCAACGCTTTCGGCGCGGTTGTGGGCATCGTTCTGCATGGGACATTTAATTGCACCGAGGCTTTCGCGAAACGCCGCATCGAGAAAAAGCTTGGCGGAAATATTTTGAATATCACCACAACCTACGCCGCGGCGAACTGCGGCAGCGGCTACGTGGTTCCTTCCGCTTGCGCAAAAGCCGGAGTACTGGCTATGACGACTTCGCTCGCGGTCGAGTGGGCCAAATATCACATTCGGCTCAATGCGATTGCCCCGGGCCCGTTTCCCACCGAAGGTGCATGGTCCCGCTTGATCCCTTCCAAGCAGTTCGAAGATCATGCCATCAGCAAACATCCCATGAAGCGCTTTGGCAAACACGAAGAGCTCACCAATCTGGCCGCTTTTTTGATCAGCGATATGGCGGAATACATCAACGGAGAGTGCGTGGTGATTGACGGCGGTCAGTGGCTGCGGGGCGCCGGCGAATTCAACGATCTTGGCATGCTTCCCGACGCGGTCTGGGAACAACTCGAATCCGTACGTCCGAAGAAATAGTCTATTGCGGCAGGGCGTGCGCGCGGAGTCGCACTCGCAACCTTGTTTCTCCGGCGGGGACCCCGTCCACTTTTGTGTGCACGATGATCTCTTGTGGGACGCTGCTTTTCAGCTCGCTCTCGGACAGCTTGGGCGTTTCCACTTCCACACGCCACTCGCTGCTCATCTCCGCCGGCAGCGAGATTTCACCTTCTCCACTGGTCACTTTCCAGCCGTTCGGAACTTCCGCCTTGACGCTGAGTTTCACCGCTTTCGTTGTGCCGTGGAAAATCACCAGCGGAACATAGACTGCCGAGCCGGCCATCACGGCGATTTCCGGCGGATTGGCGGCTCGCAATGCGCCGAGACAATGCGCTTCACGGAAGGATTGATAGTAGCCCCAAGGCCCCCCAAGTTTCGAGCTGGCTCCTTCCGACGGGCGTTGCCCCTTCGCATTCAGCTCCAGGCAGCGATTGGGTTCACCCTCGAGATTCGCAAATACATCGTCCGTGGACTTGCTCATGTAATACGATTTGCCGAAAACCAGCGTCCCCGGCTCCGTCCACCAGGCGGCATCCGGGTTGTTCATCATCTTCTCAATTTCGGCATCGCTCATTTTCTCGATGCTCGCTATTTCCCCGGGATACTGCGTCAGGTGGGTGGTGGCCGCGTCCAGGGCGATCCGCCAGTAGGGCTTCTTCTGTGACGGTGAAATCTCCTTTATCGAATAAGCCGGCCCCGTGCCGGAAAACTGCTTTTCGTCGTTGGCGTCGGGAAAGTAATAGATCTTTTTCGCCTGCCAAGGCTCCAGATTTTCCAGATAGATTTCCCGGTGCGCCGAGGCTCCCGCAACTTGTGAAGGAAATATCACCGCATTCCCCGCCAGGTCGAACGCCTCCGTTGCCAGAACTCCCGCTGCCTGGTGGTCTCCGTGATTCTCGCCAATGAATATCCCCGGCAGCGAAGTGATGATCACCTCGGGCCGCGTCAATCGAACCAATTCCACCAGCTTTTCAAGGTTCGCCCCGTGCCCCCAGTTCGCCAGTGAATTCAAGACATTCTGTGATGCCGTGTCTTTCCCGTCCAGAAACCATACGTCTTTGATTCCCATCCTGGCGCAGGATTCGCGCGCTTCCATCTCCCGGATGTCGCCCAGGCCCGCGGCATGTTCTCGCCCGTAGTTGTTCGCGCCGCTGCTTCCATGAGTGCCGTACACCACCGCCACGCGCTTATGCAGGTCATAAATCGCCCGCGCCAGGTACGGCGTCACCGCCCCCTCGTCATCTGGATGCGCCACCACCACCAAAATATCCGCCTTGAATCGCTCATCCGCACCGTTTATGGATTTTGTAGTTTGTGCGGCGAGAGTTGTGCTCAAAAATAGAGCTCCAGCCATATAGATAAACGCCAAAAATAATTTCATTCCGCTCCCTCAAACTAACTTGGCAGTGTCGCGTGGAGAAAAGATTGTACCCTCCTTCTCATCGGACACCCGAGTTCCCCGAATCTTCGTCCGAGTTTCATTGTTCCGTCGTCCCCAACTGCCAAAATGAATCTCTTCAAGCTTAATTTTCAAGGGAATCGAGCTGAAGAATATATCGATTCTTAGACTGTGGGGTATCTACTTCTTATCGATATGATTTGCGTTATACGATAGTATTACAATGCTTTAATCAATCGTACTATTGACATACCGCACCCTCCTCGATAAGTTAGAAGGAGAGAAGGACCATGGAAACTGTCACTGTCAAAGTCTCGCCGAAATTCCAGGTAGTGATTCCGAAGAAACTTCGGTGAGCGCTAAGCGAACCCCATCTTGTAAAGATTCGCGTCGCATTGCAATGTTGCGACATGACCAATCGCTCAATGAAGGCGTGGACGAAGTGGCGAAGGCTGGTTTCCGAGCAGGCATGTGGCGGACAGAGTGTGAAAGCGTCCTTTCGTCAATCACGGTTTGTCCCGGCAGTACTTTTTCGTGTGGAAGAAGCGGCTACAGGGAAATGCGGTGGCAAAATTCCTGGAAGTGCAAGTGACGGGGCGTGTGCCGAGCACGTATGGCGATGCGGCCGTTGAAATCCGACTGCAGAATGGCCGAAGGCTGATTGTGAGACCAGGATTCGATGCCGAACATGTGCGGGCGTTGCTGGCGGTGTTGGAGGCAGCGGGGTGAGCGGGCTGCAAACTTTGCAGGCGAAGGATCATACGCAGGGAGCGCAGATCTGGATGGCCAGCGAAGCAACGGACATGCGCTGCGGATTCGATCGCCTGGCGGAACGTGTGCGAGCGGTCATTGGGGAGAACCCGCAAAGCGGCCATTTGCGGGTTGCGAGGAGCGTCGTGCAGCACTAGAATGCCCCTGTCAGTGAAGGCCCCGATCTGCTTTCCAATTTGGAGGCAACATGAAAACAAAGATGATCGTACTGACGCTCGTAACGTGCTTTGTAAACCTCACGCTGTGCCTCGCCGACGTTGCAATTATGGGCACGTGGAAGCTGAATGAAGCCATGTCTCAGTTAAGTCCCGGAGCTCCGAAAAACATCACGGTTGTCTACGAGGCTGCAGGCGACAACGTGAAAGTCACTATAGAAGGTGTCGACGGTCAAGGTAAGCCAACACATAACGAGTGGATTGGCAAGTTGGACGGCAAAGACTATCTGGTGACCGGCGATCCGAATTCAGACATGCGGTCATTAAAGATCATAAATGACACCACGTTGGAGTTAACAATCAAGAAGGGTGGCAAAGTCACTGCTACCGGTCGCATCGTCGTCTCTCCGAACAACAAAACTCGCACGGTGACCGTAAATGGAACCGATGCAAATGGCAAGAAGTACCACACTAAGTCGGTATACGACAGACAGTGAACTCTTCTCGGTTTCGAGCGATTGAAATCGGCGATCAGGCTCAAACCCTTCCAATTCCGTGAGCGATACGTGAAGCACAGGTTTTAGGAATCGAGCGGAGGTATTTCCAAAGCCGCGCACCTGGCAGCGTGAGCTTGTTTCCAGCGATCAGGAAGCCAGGCGTCGATGTCCTTTGCTGGCCACGAAGGAAGATTCATCAGCAGTTGCATGAAGTAGAGTTGCGGATCCATCTCATGCCGGCGGCAGCTGCTGGTCAAGCTGGCTAAGATCGCTGCTGTCCGTCCGCCGCGCGGGTTACCTACGAACAGCGAGTTCTTGCGGTTCAGAACCACACGCTTCATCTCCCGTTCGCTTACATTATTATCAATGGGCACCGCGCCATCGCTGGTGAACACGGTCAGCTCTTCCCATTGGCCGAGCCTGTAGTTCACTGCTTCCGCCATGGGATGCTTTGGCAGCAGCAGTTCCTTCCATGCCAGCAACTTCTGTCGCAGTTCGGACAGCACCGGCACCGACTGCGTTTGCCGCAAGGCCAGTCTCTCCGCCACGGACATATCCTTGGCCTGTTTTTCCAGCGCAAACAGCTGGCCGATCAAATCCACGGCCTCGCGGGCGATTTCCGGCGCCGATTTCTCGGCCTCCACGAACTTCCGTCGCGCGTGCGACCAACATCCGGCACGCGTGATGGCGTTGCCGGCTACCACTCCGTTGTAGCCTCCATAGGCATCTGCTAGAAGAACTTCGGTGTAGTCTTTCAGAAACTCTTTCGGCCCCTCTCGTCCGCGGTTCAACGTGAAGTCGAACACGTTGTACGGATTTGCTTCATCGCCTACGTACACCCACATGCGTGAAGACTGCGTCTGCCCCGGTCCCAGCATCGGAAAGATCGTGTCGTCGGTGGCCACTACATGGGACTGCCTCACCCGTTCCGCCATCCGCCGGTACAGTGGCTCCACCAGGTCCGCGACATCCCCGCACCACACCGATTGCGTGGCTCGGGAGATCTCAAAGCCTTGCCGCTCGAAGATATCTTCCAGTCGATAAAGTGGAAGGTAATCCGCGAACTTGCTGGTAACAATGAAAGCCAGCAGCCCCGGACCGGCAAAACCCTTCTCGATCGCCGCCTCCGCTTTCGCCGCTGTCGTGATCTGCGGATTTTCGCCGGCTTGTTCGCAACGGGAGCAGGCATACTTCTTGCGCACATGCTGCAAGCGTTCGAAGTGTCCGGGAAGGTATTCGATCTGCCAGCTCTCTTCGCTACCGATCTCTTGTCGCTGCTCGCCGCAGCACGAACAGCGTCGTTGTTCTAGGGGCAGCTCATAGACGTGCGTGCTGACCGGAAGATGGTCGAAATTCGCTAAGGCCCGCCGCCCTTTGCGCCGCTGTACGCGTCGCACTTCCGGCTCGGCTTCTCTTTGCGGAATGCTCTCTCGAGGTAACGGTTTTTGTTCCAGTTCTTCGGCAAACTGGAGCAGCGCCTGCGCCAGTTCGTTCTCGGTTAAGCGATCTGCCCGCGGCCCGTACGTCGCTTTCTTATAGCGCAACAGCTCTTTCTGCAACTGCAGATTTTCCAAGTACAGGTCGTCAGCGCGCTTAGCCTGCGCTTCTGCTTTCTTCTGCATCGCTTCGGCGCGCAGTCTCTGGTTGTCGCGCTGCTGCACCAACGAACGCAGGATAGCCTTCAGTGCTTCTTTATCTTCCGGCAAGTCGCTCAAGAAATTCTCGACGGTGGGCATATCTGCTTAGACGCAGCGTCAGAAACTTGGTTGCACACACGACGATTATTTTATGCGTTGTTGGTGTTTTTTCTTCGTGAACTTATTTATTCTCTGCTTCGCACTGCCCGTTCGTAGCGAGGCACGCGCTTCAGCTTCGAAACATCGATCCCATCCAAAATCATCGCCAACTCGCTGGCACGTAACTCAACCGAGCGTGCGCCCTGTTCGATTCGCGGCAGTTTGAAAACCCCAAGTTCCAGCCGCTTGTACCACAGGACGAATCCATCCCGATCCCAAACCAAAATCTTCAACCGATCGCCGCGCCGCGAACGGAACACAAACAGATGGCCACTTTGCGGGCTCTCTCCGATCACTGTCTTCACGCGTTCCGCCAGCCGATCGAATCCACAGCGCATATCCGTCGCTTCGCTGGCCATCCAGATCCGTGCACCTTGGGCGCGATCCATCGCCTGCAAACTTGGCAGCCCGATCACCCCGCTGCCTCCACCATCGTCAGCAACGCCCGCACATGTTCCGGATCAAATCCTCGCCCGACCAGCAAGCTCCGGCCATTCTGCAGCCGAATTTCAATCCGCGAATCGTCCCGCACGTGGACCGGGGACTCCGCCAGTTGCACTTCCATGAATCTCGTCGTGTCTTCCCGCAGTCGGTTCTTCCACCAATAGAAATGCGACGCGTGCAAGTGCCGCTCGCGGCAGAACGCCGCCACATTCTCCCCACTCCGCATCTGTTGGGAAATCAGCCTGCGCCACTTCGTCCATGCTTTTCTGCTTCGTTTTCGTTGCGTCATCGCGCAACTTTGCTATGCCACGACCATCTTCCGCAAGATGCGGTTCACGTAGCGCTCACGAAACTTCGCGAGGCGTTGGAATTAAAGCCTGGAGAAGAACTCCAGATATACATTTTGGATAGGTCGATTCGACTCCATCGCCCACGCTCCATTAAGGAACTCCGCGGCATTGCCAAAGGCATGCAATGGAAGGATGAGGATCGTGACCACACCGAGCGATTCTAATTTTGTGATCGTCGACTCTTCCGGCTGGGTTGAATATCTGGGTGCTGGTCCCAAGGTGGATACCTTCGCTCGTTATCTGGAATCCCCGGAGCACATGCTGCTTCCATCAATCGTCGTATTCGAGGTCCATAAGAAGGTCACCCGCGAGCGCGGTAAGAATCTCGCCGAGATCTTTCTTTCGCAGGCATTCGGATTTGGCAATCGACTCATTCCCCTCGACCTGGAACTGTCGATCCTGGCATCGAGGATCAGCCTGGACTATCGCTTGCCGATGGCCGACGCGATCGTTTATGCCACAGCGCAGCACCACAAAGCTCAACTCGTAACGTCGGACGCCCATTTTGCCAATCTTCCCGGCGTGGTCATTCTCTGATTCTTCCGAGATTGCGCCGCAACTTGACCCATCCACCACCCACCGATACTCTAAATAGTTACAACCTCTGCAGTTTTGCATGCAGGCCAGGACGACTCTCATGGACCAGATTCACGTAACACTACCCGACGGCAGCGTGAAAGACTTTCCAAAGGGCGTCACGCCCGTGGAGATAGCCAAATCCATTTCACCGCGCCTGGCGGATGCCGCGCTCGTCGCCAAGGTTTATGCCACCGACGGCAATGGCGCCAAATCGAAGACCGGTATCTTCTCGAATTCGGTCGATCCTGACGCCGATGGCGGCTTGCTCTACGATCTTCGCCGACCGCTCGAGCAGGACGTCAAGCTGCGCATCCTTACCGAGAAAGATCCCGACGCGCTTTATGTTTTCCGGCATTCCGCCGCACACCTGCTCGCCGCGGCGGTGACCGAGCTCTATCCCAACGTAAAGCTCGGCATCGGCCCGCCCGTTGAGAACGGCTTCTTCTATGAATTTTTGCGCGATGAGCCTTTTACCACGGAAGATCTGGAAAAAATCGAAAAGAAGATGCGCGAGCTGGCCGCCAAGGACTTGCAGAACGAGCGCAAGCTTCTGCCGAAACCCGAAGCGCTGAAGCTCTACAAGGATTCCAACCAGATCTTCAAGTGCGAGCTGGTCGAGGAAAAGGCCGATGAGCCGATGGTTTCTTTTTACACCACGGGCAAGTTCATCGATTTTTGCCGCGGACCGCACATTCCATCCACCAAGCGCATCCAGGCGTTTAAACTCACCAACGTCGCCGGCGCTTATTGGAAAGGACAGGAAGGCAACGCGCAACTCCAGCGCATCTATGCGCTGGCCTTCTATTCGCAAAAAGAGCTGGACGAGCACCTGCACCGCATCGAGGAAGCCAAACGCCGCGATCACCGCAAACTCGGCACCGAACTCGATCTCTTCAGCATCCAGGATGCGGCCGGGCCCGGCCTGATTTTCTGGCATCCCAAGGGCGGGCTGATCCGCACCCTGGTCGAAAACTGGCTCCGCGATGAACTCCTGAAGCGTGGTTACGACCTGGTATTCACTCCACACATCATGCTCTTCGACCTCTGGAAAACTTCCGGCCACGCCAATTTCTACAAGGAAAACATGTTCGGCGCCGTGGAAGTTGAAAAGGCCGATTACCAGTTGAAGCCCATGAACTGCCCGGGCCACATCCTTATTTACAAATCCAAACTGCGTAGTTACCGCGATCTGCCCGTCCGGCTCGCCGAGCTGGGCACTGTCTATCGCTACGAGCGCAGCGGCGTGCTCCACGGCCTGCTGCGGGTTCGCGGCTTCACCCAGGATGACGCGCACATTTTCTGCACGCCCGCGCAAATCGAAGCCGAAGTCGAAGCCTGCGTTGATTTCGCCTTTGCGGTCATGAAGAATTTTGGCTTCGACAAATTTGAAGTGGAACTCTCCGATTGGGACGCCAAGCATCCGGAAAATTACGCCGGCAAGCCGGAAGACTGGCAGCGCGCCACGGCTGCCCTCGCCAGCACCATGGATCGCATGAAAGTGCCCTACAAGCGCATGGAAGGCGAAGCGGCATTCTACGGCCCGAAAATCGACGTCAAACTCATCGACGCCATCGGCCGCTCCTGGCAACTCACCACCGTACAGTTTGATTTCAATCTTCCCGCGCGCTTCGGCCTCGAATATGTCGGCGAAGACGGCGCTCGCCACCAACCCTTAATGGTCCACCGTGCGCTGCTCGGCTCCGTAGAGCGCTTCTTCGGCATCCTCATCGAGCACTACGCCGGCGCTTTTCCGCTCTGGCTCGCGCCTACCCAGGTGGAAATCTGCCCGGTCAGCGAAAAAGTGGCGGACTACGCCAAGCATCTTTACGAAACGCTGAAAAATCATGGCATCCGCGTGCATCTCGACGACCGGAACGAAAAGCTGCCAGCCAAAATCCGCGACGCCCAAATGCAAAAAGTCCCCTACATGTTCGTCGTCGGCCCCAAAGAAGCCGAAGCCGGCACCGTCAGCGTCCGCCATCGCAGCAAAGGCGACCTCGGCCCGCGCCCCATCGCCGATGCCGTCGCCACTCTGCAGGAAGAAATCTCTTCCCGTGCGATCAACTAGTTTCTTCAACGACGTGATTCTTTCGCGCTCGACGTCTCCGGGAGATAGGGAATGTCTCAGATATTTTCCCGCCGGCTCTTTTTGACGGTGACCGGCGGAGCGCTTGCAGTTCCGTCCATGCTCTTGGCTGAAAGCGAGGCTCCCTCCTTGCTAGATCACATTCTTCTCGGCTGCAACGATTTGCAGCATGGAATCGATTATGTGCAGCAGTACACAGGCGTGCGCGCTGCGTTCGGCGGCGTCCATCCTGGTCGCGGAACGCAGAACGCACTCCTTTCTCTTGGGGAGCGGCGCTATCTAGAAGTTATCGCGCCGGACCCCGCGCAACCCGGCATGCAAAATCCGATTGCCACCGGCCTGCACACCCTCACGGACCCGCGCCTCGTCGGCTGGGCCGCGCACCCCGGCGACCTCTCCGTATTTGCCGAGAAACTTCGTGCCGCCGGAATCGTCTTCGAAGGCCCCACGCCGGGTTCCCGCAAGCGCCCGGACGGCCACCTCCTGCAATGGCAGACCCTCGCGCTCGAGGATACTGATTCGGGCCTGTTGCCGTTTTTCATCCAATGGGGCGTCGAGACCATTCACCCCTCGGTCGATGCGCCGAAAGGTTGCACACTCCTCAGTTTTGCCGCGGAAACTCCCGAACCGGCGGTGCTCGCCGCCAGGCTGAAAGTGCTAAGTCTCGATCTGCTGGCCAAGAAAGGCGATCGAGCTCGCCTTCGTGCCGCCATCAGCGGACCGAAAGGCACTCTCGAAGTAACTTCGTGAGCAAACCCAGCTAGTCTTTGTTCTAGCCGGGCTGATCCCTGCGTCTCCCCAACCACCCCTTGCCCCATCTTCTTAGCGTGCTATAATTTGAGGTCCGTCCCTCTTTAATGTGGGCCTGTAGGGACCTGCTTTCAATTCGGGGTGATATCCCGCCATGCGGGATGCCTTTCTTTTTCCTAGGGGGTTTTATCGCTGAGAGGAATTTCCGGCAAGCGGACCGTATCCGCATCAACGAGCGGATTCGAGCCCGCGAAGTCCGGGTGATTGACGAAGATGGTGGGCAGTTGGGCGTCATGCAGCCTTTCGAAGCCATGCGTCTGGCGCGTGAACGTGGGTTGGATCTGGTGGAGATTTCCCCCACCGCGGATCCTCCCGTTTGCAAGATTACCGATTACGGCAAATTTCAATACCAGCAGAACAAGAAAGCCCACGAGCAGCGCAAGAGCAGCCGTGGCTCGCAGCTCAAGGAAGTAAAGTTTCGTCCCGCGACCGCGGAGCATGATTTTCAGGTTCGCAAGAACCAGATCATCCGGTTCCTCGGCGAAGGCCACAAAGTTCGCGCCATGATTTTTCATCGCGGCCGCGAGATGGCGCACCAGGAAGTGGGTCGCGCCAAGATGACCCGTCTGCTGGGCGAAATCGGCGAGCACTGCCAGATCGAAACGATGCCCCGCATGGAAGGCAATGTTCTCGTTGCACTCCTGGCGCCCAAAAAGGGTGCCGGCACCGCTCCTCGCAGCAGCGCACCGGCGCAACCGAACGCGTAGCAAAACGCGGGCAGCCGTGAACACGCAGTGATTTTTGGGAGGGCACGCCTTCGGCTTGGCCCGAGCACAGTGAAGGGTCGTGCCGTAACCCCCGCATGATTTACCCGGCCTTAGCCGCTGGGGATATTCGGAACACCGGCTGAACAATCTCAGCCCGCAACATCGCACGGAGAGGATTTAAAGCAATGCCACGCAATTCAACGAAGCCCAAGCTGAAACTCAAGACCCATCGCGGCGCCAAGAAGCGCTTCAAGATCACCGCGAACGGCAAGATTCTTCGCATGCACTCCGGCAAGCGCCACTTGCTCGGCACCAAAGCTCCCAAGCGCATGCGTAAGCTCAAGAAGCTCACGCAGGTCAGCAAGGCCGACAAGGCCAAGACCATGCAAATGCTTCCGTACGGCAATTGAGCTTTTCGATTTTGTACGGGCGGGGCTTGCCCCGCCCATGCAAGGACTGCGAAACTTCGGTTTCGCAAAACGCGCCAGGCAGTGCTACACGGGTGCCTGCCGGCCGTTCCGCTCTCTCCGGAGAGCGTGTAGGCGCCGGGTTTTAACCCGGCCATGTAGGGGCGGCTTTACGCCGCCAGCCGCAAGGCACCTGCAAATACACCTCGGAAACAAACCCGTTGCGAGTCGCGCGTCTCTGCGCCTCTCCGCAACCCGTTTCGTTTCCAGGACAATCTGTAGCTCAGGCCTTCAGGCCTGCGGGTTCCCGCAGCCGTAACCGCGGTCCCTCAGTCCAGCAACCCTGACGTACAGCACAAAAAAGGAGCAAACCCATGCCACGCGTAAAACGCGGCACCAAACGCCGGGCCCGGCGTAAGAAGTACCTCAAGCGGACCAAGGGCTTCTTTCTCACCAAGAGCAAGCTCTACCAGTCCGCGCAGGAAGCCGCCAATCGCGCGGATCGCTACGCCAAACGCGATCGCCGCGTGAAGAAGCGCCAATACCGCCGCTTGTGGATTCAGCGAGTCGGTGCGGCTGCTCGCCAGAACGGCATCACCTACGGCCAGCTCATCCATGGCTTGAAGGCCGCGGGAATTGCCCTCGACCGCAAAGTCCTGGCGGACATGGCCGTGAAAGACGCTGCCGGCTTTGCGCAAATCGCCGAAAAGGCCAAGGCTTTCGCGCCCAAGGCCTCTGCAAAGCCCGCGGCAAAAAAGTCCTAACTGTAGCGCCGGCTTCCAGCCGGCGGTAATTTTCACCGCAAGGCGCGGGCAACCGCGCCCTGCGGTGTATCCTTAATCCCGACCAATGTCACCAATAGAGACTAAGCTTTCGCAATCTCTCGCCGCTCTCGGTATCGGTTCGCCTGAGGGTCTGCAAACCCTCTTCGCCGAAATTCGCTCCCGCTTCGACGCGGAATCCGCGCGCGCCACCGATGAGACTTCTCTCAAAACTTTCCGCGACGCCTGGTTGGGCCGCAAATCCGGCGTGATCACCCTGATCACCGACAACTGGCTGAAGCCCGCTGCTCCGGGTCTCAAACGCGCCGTCGGCGCTGCACTAAACGAGCTGCGCGCTCACGTTGATGCACAAATGGAAACGCGCCGCGCGGCCGTGGAAAGCGGCGCCGAGTCTGCGGCTACCGCCAAAGACCGCATCGACCTCTCCCTTCCCGGCGTCATTCGTCCCATCGGCTCCCATCACCTGATCCGCACCGTGATGCAGGAAATTGAGGACATCTTTTTCTCCATTGGCTTCTCCGTCGTCGAAGGCCCCGAAATCGAAACGCCCTATTACAATTTCGAGGCGCTGAACATTCCCGAGCACCATCCCGTCCGCGACGACATGGACACTTTCTATCTCGACCTGCCCAAAGGCGCGCCCGGACCGCTGCTTCTCCGCACTCACACTTCTCCGGTGCAGATTCGCACCATGGAAAAGCGCCAGCCCCCGGTGCGCGTGATCGTTCCCGGCAAGGTCTACCGTCGCGACAATCCCGATGCCACCCACTCCTTCATGTTTCACCAGATCGAAGGACTCGCCGTCGACTCGGACATCACCTTCTGCGATTTCACCGGCACCATCGATTATTTCGTGAAGCAATTCTTC
Source organism: uncultured Acidobacteriota bacterium (assembly GCA_963781995.1). Taxonomy (GTDB): domain Bacteria; phylum Acidobacteriota; class Terriglobia; order Acidiferrales; family UBA7541; genus Acidiferrum. Next base: position 364,123 of record CAWAHR010000001.1, on the reverse strand, counting down.
GGCGAAAGCGTCAAAACCCGCTTCCGCCCCAGCTATTTCCCGTTTACCGAACCCTCCGTGGAATTCGACGCCTCGTGTATTTTCTGCGGCGGCACCGGCACGAGCACGTCCGGAAGCACCTGCGGCAAGTGCAAAGGCTCCGGCTGGATCGAGCTCTTCGGCGCGGGCATGGTCGATCCCGCGGTTTATGGCTTTGTGAATTACGATCCGAAAAAAGTCAGCGGTTTCGCTTTCGGCATCGGCATCGACCGCCTGGCCATGCTCAAATACGGTATCGACGACATCCAGGTCTTTTTCCAGAACGATGTCCGCTTCTTGAGACAGTTTCCATGACTTTCGCCGACGCCAAACAACGCTTTTCCAACCGCGTGGCGGACTACGTTCGCTACCGCCCCGGATATCCCGTGGAGATTGTGCCTCTCCTGCAGAACTGGTGCAGTTTCCGCCCGGAATATTCCCTCGCCGATATCGGCTCCGGCACCGGCCTGCTCAGCAAACTGTTCCTCGATTACGGTAATCGCGTTTATGGCGTCGAGCCCAATGCCGAAATGCGTGACGCGGGGGAGGAATTTCTTCGCGCCTATTCAAAGTTCACGAGTGTTGCGGGTTCCGCCGAAGCCACCACGCTGCCCTCCGATTCCGTCGATATCGTCACCACCGGACAAGCTTTTCATTGGTTCCAAATGCCCACGGCGCGCGAAGAGTTCCATCGCATCCTGAAATCCGGAGGCCGCACCGTCATTATCTGGAACGAGCGGCTCCTCGACGAAACTCCTTTTCTCCGCGACTATGAAGCCCTGCTGAACCGCTTCGGTACCGATTACGCCCGCGTCAGCGAAAGCTATCCCCGCGCAGAGCAGATGCTCGAATTCTTTGCCCCCAACGAATTCACTTCTCACGCGCTGCCTAATTTTCAGGAGTTTGATTTCGACGGCTTAAGCGGCCGCTTACGCAGCAGTTCCTATGCGCCGCCGGCCGGCCACCCGCATTACGAGCCCATGATGAAAGACCTTCGCGGACTTTTCGACGCCCATCAGCAGGATGGCGTGGTCCGCATGGAATACCGTACCCGCGTTTACTCGGGCAAACTGGATTTCGACAGGGGTAGCGCATGAAGGTTTCCTACAACTGGCTGAAGGAGTTTGTGGAGGTCGCCGCGTCACCGGAAGAAGTCGCCTCGCGGCTGGCCCTTTCCGGCACGAATGTCGCGTCTCTCGAACACGGCCCACACGGCGCGGTCATCGACGCCGAAATCACTTCCAATCGTCCCGATTGCCTCGGGATGCTCGGCATCGCCCGCGAACTGGGCGCGATCTATCGCCTCCCGCTGAAAACCAATTCGCCGAAGCCCGCCGAAAGCCTGTCTGCCAAAGCCAGCGACGCCGTCAGCGTCAAAATCGACGCCCCGGAGCTTTGCGGGCGCTTCACCGCGCGTGTCATTCGCGGCGCGAAAATTCAGCCGTCACCCAAGTGGTTGAAAGACCGCCTGGAAGCCGCCGGCACCGCCAGCATCAGCAACGTCGTGGATATTTCCAACTACGTGATGCTGGAACTCGGGCATCCCCTTCATACATTCGATTTCGACCTGGTGCGCAATCACAGCATTGTCGCCCGCCGCGCCAAGCCCGGCGAAAAAATGAAAACCCTCGACGGTATCGAGCGCACGCTTGATCCTAGCATCTGCGTCATCAGCGATGGCGACGGCTCCCGCCCCGTCGGCATCGGCGGCATCATGGGCGGCGCCGAAACCGAGATTTCCTTCTCCACCAAAAACGTTTTGATCGAGTGCGCCTGGTTCGATCCCATCTCCATCCGCCGCGCGGCCCGCTCGTTGCGCCTGCACACGGAAGCCAGCACGCGATTCGGCCGCGGCGCCGACCCCGAAATGGCCGAACTGGCCTCCCGCCGCGCTGCTGAACTCATCTTGCAACTTGCGGGAGGCGAACTCCTCTCCGGCGTGGTGGATGTCTATCCTGGCAAACGCACACCCAGGAAAATCATCGTCACCCGCGCGGAGCTTCTCCGCATCATGGGCGCCGATGTGCCCGACAGGGCCCTCGAGGCAATTCTTTCCGCTCTGGGCTTCGCTCCCATCCGCGTGGACCAGAATCGTGGCGCCGTGGACTCTTTGCTCGCTGCCTGGGAATGCGCCGTTCCTTCCTGGCGCGCCGACGTGGAACGCGAGATTGATCTCATCGAAGAAGTCGCCCGTGTCTACGGCCTCGACAACTTTCCTCCGCGCCTCCCCGCCTCTCGCGCTGGTGCCGCGCGCCTTCCGCACTTCGAAGCCGAATCGCGGCTCCGCGAGCGCCTCATCGGCCTTGGCTATCACGAAATTCTCACCATCCCCCACGTCGCCGAAGACCGCAACGAACTCTTCCGGCCGCATGATGCCGCCACGGCAAAGCTGACCAATCCGCTCTCCGAAGAAGCCGACGTTCTGCGCAGCACTGGCGCGGTCAGCGTCGCCTCGGCCATCGAGTGGAACCTCAATCACGGCCAGCGCAACGCGCGACTCTTCGAAATTGGCAGCCACTATCGTTTCATCGAGGGTAAGTCCGTCGAGACGCGCATTCTTTCCATCGGAGCGACGGGGGCCGCGCGCCCGCAAGCGCTTTACGATTCCCCGCGTGATTACGCGTTCGCCGATCTGAAGGGCGATCTCGACGCCATCGGCGCTCTTTCAGGAGGTCTAGCCTGGCAGCAGGGCGGCCCGGACTGGCTGAATCCCTCGCGTCGCGGCACGATTTCCCTAGGTCAGGAATCGGGCCCGGCGCTCGGCTCCGCGGGACAACTCGCCAAGCGCGTCGCCGAAAAATTCAAATTTCGCCAGGATGTTTTTCTCGCGGAGCTCAATCTGGGGCCGCTCTACTGCATGTACTACGGCGCAAAAAATACCCGCCGCTACCAGCCGTTGCCGCGATTCCCCGCCGTCGAGCGCGACTTCTCACTCTTCCTGGCGGACGGCGTCACCTTCGCCCAGGTGCACCAAGCCATTCAGTCGCTCGGTATCCCGGAAATCGCATCCATCGAAGCCGCCGACCTCTTCCGTGGAAAGAATGTCCCTGCGGGGAAATTTTCTTTGCTGGTACGCGTGGTCTTCCAAAGCCGCGAAACCACCCTGACCGAAGCGCAAATCAACGGCTTCTCGACACGTATCGTCGCCGCACTCGAAAAGGAACTAGCCGCCACCCTCCGCGCCAGTTAAAGGCCCTTGTGGCCCAGCCATTCCTGTTTACCCTGAGCCCCGAAGGGGCTCTATCCTTGGGTTTTTCCCTATTCCGTCTTCCGCAGCGCCCGCTCCACCAGGGTCAAACACCGCTCCGCTTGCTCTTTTAAAATCTCTTCGCGTTCCCCGCGTTCTTCCCGCAATCGATATAACTCATCCGCGATCGCCAGCGCCGTCAGCACCGCCACCTTCTGCGTATCAATCGTCGTCGACATCTCCGAAATCGTCTTCATCTTCTGGTCCACGTACGCCGCGACTCGCCGGACGTACACCTCATCCAAATCTCCTTGAATCGGATAGGTCTGGTGAAAAATCTCTACCTTTATGCTCGAACTCATATTTGCCTCGATCGGCTACTGTGACCAGGTAGTCGGATTGCGATCCCACCGGTGCGCGCGCAGCTTCTTGTGCAGTTCCGCCGGCAGCGGCCCGGCCTTTCCCGCTGCAACGTTCGCTTCCACATTCTTCAATTTGCGCATCCCCGGAATGACGGTGCTTACATCGGGATTGTTCAAAATAAATCGCAGCGCCATCTCCGCCATCGTGCCGCCGGCCGGCACCAGCGGCCGTAGCATCTCCGCGTGCGTCACGCTCGATTTCAAATTCTCCGGCACGAAATAGGTATTTCGCCAGTCGCCCGCCGGCCATTTCGATTCCAGCGTCAACGCGCCGGTCAGCGTCCCCTCGTCAAATGGCACGCGCGCAATCACCGCGGCCTGCTTCATCCGGCAAATCGGAAACAAGGCATCCTCCGGATTTTGGTCGAAAATGTTATAGATCACCTGCACTGCCTCCGCATGTCCTTCCAGCACCGCGCGGATCCCGTTTGACGGCTCCCAGCGGTTCAGGCTCGGCCCAAACGCGCGCACCTTCCCGCTCTTCTTCATGTTCTCTATCGCGCGCGGCAGCCGTTCATCGTTCAGCCAGCGATCTTCCCAGGTGTGGAGTTGCATCAGGTCAATCGTCTCCAGCCCCAGGTTCTGCAAGCTCTTTTCGATGTATTCCTCGATGTACTCCGGCGGGTAACAATCATCTAGCGTGAAATCCCGGCGGCTCGGCCACCGCCGATTCTTCGGCGGAATCTTCGTGGCTACATACAGATGCCTGTCCGGCCCGCCCACAGTGGTGTTCCCCCGGAATTCGCGCACCATCTTTCCCAGGATCTCTTCGCTCTTTCCATCCCCATACGCCCAGGCGGTATCAAAAAAATTGCAGCCCAGCTCAATGGCGCGCCGCAGCGAGGCCGTGGACTCCGCATCATCCGATCCCGTCCACCCAGCGAGTCCCCACATCCCGTAGCCAATCTCACTGACTTTCCATCCCGTTCGCCCGAACCGCCGGTAATTCATCGCTCGCGTCTCCTGTTGTTCGCTGCCATTGTAGCGAAGGGCCGGGTTACGCGCGAGCAGCACATCGCCCCGCTTTCAATTTGTCGCCAGCCGCTGGGAATGCCACAATAGTTCTCTATGCCCAAGACCAATTTAATCGCGACCTTCACCATCGCCGCTGGACTTTTCCTGGCCGCCGGCACTCCGGCCCAGCAAACTCCCGCCGCGAATCCACCATCCACCCCACCCGCAGCGGCGAAGCCCGCCGCTCCGGCAAAGACTTCACAGACCCCGGCCTCCAAAACGGGCGCCGCGGCTAAGGCCAAGACCCCCGCGCCACTTACCCTTAACACCCAGAATCAAAAAGTGAGTTACGCCATCGGCATGAACATCGGCAGAAACCTCAAGCGGGATTCCATCGACATCGATTCCGCCGTTTTTCTCCGTGGCATGAAGGACGCCCTCGCCGGCAACAAACTCCTGCTGACCGACGACGAAGCGAAGTCTGCCCTTACACAATTGCAGGTGGAAGTGAAGGCCAGGGAAGAAGCCAAAACCAAGGCCGCCGCTCTTGAAAATAAGAAAGCCGGTGACGCCTTCCTCGCCGCCAACAAAACCAAGGAAGGCGTGGTCACTCTCCCCAGCGGCCTGCAGTACAAAATCATCAAGGAAGGCACCGGCCCCAAGCCTGCCGCGGACGATACCGTCGTCTGCAATTATCGCGGCGCCCTGGTGGACGACACCGAATTCGACAGCTCCTACAAGCGCGGCGAGCCGATCAAGATCCCGGTCGGCCAGGTAATCAAGGGTTGGACGGAAGCCATCCAACTCATGCCCGTGGGCTCCAAGTGGCAACTCTTCATTCCCTCGGATCTCGCTTACGGCGAACGTGGCGCACCCGGTTCCCCAATCGGTCCGAACTCCGCGCTAATCTTCGACGTCGAACTCATCTCTATCGAGCCGAAAGCCCCTCCTAAGCCACTGACAAAGGAACAACCCAAGGAAGCTCCGAAAGAAATGCCGAAGGAACAACCCAAGGCTCAACCAGAGGCACAGGCTCCGGCCACGCCACAATCGAAACCCTGATCTGTACCACGATACTCAGATTTCAAACGCCGCATCGCCGCTTTGGGATGCGGCGTTTGTTTATTTGCTATTATCCCCGGCACGCTCCTCTGCTGCTATGATTTGTGCTCGCACCTCGGCCGCCAAATCTCTTCCCGGAGGATTCCGTCTTGCCAGGCAACCCGATTCCTCCGCAAAAGGTAACTTCTTCCGAAATGCCCAGGCAAGATTCCTGGTGGCTCAGCGACACCACGTTGCTCATCTATCTCGCTCTGGTCACCGTCATCGTTCACATGCTTGTCGGCCAGCGTTACGGTTTCCACCGCGATGAACTCGCCACGCTCGACGACGCGCGTCACCTCGCCTGGGGCTACGTCGCCTATCCGCCGGTCACGCCGTTCTTCGGCCGATTGTCTCTGATTCTCTTCGGGCCCACGCTGCCAGGTTTTCGCCTGTTTGCTGCCATTGCCCAAGCCATCGCCGTGGTCCTCACGGGGCTCATGGCCAAAGCGATGGGAGGTAATCGCGGCGCGCAGCTCGTCGCCACGTTCGCCGCTGTTCCGTTTTGCCTCGGCGGCGGCGCGCTCATGCAATACGTCTCCTTTGATTATCTCTTCTGGGTTCTCGCGGCTTACTTCATGATCCGTCTGCTGCAATCCGATAATCCGCGGTGGTGGCTCGCAGTCGGCGCCGCGATCGGCTTCGGGATGCTCTCGAAATACACCATGGGAGTTTTCGCTGTTGGCATTGTCGCGGGGGTATTGCTAACCGACGCTCGTCGCTACCTGCGCAGCAAATGGCTGTGGTTCGGCGTCGCGCTCTCCATCCTGATTTTCCTCCCCAACCTGCTCTGGCAAGCCCACAACCATTTCATTTCGGTGGATTTTCTGGAGCACATCCATGCACGCGATGTTCGCCTGGGCCGAACCGACGATTTTCTTCCCGGCCAGCTGAAGATGACATTGCTCGCGTTTCCCCTTTGTCTCGCCGGCCTCTACCACACGTTGCTCTCCCCGTTCGGGAAGCGCTTTCGCGCGATTGGCTGGATGTTTCTAATTCCCATGGTGCTCTTCGTGATTCTGAAAGGCCGTTACTATTATTTTGCCGCGGCTTATCCCATGGTTTACGCCGCGGGGAGCGTCCGGGGCGAGCGCTGGCTGGCCACGCTGCATCGAGGCTGGGCCGCCGCGCTCCGTGCCGCCGCCTTGCTCGCCTTGGCCGTGGACATCGTGATTGCAGCGATGCTGGTCTTGCCGCTCGCTCCTATCCATTCCAAATGGTGGGGAATCGCCAGCAAAATTCAGGGCGATTTCGTGGAGGAGTTCGGTTGGCACGAACTTGTGCAAACCGTCGCGCAGGTTCGCGACTCCTTGTCTCCCGAACAACGCGCCCACACCGGAATCCTCGCCGCCAATTACGGCGAAGCCGGCGCCATCAATCTCTTCGGCCCTGAATACGGGCTTCCTCAGGCCATCAGCGGCGTCAACTCCTTCTGGGCGCGCGGCTACGGTGATCCGCCGCCCGGCACTTTAATCGTCCTGGGACATTCCGCTGGCTTTCTCAGCGAAAATTTCACTTCCTGCCAGGTTGCAGCTCATTCCTGGAATCGGTTCAACGTCGAAAATGAGGAAACCGCCGACCATCCAGATATCTACGTCTGCCGGGGTCTGAAAAGGCCCTGGCCCGAATTCTGGGCCAGCTACCGCCACTTCGGTTAGCGGTTCTTTGACGACGACCGGCCATCGGGAGGGCACGACTTTAGTCGTGCCGAAAAGACCGCGAAAATCTTGGGCTTTAGCCTCAGAGGTGCAGGACCTGGTCTGTGCCACATCCAGGTCATATGCCGAAATCATTTTTCGCTACGCAACCCACCATCCTTGCCGCCGATTGGACGGAACTTGGCCGGGAGAGGATAATAGACGGCGGAGCGGCACTTCGAAGCAGGTGTGGTTGCGAACGCCGTTTGAACCGTAACGAATCTCTGGGGTGCTGCGGATAGTCGGCTTGTGTGCACGGCCTGTCCCGTCGGCGGGTTTCTCGGCAAACTCGCGGCCGGGGCAGGAAAGCCTAATGGCCGGCTCGTGGTACCCACCTATTTCAGAGGTTCACGGCCTAGCTGCCCACGGCCCAGCAGTCCGCTCCATTTGACGTTTACGGCGATCCGTAGCCAGTCATCCGCTAGGCGAAGTCAGCACCGCGATGTACCCGGGTTTTCCCGCTGACAGCAGATGCGGCGCGGCTTCTTTCTTATTCCCGATCGCTGATTACTGATAACTTTCTTCTCCCATGCGCACCCTCTTTATCGGCGACATCGTCGGTTCTCCCGGACGCCACATCGTTCACGAACGCCTCGCCGACATTGTCGAGCATCGCCATATCGATCTGATCATCGCCAACGGGGAAAACTCGGCCTCCGGCTTCGGCATCACTCCCAAGATTGTGGAAGAGCTTCTCGGCTTGGGCATTGAAGTCATCACCGGCGGCAATCACAGTTGGGACCGCAAGGAGATCCTCGACTACATGCCTCATCAGCCGCGTCTTTTGCGGCCCGCCAATTTTGTGGCTGCGAATCCTGGAAGCGGGTTGTATGTGGGTGAGTCCAAAAAGGGCGTGAAGTTCGCGGTGCTGAATCTGCAAGGACGCATCTTTCTTGCGGCCAACGACGATCCCTTCAAGAGAGCGGATGAGGAGCTTGCAAAAATCCCCTCTGACGTTGCTTTTGTCCTCGTTGATATGCACGCGGAAACCACCAGCGAAAAAATCGCCCTGGGCTGGTATCTCGATGGCCGCGTCACCGCTGTCGTCGGCACCCACACGCATGTAGCCACCGCGGACGAGCGCGTCCTTCCCAAAGGTACCGCCTACATTACGGACGTTGGCATGACCGGGCCGCACGATGGTGTGATCGGCATGGACCGGGACGTTATCATCAAGAAATTCCTCGATGGACTGCCCGCGCGCTTCGACGTCGCCACTGGCGACGTTCAAATGAACGCGGTCCTGGTGGAAACCGACGATGCTGCTCCGCGCAACGAAGCCGGACGCTTCGCCGCCCAATCCATCGAGCGCCTCCGTCTCCGCATCGACTGATCATCCCGGCCTCCACTTGGCAACCTCTCATACTTTTTTGGTTTTATTGAGCCCGCCCGCCGCCGCGGATAGGCCGTTCTTTCTGATCCTCTCGATTCTTGCCTTTTCATCTTGATTACCTACTCACACCCATCTGTCAAACAACCAGGCAACCGCCAAGTCGCCCGTGTAATCTGAAGGACCATGCATCGGAAATTCGCAAAGTTTCTCGCCTCCTCAGTGGTTACTTCTCTCCTCGCGCTCGCGCTGGCCTCCGCAGCCTCTGAAGTAGATGACCAGCTCATGGCCGTCCGGCGCGTCTTCCCGTCGATCGGCCCAGGCCTTCGCGCCCTCCGGCGCGGACAGGACGGAAAATACTATCTTCTCGCCTCGCCCAGCGTGGGGATCGTGGTCTTCGATTCCGAAGGCAAGCAATTGACGGTGATTGGCGCCCCCTCAGCGGTCCCGTTGGGCGACAAATCCGGTCGTTCCCCCATTGCATTTGGTGAAGACTTCGACGTCGATTCCCAAGGCAACCTCTATGTCGCTGATCGTGGCTACAATCAGGTGAACGTTCTTTCGCCCGCTGGCACGCTGCTCCGTTCCATGGCGTTCAACTCCCCGGTCTCTCTCGCGGCTCTGCCGGAAGGCGAAGTGGCCGTGACCTCCCCGCGCGGTCTTCATCTCATCACCGTTTTCGCCTCCAACGGCCGGCTGGCCCGTGAATTTGGCGATCCGGAACAACTAGCCGAACGCGAAGACCTCAACCGCTACGCAAGCATCGGCCGCCTGGCCTCCGATCCTCGCGGCAATATTTTCTATGGGTACACTTACCTCCCCGAGCCGATGATCCGCAAGTACGATCGATTCGGTTACGCCAAACAGGATTTTCAGTTCACGAGCATCGATGCATTCTCTGAAGCCCGCGCCGCTCGGAAGCAAATCGAACGCCAGGAGAAACGCTTGGAACCTCCGTCGCTGCAACCCATTCTCACCGGGTTCGGCGTGGATACGGAGAGCGGCGAGGTGTGGATCGCGTTGCACAACACTCTTCTGCACTTCGACAAGGACGGGAATCGGCGTTCTGAGTATCAGATTTACACCAAGGATGGTGCGCGCATCGAAGCCAACGTCATCCTCGTAGAAGAAAATCGACTGCTGATCGGCGCGGATCCCCTGGGGATCTACGAATTCGCCCGTCCGGATCGAAATCAGTAGGAAAATTCACTCCGTTTTCCTCAGGTCCCTTTGCACTGAAACAGTGCATTCACGTTTTCCTGGCTGCGCAAATCGCGATTTTTCCTGCAAATTCCGCGAATTTCTTAGCACTTGCACAATTCCCGTGCTTGTGGAAAAGTTGTGCATGGCATGTGAACTTCGTTGATCCCCTTCGCACACTTTTCGCTTGCTCCCGCCGGAACAGTGCGCGAGAATCCAACGCAGTTTAAGACAGTGGTGCTTGGTTCAGATGGTCTGAAAGGACCGCGCAGGTCCACAGGGGCAAAGTTCAATCGTTCCGGCGCGGGCAAGAACTCCAAGGCTTGAAGCTTTAGGGTGAATTTGGCTTTCCACAGGTTTTACACATCTGTGGAAATGGCCGACGTTTGGCTTTTTCTGATGACCACAGCTACTCAAATAGGCCGTGAAAAAGAAGTTATGAATCTCTGGGACAAATTCCTGGAGTTGATTAAATCCAGGGTCAGCATCAATACCTACTCCACCTGGTTTCAACCCACGCGCCTCAGTCGCGTCGAGGGGGATACCCTCTATGTCCAGATTCCTAGCACCGTTTTCCGCCAGGTGCTTACCCGCACCTACGGCGAGATCGTAAAGGCCGTCTTCCATCAGATGGGCACCCCGCAGATGAAAGTGCAGTACGTCTGCACCGAGGAAGAGCCCGTGCAGGCCGCTCCCGCTGTGAACGGCACCAAGCAGGCGAAGCTAGACTTTGAAAGCAGCGACCACCAACTAAACACGCGCTACACGTTTGATACTTTTGTCGTCGGCAAATCCAACGAATTTGCCCACGCTGCCTCCCGCGCGGTCGCTGAACAGCCTTCCAAGTCCTACAATCCGCTTTTTCTCTATGGCGGCGTGGGTATGGGCAAGACCCATTTGATGCATGCCATCGGGCACACCATCAAAAAACGCAATCCGGCCATGCGCCTCAGCTATGTCAGCGCTGAAAAATTCACCATCGAAGTCATCAACTCCCTGCGCTTCGACCGCATGATCAGTTTCCGCGATCGTTTCCACACGGTAGACGTCCTTCTGGTTGACGACATTCAGTTCATCGCTGGCAAAGAGCGCACTCAGGAAGAGTTCTTCCACACCTTCAACGCCCTGTATGAACAGCAGAAGCAGATCGTCATCTCCTCGGACTGCCTCCCGAAGGACATCAATTCGATCGAAGAGCGCCTTCGTTCGCGTTTTGAATGGGGCCTGATCGCCGATATTCAGCCGCCCGACCTGGAAACCAAGATTGCTATCCTCCAGAAGAAGGCGGAGAACGATCGCTTCCACCTGCCCGACGATGTCGCCGAATACATCGCCCGCGCCATTAAATCCAACGTGCGCGAACTCGAAGGCGCCCTCACGCGCCTGATGGCTTACGCCTCGCTCACCGGCACGATCGTTTCTCTTACCACCGCCCAGCAGGTTCTACGCAATATCATCGCGTCCCAGGAAAAGCGCGTCACTATCGATCTGATCCAGAAGCGCGTCAGCGAACACTTCAATTTGCGCGAGCAGGACCTCAAAATTCGCAGCAACACCCGTGCCATCGCCTTCCCACGCCAGGTGGCCATGTATATCGTCAAGCAGCTAACCACTGCCTCGCTTCCTGAGATTGGCCGGCAATTCGGCGGCAAACATCACACCACCGTTCTTCACTCCATTAACAAGATTGAAGAGCTCCGCCGCTCCGACAAGGAACTTAATCGCACCATTACGCGACTGATGGACGCCCTGCAGTGACTCTGTTCCAAATCGCTTCTCATCTCTGTGACCTTTGCGCTCATTCTTCGCGCCCTTCGGGTTAGGCCCTTTCCTTCTTAAAATCCGTCCGTTACCAAGCCCGCACCACGCCGACATGTCCGAGGAAGTTTCCCGATATTTCCGAGGTCTTCCCGGCCAGTACCTTCCTGATTCCCGCAATGCCCTGCTCGGCAGTGAGTTTCACGTGCGGCCCTCCGCCAATCTCTGCCTTCACCAAGCCAGAATCGACGAGCGCGATTCTGATCCTGCACAGCGTGTGAGTAGCTTGTGAACATCGCGTGGGAAACTTGCGGATCAATTGTGCAATCGTGCGCAGCGACTTGCACTACTACCACTCGCAATGCCACTTTTCCGCAGCTCCGCAAGAAAATCCACGCGACACTGATTACGAAACATCGAGACCGGTTGCGCGCCCGCGGGCTTTTCCACCAATCCACAGCGCTCATCACAACAACAAGCTATAGCTTCCAATTTTTATCTAAATGCTTTTGTGAAAGTCATTACGTCTGTGAAAATGTTAAGGTATTTACCAAAACCACCGCCACCCGGAAATCCTCAGTCCCTTCTATTTCCACAGTCTCCGGGCCCTCTGCGCGCTTTATACTTGCCAAAAAAACGAGTACAGTACGTCAGCGGGTTATTTCAACGGGGGAAAGCCACATGACGGCGACCGGTACCGCACGCGAGGAAAGTCAATCCATGGAATTCAGCGTAACCAAGTCCGCGCTGCTCAATGAACTCACCACCACACAGGGCGTGGTGGAACGCAAAACCACCATTCCCATCCTTTCGAATCTTCTCGTCGAGGCCAAGGGCAGCCGCGTTACCATCACCGCCACCGATCTCGAACTCAGTGTCCGCACCTCGTGCGAAGCCAAAGTCAAAAAAGAGGGCGCCGGCACCATCCCTGCAAAGAAACTCTTGGAACTGGTCCGCCTCCTCCCCGAAGGCGAAATCAAGTTCAAACTCCTCGATAATCACTGGGTTGAAATCATCAGCGAGAAGAAGAAATATAAACTCGTCGGCATGGCCAAGGAAAATTTTCCGGCGCTCCCCGCCATGCCCCACACTCTGGTTAAACTCTCCGCTGCGGTCCTTGAAAGCCTGATTGCCAAAACCAAATTCGCCATCTCCATGGAAGAGTCCCGCTATACCCTCAATGGAGGCCTCCTGATTCTGAAACCCGACACGCTGGCCATGGTGGCTACGGATGGCCATCGACTGGCGCTTGCCGAAACCGATCAGAAACTTGCCGGCCTCAATGGCGAAATTCGCGTCTTGATCCCCAAAAAAGCCATGGACGAAGTTGAAAAGCTCTCTGCCGCGGCCGGTTCCGATGCCTACCTCGAATTTGCGAAAGACGAAAGCCATCTCTTCTTCCAGGTTGGCCATCGTCTCCTCATCTCCCGCATCCTCACCGGCCAGTTCCCGAATTACGAAGCGGTTCTTCCGCGCGAGAACAACAAGACCGTCGTCCTCGAACGCTCCGAACTAAGTGATGCCGTCCGCCGCGTCTCGCAACTCGCCGATCAGCGCTCGCATGCCGTAAAGCTTGCCGTTTCCACCGAAGGCGTGGAGATTTCCGCATCCAGCCCCGAATACGGCGAAGCCAAAGAAACCATAGATAAAGACTACAAAGGCGATAACATCGCCATCGGTTTCAACTCCAGTTACATGCTCGATTTTCTCGCCGCCGCCGCCGATGGCCCCATCAGCATCGAACTTAAGGACGAGCAATCCGCCGGACAGATGCGTCCCCTGGCCGACGAAAACTACCGTTACCGCTACGTCATCATGCCCATGCGCATCTGAGCCGTCCGCATCTCAGCGCAGAGATCGGTTCTAATGCCACAAATATTCCTACTTGATTACATAGACATTCTGTTATAGAGTCCACCTGACTTGAGGTTCCAGTCTGGAACCTCAAGTTCAACCATTCACGGCGGCCGCCGCTATCGCCCCTATGCTTTCACCGAGCACGGTATCGCCATGCTTTCCAGCGTGCTTCGCAGCGACCGCGCTGTGCAGGTCAACATTGCCATCATGCGCGCCTTTCTGCAGCTTCGTGCCATGCTTGCCACGCACGAGGATCTGCGCCGCAAAATCAGCGAAATGGAGAAGCGCTACGACGCCAGATTTCATGCCGTTTTCGCGACCCTCCGGCAGATGTTGGAGACTCCGATTCCACCCAAACGTCAGATCGGATTTCACTCCAAAACCGAACCCGCTCGCCGCCCAAACTGACTCGCACGTGATGCATGTAACCCACTGAATATAAAACCCTTATTTATCCACAACCCGCATTCTCCAGCTTGAGAAAATCCCTCTTTTCCAGTAAAATCTTTCTGTTGTCGATCGGCCGTTTTTCCTTCCCATCGACACGTCCGCCAGGATCGCTGGACCATGAAAGCTCTGCGCCAGGAGCGGGTTCTGCCGCCTGGAGAACATAAGTCTTCGCCACGTCCCGGATCGCGGGATGGGATGAAGCAGGAAACCCTACGAGCTTCGATCCGGCCCAGTAAGATCGCAGCCAAAGGGTGAGGCGACGGTTGCAGGATACAGACATCACGCCTTTCCTTGCTTCGCAAAAATTGATTTCAACCGTGGTTGGCGGAACCTTCTCTGTGCGGTGAGCGCCGTTCCGCGCTACTCGATTGCCGCAGGCTTGCACGTCAGGAGAGCAAATGGGCGATAAGGAAACACCCACCGTCAAGGGTGGACATCAGTACGACGCGAAATCGATTAAAGTCCTCGGTGGCTTGGAAGCCGTACGCCTGCGCCCGGCCATGTACATCGGTTCCACCGGTGAGATGGGCCTCCACCATCTCGTCTGGGAAGTGGTGGATAACTCCGTTGACGAAGCCATGGCTGGCTACGCTGACGAAGTCAACGTCACCGTTCACGCGGACAATTCGGTCACGGTCATCGATAACGGCCGCGGCATCCCCGTGGACATGCATGCCACGGAAAAGAGACCAGCCGCTGAAGTCGTTCTCACCGTTCTGCACGCCGGTGGCAAATTCGATAGTGACACCTACAAAGTTTCCGGCGGACTCCACGGCGTCGGCGTCTCCGTAGTCAACGCCCTTTCCGACTGGCTCGAACTCGAAATCCAACGCGATGGCGCTGTCTGGGAACAGACTTACGAAAAAGGAAAGCCTACCAATAAGCTCAAACAGACCGGCAAGACTCGCAAAACCGGCACAAAAGTCACCTTCCATCCCGATCCAGGCATCTTCGAAAAAACCGTATTCAGCTACGACACGCTCGCGACCCGCCTCCGCGAATATGCCTTCCTAAACAAGGGCCTGAAAATCACGCTCAACGACGAGCGCAGCGAAAAGACTGCCGAATTCCGCTTCACTGGGGGTATCGCCGAGTTCGTCAAGCACCTCAATCGCGGCAAGACCACCCTCCACGATTCTCCGATCTACATGGAAGGTAAAAAGGGCAACGTCGAAATCGAGATTGCCCTGCAGTACAACGACACCTACGGCGAAAACGTCTTCTCCTTCGCCAACACCATCAACACCGTGGATGGCGGCACCCACCTCTCCGGCTTCCGCTCCGCCCTCACGCGCACCATCAACAACTTCGCTTCCAACGCCGGCATGCTGAAAGAGCAGAAAGACGAAGTCACCATCTCTGGCGACGATGTCCGCGAAGGCCTCGTTGCCGTCGTCAGCGTTCGCCTGCCGCAACCCCAGTTCGAAGGCCAGACCAAAGGCAAGCTCAACAGCGACATCAAGGGTGACGTCGAGCAACTCATCAATGAAAAACTCGGCGATTGGTTCGACAAGCATTCCACCGTCGCGCGCCGCATCATCGGCAAGTGCATTGATGCCGCCCGCGCCCGCGAAGCTGCCCGCAAAGCCCGGGAACTCACTCGCCGCAAATCCGCGATGGACTCCAGCGGCTTGCCCGGAAAGCTCGCCGACTGCCAGGAGCGCGATCCTTCCCGCTGCGAACTCTTCGTCGTCGAGGGTGAATCGGCCGGCGGCTCCGCCAAGATGGGCCGCGATCGCAAATATCAGGCCATCCTGCCTCTCAAGGGCAAAATCCTCAACGTCGAAAAAGCCCGCTACGACAAAATGCTCGGCCACGAAGAAATTCGCGCCATCATCACCGCGCTTGGCACTGGCATCGGCAAGGACGACTTCGACGCTGGCAAGCTCCGCTACCACAAAATCATCCTCATGACCGACGCGGACGTCGACGGCTCTCACATCCGCACCCTGCTGCTCACCTTCTTTTTCCGCCACATGAAGGAACTCATCGAGCGCGGGCACGTCTATATCGCCCAACCGCCTCTCTATCGCGTCAAGCGCGGCAAAACCGAACGCTACATCCGCGACGATCGCGAGTTTGCCCGCGAGCTTATGAAACGCGCCACCGAAGACCACATCGTGAAGGCCAAGGAAGGCGTAAGCCTCGAAGGCGCCCGCCTCACCACTTTCCTCTTGAACGTCCAGGAATACGATGCCGCGGCCGCCAAACTCGGCCGCCGCCTCCGGGAACCTGGCCTCGTCGAGATCCTCGCCGAAAGCGGCCTCGAAAAGAAAACCGACTTCGAGGACAAGAAAGCGCTCGAGAAAATTCTCAAGGAAGTCGACAAAGCCAAGCTCAAGCTCGAAGGCAAAATCAACTTCGACGAGGAACACAGCCTCTACGAAATTCAGTTTGGCCTGCCCCACAACCAGAAGATCAGCTGGGCGGTCGCTTCCACCGCCGAGTACAAGCGCCTCCGCGCCCTCACCAAACAAATTGAGGAGTTCAACCACCCGCCGTTCACCGTTTCGCGCAACGGCACCAAGGTCACCCGAGAAAAAGCCACCGACGTTCTCAACTACGTCATGGAAGACGCCAAAAAGGATTTCACCATCACCCGATTCAAGGGCTTGGGCGAAATGAACGCCGAGCAGTTGTGGGAAACCACCATGAACGCGGACACCCGCACGCTGCTCCAGGTCAAGCTGGAGGACGCCGTCGCCGCCGAAGACATTTTCACCACGCTCATGGGCGAGAACGTGGAAGCGCGCCGCAAGTTCATCGAGGACAATGCCCTCGAAGTCGTCAACCTCGATATTTAACTAGGGATCTGTAGCTCAGGCCTTCAGGCCTGAGGTTTTTCGATTGGTGAAGCAAATTCTGTACTGGCCGCTCTTTAAACCGGCCAAAAGAAAAGCACGGAAATAGAACAGAGAAAATGATGTACCAGTTGGGATGGACAACATTACCGGGATTGCGCGGACTAAGCGTCAGCGAATTTCGCGCCGCTCCCACCTCCACTCCGGACAACGAAAAAGGCGTGGCAGTCAGTTTCGGCAATCAGGCACAGTGCGATTCATTCCTGCGTCAGATCGAAGCGGAGTTTGCAACGCGCCGTTTCACCAACGCCGCCGACGCATTCGACACTGTAAAGGCATTCGCGTTCGAACTCGCTGCGAAGGCAACATAGCGCGAATTTGTCGTCCTGAGGCTATCCGACGAGGATAGCCGAAGGATCTCAGCACCAAGAGTTTCGAGGTAAGAACGAACTAAGAACAAGGAAAGTTTTTCACGAGTCGCGAGTCACTAGTCACCATTCACTAGTCACTCCACAGAGGACACATGGCAGACGAGCAGAACACATCCGTACTTCTTCCCATCGATATCGAAGCCGAAATGCGCAAGTCGTATCTCGACTATGCCATGAGCGTAATCATCGCCCGCGCTCTTCCCGACGTCCGCGACGGCCTCAAGCCCGTTCAGCGGCGCATCCTCGTCGCCATGAACGACCTCGGCCTGGCCTCCAATCGTGGATATCGCAAGTGCGCCAAAATCTGCGGCGACACCTCCGGCAACTATCACCCGCACGGTGAAGCGGTCATCTATCCCGCCATGGTCCGCCTCGCGCAGGATTTCAATATGCGCTATCCGCTGGTGGACGGCCAGGGCAACTTCGGCTCCGTCGATGGCGATCCCCCGGCAGCCATGCGGTATACCGAAGCGCGCCTCGCCAAAATCTCCGAAGACATTCTCGCCGACCTCGAAAAAGAGACCGTCGACTTCATTCCCAACTTCGACCAGACCCGCGAAGAGCCCGTGGTCCTGCCATCGCGGATTCCGAATCTTCTCGTCAACGGCGCCAGCGGCATCGCCGTCGGCATGGCCACGAACATTCCCCCTCACAACCTTCGCGAAATCGTCGAAGCCGCGATTCTCCTGATCGAAAAGCCCGACGCCCCGCTGAAAGAAGTCATGAAGATTGTCCCCGGCCCGGACTTCCCAACAGGCGCCTACATCGCCGGGAGGGAAGGCATCGAGGCCGCCTATCGCACCGGCCGCGGCAGCTTCATCATGCGCGCCAAAGCCGCCATCGAAGAAGCCACCAAGGACCGCGAAAATATTGTCATCACCGAAATTCCTTACCAGGTGAACAAAGCGCGCCTCATCGAGCGCATCGCTGAACTCGTGCAAACGAAAAAAATCGAGGGCATCTCCGACGTGCGCGACGAATCCTCCCGCGAAGGCATGCGCATCGTCGTCGAGCTGAAGCGCGGCGAGGAATCTCAGCTCATTCTCAACAATCTTTTCAAGCACACCCAGATGCAGGAATCCTTCGGCATGATCCTGCTCTCCATCGTCGCCGGCCAGCCCCGCGAGCTGGGCCTCATCCCCCTCATCAAGCTCTTCATCGAACACCGCATGGAAGTGGTTCGCCGGCGCACCATATTCGAACTTCGCAAAGCCGAAGAGCGCGAGCACCTCCTGGTTGGCTACCAGATCGCTCTCGATCACCTTGACAACGTCATTCGCGTCATCCGCGGCAGCAGCAGCCGCGCCGAAGCCAGGGAAAACCTGTTCAAGTATTTCAGCGAGCAGGACGTAACCATCACCGAAAACGGCAAGTCCAAAAAACTCGAAGGCGTGAAGCTCGATGGCCGCAAATATCGCTTCGTCGGCGCAGCCGAAATCGAAGCCGCCGGCCGCGGCAATGCCCTCACTCTCAGCTACGCGCAAATCGATGCCATCCTCGAGCTGCAACTCCATCGCCTCACGCAGCTCTCCATCGACGAAATTCTCAAGGAATTGAAGTCCATTCGCGAACTGATCGCCGAGTTGCGCGAAATCCTCGCCAGCGACAAAAAGCTGAAGCAGGTCATCACTGGCGAACTGCGCGAAGTCCACAAAGCCTACGGCGACGACCGCCGCACCCAGATCGTGGACAAGGTCGACGAAATCAAGCTCGAAGACCTCATCGCCGACACCGACCAGCTCATCACCGTCAGCCACGCCGGCTACATCAAGCGCACCCCCGCCGAAACTTATCGTCATCAATCCCGCGGCGGCAAGGGCCGTATCGGCGCTAAAACCAAGGAAGAGGACTTCGTCGAGCATCTCTTCGTCGCCTCGGCGCACAGTTA
The DNA here is from genome assembly GCA_963781995.1 of uncultured Acidobacteriota bacterium. Taxonomy (GTDB): domain Bacteria; phylum Acidobacteriota; class Terriglobia; order Acidiferrales; family UBA7541; genus Acidiferrum. The sequence goes on along the minus strand of CAWAHR010000001.1, from coordinate 345,029 downwards.
CATCCTGCTCTTCACCTCCAAGGGCCGCGTCTACTGGCTCAAGGTCTACGAACTTCCCGAAGCCGCCGCAGCAACTCGCGGTAAAGCGATCTCCAGCCTCGTCAAATTCCAGGAAGACGAAAAGCTCACCGCTCTCGTCGCCGCCACCAATCTCGAGGAGGAAGGCCGCTTCGTCTTCATGGCCACCAAACTCGGCACCGTGAAAAAATCCACGCTCACCGAATTCTCCAACCCCCGTTCCACAGGCATCATCGCCATCAATCTCGAAGCCAAGGACGAACTCATCGGCGCCAAGCTCACCGACGGCAAGCAGATGATCTTCCTCGCCAGCCACGAAGGCCAGGCCATCCTCTTCCGCGAAACGGAAGTTCGCCCGATGGGCCGCAACGCCGGTGGCGTCAACGGCATGGACCTCGATAAAGAGGATTACGTCGTCAGCATGGACGCCGTGCAGCCCGACTTCGAAATCATCGCCAAGGAACGCAAGAAAACCACTCAGAACCTCGAGGAGCTCGAAAACGAGGACATCAAGGACTCCCTCACCACGCTCATGCTCACCGTTGCCGAAAAGGGTTTTGGCAAGCGCACCGCGCTCGCCGAATACCGCATCACTTCGCGCGGCGGCAAAGGCGTCGTCAACATGAAGACCACTGACCGCAACGGCTCCGTCGTCTCCACTCTTCAGGTCACCGAAGAGTCCGACGTCATGATCATCACCGAGCACGGCAAGGTCATCCGCGTCCACGCCAGCGAAATCCGCGAAGCCGGCCGCTCCACTCAGGGCGTCCGTCTGCTCCGCCTCGACGACGCAGATTCCGTAGCCGCCGCCGCCGTCCTCCAGGAAGAAGACGAGGAAGAAAAGAAATAGGGGCGGCTCTACGCCGTCTTCTCCCGGGAACGCCAATTGGGAGATTGGCGTTCCGCTCTCTTCACCGGAGCACTGCCATTCCAGTGCTCTTCTCGGCTATTTCCGCGTTCTGCCCTCCGGGCACGGCGCCTGCCTCGACCGGGTCGGTGTGTTAAATCTCTCTTTTCGTCTGCGACCACTCTCGCGGTAGACTACATACCCATGAAAATGTCCCGCCGCTGCTTCCTTCTCATCCTCTCCTGTTTCCTGATAATTCTTCCGTCCTATCCACAAACGCCCAATCAAAAATTCCTCCTCTTCGTTGGAACTTACACCGAGAAGACCGATAGCAAAGGTATCTACGCCTTCGACTTCGATTCCTCCACCGGCAAACTCACGCCCCGCGGCCTTGCTGCAGAAACGCCCAATCCTTCCTGGCTCGTCATACATCCCAATGGCAAATTCGCTTACGCCGCCAACGAATCCGGCAAGCAAAGCGCGATCAGCGCCTTCTCCATTGACTCCAAATCCGCCAAGCTGACGCTCCTCAACCAACTCTCCGCTCTCGGCGAAGACCCCTGCTATCTCTCCTTTGACAAAACCGGCAAATACCTCTTCGTCGCCAACTACACTTCCGGCAACGTGGTCGTCTTTCCGATTCTTCCCGATGGCCGCCTCGGCGAGCACACCGCGGTGATCAAAGACGCCGGCACACTCGGCCCCAACAAAGAACGCCAGGAAGGCCCGCATGCTCATTGGATCGAATCTTCTCCCGACAATCGCTTTGTCTTTGTCGCCGACCTCGGGCTAGACGCAATCCTTAGCTACCGCTTCAATGCCACCAAAGGCATGCTGACACCGAACAAGCCGTTCTTTAGGCCGCTTGCGGCTGGCGCGGGACCTCGTCACGCCGCCTTTTCTCCCGATGGAGACTATTATTATGTCCTCAGCGAAATCGATTCGACGGTCACCACGTTTGCTTACGCCCCAGACCACGGCGTATTCGGATACCTTGGGGTCGTGCCCATGCTTCCCATCAATTTCGAGGGCCGCAATGAAGCGGCGGAAATCGTCATTCATCCAAGTGGCAAATGGCTCTTCGCCTCCAACCGTGGCAAGGATTCGATAGCAATCTTTTCCGTTGTTCCCGCCACGGGCAAGCTCAAAGCCGCTGGTGATTACTCTACTGGCGGCAAGGAACCGCGCCACTTCGCCATCGATCCCACCGGCCAGTTCCTCCTCGCCGAAAACCAGAATTCCAATTCCATTGTCGTCTTCCGCATCGACCCCGCAACCGGCGCTCTCTCGCAAGTATCGAGCGTCAAAGAAGTCCCCAGTCCGGTCTGCCTGGCTTTTTATCCCACCCGCTAATCACAATTTTCAGTACGAGAAACTCCTTCGGCTTGCGTCCAAATGCGTAACGCGGGCTAAACCTCGGAGCGGAATCGACGTTGATGCTCTGTGGAAAGTGCATTTAACTTTCGAACGTCCATACGCGGAATTTCATTCTTCACCCAACCCTGAGTTAGAATCCTGCGTCCGTATTCATAGAGGAGATTTCATGGGCCACAAGTTCTGGCTGGGACTCAGTCTGCTTCTCTTCACAACCGTCGCAACCGGCGGCATTGCTTTGGCTGACGGGGAAACTCCCCCGGTGCGCGATCCCAAGCAACCCATCGACGAGGCCTACACCGCCAAGATTCGCAAGTACACCACCGCGCCCTATTTCTCCTCGCCCTTGGTCGACTATCTCCCCGCCAGCAAGACCGTGCCCACGCCCGAAGTCGTCCTCGGCGATGTCGCCGGCGCTCCCGGCATCCTTCCTTACGCCGAAGACGTTTACAAATACATGCGCCTGCTCGAAAAAGCTTCGCCGCGCGTGAAAGTAGTCTCGATCGGCACCACCGAAGAAGGCCGTGAAATGATTGCCGTGGCCGTCTCTTCCGAAGCCAATCTGAAAAACCTCGAGCAAAACCGCCAGCGCCTCGCGAAACTCGCCGACCCGCGCGCTATCCATCTCGACGATGCCGAAGCCGACAAACTGGTCGCCGACTCCGTTCCCGTCTACTACATCACCGGCACAATCCACTCCCCGGAAACCGGCGCCCCCACCGCGTTGATGGAGTTGGCCTACCGCCTGGCCGTCGACGAAACTCCTTATATCCGCGACATTCGCGATGGCATCATCACCCTGATTACCCCCGTCGTGGAAGTCGATGGCCGCGACCGCATGGTTGATATCTACAAATGGCATCTCGCCCATCCCAAGGATTTCTACCCGCCGCTCATTTACTGGGGCAAATACGTCGCGCACGACAACAACCGCGACGCCATGGGCATGACCCTCAAGCTCACGCAAAACGTCTTGAATACCTACCTCGGCTGGAATGCCCAGGTGCTCCACGACCTCCACGAATCCGTCCCTTATCTTTACGACAACACCATCGGCGACGGTCCCTACAACGCGTGGGTCGACCCCATCCTCGTGGACGAATGGGAGATGATCGGCGCGCGCAACGTGGCTGACATGACCAAGTTCGGCATGCCCGGCGTCTTCACCCACGGCGATTTCGATACCTGGTCCCCCGGCTATCTGATGTTTCTCGCCGCGATGCACAACGGCATCAGCCGCCTCTATGAAACTTTCGGCAACGGCGGCGCGGACACGCGCGAGCGCACGCTGCAGCCCGATGAATATGCGCGCACCTGGTTCAAGCCCAATCCGCCGTTTCCCAAAGCTCTTTGGTCGCAGCGCAACAACAACAATTACGAGGAAACCGGCCTGCTCACCTCGCTCCACTATTTCAACCAGAACAAGCGCCTGTTCCTCAAAAATTTCTATCTGAAAGGGAAGCGCTCCATCCAAAAACCATCCGCCGAAGGCCCGGCTGCCTACGTCTTCCCCGCCGACGATCCTCGCGCCAGCGTGCAGGCCGATCTCTTGCGCATTATGCTCAAGCAGCACGTCGAGATTTCTCGCGCGACCAGTTCGTTTCAGGTGAGCCTGCCCGTAAAGAAAGAAAAGAAGTCAGCCAAAGCGGCCGAAGCTGAGGAAAAACCAAAGCCCGCAGCGCCAACCACCCGCGATTTTCCCGCCGGCAGCTACATCATTCGAATGGATCAGCCCTACTCCCGCGTTGCCGACGCCCTGCTCGACTACCAATACTGGAGCCCCGAAGATCCGCAGACCACTCCCTACGACGACACCGCCTGGACCTTCGGTGAGCTCTTCGGCGTGCAGGTCACTCGCGTCACCGACTCCAAAGTCCTCACGGTTCCGATGGAGCGTGTCACCGAACTCCACCCCTTCGGCGGTGCGAAAGGCGAAGGCGCCGTATTTGCGATCGACAATCACGCCGAGCCCGCCCTCGCGTCACTCCGTTACCGTTTGAAAGACGCGGCCATCGACGCCGCGGAAGAACCTTTCGAATCCAGCGGCCATAAATTCTCGCGTGGAACTTTTCTGATCCGCGGGGTCAATCGTTCCGATCTCGATGCCGCCGCGAAAACTCTCGGCTTGCAAGCCGTTGCGCTCGCCTCTGCTCCCAGCGTCAAAACGCATCCCCTCCGCGCCCCGCGTATCGCTTATGTTCACACCTGGATCAGTACGCAGTCCGAAGGCTGGTGGCGACTTGCCTTCGACAAACTGCAAATCCCTTACGACTACATGAGCACCCAGGCACTCGCCAAAATACCTGACCTTAACGTCAAGTATGACGTTATCCTGTTTCCTCCTGTCACCGGGAACGCCACCCCCAACTCCATCGTGGATGGCGCGCCGACAACGTGGGGCAACCCTCTGCCTTGGATGAATACGCCCGAAACCCCCAACCTCGTCGGAAAAAACGATTCGACGCCCGACATGCGCCCCGGCCTCGGCTGGGACGGCCTCGCCAAGCTGCAGAGTTTCGTGCGCAACGGCGGCGTCCTGCTCACAGCAACCGACACGTCGCAATTCGCCATCGCCACCGGACTGGCGAATGGAGTCACCTTCAGCAATTCCGAAAAAATGAAGATTGTCGGCTCGATTGTTGGCACGCGCTTGGTGGACGCGGCAAGTCCCATCGCCTATGGCTACGAAGATAAAGTCTCCGCCTACTGCGATGACGGCCCCATCTTTTCCGTCACCAGCATCATCGGCGGTCGCCGCAGGCATCTTGGCCCGGTGATGAAATCGAGGCCCACCGGCCGCGGCACCAAAGACGACCCCGATTTCGTCGTCGGCCGCCCCCCCACGGAAGTTCCCGACGAGCCGGAGAAAGAGCTCTGGCAAACTCCTCAGCCAACCGACGAGCAGAGCTTCAACAATCCGCGCGTCATCCCTCCCGCCAACCGAGCCCGCGTCATCCTGCGCTACGCCGATTCCAAGGACCTGCTCATCTCCGGCCTCGTCGAAGCCGGAAACGAAATCGCCCAGCACCCCGCCGTACTCGATGTCCCCAGCGGCTCCGGCCACCTGGTCCTTTTCTCCATCAACCCGGTCTACCGCGGCGAAACCGAGAACACCTACTCTCTGGTGCTCAACACCCTCCTGAACTTCGACAGCCTGAATGTGGGCCGCAAGGACGCCGAACAGAAATAGCCGGCGACTTTCACCACCACGCGAACCTGGCTGCGCTGACCCGGTCGGGGCTCCTCCCGGCGTTCCAGTTCTCCTTGCGATTAACGCTGTTTGGAGTACAATCGCCGCCGACATGCCCAAACGAAAATCCCGCAAAGTTCCCAAGCGCCGCGCCCGCAGCCACCCGAGCGCCGCAACTGCCGCCAAGCTTCCCAAGAGCGCAGTCACCCTGGTCGTTGTCCTCCGCGCCAAAGAAGGGCAGCACCCGCTTCTCGAAGCCGAGCTTCGCGCCCTCCTTGTACCCACCCGCAAGGAAGTAGGCTGCCTACGATTCGATCTGCACGGCAGCGTCGATCAGCCCGGCGCCTTCCTCCTCCACGAAGTCTGGGAAGCCCGCGAGCATCACACCGCGCACACCCGCACCCCACATTTTCTCCGCTGGAACGCCCGCAAAGACGCGCTCCTAGCCTCCCGCGAAGCCGCCTTCTGGCACCAACTCGCCTAGCTCTCTGTTGTAGCGGCCACTTGCTGCCTGCCCGCCGCAGGAGGTAGGCAGGCGGTTTTGACTCGCTTGGCGTTTCCGGGGTTTGCGAGCTTCTGTGGCCTGATTTTCTTACGCCACCGTTTTCGCCATTCTGATCACAGTCAGCGACATCCCATTCGGCAACGGCACTTCAATCCGCTCACCCATTGCGTATCCTCGCGCCGCATACATCGGAACTCCCGTCAGCGTCGCCCCCATCTCAAATCGCCGGAACCTCCGCGCGTAAGCGGCCTCCTCGCAAGTCTTCAAAATCAAACTGGCAATTCCTCGCCGAGTCCATTCCGGATGCACAAAGAACGCGCGTATCTTCGCCGCGTCGCGCGCCGGATCCAACATGGCATTGTCGCGGTAAGGTCCATGGTCGCTGCCGTACAACGTCTTGCGGATGCTCCACCCGCCGCAAGCCGCCAATATTTTCTCCTCCGCAGCGCCCGCCGCCTCCACAACGTAATACGTCCCATCCGCAATCAGTTGGGTATCCACGCCATACGCCGTCCCCAGCGCCGCTTCCAATTGCTCCGCGGTATAATCCCCGCTCTGCAACACCCTAACCGACTTATCAATCAATTCTCGCAACGCCGGAATATCCGCGCTCGTCGCCAGCCGAATCGCAAAATTGTCGTCGCGTTTCGCCATCAACCCGCCTCGCAGCTCATGCGAGCGACATTCTAACTCTCCGGCGCTCCCAGGTAATACCCCGGCCGCGCCCGCACTTTCAAGCCGCGCTCCTTCTCCTGCGTCACCGTCACCCTAATCTCGTGATACCCGCCGGTCGCTGCGTCACTCGGCGTATACGTCAACGTATACTGCGAATGCAGTTCCCCGCCCATCTCATCAAGCACTTTCTCGATCGTCCGGTCCTTCCACGTCGAGACGTGCTGCCCGCCCGTTGCCGCTGCCGCAATTTCCAGCTGATGCGCCGTAACCTGATCCTTCGCATGCATCACCGCCCACACCGCCAGCGCCAGCAAGCTCCCCCCTTGCCCCTGATTATTGGCGTCCGTCGTCGGCGTCTGCACCGTGCCCGGCGGTGGCGGCATCCCAGTCGTTCCTTCAGGAGTGGCAGTTGGTGGCGGCTGGTAATCCGGCTTCCTCTTCAAATCCGCTTTCGTGCTCGAGATGCCCACGGCATATATCGTAACGTTCGCCAGTTGCGCCCGCCGCAGCACTTCGCCCAGCTTTTCTTCGCTCCCCGAATCGTGTGCTTCGGCAATTACCAGCATCACCCGCCGGTGCCCCAACTCCGTTTCCGATACCTCCGGCCGCCCGCTCAACAATTCCACCCCTTTGGACATGGCCTCGAACAGCTTCGTTCCACTCGATCCCTCCTGCAATCCGGACATCGCTTTCTCCATCGCATCGGAGCTGTTGGTAAAGTCCAACAAGGTGTTCACCTGATCGTCGAATCCCACCACCGCGCCTTCGCCGGTAGGTCCACTCACTACTTGCGATACCAGGATTCCCGCCTTGCGGATATGCGGCAAACTCGACGCAATCCGCGAGCTCGTCTCCACCACAACCACCAGCGAAATGGGATCCCCTCCCAAATCAAAATGCGTAATCTTCTGCGGCACGCCATTGTCGGTGATTCGAAAATCAGTCTCCTCCAGATCATGCACCATCTCGCCTTTTTCGTTCCGCACGGTCACCGGCGTATTCACCAACACGGTGCGAACCCTGATCGCCGCGGGCGCTTTCTGGATCGTCACGTCCGGTTGCGGCGTGATCGGTCCAGCCGGCGCCTGCGCGAACGCTCCTCGCAATGCAATCGCGGCAAACGCACACGCTCCCGCAAATTTCTCCAAGCGGCTCTTCATCGGCAATCGCCATTCCTCTCAGGTAAACTCGTCATGGTTGTCCAACCCGCTCCCATTACCCCCAGCGTATTCAATTCGACGCCTGGCACCCCAAAGGCGTTGCCGCCGCCCTGCCCCCTGCCTACAATCGAAGCGCATTCTAATTGGAGAAAATGCCATGCCCGACGGTAAGCGCCCCAAGCCCCAACACGCCCCAAAATCCCCGCACGAGAATCTGGAGTTCCTGGCCAGCACGCCTGCGCGGCCCATTCGCATCGTTTCCGAGTACATCTATCCCCTCGTTCAACTCAAAAAAGAAGGCATTGGCGACACCATCGTCATGTTCGGTTCCGCGCGTATCGACTCGCACGAAACCGCTTCTTCCCGCTATACGCGTCTCAAAAAGGAGAAGACTACCCGGTGGAGCGCAGCGCGGTTGAAAAAACATCGTCTGCACCTCCGCGAAGCCAAGAGCGCGCTCGAAATGTCCATCTACTACGAAGAGGCGCGTCAACTCTCTCACAAGATCACCACCTGGGCGCTCTCTCTCGGCCCCCGGCCCCGCCGCTTCGTCATTTGCTCCGGGGGTGGTCCCGGCATCATGGAAGCCGCCAACCGTGGCGCCTACGAAGCCGGAGGCAAGTCCATCGGCCTTTCCATCGAGCTCCCTCACGAGCAATTCGCAAATCCTTTTATCAGCCCCGAGCTGAGTTTCAATTTCCATTATTTCTTCATGCGCAAATTGTGGTTCGCCCAAATCGCCAAAGCCCTCATCGTTTTTCCCGGCGGCTTCGGCACCCTCGACGAACTCTGGGAAATGATGACCCTCTCGCAAACCGGTAAGATGCCCAAACACACCATCATCATCATCTATGGCCGCAAGTACTGGAATGAAGTCCTAAAGCTGGAAAACATGGTCCGCTGGGGCACCATCAGCCAGGCCGATTTCGACAATCTCCAATACGCCGACACCGTCGAGGAGGCCTTCGACAAAATCCGCACCGGCCTCGAGAAATACCACATGGATGTAGACCCCTTCCTCCAAGCCTACTAGCGATGCTTGCCTCGGTAGCGCCAGTTCACCCGTAGTGGACGGGCAAGTTTTTGCTCCCTATTCTCGGTTATCTGCTCGCTGTTATCCGTCATCCATAATATCTTCAATAACTTAGACCAGACCACAACCTTCCATTCAAACTAGTGTTTGAACCCTCAGGATGCACCCCGATCGCCAGCCCGGGCCAAGCTCCTGGAGGCCATCACATGAAGTTTCTCAAATTCAATCTCTTTTCGATCCTTGGAAAAACATCTCTGGCCGCTGCGGCTTTCGGCTTTTTCCTCGCCGCCGGTGCCCCTGCCGCAAAAGCCAACGATTGGGACGACTGCAATCGCCGTGTCGCCTACACCGATATGCGCTACCGCGAAGCCGTCGAGCGCTTCGGTCCCTATAGTCACGACGCGCGCCATTGGGCCCACGAACGCCAGGAGGCCTACGCGCGCCAAGCTCATCTCCGCCATGACTATCACCGCTACTAGCATCGCCAATTTTGAGTGCGGCAGCTCTGCTGCCGCTTTTACGGAGTAATCTCGGTCGCCAATACATCGACTCGATCAAAGCCCCCGACTCAGCTCAGGGCTCAGTCACAAACAAAAAAAGGGCGCCCAAACCACAGGCGCCCTCTTCCATTCCCAATGAGTCCAGATTATTCCGCGTGAACCAGCGGCTCTTCCGAAAACACCGCCGCAAACCGCTTCGTCTCATCCTGATCGTGCAACAGCACCACCGGCACTACTCGCAACGATTGTTTGCAAAAATGGCACTGCACGCCTTCTCCCTGCAAATCCTGCAGGAAGCCATCCGTAAACCGGTACTCGGTCCGCTCGCGCCGGGCCTTCTTCTGACTTTTCACGCCGCAATGAGGACAAGCAAACTCCACTACGTCCTGCTGCGGATCGCGGTCCAGGGCGGCCCAACCCGTGCGCCGCACACCAACTACTTCGGGAATATGCCTTTCCATCGGGGTCTCCTTCAATGATCCACGTCCGCCAAATTGGATGCTTCCGCTCATCGGTTGGATGTAACTAAGTTTCCACCTTTCCTTCCGAACGTTCCGAACGCTTCATCCTAATAGAAACACATTATTTGTCAGTGACCTGCATCCGCCCGGTCGGCTCGCCTCCTTTTCTCCTCAAACTCTGTGCTCCGTCTCCGCGTCCTCTGCGTTAAAGCCTTTTCCGCTCTGTCTGATTACTGAACTCTGATTACGGATGACTCTCCTCCGGGCACTTGTCACCCGCCCCGGTGTCAAACAACACAGAGGACGCGCGCACCTCACCTCCCTGCGAGCGCGGCGCTGGCCTTCGGATGGCAACCTCCGGAAGCTGGCGCCGCAAATACTCCCACGGCTCGCAGGAATTTTTCCGGAGGTGTGTGATGAATCTCGAAGCCCAACGTGTGTCCCACGCGTCCGAAGACGCCTTCGGCTCGCTGAACAACTGTCTCCTCGAAGGCGACCCGCAGTCCGAAAAGCGCGCCAGCCGCATCAAGCAACGCGCTCTGACGATTTCCATCGCCCTTCAAACACTGGCACTCGCTGCCTTGGTGCTCTTTCCGCTCCTCGGCAAAGGCGAGCGCCTCTTTCTCAAAAACATGACGCCGATTCCCCCGTATGCCCCCATCGGCGTTCACGGGCCCTCCGCCACGCCTCAGCGCCACGGCACAAATGCTCCGCCGCCCTGTCGCATCTGCCCCGGGCCAAACATCCCTCCCATCATCGTTACCCAGGATCCGATCCCCACTCCGCAACCCGGAGCCGCTCCAGGCGATCCCATCCCCGGACTCACTCCTGGTCCAGGCGTGCCCAGCGGTCTCCGTCCTTTGGAAACCCATCCGATCGCTCTGCCTCCCGACAAAGCTTCCTCAAAACCCGAGCGTCGTGCCATCAGCGAACTCCAGCAGATGGCCCAACTGATCACTCGCGTTGAGCCCAGGTATCCGCCGCTCGCTATACACATTCACCGCGAAGGCCGCGTCGAACTCCGTGCCATCATCTCCACCTCCGGCACCATCGAGTCACTGGAGGTAATCACTGGCGATCCCTTCTTCATCCAATCGGCCCTGGCCGCCGTCCGCGAGTGGCGCTACAAACCCACCATCCTCAACGGCCGCCCCATCGAAGTCGACACCCACATCACCGTCATCTACACCCTGAGCCACTAACCCATTTGGAGTGTGGCTTGTCCTGAATCCTTCCGAAGGGAAGCTCAGCTCCCGCTTTTGCGATCCATCCATCTCCACCAAAACAAAAAAGCCGGCGCACCCGCCGGCCTTTTGTTTGGTGTTATATCCTTCCTCTTTTCTTTCATCCCAGCTACAAAATCGGCTCCCCTGAATACCGCGCAATCGCCTCCCGAGCCAGATCCCGCAGCCTCACAATTTCATGCAAATGATTCGGATCGTCGCCAGGCAACCCCGGCGAAGGATAAATGGGTGCCGAAAGCGTAATCGTCACGCTAGTCGGCCGCGGCAAAAATGTCCCATCGCGCAAAAACTTCCGCGTCCCTTTCAACGACACGGGAATCACCGGCGCCCCCGTGGCCACCGCCCCGCGAAAAGCACCCAACTGAAACGGCCTCAAACCATCCTGCGGGGTAAACGTGCCTTCCGGAAAGACAAACACTGAGTCGCCTCGCCGCAAGCACTCCTCAATCTCATCCACCTGTTTCAGCCGCGAACTCGCATCGTGACGGTTGAACGACAAGTGCCCCATCTGGTTCAGGAACGTCCCTATAAACGGCATCGCATTCACTTCCCCCTTGGCCACAAACCGGTACGCCACGCCCAACCCCATCATCACCGGCAGCACGTCAAAGTAGCTCGCGTGGTTCGATGCATATACTTTCGCGCCGGGCGTATCCATGTACTCCTTGCCCACCACTTTCAGCCGTATTCCCGCCAGCGCAAACAGCACTTTCAACGCCGCCGAAGTAAACCGCCCCGCCGCTTTCTCATCCTTGATCTGCTTCACAATCAGCCACGACGGCACAATCCATAAGAAAAACACCACGATAAAATACACACCGTAGATTTTCTCGAGCACCCTGCGAATCCCGCGCCATGCGCCCTGCACTGCTTCCTGCAAAAACGACTTCGTCCCCAGCCGCGCAATCTGCACCCACGCGGGAGGCCTGCCCGCCGCCAGCGTTCCCGCCACGTACAATTGTTTCGTTTCGTCCCGCCGCAGTTTCCCGCTCGACGTCTTCGGAATACTCCCCGACGGAATCAATTCCACGCGATCCGGTGGCAACCCCAGCCCCCGCGAAATCTCCTCATTAATCGCCGCAACCATCGCCGCTCGCCGCGCCGCGTCCTGCTCTCGCGACTCCGCCACAATCACCAACTTTTCCGTCCCGCTCCCCTTATCCTTCAAGCCAAAAGCCACCACGCAGCCTTTGCGAATCCCTTCCGCGCGCGCCGCCAGTTCTTCCACTTCGTGCGGATACAAATTCCGGCCGCCCTTGATGATGATGTCCTTCACCCGGCCGGTGATAAAGATCTCCCCGTCGGCCTGAAACGCTCGGTCTCCCGAATTCAACCAGGCGTACTCACCGTCGCGTTCCGCTGGCCCTTGCGGCATCAGCGTCGCGGTTGCTTCGGGGTTCTCGAAATACCCGCGCGTCGCCGACGGCCCGCGGAACCACAAAAATCCCTCCGTTCGCTCTGGCACCTCACTGCCCTCTTTATCCACAATCATCACATCGTGCCCCGGGAACGAACTCCCCGACGATACGAACGAAATCGCGGTTTCATCTTCCTCGGCCGCCGCCACCGCCTGCCCGTTCGTCGCAAACGCCTCACGCTCCACCCGCTCCACCCGCGGAACGCGATTCAAGGGAGGAAAAGTCACTCCCAACGATGCCTCCGCCAACCCATAGACCGGTAGCATCGACTCCTTCCGGAATCCATACTTCGTAAATCGATTCGCGAACCGTTCTAGCGTCTCCGGATTCACCGGCTCCGCCCCGTTCATCACCACTCGCATCGAGCTCAGGTCCACGCCCGCCATCGCCTTGTCGGAAATCTTGCGTACGCATAATTCGTACGCAAAATTCGGCGCTGCCGTGATCGTCCCCTTATGCTTGCTCATCGCCTGCAGCCAGCGCTCCGGCCGGGTCAGAAAAGCCAGCGGCGACATCACCACCAACGGCACGCCATGCAGCAGCAGTGTCAGCCACGCCCCGATCAATCCCATGTCGTGATAGAGCGGCAGCCAACTGATACCCACGTCTCCCGGGCCCATCTGCACGCCGTTGGCGATCACCCGCATATTGGCCAGCAAATTCGCGTGCGTCAGCACCACGCCCTTCGGATCGCCTGTCGACCCCGAAGTGTATTGCAACAGCGCGATGTCGCTGCCCTTGCGTATCCGGCTCCCGCTGATGAACGCGGGCAGCGCGCCCGGAGCCGGCGGTGGCGCTTTTTCCGCCGCTTCCAGCAATTTCTCCGCTTCCACCACGCCCATCAGCGACTTCACGCGCGGCTTCAGCAGTTTCGCCACCGCTTCCGCTCTCCGGAAAGTCAGCAACAAGCAAACACCCGCGTTATTCAGGATCGCTGCCTGCCGCCCCGCATATTCCTCGATCCGATCGGCGCGAAACGGCGGATAGATCGGCACCGGCACCGCCCCCGCCAGCAAAATCCCCGCGTAACAAATGAAGAACTGCCGCGACGTCGGCAACATCAGCGACACGCGTCCTCCCGGTGGCACGCCGCGCCGCGCCAACTCCTCCGCGCACTTTTGCGCCGCCGTGTACAACTCTCCAAATGTCAGTGTGTATTGGTGTTCGCCCCGCTCGTCATCTTCTGTGATCAGCAGATGCGCTCGCTGCGCATCGTGCACCCCACGATAGCGGATCGCCTCCACCAGCGTTTCCGCGCGTTCCACGATGGAGTCCGCCGCACGTTGCGCCGCATTTTGCGTCGTTGCCGTCGCCCGCGGACCAGAAAATTCACCTTCATCGCTGATCGGCGTTCCCGGCGCCGCCACAATAGCCGCGATCAACTCTTCCGGCGTGCTCGCTTCCGCCGCCAGCGTATCCGGCAGGCGCACCTCGAACGCATTCTCCAGCCGCGTCAATAACTCCACGCGTTCCAGGCTTCCCAATCCCAAATCCCGATCCAGATTCGACTTGCTCGATAGCTCCGCCACCGCGCCATGGCTGCCCAATTCTTCCAGCAGGCCGCGCAACACCTCCAAAACGCGCTCTCGCACGCCCGGCAAATCCAATTGTGGGGAGGTTGTCGCCAAGGGTTTCCTTCACGCACCCGCTTTGCGAGAGGCTAACACGCCACAGCCCCATTAGCCATCGTTGCCGCTGTGCTCTGGGGTTTCTCTTTTCAGTCTTCGCTGCGCTCCGCCTCTGCGAACTCTGGGTTAATTCTTTTTTCTTATCCGAACGGCGCACCCGCGAGCCGCGCCTTCTACGCCCCCTGTTTCTTCGCGGCCCATCCCGGCGGCATCAACGTCGTGCTCAGGTCCACGCCAGACAAATCTACATTCCGCAAATCCGTCTCCCGCAAAATCGCGATCCCCATGTCCGCCCCGGCGAAGTTCGCTCCATCAAGATGCGCGTCCCGGAAATTCACATTCCGCAACATGGCCTTCTGAAAATTCGCGTTCGTCAGGTCGCAGCGGAAAAACTCCACGCCGCTCGCTTGCGCTTCCGTCAGGTTCGCGCCCGGCAGAAAAGATTCCGTCAGGTCCGCCTTCCGCAAATCCGCCCCCTTTAGATTCGCGCCAGACAAATCCGCCCCCGGCAATCGCGCCCCGCGCAGATCGGCTCCCTCCAGATTCGCTTCACGCAAGATCGCTCCCGCCAGGTTGCTCTCTCGGAGGTCCGCCCTGGACAAATCCGCCCCCGCCAGGTCTGCCCGTGCCCCGCCTTCTTTGTTGGCCCAGAACATCTCATGGGCCTTCAGGATTTGCTCCAAACTTTTCCCGTTATGTTTTATTTTCTTCAAGTTTCTTTGCCCCATAATTAGCTTCACTCCTCTGTTTCCAACCTTCTATTTTAGCCAATCCTGCCGCCGTCGGGAACCTGCTGTTCCGGCAAACGGCGCGGCCCCCCGACTTGTCCGTTGCGCTGTGCTACTCTGCCTCCGTGAGCAACTTCTTCGCGAGCGCCGCGGTATTCTTGCTTGCCGCTCTCCCGGCCGCGCTCCCCACCCTCGCCCAGGAAGACGAAATCGTCGCCAACCTCGCCGGCGGGCGCGCCATCATCCTCATTACCAATGACACCATCCTCTTCGCCGCCCTCGATCATCCCCTCGAAACCAAATCCATCCCCCCGCGTGTCGCCGCCCTCGACAATCGGCACATCGGCATTTTTTTTGGCGCTTCCGAATGGCAAGTTTCCTCCCAACCCAGGCCTATTCGCCTCGACCGCGACATTCCCCACTTCACTACCCCCGACCGCAACTTTGCCTCCCCCGGGCAAGCCGAACAGGACCTGGAACAAATGGGCATCGCGTTTCTCGAAAAGCTCCGTCCGCTAGCCTCCCAGCTCCACCATAAAATCGAGCTCAAACCCGACGAGCCGCTCGTCCAAATCGTCCTTATCGGCTATGCCCCGAACTATTACGGGCCAGAGGTATGGCTGATCGAATACCAGGTCGAGCAGAATTCCGTCGCCATCAACGGCGATTATTGGCAAACGCACATTCTCCGCCCTCGCTTCACGCAACTCTACCCGCCCGAAAAGCGCCAGCCCAAAACCCTCGTCGAGACCCGTTTTCCGTCGGACGTCCCGGACATTCCACTCCTAGGTTTCATCCAGCAGAATGGTCCCGACGTCCACAACCTGCTCTATTCGAATCCGCGCTTCTACAAAGTGGCTGATCTAATCCAGCGAGGCGAAGCGCAAAAGGCCAATCCAGCGGACGCAGCGGATTTTCTCCGCGCCATGCTTCCTCTTATCGCCGGCAACGCGCACTTCTTCCTCGGTTCCATGACTGAAAATGGCCATTTTGACTGGATTGTGCCGCCCGAAGAACCCCGCGAAAAAGAAAAACCCCCCGAAGACAAAAACCGTCCGCCCGACGCTCCGACACTCCAGGGCAGACCCAAGCCCTAACCAAATTTGGAGTCCGGTGGCTCAGCCACCGCCTTTACGGATCTAACCGCGGCTCCCTGCCGGCTTCGAACTCTCCCCACTCCCCTCTCCCCGAATCACCTCAATCTCATCCCCGCGCTTCAACATCCCCCCTCGCAACACCTTGCACAGTGTCCCCCGCTTCCCCTCCATCGCCGCCCGCAATCCCGGCCGAAGCGCTTCAATCTGCTCGCAAGGATCGCATGGCACGCTCACCTGCAATTCCACCTCGCCAATCCGCAGTCGTTCTCCAATCGCTAACCCGTTGACATCCAATCCTTCCGTGGTCACATTTTCCCGCACCATCCCCGGCGTCAGCCCAAAGGACTCCAATGTCTCGCAGTCCATCAATAACACCTGTCGCCTTCCCTTGGGCCTCGCGTGCGCGCACCCTTCCAGCCCCACATCTTCCATCACCCTTACTTCCTCCAACTCCTCCATCGTTTCCCGCCGCTTTGGCGCCCGAAACAAATGTACCGCCCTGGCCATAATTCAATCTCCCGCCGCTGAACTCTGCTTCTGCGCCCTTCCAATATCTCTTCGGTAATGCATCCCATCAAACTGGATCTTTCCTACGCCTTCATAAGCCTTCTGCAGCGCCGCATTCAGGGTACTCCCAGTCGCCGTTACTCCCAGCACGCGTCCCCCGCAGGTTAAAATCGACTCTCCTGCCCGCTTCGTCCCCGCGTGCAACACCTTCACGTCGGCCACCTGCCCGGCCTCCGCCAATCCACGAATCTCTTTGCCCACCTCAAATTGTCCCGGGTATCCACCCGAGGCCAGCACCACGCAAGCACTCGCTCCCGTCTTCCATTTCAACTTCTCCGGCCTCAAATTACCCGCCGCGGCGTCTGCCAGCACCTCGGCCAGATCAAAATCCACTCTCGCCAGAATGGCCTGTGTTTCCGGATCCCCCAGCCGGCAATTAAATTCCAGTACCTTCGGGCCACTTTTAGTCAGCATCAATCCCACATACAAAAATCCCTGGTAGCGAATCCCGTCCGCCGCTAGTCCCTTCATCGTCGGCGCCACGATCGTCGTCTCGATCGTTCGCTGCAAATCCGCCGGCAAAAGCTCGTCGCACGAATACGCGCCCATTCCGCCGGTATTCGGCCCTTCGTTATTGTCGAACGCGCGTTTGTGATCTCGCGTAGCCACCAACGGGGCATAGTGCTCTCCATCCGTCAGCAAAATGTACGATAGCTCCTCTCCCTCCAGGGCCTCTTCCAGCATCACCCGTTTTCCGCCCTCTCCCAGTTCGTTCTTCTCCATCACCCGCTCAATGAAATCCGTCGCCGCATCCGGATCCGGCGCCACATACACTCCCTTGCCCGCGCACAATCCGTCCGCCTTGATCACCACCGGCCAATTCACCGCGCACAGCGCCCCATACGCGCCCCCAGCCGAATCGTGCGCCCCGTACATCTCTGCCGTCGGGATGTTGTGCCGCTGCAAAAACTCCTTCGCGAAAATCTTGCTGCCCTCCAGTTGTGCCGCGTTCTTATCCGGCCCCACTACCGCCCATTTACGCTGCGTAAACGCGTCCACCAGTCCACTCACCAGCGGTAGCTCCGGCCCAACCACCGTCAAATCCGGCTTAACTCGTTCCGCCAACGCCACGTGTCCCGCCAGATCTCCGATTCCCAGCACCACACACTCCGCTTCACTCGCAATTCCCCCGTTCCCAGGTGCGCACCAGATCTTCTCCACGCCCGAGCTCTGCCCCAGTCTCCACACCAACGCATGCTCGCGCCCGCCCCCACCAATCACTAAAATCTTCATTTTCGAGTCCCTTCCCAGTGATGCACAGGAAAGATAGTCGTGGGAGAGAATGCTGTCAACTCAATGAGGCGCAGGCAGGATGCACTCTTGACTTTGGAGTACTAACCTTTATAATTCATGTAAATGGTTAAAATCCACTGCTCGAGAATCATCAAATGTTCAGGCTTGGCCGACCGCGCGAATCGGAATCGTTACTCCCGCGGAAGCATCTGAAGCTGCCAGCATATGGCAACGCCCGTCAAAAATTCCTCCGGGATCAATGACCATGCACGGTGAATGCACTTCTCCCGTTACCACGCCCTTCGGCTGAATCTCCACGCGCCCACGCGCAAAAATCACTCCGTCGAAGTGCCCCGCGATCACCACCCGGTTGCCCTCGATCTGTCCCTCGACCTTGGCGTTCTCTCCCAGGATCACGGTCTGCTCCGAAATGATATTTCCCTTAACGTGACCGTCGATGCGAAAAGTTCCCGTGAGCGTCAGCGTGCCTTCCAGCGACACGCCCTGATCAATGAATCCCGTCCACTCTTCGCCGCCGCCATTCTTCGTCGTGCCGGGCCACTTCCACGCCATGAATCATCCCCCAAGCCTTGCTTCCCCATCGCTGCCTGAGCAACGCTACTTCACCAATGTAGCTGCGCGCGTCGAGAAGTCAACGCCCGATCCAAGGTGAGTTGTCGAATGAAAATCCTGAACCAACGTCCAGTAGGAAACTTCTCGCGGTTTGCTTACTTCATCAGCCGATCGTAGATTCCCATCAGCTGCGACTCGTCATAAAACTCCAGCACCAGTTGTCCCGGCCGCACTATCGTCTTCTCGCGCAAGTGGACCTTGGTTCCCAAGTGCCGCTGCAACTCATCCAGCGCCTCGCGGATGTTAGGATCTACGGCCGTCTCCGCTGCCGCGCGTGCACTCCTCGCCCGACGCGATCCCAGCCGCTCGATTTGCCGCACGGTCAGTCCGCCACGCGACGCCCGCTTCGCATAACGCATCCGCAAGCTAGGCTCCGCCACTCCCAGCAACGCACGCCCGTGTCCCGCCGTAAGTTTTCCCTCTTCAATCCAATCCTGAATCGTCTCTTCCAACTTCAAAAGTCGAATCGCATTCGCCACGGTTGCCCGGTCCTTGCCGGTGCGCTCTGCTACCGATTCCTGGGTCAGTCGAAATTCATCCATCAGACGCTCAAACGCACGCGCCGCCTCAATCGCGTTTAAGTCCTCGCGTTGAATGTTCTCAACCAGTGTCATTTCCAGCGCCAGCTCGTCTGGCACCTGCCGCACAATCGACGAAACCTTTGTCAGCCCGGCACGCTGCGCCGCCCGCCATCGCCGTTCTCCGGCAATTAACTGATAGCGATTCCCAACCGGCCGCACCACGATTGGCTGAATGATTCCGCTGGCTTGGATGGAGCGCGCCAGTTCATCTAATGCCTCCTCGCGAAATCGCGTTCGCGGCTGGTATGGACTCGGTTCGATCAGATCAATGTCAATTTGCATCGGTCCGGCCGACGCAGGGGCAAGAGCTGGCGCTGCGGCAGCGGACGACCCTCCTGGCGCCCCCGCCTGCGACGCTGCGGGCGCTGCAGGCACCACTGGATTCGCTGGTCCTGATGTGACATTCGGATTCTGCGGCTCAGGATCCCGAATGAGCGCTCCGAGCCCCCGTCCCAAGGCGTTTCTCGGCATTGGCGATTACCTCCTGGGCAAGCTGCGTGTACCCCTCAGCACCCTTACTATGTATATCATAGAAAATAATAGGTTTACCAAAACTCGGCGCTTCGGCGAGCCGCACGTTTCGCGGGATTACGCTTTGAAACACCTGAGTCCCAAAAAAACTCCGCAAATCCGTGGCTACCTGCCTCGAAAGACTCGTCCGCTCGTCATACATCGTCAGCAAAATGCCTTCAATCTCCAAGCTTGGGTTCAATGTTCGGCGGATCCGCATTAAAGTATCCAGCAATTCCGAAACGCCTTCGAGTGCAAGGTATTCGCACTGAATAGGAACTAGCACCGCATCGGCGGAAACCAGAGCGTTCAACGTCAATAGATCCAGGGCTGGCGGACAATCCAGCACGATGAATCTGTATTTGTCTCTCACCGGTTGCAGAAATCCCTGCAATTTGTACTCGCGATTTTCAGCGAGGACCAATTCCACGGCCGCTCCCGCCAGGTTTTTGTCCGCAGGAATCACGTCCAGACCATCCACTTGGGATTTTTGCACAATCCGCTCAAACGGCTCGTTCATGATCAGGGCGTGATAGAGAGTCCTGCGGGAAGGATCTTTCTGAAAACCAATGGCAGCCGAGGAGTTGGCCTGGGAGTCGCAATCGACCAGCAAAGTGGGCTGTTCGGCAGCAGCCAAGCATGCTGCCAAATTCACAGCCGTGGTAGTTTTGCCAACTCCGCCCTTTTGATTTGCTACGGCGATGATACGGGCCAATGCAATCCCCCAAACTAGCGGAAACTAACAAAATTCCAAACTAGATGCAAGATGTTTCACGTGGAACATCATTCGAACGGTAGATTTGCTGTTGAAATCATGTTTGTTCCACGTGGAACAAACATCGCGAACCACCACAAAGCACATTACTTAAATGCGCTGATTTTGCAGAACGTGCTCGAATTCGCAGACCAGTCTAGGCGTCTACCAAGGATGTTCCACGTGGAACATCTACCATCGCTAGCAGCGAAAGGAAACCCCATCGGAATGCAGTGCTTAGAGCGGTGCTCGACCCAGTTGGTTCCACGTGGAACACCGATCCCCAAAATTCATCGCCCGTTTCACGTGGAGCGCTTATTTCTTGAGATTTCACCTGAATATACGAAGGAGATCAGAATGAAGAATCGAATACTGTAAAGTTCTTGAAAATTTCGCTTTTTGTCATCCCGCCGACATTTCTCTCTTTTTTCCAACCAAAATGTACCTTTGAAGCGATTGGGGCACCAAAATCGGCTCTTCCCACTCCCATTGACGCGATTTTCGAATCTCTTCCAGGTCTCTTCCACCGATCCAAAGCACCACCTGGCCCGCGCCTACGTGAGGTGACCCCGCCCATTCCAGAAATGGTCCGAACTCGCCCACTGCTCGCGAACATACGTAATCGAGCGGGGCCAGCTCTTCTCCGAGTTCCTCGTACCGGCTGATCAGCACCCGCGCGTTACTAAGTTCAAGTTCACGAATAACTTCCGCAAGAAATGTCCCCTTCTTGATGTTCGATTCTACCAAAAACAACTCCAGCTCCGGCCGCAATATTTTCAGCGGTATCCCTGGAAAACCAGGACCTGATCCAATGTCGGCGAGCCGACCTTTATCCACAGGAATTGCACCGGCCGCGAACATGGATTCGCAAAAGTGACGATATAGTATCTCCAGCGGATTTCGAATCGCGGTCAGATTCAGTTTGTCATTCCAGCGCAGCAATGTCTTTATATATTGTTGAATTAAAACAATTTGCTTACCATCAAGCGTGATCTGGAATTCACTCAAGGCGCGCCGAATCGTTTCTTCGGATAGCGGCCTCTCAGCATTTGTTGTCATAGTCGTAAATATCCTGTGACTATCTATCTTCGCCAAATATCAGCCCTCTGCCGGCCCTCGTAACAAGTACCTCGGTGCCGCCATTCCCGCAGCAAGATCGAGCCCCGCATGCCACATCATCACCGGCACCAAACTCCCGCAGAGCAATCGCCCTATGGCCAGCACTACGCCAAAAATACCGGTACTAAGAATTCCGCCCGCCCCTTGGTACGCATGAGCGAACCCAAACAAAGCGGAAGTCCCGATTACCACTAGCCATATCGGTAAGCCAGCCTTGGTAAGTGCGGCCATCGCAAATCCCCGATAGACAAACTCCTCGCAAACGCCTGCCGTGATCGCCAAAGCCACAAACGGTAGATACTCCGTAGCCGTAACCGGTAAAAGCCGACTTGCTAGTTTGCGAAGCAGCTCCGGTGCCGGGCCCTCCATCTTCCCAATCCTCCTCAGGTTCAACCACTGCAATCCGCCGATAGCCAATCCTCCAACAACTCCGGCAAGAACAATTCCAGCCCGGTTCCTAGAGGGCAAGCCAAAATCCTCCATCGGCAATCCCCGGGCGAGGGCGCGCCAAAGTATCACCCCAGTGAGGGTCCATTGGAACGCGATCGTCGCTGCGTAGAGCGTCACCTTCTCCCTGGTTTCAACCGGCGGCCGAGCCAGCAGTTTCTTGAGTCGCGCGTGCCCTCGCCATGGGATGACTACTCCCAGAAAAAGAAAGATCAACCAGAAGTCCCAAGGCATCTCGCGATAAGAACACTTTCCTCTCCCCGCATGCAAGTCGTCCCTACGGTCAAGTTTCCATCGTTGGCCAGCAGGAATTTTGTGCTCCCGCTATAATCAAAACGCAGCACAGTGAGGTGTGGCTTGACCAACTCCGTGAAACTCACGGCCATGGTCAAGGCAGCTGGTTGAGCGGCCAAACTGAGTCCCGGGACGCTGGACTCAATTCTACGGCGCCTGCCACTGCCGACTGATCCGAACGTCCTCGTTGGCTTCAACACCAACGATGACGCGGGGGTGTATCTGCTCAACGACGATTTGGCCCTGGTGCAGACGGCGGATTTCTTCACCCCGGTCGTCGACGACCCTTTCACTTTCGGGCAAATCGCCGCCGCTAACTCGCTGAGCGACATTTATGCCATGGGTGGAAAACCCGTCTCCGCTCTCTCCCTCGTCGGCTACCCGGAAAAAGGCGATCCCGCGATCCTCGAGCAGATCATTCGCGGCGGCCTCGACAAAATGAACGAAGCCAAGTGCGCCGTTATCGGTGGCCACTCCATCCGCAATGACGACATTCAATTTGGCTATGCCGTCACCGGCACCATCCATCCACAAAAAATCTGGAAAAATGTCGGCGCGCAGACAAATGATGTAATTCTCCTGACCAAAGCTATCGGCACGGGATTGATTTCGACCGCACTCAAGAAGGAACGCGCGTCAGCGGCCAGCGTGGATGCCGCCGTCGCCTCGATGTCCCAACTGAATCGGGCGGGGGCGGAAGCGCTGCATGAATTGGAGGCTAAAACAAATTCGCGCGCCATTCGCGCAGTCACCGATGTCACGGGATTTGGTGTACTCGGACATGCCCGCGAAATGGCCCTCGGCGATCCGCAGCAGGGAATTCCTACCGTGACGATGGAGATTCAATACCAGGCAGTCCCCGTGTTGCCCGGGGCTCTCGACGCCGCACGCCAGGGAATGATTGCCGGCGGCCTCAACAACAATCTCGAGTTTCTCGGCAATTGCGTCACTTTCTCCGCAAATGTTCCCGAAGAAAATCGCGCTCTGCTCTTCGACCCGCAGACTTCGGGTGGCCTTCTCGTGGCACTGGCGCCCGAATACGCAGACACCGCCATCGAACTTATGGCGCAGCATCACATCAACGCGAGCCAAATAGGCCGGGTGCTTCCCAAAGGCGCATCGCTGCTTTCCGTCATATAATCCATCGCGAATTCGGATTCATGGATACCATCACCCACGGCATCGCTGGCGCGCTCATTGCCAAGGCAGCATTTGACGGGGGCGATTTTTTTCCGCCCGAACCCGTAAACAAGCGCCGGGTTATCACCTGGACGCTCGTGCTCGGCGCCATTTTCCCGGACTCCGACGTTCTCCGCGACTTCGTCTCCAGCAACCAAATGCTGATGATCACCTGGCATCGCAGCATCACCCATTCCTTGCTCTGCCTGCCGGTTTGGACCGTGCTGTTTGCCGCTCTAACACTGGCTATCTGCCGCTGGCGCAAATGGGAAGCGCCTTCTTATCCCGCGCTCTGCAGGTTGTGGGCCGTCGGCATTCTCAGCCACATTTTTCTCGACCTGGTCACCACCTTCGGCACTATGATCTGGTCGCCGCTCGGATGGTCCCGTCCGGCGTGGGACATCCTGTTCATCCTTGATTTCGCGTTCACGGGAATACTTCTGATTCCGCAATTGCTTGCCTGGGCTTACGAAGATCCCGAGCACATTCGCCGCCGCGCCCTGATTATGTGGCTTATCTTTACGCCGGCGCCTTTTCTCATCTCGCGAATTGCGCTAATGGTTGGCGCGCCGACATCCAACAACGCCATCCTCGTTGCCACCGTCCTTTTCGCGGCGTTATTCTTGCTCCCAGCGATCCGCGGTTGGGGATTGCGCGTTCCCTACGTCACCTGGAATCGCGTGGGCCTCGGTCTTGCGGCTTTATATATCGCCGCGGCGACGTATGCGCATCACCAGGCGTTCGAACACATCCAGAAATTTGCCGCCACCGAAAATATCGAGGTGCAATCCATCGCCGCGCTGCCATTTCCGCCTTCGCTCTGGCACTGGGATGGTTTGGTCCTTACTCCACATGGTGTCTACGAAGTGCGCATGGACCTGAGCGATGCGCTTTTTTCCCGTTCGGCAGGGAACAGCGATTCTCCATCTACGGCGACAATTCAACACACCTATTACCCTGACGCCGCGGCGAATTCCTTCATCGAAAAAGCGCGCGCTTTGCCCGAGGTTCAAGAATTGCTTTGGTTCGCGCGATTTCCGGTCACGCGCTTTCACATGGAAGGGACCGAAGCCGTGGTCGAGTTTCTCGATGTTCGGTTTCCCCAGATTCGCCGCGACCGGCCGCCCTCATTCGAGTATCGCGTGCGCTTCTCGGCGGTTGGTGCAGTTCTATCCCAAGGCTGGGTGCGCAAGTAAGCCGCCGCAATTTGGAGTGTGGGAGCAACGCTCCCGCTTTTGAAGTTCAAGCGCTGCTAAAGAAGTTTGCATTTGGCGCCGCTGGATCGGCCGCGAAAGTGGAGGCAAAGCCTCCGCACTCCAAAACAACGTGCCTATTTCTTCGCGGGATGAATGACTACCTGGCGCTCTTCGCCGGTGCCCACGCTCTCGGTCCGCACGCCGGGAAAGTCCTTCAGCGTCAGGTGTACGATGCGCCGCTCTCGCGACGACATCGGATTCAACTGAAACGGCTGCCGCGATGTTTGCACCCGCTCCGCTGCCACGCGGGCGGTCATTCGCAACTCTTCAAAACGCAACGCCCGGTAACCGGCACAATCCAGGTGAATCTTTTCATGAAACGCTGGCTCCAGTCGAAGCGCCCGGAATGCCAAGTGTTCCAGCGCCTTCAGCACCTCTCCGCCGCGTGCCAGCAGAATCTCTTTATCCTTGCCGTCCAGGTCGGCGAAAACTTCCGCCTCCCCTTCCTCACCGCCGGCCGATGGCTCCGCCGCGCGGACCGTGACGTTGAGTTCCAGGCCGGCCGCCCGCAGCATGCCCTGCAAAAATCCTCGCAAGGCGTCGGCCGCAGCAATGCGATCGAGTTTCCCTTCACGTACAAGTTCTGTAGTCATATCGTCTTCAGCGATCTTAATGGAGCGATGAAAATCCCCCACCAAAGCCTGCGGGCAATCCTATTCGGCTACTTCTTCGCGCGCGTTGGCTTGGCTGGGGCGGAGAGGGGATGCGTCCTGTTCAAGTACCATTGTTGCACGACGCCTACCAGGCCGCTGGTCAAAATATACACCGCCAGGCCGCTGGGGTACGGAATAATCATGAACATTCCGGCCATGCCGATGGGCATGATCTTCATCATCTGTGCCTGCTGCGGGTCCGTCGTGGTCATCGGTGTGATTTTTGACGTCAAATACATCGAAGCGCCCATCAGCACCGGCATGATGTAGTAAGGATCTTTCGCCGAGAGGTCCGTAATCCACCAGAACCACGGCGCGTGCCGCAATTCGATGGTGCCTTGCAACGCCCGATACAACCCGAACCAAATGGGCATTTGCAGAAGTTGCGGGATGCAGCCGCCGACCGGATTCACTCCCTCGCGCGAATAAATGGCCATCACCTCTTTATTCATCTCGGCCTTGCGCGGGTCGTTCATTTTGTACTTTTTGTAGCGGTCCTGAATCTGCTTGATCTCCGGCGCCACGCGCTGCATTTTCATCGTGGTCTTGTAGCTGGAAATGCGCAGCGGAAACAGCACCATATTAATGACCAGGGTGAGCACGACGATCGCCCAGCCCCAGTTCGGGATGTAGTTATGAATCCATTTGAGGCCGTGAAATAGCGGATCCGCAATGAATTCCAGCCAGCCGAAATTCACCAGCGCATGCAGCGGCGGATTCATTTTCTTCAGCAAGTCGTAGTCTTTTGGGCCCACAAAAACGCGCATGTTCATGGGCTCCGCGGAAGTTGCGGTGGCCACCTCGGGAACGGGCTCCGCCTGATCTTTCCCATCCACCTTGATGTTGTGGAACACCTTCCAGTAGCGAACTTGCAGCGGCGCAGGTTCGGTCAACGAAGGAAGAAACGCCGCCGCAAAATAGCGGTCTTCAATTCCCGTGAAGCCCTTGCCGCCTTGCCAAACATTCCCCCACTTTTCCGGGCCCTCCAGCTTCTTGTGGGCAAAGGTGGTGAGTTTTCCACCTTCGCTGTAGAAAACAAAAACCGTTTCCACGGGAATGGGATTCGTCACCGTCAAATCGCCAAAACCGCCCAGCCACGCCAGCCCGGCCATGACGTGCGAACCGTTGTTGGTCACCGAGGTTTCCACGTTCACGGTATAGGAATGATCGAAATGGAATTTCTTGGTGACTTGCAGGTGGCCGTCGCTCCAGGTGAACGTCAGATCGGCCGGCGCTTCCAGGGAGTTCGAGTCGCTTGAAACCTTATACAGTCCGGTGTTGGCCAATTTGCCCAATTGTGGGTCGTCAAAGACCAGCGCAAAAGGCCAGCCGCCGGTCTCCGTCGCAGCCTGTGGATGCACTACGTCCAGCGTCTTCAGCCGGCTTCGCATCGTCCTTGTAATTCTTGAGCAGCCAGCTTTTCACCACCGCGCCGCGATTTGAAAATTCCACGCGATACAGTGCGTTCTCTACCACAATGGTGCGCTCTTGCGTGTCCGCCGTTGGGGGCACAGCCGGCTTTGCTGCTGCGGAGACCGTCGAGGGGTTGGCAACCGCACTCGGTGCAGCCGCGGGTGTTGCGCTGCCGGGAGTCGCCGTCGAAACCTGCGCGGGCTGGTTTTGTTGCGGCGGGTTGACCGGCGGCTTTGGCCCGAAAAATTTGGCCCACAGCAGAATCACGCCCATGGACAAGAGCGAAGCGGCCAGAATGCGCAACTCCGGCGTGAACTTGTCTTTCGATTTCCCCAGCGGAGGCAACTGATTCATCGGCGGGGTGCTCACGATTGCACCTCGCGGGTCTTACTCATCACGTCGGAATTCGCTGGCATCTTTTCCCATTTCTCCGGAACCGGGTCGTATCCAAATCTTGCCGAAAACGGATGGCACCGCAGCAGGCGCTTTAATCCTAGCCAGCCGCCGCGCAGCACTCCAAATCGATCGATTGCTTCGTAGGCATAGCGCGAGCAAGTAGGGTCGTACTTGCAAGTGCCCGCGAGCAGAACAGAAAGGTAAACCTTGTAGAAACTCAGCGCGAAGAGCGCCGCCCGCACGGCAAAACTACGCGGCGGGTTATGCGCTTCCGTCGGCGTCGGCAAACCAACCGTTTGACGCAAGGAACTCACAGACCCTTCAACAGCCGCAGAAAATCCGCCGTCAACGCCGGGAGCGGCGCCGTGGCTACAGAGTTCTTCGGATGAATGACGATGTCCCATCCTGTGGGTATCTCCTGCCGGTGGCCGCGGACGATTTCCCGCAGACGCCGCCGCATGCGGTTGCGCACCACCGCGCCGCCCAAGGCCTTCTTGATACTGAACCCGAAGCGGCTGAGCGGTTGTCCACTGGCACACACGAAAACAGTGAAGTGGGAACTCGAGCGGCGCTTGCCGGCGCGGTACACCTGGTCAAACTCGCTTTTCCGCACCAGCTTGGCTTCGCGAGGAAACGTCTGGCCCGCCGCCGGGCCTGCGCCATCACTCTGGCGTGAGGCGATGACGGCCCTTCTTGCGGCGCGCCGCCAGCACCTTGCGGCCACCCTTGGTCTTCATGCGCACGCGAAATCCGTGTGTTTTGGCGCGGCGGCGTTTCCGCGGTTGATATGTACGCTTTGGCAAAGCATTCCCCCCCTTGTTTCAAAAACGTTTCAAAAACCGGCTCGAGAAAACCTCGTGCGCCAACGCTCGGGCGGCCCTTTGCCGCCGGTTCACTGCACCTGCCGCTTTGGCTTTGGGGTCTTCTCCGTCCAGCCTGACTGCCACAGTTCGGGCAGCATTCGGAATTTACTAGTGTACTTGCCGCGTGCGCACAGGGTCAAGAAAACGCCGGGGTAGGCTATAGGGCGGGGAAAAATGATACACCTGCTTTTTTATGCGAAGGTTCAGTGGCATCAGAACTCTAATTCACGGTCAACGTCAATGCCTGCGAGTGGCTGACACCGTTGCACGTACCGGTGACCATCAAAGAATAAATCCCTCTTGACGTACCGCGGTTCGTCGGACCCGTACCACTACTGCCGCCGCCGCAGCCAGCCAACAGCGCGCTCGCGAGCAACAGGAAGCTAAGCGGAATGGCAAATGCATAAGAACGTCTTCGCTGTGCTGTAGTGCCTCGGAATCGAGAAGAGAAGGCGAGCAGGGTTAACGTTAGCGCAACCATTAAAATCAGTGGCAAGACCCGCAAACCATCGAATCGCCGGCCGACACTCGGAGGAACCATGGAAGGAGCTGTCGTGCTCACTCGTACAGAAAATGCGACCGCAGTATTTCCATTCGGCGTCGCCGAAGCTTCTGAGGGCATGCAAGTCGACTCGGAAGGCGCCCCAGTGCAACTCAGCTCGACCGCTCCGTTGAATGCGCCGAGCCCACTCACCTGCAGGTTATAGGTGGCAGGACCTCCAGCCGTCACAGTAGCCGTAGCCGAGCCACCGGGTGCGAGACCGACAGCGAAATCCGTCCCTGCACCAGTGAGCTCGACAGATTGCGGGTTGCCTGCCGCATTATCCGTGAATTGTAGCGACGCAGTTTCGGCGCCCGCTGTGCTTGGTGTGAAGATCATGCTTACGGAACACGTGGCACTAATCGCCACGGTTGCGCCGCTGCAAGTATTGGCACTGATGGCGAAATCGCCGGCATTGGTGCCGCTGACGCCCACGTTGCTAATCGTCAAACCGGTGGTGCCATTGTTTGTCACCGTCACACTCTTCGCTGAGCTTTTTACGGTGACTTGCTGGTTCCCGAATGGAATTGTGGAAACGGATGAAGAGAACCCGGGCGCCAACTGTCCAGTGCCGGTCAAGTCAGCGGTTTGCTCACCTGCAGTGTCCGTGACGGTAAGCACCGCGCTCTCCACTCCGACGACTGACGGAGTGAATTTCACGTTGATCGTACAGGACCCACCGCTCGCCGCCAGTGAATGGCCAGCGCAACTGTTCGTCTCTATGAAGTCGGATGCATTCGTGCCGGAAATTGTCACCGTGGAGACGCTGGTTGGTGAGGAGCCTCGATTGCTCAGCATGACGGTGCGTGAGTTGGATGTCCCCAGCGGGTTGTTGGAGAAAGCCAGCGGGTTGGGAAAGAGGACTGCGCCCGCTCCCGTCTCTTTCGCCAAGCCCGCCACAGTACGAACCCGGATGCCGTCCAGCACCACCAGTTCCCCGGAAGGGTTTGCCCCAGCGGCCGAAGGAAAATCAAACATTGTGCTCAATGCCGGTCCGCCATCTCCGGAATATCCGCAAAAATAATCGCCGTTGCGGTTCGGCACCCCTGCCTCGGTAGAGATGATACCCGTCGAGGCGGAAACCTGGCGAATCACGCAATTCTCGGAGTCGGGGATGAAGAGGTTGCCCGCAGGATCGAGGAAGACACCGAAGGTATAGCCAATTTGGGCTAAGCCAGCCGGGCCGCCGTCACCTGAAAATCCTATGCCCAAGGCTATGTTGCCAGCGACGGTATAGATGTTGCCGTTGACTGCCATTACTTCGCGGATCGCGAAGTCGTTGGTGTCGGAGATAAAAATGTTGCCGGAGCCATCCACGGCAACGCCGTAGGGAGAAAAGAGCGTGGCGCCAGTGGCAGGGCCGCCATCGCCGCCGCCGACGAAAATGCTGTTTGCGTTTCCAGCCACAGTGGTGATAATTCCCGTCGATGCGGAAACCTCGCGAATCACGCCATTCCCCGTGTCGGCGATGAAAATGTTGCCGGAATTATCCACGGCAACGCCTCCCGCCGGTATCATCAAGTCGATGGGATATAACTGGGCGCTGGTGGCAGGCCCGCCATCGCCCGAAAATCCGCAATAGTAATTGCCGACACTGTCCGGCGGTGTCCCCGCCACGGTGGAGATTGCCCCAGTGGAGGCGGAAATCTTGCGAACAACACAGTTGCCGCTATCCATAATAAAGATGTTCCCTGAGCCATCCACAGTTACATCCCTGGGATAAAAGAGCTGGGCACTAGCGGCCGGGCCGCCGTCGCCGGAGTGGCCGATAAGGCCGTTCCCGGCCACCGTGGTGATCGTTCCCGTAGAGGCTGATACTTTTCGGATGGCGTGGTTGGCGGTATCCGCGATAAAAATGTTCCCAGAAGGGTCCGTAGCCATACCCGAACCATACGGAGTAGCGTTCAGAAAGCCAAGCTCCGCATCCGTGGCAACGTAGCTGTCGCCGCTATACGCGGGCAATCCGGTCATATGGCCTGGGTGGTTCGGATCGGGTACGGCCACGCCAGCGAAGGTGGAGATGCCGCCGCTAGAGGCAGAAACTTCGCGAATTACAGAGTTGGCATAATCCGCGATAAATATGTCTCCTGCGTTGTCCACGGCTATGCTGTAGGGCTGGTTGATCTGGGCGCTCGTGGCTGAAGTTCCATCACCGGAGTATCCACATCCGAGGCTATGATCCCCTGCCACCGTGGAAATCTGGATGTTGGAGGAAGATACCTTGCGGATCACACAGTTTGAAGTGTCCGCTATGAAGATGTTCGCGGAGCGATCTACGGCCACGCCGTAGGGAGCATTCACTGTGGCGCTGGTGGCCAGCCCGCCATCGCCGGAGTATCCACAGGTGCCTGTACCCGCCACCGTGGAGATGATCCCAGTGGAGGCAGATATTCTACGTATCGCGCAATTACCGGTGTCCGCAATGAGGATGTTCCCTGAGCTGTCCGCAGCAACGCCGTGGGGCTGGCTGACGTTGGCGCTGGCGGCCGTCCCGCCATCGCCGGAGTACACACAAGTGCCCGTGCCAGTCACAGTGGAAATGACGCCCGTCGAGGCCGATACTTCACGAACCCGGCAGTTGATGGTATCCGCTATCAATATGTTCCCGAAACGATCCAGGGCGACACCAGAGGGATCATTCACCATGGCGCTGGTGGCCAGCCCGCCATCGCCGGAGTATCCACAAGTGCCAGTGCCCGCCACCGTGGAGATAATGCCGGTTTGAACGGAGACCTCGCGAATTCTGCAATAGGTTCTGTCCGCTATGAAAATGTTGCCGGAACTATCCACGCTCACACCGCTAGGATATGTAAGCTTGGCGATGAGGGCTGAGCCGCCATCGCCGGTGGAAAAGCCTCCACGCGATCCATTGCCCGCCACGACGGTAACGTTGCCGGCGGTCCCCACTTTGAATACCCGATTCGAATACAGATCAGTTACATAAACGTTCCCCGCTCCATCCAAGGCGACACCGGTGGGAGAACCCATGCTCGACTTCAAGGCGGGGAGATTATTGGGTCCGCCGCCGGCAATGGTCTGCACCGTGTTTTGAGCCCAGAGTGCTGGGACGATCAGTCCCACCAGAAGGACTACTATCGCAGCGAGTCGAACGATGTGTTTGGGCATTTGATTTATGATCCTCAATAGCGCCGCCACAACCTATCATCACAAGGGACGTCGACACGGCGCTAATGATACACGAATAAACACGGTGGAGTAAGTTTGACACGCTTTAGTATTGCTAGAGGGCAGGTGTATCGACCCAAACAAGTTTAGCTAGTGTCTTCCAGCACCGTGGGTCAGAACTCTTTTCTGGGAGCGAATGATGTGCCGCGTAACCTTGAACAGTTTCGATGATTCTGCGTCCTCGAAGGCAAAATCACTGCCAGTATTCCAGTACCCATTCCCGTTAGGCCTCAGACTGAAAGTCTGTCTGCCGTTTGTCTAATGATCGAAAGGGTCTGAGGACGAACCCCTTTTCCCTTTATTGCATTGGAAACCGGTTCTTGGCTCAACTTTGCCTCTCTCATCAAGCGCCTCAGACCTACGTCCGACCATTTCTTCCTCTCCGAAGGATCGGCAATCACCAATTTCCTGCGCTTTTCATAAACGTAGATATCGGAATCAATCATGCTCGGATCTTCGCCTTGTTCCCAGCGTCGATCTGTCTCTTTGCCAACTGGAACGAGCTTCCCTGCTGTAATTCGAGCCCTTTGCAGAAGACCTTGTGTAGTTCCCGTACAAGGCGTTCCATCGGGAGCTAGTGACTTCGTCTCCGGCTTGCCTAAGTATTTGCGAAGAAGGATTCGGAGGGAGTCAGGAATTACCTTGTCCTGATTTACTATGGGCCGCAGCGCGATTGAACGTTAATCAGGAGCTGTGCCGGTACGTTGTTGCCAACGGGCACAGTCCTGCCGCCGAACGAGTTGGCGCCCATCTCTGGGTTCGGCGGCACGAAATCCGCGAGGTCTACTGAATCAAGCTGTGGTTTCTACTTTTGCTGAAGTGAATCCACATAATCACTAAGGTTCTTGATCCTCAGCTTTACGAGGCTGTCGTCACCCTTCAGCGACCGGAACAATGGCCCCCAGATGGGCATATCGCTTGTGCCGTGGGCTTTGCTTCCCGTGCCGAATTGCAAGACTGCCTTGACTTCCATTGCTGCAGACTTTTCGTTGTGCCGCTGGGCGATCGTGGTGAGATCCGGCAAGGCTTTGCAATTCAGGGCTGAGGCTGCCGGCCCGTTTCCCTTTCCGTCCAAGCCATGACAAACCGCGCAATAATCGTTGTACATCTGCTTGCCAGAACTTACCTCACTCTCCGCTATCGGGACTTTCTTGATGGTTTTCTCTTGAGTTTGTTTGGTGGCTTCCTGGCCAATCAGCATCGCTCCAAAGAAAAGCCCTGTTACGGCGAGGAGGGTCGTTTTTTTGAATAGCATGACACACCTCCTTGTTACAGGATGGATAGGTTTTCAGGAAAATGCAGTGATTCCTGGCTACTTTTTCACTCCGGTCGTCACATCTTTTCTGCAGTTTCGATGCCCTCGAACGGCCACCATCCAGGCAGCACTCGAAATTTACTACTGCACTTGCCGCGGGCGCACAGGGTCAAGAAAACGCCGGGGTATTACGCGCTGAGGGGAAACTGCTACAGGACTTGGCCACGCTACATCCACAGACAATCATCCTCTATATCAAGGCGGATTAGTGACATTCCTGGTTGTCTGAATGCAGGCAAGGGGCGGCCTGCAAGGAAGCGGGAGTTAGTTGGCGGAAATGATGAGTTGAGTGGTCGCGTTGCCGCACATGCCGTAAACCGTGCCGGGGGTGCAAGCGCCGATGGAATAGGTGTAGCAACCAGGATGTTTGGCGGTGACGGTGATGGGGCGATCTGCGCCTCCAATGATGGAACCTTCGTGATCAAAGGGATTGTCGTTACCGAAGTCGATGACGAAACCGGTGTTTTTGGAGCTGGTGGAGAAAGTGACGGTGGTGCCGACCTTAATGCAGAACGCTTTGTTGGCTTTCGCGTCGGGGATACTCGGTTTCGCGGTGGCGTAGTTGCTTCCGCTGCGTCTGATATCGATGGTGCACGGCGAGGAAGTGGAGCCGCAAGTGCTGGGCTCGGCGCAAATGCTTGCGGGATTGGCCGAGGAGCAAACGTCATTTTTGACTTTCTTCTTGGTGTCTTGGCCAATAATGAAACCAGCCGGGAGAAGCGACAAGACGAACAGACAGAAAGCAGCTGCAGGATAGCGATAAACTTTCATTCGGCACCTCACGCCTTAGGGATGAGAAATCGAGAACCTCGTACACCGGCAAGCAAAGCTTTGCCGCCAGGCAATCCGCACGCTCGAGCGTGTCAAATGGTTCTACTCGAGGGGGGTACCGGCCTTGTTCCAGTCGATAATGTTGACGAGCTTCCAGGGGTTTTTGCGTAGCTGGATCTCCAGTTGGCCCTCTTTGTTGATTACTAGCTGGGCCGCCGGATAGAGAACACCACTGCTTTTGTTCTTGTCGGAATCGTTGATCTCGATTTCGCCTGCGGTAAGGTTATATTCCTTGCTTTGCGTGCTGTAATAAGCTTCACCGAATCTGAGCAAACGGTTGGTGACAAAGCGAATTTTGCGGCCGGTCGGCGTCGGGATCAAGCGAATGAAACTCAGGTCGTAACCAATTGTGCCAGTAATGGCGATGTGACCATCGGCCTTCATCTTGGTGAGTGCATTCACCAGGCCCTGATTTTGCCCCTTCTTGTAAGCCTCAACGAGGATTGCTCTGTCCTCTTCTGTAGAGAATTGATAGATGTTGACCTTCACGTTGACTGTTTGACCCAGCTGCGTGCTGGTGCCCATAGCTGTGGCGTCAATCGTTCCCACCTTCACCTTTCCGTCATCCGCGGAAAGAGCAATGGTGACTGCCGCCAAGAGCAGAACAGCGATCAAAAGACTCCCGTAGCCGATTTTTTGAATTTTGAACTGGGAATTTCTGGGCTGTGTCATCGTATAGTCCTTCAACGCACCGCTTCGCATGCCTGGATACACGCAACAGTAAATCTGGCTGACGGAGTGTGTCACCTAGGGAAACTCCTAGTCCAGTCCAAAGTTCCTGAGTGGAAGGCAAGAAAGGTTGGAATCGTCCTTCAACTCCTGATTAGTCGTACCATTACCACCTGCCGCTAGACTGTCCAGCCAAGAAAACGCCACCCCTAGCCACGGCCAGTTTCCGCAAAAGCGAACACCGCTTGATTTGACCTACCGAAGACTGCTTTAGACAAAAAAGCCAGCTTCGAGTGTCATATATTTGAAACGAAAAGTGGCCAAGAAGGAGCCATTGCAGACAACAAGGCTCACAGCGGACGAAGTGAAGGCTCTGTACGAGAAGCACGGCGCGGCGCTGGCGGCATACGCGTGTTCCCGCGGCCTGGACCATGCTTCGGCGGAGGATGTGGTGCAGCAACTGTTCTTGAAGATGCTGGGTGAAAAGACCCTTGTTCCGCGGATGCCAGTCGCTTACTTATATCGTGCGACCCGCAACGCTTCGCTGAATTTGCGAAGGACCCGAACCCGCGAGACGGACTTGAAGGAGACCGAATTGTGGTTCGTTCATCCCGGCGGTGATCAGGACGAAATCCTTCACTTGCAGAGTGCCTTGAAAGAGTTGCCGGAGGAACAGAGAGAGACGGTCTTCTTGAAAGTCTGGAGCGGGATGACGTTGCTGGAGATTTCGGAGATCACGGAGACGCCACTAAATACGGTGGCATCGCGCTACCGCTATGCGCTTGAAAAATTACGCGAGCGTTTGGGCGAGCACTTTCAGAAAGGACAATGAGCGATGGGTTCACACGACGAGGAAACAGAACGATATTTGAAGGAATTTCGGCCGCAGGCAATCCGTGAACTCGAAGTCGCGCTGCAACCGAGAACCATTTTGTGGAAACGACTGGCTGCAGCGGGTGCCGTAACGGCCTGCGCGGGAGGGTTATTGTGGTTCGGCCGCCGCGAGTCTGCACACTTGAGAAAGACGGCGAATATTCAGCCGCCCAGCGTGAGCGTCGCCAGTCAGCGACATCCTCGAAGCACGCTTGCCCTAACCATGCTCGCTCTGGATGACAGCAAGAAATTCGAAGCAGTGATGGCGGAAGAATCGCGAACATCTTTGCCAGATTTTCATGAGGAAAACAGCGCCCTGAAAGTCTTGGCGAAGGACTGACGGGCGAAAGGAGCGACCGTGAAATTTACATTGTGCGTGGCGAGCTTTTTCCTTTTGACGAGTGCCGCCGTATCGCTGCCGCAGGCCAAATCTCCGGCGGAGACGCGAAACGCGGCGCTGCGCTACTGGATGGCGTTTGCGGAGATGCAGGACCAGCCAACGGATAAGACGACCCAAGAGCTGCTGGAGAAGACGGCGACAGGAGAAGCGGCGTGGGATGAAAAGAAACTTGGAGCGATTTTGGATGCCAATAACGAGGCAATTCGAATCATGCAGCGCGCCACGAAGCTTCCGAAATGCGACTGGGGTCTGGAGTACAACGAAGGCCCACGTGCTTCGATCGCATACGCGTCGAGAGCCCGCGCGTTGGCACGACTGAATACTCTGGAAGGTATGCGGGAAATGGCCAACGGGAATTCCCAAGCGGCCGTGGACACCTGGCTTGCCGGCGTCCGATTCTCCGAGCATTTGGCCAATGGCGGGTCGTTGATTTTTGCACTGATCGGAAAGAGCATGATCTTGCCAAACTTGCATGCCCTTGCGATTGAGGCGAAGCAGGGGCATTTCAGCGACTCTCAAAAGAGACAGATTTCCGTCCCGCTGAAACAGATGCGCGAGGATGGATTTAACTGGGCTGCTGCGTGGGGATTCGAAGAATCGAGTGGAGAACAATTCCTCCTGGAACTGGAGAGCGCGAAAAACCCTGGCGCGGTGTATGAATCGCTCATGGGTGAGCCCATTCCGAGCGGAACAAAACTTCCTAGTTCAGAAGATGTGAGCCACTATCGCGAATACATGAAAGCCGTGCAAGATGCGCTCAATATGCCTCCCGCAACAGCGAAAATGCAGCTATCGGCGCTCGAAACGCAGAGGCGGACTCTCCCGGAACTCGCACAAAACATAATTCCCATCGCACAGAAAGCAAACGAGGCACGAGCAGAGGTATTTGCCGCACGCAATGAACTGTTGGAAGTACTTTCGGCAAAATAGCAATTCGGTTCAACATTTCCACATCTCGATGGGCCAGTCCATATGCTCACTGAAACTTTTACGCACGGCGGAGAAATCCAAATGAAACTCACCGAAGCAGTCTGTTCCATGCGGGCATAATTCATTCGGACAATCCATGCGTACTCGGGACAGGTTGCCGGTGTCCATCGGTGAATTCATGACCCTGTCCTAAATCTGACCTCGTCAGCAGTAGTTCCAGAACGCTGCGGCTTTTGTCTTGATCGTGGAAATGACACTCAGGAACGCTGCCTGACAGACTTCTGGCCATTTTGTTTGTACTTTTCTGATTGAGCCAAACTGATCTCAATCCGTGCCACCCGTTGACTCCGAGTGCCATTGACATCTCAAAGTAATCCGCAATATGTTATCTGGCAGCAGAGTTACCTCCACTGAATCTTTAGCTTCATATCACGAAGGTTGTGCGGAGGATCGTTTAATTCACGGTTGCCTATTCGGATGAGCCTAACAAATAGATCCACTCATCGCTTGAAATGGATAATTTTCTCCGCACTCCTCTTGCTGCTGGCTCCCGCAGCACGTTCCCAGGGCTCTGCCACCGTTGCGCGGGGGAATCTCAACTACCTCGTTGATAATGCCCAGACCATCGTTCGCGGGAACGTCGTCTCTGCGATCATGGAACCGCATCCCCAGTTCGCCAACCTTCCTACCGTCCTCGTCACGATCTCCGTCTCCAAAACCTTCAAGGGACAGGCCGCGACCACTTTCAGTTTCAGACAGTTCCTCTTCGATGGAAAGGATACGACCGGACCCGGCGGGTACCACAAATCCGAGGAACTTCTCCTCTTTCTCAATCCCACCTCCCTCTACGGCCTCACCAGCCCAGTTGGCCTCGAGCAGGGCTGTTTTCGCGTCCTCCGCGATAATCAGGGCAACCGCTTTGCCCTCAACGGAAGAGGAAATGTCGGTCTCTTCGCCGATGTCGCAACAACGTCGTCATCCCGCGGCGTCACCTTCTCCCCACAAGCCAAGGCCATGCTCGCAACAACTTCAGGACGTGTTTCCCTCGCAACCCTTGAACAAACTGTCCAGGCGCTCGTGGCGGTGGGACCGTGATCAGGCGCATCCTCACCCTCTTAACTTCGCTCTTCCTCACCGTCAGTCAAACTTTCGCCGGAGGTCCATCCCTAATAACCGGTTCTTCCGCCACCTCTCCTGGTCAGCCTTTTCTTTGGAATGTCACCTCTCCAATCCGCTACACCGTGGATACGGGTCCCCTTAGCGTCAACCCCTCCGGCCAAATCGTGATCTCGAACTCACAAGGACTGACTCGCGTACAATCCCTCTTCCAAAATTGGTCCTCCGTGCCCACCACCGCCATCCGATTCACCTATGCCGGGGCCCTCAACGTGTCCGGCGTCTCTGGGGGACATGTAAAAACGCTTCAGGATTTCAATCTGGTGAAAGGCAATTGCGACGCAGGCACGCAGAGCCCCGTCATTTTCGATTCCAACGGTTCTCTGATCCGCGCTCTGGGTCTCGATCCCCTCGTCATTGGGTTCACCATGCACTGCAAGCTTGATCCCGTCGCCGGACAGATCCAGTCTGCCTTGATCCTCCTCAATGGCGAATTTCAAGACGGCGTATCGGATCCCTCCACCAGTAATTACGAAATCACTGCCGATCAGTTTGATGAGGCCATCACCCACGAAATGGGTCACTTCAGCGGTCTCGACCACTCCCAAATCAATCTCGATCTCTTTCAATCCGGCGTCGTCAACAATTGCAATTTGGACGAGCTTGCGGGACTCCCACTCATGTTCCCCGTCGAATTCTGCCAATCCCGTAAGTCTGCCGGTTTGCCAATCCTGGCCCCCGATGACATGGCGTGGATCTCCAAACTCTATCCAAACAGCACCTACGCCTCGAATTACGGAACTATCAGCGGCTTCGTCTTCTTCTCCGACGGCATCACCCACGTTCAAGGTCTGAACGTGATTGCTCGCCGGGTTGACGATCCCAATACTCCACAGAACGAATCCCAACGCATCGCCGTCTCAGTTGTCTCCGGCTATTCCTTCACAGGGAATCCTGGACAAACCGTTAGCGGAACAAACTCCAGCGGCAGTTTGTTCGGCAGCCGCAATCCCGCCCTCATCGGCTACTACGAAATTCCCATTACCCCGGGCACCTACACAATTCAGACCGAGAACATTGACTCTGCTTTTGTCGGCGGCTCAAGTCTCGGGCCTCTCGACCCGCCTGCCGTTACCTACGGTGCTGCGGAATACTGGCACAACTATGAGTCCGCCTTTGACAATGCTGCGCAACACGACCCCATCACGGTTCAGGCTGGGCAGAAAATTAGCAACATCAACATTATTCTTAATGGCACTCCCCCGCGATTTGACCAGTTTGAAGATGGAGAAGTCCACTTGGGACCTGTGGACAATCCCTATGTCTTTCGGCCATCCCGCGCCCCTTCGCTCGCCGGAGCGCTCTCGTGATCAGTACTCGCCGCGCATACCACGCACTCATCGTCTTCTTGATCGTGACCTTCGCCGTGGGGTGCGGCGGCGGTGGCGGTACCACCCCTACTCCACCACTTCCGCCTCCCCCTCCTGCTGAAACCATCACGATTACTACCAACCCCACGGTCCAGTGCGCGCGAACTCTTCCTTTTGCGCTCACTCTCCAGGAGACTGGTGCTGCCGGCGCCGTCACCTGGTCCGTCATTTCAGGCCAATTACCCGATGGCCTTACTCTCGATAGCAAAACGGGAGCGATTTCCGGAACGCCCACCAGCACCGCTGTCGTAAGTTCGGCCACCATTCAGGCTGCCGACGCAAAAGCCAACGGGAGCCAGTCTTTCTTCTTCGAGGTGTTCGAACGCCTGGTCATCAATCCGGCGCCCCTAGCCGCCGCGCACACTAACGCGCCGTACTCCCAATCCATCATCGGCCAGGGATCTTCCGCCATCGCATCCTGGACCATAATGTCTGGACAATTGCCGCCCGGACTGACCCTCGGCAATAGTCAAACGAGCGCCAACGTTGCCATCATCTCAGGGACTCCCACACAAGTGGGATCGTTTTCGTTCACCATTCAGGCCACCGACTATACTCTGCCCCAGACGGCAACTCTCTCCACAATCATCGTTGTAGATTCCAATCTCACGATCACTAAAGCCACCTTGAAGGACGGTGAACAGACGCAGTCCTACCTAGACACCTTCACCGCCGTGAATGGCACTGCTCCTTTGAAATGGTCTATCAATGGTCCACTGCCCCCAGGTTTGACCCTCAACGCCACCACCGGTCAGGTCAGCGGCAAGCCCACACAATGGGGCGGCTACCCTTATACCGTCACCGTTAGTGATTCGAACCCCATTCCCCAAACAGATTCCGGCCAGAGCCTCGTTAACATCGTGCAAGCCGTCCAGATCATCGGCTCTCTCAATCCCGCATACATCGGCACACCCTACACAACCTATCTCACTGCTGTCGGCGGCTACTATCCTTATACTTGGGCTATTACTTCGGGAAGCTTGCCACTCGGTCTCACTCTCGGTAGCGCCGGTAGCTTCATCGTCGGAACTCCCGCGCAAATGGGTTCCTACAGCTTCGTCCTTCAAGTTACCGATTCGGCGTCGCCGCCTGTCGTCGCGTCGCAATCCTACACGATGAACGTTACGCCTACTCCAGTCAGTGTTCTCGGCAATCTTCTTTCTCCCGCGCCCGTCAACGTTCCCTATCATTCGGAGATTCCGATCTCCGGGGGAACTCCTCCCTACTCGTTCTCTATCTCTTCGGGCAACTTGCCTCCCGGCCTCACCCTCGATCCTTCCACAGGCTACATTGATGGCACTCCAACACAGGTCGGCACCTTCAACTTCACCGCCACCGGCAAGGATTCCAGCCCATCTCCTCAGACGGCGAACGCAAATGAGTTCATTCAGATCCAGAAAGGACTCGGTCGCAACGACTCTATCGCGACCGCCACGCCCCTTGGCAATAGCGCCAATCTGAATATCCCCGTCGTCCTCTCCATTAGTCCTTACATCGACCCCATCAACGGCTCCACTCCGAATCCAGACACAGACTATTACCGTCTGGTCGCCAACGCTGGCGCCACCGTTCATGTGGAAACTTTTGCTCAGCGCAGCTGGGGCGCGAATACCCTCGATACCGTCATCGAACTGCTCGATCAGAACGGCACCCGCCTGCAAACCTGTGGCTTGCCCTCCTTCACTTCTCCTTGCCTCAACGACGATATAGACGCATCTACCTTGGATTCCGCCTTGGACTTCAAAGTCCCGGGCACCGTCGGTACGCAGATGACCTTCTACGCCCACGTTTTAGACTGGCGTGGTGATGCTCGGCCAGACATGCAGTATTATCTGAACGTCAGTGGCGTCAACGAGCCTCTCAAGATCACGACTTCTCTTGGAATCGGCTCGACACGCGGCGTGAATTATCAGCAACAGATGGCCAGCACCGGCGGCACCGGTAACATTTCTTGGTCTGTCACGGCGGGTGCCCTCCCTACCGGATGGTCGCTTTCCTCTACTGGACTCCTGAGCGGCGTCGCCACCACCGATGGAAACTATTTCTTTACCATTCAGGTTCGTGACTCCTCCAATCCTCCTCAGACCGCTCAAGTCCAATACACTCTCTTGATCGCCGAGCCTGTCACCATTACCAGTTCCCCCACTTTCCCCAACGCTTGCGTCAATAAACCGTATTCCTTTACAGTCACCACATCCGGCGGCATTCCCCCCATTCAGTTCAGCTTCATGTCGAATTCATGGGTGGCCATCAATCTCAATCAGTCCACCGGCACCTTCAGTGGCACTACCAATGTCACCGGTACTTTTACCGGAAGTCTCGGCGCCATTGACGGCGCACAACCTTACTCCACCACTGGACAGACTGTCACCTTAACCGTCGTCAATTGCCCCTGACCCCGGCCACCGCATTCCCTGACTCTCGAATTGGACTAAACTTTTGCCGTGAGCAGTAGGCGTAAGCGTCCGATTCTAACCGTCTATGCGCAGTGTGGGTAGTCGAGGAAGATGGCCTTTGTGGGCACTATTGTATGTGTCCACGAAGGGGCATCGTGGACACATCGAATCAGATAGTCAGTGTGAAGGTAGCAGGGGTGAAGAAGCGGCGGCGGAGTGTGGAAGAGCGGCGCAAGATC
The DNA here is from genome assembly GCA_963781995.1 of uncultured Acidobacteriota bacterium. Taxonomy (GTDB): domain Bacteria; phylum Acidobacteriota; class Terriglobia; order Acidiferrales; family UBA7541; genus Acidiferrum. Next base: position 303,327 of record CAWAHR010000001.1, on the reverse strand, counting down.
GTGGAAGCGACCTTGCAGCCTGGGGCGTCGGTGTCGCGAGTGGCGCGGCGTCACGATGTGAACGCGAATCAGGTGTTCCACTGGCGGAAACTGTATCGCGAAGGGCGGCTGGAAAGCGGCACAGCCACGAAACTCCTGCCCGTGAAGATTGCCGATGAGCGATCCTTGAGAGCAGCCGAAGGTGACGGAACCGCTTGGCGATCGGGAACGATAGAGATCCAACTCCCGAAAGGGACTCTGCGCATTGCTGGAGCCGTGGATGTGGCCGCGTTGCGCGCTGCGCTCGAGTGTTTGGCCGGATGATCGGGCTGGCAGCGGGGACGCGGATATGGATCGTGGCGGGAGTGACGGACATGCGGCGCGGGTTCGTGGGGCTGAGCGGGATGGTGCAGACGGCGCTGGCGGAAAATCCGTTTTCGGGGCAGGTGTTTGTGTTTCGCGGGAAGCGCGGCGATCTGATCAAGCTGCTGTGGTGGGACGGCGACGGGCTGTGCTTGTTTGCGAAGCGGTTAGAGCGTGGGCGATTCACTTGGCCACAAGCGGCGAGCGGCACGGTTTCGCTGACGCCCGCGCAGTTGTCGATGTTGCTGGAAGGCATCGACTGGCGGCGGCCGGTGCGCAGTTACGCACCGCAGATGGCAGTGTGAGCAACGCTATTTTCTTCTTGCGCACTTTTCTTCGCTGATTTTGTTTTTTCGTGCGTTTTTTTCTTGCGCGCAAAAAAGTTTCTGGCATACTGCGCGCACGATGACCCTGCGCGCGACGCTTCCGAATCTAGAGACACTGAATCCCGAAGCGTTGAAGGCGCTGATCTTCCTACAGCACGAGCAACTTCTCTCGCAATCCAAAGAACTCCTTTCCAAGAGCGAGCAACTGGCCTCGCGTGACAACGAAATCGAACATTTGAAGCTGCTGATCGCCAAGCTGCGGCGGATACAGTTCGGCCGCAAATCGGAAAAGCTGGACCGCCAGATCGAGCAGTTGGAGCTGCGGCTGGATGAGCTGGAAGCGGTGCGCGCAGAAAATGCGAGCCCTTCGCAAGCGCCTGCGGTCGCCGTGAATACGGCGAAACCCGCACGGCGGCCGCTGCCGGAACATCTGCCGCGCGAAACGCGAAAGTATCCGCCGAAGCAGGAAGCTTGCCCGGACTGCGGCGGAGAGTTGAAGCATCTCGGCGAAGACGTATCGGAAATGCTGGAATACGTGCCGGCGCGATTCAAAGTAATCCGACAGGTTCGACCGAAACTGGCGTGCGCGTGCTGTGAACGGATCGTGCAAGCGGAAGCGCCGAGCCGTCCGATCGAGCGCGGCGTTGCTGGTCCGGGGCTTCTGGCGCATGTGCTGGTCTCGAAATATTGCGACCACTTGCCGCTGTATCGCCAGTCGGAGATTTACGCGCGCGAAGGGGTGGAGCTGGAACGCTCGACGCTGGCGGACTGGGTGGGCGGAACGAGCGCGTTGCTCGCGCCGCTGGTGGAAGCGTTGCGGCGCCACGTGATGAGTGCGACGAAGCTGCACGCGGATGACACGCCGGTTCCCGTGCTGGCGCCGGGCCACGGCAAAACAAAAACCGGGCGGCTGTGGACTTACGTTCGCGACGATCGGCCCGCAGGAGATACAACACCAGCGGCGGTGTGGTTCGCCTACACGCCGGATCGCAAAGGCGAACATCCGCAAGCGCACTTGAGCAAGTTCACTGGCACTCTGCAGGCCGATGGCTACGCGGGCTTCGAGCAAATCTACGAAGCGGGACGCATTCAGGAAGCGGCCTGCTGGGCGCACGTGCGCAGAAAATTTTACGACTTGGTGGCGGCTCACAAATCGCCGGTCGCGACGGAAGCGCTGGAACGCATCGGCGCACTGTATGCCATCGAAAAGGAAATCCGCGGGCGCTCGCCCGAAGAGCGACGTGAGGTCCGCAACGAGCGAGCACGGCCGCTGTTGGAATCGTTGAAACAATGGCTGGAAGCCACGCTAGGTAAACTGTCGAGAAAATCGGACACCGCGCTGGCGGTTCGTTACGCGCTGGGCCGGTGGGAAGCGCTGCTGCGCTACGTGGACGATGGACGGATCGAGATCGACAACAACGCCGCGGAGCGAGCGCTGCGCGTGGTCGCTCTGGGCCGCAAGAACTACTTGTTCGCTGGATCGGACGCTGGCGGCGAACGCGCCGCCGCAATCTACAGCCTGACCGGCACTGCCAAGCTGAACGACATCGATCCCGAAGCCTACCTGCGCGACGTGCTCACTCGCATCGCCGACCACCCCGTCAACCGCATCGACGAACTACTGCCCTGGAACCTAGCCTCAGAATTCACTTCGTTAACGTAATCCCCCGTCAAGACGGCCAGCTTCGGACGCTTACATCTTGTCGACAGCTCGCCCGAAGCTGGGCAGTGAATGGCGGCGAACAGGGTCACCCGCGAGAATCCTATAAACGGGCTTTTGGCTCAAACCCGATTCTCTCATTAACTGCCTGACACCAATGGCGGACAATCCATGCGTACTCGGGACAGGTTGCTGGTGTCCATCGGTGAATCCGTGACCCTGTCCTAAATCTGACCTCGTCACCAGTAGTTCCAAAACGCTGCGGCTCTTATCTTGAACATGGAAATAATACTCACGAGCAGCGTAACGCCACGCCCATCCTCTCCGTTCCGGCCGCGCTCCTGAATCAAAAAAGAAGGGTTGCTCACAAATGGACCAGACGCGATTGGTGTGCCTGTTTGCCGGATTATTAGTTGTGAGTTTCCTATTTTTCCCCGCTGAAGTTCAGGCGAGCGTCGGCGTTACCCCTACTTCAGTGAGTTTCGGGTCCGTCACCGTAAACACCGCAAGCTCAGCCGCCACGCTGGTGGTGACGAATGATTACCGTCAAGGCATCACGATCGAGAAGATTGCCAGCAGTCTTCCGGAATTTATTGTGAGTGGTCCTGCGATGCCGCTGTCCCTCGGCGCGCGCGGCAGCGCAACATTTCACGTGGTATTCCGGCCGAACGCTGCGGCTATATTCAACGGCAGCATTTCGATCACGACGAGCCGCAACTGGGGAGGCTCCCCAACCATAAGCGTTTCGGGTACGGGAACGCCGGCGCCGCTTCCAGCACAATCCTATTTGCTCTCTTCCAGCGCGAGCAATCTGAACTTTGGCAGCATCCTTCTGGGCAGCGCCGCTTCACAAGCTATCACCCTGAGGAACTCCGGGACTGGCAGCGTGAGCATTTCGCATGTAGCAGCCACTGGAGCGGGATTCAGCGTCAGCGGCTTTTCAGGAGCGGTTAGCCTTGCCGCAGGGCAAAGTCTTGCGCTCACCGTGAAATTTGCGCCAACCACCGCGAATAGCGCTTCCGGAAGCATCGGCGTGGTGAGCACGGCGACCAATTCACCCGCCACGATCGCGCTGGCGGGCACCGGCGTGCAGCCGCAGATCTCCGTGATTCCCTCCAGCGTCGGCTTTGGCGGCGTCTCCGTCGGTGTCACCAACACTCAGACGGTCACCATCCGGAATCCCGGCACCGCAAGCCTCAGCGTCACCCAGGCATTGCTGACGGGAAGCGGCTTCAGCTTGTCCGGTTTGCCATTGCCACTTTCTGTTGCGCCGGGAGGCTCGTCTTCGTTCACCCTCGGCTTCGCGCCCGCTTCCGCCAGCAGCTTTGCTGGGAGCATCACGCTGATCAGTAACGCCCCCAATTCGCCGCTGGTGGTTTCGCTTGGCGGCACAGGCATTGCGGCCACCCTGCAGCTCTCTGTGAATCCCGCGTCTTTGAATTTCGGAAGCCTCGCAACAGGGACCAGCGCGACGCAAAGCGTCACTCTATCCAACACGGGCAACTCCCGCGTTTCCATTTCGCAGATTAGTGTGAGCGGTTCAGGGTTCAGCGACAGCGGAATCGCCCTGCCGCTTACTCTTGCCGCCGGACAATCCACTTCGTTCAGCGTCCTGTTTGCTCCGGCAGCAGCCGGGAGTCTTGCCGGCAGCGTCACCGTGACCAGCAACGCCGCCAATTCTCCGCAGGTGATTGCGCTATCTGGCTCGGGAAGCTCGACGGTGAGCCACACGGTGGTGTTGAGTTGGACACCGAGCTCCGCGACCTTCTCTGGTTTCAATGTCTATCGAGGATCTGTCTCCGGCGGGCCCTATGCGCGGGTGGATGGTTCGATGATTTCCTCCACGTCCTTCACCGACAGCAGCGTCACTCCCGGACAAACCTACTATTATGTGGCCACCGAAGTGGACACGACCGGCGCCGAAAGCGCCTACTCCAGCGAAGTCAGCGCCACGATTCCCTGAGGCCGGTTTGGAGAAAATCCACGACCGTTCTTCGCCCCGCGCGTGCGAGCGCGACGCGCCTGGGTTAAACTGGGCCAGCCATGAGCGTCATTGATGAAGTCCTTGCTGCAAACGAAATTTATGCGCGCACCCACGAACTGCGCAAACTCACCCCGCGCCCCCAGCGGAAGCTGGCCGTCCTGACCTGCATGGATACGCGGCTATCGATCGTTACCCTGGGTTTGCAAGCGGCCGACGCGCATATTATTCGCAATGCCGGCGGCATCGTTACCGACGACTCCCTGCGTTCCCTGCTGATCTCCCACTATCTGCTGGGCACCGAGGAATTCATGGTCATCAACCACACCGATTGCGGATTGATGATGACCAGCGAGCAGGATTTGCGCACGCGAATCCAGAATCACACCGGAACCGCCGCAATTGCGCCGGCCTTTTTCTACGCGTTTCAGAATATTGAAGAAAACGTCCGCCACCAGTTGCAGAAGCTGCGCACCCATCCCTGGATTCCCGAGAAAGTCGCAGTCCGCGGCTTCGTCTATGACGTCACCAGTGGCCGGCTCCGCGAAATCAAACACACCTGAGCGAGACGGTGACCTGCGGGTTCTTCCGCCAAGAGGCACCGGATTCGCTCAATTGCGAATAGGATTGCCCAATTGCAAGTGCGAAGTTAAGTGGTGACTAGCACGAGGGCGAAGCCGTCGTAGCCTTTGCCGCCGACGGTTTGCAGCACGGTGGCATTGACGCGCTTTTCCCTCGCCGCCATTTCCGCGAAGCGGCGAACGCCCTGAATGTCCGCGTCTTCACTGCTGGCGTCCAGGACGCACCCGCGCCGCACGACATTGTCGGCGATAATCACGCTGCCGGGACGCGTGAGCGTGAGCGACCATTCGAAATACCTGGACATGTTGGATTTGTCGGCGTCGATGAAGACCATGTCGAATGGTCCGTCCGCATCCGCGGCCACTTGCGGCAGCGTATCCAAGGCCTTGCCAAGACGCAATTCCACTTTGGCGACCACTCCCGCGCGCGCAAAATTTTCGCGGGCCACGTCCGCGTGCTTGGGATCCGCCTCCAGCGTGATGATCCTGCCGCCCTCCGGCAACGCTCGCGCCAGCCAGATGGTGCTGTATCCGCCGAGCGTGCCGATTTCCAGAATGCGCCGGGCACCCAGGATGCGCGCCATCAGATGCAGCAATTTGCCTTGCGCCGGAGACACCTGAATCGGCGGCAACTTGGCAGCCACGCTCGCCTCGAGCGCGGCTTCCAGTGCGGAGTCCCTCGGCATCAGCAATTCAGCGAAATAGTTGTCAACGGAAGTCCAGAGATCCTGGTTCATTTTCCCCTCATAGTTTTGCGCCGAAGCCGGCGTTCAGAATCGCCAGCCGTATCCGGCGATAAATTGAATGGTGTGCTGCAGCTTTCCGCCGCCCGCAGACACGATCGTGCCTGCGAGGTTGATGTCTCGCGTGTTGAAATAAATGTGCGTGTCGCCGGCCTCCAGCCGCAAAGTGCCGTGTTCGCTGGGATAAAATTCCACGATCCCGCCTAGATCGAGAACAAAGTTCGTCGAGCGGTCGTAGCTGTATTCCCCGGACTCCGAAATAGCGCTGAGCGCCTGGGAGTAACTATTGAAGCCGGGCCTCACTTTGCCAAAAATCCCGAAATGATTGCGGCGGATTCCGGCTTTGAGACCGAAAAGCCCTTGCAGGATTTCGCCGCCATCATGCGGGCCGGAAGAATTCGAGCCGCGCGGGAAATAGAGTAGGTCGCTGTCGAAATAAAAGACGCGATAAAACTGGTAATCCGCATAGCCGCCGAATCCAGGCTCGGCGCGAACGCCATCCGTTGGTCCTTCGCGCGCGATGAGCATGGTCGAAAACAGCGGGCCGAACTCCCATTTTCCGGGGACATGACTTTCTTTTTCATTTTCGATCAAGGCGCCGGGGCGATAAGCGATGCCAAAACTCAATCGCGTGGTGTCATCGATTTGTCCCACGCTGAACGCGCTGCCGCCGCCGGTAATCGTCTCGGTCGAATTCGGCACCCGGTAGGGATTTCCTTCGATATCAAAGCGCAGCGTCCACCGCGGCGTCGCATAGTATTCAATGCCTCCGCCAATGTTAAGAGCGAAGTGAGTTTCGGGTTGCAGGCCGTAGCCGGTCGGCGAGGCGGAGTTAAAATACTGCACGTCCGTGAAATGGAAAAATCCAGGCCGAATCAATCCGAAAACGGAGATTCGCCGCGTCTGAATCACCTTGGCACGCACTCCGAACGCAGCCTGCAGCGTTTGCCCACCCTGGATGGAGAGCAGCGGCACCAGGTGCTCCGGGAAGAAATCAATCTGCGTTTCCAGGGCCAGGCGCCGGTTCAGATTCCAGTCGAAGCGGCCGCCGAATCCGGAGTAATTGGTTGCGCCCAGATCATTGCTTGTGAGCCTGGCGGTCGAATATTGGGCGCCAAATTCAAAACGGGTGTAATTGTCCTGGGCGAAAAGCGGGAATGCGACGAATAGCAACAGTAAAGATAGCAATTTGGAGCGGCTAGAGATAAGACGGGTCATCGTTTCATACTTTCCTGGCGTCAGCAGAGTATACAGAAGAGATTTCTCCTCGGCCAATAAGGATAGCGATTTTTTCGGCCCGCGCACCGAGATTCCGTGGGATGCGCCGGTCAGGAAGAAGGATGAGCCGTGCGATACTCGTCGTAGGCAGCCAGGTAGTGATCCACATCTTTGTGCAGCAAGTAATACGGGGTGGAGAGCCTCACCTTGTTCGGTGCGCCGCCGCGAATGCGGATTTTCTTCTCTTTCCACATCCAATATTCCATCTCTGGCATTTTATGCGGCGTCACATTCACGGTGGCGATGCCGCAGCGTAAGGCCGGGTCCGGCGAGGTCCAGGAAATCGCGCCGCGTTTGACCATTTCCCGCAAGATGTAGTCCGCCATTTGGCGGTGGCGCTTCTCTATGCGGTCCATGCCGATCTCATTGGCCAGTTCAATGGAGGCTTTCAATCCGCAGAGCACCGGAACATTGGAGCTGCCGATGCGCTGAAAGCGCTCGGCGCGGAGCTTGGGATTGTCCCAGCCTTCGGTGACGATGGTGTTCCACACGCGGTCCATCACTTCTTCGCGCATATAAAGGAAGCCGCTGCCCTTCGGGGCTTGCAGCCATTTATGCGGGCTGGACGTGTACATATCGCAGCCCAGGTCGTGCACATTCAGTTTCATCATGCCCGGCACGTGCGCGCCATCCACGGCGGAGAGAATTCCCTTGGAGCGCGCGAGTGCGGACAATTCTTTGGCCGGCAGGACCACGCCGGTAACCGTGGGGATGTGGCTGAAAAAGAGCACCCGGGTCCGCGGCGTGATGGCGTCATGGAAAAGATTCAATACGGTCGCGGCATCCGGCACCGGCTTCGGCAAAGTCACTTTTTTCACCACGATGCCGTAGCGTTTGGCTCGCAAGTTCCACGGTTGTTCGCCGCCGGGATGCTCCTGGTCGGTCATCAACACTTCGTCGCCGGTCTTCATATCGAGTCCATTGGCGATGTAGCTGTTGGCTTCCGTGGCGTTGCGAGTCAGCGCCACCTCATCGCGGGAGCAGCCGATGAACGCGGCCAGCGGATCCCGAAATTCGTTCCACGCTGCGTAGCCCCAGATGGGATAATCCTCGGGATCGGGTTGCGCCAGCCGCTCGGCGTCGCGATAGCCTTCCATCACCGCGCGCAGCACCGGGGCCGGCGAAGAGCCAACCGTGCCGTTATTCAAATAGACTTCGTCTTCAGGAATCAAGAACTGGCGGCGAAGCTCCGTCCAATAGGCTTCCTCATTTGTGTTGTATAAAGACTTGTCGGGAAGTTTTGTGGGAATGCCGGCGAGCAGATCATCACCCGAAGAGTTCCAGGATAAGGCGGGAGCCGCTCCCGCCATGGCCATCAGTGAGGAAAGAAATCCGCGCCGGTCAAACATTACCGCCTCCGCAAGACGTCCCCGGGATTCTATCGCCAGTCGGCGCCAGACGGCAGACTTTCATGGCCGCGGGTTGCGGTCCGCGGAGAAAGCGAATAACGTACTGGCGCGAAGTATCCGCGCCTTAGGGAGAATCCGAATGCAATTCAATGCCGGAAAAATGGCGGTTGTGCTGGGGCTGTGCGTGTCGAGCAGTTGCGTTGTGAGCCAGGAAAGTTCCAAACCGGGCGCAGTTGCAACAAGGACGGCTGTAAAACCAGTAGCGCGGGAGGCGAAGCAGAGCCTCTTCGCAGTGCAGCATTTTGATCAGGCGGCAATTTCTCCCGATGGGAAGCGTGTCGCGTGGGTGGAGATTCGTGCCGATGCGGAAGGCGCCCCCACGGGCAAGCAGGATATCTACATTGCGGACAGTTCGGCAGCCGGCAAAGCCATGCGGCTGACCGCGGGCGCGCCCACTGCGCATTTCAATGAAGGCAATCTGGCCTGGTCTCCGGACAGCAAAAGCATCGCGTTTCTTTCCGACGCCGCCAAAGCGGAGCAGCCGCAGCTATATGTTTCGGGCGCGAGCGGAGGTCCAGCGCGCAAGCTCACCAGCGTGAAAGGATTTCTTGCCGGACCGAACTGGTCGCCGGACGGAAAATCCATCGCCATTCTCTTCACCGAAAACGCGACCCGCGAGGCCGGGCCGCTGGTGGCGGAAACGCCTGAAACCGGAGTCATTAAGGATTCATTTTTCGAGCAGCGCTTGGCGATTGTGGACGTCGCCAGCGGCAAGCTGCGGCAGATTACGCCCGCGGACACCTATGTTTATGAATACGATTGGGCGCCGGACGGAAAGAGCGTTGTTCTGACCGCTGCCAAAGGGAATGGCGACAGCAACTGGTACATCGCGGAATTGTTTGCGGTGAATGTTGCTTCAGCAGAGATGCGCCCGCTGTACAAGCCGAAGCTGCAAATCGCGCGCCCAGCGGTTTCGCCGGATGGGCAGAGCGTCGCCTTCATTGAAGGGCTGATGAGCGACGAAGATTCCGTGGGCGGCGATGTGTTTGTGATCTCGCGAAAAGGAGGCACGCCGCGCAACTTGACGCCGGAACGCAGGGCCTCGGCCGTCGTTGCGGCGTGGACCAGCGACGGAAAGATCATTGACATGGAAAACGTTGGCGGGGAATCGAGTATCGCGCGAATTGATCCGGTCAGCGGCGGGATTGACTCCCTGTATCGTGCGCCGGCGTTGTTGACCAGCGGATTCTGGTCCACAAGCCTCTCGTTGACTCCCGATGGAAAAACCGCAGCGTTCGTGCGCAGCTCGTTTGAGGATCCGCCGGAAGTGTGGGCTGGTCCGATAGGCCAGTGGGAGAAGGTAACGCGCCGGAACGAGGGGATAAAACCAGAATGGGGCACGGCAAAAAGCTTGCACTGGAAGAGTGACGGACTGGACGTCCAGGGATGGCTGATCTACCCGAAAGACTTTGATGCTTCGAAAAAATATCCGATGGTGGTTGGTGTGCACGGGGGTCCCGGCGCTGGTGTGCAGCCGAGTTGGCCGAGCGCGCACTCCTACGAAATGGCATTGCCCGCCCACGGCTACTTTTTGTTGCTGCCCAATCCTCGAGGGAGTTTCGGAGAGGGCGAGGCATTCACGCGCGCTAATGTGAAGGATTTTGGCTACCGCGATTGGCGAGACATTCTTGCCGGCGTGGATGAAGCCATCCGCGTTGCGCCCGTCGATCCGCAGCGGCTTGGCCTGACGGGCTGGAGCTATGGCGGCTACATGACCATGTGGGGCGTCACGCAGACGAATCGGTTCCGCGCGGCGATGGCGGGCGCGGGCATTGCCAACTGGTCCAGCTACTACGGCGAGAACAAAATCGATCAGTGGATGATTCCGTTTTTCGGGAAGTCGGTGTATGACGACCCGGAAGTGTATGCGCGCAGCGCGCCGCTAACGTTCATCAAGAACGTAAAAACGCCCACGCTCATCATCGTCGGTGACAGCGACGGCGAATGCCCCACGCCGCAGTCCTACGAATTTTGGCACGCACTGAACACCCTGGGTGTGAAAACGGAGCTGGTCGTGTACGAGCGCGAAGGACATATGTTCGTAAAGCCCGAGCACCTGAGGGACGTCATGACGCGAACGGTCGCCTGGTTTGACGAATATTTGAAATAAGATAGAAGCACGGAGATGCCAGTCCGTTTTCCAATGGCCAAGCGCCTGCGGGGATCCCGGTTATACTGCGTTCTTATCTGCGGCCGCCAGTAAGGCAAAATCTGATCATGAAATCGGCACGAAGCGTCCATTCCCTGGTGTACCTCGCGGTGTGCGCGGTTTTTGCCGCGCCGACGCTGGGGCAAACTTCACAGGGAGCGTTGCGCGGCACGGTGCAGGACGCGAGCGGGGCGCGGCTCGCCGGGGCTGAGATTTCTGCCAGCAATACGGAGAAGTCTTTAACACGCACGGCGCGATCCGATACGCGCGGAGAGTTTCGCATGGAGGATCTTGCGCCAGGCTCTTATCAATTGACCGTAACGGCGAAAGGCTTTGGGGGAGCGCAGGCAACCGTCGTCGTATCGATCAGTTCGGTTCGCGAAATCAGCGTTACGCTTCAGCCCAAAACGAATAGCGAAAAAATTGTAGTCCAAGGCCAGTCTTCTGTCACTGCCGCGGGGTTGGAAACGGAGAGTGCGGTTCACCAGGCCGTCATCTCCCATCAGGATCTCGAAACGATTCCCCTCGCCGGGCGCAGCTTTGCCAACATCGCTTATCTGGCGCCGGGCAGCGAACCAGTGGAGCCTTCCGATCCCACAAAGGCGCGCATCACCGCTGTTTCAACCGGCGGAAGTTCGGGCTTGAACAATGTGATGTCGGTGGATGGCGGCGATAATTCGGACGATTACATCGGTGGATTTTTGCAAAATTTTTCACCGGACGCACTGCAGGAATTTGCGTTTCGAACGGCTCAGATGGATGCCGACACCGGTGGAACAACGGCTGGATCGGTGGTGATCACAACACGAAGCGGCAGCAACGATTGGCATGGGGATTTTGCCTTCTACGAGCGTGCGGCCGACCTCAATGCTCGTTTCCCGATTGATAATCCGGCGCCGGACCCGAAGCAGCCGTTTTCGCGGCAGAACTACGCCGGTGCGCTGGGCGGCCCGATCGTCAAGGATCGGCTGTGGTTTTTCAGCTCGCTCGAATATGTGCACGAGAATGCGAGTATTGCCTATAGCCCGGCGAGCCGCAGCCAGTTCGATGCCCTTTCGCAACTTGCGGCGGATGGATTGATTCCCGGTGTCGCGAGCATTTCCGTGCCGGACGATGTTCCGGTGCCGTTTCGCGATTATCTGGCGACCGCGCGGATCGATTGGGCGCAGTCGGATCGCTCGCGCTGGTTTCTGCGCGCCGCTCTAGACACCTACACGCAGCGCAACGCGTTAGTGCAACAAGGGGCGCTGCCGTCCACCGGCGCGACGTCGCACAATAACTATTTCAGCCTGGTGCTTGGGCAGCAGGAAACTTTTTCGCCGACGTGGTTTGGTTCGTTGGTGCTGAACGCCAGCGGACTGCACTTGACGCAAACGCGCAATGAAACTCAAGGTTTTGCGCTGGCATTTCCGTTTACGACCACCTCGAGCACGATTACCGGATTTGAGACTTACGGGGACAACCAGTTCGTCACGGGAATCGCGGCATTTCCTGTGCTTCGCAACCAGGAAAAATATCAATTCCGCTACGACGTGACCCATGTGATGGGCCGCCACGACCTTCGTATTGGCGTGAACTTCATTCATGAGCCGGTGTTGAGCGGCGCGCTGACTGCCAATCCGGAGACCTTGGTTACGTTTCCACAGAACCCGAGCTACTACGCGCAGCCCGCGAATCTCGCGCAATTTCCCCTGGACTATGCGGCTGGCAGCGTATCCACGCTGCAAACCGACGGGAGTTTCAACCAAAACGTTCAACGGCTCGGCCTTTATGCGGAAGATTCCTGGCGCGCGACGCCGAATTTGACAGTGAATTACGGGCTGCGTTACGACACGACGTTTGGGCTTTTCCTGGCGTCGGGGCGCGACCAGCGTTTCAACCCCGCGTTCAATATCGGGCTTGTGGACGGCATCCCGCATGACTATCGGAAAGCACTTGGGCCGCGACTGGGGATTGCGCGTACTCTGGGCGGAGCGCAGAAAACGGTTCTGCGCGCGGGCGTCGGGCTTTATTACAACGACCTGGCTCAAGGAGGGTGGGTGGGTGCATTTCAGTCCGTGAACGGGGGGACGGTCAGCGGCGCGTATCCCGCTCCACCGCCTGCCTTGATCGATCCCAACTACCATACGCCTTATGCGCTGCACGCGACCGCCGGAATTCAGCATGCGCTTTCCGTAAACTGGATGATCAGCGCGGATTATACGCATGAAACCGGGATGCATGCGTATCGCAATTATGGATATGAAGCAGCGAGCGTGTACCGCTCGGACAATCGCTCGGTGTACGACGCGTTGTCGCTGCGGTTACAAGGAAATGTTTCGCGGCGTGCGCATTTCACGGCGCACTACACCTTTTCGAAAGCCAGTACCTGGGGATGCGTGCTGGGCGAATTGTTCGATTATGTGAATGGGGTGTGCGATCCGCAGAATGCCTTCGCGCCGGGCGATTATGGTCCATCCGGCGAAGATGTACGCCACCGGTTTGTTTTGGTCGGCACGTTTCAATTGCCCGCGGGACTCCAGTTGGCGACGCTGGCGCAAGCAGAAAGTGCCCGGCCCCTCACACTGACGACGCCGGTGGGGACTCGAGCGGTGGTAAACGGAGTAGAGACAACGCTCGACGAATTGCGGGGCACTCCTTATGTTCAGGTGGACTTGCGCGTCAGCCGGCCATTTGCGTTTCACGATCGCTGGTCGATTATTCCGTTTGCGGAGTTTTTCAATCTGTTCAACCGCAACAATCCCGGGGCAAATTTCGTGACCGATATTTCCGCGCTCCCGACGCCGGTGAACAATTTGGCCAACGCCACCGCGTTGTGCCCAACACCTGCATGCGCGGTGCCCATCACCAGCCTCAACCAATTGCGCGCACCCGCCGGCGCCCTGGGCGATTTTTTCGGGCCCGGCACCACCGTCGGCATACCCTTCGCCGCGCAACTCGGAGTCAGATTCGCGTTCTGAAGCATCCGCAACCTGCGGGGAGCGGATTTCGCAACCCACGCCTACAAATGATAATGACCGTCCACGGGGCCCTGCTGCACGCCAGGGCTTCAAGCGGTACAATAGATAGGCATCAATAAGAGCCAATTACACCCATGTTTGAAAACCTCACAGATCGGTTGCAAAGAACGTTCAAAAACCTGCGCGGGCAAGGGAAGCTCACCGAAGAGCACCTGGACGCGGCACTGGTGGAAATCCGCGAAGCGCTGCTCGAAGGTGACGTCAACGTCGCCGTGACCGACGAGCTGCTGGCCAATATTCGCGCGAAAGCGCTAGGCACGGAAGTGATGCTGCAGCTTTCACCGGACCAACAGGTGGTCAAGATTGTCCGCGACGAATTGCTAAACCTGTTGGGCAAGCATGCCAAGCCACTGTTTGCATCGAAGCCTCCTTCGGTTTGGATGATCGTCGGGTTGCAGGGTTCCGGCAAGACAACCACCACGGGAAAACTAGCGAAATGGCTTTCGCAGCACGGACATCGTCCCATCGTGGTTTCCACCGACGTATATCGCCCCGCCGCGCGCGAACAGCTCTTGCAAGTGGCCAAGTCCATCGGCATCTCCGTGTGGCCGGCGACGGGCACGGACAAGCCGCTGGAAATCGTGCGCGGCGCGATCCGGGAAGCAAAACTATCGGCGAGTGACGTGGTCATCGTGGACACCGCCGGCCGTCTGCACATTGACGATGACCTGATGAACGAGCTTTCGACGCTGAAGAAAGAACTGCAGCCCACCGAAATGCTGTTCATCGCCGACGCCATGATCGGGCAGGACGCGGTGCGCTCCGCGGGCGAATTTCACAAGCGGCTGGGACTTACGGGCGTGATCCTGACCAAGCTGGATGGCGATGCGCGCGGCGGCGCGGCGCTTTCCATCAGCAAGGTTTCCGGTGCGCCGGTGAAGTTCGTGGGCCTGGGCGAAAAGTATGACGCGCTGGAAGCCTTTTATCCGGAGCGCATTGTTTCCCGCGTGCTGGGGATGGGTGACATCCTGTCGCTGATCGAGCGCGCGGAATCGGCCTTTGACAAAAAGGCCGCGATGGAACTCGAGCGCAAACTGCGCAAGGAAGAGTTCACGCTGGAAGATTTCCGCGATCAATTGAAGCAGATCCGGAAAATGGGACCGCTGGACCAGTTGGTGGACATGCTGCCGAAAGTCGGTCCGCTGCAAAACCTGCCGAAGGACGCCTCGGTTGACGAAGGCAAGCTGAAGCAAGTCGAAGCGATCATCAACTCGATGACCAATGAAGAGCGCCGCGACCACAACGTGATTGACGGCAAGCGGCGCAAGCGCATCGCCCGGGGCAGCGGCACCACCGTGCAGGACGTGAACACGGTGATCAAGCAATACCTGCAGATGCGCACGATGATGAAGCAGTACGGCGCGATGGCCGCGCGTTCCCGGATGAAAGGCCTCGGCAAGCTCGCCGGAATGGGCTGAGTCCGCGACAATGGCTGCAATGTCGCACAAATAAATTGCGCACGAAATTGCCGGACGCATTTCAGATTGCGTGGAAACCTCCGGCGTCCCTCAAAGAAAGAGCATTTATCTTGGCGTAACACGCGTGAGATACTTTTACGCGCCTCTTTGAGACGACCTATGGCCCGCATCAACCTGGATGATCCGCGCTTTTACCTCAACCGCCACTTGCAATGGATGGCCTTCAACCGCCGCGTGTTCCAAGAGGCCCAGGACAAAAGCAATCCGCTGCTGGAGCGCGTGAAATTCCTGGCCATCACCGCCAACAATCTGGACGAATTCGTCGAAATCCGGGTGTCCAGTTTCCTCCAGAAGATCGAACATGGTTCCCGCGACGTGAGTCCCGACGGCCTGACGCCCGCCGAGGAGTTGGAAAAGGTCACGTCGGCAATGCAGGTTTTCGTCCGCGAGCAGTACAAGTGCTGGAACGAAGAATTGCTTCCCGCGCTGGCCAAGCACCAGATCCGTGTGCTCCCCGTGGATCACCTGAATAGCAAGGCCGAGCAATTGGCCAAGACATTTTACGAGCGGCGGGTTTATCCGATGCTTACGCCGGTCACCGTGGATCCCGCTCATCCGTTCCCACACGTTTTGAACAAGGCGCTGTGCATCGCCTTTCTGCTCCGGCGCAAGCGGCGCTCCGCGGACAAGCCATTTTTTGGCGTGGTCACCGTGCCGCGTGCGTTGCCGCGCCTGCTGCGCGTGCCGACGGCGAACGGGGGCCGCCACTTTGTCTTTCTGCAGGACATCATCTCGATTTATGCGGAAAAGCTATATCGAGGATTCGAAATTCTGGCGTCCACGCCATTTCGTGTTACCCGCAACAGCAACCTGTACCTTGAAGAAGAGGAAGCGCGCACGCTGCTGGATGCGGTGGATTCCCAGGTGGCGCAGCGGCGCAAGGGGCATGCGGTACGCCTGGAAATCGAGTCCGGTGCGCATCCGGAAATCGTGGACCACTTGGTCTCTACATTCGAACTCGATGAATCGCTGGTGTTTCGCGTGGCGGGGCCGGTCAATTTGCAGCGGTTGTTTCATCTTTACGACGAGGCGCCACGGCCGGATCTGAAATATCCAAAATTCGTGCCGCGGCAGGTGCAAATCGGATATGACGCCGACTCACTGTTTGAAACGTTGCGGCGCCAGGATCTGCTGCTGCACCACCCCTATGATTCATACGATCCGGTGGTAAATTTTCTGGAGACCGCGGCGCACGATCCACGCGTCCTGTCCATGAAGCAGACGTTGTACCGCACGAATTCGGACTCGCCGATTGCCCGCGCGTTACTCGAAGCGGCGGATAAAAAAGAAGTGACCGTGGTGGTGGAGCTGAAGGCGAGTTTCGATGAAGCCACCAACATTCGTTGGGCGTGCAGCTTTGAGGATGCCGGGGTGCAGGTGTTTCACGGCCTTGTCGGCCTGAAGACCCACGCGAAACTGGCCTTGGTGGTGCGCCAGGATCCCGATGGGAAAATCCGCCGCTACGCGCATTTGGGCACCGGAAATTACAATCCGTCCACGGCGCGCTACTACTCGGACCTCAGCTTGTTTACCAGCGATTCCTCGATCACCTCGGCGGTCCACGACGTCTTTAACTTTCTGACCGCGTATGCCGATAAGGGGCACTACAAGCCGTTGATGGTCGCGCCGAAAGACATGGCCAAAACCTGCATCGCGCTGATTGAGCGCGAGGCGCACCATGCCCGGCGCGGCCGCCCGTCGCGAATCATCGCGAAATGCAACGCGGTGGTGGACCCGCCGGTGATTCGCGCGCTGTACCGCGCGTCACAGGCGGGCGTGGAAATCGACTTGATCGTCCGGGGCCAATGCACGCTGGTGCCGGGTTTGCGCGGGATCAGCGGCCGCATTCGCGTGCGCAGCATTGTCGGCAGGTTTCTGGAGCACAGCCGCATCTTTTATTTCGAAAATGGCGGCAAGCCGGAGATTTACCTGGGTAGCGCGGACTGGATGCCGCGCAATCTCTACGAACGCGTGGAAGTTCTTTTTCCGCTGAAGGACGGATTACTGCGGCAGCGCATCTGCGAGGAAATTCTTCCCGCGTATCTGGCGGACAATCTGAAAGCGCGGGTTCTGGGGCCGGATGGAGCACATGAGTACATTCGCCGCGGGCGAAGCGCCAAGGGCTTCTCCGTCCAGGAGCATTTGATGGCTCTGGTGAACGGCGGCGGCAACAGATCAGGCCGAAACAAGGAATTGGCGTCCCAAGTCACTTATACTAAGGGTGCGGAAGGAGCCGCTCCTGCAGAACCCGCGGTACCCGCCGAAGAAGTTCAGGACTCCTCAAATGCGACCGTTTGATCTAGTGGTCATCGGCTCTGGCCCCGGCGGACAGCGAGCCGCCATCCAAGCCTCAAAAATCGGCAAGGCCGTCGCCATCGTGGAAAAGCAAGCCATGGTTGGCGGGGTGTGCATCAACTCCGGAACCATTCCCAGCAAGACGATGCGCGAAGCCGTGCTGCACCTCTCGGGCTTTTACGATCAGGCGTTTTATGGCGCGACTTACCACGCCAAGGAAAACGTCACCATGAGCGATCTGAATTTTCGCGTGAACCGCGTGATTGAGAACGAAGCCGCGGTGTTGCAGGACCAGCTCCGGCGCAACAACGTGGAGATGTTTCACGGCACGGCTTCGTTCACCGATCCGCATCACATCCGGGTGGAAAATAGCACCGGCTTCAGCGAACTGGAAGCCGCATACGTGGTGATCGCCACCGGAACAAAACCTGCCACCAATGAGAAGGTGGGAATTAACGGCCGCAATATCATCAACAGCGACCAGATTCTGAGCATGCCGGTGATTCCGCGGACGATGATCGTGGTTGGCGGCGGGGTGATTGGCGTGGAATACGCCTGTATGTACGCCACCCTGGGCGTGCGCGTGATTATCGTGGAAAAACGTCCGCGGCTGCTGGAATTTGCCGACGCGGAAATGGTTGAAGCGTTGAGCTATCACATGCGGGATCGCCGCGCGACCATGCGGCTGAATGAGGAAGTCGAAAGTGTGGAAGAACAGCCGGACGGAAAAGTGGCGGCGAACCTGGGCAGCAACAAGCGGATCGTGGGCGATGCGCTGCTGTACGCCGTCGGTCGGCAGGGGAATATTGACCGCCTGAATCTGGCGGACGCGGGAATTGAATCGGATGACCGCGGACGAATTAAGGTGGACAAGGACTTCCGCACCTGCCAGCCGCATATATTTGCCGTTGGCGACGTGATTGGTTTTCCGAGCCTGGCTTCCGTGTCCATGGAACAGGGGCGCATCGCCGCCGCGCGGGCGTTTGGACTGCAAATGGAATCCGATCCCGCGGGCTACCCGTATGGCATTTACACGATTCCGCAGATTTCGTTTATCGGCAAGACGGAAGAGCAACTCACGGAAAGCGACGTGCCTTATGAGGTGGGAGTGGCGTATTACCGGGAGATTGCCCGCGGGCAGATTTCCGGGCATACCGACGGGCGGCTGAAGCTGCTTTTCCACCGGGAAACCCTGGAATTGCTGGGGGTGCACATTTTTGGGGAAGACGCAGCGGAGTTGCTGCACATCGGCCAGGCCGTGCTGCTTTTGAAAGGCAAGATCACCTATTTCATCAACACCGTCTTCAACTATCCGACCCTCGCGGAATGCTACAAAGCCGCGGCTTTCAACGGCCTGAATCGCCTGACATAGTCGTTCGCAGGTTTCGGCTTGCAGAATCCGGCTATCGGAAGTTCTTTATGTGTACTGCTCATCTACATTAGTTTGTGGACTGCAGGTCCGCTTGCCTCAATTGACCCAGAAGAAGAAAAAATCACTGAGCTCCTGCTGGCGATGGATTCGATGACCGTTAAAGTCTAAATAAATTTCAGCGGAGGCAGGAAGCCACAAAACCAGCTGCTTCCGTTTAACCAAGACCGGGCCGTACTGGATATCTTCATGATCCGCGCGCAGCCGGATTGCCGGAACCGGCGTGGTCAGATCGCTCTCCATCCGAAGAACCTGGAAGGTTTCGGTGGAGATCCACGCGCGGCCCTTGAGGCCAACGCGGTAATAGAGGTTTGCAAGCCGATAACTTCGCAGCCGGGGAGGATGGTCGGGCTTTTGCGAAAAATGAATCTGCCAGGCATCCTGCCCCCCCTGATGAGTTCGTCCTTCACACCGGAAATCAAAATCATCCATGTAGTTTGGATGGAAAACGAAAACCAGGGCAACGGTGCCCACTGTGGCTACGTGCTCAGGGAAAATGTCGGGAGTGGTAAGTCCATCGCGAAATTCCTGAACATCGAATGCGCCGGGTTTGAATTCCTCGATAGAGACTAGATAGTTGAAATTGCGCTTCTCGGAATGGATTGCCAGGCCGAACTCATTGAGGGCCTGGTGATTCATAGTTTCGGTGGCCGAAAAGCGATCGACGTTGCTGACGAACTCCACTACGGTGTGTCCCGTTTGCTCAAGGATCTGTGAGAGGGGACAGGAAATCCTGTTGTCGGCAGGGGGCACCGCGTCGTCAATATTGGGGGGAAGCCATTGCTGATACTGATCCGCGAGGCTCGCGGGGTCGAATGGCAGGCTGGCGTAAAGCAACTTTGCCGAAGCGGCGGAGCCGGAACTATTGGGCGGTTTGGAAGCGGGGGCGGCGTCAGACTGGGCTGCCAGGTTTGCGGTGGCCGGTGGTTCGCGATTGGCTCCCAGCATCCTTTTGGCTTCCTTCATCTGTTCCTGATTCGGATTCTGACGAAGCAATTCGTTCAGGACCTGGTCTGATAGGCGGCGATCGCCAGAGTCCGCCAGCGCCTGTGCAAGCGTTAGCTGGGCTCCTTTGGCGGCGGCTTTGCCGGTTTGCAGCGCAAGTTCCGAATGCTCAATCGCCTGTGCATAAAGATGTTGTTTGAGAAACACGGCGGCCAGCAGTTGGTCCGCGCGCCAACTGTTCGGAGCAACGCGCAGGGCAGTCTCCAGACGCTGCCGCGCTTCCGTCAGGTTTCCCTCGACCAGGTAGATTTCACCCAAAGCGGTGAGAGAAGGGACATGCTGGTAGCGCGTGGCGGCGTCTTCAAAATATTGCGTGGCCGTTTCCATCGCACCGGTCATGGCCGAGAGAACACCCAGCAGGTAATCGACATCCGGATGATTCGGGGATGTTTTGGCGGCGGACAGAAAGTGCTTCTTGGCGTCTCGAAATTTCTGGGCCTGCATGGCCCGCAGTCCAGCGGTAAGCTCCTTCTGTTCCTTGAACGAAAGGGATGGCGGTGGAGTACCACTGGAGCCAGAGGCGGCCTCCCGCGGCTGGAGAATCACATCGAGGTGTTGCAATTCTCCCTCGTGAAGGAGGACGGCACCTGCGTGTAAGTCCGAATACCCCGGAGCTTCCACTGTTAGCTCGTAGGTGTCCAGTGGGATGCCCCGGAAGAAAGCTTGGCCTTTCTTGGTAAGGCTGGAGGCGCGAATCTCCCCTTTGCGATTCAGAAGGGTCACTTTTGCCGGTTGGGCTAATTCTCCGTGCTTCTCATCGTGCACGGTCACGACTAGATCGGCAGTTCCGTTCACTGCGCCCAACTGGGTTCCCCAAGGAGATTGTGGTGCAGAACCAGGTCTTTGCGCTTGCGTGGGGCCGGGCCCAAGCAGGAAAGCAGCTTGAACTGTGGCAAAGAGTAAGAATGAACCGAGGGCCTTCAAGGTTTAACACCCCGCCGCGCGCAGGAACCCGGGCGTTAACTGGGCGGATGGAACAAGGAGGCTGCCCGGATCATTCCCGAAAGTCTTGCCGACGGGGTGGGGGAAAGCAAGAAGTATAAATTCGAGATGCGGGCTGGGGGTGGCTCCTGACCTAACGAGGATAAGTTGGAGGGCCTTGACGGGGCGCGCAAGGGCAATACGCCGATTGCTGCCAAGTGGGAAGTCACGTAGAATAAGAGGTCTTTAGGGAGGACGTACTTTAGTGTTAACGATTCGATTGGCCAGGATTGGCAAAAAGAAGAAGCCGTTTTACCGTGTGGTGGTGATTGAGCGGACTCGGGCCCGCGATGGTCGCGTGCGTGAAGCAGTCGGGACCTACGACCCACTGAAAAAGCCCGCGGAGATCAAGTTGGATTCCGATCGCATCAAGTATTGGCTTGGAGTAGGGGCACAGCCAAGCGATACTGTTCGGAGTTTTCTCAAGCAGCAAAAAATAGCTTAGCTTAGGCTCAGCTCTCTTGCTCATGTCCAGGTCGTAATTTTGCTTAACTCCCTCCAGCGGATGGGGAGGGGGAGATGGGTATTAGTTTGTCCATCGGACATGGAGGCGGAGCGTTATGAAGGAACTGGTTGAGGAAATTGCCAAAGCCCTGGTGGATCGTCCGGAGGGCGTGCAAGTCAAAGCGGTGGAAGGCTCGCAGGTGACTGTGCTGGAGTTGCGAGTCCATCCGGAAGATTTAGGCAAAGTGATCGGGCGCCAGGGGCGGACGGCCAAAGCCATTCGCACGCTGCTGGGCGCGGCTGGAATGAAGCTGCACAAGCGCTTCACGCTTGAGATACTCGAAGATTGAAACCTCCCACCGAACAGCCGGGCTGGGTACAGGTCGCGCGGATCATTCGATCGCGCGGAAACAAGGGCGAAGTTCTGGCGGAGCTGTTCACCGATTTTCCTGCACGGCTTTCTTCCCTCAAACATATTTACCTGCGCGGCGGTCAGGGCGAACCGCAAATTACGGGCTTGCGGAACTTCTGGGTGGACCGCAACCACCCGGAGCATGGGATCTTCCATTTTGAAGGCTGCGCATCCATCGACGCGGCGGAGAAGCTGCGCGGGCTCGAAGTGTTGATTCCTATGGCGGATCGCGTAGCGCTTCCCGCCGGGAAATATTTTGTCAGCGATCTGATCGGTTGCAGGGTGTTTGATAACCCCGCGGTGGAATCCAGGCTGGCTTCACCTGCTTGTGCCATGGAAGAAGCGCCACGGGTGCTGGGAACGGTGCAGGATGTTTTCTTTCCTGGGGAAGGCACGGCAGGGACGCCGTTGCTGCAGGTGCAGACTTCCGCGGGCGAGCTGCTGGTGCCGCTGGCCGAGGATATCTGCCGGCGCATCGATGTCGCCGCTCGGCGCATTGATGTTACGCTGCCAGAAGGCCTAAGCGAGTTGAACTCGGCCGAGTAACATGCGATTTGACCTGATCACCATCTTCCCGGAATTTTTTGCGGGGCCGCTGGACTACGGGATTGTTCGGCGCGCGAAAGAAGCCGGAATTGTGCAGATTCATGTGCAGGATCTGCGCGAATTCACCAAGGACCGGCATAAGACGGTGGACGACCGTCCGTTCGGCGGCGGCGAAGGCATGGTGCTGAAGCCGGAGCCGCTGTTTGAGGCGGTGGAGAGGCTGCTGGGGCAATCAATGGGCGACTCGGCGCGAGCAAGCGCTCCCCCACTGGGAACGGCGGTTGTGCTGATGTCAGCGTCCGGGAAATTGTTTACCCAGGAAACGGCGCGGCGGTTGGCCAAGCTCGAACGAATCGTCTTTATTTGCGGGCGCTATGAGGGAGTGGACGAGCGCGTGGCAGAGCACCTGGCGACGGAGGAGATCTCCGTGGGCGATTACGTTTTGAGCGGAGGAGAATTGCCCGCGGCGATAGTGCTGGATGCGGTGACGCGGCTTTTGCCTGGAGCGTTGGGCAACGAAGCCTCCACGGAGAATGAATCCTTTTCAGGAAGTGGCGAGTGGCGAGTGGCGAGTGGCGAGCAAGCTGGCCCGCAAGTTCAAAAAATGTTGTTGGATTATCCCCATTACACGCGGCCGGCGGAATATCGCGGCTGGAAGGTTCCGGACGTGCTGATCGGCGGGCATCACGCCGAAGTGGCCAAATGGCGCGCCCAGCAGGCCATGGAGAAAACCCGGCGCAACCGGCCTGATTTGTATACGGATGTTGGCCGAGGATGAGGTCTATGTGGTCTGCAGCCTGATTTCCGCGGCCCAAAACTGCTAGGCAAACCGTAATAGTTTGTCTATAATTGGTGTTTGTCTCAGAAGTGCTGGCCCCGCCTGAGTGGGTCTGCAGGGAATACAGAAAATGAATCCGGTAATTCGTAAGTTGCATGAAGCGCGATTGCGCAAAGACCTCCCCGATTTCCGCGCCGGCGACACCATCAAGGTGCATGTGCGGCTGATGGAAGGGGAAGGCGAGAAGGTCAAGGAACGCATTCAGACCTTTGAAGGCGTGGTGATTTCGAAGAAGGGCCGGGCCAGCAGCGCGAGTTTCACGGTGCGCCGCGTGAGTTTTGGAGTCGGCATCGAGCGCATTTTCCCGCTGCACTCGCCTTCGATCTCTTCGATCGATATCGTCGGAAAGGGCAATGTGCGCCGTTCGCGGTTGTACTACCTCCGCAATCTGCGCGGCAAGGCCGCCCGCATCAAGCGCGCCGCTCGTGAAGAAGCTCCGACGCCCGCCGTTGCCGCCAAGGCGTAATTTCTCGCACAACAAAATTCAAAAGGGACAGGCAGCAGAGCCTGTCCCTTTTTTTTGCGCCATAGGAAATATGCCCGTCATCCTGCAATGATGGCGCTTCAGGGTGGGCTCGTCCTGTTGAGGATCTCGACTACTCGATTTCCACTCGCACATCGCTGAATTTCCGAAAGTCCTGATCGAACGAGGCAACGGAGATGTCCTCCGCGGCTGCCGTAGCAGCAATGAGGCAGTCTACGAAGTGGACTTTCGTTCTTCGATAGCGGTGCAGAGCATCGAGATGAATCGCTGCATCCGCAATCTCCACACCCGGGCTGGAAATCAGCCTGCTCAGCGCCGATGCGATGTCTGTCCGTTCATGCTCGTAGAACGACTCCAGTACAAACACGCACTCGGCCAGAACGGCGGGCAAAACCGTGATCGCTACGTGGCCGCGATCGCACGCATCGAACAGCTTCCCGGCAACGCTGGCCTGCTTCTCGTTGTCCTGCACTAGATGACGAATGATGAGATTGGTATCGATCAGCCTTCGCTCGCTCACCGGATGCCCTCGCGGCCGCGGGCAACTTTTGCCGCAGCCTCGCGAATTTCGGAGAAGGACATTCCCTTGCCCTTCTTGCTGGCCAACGCGCCCTTGAGTGCGCGCGTGCCAAGATGGACGCGGATGGTGACGTGATCCCCTTCCACGGTGTATTCCAGCTTGTCACCCGGCTTGATGCGCAAAGCTTTGCGGATTCCTCCCGGAATCGTGGTTTGTCCCTTCCTGGTTACAGTGGAATGCGGCATGGCAATATCCTTGCTAGCAGAGAATATCCTTACTTCATAATTGTGCCTTACCTTCTGGCGACTGACAAGGCACGGGGAGGCTGTGTGCGGTTGGTGAAGAGTGCTAAAATTCGTGCTCGACGACACGAATATGGCGCGACTCTGCTCTTCCCGTTTCGAGCGAGCAGCGCGGCGGCTGGGCTGGACGCGCATTGCGGGTCTGGACGAGGCCGGGCGCGGCGCGCTGTTTGGTCCCGTGGTGGCGGGGGCGGTAATTCTCAATCCCAAGCGGCGTATCGTGGGATTGGACGATTCCAAAAAACTGGCACCCCAGCGGCGATCCGAACTTGCCGGGCGAATTCATAAATACGCGATCGCCTGGGCGGTCGCGGAAGTGGATGCGCAGCGTATCGACGCCTGGAACATTTACCAGGCCAGCCGCCAGGCGATGCAAGCCGCCCTCGAGCAACTCTCCATACAGCCGGACTACCTGCTGATCGACGCGATGCAGCTCGATGTGATGATCGAGCAGAAGTCGTTGATCAAGGGCGACGCGCGGAGCGTTTCCATCGCCGCTGCCTCGATCCTGGCCAAGACGCACCGCGACGCTTGCATGGAGAAATGGGATGCGGTCTATCCGCAGTACGGGTTGGCGAGGCATAAAGGGTATGCCACGCCCGATCATCTGGAGGCGCTGCGCCAGCATGGCCCTTCTCCCCTGCACCGCCATTCGTTCGCGCCGGTCCGTGATGCGGGGTGCTGGGCGGCCGGGGCCGTGCAAGAGGCATTACCGATGGAAATCTGGCCCACAGGCTCCTAGGCACCTTTCGCCCTTTCTTCTCCACGAAGTATCGTATCCGCCACGGGGATAACTGCCTGTTCACACGCACGTGCGGTTTCGTTGACGCCCCCAAAGTGGGGGCGTAGCGTGAGAAATGCGGGTTTGCCGGGTTTTAGTACGTGCAACCGTCTGAGGAGAAAGTCGCGGGCGGCTTTCCGTGGGGAAGCTGTCGCCATTGGGAATGGCCTACAACAAGAGCAAATTCGTCGAAACCGCACAAAAACTGCTGAACCAGGGCAAGGTAGTCCAGGCCATTGCGGAGTATCAGCAGATATTGAAGTACGAGCCGCGCGATCAGGTCACCTTGATGACCATCGGCGAGCTGTACATTCGCCAGGGCGAGACCTTCCAGGCCATCGAATATTTTGAACGGCTGGCACAGCTTTTCGTCAGCGACGGATTCCTGACCAAAGCCATCGCGGTTTACAAGCGAATCTCGAAACTCGCGCCGGAAGAGGTACGTCCGCTCGAAAAGCTCGCGGATCTGTACGTGCAGCAAGGAGTGATGAGCGAAGCGCGGCCACTGTTCCTGCAGCTTGCGGAACTCCATCTGAAGAATGGGAAGCAGCCAGAGGCGATTGCGCTGCTCAAAAAATTGCTCCTGGCGGAGCCGGATAACCTGCGGATTCAGGTGCGGCTGGCGGACTTGTATCAGGCCATGGGGCAATCCGGCGAAGCGCTGGAAGGCTATGTATCCGCGGCGCAACGCGCGTTGGCGCGCGGCGACCAGGCGGAATGCGAGCGGCTGGCGGACAAGGCGCTGCAAATCAACGCCAAGAACCTGGATGCGCTGATCGTCAAGGCGCGCAGCCATTCCTCCGTTGGCAACGTAAAGCAGGCCGCGGAGATACTAGAGCGGGTGCCGGATCTGGAGAAGGGCGGCGAACCGGCGGAACTGTTGATGGATCTTTATCTGAAGTCGTCGAACTGGGATGAAGCGACCGCGCTGGCGTTGAAGATTTTTGGGAACGACGAAAAGAATTTCACGGCCACGCAAAAGGTGACCGAAGCGCTGCTGGAATCCGGACAGGGCGATCGTGCCATGAGCATGCTCTCGCGAATCCGCATTCCGATGATTGATGCGGGCGAGCACGAAGGCGTGACCCATCTGCTGCAGGGCCTGGCGGACCGGATGCCCGGACGGCTGGAACCCCTGGAGTGGCTGGTGGATACGTATGGGCGGACGAGCGATTCGTTCCGTTTGCCGGATGCCCTGGCGAATTTGGGCGACGCGCTGGTGGCAGCCAAGAAAATGGACCGCGCCAAAGAGATATTCCAGCAACTGGTCGATCGCGACCCCGAGAAAGAGTCCGCCAAGCGCAAGCTGAATGAAGTGCTGCGAAAGATGGGTACGCCAGCCGAAGAGCCACAGACTCCGACACCAGTGGAAATAGGAGAGAGTCTTCAGACGGAGATCCTAAAGGCGCCGGCTGCAAAGCTGCGGTCGGCAATCCGGGACGAAGAAGCGGTGCAGGTGGCGGCGCTGTCCACCGCGCCGGGTAAACCAGCCCTCGAAGAGCAGGAACTTGACGAGGACACCCAGAAATTCATCGCGCAATCCCTGACGGACGTGGACCTGTTCGCCAGCTACGGCCTGACACAGAAAGCCATCGGGCTGCTTGAGGCGATATTGCGGCGAGCGCCGATGCACACGCCGACGCTCGAAAAGTTGCTGGACTTTGTACTGGGCGCCGGCGACGACCGGCGAACGGCGGAGCTGGCCGCGCAATTGGAACATATTCATGCGGGGCGCGGCGATAGCCGGAGCAGCGAACGTTTTGGGGAGCTGCGGCGGCGATTCCAGCGCGCGGCGGGACTCAGCGACGAAGAGATCACAACCGCAGTGGCCGCGGCCATGCCTCAGCCTGTGGAGACGCACCCGATGGAAGCGGGGGAGGAAATTGCTATCGCGGAAGCGTCCGCGGTAGAAGTGAGCGAAGCGGTTCCGGGAATTGCCGATATCCCGATGGAACCGGTGGATGCCGATATGGCGGTTACCGCGCCAGTTGTTCCGGCGGAACTTCCAGGAATCGAAATTACCGAACCGCCGGCAGAAGCGCCGGTGCCGCAAGCCGCGGCGCAATCCGGAGCGGAAGAAGTGGACCTCTCCGACGAGTGGGCATCGCTACTGGATGGGGCTCGCGAACCCGAGGCCCAGCTCGAAGAGATTGCCGCCGAACCCGCGGCTAAGGAAGCGGAGTCCGAAGTCTTTGACCTGACATCGTCGTTCCTGGAAAAGGCGATGGCCCTGGAACAACCAGCACCGGTGAAACCAGCGAAAGAGAAGAAGCCGGCTGCGGCCCCCGCTTCGAACGAAGTGCCAGAATTTGAAGTCTTCGCCGATGCGCTCGTGGCGGAAGAAACGAAGGTCCCAGCGGCAGAGATTGCTAGGGAATTTTCGGTTCCAGAATCCAGAACGGCGGCCGGTGAAGACGAATTTAAGGAACGTCAGGAACTGTTGCCAGGCGAAGAACCCACAACCTTGCCGGTACCGGAGCGCGCACAAGTGGCTGCTGAAGGACCCGAGGCGTCCCTGGACCTACCACAAAGCACAGTGCCCGAAAAGCTCGCAGCCGAGCCGGAATTTGATGTGGATCAGGATTTCGAACTGGTGCTGGAACCCGAGCAAATCGTGCCGGCGCACGAGATGTTGTCGGAAATGCCTCCTCCAAAACCGCTGGCCGATGAAAAGGAAGCTCAGAGGGCGCATGCCTCCGCGGAAAAATCGGCGGCAGGCGTCAAGGGCCAATCCTTTACAACCGACGATTTTCTGTCGGATCTGGCCAAAGAGATGGGCGAGTTGGGTCTGGGCGAATTGACGCAACCAGTGGAACAAGCGACACAGGAAACGAAACGTGCGCCAGCGCCCGCCGAAGAGACCCTGGCAGGCTCCGGAGGGAAGGGCGAATCGGCGCCGCTTAGGGAAGTGTTCGACGAATTCCGCGCGGAGCTTGGCGAAATGGGCGCGGAGGACGAAGACCTGGAGACGCACTACAACCTGGGAATTGCCTTCCGGGAAATGGGTCTGCTGGAAGAGGCCATTGGCGAGTTTCAGAAGGTGGCGCAAGCCAACGACCGAGGCAAGGCCTTCCGCTATGCGATGCAGTGCTGCACCCTGCTAGGCCTGGCGTTCATGGAAAAGGGCCAGCCAGGAATCGCGGCGATCTGGTACGAGCGCGCGCTGCTGACCCCCGGGATGGACACGGAAAGTAAACTGGCATTGCGGTATGATTTGGGTGTGGCCCAGGAGTCGGCGGGCGAACTGGACGCGGCACTCAAGAGCTTTTCCCAGGTCTACGCGATCAACATTGACTACCGAGACGTTGCGGATCGCATCCATTCGCTGCAAAAGCCGGCTCGCTGAACTCCACAAAAGCCACCACTAAGGTCCACAGGTCCCTGATGAATCGAATCATGCGCGCGTTGAGCGTTGTGCTGCTGTTTGAATTGGGCGCGCTGCTGCTGTATCTGCCGTGGTCGGCGTTTTGGGAACAGAACTATTTTCTGAGTCACTACCCCTGGATCATGCACATCGCGCTGCACCCCGCTGCCCGCGGGCTGGTGAGCGGCGTGGGTGTGCTGGATATTTTTGTGGGGTTCGGATTCTTCAATTCGCGTCCGGTGCCGGCACGTGTCCCCCCTGCCTCCAATCCATAAGCCGCTGCTTTGTTACGTGACAGATCGCCGTGGTCTGGCGGACGCACCGGAACTGGCGCGAAAGCGGCAACTCGAAATGATAGAGGAAGCCGCTGCTGCGGGAGTGGACTGGATCCAGATCCGGGAGAAGGATCTCTCCGGGCGAGAATTGACCGAGTTTGCGCGTGAGGCGCTGGGGCACGCCGCGGGGCGTTGCGCAGTCTTGATCAATGACAGGCTGGATGTGGCTTGCGCGATGAATGCCAACGGTGTGCATCTGGGGGAGCAGGGCTTGCCTGTGGAGGAGGCAAAACGGCTGCTGGCCGAGCGGTACGCGGGGAGAGAATTTCTTGCTGGTGTTTCCGCGCATTCGCTGCAAGGAGCGTTGCGAGCGGCAGAAGCCGGGGCGGATTATGTGATTTTTGGGCCCGTGTATGCGACACCGTCGAAAGCGAGTTTTGGCCAACCGCAGGGATTGCCGCGATTGCGGAAAGTATGCGAACGAGTGACCATTCCAGTGCTGGCGATCGGAGGAATCACGCTGGAAAATGCGCGGGAGTGTCTCGAAGAGGGTGCCCAGGGCATTGCAGCGATCCGATTGTTTCAAGAAGGGTCCGATTTGCACGCAACTGTGAGGGAGCTGCGCGGAAGAACGTAGAATTAGCCGCGCGCGGAGGGTGTTGCGAGTTCGTCAGGACTGCAAGCGGCGGAGCAGGCGGACTTGTCCCGCATGGTAAACGTCGTGAAGAGCCACGCCGTAGAGCGAAGGGAGTAGCTTCTTGGCGCGCGGCGTTTTCAAAACGCGGCGAATGGCGTTTTCCAGCGCCAGATGTTCTCTTTGCAGCAGCGCCAGATCGTCATGCCAGGCCGCTTCCGTGGCTTGGCCTTTTTCCGGGCGCGAAAAGAAATTGCTCCCTTTCAGGAGAAACGAGCCGCGCTTTCCCCCGTCGATGCGCCGGCGCACCGCGTACTTCCAATAGGCGGCGTGCAGAGTCAATTCCCAGATATTGTGGCGTCCGGGAGCGGGCCGCCAGGCAGCCTGCTTTGGGGTGACGCCCTTGAGCGACTGGCGCAGATTGGGGCCATGCCAGGTTTTGCGGGAATAGCCCTCGTCAAGAATTGCCAGAACCAGATCGTTGGTCTTCATATCAGGCCTCGAAAGAACGGTCATTCAAGGGCGCTCGCGGCGGCGAGTCGCGATCCATTGCACAAATTCCGAGTTTACACCTGCGAGGGAGGCGTTGCATGGAGAGGGAAATAATGGGAGCAGCTCAGGTCGAGGCGGTGCGGCTCTGCTCCTTGTTGGCGAGGTCGCCGCCGCGGGAGCGCGACTTCTTGTTCTGGTAGAGGCGCTTGTCGGCGGCCTCGAGAAGTTCGGCGGCCGAATTCCCATCTTCAGGGTACACGGAAAGGCCGATGCTGACGGAGAGTGCGGGTGAATCGGTTTGCAAATACAAGGCGTTGCGGATGCGATCGGTGACGTAGTGCTCGCGTTCACCGTCAGCGTTCAGCAGAATGAGCGCAAATTCGTCTCCTCCATAACGGGCGGCTATTTCCGTTGCCCGGCATTGATCTTTCATCACCCGGGCAAGGCGGGTAAGGGCGCGGTTGCCGGTCAGGTGGCCGAAGCGATCATTGATGGCCTTCAGATCGTCGAGATCGAGAAGCAGGAGAGCGAATGGCTGATGAGTGCGTCCGGCGCGGCTGACCTCGCGCTCAAGGCTCTCGAAAAACTCGCGGTAATTGGCGAGGCCAGTCAGGCCGTCATGCGTGGCGCGGTGGCGGATCTCCTCCTCGGATTTCTTGCGCTCGGTGATATCGAGAGCAGTTCCCATACAGCCGATAAGCATTCCGCGCGAATCACGGTGAGGTCCGATGCTCAGATCGTAGACGTGATTGCGGCTGGTGTATTCGAAGCGCGAAGAAATGCCGTGAAGCGCCAGAAAGTGTTCCTTCACCGGTGATTCGCCATCTTCGCGGCAGCGGAGATATTGGTGAATGGTCTGACCGACGGGACGCCGGGGAAAACTCCGCGCCAAGCTGGCGCTGCGCCCCCAGTGAGAGGTAATCCGCAAGTCCCTGTCGGTAGTCCAGAAGAAGAGCGGCAATTGTTCCACGAGGAGGCGCAGGTGCGTTTCCGCCACGGAGGCAGAGGTAGCCGTTGATGCGATGCGGGCCCGTTCGAGTATCCCGAGCACTTCCCCCTGAGAATTAAGAATTAATGTGCGGCGCATGCGTACCGGAACATGCAACCCCGATTTGTGCACGCGTTCGCTTAGTCCTTCCGTGAGAGGCTCGGTCAGCCGCGGATTTTGCAGCAGTGCCTCGAGGGACGGCAACTCGTGAGGCGGATGTAGAAGCGCGACGGACCTGCCGATGGTTTCTGATTCCGAGAAACCGTAGAGCGCTTCGGCGCCGTGACTCCAGAGAAAGAGTGCACCATCAAAGCCGAAACCGATGACCCCTTCTTCTGGATCCGAAAGGAAAGCATCGAGGAGCAGATTGCCGGACAGTTGTGACCGCATGTTGAAGGATGAGTCCTTGCCGGTGGGCGACCGGCTATGAACGGAGGCAGGCAAGCGCGACCGTAAGGGAGAGGAAACCCGCGAGCAAGAGGGCGGAGCTCGGCGGGCAAAGTCTGGGAAAGACCAGCTACAGCACCAGAAGGATAGCACTCAGGGACAGAAAAAATGAATAAAGAAAAGGAGTTTAGGGGCGAAAGAGGAACGGAGGGATCGCAGATGCAATTTATTTGCATCAGATATAGGACTAAGTTAGTCTGATTACACAAAATGAACTTGGCGGTCCGGGAATGTTATAGGACTGTTTTAGTCTTATATCTGACGCTTAGGGAGATCGTCCTTGAAATCAACGCAATGTCTGAAGTTTTCGTGTCCAGTTCTGTTGTGCTTTCTACTCTTGCTGGGAGCAAGCCTTGTCCAATCGCAAGAAAATCCCTACATCGTCGCGTACGACCATAACCTGGAAGAACCCGGGAATCTGGAAGTAGAGTACTTTTCAACCTTTGGTACACAGCGTGGTGGCCCGAATTTCCAAGCGTTCTGGAGTGAATTTGAGTACGGAGCAACGGCTTGGTGGACCACGGAGGTTTACCTGGCGGGGCAGACAACCTTTGGGGAGAGCACGGTTTTCACGGGCTACCGGTGGGAGAACCGGGTCCGACCGCTGAAGAATGAGCACTGGATCAACCCGGTCCTCTATGTGGAATACGAGGACGTCAACGGCGCCGACAAAATCCTGAAAGAAGTTGAAGGGCACGATGTGGAGTCGGATTTTCTGACTCCCAATGCGGTGGCGCGCCAGGAGAGGGTCCGCGAAATGGAGTTGAAGCTGATTCTTTCGAGCAATTACAAAGGCTGGAACTTCGCGGAGAACACCCTGGCGGTCAAGAATTTGTCGAATGAGCCATGGGAATTCGGGTATGCGATAGGAGCAAGCCGGCCGTTGGCGCTGAAAGGGGCGGCCCATAGATGTAATTTTTGTTTACAGCACTTTATTGCGGGCGTGGAGATGTATGGGGGGCTCGGGGACCGCTACAGTTTTGGATTGCATGACACTTCGCATTACCTGGCGCCTGGCTTGGCGTGGAATCTGCCGTCGGGGTGGACTTTTCGAATTGAGCCGACGTTTGGGTTGAACGGCAACAGCCATGAGTTTCTGCTGCTCTGGGGCGCTTCGTATGAGATTTCCGGGCTGAACCGGAAGGTCGCTGAACTTTTCAAGGGGAAGCCAGAATGAAAGGGAAAACTCCAGCAGTGATGAGGGCGGTGCTGTTCGCGGGTTTCGCAATTTTTGGCGCAACTTGCGGCATGACCGAAACCACAGAAGACGAATCGGTGTACGCGGAACTTGGGAAGGCACCCGAAAAATATCGTGGCAAGGCGAATCCGCTGGCGAAGGACCCTGATGCCGTCGCCTCGGGGAAGGTTTTGTTCGAGGAGCACTGCGAGGATTGCCACGGCGAAAACGCCACGGGAGGCAGGAAGGCACCCAGCCTGCGGGTGAAAGAAGTACAGGAAGCCCCGCCGGGGACGTTGTTCTGGATTCTGACGAACGGGGTGGTGCGAAAGAAAATGCCGGTGTGGTCGAAATTGCCGGAGCCGCAGCGCTGGCAACTGGTGAGCTTTATCAAGTCACTGGGCCCACTGGAATCGCAGGAGAAGAAAGGCGCGGGCAAGCGCTAGTTTGGATTCTGCGCTGATTTGACGGCGTCGCTGAGAATCATCGCGAGGCGAATGCCGGCTTGCGCGATGCGCTTTTCGACGACCGGCGCGGCCACGTTCTGATAACTCTCGCCGACAGCAAAATGAAGGTTGAGCATGCGCTCGCCGACGTTGTTGTCGTCGGAGCAGGAATGAACGGGCACCGGCGCCTCCACGGGATCTTTCGGCGTCAACTGCCCATAAACAACGGTTTCGGCGAGATCGTGGCTTTCCCAGGTCCAATCTTCGATGCGAATCCCGGCTTTTTGCCAGGAGTCGGCGTCATGACTGAAGGATTGATCGAGAAATTCAGCGAATTCGTTGGCATCGGCGCCTTCCATGTCACGCTCCAGAATCGAGGTGTCCCAAAGCGCGTGGAGGTTAGGAATGTAGGAGTGATTGTGTTCGCGCGGGTTGCGGCGGAAATAGCGTACCGGGACACAGTTGGCGCCTTCGTCGTTGTTGGTGGTGGCGTGGAGCGGCATGTGCAGGTCGCCGATGAAGTGGACGATGTAACGGATGGCGTCCGCGCGCTTGCGAGGCTCCGCGTGGGGATCCTTCAGGATGGCGAGCTGATCGGCGATGGCTTGGGTGACGCAGCCAGTGTCACCGCAATAGTTCGCCAACGGGGCTCGGGGCGCGCCGCGGGGAATGTCGATGTAGTGCCAGGGGCCATTGTTCAGCGTATTGCGAATATCATCCGGCCAGGTGGCACTGTCGGCGAACAAACTGCTGGGGAACGGGCCGCAGTAGCGTTTGAGCTGGGGATCGATGGGGTTTTCCTTAAGCAGGGATTCCAGAAACTGGCGCGTTTCCGGCGAGAGGTGTTTTTCGGCGATCAGCGCAACGGTCTGGTGGCCTTTACAGCCCCATGCGAAGGCGGGGGAAGCAAGAAAAGGCATGGATAGCATAAGCAGACCAGCGAACTTGCAAGCGATGGAATGGGCGCTCATGACGGTTTCCTTTTGGTTGAATGGAACTGGAAACAAATGGTTAGGCACTCAGCCAGCGGGCCACGGGTTTCCAAGAATCGGTGTGGTCGCAGATGACCCGGAGCGCCGCAGTCAAGGGAATGGCAAGGATAAGCCCCATACCGCCCCAGACAAAACCCCAGAAGAGCAGCGCTAAGGTGATAGCCACGGCGTTCAGGCGCACCTGGCGTCCGACAAGTTTCGGCGCAATAAGATTTTGCGCCACAACGTGGATGCCGGTAAGAACGGCGGCGATGATGGCGAAATGGCTGACCGATTTCCACTTGATGACGGCAAGCAGGAACCCCGGGAACCAGGCGAGAACCGCGCCCAAGTAGGGAACCATATTGAGCAGGCCGGAAGCTATACCGGCGAGAACCGGGTAGTCGAGGCCGAGAATCATGAAGAAGATGCTGGTCAGAGCCACGACTACCAGGGTGACTACCGACATGCCGATGAGGTAATCGCGCAAAACATCACGCAGGTCTTCCAGTGTCTCTTTCACCTGAGTGCGGCGGCTTACCGGAAAGAGTTGCAGGGTGCCATGCCAGACTTCGCGTTTTTCGGCGAGCATGAAGAAAACTAGAAAAGGGACAAAGGTGCCCTCGAGCACCAGGGCATAAAGAGAGCCGATGCCGCGAACCACCAGATTGTGGATCGCGCCGGTGTCGCCAGTGGGTGCGGCCAGCTTGGGAGCTTCGCCGGAGCTGGTCAACTCATTAACGCTGCCTTCGATTCCGCTGATTTTTCCCTGCACCGCGCCGGTGGCGTTGCGGAGGATGTCCCGGTATTTGGGCCAATCGGCGGCGAAGTCCGATGTACGCAGCCACAGCGTGTATCCGACGGCGACGAGAACCAGAATCATGACCAAGACGAGAATCAGGGAACCGATGGTGCGTGGGACGCGGAGGCGCTCCAAAAATTCCACGGCAGGGTCCAGAAAATAGGCGATGAGCATCGAAAGGAGCACGGTGATGACCACGCCGGCGGCATAGTAAAAGAACAACAGAATGATAGCCGCGGCCAGGAGGCGCATGCTGAAGTTCGACCCGGAGATCCGGAAGACGGTTGTTGGCGGCGTTTCCGAAGTAGACACCGAACACCCCTATTCCAGACACGGTAACACAATCAGAGGGATTCCTGAGCGGGCGGCGCAGGAATGTCACAAAGAGCCAACAGAAAATTCACGAAACGCCGGCGTGCCCCTGCGGGCACAGCGAACCGGCGGGAGCGGGGAGTGGCCGCGGCGTGTGCTAGACTTCGTCGAGATTATTAGGCGGATGGGCGCAAGAAAAATGGCGAAGGAACTGTTTGGCACGGATGGAATGCGTGGTGTACCGGGGACGCCGCCGCTGGACGATCAAACGCTGTATGCAACCGGGCGTGCCATCGGCGGATATCTCCGGAAAGAGTTTGGCTCCGCGCATGCCCTGATCGGGATGGACACGCGGGAGTCCGGGCCGCACATTGCGCAACTGCTGACGGCCGGATTGCAGGCGGCGGGAGCCAGCGCGGCGTTTGCCGGGGTGATTACCACGCCCGGCGTGGCGTGCCTGGTGCGCGAAAATGATTTTCAAGCCGGGGTGGTGATTTCCGCTTCGCACAATCCGTATCACGACAATGGGGTGAAACTCTTTTCACACGCGGGGATGAAATTTCCCGATGCGGTGGAAGAGAGGCTGGAAGCGGAAATACTGAAGTTGCGCGGCGAACCGGCGCCCGCGGAGCGCCCGGCGCTGGTAGCGAATCACGCGCTGCATGTGGAGTACCTGGATTTTCTGCGCAGCCGGGTGATACCCGGCGCGGATATGTCGGGAAAGCGGTTGGTGTTGGATTGCGCGAACGGTGCGGCGTACCAGTTGGGGCCGGAGTTGTTCCGAGGCCTGGGAGCCGATTTAATCGCGATGGGGGTGCAGCCGGACGGGCGGAACATCAATGCGGGCTGCGGATCGCTGCACCTGGAAGGGTTGCAAAAGCGGGTGATCGGCGAGGGCGCGGAATTCGGCGTGGCTTTTGATGGCGATGCGGATCGCGCCCTGTTTGTGTGTGGCAACGGACAGATCGTCAACGGCGATGGCGTCTTGCTGATTGTGGGGCGTTATTTGAAGTCGCAAGGGCTTTTGAAAAACGACCGCGTGGTGGCGACGTCGATGTCCAATCTGGGATTGGAGCGAATCCTGGCGCAGGAAGGGATTTGCCTGGGGCGGGCGGCGGTGGGCGACCGCTATGTGCTGGAAGAGATGTTGAAGTCGGAAAGCAATCTGGGGGGCGAGCAGTCCGGGCACATCATTTTTCTGGACGACAGCCCGGCGGGGGACGGATTGCTGACGGCGGTGAAGATTGCTTCGCTGGTAGCTATGCTGGGACCTCTTGAGAAGCTAGTGGTGGGGCTGAAAGATTATCCGCAGACTATTGTGAATGTGAAGGTGAAGACGAAACCGCCGCTGGAGTCGCTGCCGGAGGTCTCGCGGGCGTTGGGCGAGGCGCAAAAGGCGTTGGGTGCGAATGGCCGCGTGGTGCTGCGTTATTCAGGTACGGAGCCCTTGGCGCGGGTGATGGTGGAGGCGGAGCATCAAGAGGATGTGAAGCGGTATTCGGAATCGATTGCCAACGCCCTGCGCGCGGCGATCGGCACCTGACCCGACTGTAAATTTCCCTGCAAGGAAATTGCGGGCCTCCGTTCTAAAGGGGAAGGCACTGGAGGCCATTCCATGAGAACCGTCTCCCCTTCCCTGATTGACCGCATACGAGCCCTACCCGCGGTGCCACGGACACTTCTGGTTATTTTGGCGATGTGCAGCGGCTTTTTGTTTCTTTCCTGGCTTACCCGGCCAGGGAAGCAGTTAGGCCTACTAGCCCCGGCCACGACTCAATCTGGCGAAGCAATGCCGACGGATGGGGACTTGAAGGCGCAATGGGAGCGGATCAAGGAGACGAACAAAGTGATGGCTCCCTCGGCTCGTATGGTCACAGGTGGAACAGTGGACTCGGTTACAGAGCCCTCGGCCTACTCCGTGCCGATGATTGCGCACGCGGCGGAGTTGACCGTGGCGACGAAGGAGTTCTCTCATTCACGGGCCACGCTGGAGGAGATTTTGGAGCGGCATCATGGGTACGCGGCAAAGCTCCGGATGGTGGGACAGCCCGCGGGAAGCTTGCTGACGGCAACGCTGCGGGTTCCCTCTTCGGAATTCAATGCGGCGGTTGTTGACCTGAAGACGCTGGGCAATGTCGAGCGGGAGGAGCAAACCGCGGATGAGATTACGCAACAGCGCGCGGACCTGGAAGCGCGGCTGACCAATGCGCAGAGCACGATGGCACGACTGCAAGGGATCCTGGCGAAGGACGACAACGGGCGGACCGTGGTCGAAGTGCAACGGCAGCTTGCAAACGTGAGCGCTGAGATCACGCGTCTGGAGGCGGAACGCGTGGCTTCAGAGCACCGGATGATTTTTGCCCAAGTGCTGTTTTCCCTGCGAGAAGAGGTTACCCCGCCGGCACAAAGTCTTGCGGTGGAGTTCCGGAATGCAGCGATGACGGGTCTGGGTGATGCGCTGAGCAGCTTGTCAGCGATTGCGCTGTTCGTGATCAGCCGCGGGCCGGTGACTTTGCTTTGGGTCTTGCTGGTGTTCTTCCCAGCGCGGTGGATTTGGCGGAAGTGGCATCCGGTCGTTGAGCAAGCTGGGGGCGTTCCGCAACGAGCATGAGGAGCGGGAACGAGGAAAATCTCCTGTGCAATTCCCAAACTCTGTAGGAAGCGAGTGGGAGTCTGTGAGATTTTGTATATTTTATAGGCAGAAAGAATGGGCCGTGAGATTTGTTTGCGGTTAACCTGCACATTGTCAATAGATTAGATGAATGCGGAGAATCGGGTATTTGGTGGCAAGAGGCTTGCATCTGTTACCGGTAATTCATGAGATTGGCTTCCCGGGGTGGCCGGACCTCAACCTCAACCTCGACTGAGAGTCCGGTTATTGGGGGGGTCGAATCAATATAAGGGGGCTTGCACCGGCCCCCTTTTTTATTTCCAGTTCGTTAGGAAATTCTCACCTGCTTCGCCATTAGTTCTCCGCTGCTCAATTCAAGCCAATATCCGGGCTCGGTCCTGTGTAGTTGTGTGCTCCAAAAAAGTGAGCGGCCGGTGGGGGTGCCGGCCGCTCTGGCGTGGGGGATGGAGGGTACTTAGCTGGAAGCTCGGTTGTTAAACTCCAGGAGAGCCGGTCATCCGGCTGCGCTCGCCAGCAGCAGAACAACGCACAGGAGCAAGATCGTGTAGATCAATCCGCTCACCCAGGGTCGAACCTAACTCCCAACTACAGTTATGATTGTGGCGAAGGGGCTTGCAGGCGTCTGTAGAACGAGGGTTTCATTTGGGATGGTACTTAAGGACTCGGGCAGTTTGGTACTTTGCGGCCGCGGCGAAGAAGATTAAACACCGAGGGCAGTGAGGAAGAGCGCAGAGCGCACAGCGAAGTCCAACCTCAGGCCGGCCGAATGTCGACGTTTGGTGCCGCTCTACTGTATTCTTGAAACCCTATGCATGATTTGAGTTATTTCCGGGATCATTTGGAAGTGTTCGCCGAGATGGCGAAGAAGCGCAATACGACGCTGGACCTGGAGGGCTTTCGGGCGCTCGACAAGGAGCGGCGCGAGCTGATCACGGAGAATGAAAAGCGCAAGGCGCAGCGCAACAAGGCCAGCGATGAAATTGCGCGGCTAAAAAAGGAAAAGCAGAACGCGGACGCGCTGATCGCGGAGATGAAGCAGGTCTCCGAGTTGATCAAGTTGACCGACGCGAAAGTTGACGAACTGGACGCCAAACAAAAGGAATTGCTGCTGACGCTGCCGAATCTTCCGGATGCCAGCGTGCCGGTCGGCAAGGGCGCGGAGGACAACCAGGAAGTGCGGCGCTGGGGCGCGCCACCCAAATTTGATTTTCAACCCAGACCGCATTGGGAAGTCGGCGAACGGGCCGGGATATTGGACCTGGAAGCAGCGGCGCGAATAACCGGGGCGCGGTTTGCGGTGTACAAAAGCTGGGGAGCGCGGCTGGAACGAGCGCTGGCGAATTTCTTCCTCGATGTGCACACGCGCGAGCATGGATATACGGAGATTTTGCCACCCTTCCTGGTGAATACAGCTTCGCTGATGGCCGCGGGGCAATTGCCGAAGTTTGCGGGGGATTTATTCAAGCTGCAGGGCACCGATTTCTGGCTGACACCCACTTCGGAAGTCGAACTGCACAACCTGTATCGCGACGCGACGCTGACGGAAGATCAGCTGCCCATTTGCTTGACAGCGTGGACGGCATGCTTCCGCTCAGAGGCGGGGGCGGCGGGGAAAGATACCCGCGGTATTTTGCGGCAGCACCAGTTTCAGAAAGTGGAGATGTTCAAGTTTACGCATCCGGATAAGAGCTACGCGGAGCACGAGGCATTGACGCGCAACGCGGAGACCATTCTGGAAAAGTTGGGATTGCACTACCGCAGAGTGTTGTTGTGCACGGGAGACATGGGATTTGCGTCGGCAAAGACCTATGACTTGGAAGTGTGGCTGCCTTCCAGCAATGAATTCCGCGAGATATCGTCGTGCTCGAACTGCGAAGCATTCCAGGCGCGGCGGGCGGGGATCCGCTTCAAGTCCAAGGCCGGGGGAAAAAGCGAGTTTGTGCACACCTTAAACGGATCGGGGTTGGCGGTTGGGCGTACATGGATTGCGGTCATTGAGAATTACCAGCAAGCGGATGGATCCATTGTGATACCGGAAGCACTGAGGCCGTATATGGGAATCGATCGAATCCCCGGTCCGAAGTAGGCGAGTGGGAAACTCCGGGGGTTGCCGCACAGAATGTTGAAAACAAGCGACTTATTGTCCTCTGAGTGCAGAATTACGTATTTCTGAGCTGGGCTTTAACCCGCGCAACTTCTTGAATCCACAGCTTTTTGTTTGACTCCCCGGAAGGGCCTGCATACACTCGGCTCAAGGCTGCTTAAGGGCAAAATGAGTGAAATGCCTCAGGCGGCGACTGCTGATCCGATGACATTTATTGCGCGCGTTTTACGGTTTCTCTTCTGGGTGCTGATTGCGTCCTGGAGTATTTCCCTGCTCCGAAGGTTGGTGAACAGCATGGGCGGCGCGGTGACCAATCGGAACCAGCCGATGGATGTGCCGAGCGACGCGGTTTCCCAGAAATTGGTGCGCGACCCGGTGTGCGGAATGCACCTCGCCGAGGGCCTCGCGATTGTGGAGCGCGGCGGCGGACAACCGGTTTTCTTCTGCTCCGAGGAATGCAGGAACAAATTTATAGGCGAGCCAAGGAAGTTCGCGGCCAACGCCTGAGTTGCAATGAAAGAAAAGCGGTTCAGCACGGCTACACGCAGGTGAGTTCAGACACGCGCAGAGGAAAGGACCGAAGCTGATGGCCACGGTCGCAAAACCACCCGTTCCAACCCGACCAACGGGCGCTCCACCGATGGTGCCGCGGATCGCTCCGCGGGAGGAGTTGAATCCTTTCCGCATCGCGCAGATTCAGTTTGATATCGCGGCGGAGGTGTTGAAGCTGGATCCCGGCCTGCGCCAGGTGCTGCGGACGCCGAAGCGGATTCTGGAAGTGTCGCTGCCGACAAAAATGGATAACGGGCAAGTGAAGGTGCTGACGGGATTCCGGGTGCAGCACAATGTATCACGCGGTCCGGGCAAGGGCGGGATTCGGTACCACCCCGGCGTGACGCTGGATGAAGTGAAGGCACTGGCGGCGTGGATGACGTGGAAGACGGCGGTGGTGAATGTGCCGTTTGGCGGCGCGAAGGGCGGCATCATTTGCGACCCGAAACGCATGTCCAAGAGCGAATTGGAGCGGATGACGCGGCGATTTACCAGTGAGATTCTGCCGATCATCGGGCCCGATCAGGATATTCCGGCGCCGGATGTGTACACGGATTCGCAAACGATGGCCTGGATCATGGATACGTATTCCATGATGGTCGGACACACCGTACCCGGGGTCGTAACGGGTAAGCCGATTTCGATTGGCGGGTCGCTGGGACGCGCGGAGGCGACGGCGCAGGGGCTTGTATACGTGGTGGAAGAGGCCTGCAAGGTGAAGAAGATTTCACTGCGCGGGGCGACCGTAGCGATTCAGGGATTTGGCAATGCCGGCGCGACCGCGGCTCGGTTGCTCGCGGAGAAGAAGGCGAAGATCATTGCCTTGAGCGACACGCGGGGCGGGGTGACCAACTCGCGCGGGATCGATCCGATCAAGGCGATTCGCTACAAGGAGCGCTCCGGGACCGTGGTGGGGATGCCGGGGGCTTCGCGGATTTCGAACGACGATTTGCTGACGATGAAGTGCGACATCCTAGTGCCGGCGGCGCTGGAGAACGTGATTACACTGCAGAACGCGGAAGCGGTGAAGGCACGGATTGTGGCGGAAGCGGCCAACGGGCCGACCACGCCTCATGCAGATGAGATTCTGGCGCGGCGCGGGATCACCGTGTTGCCGGATATCCTGGCGAACGCTGGCGGCGTAACGGTGAGTTACTTCGAGTGGGTGCAGAATCAAGAAGGGCTACTGTGGGATTCCGATGAAGTGAACGTGCGGCTGCAGAAGATCATTGTGCGCGCGTTCCACGACATGCTCGAGGCGATGCGCAAACACCACGTGCCGCCCCGGGCGGCAGCGATGAGTGTGGCCGTAGGGCGCGTGGCCGAAGCAACGCTGGTGCGGGGCCTCTTCCCTTAAGGTGGAACGTACTACGTCAGGAGTTGCCGGGCCCTCCTCAATTAGAGTCTCTTCGATGATGAGCCGAGTTTCAGAGCCGATGCTCTAAAACTCGGTTTTCTTTTTCAAAATTCTCTTGCGGAGGAAATTTAGTGCGCGTACATTCGCAAGTGCCGGGCGTTTTCTGGACGAAGCCAGAGGAGTTTCGACCAGGGAAACGTGACCGGCTATTTTCTTCCCGGAACGAGGCGAGAGACAGACCACTATGAGCCATCTCCACGGGCAAGGAATCACGGCGACTCCGGTTTTGCTGACGATTGCGGGTTTTGACCCCAGTTGCGGAGCGGGTGTCGGCGCGGATCTGAAGACGTTTGCGGCACATGGTTGCTATGGGATGGCTGCAATCACCTCCGTCACGGTGCAAAGCACGCAGGGTGTGGAAGCGGTGCACAACACGCCGAGCGCCGAGTTGCGCGAGCAGTTGGAGGTGTTGGCAAGGGATTGCGATATCGCCGCGGCGAAGATCGGCATGCTGGGCAACCGGGGAAATGCGGTGGTGGTGGCGGAATTTCTGGATGCGCACAAATTCGCGCACGTGGTGCACGACCCGGTGATGAAGTCGTCGAGCGGAACGGAGTTGCTGGACGCCGGCGGAATCAAGTATGTGTCGAGCGAGCTGTTGAAACGCGCGAGCGTCATCACCCCGAACATCGCCGAGGCCGAAGTGTTGACCGGAATTACGATCAAGGACTTGGCGGACATGGAAGCGGCGGCGCGGAAACTGGTGGAGATGGGAGCGCCGGCGGTGATTGTGAAGGGCGGGCACATGGAGAAGGCCGTCGACGTGTTGTTCGACGGGAAAGAGATGCACCAACTGGGCGGGGACCGCGTGAAGGTCGAGAACACGCATGGAACGGGATGCACGTTTGCCTCGGCGATTACGGCACAATTGGCAGCGGGGAGATCGCTGCTGGAAGCGACCACGCTTGCGAAGGCGTATGTGATGAAGGCGATCGAGAAAGCTTATCCGGTAGGCAAAGGCAGATTGCCGCTGGACCATTTCTATCGAATGAAGATCGAACCGCTGGCGCGGGGAACGCATGAAGTGCCGCAGCACGGACTGCATCCCGCGGCAGAACCCGCCGCGCACTGAAGCGCAAGCGCCGGGTAGTAAACCTCCAAGAGCCACATGGGGCAAGGAGGGCTGATGCAGAAAATCTTCCGGTGCAAGGAATGCCAGCGAGGCATGCGGATCGTGGGGTCCACCGGACTAGGCAAAGAGGTCGAACGCACCGCGATTTGCCCCTACTGCAAAAAGAAAAACAAAGTGACCTGGCCGCGCGGAGATGCCTTTAACGTGCAGCGCGTCGGGTCAAGGTAAAATCAGAATCCGCCGGAAATTCTCTTCTCACCATCCACCACCGCCACCTCCACCGCCACCCCCTCCCGAGCCGCCGCCCCCGCCTCCGCCACCCGAACCGGGTGCCGTTGACGAAGATGAAATCGCGCTGGTCAACGAGCTGCCGAAGGACGAGGCAAAACTCCCTCCGCTGAAATTGCTGAAAGAGGCTCCGGAATAAAAGGAGGGTACGTAGACCATGCCGGAGTTGTTTGGAGCCGCTCCCGCCGCGGCCAGAACACCCGAGAATTTTTGCGCCCAATCCTGTTCAACGTCCAATGCCAAGGCGTAAGGCAGAAACTTTTCGAACACCTGGGGCGTTTGCTGCGGCGGCGCGACGCGATTCAGGCGATCACCATCCACGGAGCCCAGAAACATCTTGAAACCCTCGACCTGATCCATCAGCCGGCGGCCGGAGAAGGTCGGAGCCTTCATCAGATGAACAAAAACACCGTGGAGAATACCAGAGGCCACGAGAAAGATGCCAAACGAAAGCGAAGTGGACTTGGCGAGGAAGAACAGACCCAGAATTTCGCCGCCGAGAAAAGGAATCGCGAAGAGGGTGTAGAAAAGCGCTTTGCCGGCGCCAATCAATGACGCGCTCCCGTGCCGCAGAACGTCGCGCCAGGCGGCGATGACAGTGAGGACCAACGCGGAAACGCCGATAGTCCAGAAGGTGAGCCAGAAGCTGGCGAAGAGGCCAACCACTCGCTGCGGCCCCTGCAGTGATGCGAAGAACGAGAGGATAACCAGGACGGAAAGCAGGATGGCGGGGATGAGGTAACGGGAATTGGAGAGGAAATAGGTTTTTTCCTCGGCGCTTTTGAGCCACTTTTGCACGGCGACCATAGCCGCTTTAATCAAAACGTGATTTTCCTGCTTCAATAGGATTTCGGTTCTGCCATCGAAGAATTCAGCA
Organism: uncultured Acidobacteriota bacterium; assembly: GCA_963781995.1. Classification (GTDB taxonomy): domain Bacteria; phylum Acidobacteriota; class Terriglobia; order Acidiferrales; family UBA7541; genus Acidiferrum. The sequence continues at coordinate 259,473 of CAWAHR010000001.1, read as the reverse complement.
GCGATCTTCTTTTCATCGGGAGTCAGGACGCGGTCATCTGTGCCGGTGAGAGTGAGCCTGTAGCTGCCAGACTCGTCGGCGATTTTCAGATAGCCGCGGACAGCCATATCAAGAATGGCGGCGGCAAAGGTTTTGTTGTCGAAGCCCATACGCATCAAGTAGCGCATGGCGGAGGGAGAGAGATTCGAAGGAGGTTCGTAAAGGGCCATGATGACGCCGCGGGAGGGATCGCGGCCGACGGCGGACCACGCAACGAGGTAGTAAAGCAGGGTGACCAGGAAGCCGGAAGCCAGAAGCAGGGCGGCGCGATTGTCGCGAAAGAAGAATTCCAGATTCTGAGAAAAAGTGGGAGGAGCGATATACCCCTTGGGCCACATCAGCAGGACGCTGAGGCCTTGATGGGGAGGGAGCATGTGTTGTGCGGTGAATTCGCAGCCGGCGTCATCTGTCGAAGAAGAGAGTTGCGAAGCGCGGGAGCCTTGCGGGCCGGTGAAGCCGGAGAGGGTGACTTTGTCAGCGGGAATGTTCGCGGGGAGATGGACGCTGGCGCTGGCATGGTCGATGGGGAAATCCCAGCCATTGCCGGTGACATTCCAGAAAAGTTCGTCGTGATCTTTGTAAAAGCCGAGCTGGCGATTGGTGGAGTAAGTGAGGGTGTAAACGTGGCGGCCGGGAGATACAAAGGTTTTCGGGTCGCCGAGGTAAATGCGTTTGCCGTTGAACTGGTCTTCCACGCGGAACTGCTCGACCGCGGAATCGCAGGTGGCGGAGAGCATTTGGAAGCCGACAGAGTAATGCGTGTTGTAGGGGTCAGTGTAGCTGGTGGGAAAGTCGCGAAAGATGCCGTGGCGGATCTGGCGGCCGGCGCTGAGGACGGTGATGGTCTCGGTAACCTGGAGGGTACCGTCGTCCTCGAGGGTAACGTCGCTATGGAAGTCGAGGATGCGTTCGGATTGCCCGCGGGCAGAGAAACCGGCGAACAGGCAAAAGCAAGCAATGAGAAAAAAGCGAATTGGCGAAGAGCGACGCATGGCACCTGATACCTCCAGTGTAGAGGCACGCGGGAGAATTTGCGTGAACGGGATGCGAGGTGGTTAATTGTAGATCGGTGACCGATTTCCGCGGAACGTTTGGTCAGGAGCGGTGGGCTAGTCTGCCGGCGACTATGGTGGCCGCGGGGCCGCCTTTGAAGGTGCGGCCGTCGAATGGAGAGTTGCGGGATTTGCTGGCGGTTTCCTTTACGTTGTAGGTCCAGGGACGATCCAGGGAAAAAATAGTGATGTCGGCGGGTTCGCCGGGGGAGAGTTTGCGTTCTTTGCCGAGGACGCGGGCGGGGCCGGTGGTGAAGAGTTCGACCATGCGCATGAGCGGGATGCGATTGGTGTGGACGAGTTGCTCGAGGGCCAAGCCGATGGCGGTGTCGAAACCGAGAATGCCGAAGGGTGCTTTGTCAAACTCGACGTCCTTGATGGCCGGCTCGTGGGGCGCGTGATCGGTGGCGATGGCGTCAACCGTGCCGTCGACGAGGCCGGCGAGCAGGGCTTCGCGGTCTTCGCGGACGGCAAGCGGCGGATTCATCTTGAAGCGGGAATCGTAGGTGACATCTTCATCGATCAACGTGAAGTGGTGCGGGGTGACTTCGCAGGTGACGTGCAAGCCGTGCTTTTTGGCAAAGCGGACCTGTTCCAGAGAGGCCTTCGCGGAGAGATGCGCGATGTGCAGGCGCGCGCCTGTGAGTTCGGCGACCTGGACGTCGCGTGCGACACAGACCGATTCAGCGGCAGCGGGCATGCCGGCAAGTCCGAGCCGCGTGGAGGCGATGCCTTCGCGCATGACGGCGCCGGCGGCGAGGGAGACGTCTTCGGAGTGCTCGATGACCGGGAGATCGAGGCTTCGGCAATATTCCATGACTTGCCGCGCGAGTTTTGCGGTGGCGATGGGTTTGCCATCGTCGGAGACGGCAACAATGCCTGCATCACGCATGGCCGCAATGTCGGAGATGGATTCGCCTTTGCTGCCGATACTGGCGGCGCCGATGGGCCAGACGCGGACGTGGCCATGAGCTATGGCGCGGTCCACGATGAAGCGGGTGATGGAGGCGTTGTCGTTGACTGGCTTGGTATTGGGCATGCAGCAGACGGCGGTGAAACCGCCCCGCGCGGCAGCTTTGGTGCCGGTTTCGATGGTTTCGGAATTTTCCTGGCCCGGCTCGCGAAGATGCACGTGCATGTCAATGAAGCCGGGAGCGACGACAAGGCCGGTGGCGTCGAGAACTTCCGCGCCGTTCCCGCATGCGATTTTTCCGGGCGCGGCGATTTCGGTAATGGTTTCACCGTCGAGCAGGATGTCGCGGACAGCGTCAGTTTTGGATGCCGGATCTAGGACGCGGCCGTTCTTAATCAGAAGCATGCGCGGATTCCTTGGATTTGGCTTCGGGATTTGCTTCAAGAGCGGGATGCGTGCCTTCGCTGGCGCCAACCATGAGCAGATATAGGATAGCCATGCGGATGGCGACACCGTTGGTGACTTGTTCGAGAACCGCGGATTGCGGGCCATCGGCGACTTCGGGAGTGATTTCAGTGCCGCGATTAATGGGCCCGGGATGCAGGATCAGGGCATCGGGTTTGGCAAGTTTCATCCGCTCGGCGTTGAGCTGGTAGAGAAGAATGTAGTCGCTCTGCGAGAGGGAAGGCTCGTGGAGGCGTTCGGTCTGAACACGGAGGACGATGATGACGTCCGCATCTTCGAGAGCTTCTTCGACCCGGTAGACGCAGCGAATGGGCGTGCCCGGCGGGCCGATTTTTTCGAGTTCGCGGGGAACCCACATGGCCGGACCGCAAAGAGTGAAGCGGCAGCCGAATTTCCCGAGGAGATGAATGTTGGAGCGAGCCACACGGGAGTGCGCGATATCGCCGAGGATGGTGACGTTGAGATTATTGATGTGGCCCTTGCGATCGCGGATGGTCAGCGCGTCCAGCAGTCCCTGGGACGGATGTTCATGGGTGCCGTCGCCGGCGTTGACTACCGGAATCTCCAGATGGCGGGCGACGAAATCGGCGGCGCCAGAGGATGCATGGCGCATGACGAAACAATCCGGGCGCATGGCGTTTAGATTGTTGGCGGTGTCCAGGAGGGTTTCGCCCTTTTTGAGGCTGGAGGCTTCGGCCTGGAGATTCATGGTGTCCGCGCCGAGGCGCGAGGCGGCGGTGGCGAAGCTCAGGCGGGTGCGCGTGGAGTTTTCGAAAAAAGCCAAGGCGACGGTTTTGCCGCGGAGAGTGGCCAGTTTTTTGAGGGGGTGGCGCTGGATTTCCTGGAAGGGTTTGGCTTGATCGAGAAAGAAGGTGAGTTCGTCCGCAGAGAGCGGTTCGAGGGCCAGGAGATCGCGAAAACGATAGGTCAAATTCGCACTCGATTGCACGCGGCGCGCAGCGTGGCTCGTATGACAAGGTATTTTACGCGATGGGAGCGGGGACGCAAAGGATAGATAACAGATGGCAGCGATCAGCGAGCAGGGTGCGCGGGTAGAAGCAGGTCCCTCATCCGCAAGGGGCGCAGGTTCGCTATGACCATTTTCTTAAGGATATTGTTTAAGGAACGAGGGGGCTACTCGACGCGGTCGACCAGGACTACGCGTTCTTCGGTGTCTATTTCGGATAGCCGGACTTCGATGATTTCCGTTTCGCTGGTCTGAACAGTGCGGCCAACGTATTGGGCTTCGATGGGCATTTCGCGGTGGCCACGATCAATGAGGACGCAAAGAGAGACGCGCTTGGGGCGGCCGAGGTCGAAGAGGCCGTTCATGGCGGCGCGAATGGTGCGGCCGGTATAAAGGACGTCGTCCACCAGGACGAGATCCATGCTGTCTACGCCAAACGTGATGTCGGAAGATTGCAGGACGGCCTGGGGCGCGACTTTGGAGAGGTCGTCGCGATAGAGGGTGATGTCGAGAGTGCCGACGGGGACGTCGACGCCGTCAATGCCGCGCATGGCGTGGGCGATGCGCTTGGCGAGGGGAACGCCGCGTCGGCGGATACCAATCAGGGCGAGGCTCTTGGTGCCACCGCTTTTCTCGACGATCTGGTGGGCCAGGCGCTGCAAGGTGCGGTCGATCTCGGCGGCGGACATGAGTTGCGATTTTTCGACGATTCGCATGGTCGCGTAATGCTAGCACAAGTCCGGAAAACAGGAAGTGTGGAGGTGAACCTGAAAGGAGATCCGCCCAGGGAGAATGGCGGCGTGCTAGACTTCCGCGGATTCGCTAAGGAGAAAGCCATGAAGCTGGAGAGGCAACGGAGTGTTCGAATGTGGAGAGCGCTGGCGGGCATGGCGCTGGTGTTGTTGTTGGCGGGCGGCGCGAGCGGCCAGGGCGGCAAAGGCGCCGCAGCAAAAAAAGCGCAGCAACCACCGCGGCCGAAATTGGTGGTACTGCTGGTGGTGGATCAGATGCGCGGCGATTACGTGGACAAGTTCCGGGGGCAGTGGAGCGGCGGACTGAAGCGGCTGTTGACGGAAGGCGCGTGGTTCCGCGAGGCAGCGTATCCGTATGCCGCGACCGAAACTTGCGTGGGGCATTCCACGATTTCGACAGGGTCGTTTCCAGCAAGCCACGGAATGGTGGCGAACGCGTGGTGGGATCGCGAGCAGCAGATGATGACTACGTGCACGAGCGACCCCAATGCGAAGAACTCGGCGTACGCCGGTGGAAGCGCGAAGGGCGGCGATTCGGCTTGGAGAATGCGGATGCCGTCGTTTGCGGAAGAGTTGAAATTTCAGACCGGCGGCGCGACCCGGGTGGTGACGGTATCCGTGAAGGCGCGGTCGGCCATCACCATGGCGGGGCACAAGGGCGACGCGGTGACGTGGATCGACTCGCCGGGCGCCCTGGTGACCTCGTCGGTGTATAGCCCCGCGCCCTTTGTGGAGGAGTTCGCAGAGAAGAATCCAGTAACGCAGGATTACGGGAAAACGTGGTCGGTGTCCCTGCCTCAGAGCGCGTATCTTTATGACGAAACTGCCGCCGGGGCGAGAGCACCAGACGGATGGACGACAACGTTTCCCCACGCTTTGCGAGGGAAAGAGGGGAGCGCGGCTCCGGATGAGGTGTTTTATGAGCAATGGGCGAGCAGCCCGTTTGCCAACACCTATCTCACCAAGCTGGCAAAAGCGGCGGTGGATACTCTGGGACTTGGAAAGAGCGGGGCGACGGACTTTCTAGGGGTGAGCTACTCCTCGGTCGACTATGTTGGACATGAGTTTGGGCCACGGAGTTGGGAGATTCAAGACATTCTGGCGCGGCTGGATAAGGATTTGGGAGAGCTGTTTGCATATCTGGACAAGAAAGTGGGCGCGGGAAATTATGTGGTGGCATTGACCGCGGACCACGGTGTGGCGCCCGTTCCAGTGGACATGCAGAAAACTGGCGTGGATGCGGGAGTGCTCAGTCTGCCGGAACTGCAGGAGCGCATCGAAAAGGCACTGGAACCGATGAATTATGCCAAGCCAGTGGTGGCGCGCATGTCTGGGAACGAGGTGTATTTTTCCGAGGGGGTCTATGGGCGGTTGAAGGCGGATCCCGCGGCCATGAAGGTGGTGCTGGATGCGATTGCGACGATGCCGGGAGTCGCGGCGGTCTACCGTGCGGAGGATTTGGGCAATGGCACCACGCCTATTGCGCAGACACGCAAGGCGGCGGTGCTGAGTTATTTTGCGGGGCGCAGCGGCGACCTTTTTGTGTTACAGAAGCCTTATTGGTTGATGGATGGCTCAGCGGGAGCCAACAAGAGAAATACCGGAACGAGTCATGGGACGCCGTATTACTACGACCAGCATGTGCCGATTCTTTTGATGGGATTCGGGATTCAGGCGGGGGAATATTTTGAGGCGGTTACACCGGGGGATATTGCCCCGACGTTTGGAGCGTTGACGGGTGTGACGCTGGCGACGCGGGATGGCAGGGTGTTGGCGGAAGCGCTGCGGAAGCCAGCCAAAAGGGAATAGACAAACCTTTAGGTCATCTCTTTTAGGGGCGAGGATTTCCGTTGCGCTGGCACGATCGCGCCCTGGCTGCGAAAATCCGCGGGCCTCGAAGGCCCGAGCTACAGAGGGAACTTCTCACCCTTGGTTCGTGATATTCTCTCGGAAAGTGAATCCTCCTGATCGCGTTGACCTCAGCGTACAGGTGGGCGCTCTGCGCCTCGCTAATCCCGTGATTGCTGCCAGTGGAACTTTTGGGTATGGGTTAGAGTTTGCCCACCTGGTGAACTTGAACCGACTCGGCGGCTTCGTTACCAAAGGAATCTCCCGAGAGCCAATCGAGGGGGCGCCTGCGCCGAGACTATGTGAAACGCCGTCCGGGATGCTGAACGCCGTTGGTTTGCAGAACGTTGGAGTCGAGGCGTTTGCCCGCGACAAACTCCCACTGTTGCGAAAATACAACACTCACGTAATCGTGAATGTATTCGGCTACTGCCTTGAGGAATACGTCGAAGTCATCCACAGGCTGGAAGACGCTGAGGGGATTGCGGCTTATGAGCTGAATATCTCCTGCCCAAACGTCAAGAAGGGGGGAATGCAGTTCGGCAGTGACCCTGCTCTTGTAGTAGAGGTAGTTCAGGCAGCGCGCCAAGCGGCCCGGAAGCGGCCCCTGTGGGTGAAACTGATGCCTCTTGTTACAGACATTGGACTTATCGGCAAGGCAGCCGAATCGGCGGGGGCCGATGTCCTTACCGTAGCCAATACCTTTCCGGCAATGGCCATCGATTTTAGGACCCAAAAGTCCCGCTTGGGGAACCTGACGGGAGGTTTGTCTGGGCCGGCTATCAAACCCATCACGTTACGGCTGGTCTGGGAGGTGAGTAAGGCGGTCAAGATTCCGATTCTCGGGCTGGGAGGCGTGGAAACTCCCGCCGATGTGCTCGAGTACATCAGTGTGGGGGCGTCGGCGGTACAGGTCGGGACGGCCAGCTTCTCTGACCCAAAGGCCAGTGAGGCAATTGCGAGCGGTCTTGCGAAGGTCCTAAATGAGATTAACATGTGTACTTTCAGTGAGTTAAAGGGTAAATATTCCAAAGAAAATGGTTGACATAATGCGGCTTTTTAGATACACTTTTTTAGAATTTGTAGCGGATTAAACACACTATGAGACGACCACTCTTTGTAGCATGGGCCGCGATTCGCTGGGTGCCACTGATGTTTCTGATCGCACCGGCGATGGAAGCACCCTTGGTGGCTTTGAAGAGCGAGCCAATGAAGCCGATCAAGGTATGGGTAGGCAACGCCAGTTGGTATGGGCCGCAGTTTGATGGCAAGAAGACCGCCAACGGCGAACGGTTCAACGCCGAGAGCCTGACGGCGGCGCACCCAAGCCTTCCCTTCGGATCTTGGGTCCGGGTTGTGAATACCCGCAACGGCAAGTTTGAGGTGGTGCGCATTAATGACCGGGGTCCTTATCAGGAAGGACGCGAAATTGATGTATCCTATCGTGTAGCCCGGAAGATTGGCCTGATCAACTCGGGAGTAAGCCAAGTGCGGCTGGAACTGATGCAGCTGCCGCCGAAGCGGACCCGAGGCGAAGAAAGCCAGAACTAAAAATTTCGGGCACGTCCCCGACCTTGACTTTTGACGCGCATCCACGCAGCAGCCTGATTGTAGCGCTCGATTTCGATTCCCTATCCACTGCCGTAAAATTTGCGAAGCAAGTCGCCGACCTAGTCGGTATGTTCAAAATAGGTAGCCAACTTTTCACGGCTGCCGGACCGGAAGCGGTGCGGCAGCTGTCGCAGCTCGGCGCCGACATCTTCCTGGACCTGAAATTTCACGACATTCCTAATACCGTTGCCGGGGCCGTGTTGTCTGCCGCGGCGCTGCCCGGTGTGCAGCTGGTGAACGTGCACGCGCTCGGCGGGACGGCGATGATGCACGCCGCGGTGCAAGCGGTGAGCGCCGGCGTACCGATGGGCGCCGACCGGCCGAGACTACTTGCGGTGACGCTGTTAACCAGCATGGATGCGAAGACGGTCAGGGAAGTGGGCATTGGCGGGCCGCCGAAATCGCGTGTCGTGAAGCTGGCCAAGCTGGCGCAAAAGACGGGCGTGGACGGGGTGGTGGCGTCGGTGCAGGAAGCCAAGGCGATTCGCCAAGCGTGCGGCCGGGAATTCCTGATCGTGACTCCGGGAGTGAGGCCGAAGGAAGGGACGCAGCTGCAAAAGAAAGACGATCAGGCGCGCACGGCCACCCCGCGGGAAGCGATTCGCGCGGGCGCTGACTTCATCGTGGTCGGGCGGCCGATCCTGGCGGCGGCGGAGCCGCGTGATGCGGCGCAGGAAATCGTGGAAGAGATAGCCGCGGCAAAGTCCTGAAGGCTTAGGGTCCGGGAGATCGCGGCAGTAGCCTCCTTCTTTCATTCATGAGCAATCCCATCAAGAGCGTTATCGTCGGCACCGCGGGGCATATTGATCACGGGAAGTCCACGTTGATTGAGGCCCTGACGGGCACGCATCCCGACCGGCTGGAAGAGGAAAAACGCCGGGGAATCACCATCGATCTGGGCTTTGCGTTTCTGGAAGAAGAGGGTGTCCGCTACGGATTTGTGGACGTGCCGGGGCACGAGCGGTTTGTGAAAAACATGCTGGCGGGAGCTTCGGGAATTGACCTGGTGCTGCTGGTAATCGCCGCCGATGAGCTGATCAAGCCGCAGACCCGCGAACACTTCGATATTTGCCGCTTGCTGGGAGTGCGGCGGGGAGTGATTGCGCTTACCAAAAGCGACCTGGCGGATAGCGATACGCGAGAACTGGCACGCCTGGAAATCGAGGAGTTTATAAAAGGAACCTTTCTGGCAAGCGCCCCAATTGTGGAAGTGAGCGCAAAAACCCGGCTGGGACTTGGAGAATTGAAGGCCGCGTTGCGCGATGCGGCGCGGGAAGTGAGCGCCAAAGATACGGCGCGCTATTTCCGGCTGCCCATTGACCGGTCGTTTGCCGTGAAGGGATTCGGAAGCGTGGCCACCGGGACATTGTTTTCGGGACACGTCAGCATTGGCGATGAAGTGGAGCTTTTGCCCGCGGGTAAATTGCTACGCGTACGCGGACTGCAGACCGGCGGAAAAAGCGTGGAGCGTGCGGAAGCGGGCCAACGCACGGCCGTGAATCTGGCGGGGATTGAGCATACGGCAATCCAGCGGGGAATGGTGCTCTCGACGCGCGGACGCTTGCGAACGACGCGGCGCGTGGATGTGCGGCTGGAGCTTTTGCCGGGAGTCTCGACGCTGAAACATCGCTCGCGAGTGCATTTCCACGCGGGGACGCTGGAGACTGTGGGGGAAGTATACCTGCAGGAATCACGGGAATTGCCGCCGGGGGGGAGAGCGTTGGCGCAGATTCGATTGCAGGACGACGCGGTGCTGGTGCGCGGCGACCGCTTCATCGTGCGGCAGTTTTCACCGGTGGTGACGATTGGCGGTGGCGCGGTGCTGGATCCGCTGGCGCGACGGACTTCTGCGAGAGACACAGGGCGCACGAAGTTTCTGGAAATGCTCGAGGAAGGATCGCGAGAAGAGATGCTGCAGGCGATGGCCGAGAGAAACATTCTGGGAATTACGGCGGAAGAGATCATCGTGCGCACGGGGTGGGTGGAGTCGGAGCTGCAGTCGGCGGCGAGAGTGCTTTCGGAAAAAGGATTGCTCCGCGTGGTTTCGAGCGAACCGCTGATCGTAATGAGCGAAGCGGTATTTTCCGAAATTGGCAAGAAACTCCTGGCGAAGGTGGAACGCTTTCACAAGGAAAATCCGCTGCTCCCTGGAATTACGCGCGAGGAACTGAAGGCAAGTTTGGGACGACGGGTGCGGCCGGAAACCTTTTCCGCGGCCTTGCAGATGCTGGCGGAGCAGAAGAAACTCAGCGCACAGGGAGAGTTCGTCAAGAAGCCCGGCGCGGAAATTACGCTGACGGCGGAAGAAGTTCGCGCCAAGGAGCAAATTACGCAGACGTTTGCGAAGGCCGGCCTCGCGGTGCCTTCTGTAAAAGAGGTGCTGGCGCAATTAAAGATGGAAACGGCACGGGCGGAAAAGCTGCTGCAGATTTTGTTGCGAGAAAAAGCCCTGGTACGCGTTTCCGCGGACCTGATTTTTCATTACGCTGCGCTGGATGGGCTTGCCGGAATGCTGGCACAGTACAAGAAATCGAAGGGCGAGAGGATCAGCGTCCCCGCATTTAAGGAGTTGACCGGTATCACCCGAAAATACGCCATCCCCTTGCTGGAGCACCTGGACCGCCAGAGGCTGACCCGGCGGGCTGGCGACGAGCGTGTTATACTCTAGAGGTATGGGCCTAGCGGAATAAAGTGCGCGTGATTCGCCGTAGTTTCGTGGCGGCTCTTGGAGGAAGTATGGAGTTATTTGCTCCCGGACATCTTTTACTCTTGTTCTTGATAATTGTCCTGCTTTTCGGCGGACGCAAGATCCCAGAAGTCATGAAAGGCCTGGGCGAAGGCATAAGGAACTTCAAGGAAGGCATGAGCGGAGCGTCAACGACGCCGACGCCACAACCCCCACCGCCAGCGCCGGTACAGGCGTCCAGCGAGAAGCCAGCCGAAGAGAAAAAGTAAGCGGCGGCAACCAACATTCGAAAGTGCAAGAGCAGGCTCCGGCGAAAGCTGGAGCCTTTTGTTTTGTGGGGGTGATGCAGAAGAGGCGTGCTTTGAGGCAGTTCCGAAATTGTGCCCAAAAGGTACACGTTGGGAGCTGTGGATTAGAGAAGGCTGAACTTACGTCCAGTAGCACCGCCGCAACTTTTTCCCCAGACTCGGGTATTACCGAGTACCCAGGAAGTCAATCGAGGAAAAAAGGAGAGCGAGGTCATGAGCATCAAATTCTCGAAGTGGACAGTATTGCCCGCAGCGGTGCTGCTGCTGGGTACGGTGGCGATGGCGCAAGGTACAAGCACCCCCAGCACGACGCCCGCGCCGGATCCGACGATTGGGCAACGCAAGGAAAATCAGCAGGACCGCATTGCGAATGGCGTGCAGAGCGGGCAGTTGACCGCTGGTGAAACTTCGAAGCTGGAGACGAAGGAAGCGGCGATCAACGGTGAAACGCGCGCGGATCGCGCGGCCAACGGCGGCAAGCTGACGGCCGCTGAAAAACAACAGGTCAATCAGCAACAGAACCAGGTTTCCAAGCAGATTTACAACGACAAGCACAACGCCAACACCGCGAAGTATGGGAACACCCAAGTGGGGCAGCGCCGGGAAAATCAGCAGGACCGCATCGCGCAAGGAGTCAAGAGCGGGCAACTGACGGCGGGCGAAACGGCCAAGCTGGAAAATCAGCAAAAGGGCATCAACCAGCAGGTCAAGGCGGATCGCGCGGCAAACGGCGGAAAGCTGACGCCGGGTGAGAAGCAGCAAGTCAACAAGGAACAGAACGCGGCTTCGAAGAACATTTACAAGAAGAAGCACAACGGGAATACGCAACCGAAGAAGTAAGAACATTCGCGAAAGTGATTTAAGAGAACGCCCCGGTTTCAGCCGGGGCGTTTTGCTTTTTGGGAAGAGAAGAAAGATGAAGAGAAGAGATTTAACGCAGGGGCGATGAGGAAGAGCACAGAGGGCGCAGAGAAGAGTAAGCGTGGCCGATCTAAAGTTCGGCCACTACATGGAATTTGCGGACCAGCCCAGGGATCGCAGTTCGGTTAGGACTCGGGAGAGGGGGAGGCCGACTACGTTGAAATAACAGCCTTCGATGCGGGGGATGTAGCGTCCGGCGAGACCCTGAATGGCGTAGGCTCCCGCTTTGTCGTAGGGCTCCTCAGTGGCCAGATAGGCAGCGAGTTCGACGTCGGTGATGGGGCGGAAATGAACCAACGTGGATTCCGTGAATTGGCGGCGTTCGGCGCCGGGGAGGCGGACGAGGGTGACACCGGTGAGGACAGTGTGTGTTCGTCCCGAAAGTTGTTGAAGCATGTGCCGCGCGTCTTCTCTAGAGCGAGGCTTGCCAAGAATGGTGCCGCCGAGGACGACGGCGGTGTCCGCGGCAAGAACAATGGCCGGCCCAACGGTGCGCGCCGCGACGGGATCGGCTTTGGCATTGGCGAGGCGCTGGACTAGCGCCGCGGGTTCTTCGCCCGGAAAGGGTGTTTCGTCCACCGCTGAGGAGAGTACGGAAAAGTTCAAGCCGGCATTCCTAAGAATTTCGGCACGGCGCGGAGACGAGGACGCAAGAATGAGTTTCATAAAAGAGTCGCGGCAAGAATACTACACGCAATGCAGTCAGATAGCGGTGCTTTGGCGTGGCAGAAGGAGCGCTACAGGGATGGATCAGATGACGACGGATTCGTGGTATTCGCCGTAGACCCGGCGCAGAGCATCTGAGATTTCGCCGACGGTGGCGTAGGCTTCAACGGCGGCGAGAATCCCAGGGAGCAGATTTTCAGTGCCGCGGGCGCGGCGCTCGAGTTCGCCCAGAGCCGCCTTGGTTTTGGAGGCATCGCGTTTGACGCGCAGGGCCCGCAAACGGTCCACTTGGTTGCGTTCGATCTCGGCGTCCATACGCAGCGTCGGAATCGCGCGATCCTCGCGAGCGACAAAATCGTTCATGCCCACCACGATTTGTTCTTTGGTTTCCACGGAGCGCTGGAAATCGTAGGCGGCACGCTGAATTTCCGCTTGCACGAAGCCGGCTTCGATGGCTTTGATCATGCCGCCCATGGCGTCAATCTTCGCGAGATATTCCTGGGCGCGCGCTTCGATTTGATTGGTGAGCGCTTCGATGGCGTAGGAGCCGGCGACCGGATCGATGGCATTCGCCACGCCGGTTTCATTGGCGATGATCTGCTGGGTGCGCAAAGCGATCAGCGCGGACTCTTCGGTGGGCAGCGCAAGGGCTTCGTCCATGGAGTTGGTGTGCAGCGACTGGCAGCCACCGAGAACGGCGGCGAGCGCCTGAATAGCGACGCGGACAATGTTGTTTTCCGGCTGCTGGGCGGTGAGGGAAGAACCGGCGGTCTGCGCGTGGAAGCGAAGGAGCAGGGAGCGTGAATCCTGCGCGTGGAAGCGGTCGCGCATAATTTTGGCCCACAAGCGGCGCGCGGCGCGGAACTTGGCGATTTCCTCGAGCAGGTCGTTGTGCGCGTTGAAGAAAAAAGAAAGCTGCGGGGCGAACTCATCGATGGCCAGGCCCGCGCGAAGAGCGGCTTCGATGTAGGCGATAGCGTCACCCAGGGTGAACGCCACTTCCTGGACGGCGGTCGAGCCGGCCTCGCGAATGTGATACCCGGAGATGGAAATGGTATTCCATTTAGGGAGCGCATCGCGGCACCAGGCAAAAATATCAGTGACGATGCGCATGGCTTGTTTTACGGGGTAAATATACGTGCCGCGGGCAATGTATTCCTTGAGAATGTCGTTCTGGATGGTGCCGGAAAGTATCTTGAGGTCGGCGCCTTGTTTCTTGGCCACCGCGACATACAAACAGAGAAGAATGGCGGCGGTCGAATTGATGGTCATGGACGTAGAGACTTTTTCGAGGGGAATCTGATCGAACAGCGTTTGCATGTCTTCGAGGGAATCGATAGCCACGCCTACTTTACCGACTTCGCCGAGCGCCAGGGCATGGTCGGAATCCATGCCGATTTGCGTGGGCAGATCGAACGCGACGGAGAGACCGGCCTGGCCCTTGTCGAGGAGATAGCGATAGCGCTTGTTGGATTCGGCGGCGCTGCCAAAGCCCGCATACTGCCGCATGGTCCAGAAGCGGCCGCGGTACATGGTGGGATAGATGCCACGAGTATAAGGAAATTCGCCGGGGAACCCGAGAGCGTCATCGGAATTCCAGCCGGGAAGGGATTCTTCTGTGTAAAGACGCTCGACGGGCAGGCCGGAAAGCGTAACGAATCGCGCCTTGCGTTCGGCAGCCGTGTTGGATTTCGATTTGCTATCGGACATGCTGGAACCTGTTCTGAAGTGATAAGCGAAACGGCCAGGCGTCGAGACTGGCCGATACAAACTATAACTGGCGGGAGCGGCGAAAGGAACTGACCGAAAAGAGCACGAAGAGAGCCGCCACGGCGACAGCGATGGCAATCAACCAATGGGCAACGTCGCGGCTCCAAGCGCGGAACGCGGAGTTGAGCCAGCCGAAGGCCAGAACCGCGAACATGGCGCCAATGACTTCGTGAAAGATCTGTTTCATCGTCCGCCAAAGCCGGCGAAAGCCTCGTGGCTCGCCGGGATTCGCAATTGCTGGCGAGGAGATGGACATTGCGGATATTTTAGCGCAAGATGCGCCGCTGGGGGGTGCGAACCCGGCCATAAGGACAGGTGGAGGGCTATGAACAGATTGAGGACAACGCGAACAAGCTAACTTGTATCGAATTTGGTGTAGGCCTAGAATCAGGGTTGAAGTACTGGGGAGCCAGCCTTGCAACTTGACGATCATCTCAAAAACCTGTTGCGTGAACTTGGCCATGCGATCAACGACACCGTGTCCGAATCGGACAGGATTACGGGAGCGATTGCGGGAGTGCGCGCGCACGGCTATGACATCGTGTTGAAGCTCGATGCCACGATCGGATTGGCGAAGCGCGATGGCCAGGCGGAAGAAGGGCCCCACATCACCACGCAGGACCGCCGGTTCCTGGAATCATTGCGTATCCAGGTGGACCACGAATCCATGGATCAGGACACCGAAAAGAAGGCTGTGCCGAAACTCTCGATGACACCGCAGGACGTGAGATTTTTGAAATCACTGCGGATTGCGACGGACGATAGCGAATGAAAAAACTGATCCAAATCGCAGGTGCGAGCGTCGCGCTGCTGGGCATAATGGGAGTTTACCGCGCGGCCGCGCAGGATCCGGTCATTACGCCGATGGTTGTCAAGACCGTGGCGCCCATCGTCGTGGATACCGCCGCGCCGATTATCGTCAACGCGGTGAAGCCGAAACCCAAGTTTACCGGACTGGCAAAGTTTGAAGGCACGGTGATGAACGTAAACCGCGCACAGATTACGGTCCGGGCCCTGGGCAACGACCAGTCCATCCAATCGTTCCCGCTGAGCGAGGCGGCTACCGAGAAAATGCAGCAGATCATCGACCGGGGCGGCTACCAGTATGGCGACAGGATCAGGCTGGAGTATGACCCGCAGTCGCTTAAGGTTGTGAAGTTCAAAGGGAAACCCTCGAAGCCCCTCTGATCCCGGAGGGTAAATTGTTGCGCCTGCCCGCTGCTGCCGGCAGATTTTATCCGGCGAATCCCCGAGAGTTAACCCACCTGGTTAAAAAATTCGCCCTGGAAGAACCCGATCGAAAGCAGGTCAGCGCACGCGGCTGCCTGGTGCCTCATGCGGGATACATCTATTCCGGCGGGGTCGCGGGAGCGGTGTTTTCACGGCTTGTTTTACCCAGGAAGATTCTGATGGTGGGTGTGCGGCATTCTCCGCCGGGCGAGGATCTGGCGATTCTCTCCGAAGGCGCGTGGCGGACCCCGCTGGGGGACGCGCCAGTGGATGAACAGTTGGCGCTGCGGCTGCGCGAGGTGTGCCCGGGTCTGCGGGAGGACGAGGTCGCCCACCGCCGGGAACATTCCCTGGAAGTGGAGATTCCCTTTTTGCAGGTGCTGGATCCGGGATTTACGTTTGTGCCGGTGGCCGTGGGAATGCTTCGTTATCCAGAGTTGCAAAAGCTCGGAATGGGGCTGGCGCGCGTGATGCAGGAGAGCATGGAAACGATTCTGTTGGTGACCTCGTCCGACATGAATCATTACCAAGACGAGGAAACCACCCGGATAAAGGATGCCAAGGCGATTGAGCGGATGGTGGAAGTGGACGCACAAGGGCTATACGAAGTGTGCCGGGATGAAAAGATTTCCATGTGCGGATTGGGTCCGGCGGTGGCGATGCTCACCGCGATGAAGGAGATGGGCGTGAAGCGCGGTGAAGTGGTGAGCTATGCGACTTCGGGTGACATCAACGGGGAACGCAATGCGGTGGTTGGCTATGCGGGGTTGATTTTCTCTTAGCAGAGATTTGCTAAGAAAACTCCATTCTCAATTTGTCTTTCGTCCCTTCAGAAAAAAGGCTCGTCGAATTCGACGCGACCAGGTCATAAAGGCGCGCCAGCTTTGTTTCAGTGCGGATGGCTGCCTCCGCCCGAGGAGGGATGTGCCGACGATCCACCAGCCGACGAAGGATGCGAGGAACCCCCCGAACTGCCGCCACCCCACATCGGGCCGCCGCCCGACGGGAAACTGCGGCCTGATCCCCCCGTATGCGCAGGCGCGGGAGTAGCCGGAGCCCGCGGAGGAGTGCCCACGCGGGCCGAAGCGGGAAGTTGGGGACCCGCAGGCGAGACCGGCATTGCGGGCTTGCCCGGTACGCGGGTTGTGGTGGTCGCACCCTGAATTACCGCAGAGCCGGCCGTGCCAGGCTGCCCTCCATTATTGCGATTGATTTCATTGCGGACTTCGTTGGTCGGCGCGGTGGAGGGATTGCCGTTGTTGACGTAGCGGTGTTCGACCGGGTCATAGGAAATGGAAGATTCGCGGCTGAGCGATACCACCCGATTGCCCGACGTGCCGGCGAGAACCGTGCGCGACACTCGGCTTGGCGCCGTGCTGGTAGCCACCTTCGAACCCAGGACTTCGGATGGACCCTGTTTCAATACCGACCATTTTTCCGCGCCAGGCGCGACTGTGTTGTGCGCTATTTGCGAGCCCTGGACCGGATAGATCCCCTGACTCAAGTTTTGCGCCGTTTTGCCGTACTTATCTCCAGGGTGCAGCGGCACGATGCCGAGCGTTCCGCCGTTGCGAACCCACACCGCGGTGACCGGACGATAGTAACCCGCGCCGCCATAACCAAATCCGGTAGGCGTCCAGACCCACCCGTACATCGGCGAGAATATCCAGCCGCCGTAGTGATACGGCAGCCAGCCCCATGGCGCCGAGCCGATGAAGGTATTGCCGAAAAATGGATCCTGATACCAGCCGCCATAACTAAAGGGTGACCAGCCCATACCCATGCCGAAGGGCCGCCAGCCATACCCATAGCCGCCCATGGGATACCAGGAGCCATAGGTATAAAGATCACCGAAGCCCGCGGAGTAATCGGGCGAATTCACGTATTGCGAGGAATAATTCGTGGCGGTGACTACGCTATCAACGCGCCCGGAAACCCAACGGTCGAAATCGTCGCTATCCGCCGAGCGGCCAATAATCATGTTCTTGGAATCATCGGTGCGCACGGAAAGGGACTGGCCCTTATCGAGAGGCGTGGACTTATTGTTGCGCAAGACATTGGCGCGCCCCTGCTCGATATTGACGGTGCTGCCGTCATCGAAATTGTCCAGCCGGAACCTGGTGCGGCCGGCGGCTTCCACGGTGAAGTCTCCGCCGGTGACGCTGAAGTAGTCGCCATTTGCGGGATTCACATAGACCGTCGAAGTGCCTTGGCGAAGGACCAGGCGGGTGATGCGCGCACCATCGCTTAGGGAGAGGTCATAGAACTCGACGACGGAGTTCGGCCCGAGGAAGGCCATCGCGCCGTGTTCGAATTCAACTTCCGCGCGGCCATTATCCGTGGCCAGCACATAGCCCTGGCGAATCGGAAGATTCAAGGGTGCGGACTGCCAGCCAGCATTGGCATCGGTGAGCGGGTCGTCCTTAAAACTTGGGGCAAAGCGCACGTCGCCCTGCACCAGGCTCAGGCGGACAATACGCGCGTGGCTGTTGTCCGCATAAGTGGTGGAAGACAGTGCCAAAACGAGAAAGGATAGCGCGAATGTAACCACAAAAAAGCGTCGGGTCATGGCAAACCTCGGTGCGGGACACGTGTCTATTAGGTTAGACGATAACGCAGTTCGCCGGGTTGCGTTACTAAAAAGAGCAGGATGTTAAAGGAAACGCCACGGCGGACTGGACCAAGAGTTACGTGAACGGAGTGGAAGGGAGCGGGATAAGATTCTCGAATTGCATTCATAAGAAATTGTGATTGCCAAGTTCTTGACAATACGGCATTTAACTGAGTACCTTGGCAAGCGATAAAACTCCACATGGAGAGCTAGTTCCACAATTCGAGTTTCCTTTTTGCGGCTCGCTCGGGGCTGTGGCGGTTGGTAGGACGCTGGAAAATTCCAATCGAATTTTGCAGTGTAAAAGTGGCAAGGGGTGGTAATCATTTCTGGGGGTGGCAAATGCAGAAGATCATACGAGTACTCATATTACTCTCGCTGGTTCTGGGGCAGTTTGCAGGGAAGGCGGCTTTCGGCCAGGGCGGTGCGACCGGAGCTATCAGTGGGACGGTGGTGGATACAAACGGCGGATCCATTTCCGGCGCGGACGTGCAGATCATCAATAGCGCGACGGATGGGCTGGTGCGGCGATTGACCACCGGCGCTGAAGGCTCCTTCGAGGCGGTTTTGCTGCCGCCTGCCAGATATTACGTGGTGGTGAACAAGACGGGGTTTGCCGAAGCCAAGGCTGCCAACATCGAAGTGCGCGTAACGGAAACGACCCGGCTAAGCATCCCGCTGAAGCCCGGCACAGTCAGCGAAAAAATCGAAATTTCCGCGCAGGTTACTTCCGTAGAGACCACCAATGCCACGGTCGGCCAAACCATCGGCACGGAGACCGTGCGCGAGCTTCCGCTGGCGACCCAAAACTACCAGCAACTCCTGACCCTGAGCACCGGCGCGCAGAGCGACCTGAACGCCTCCGCACAATTGGGCCGCGGCGTGGTGAAAATTTTCGTGAACGGGCAGCGTGAGGACAACAACAACTACCTGATCGAAGGCATCAGCGCGACCGACTACAACGTGGCGCAAACCTATTATGTGCCGCTGCCGAATCCGGATGTCATCCAGGAATTCAAGGTGCAGACCTCGCTCTATGACGCCAGCCAGGGACGCAACGGCGGCGGAAACGTCAACGCCATCCTGCGCACCGGCACGCGGGAACTGCACGGCGACGCTTACGAGTTTTTCCGCAACGATGTGCTGAACGCCAACGAATTTTTTCATAACGCCACCGGGCAGCCGCGCCCGCCCGTGAAGCAGAACATTTTCGGGGCCAGCCTCGGAGGACCCGTGGGGAACGAAAAATATGGCTTCTTCTTCGTCAACTACCAGGGAACGCGGCAGCGCAGCGCCCTGTCACCCGGGACGCAGATCAACAATCCGGGATTTCCCATCCTTCCCTCGGACCGGAATTCGCCCACTTTCCAGCAGGAGTTGATTAACGATTTCAGCACGCCGGCCACCGCGCCGACGGCGAACAATGCGGCCGGCTGCCCGGCGGTGCCTCTGGCCACGGTTGATCCGGTGGTCCTGAAACTGCTTCAGTTTCAGAGCAACCAGTTTGGAAACTCGACGGGTGGCTACCTGATTCCGTCGCTGCCAGGGACCCCAGGGGTCAGCGTGAATCCGGATACCTGCCAGGTCTCGCTGAACTCCGCGCCGTTTGTGACCAGCAAGGCCGGAAAATACACGGACGACCAGTTCACCACCAATTGGGATCGCGAATTCCATGGCGGCAAGGACAAGATCGGCGTGCGATTCTTCTTCTCCGACGCGGAATCTCTGCTGCCTTTCGGCGCTGGTGGCTTACAGGCCTCCCTCGGCGGCACCCTGGCAAGCAGCGTCAGCGCCACGGACCTGGATTTTCCATATGACATCCCGGTGAGCGCGCGGTTTTTCACCGTGAACGAGACGCACTTATTCAGCCCATCCGTGGTGAACGATTTCCGATTTGGATTGGTGCGCATCAATGACAGCCTGCTGAACGTGCCGCCGGTGACCGCCGCGGATCTCGGAATCGACCGGCCGACCAACAACATTACCGATTCAATTTACAAATTCACGTTCAACTCGTCGGGATTTCAAATCGGGCCAACGCCTCCCGCGAACCAGTCCCAGGTCCAGGATAATTACAATTTCGTGGACACTGTCAGTTGGATCAAGGGAGCGCATGATTTTCGCTTTGGCGGCGAATTCACGCGCGTCAATCTGAATAAGCAGTTCCCGCAGACATTTAACGGCCAGTTGTTCTTCGTGAACACGCAAGGACTCACCGATTTTCAGAACTTTTTGCAGGGTTCGCCGGCCGCGAGTTTTGGCGGCGGCGGCGTCTATAACCACGAGTATCGAGCCAACGATTTCGGGTTCTTCGTGCAGGACGACTGGAAGGTGATGAAGAACCTGACCTTGAATCTGGGAGTGCGCGTGGACATTAATGGGGCATTCCACGACAACAATTGCCACATCGGGAATATCGATGAAAACCTGGCGGCCGCAAATCAGTACCCCATGATTTACGGAGGTTGCGCCAACTTCCTGAACCTCTCCGGTTTTCAGGGTAGCGGGAACGACACCACCTACAACAACAACTACGCAACGAATCTGGCGCCGCGCATCGGCATGGCTTACGACATTGGCGGGCACAACAAAACCGTGGTGCGCGCGGGTTACGGAATCTACGACGTTCGCGAAGACGTCGGCAGCGTGGACCAACTCTCGTTTCAGGCGCCGTTCCTGCCGATTGCCTTCGGCGGCGGTTCACCGGGATGCCTGGGAACGTATTTTTCGGCCAACCCGCTCGCGGGCTGCCCAAATCCGAACCCGAACGCGCTGCCAACGGCTGGGACGCTTAGCCCAAGCTTCATCCCTTGCCAGTCGGCATTCCAGGGCTTCAATGGAGGAGACCCAACTCAAGCGCCAATTTATGGCTGCGCCGCTGGAAGCCGGGGAAGCATTCCAACGGAAGGCCTCTTCACTCTGGCGGTGCCGCGGCGATTTGTTTCGCCGACCACGCAGCAGTGGAACCTGACGATCCAGCGGGATCTAGGCAAACAGTGGATCCTGGAAGTGGGATACGTCGGCACGCATTCGATTCACCTTCGCGAAACGCGCACCGACATTCCGGAACGCGTGGCTTCGGTCGCAAATCCGATCAACGTGACCGACGTGAACGGGAATTCGTACTCCATCACGGAAAACACCTTGGCGAATGGACCGATCCGCTCGTCCAACCCGCAGATTAACGGCTACAACGGGTTCCAGATTTTCGACAATTCTGCATACTCGCATTACAACTCGCTGCAGACCACGGTTTCCCGCCGGTGGGCGCACGGATATTTTCAGGGCGCCTATACGTTTTCGAAATCCATGGACGTGAACTCGAGTGGAAACACGGCATTCAATACGGCGTTTAACAACGAATCGAATCTGGCGAGTGCTTATGGCCTCTCCGATTTCGACCGGCCGCATCGCCTCGCCGTGAGCTACCGCTATGACCTGCCGTTTTTTTCGAATGCGACCGGATGGAGACGCGCGGCGCTGGGCGGTTGGTCCATCAGTGGAATTACCATCATCCAATCGGGAACGCCGTTCTCAATCATCGATTCCGCCGCGGGGTCCGTTTACGTGGGGGCCGGGTATACAACGACATTGACCGGGAGCCTCGCACCGGGCGGTTCGATGTCGAAAGGCTACACCGGCGGAGGCATTGGCAACGAGCTTGCCAACGGTTATTTGAACGCGGCAAACTTCACTCGCGCACCGTATCTGTACTATCCGTCAGGCGTGTGCACCGATCCGACCGGGAACACTTGCGTAACCCAGTTTGGAAATTTGGGCCGCAATACGTATCGCGGGCCGTATCAGCAGAACTGGGACTTCTCTTTGCAGAAGAATTTCCAACTGACGGAACGCTATGGGCTCCGGTTTACAACGGACTTCTTCAACATCTGGAACCACGCCAACTTTGCGAACCCCGCGGTCACCGATGTGGAAGGGGGAAGCTCATTCGGCCGGATCATCTCGACGCTGGGCACGCCGCGGTTGATTCAGTTCTCGCTACGGTTCACGTTCTAACTCGATTACCTGGAAGGAATCGCAGCGGGACGCAACCCTTTGCGCCTCGTTCCTCCTTGGGAAGCGCTGGCCTCCGGCAAAGTGATATGATTTTTCGTCATGGCTAAAATTGCATCGCGTATTTCTCAATTGACGGGCGAAGGCGCCCTCGCGGTATTCAGCCGCGCGAAAGAGTTGGAAAAGGAGGGCCGCTCGATCATCCACCTGGAGCTGGGCGAGCCGGATTTTCATCCAGCGGCGCCGGTGGTGGATGCGGTGCGCGCGGCGGTAGCCAATGGGCGCGACCGCTACGTGGCCACGCGGGGGATTCCGCCGCTGCGTTCGGCCATCGCGGAATATCTGAAGCGCACGCGGCGGCTCGATGTGGTAGCGGAGCAAGTGCTGGTGGCTCCCGGGTGCAAGATGGCCCTGGCTCTGGCGATGATGGCGCTGATCGAGCCGGGCGACGAAGTGCTGTATCCCGACCCGAGTTTCCCAATTTATCCATCGTTCACGCGCGGCCTGGAAGCGAAAGCAGTGCCGTACGCGTTGCGCGAGAAGGACAAATTTCAGCCCGACTTGGCCGAGATTGCCGCAAAAATCACTCACAAGACGCGAATGCTGATTTTCAACTCGCCGAATAACCCCACCGGGACCGTTTTCACCGAGCTTGTAATTGCACAATTTGCCGAGCTCGCGAAGCAGCACGACCTGTGGGTGATTGCCGACGAGATTTATGCGCGCATCCTGTTCAACGGCGAGTACAAATCCATCTGGGCGCTGCCGGGAATGGCCGAGCGCACGGTGATCATCGACGGCTTCTCGAAATCGTTTGCGATGACCGGCTGGCGGCTGGGGTACGCGGTCGCGCAGAAGCGGGTGATCGACGCGTTGGACATGCTGGTGCTCAATACCTTTACGTGCACGGCGGAATTCTCGCAGGTGGCGGCCATCGAGGCGCTGCAGGACTCGACCGGCGCGGTGCCGGCGATGGTCGAAGAGTACCGCAAGCGCCGCGACCTTTTTGTCGAGAAACTGAACCGGATTCCGGGTTTCCGCTGCCAATCTCCGGACGGCGCTTTTTACGCCTGGGTGAATATCGAAGAAACCGGCATGCCGGCGGAAGAAGTGCAACGCGTGCTACTGGAAGAAGCGGGCGTGGCGGGTATTGCCGGGGCGGCGTTTGGCGCCGAAGGGAAGAATTATCTGCGGTTTTCGCTGGTGAGCGCGACGCACCAACTGGAAGAGGCGCTGGAGCGGATTCAAAGAGTGGCGGTCCGCTGGAGGGCCGCGGTTGCACGGTAACGCAGCATTTTCCGGGATGGCTCGAGCTTCGAGCTCAAGCCATCATCCGATTCGTGGAGACGTGGGATGAAAAAAACTGCAGTGGGTCCTTTGTTGGGAATCTTGCTGGCGGCCGGAATGACCGGCACCGCATTCGGGCAGTCGAAGCCGTATCCTTCCGGCGATGTCCAGAAGACGTATGAACGATTGCTGAAGGAGATTGACAAGATTCCGATGTACGACAACCACGCGCATCCCGGATTCGCCGACGATAGCGACGTGGACGCGATGGCCTCGCCGCCGGATGAGAGCGCGACGCTCCGCTTGCGGGACGATAATCCGGAATTCGTCGCTGGAGCCAAGGCGCTTTTCGGATATCCCTACGATGATCTCAAGCCTGAGCATTCCAAATGGCTCGCGGATAAGAAAATGGCCGCTGAAAAGGCAGGAGGGACGGCGTATTTCGACGGAATCCTCGACAAGTTGAACGTGCAGATCTGCCTGGCGAATCGCGCGATGATGCCGGCGTATCTCGATACCAAGCGGTTTCACTGGGTATTCTTCGGCGACTCGTTCTTTTATCCCTTTGACAACAAGGACCAGGCAGTCAGCACGCCAGACATGGGCGTGTACGTGCCGCTGCAGGAGAAAATGTTGTCGCGCTGGAAGAAGCAAGAGGGCATCGAGGGACTGCCGGCGGACCTGACCGGCTACGAGGATTTCGTCCGCAAAACGATGGCGGACAACCAGAAACACGGCGGGGTGGCGATAAAATTTGAAGCGGCATATTTTCGCACGCTGCATTTCGCGGATCCACCGCGCGACAAGGCGGAGGCCATTTACAACAAGTATCGGGCCGGCGGCGTGCCGACAGCCGACGAGTACCGGACTTTTCAGGATTACATTTTCCGGCGGATCGCGGATGAAGCCGGCAAGCTGCACCTGCCGATGCACTTTCACACTGCCGTGGGCATCGGAGATTATTTCAGCCTGCGCAACGGCAATGTGCTGAACCTGGAGAATGTGGTGCGCGATGCCCGCTACAAAAACGTGACCTTCGTGCTGATTCATGGCGGTTGGCCATATGAGCGGGAAGCGGCGCTGCTGACGGCGGTAAAGAACGTTTATCTGGATACATCGTTCCAGTCCGAGATGCTGTATCCATCGCAATTCAAGATGGTGATGAAGCAACTGCTCACGCTCTATCCGGACAAGATGATGTACGGCTCGGATGCATTTCCGTTCAATGACGCGCTCGGGGCGGAGGAAAGCATGTGGCTGGCGGCGCGCACCAGCCGCACCGGACTTGCCGCGGCGCTCGCGGAGCTTGTGGAGGAAGGGGCGTTCAGCGAATCCAAAGCCCTGGAATTGGCACGCAACTATTTACACGACAACGCAGCGCGACTTTATGGAGACATGAAATGATGAACGAAAAAACCAAATGCAAGTACATCCCCTGGAACAAGGTGGAACGCGAAAAATTGAACGATCTGATCGACCGTGAGATGGTGGTCGGCGACAAGCTGATGCTCGCCCGGGTGTTCCTGAAAAAGGGCGCGCACGTTCCCAAGCACCATCATCATAATGAGCAGGTGACTTACATCCTGGAAGGCGCGCTGAAATTTTCCATTGATGGGAAAGAAATTGTCGTGCACGCCGGAGAAGTGCTCTGCATACCTTCCAACATGCCGCACGAAGCGTGGGCCCTTGAGGATACGCTGGACCTGGACGTCTTCGATCCGCCCCGCGAGGACTGGTTGAACAAAACCGACGCGTACCTGCGGCACGGCAAATAAGACTCTCCCCAATCGAAAAATGATCGGTAAAAGGTCGGGCGAACCTGCAAGGGTTCGCCGGTTTTATTCTTTGGCGACGCGCAGTGGCGCGCTTACCAGATTTTGCAAGCTTGTTCGCGGACCATCGCGTCGCCCTTCTTGCAGCCGAACGCCTTGGCAAAGGCATCCATGTTCGAAATCGGCCCGTTGCCGCGGAAACGCGCCAAAGGATGTGGGTCGGTGTTGGTTTGCAGGCGCGCGGCTTCCGCGCGCTGATTCGCGCCCCACACCTGGGCCCAGCCGAGGAAGAAACGCTGCTCGGGCGTGAAGCCGTCGAGATCCTTCGGCCGCTGGCCCTCAATGGATTTTTCATACGCTGCATAGGCGATGGCCAGGCCGCCGAGGTCTCCGATGCTTTCGCCGAGAACCAACTTTCCGTTCTGATGCAGGCCGGGCTCGACTTCGTAACTATTGAACTGGTCCACGATGCACTGGCCGCGCTGGTCAAAGTTCTTGCGGTCGTCTTCGGTCCACCAGTTGCGCAGGTTGCCCTGGCCATCGAAACGCGAACCCTGGTCGTCGAATCCGTGGCTGATTTCGTGGCCGATGACCGCGCCTATGCCGCCGTAGTTGATGGCGTCGTCGGCCTTGGGGTCATAGAACGGCGGCTGAAGAATGCCCGCCGGAAAGACAATTTCGTTGAAGGTCGAGTTGTAATAGGCGTTGACGGTGGGCGGAGTCATGCCCCATTCGGAGCGATCGACGGGCTTGCCGATTTTGGCGAGGTCGCGGTTTTCCTCGAATTCCTCGCTGCGGCGCACGTTGGCTAGATATGAGCCGCGATCGATGGAGAGCTTGGAATAGTCGCGCCACTTGTCAGGGTAGCCGATCTTCACCGCAAAGGCCTGGAGTTTCGCGAGCGCCTGCTTCTTGGTTTCCGGACCCATCCAGGAAAGCGTGGGGATGTCCGAGCGCAAAGCCGCGATGAGATTGTCCACCATCGCCTTGGCATGGGCCTTGGCCTCCGGCGGAAAGTATTTCGCGACATAAACTTCGCCGAGAGCCTCGCCGAGATTCTGATTGGCGGATTGCACGCAGCGTTTCCAACGCGGCTGGATCTCGGTGGTGCCGGAAAGCTGCTTGCCGTAGAAATTGAAATGTTCCTGTACAAAGGGTTCGGAAAGAGCGGGCGCAGCGCTGTGGATCACATGCCAGCGCAAATAGATTTTCCAGTCGGCGAGCGGCGCGGCGGATAACTGGTGGTCCACCTCCTTGAAGAAATCGGGCTGTGCGACGTTGAGTTCGCTCACGTGTGGCGCGCCGATGGCTTGCATGTAGTTCTCCCAGGACCAGTCCGGCGTCAAAGCCTGGGCCTGCGTGAGGGTCATCTTGTTGTAGTTTTTTTCGGGATCGCGGAGATCCACGCGGGTGCGCGAGGCCTTGGCGAGTGAAGTTTCGAAGGCCATGACCGTTTGGGCTTCGTCAGCGGCTTTATCCGGGGCGTCGCCGGCGAGTTCGAACATTTTCGCGACATGCAGGGCGTAGCCTTCACGCAACTTCTTGGAGCGATCATCGTCGCGGAGGTAGTAGTCGCGGTCCGGCATTCCCAGCCCGCCCTGATGGGCCACGGCGATCATTTGCGAACTGTTTTTGAAATCAGGAATGGGGCCAAAAGCGAACCCAACCTTGACAGCCTCATGATGAAGACTCGCAATTTCGGCATCGAGGCCCTTGCGATCCCGGATGGCATCAATCGCGGCAAGATCGGAAGCGATGGGCTTCGCGCCGGCAGCATCGATGGCGGTGGCGTCCATGCAACTGGAATAGAAATCGCCGATTTTCTGATTGTTGGAACCCGGCACGGATTTGGAATTTGCCGCGCTTTCCAGGATGGTGCGCATGCCGGTGAGATTATTGTCGCGCAATTCGGCGAAGGTGCCCCAGGTAGAATACTCCGGGGGGATGGGATTGGCTTTCATCCACCCGCCCATGGCGAATTCATAGAAGTCGTCGCACGGCTTGCAGGTGCGGTCCAGATTGTTCAGGGCAAATCCCCAGGAAGAATCTCCGGAAGCTTTCGCGACGGATCCTGCGGAGAAAAGCAAAACGCTGCAACAGGCGAGAAGTGAGCCGGCAAAAAGCGCGGCGGCGATACGGCCGAGTTTCATGGTTGACCCCTGTTTCGGACGGTTAGATAAGTCCATGGCTTAATTGCAGGGGTTGAGTTTAGCAGAACACCGTGGGAGCCGCAGCATGGCCGGCTAATCGGCGGCAGCGCATTCGACGGGCCGCGCGTGGAGCAAGTCGGGCGGCGGGGCTACTTCGCCGGGGTGGCCGATGCCGGCAAGTGGGCTTTCGCGTATTTTGCGGTATCTATGTTTTGCCAATCCCCATGGATGATGCCATCGCGAATTTGCGCCGGAGTCTTGCCCTTGCGGGTCTGTTCGTAGGAGTAAAAGTCTTCCTTCTGGCAGATGTCACACCCTGAGCCATGACGGCTGACAAAACAATCCAACAGGCTGCCGTGTCCCTGGCTGCGATCGCAGTGGCAATAGCAGGGCTGCTGGTACAGAACCTTTTTCACCCGGCCGGCGATGACATAAGCGTTCGAGGTCAGAATATCGGTGAATAGCGAGGGATCCATGGTTGGCGGCAGTGCCTCTTTCGGGGCCTGCGAGTGAAACGCGGGCGTGGGCTCATTCGAGACTGCGGCGCTGCGGCCCATGCCGGGCATCTGCTGCGCGGGCGAAGCGGCGAACTGGGGAAGCACCAGCAGGCCAGCAGCGGCAAGCAAGAATGCCACTACGACCAGGATTTTGCCGAGTGTTTTCATCGAAACCTCAATCCCTGCAAACTTGGACTAGTTCCACTTTACGGCGGCGAACCGCAAATTTCCACCCGGGTGCCGCAAGCGGCAAGAGTTGTCGTGTCGCTATCTCAGGCAGAAGCTTTCTGCGAGCGCGTGGAGGAACTCCAAGCGCTGAGAATTGCTGGATCGATGGCGCCAAAGCGCTCATCCGCGCCCGTTTTGTCAGGCGTGGTCCAGCGCCACACGGCGGCACCGAGCAAACCGGCCTCCCGGCAATGAGTCAGCGCGGTCTCCAGCGAATAACCGGCGGCAGGATCATCGCCAACCGGGAGTTCCCCGATCCACAGAGGCTTGTCGAGCAGCGGTAGAGTAGCGAGAAGTTTGGCTAAGCCGGGCCCGCCGGACGCTTCTTGCTCGGGATAGTAGTGCACCTGGTAAAAATCGAGCCCGAGCTCGCTCCAGGCACGCACCCAATCAAGGCGTGCGGAACCGAGGGTTACCGGAACGCCGGCGAATTCGCGAACGGCCTGCGCAATCTCCTCGGCGAACGCGCGAAAATCCGCGAAACGCATTTTTGCGGTGGGGTTGCGGTGGAATTCACGAACGGCCCATTCCGGCTCATTGGCGATTTCCCAGGCGAATAGAGCGGGGTGCTGGCGGAATTCGCGAAACATCGGGATCAGGATGCGGTGCAGAAACGCTTCCCGCCCGGCGGCAAACTGCAAAACTTGCTCGTTGGCGTGCGAGGCCGGCTTTCCGGTGCGGTCCTGCAGCCAGAGATAGTCGATCAGCGAGAAACAAAGCTTCAAGTCGCTGCGCTGCGCAAGTTCCAGCGCGGCTCGCACATCGCGGAAAGTGAATTCATCGGGGTGAACGGGAATGCCTTTCTCCGTCAGGAATCCGCCGCGTCCGTCACCAAATAAAAACCAGCGAACGACGCTCGCGCCGCAATCCCGAATGCGGGCGAACTGGTCGGCAACCTTTGAGAGGTTCTCCGGAAGCGAAAGCCCGCGATGACCCGAGGGGCTCACGCCAAAGTCCTCGGCATAATGTGCCCAAGGATAGTTGACACCGAGAAGGAATGGCTGGTGCGGCATATTGGTTCCGGTTGGTCCCGCGAAGCCTGCTGAGGCTAACGAATGGTAATAGTTTTGGCGAATTGCGCCTGTGCCGCGGCGGTTACGCGTTCCGCCACATGCTTCTCGCGCAAGTGCCGGTGAACCCGGCGGCCCCAGGAGCGGATAAACGTGTAGTTCAGCGCCCCACCGATTGCGGAGCTGGCCAGGGGCACCATGCGGCCCACCCACTTTTCCGCGCTCTCTTCGCCGATGCGCACCGCCAGGCGTCCCGCAATTCGTGGCGCCAGGCGCTCCGCGATTTGCTTTTCGGCAATATCTTTGCCCAAATCAATTCCGGCCGCGCCTGCCGCCGCCAGCCACATTTGCACGCGGCGCTCGGATTCCCGTTCTTCGAAGCCGTAGAGAAGACACAGGCGCTGGATCAGGCGCAAGGCAATAATGGTGAGCAGGCTGGCGTCGGGAAGAATGGTGATCATCCCGCCCAGGCCGAATCCCGCGCCCTGGGCCAGCGCAATGCGCTGGGCGTCGCGAATCAAGCGATCCGCAATTGCGTCGAGTTGCTCGATGGGAACATCCCGCATGCGGCCGAAGTGCGGGATCCAGAGATTGTGCTTATCAGCGAGGTATTGGCGGAAGTCCTGAGGGTCGATTTCCACGGTTCGCAGGCCGCGCAGCATGCCAAAGCGCAGGAACCGTCCAACGGTGCGGCCGGCGAGCGATTTGGGTAACTTCCCCATAGGGTTAAGCATCCTATGCCGTTTGGTAGCGGTCAAGGGAGGCTTGGGTAGTAGCCGGCAAGGTGAGGATGTTGACCAGCCGGAAGCATCAGGACCCGAGTTCTACTTGACGCGGACTTGATTTTGAGTAAACTGCGTTTTCTCTATGGCGACGATGTCTACTTACCTGCCGGCCGAAGTCACTGTGGATTTGGAGTATCCGCAGCGGGAAGCGGCGTTTTTCTATGGATTGTTCCTGCGTGGGCATTCCGCGGAAAAACTGCGTCAGGACATCGAAGTGCCCCCAGCCGTGCTGGCCAAATGGCATCGCGACGCCGAACGCGAGCCGGAGTTGCGAAGCGTTTTCTCCCGGATGCTGGAATACCGGCGGCACGTTCTGGCCATCTTTGACGCTCTGGTCGGTTCGGAAGTGCAGAACCATCGCGTTCAGTAGGAACATGGGGAAAGACGGGACGTTGCCCTAAATTCCTCCGAACATGGAGCAGGAAAATGTCAGAAAACGTCCCGTCCGTCCCTGGATTTCCTGGATTTCCGCTTTAAGCACAAACCTCGCTCTTGTGATTATACTCGTGCCATGGAAACGTCCCGGCTGTCCCCGGTTTCCCGAATCGGTATGCCAACCGAAAGCCCTGCCCGTCGAATTATCGCGGAGCTGTTTTTCTCCTTTTATCTGCCTGCGCTAGTGGTCGCGGCACACGAACGCGATCCCGGCGGACCATGGGCCGCCCGCTTGCTTCGTTGGGGAGTTTCAGCTGGTTATCTGCCTAACCGCTCTGGCTTGGAAGATAATCGGATTTTTTACTTGGACTTCCTTTTTGTTTGGGGCGCTGCTCTTTTTCTGTTCCTATTTCTACGAGCAGTCCGCAATTACCTGCAAGAAAATCATCTGTTCATGGCCATCGGGATCCTCGCCCTAACGGTTTATCCGTTGGCGTTGATTTACATTCAGATGGGTGTTCCTGTTTTCCTGTATCTAGAAGCAGTTCTTTCGGTAATCGTCTGTGTCTTGTGGCTAAACGCAAAATGGTCCGTCTCAATGGCGGCCGCATGCGTCTTGCTGGGAATCCATTTCATCCTTTGGTCCACACTTGGCGGCGGGTCATCTCTTTCCCAAGCTTCATGGACCGCGGTTTGGCCTACCTTGTACACAAGACCCGGGGCGAGCGGTCCGTTCACCGGCTTTTTCTGGTTATGCTATCCGATAATTGGTTTTGCCCTCGCGGTGGTTGCTGGAATCTACCTTCGTAAACCCATGTGAAACCCATGTGAAACCGGGGACAGACGGGACGTTTCCATGGCCCATCCCTTCGTGTCGTTTGCCTAAGGATGGGGCCGGTTTACGTCGGCATCTTCTCTGACGCCAACGACAATGACCTGCTGACCTGGAATACCGGCGGCACGTTTTGGCCATCTTTGACACTCTGGTCGGTTCGGAAGTGCAGAACCATCGGGTGCAGTAAGACTTTCTCCTCCGGAATTCCTTTCTACGGGCAACGCCATCCAAGCTTCTTACCGTCTAACCGGCATCAGGGGATAAATGTCCTTGAATGAGCAAGATTCCTGATTTGACGTCCCCACGACAGGGGTTTAGAATTCAGAGTTCCTAAAGGTGTCTCTATGCATAAGACGTTCCGTAAGGTTTCCGCCAGCCTGACTGCATACGCTTTGCTGCTCCTCCCTGTCGTCGCGCAACAGCCGCAAAGTCCCGACCCTGCCGCGCAAATCCCTCCACAGAACCAGAAGCTCACCAAAGACCAGAAGCAGAAGATGAAGAAAACTTTGAAGGAACTCGATAATTCCTTCAAAACCTGGTTGAACGAGGACGTGGTCTATATTATTTCCCCCGAAGAGCGCACGGCATTTCTTCAGTTGTCGACCAACGAAGAGCGCGAGCAGTTCATCGAGCAATTCTGGCTACGCCGCAGCAGCAACCCGGACATGCCGGACAATGATTTCAAGGAAGAGCACTACCGGCGCATCGCTTACGCCAACGAACACTATGCCTCTGGTATTCCGGGCTGGAAGACCGACCGCGGACGGATTTACATCATCTGGGGACCTCCGGATGAGATCGAATCGCATCCGACGGGCGGAACTTATGATCGTCCGATGGAAGAGGGCGGCGGCGAGACGAGCACCTATCCTTGGGAGCGCTGGCGGTATCGGTATCTTGAGGGAATTCAGGAAAACGTGGAACTCGAATTCGTTGATCCCAGCGGTTCGGGCGAATATCACCTGACCATGGACCCCTCGGAAAAAGACGCGTTGTTGAATGTTCCTGGAGCCGGTCTCAGCTTGATGGAATCGATGGGCTTGGCCTCCAAGACCGATCGGTTCACGCGGTCCGATGGCACCCACCTTCCCACGGCGATGGGAGGCGAGCCTGCCAGCCTGAACGAGTTCACCCGGCTGGAACTTTACGCGAAAGTGCAGCGTCCGCCAGAAGTGAAATACAAGGATCTGGAAGCCCTGGTGACCTCGCGCATGGTGCGCGACCAGGTAAAGTTCTCCTACCGCACCGATTTCCTGAAGGTGACGAATGACACCGTGCTGGTGCCGGTGACCGTGCAGGTGCCCAATAACCAGCTGCAGTTCAAAAACAAGGACGGCGTGTACACCGCGCAACTCAATATTTTTGGGCGGGTCAGCAGCCTGACCGGGCGCGTGGTGCAGACGTTCGAAGATTCCGTGACCCGCGATTATCCCGAATCGCTTTACAAGCAGTCCATGAAACTCTCCTCCATCTATCAAAAATCCTTGCCGCTGCGCCCGGGATTGTACCGGCTGGATCTGGTGATCAAGGACGTGGATAGCGGCAACGTGGGCGCGGTGAACACGCGGCTCGCGGTTCCCCGTTATGAAGATGAAAAGCTGGAGGCGAGCACGTTGATCCTGGCGGACCAGATCGAACATGTGCCGGCCAAGCAGATCGGCACCGGCCAGTTTGTGCTGGGCTCCTCCAAAGTGCGGCCAAAGCTGGACGCCGATTTCACCACCACCGAGAAGATGGGCATCTACCTTCAGATTTACAATCTGAAGGGTGACGAAAAGACCCACAAGAGCAGTGCAAGCTTCCAGTTCACGGTCATGAAGGGCAATGAACCGGTGCCCGGAATGCAGTTCAAGATAACTTCCGAAGAATTGAAGCAGACCGGTGACCAGGTAACCATCGAAAGGTTATTGCCTCTGGCTTCGCTGTCGCCCGGGAAGTATACTCTCGACGTTAACGCGACCGACCTGCTTTCCAACGCGACCATTTCCCGCACGGCGGATTTTACCGTGAAGCTTCCGGTAGAGCAGAAAACCGCGGCGAACGCCGCACCAGGGAGGTAAACGAGTGAAGCACGGCAGGCTCCTGTGCTTCGGGGTATTGTTTGCTTCCGTTCTTGGTGTGACTTGTGGCTCGCAGCCGGCCGCCGCGCAGAGCAGTTCCAAATCCTCTTCAAGTCTCGGCAAGCTTTCCGGTTTGGTGCGCGATTCCAGCGGCGTTCCCCAATTGGGCGCCACGGTTGCCATTCTTTCCGAGGCTCCCGGCGTTTCCCCCACCTACCAATTTTTGACCAACACCCAGGGCACGTTCACCGGAGAGAAACTTCTTCCCGGTTCATACACTGTGCGGGTCACCCTTGCCGGCTATCTGCCCTTCCTTGAAAAACACATTCAGATCTCTCCCAATCTCACCACCACCGTCCGGATACAGCTGGAATCGCTATTCGCTTCCATTGAGCAGTTGCGCCGGCCGCCGGCAGTCAGCCCGGCGGAAGCCGATGATTGGAAGTGGGTGTTGCGCTCCGCGTCCGGTCTGCGTCCGGTCTTGCAGTGGAACGACTCCGACCCCTCGGCGTCCATCGCGTCCTCCATCGTGGTCGAACAACATGTGCAGCGTCCGCTGGGAATTGTGGCGCTGACCGATGGCGCGCGGCGTCCGGGTTCCATTTCGAATGTGGCGGCTGCCCCCAGCACCGCTGTTGCTTACGACCAAAAGGTTGGCGGCTCTCAGCATATCGTTTTTGCCGGACAGTTTACGCCGGACGAAGAGTCTCCCGCGGGCGGAATCGCCAGCGTCTGGCTACCAACAGGTTCCGCGGAAAATGGCCCGGCGAGCACGCTGGTGCTCCGGGAAGCAAAGATTGGGACCAACGGCCTGACGTTTCGCGGCGTGCGCCTGGATCAAAGCGAAACCCTGGCTCTTGGCGATCGTTTCCTCTTGCGCGGCGGCGGAGAATATGTGCTCGTTGGCCTGGGAGTCCCCGCATCCGCATTGCATGCCCGCGTAAAACTCGAAACCCGCATCAATTCCAACTGGTACGTGGACACCATCTACGCCGCGCTGCCAAACGGCACCGCCCCTGACGATGCCTTGAATGCCGAACTCGAGGGGATGGATGCTCCTGGCGCCCTGACCGATGCGCTGAACCAGCTCGACGCGTTTCCTGCG
Source organism: uncultured Acidobacteriota bacterium (assembly GCA_963781995.1). GTDB lineage: Bacteria > Acidobacteriota > Terriglobia > Acidiferrales > UBA7541 > Acidiferrum. The sequence goes on along the minus strand of CAWAHR010000001.1, from coordinate 225,516 downwards.
CTCCTGTTGCGGCGCGGCCGCCCGGTTTTGGAGAGCGGCCAGCACGAAGAGTTGGCCGCGGAACGGAAAATGGGATCGCGCGGGGTCTTTCAGGTGGCGGCTTTCCATGACGACAACAGCCACACAGCGATTTTTGGGCGCGGAAGCGGTTTGCCGCCCGAGGAATATTTCCAGGATTTCTATTCCAAAGGATTTGCCTATGACGGCGGCGCGGCGAGCGACTGGGGCGGGCGAGTGGCTTTGCGGGAAAGGCTCAGCGAGGATTTGGAATTGACTGCGATTTACGCGTTTTCCGGTGCGCTGGTTCCCATCGCGGACATGGAGGGCGGCCTGCGCGAAGGTTTGCGGAATGCCCAGCGCCAGTCGGTGGCCACGAAGATTACCGCGCGAATCCCTCGCAGCGGCACGCACCTGACCGCCGGCTACAAGTGGGTGAACGACACCGCTCTTTCCCGGGTGGACCCATACGGCGAGGCTGCTTACCAAGTCAGCCCGTTCTTGAATGTGGGTGTCAGGCAGTCGCTGCCCCGGATGTGGTTTGGGCGCTGGGAAGCGAGCGCAGAGTGCGATAATTTGTTCGCCCAAGGCTATGTCTCCGTCAACACACGGGACGGCCAAGTCCTGCTGGTGCCGGCGTTTCGGAGTTTCCGGGGTGGGTTGAGCTTGCAATTTTAGCCTGCCGGCAGCTTCTGGAAAGCTGTAGCCACCCTATTAGAAACTGGATGTTTCCCACCACGTCCCTGCCACACATCTGTAAGCTGTTTGCCTGCATCTAGATATGGTTGAGAGAATCTACAGAAGATTGGAATACCAGTTGCTGCTACCCTTGGAAGGCCCGCGGTAAGCGATTCAACTCTGCGATGCGACAGAACTTGCGCGTACGGGTAGGAGCGGTGGTGCTGGCGTTGGCGACGCTGGCGGCCATCGTGTTCGCTTGGTTGAACTTCGTCCAGCGCTCCCGCTATGACCTGGTCGATGACGGCGTGGCGTGGTCCGATGGCTCAGCGGGAGTCGAAGCCTGGAAGGTTGCCGCCGATTCACCCGCCTCCGCCGCGGGAATCCAGCCTGGTGACGTCCTGTTGACGATTAACGACGTTGCCGTGCCCAGGGCCGCGTACGTTGCGAACCGCTTGTATCGCGCCGGGCTTTGGACCCAACTCCGTTACAAGCTGTCGAGAAACGGCGAGGAGTTTGAAACCCGCCTGATCACCACCCCGCCCCACAAGCCCGTCAGTGTCGAGAATTATCTGCGCGTTGTTGGCCTGCTCTATCTTTTTATCGGCTTGTTCATTTTTGCGCGCCGCTGGAATGCCCCGCGCGCCGTGCACTTCTACGTATTTTGTCTGGTCTCCTTTGTCGTCTGCTCCTTTCACCACAGCGGCAAGTTGGACACCTTTGATATGGAGGTGTATTGGGCGAGCGTGGTGGCGGGTCTGCTCGCGCCCGCACTGCTGTTGCATTTTTCCCTGGTCTTTCCGGAGCGCCCGGAAACTTCGCGAAAATCCCTGCTGAAACTAGCGGCTGTTTACTTGCCACCGCTGTCGCTGCTCACCATTCACGTTTTGGTGGCCCTGAATGCCGGTGGGTTTGTGCCCACGACCCGGTCCCGAGTGGAACTGGACCAACTGGAGCTTGGCTTCCTGGGCTTCTATTTCCTTGCCGCGGGACTCATCTTCAATTTGAGCTACCGGCGCTCGCGGTCGGGCGTTCTGCGCCAGCAGTTGAAGTGGCTGACCGGCGGAACATTGGCGGGAAGCCTGCCGTTTACGGTCCTGTATATTCTTCCCTACATTTTTGACGCGGCGACGCAGCCGTGGATGCAGTTTTCCGCGCTCAGTCTGGTGCTGATCCCGCTGTGCTTTGGCTACGCCATCATCCGCTACCGGTTGATGGACGTGGATATCATTTTCAAGCGCGGCTTGGCGTACACGGCGGCAACCGCGGCGGTGGCGGCGGTGTACTTCGGACTGGTTGCCGTGATCGCCCAGATTTTCCACGAACAGACCACCGGCTCCGTCGGCGGCATGATCGCGATCGTGGTGGCGGCGTTTCTCTTCCAGCCCTTCCGCGAGGGCATTCAAGCCCGCCTGGACCGGTTTTTCTACCGCGATCGCCTGGATTACCGGCGCACGCTGATTGAATTCGGCCGGACGCTGACCAACGAGGTTCGCCTGGAGCCCATGCTCGGTTCGGTGATGGACCGGGTCTCTCAGACACTGCTGGTCGACCGCCTGGCGATCTTCGTGGAAGATCCGCAGAATCCGGGTGAGATGCGGCTGGCGCGCTCCATGGGAGTGCGCCTGAGCGAGCGGCTCGATTTGAGCTTCTTGAAATCGGCCACGCCGGAACTTGCCAACAACACGATATTCTTTGAATCTTCGCGCAGTGTTCCCGATGTTACGGACTTGGTGCGGCGCACGATCGAGCAACTTGATCTCAACTATTTTATTCCCTGCCGCATCCGCGAGCGGACTGTAGCTTTCCTGGGGCTCGGCAAGACCGTGGATGGAGATTTTCTTTCCAGCGACGACGTCGAGCTGGTGCAGACCATCGCAGGATATCTAGCCATCGCCCTGGACAACTCCCAGTTGTACACCTCGCTGGAGCAAAAAGCGTTTGAAGTCGCGCGCCTGAAGGACTTTAGCGAAAATATCGTCGAATCTCTCAACGTAGGCGTGCTGGCGGTGGATTTGTACGGAACCGTCGAGGCCTGGAACAGCCGGATGGAGCAGCTTTTCCACGTCTCCCGGAGCGATGCGGTGGGCCAGCCGCTTGCCGGGCTTTTGCCGGTGGAATTGGTGCAGGAAATCTTCAGCCGGGGCGATACCGAACAGGTCACCGGTATCTACAAACAGAGATTGCAGCATCAAGGACATTCGATGGTCCTGAACGTGTCCATCACTCCGCTGGTAAGCAAGGCGGGCGATCGCATCGGCCGGCTGTTGCTGTTTGACGACGTCACCCAGCGCGAACGCATGGAAGAGCAGATGTCGCAGACGGAAAAATTGACGTCCCTTGGCCTGCTGGCTGCCGGCGTGGCCCACGAAGTGAATACGCCGCTGGCGGTCATTTCCAACTACATCCAGATGCTGGCGAAGCAGATGCCGGAGGGCGATCCGCGACAATCCATCATCGAAAAGATTGTGAAGCAGACCTTCCGGGCCAGCGAAATCGTCAACAATCTATTGAATTTTTCGCGCACCGGCCCGAGCGCGCTGGCCGACGTGGACGTTAACCGCGTCGTCGAAGAGACTCTTTCGCTGGTGGCGCATCCGCTGAAGACCTCGCAAATTCAGGTGGTGAAACATCTCGGCGATGCCCTGCCCGCGGTACGCGGCTCCGCCAACAAATTGCAGCAGGTATTTCTGAACCTGTTCTTGAACGCCAGGGATGCCATGCCCACGGGAGGCATTCTGGAAGTGCGCACCGCCGCGCATAACGGCAGTGTGGAAATCGAAGTGGCGGACACGGGCAACGGGATCCCCCGCGATCACATCCATAAGATTTTCGATCCCTTTTTCACCACCAAAGCGGGAGGCCGCGGCACCGGCCTGGGTTTGTCTGTCACTTATGGAATCATCAAGGAACATGCCGGGAAGATTGATGTGCGCTCCACGCCTGGGCGTGGCACGTCCTTCCACGTTGAGTTTCCGGCCGTGAGGAAAGCGGTTCATGTCTAAAGGCTCCATTCTGGTTGTTGATGACGAAGCGGAAATTCGCGAGGGGCTGGAACTCCTTCTGAAAACCGATGGATATAGCGTATTCATCGCGGATACCGCGCAATCCGGGCTGGCCCGTCTGGGCGAGCAGCCGTTTGACCTGCTGCTTCTGGACGTCAGTTTGCCGGATCGCAATGGCATCGAGTTGCTGAAGGATATCCACCGCCAGGATCCCCATCTGCCGATTGTGCTGATCACTGCTTACGGTTCGATTGAGATGGCGCGTGCCGCGTTCAAAAGCGGTGCGATGGATTACATCACCAAGCCTTGGTCCAACGACGAGTTGCTGGCGCAGGTGGCCCAAGCGGTGGAAGCGCATCGCCTGCGCGAGGAAAACGTGCAGCTCAAGCGGGCGCTGAAGCAGCGGTTTAACTTCCCGAACATTGTCGGCAAGAGCGACAAAATGCTGGCGCTGTTTGATCTGGTCGCGCAGGTCGCGCCTTCGCGATCCACGGTGCTGATCAGCGGGGAGAGCGGCACGGGAAAAGAATTAATAGCCAAGGCCATTCACTCCGCTTCGCCGCGCGCCGACCGGGCGTTTGTGCCGGTGAACACCGGCTCCATTCCAGTCGACCTCCTGGAATCGCAACTCTTTGGGCACGTGAAGGGCGCCTTCACCAGCGCCGTCGCTTCAAAAAAGGGCCTGTTCGAAGTTGCGGATCAAGGCACGATCTTCTTCGATGAAATTGCCACCGTCAGTCCGGAGACGCAAGCCAAACTCCTTCGCGTCATTCAGGAGCGCGAATTCATGCGCCTGGGCGGGACCGAACAGCTCAAAGTGGATGTGCGCATCGTCGCCGCTTCCAATATTGATCTCCTTTCCTTGGTGAAGGAAGGCAGGTTTCGCGAAGACCTTTACCACCGCCTGAACGTGATTCATCTTCGCCTGCCGCCGCTTCGCGAGCGCCGCGAAGATATTCCCATGCTGCTGGCGCATTTCATGGAACGTTTCTGCCAGGAAAATACCAAGCCTCTGCGGCAATTTACGGCCTCCGCGATGAAGCTGTTAATGGATTACGACTGGCCGGGCAATGTCCGTGAACTGGAAAACGTGGTGGAGCGCGCCGTGGTGCTTTCCACTCAGGAACGCGTGGATGTGGATCTGCTTCCGGAATCGGTGCGCAGCAAGGAAATCGTCCGCGGCGTCCGCTTGCAACTTTCGGAATTTCTGCCACCCCTGCCGGGTGAAGCGGGATCCCGCACCGCCGCCGACAATCCGAATCCCTCGCTCTTTCAGATCATTGACGAAGTGGAGCGCCGCATCATCGTGGACATGTTGGAGCGTACCGGATGGAATCAAACGGAGGCCGCGGAACGGTTCCTGATTCCGTTGTCCACGTTGAACCAGAAGATCAAACGACTCGGAATCGATGCGCGGCGGCGTGGCAAAGTGGACGAAGGCCAGGTGGCGTGGCAGGGAAAGTAGCTCGTTCCATTTTGGAACGCGTCTTCTTTTGTGTTCCATTTCAATTTAGTCTTGCTTCTGTTGTTCTCTCTAGGCACAGTAATTTGGCATGATTGTTCGTCTCGCGGATTCCCTCTCTCGAGGTCTGCTCCTTCTTGGGGCGTTTGTGACCGCCCTCTGGATGACTTTTTTTGGTGTGCGCGCGGGAATCGCGGGACGCAAGGCCGAGGGAAATTCCAGCAGAGAACTTGCTCTGGCCGTCCGTCTGGAGCCGGGAAACCCAGAGTATTGGTATAGGCTGGCCCACTACCAACAATTCAATCTGGAGCAACCTGATGTGGTCGGTGCGGTCGCGTCCTATCATAAGGCGGTCGCACTCGACCCCGGTTACACGGCGGCCTGGCTGGACCTGGGCACCGCCTACGAACTGGATGGAAATGTAGCGGCGGCGCAGGACGCTTTCTTGCGCGCGAAAAAGACTTATCCGGCTTCGGCGGAAGTGGCGTGGCGCTACGGCAATTTCCTGCTGCGGCAAGGATCCTTGCCGGAGGCGTTCGCGGAACTCAAGATCAGCCTGGTTGCCGACCCCCGCCGCGCGGGCGCGGTGTTTTCTCGCGCGTATCGCGCGGACCCGGACATCGATGCAATTCTCAACAATCTTCTACCCGCCATACCGGAAGCGTATATTGATGCGATCGCAGAGGCGGTTGACTCACAACAGTTAGCGGTTGCGCAAACCATGTGGATGCGGCTTATGAAGCTGAATCCGCATCTGGAGATTGGGTCTTTTGAAAAGCTGGTCACCGCGCTCCAGTCCAATGGTGACTATGACGCCGCGCGGCGCATCTGGGATCAGGGAACCTCCACCATGAATTTGCCGCCGCTGATCCAGCCGCGAGACTCGGTTGTTTGGGATCCCAGTTTTGAGTCCGGCATCAGCAATCGGTCGTTCGCGTGGTTTTTTCGTCCATTGCAAGACGGCGTTCATACGGCGTTTGACATGACCGAAAAATTATCCGGAAAACAGTCTCTGCGCATCACCTTCGACGGCAAGCACAACCCAAGCGCAGAAGTGGCTTGCGCGTGGGGCGTGGTGACGCCGGGCACGAATTACCTTTTTTCCGGATGGGTGAAAACGAAGGACGTCACCGGCGACCAGGGAGTTCGCTTCCGTCTCAAGTCCATGGGGAACGACCAGATTCCAATCACCACGACCAAGGAATTCCATGGAACCGCTCCCTGGACTTTCGTCGACCAGGACTGGAAAGCCGGGCCGCGCGTCCACGGCGTGCAAGTGTGCGTCGTCCGGGAGCCCAGCACCAACCCGGACATCCATATTTCAGGGGATGTGTGGGTGGATGACGTAACCCTGGTGCCGGGACCGGCGGAGCATCATCGCCCATGAGAGTGTTACGGGTGGGCATTTGCGTCTTGTTGACTTTTGGCGTGCTGGCCTATGGAGGTGTGGAAGAGTGGTCCCAAGCGGTTCTGGAAGCGGGCTTCGCGCTGCTGCTGGTGATCTGGGCCCTGCGGATTTACGGCTGGAAACAGGAGCAAATCGCAATTTCCCCGCTATTCCAGCCGCTCGCGGCTTTCGCGCTGGTAGTCCTGGTCCAGTTGATTTTCCACCAGACGGCTTCGGTGTACGACACGCGCATGCAGTTTCAATTGCTGCTGATGTATTTGATCCTGCTGCTCCTGCTGCCGCAGGCATATTACCGCATGAACCACTGGCGGGGTCTCTTGTGGTTTTTAATGTCGCTAGGCTTTTTCGTGTCGGTGTTTGGCATCCTGCAGCACTTGACCTTCAATGGCAAATTGTACTGGTTTCGGGTGATGCGCTACGGCGGAGTTCCCTTTGGACCGTACGTAAATCGGAACCACTTCGCGGGATTTGCGGAACTTCTGATTCCGGTGGCTCTGGTGCCGCTGGTGCTGGGCAAGGTGCGGCGGGAAAGATTGCTGGTGGTGAGCTTGTTTGCGCTGGTCCCGATCGTGGCCCTGCTCTTGGCGGCGTCCCGCGGAGGGATCATCAGTTTCGCGGTGGAGATGCTGGTCCTGTTCCTGCTTCTGTTGGTGCGGCGAATCCGCAGCAAGTACATGCTCGCGGGCGGGGTTCTGGTGCTTTGCGCGGTTCTGGCGGTTTCCTGGATCGGGGTGCAGCAGGTCCTGGCGCGATTTACCGAGTATCAGACCTTGGATATATCCATGGGCAAGAGGGCCTCCATGAGCATGGATACCTGGCATATTTTTCTCGACCATCCGGCTTTGGGCACCGGGTTGGGGACCCTCCAAATGGTGTTTCCACCTTACGAAACCCTTTACGACGCGAAAATCGTCAATCATAGCCATAACGACTATCTGGAAGCGCTGGCGGAGACCGGGATTCCCGGGGGGCTATGCTGTCTCTGGTTTCTGGCGGTCCTGTTCATCGAGTCCGTGCGGGGGCTCAAGGAGCTGGGAAGTTCGTTTGGGGCGGCCTTGAACCTGTCGGGGCTGGTTGGCTGCAGCGGGATCCTGGTGCATAGCTTGGTGGATTTCAATCTGCATATCCCTGGGAACGCCCTATTGTTTTTTGTATCTGCTCACCTGGCCACCACCCGCCTGAACGCTTCACCCACGGCATTGCCCGAAACCGCACCTCCACGCCGTGGGAAAAGAAAACTGGAGGCCGAGTGAACACACGTGGCTGTATAATGAACGACGGGGGGTCACCATCCTGATGGTCCCATTTTCGATTATGGGACGGCGCTGTGTTTTCCTCTGGGCCGTCGCGGGAAGCTTGCTTTGGGCGAGCGGGGAAGCTCGTGCGCAGCAGAACGTTACGGTTGGCGAAACACCCCAACAAGTAAATGACCGGATTCGAACGCTCACCATGGGATCGAAGAGCGCCCCGGTGCACGACTATCTAATCGGCAACGGCGACCTTTTGGAAATCGCGGTTTTCGATGTGCCGGAACTCTCGAAAGAGGTACGCGTAAGCCAGTCGGGCACAATCAATATTCCATTGGTCCCGGTCCGGCTGCATGTGGCAGGCCTCAGTGAAACACAAGCGGAATCGAAGATCGCAGAGGTCCTGGAGGCCAACGGACTGGTAACTCACGCCGAAGTCGGGGTGGTGGTGAAAGAGCACCGCAGCCAGCCCATCACGGTGGTGGGCGCGGTCACCCATCCAATGGTTTATCAAGCGGATCGCGACGTCACGTTGCTGGAAGTGTTGGCCGAAGCGGGTGGAATCGCCACGGATGCCGGGGACACGATCATCGTTACCCGTCGCCGGGTTAGCAATTTTACGGAAATACCCAATCCGCAGCCCATCGCCTCCTCCGCCGCGCCTGGCTCAGGCGAACCCCCGCCGCTGGATGCTGAAACTACTTCCGCAACTCCAGCGAAGAAGCAGGATATCGCACCCGGCAAGCCCACCTTCCCTTCCGCGGAAGAGATGGCACATGCGAATGCCTCGACACCGCCTGCAACTCCCGAGCCCAACACGGGTTCCACGGACCCGGGGACAACCTCCATCACAATCAATCTGAATGATCTCCTGGAAACCGGCGACATGCGTAACAACATCGTTCTGCAAGCGGGCGACGTGGTGACCGTGCCGCACGCTGGCATCGTTTATGTTCTTGGGGCGGTGGCGCGTCCCGGCGGTTTTGTGGTCTCAAACGACCGCACGCAACTTACGACCCTGAAAGTACTTTCACTCGCGGGCGGGCTCACCGCAATCGCGAAGACGGACCACGCGGTCATCATCCGCAAGGATGACACCGGCAAGCAAACCGAAACCGAAGTGGACCTGAAGAAGGTGCTGCATCGGGAATCCGAAGACATCACCATGCGTGCGAGCGATATTCTTTACATTCCCGATAGCCGGACCAAGCAGGCGCTGATGAAAGCGGCGGAGATCGGCCTCGCCGTCGGCACCGCCGTGGCCGTGTTCCGGCTGGCGTACCAGTAAGAACAAACTATGATTGACGATTCCAAGTTGATTCCTCGGGCCCCCGGAAGCAACGGGGCGGTCGACGTTATCTCGGCGTCCACGCACCTTCCGGCGATAGATTTGTCGCCGCGTGAGCCGCACCTTTACGACTACCTGCTGATTCTTCGCAAGCACCAGTGGCTGGTCCTGTCGTTTCTGTTGACCGTCGTAACCATTGTCAGCATCGCGACGTTCCGCATGCGCCCGGTGTACATCGCCAAGGCCACCATCGAAATCGATCGCGAAAATGCCAACATTCTTCCTTTTCAAGGCGCCGATTCTTACGACTACATGATGGATCTTGACAACTACATCGAGACTCAATCGAAAGTGCTCACCAGTGAAACCCTGGCGCTGCAGACCATTCGCAATACGGGCTTGGCCGCCAATCCCGAATTCTCCAGCGGCGGCGTCCCTTCCGAAGCGATCGCCACCGGTTCGCTGGCCAACCAGAAGCGCCCTCCCGAAGTCGCCGCCTTTCTCGGCAGCCTGAGCGTAAAGAGAGTGCCTTCCAGCCGCCTGATGGAGGTGAGCTACGAATCCACGGATCCGGTGATGGCCGCCAGGATTCTCAACGCCCACCTGGAAAACTTTAAATCGCAGAACATTCAGAGCCGCTACGAGGCTACGCTGGAAGCCACCCGCTTTCTCACCGGCCAGCTCAACGAACTCAAACTGAGCGTTAAGCAATCCGAAGACGCGCGCATCAATTACGAGCGGCAGAATCAGATCTGGAGTGTCGACGACAAATCCAACATCACCACGCAACGCCTCGGGGACCTCGACAAGCAGCTCACCGACGCCCAGGGCGAGACCCTGAAAAAACAGGCCCTCTATGAGTACGCCAAGGCCGGCGATATCGATGCGGTGCCCGAAATTCGGGCGGATGCTCTCTTGCAGGATTTGCAGCGGCGCCGCGCCGACATTTCGATTCAGTACACCGAATCGCTGGCGCAATATGGCCCGAACTTCCCCAAGGTGCAGCGGCTGCAGGCGCAGATGAAGGAAGTGGACGATCAGATTGCCCGGGAAAGCAAAGGAATCGTCCTGCAACTGGAAAGCGATTACCGGGAAGCCAAGCAAAAGGAAGAACTCATCCGCCAGGCGCTCGAACAACAAAAGGCCGAAACCAACGACATGGCCGAAAAGCTGGTGCAATACAACATTCTTAAGAGGGAGTCTGAAGCGAACAAATCCCTCTATGAAGGCCTGCTGACGAAATTGAAAGAGGCCGGCATTTCCGAAGGCCTGAAGTCTTCCAACATTCGCGTGGTGGACCCGGCCATGATTCCTTCCTATCCCGCGCGCCCGGCGAAGGCCCGTAATATTGCCCTGGCGTTCCTGGTTGGATTGGTCGGAGGCATCGGCCTGGCGCTGTTGCGCGAATACCTCGACAACACGGTGAAGACTCCCGATGACGTCGAGACGCTCGCCCGGTTGCCCAGCCTTGCCGTGGTGCCCGCATTCGGAGATAGCGGGGGTTCCAAACGACGAATGGGACTCTTTGGCCGCGCTGCCAGCAATGGCCACGAGAAGCGCATCGAGCTGGTGGCGCAACACTTGCCGAAGTCCCAGATGTCCGAGGCCTTTCGCGCCCTCCGAACGGCGCTGCTGCTCTCCCAGCCGGATCGTCCGCCGCAAGTGATCCTGGTGACCAGCGCGCTGCCGCGCGAAGGCAAGACCACCGCCGCGGCCAATCTGGCGGTAACTCTGGCCCAGTTGGGCGACAAAACCGTTCTGGTGGATGCCGACCTTCGCAAGCCCGGCGTGGGAAGATTGCTTAACCTGGGCACCGGCAAGTACGCCGGATTGAGTTCTTATCTTGCGGGCGTCTCGACACTGGATCTGGTGACCGTTCCGCATCCAGCGATTCCGAATCTGGCGGCTATTCCTACCGGCCCGCTCCCGCCGAACCCCGCGGATCTGCTCTCTTCGCACAGGCTGGCCGACGCAATCGCCGAGTTGCGCACCAAGTTCAAATTCATCGTGATCGACTCGCCCCCGATTATGGCCGCTACGGACGCGGTGATTCTGTCGGTGCAGGCGGACGGCGTGGTCCTGGTGGTACGTAGCGGAGAGACCCCCAAGGAAGCTTTTACGCGCACGCGAGACCTGCTGGTGAGCGTAAAAAGCCGCTTGCTGGGAGTGGTGCTCAACGCGGTCGATGCCAGCGCCCCGGATTATTACTATTCCTATCGCTACTATCCCTATTCCTATGGCTATGGCCCTCAGGAAGCCTTGGACATGAATCAGGAAGAACTTCCCGCCCACGTCCCGACCAAACCCTCGGACCGGGACGATTCGGACAAACTCTAGGAGGAAATGTGCGATATCTGATCACCGGCGGCGCGGGATTTATCGGTTCCCACCTGGCCGAGCGGTTGCTGGAAAAGGGCGAGCAAGTCGTGCTGCTGGATAACCTGTCCACCGGCAGCATGGAAAATATCCGCCATCTGAAGGGTTCCGATCGGCTCGAATACCATCTGGATGGAATCGAAAACCGGCAACTGCTGGCGGAGTTGGTGGATGACGCGGATGTCATCGTTCACCTGGCGGCGGCGGTCGGCGTGAAACTCATCGTGGAGAGCCCGGTTCGCACGATTGAGACCAACGTCAACGGGACGCAACTCATTCTGGAAGCGGCTTGCAAAAAGAGGAAGCTGGTGCTGATCGCCTCCACTTCCGAAGTGTATGGCAAGAACACCAACGTGCCCTTTCACGAAAATGCGGATTTGGTGCTCGGCGCCACCACAAAAGGCCGCTGGAGCTACGCCGCCTCCAAGGCCCTGGATGAATTCCTGGCCCTTTCCTACTGGAAGGAAAAGAAGCTGCCCGTAATTGTGGTGCGCTTTTTCAATACCGTGGGTCCGCGGCAGACGGGGCGCTACGGCATGGTGCTGCCCAATTTTGTGAAACGGGCGCTCGACAACGAGCCCATCGAGGTTTACGGAAATGGCCAGCAATCCCGGTGTTTTTGCGATGTGCGGGACACCGTGGAAGCGCTTCTTCGCTTGATGCCTTTGGACCGAGCCGTGGGTGAGGTCATCAACATCGGCAACACGGAAGAAGTCACCATTGAAAATCTCGCCAAAATCGTGAAGCGCCGCACGGATAGTTCCTCTCCGATCAAGTTTGTGCCTTACGACCAGGCTTATGAACCGGGATTTGAAGATATGATGCGCCGGGTGCCCTCGATCGAAAAGCTGCACGGATTGACGGGTTTCCGCCCGCAGACGAATCTCGCGGATATTATTGACCGGGTTTCCTCCCACTTCCGGCAAAAGGTAAGTTTGCTTTCCGGAGGAGTGGCAGCCAAGCGCTCCGCTGGCTAGCCGGCCCTGAATTTCACAGCTTGCAGAATATTTTGAAGATTCCTGTGTTGATTAGTAATACTACGTCCGCACCTGCGGGCTGGGGCTTCCGTTGGTCACAGATCATGACATTATTTCCGCGTCTACCAGGGCAAACCCTACTCATCCTGAGGTGATCGAAGTTCCCTTGAACGCCGAGCCGCAATTTCACATCCGGACCCTCGAGCGCGTGCTCCTGATCCTTTTTGTCCTTTCGCTTCCCCTGGTGAATCCTTGGATTCGCGGGGATGGCGTCGGATACTACGCCTATGCCCGGGCGCCGCTGATCGAACACAGCCTCGATTTTACGCATGACTATCAATCCGCGAATGAAAGCTTCCGGGACAGCCGCTTGGAAGAAAACGGGCAGCCGAAGGCGATTTTTCGCACCGTCACCGGCCATCTGGACAATCATTTCACCGTCGGCCCCGCGCTGCTCTGGTCACCCTTCTTGCTTGCCGCGCATGGTGGCGTGCTGCTGGCGCGGGAACTCGGGTCCTCCGTTCGCGCCGACGGCTTTTCCGCTCCCTATCGCTATGCGATGGCCTTTGGCACAGCCATCTACGGTTTCCTCGCTCTGTTGCTGTCCTTCCGACTGGCGCGAAAATTTGTACAGCCCATTTGGGCGATGTTGGCAACAATCACGATCTGGTGGGGCAGTTCGCTGCCCGTGTACATGTACTTCAATCCTTCCTGGTCGCACGCGCATTCCGCCTTCACCGGAGCGCTGTTTCTCTGGTACTGGGAGCGCACCAGGGAGCAGCGTGGTATGCAGCAGTGGGTTGTCCTGGGTCTGATCACCGGGCTCATGTTGGACGTCTATTACCCCAACTTGATGTTGGTGGCCGCGATGCTGGTGGAGGCGCTTTGGCAGCACGGGGAGATTCTGCTGGGAAGCCCCGTGGGGCGTCCCAGGTTTTTTCCGCTGCTCGCTCGGCAGCTGCTGTTTGGAGCCGTAGTCTGCGTTTGCCTGTTACCGACATTTATAACTCGGGCCATTGTTTATGGTGGCCCGTTCGAAACCGGCTATGTTCCCCTGCACGATTTTCTTTGGCAGTCGCCGGTTTTTCTTAAGGTGCTTTTTTCTGCCAATCATGGGTTGCTGTCCTGGACTCCAGTGCTGCTCTTCTCGCTGCTGGGCCTCGCTTTTTTTGCCCGGCGGGTGCCCCCGGTGGGAATTCCCTTCCTGGCCGCAGCGGTGGCGTTCTATCTGTTCATTTCGATCTATCCGGACTGGGCTGGAATTTCGTCCTATGGGAATCGGTTTTTCGTTTCGCTCACCGCGCTTTTTGTGCTCGGCCTGGCAATCACCCTGCAAAGCTTCGCCAGCCGCTTCTCCCGGCAACGCACTGCCATTCTGGTCTCCGCCGCCGCTCTCGGATGTTTTTCACTCTGGAATCTTGGAATGATCTTTCAGTGGGGCACGCATCTGATTCCCGCGCGAGGGCCCATCTCATTTTCAGAGGCGGCCTCCAACCAGTTTCAAGTGGTGCCGCGCCAACTGACCTCGCATCTGCGCTCTTACTTCTTCCGCCGCGGCGATTTGATGCGGCAAATTGAACAAAAAGATGTCGAGCAGTTAAAGAAGAATGAACAACCGTAATTTTCCGGCCAAAATGATTGAGGCTCGCCTTGGGGTGCTCCCGGCCCCGTCTCGGCTATCCGATTCTGTTACCCTGTCAGGGACAGCCAATCCAAGCGGGAATCTTTTGCTCTAAATGGCTTCGGTGACATCCAATCCGTCCGCAACCACTGCGCTGGCGAACCGCCCGCCCGGTTCGCTGACCTTGCGCATCGAGCCGCCTCGCAACTGGTTTGAATTGCGCCTGAAAGAGCTCTGGAGCTATCGCGAGTTGCTCTTTTTCCTGGTCTGGCGCGACGTCAAAATTCGTTACAAACAGACCGTCATTGGCGTCTCCTGGGTGATCGTACAGCCTCTGCTCACCATGCTGGTGGCCACGCTTTTTTTCGGGAAGCTTGCCAAGCTGCCGTCGCAAGGCCTGCCATATTCCGTTTTTTGTTTCGCGGCGGTTGTGCCCTGGACTTATTTTTCGACCGCGTTGGTTGCCGCCACTAACGTGATGGTGGAAAACCAGCGGGTTATCACCAAAGTCTATTTCCCGCGCCTCATTCTGCCGGTTTCCGCGGCGCTCTCCGGACTTGTGGATTTCAGCATCGGATTTGTCGTGCTACTGATTTTTACGTTTGCGCATGGTATCCGCCCGGCCTGGACGTTGGTACTGCTGCCCCTGTTTCTGCTGCTCGCGGTGTTTACGGTTTTGGGTGTCGGCCTTTGGCTTTCAGCGCTCAACGCGCTCTATCGCGACGTAAAGTATCTGATTCCGTTCATCGTGCAATTCTGGACCCTGGCTTCTCCAGTCTACTATTCGAGTTCCATGGTTCCGGAGCGTTACCGCTGGCTGTACGGCTTGAATCCGATGGCCGGCGTGATTGATGGGTTCCGCTGGGGCCTCACCGGCACGGGTCACCCCCCCACCGCGAGTCTCTTTGCCTCCGTGGGTATCGTCATCGTGGCCGTATTGGGCGGCCTTTTATTTTTCAATCGCATGGAAGGGAGCATCGCTGACCGCGTATGAGCGCCGCCGTCATCCATGCCGAAGGGCTCAGCAAGCGCTACCAGCGCGGTGCCTTGGCCTCATCCGGCCTTTTGCGGGACACCCTGGCGCGCATGCTGCGCGCCCCGTGGACCGCATTTCAACGCAGCAAGCCAGAGATGTTCTGGGCGCTTAAGGATGTCTCCCTGGAAGTGCGCGAAGGCGAAGTGCTGGGCCTCATCGGGCGCAATGGCTCCGGCAAAACCACTCTGCTCAAAATTCTTTCCCGCATCACCCGCCCAACCGAGGGCTGGGCAGAAATTCACGGCCGCGTTGGCAGCCTCCTGGAAGTGGGCACCGGATTTCATCCCGAACTCACCGGGCGCGAGAACACTTTTCTGAGCGGCGCGATTCTGGGAATGAGCAAGCAGGAGATCGTCCGCAAGTTTGACGAGATTGTGAGCTTCGCAGAGCTTGAGAAATTTATCGATACCCCGGTGAAGCATTATTCCAGCGGCATGTATGTGCGGCTGGCCTTCGCGGTCGCGGCCCATCTGGAGCCGGAGATTCTACTGGTGGACGAAGTGCTGGCCGTGGGAGATATTCGCTTCCAGAAAAAGTGCCTGGGCAAGATGGGCGACGTTGCTCGCGCGGGCCGCACGGTGATTCTGGTCAGTCACCAGCTCAACCAGATTCGCCGCCTCTGCAATCGCACCATCTGGCTCGATGGCGGTGCCCTCCGCCAGGCGGGGCCGACGGCCGAATTGGTGAGCGCCTATGAAGAAGATATGACCACCAGCAGTGTGGAAGACATCCGGCCCGTCGACGGTCCCGCGCAGTTTCTCCGCTGGAAGCTTGTCGGCGAGAATCGGGCCAGCGATCATATTTTGCCGTCGGAAGGGGAAATGTCCGTCAGTTTTCTCCTGCGCGTCAATGCCCCGCTGCAAAGCGTCCATCATGGGATTGGCCTGTACGATCAACATCGCCACCTGTTGTGGGGCAATGCGCTGGATGGTGTCACTCTCGAACCCGGCCTGCACGAGTTTTGCTACACCTTGCCGATGCTACCCCTGCGCCCGGGTGTCTATTCCTGGCGAGTGGCGCTTTATGACGCCGGGGTGCGCATTGATGATTGGGAATGCGTGCCGCAAATGCACGTGGTGACCGTGCCGGTTACCCACTATCGGGATGAATCCGCGGGATTCCTGAATATTCCGTCAAAGCTCGATATTGTTCCCGCCGCGGTGGCGAAGTAGCTCGTCCCTGCCGAGATTTGTTTTACGGGCAGGGTTGCAGCTTCGGATTGACTTGGGAAAGGTGCTTGAACGGCGTGACGCAAGTCACCGTTTACATCCCCGCATATAACGTCGCTGATTTTTTGGCTCCGGCGATTGAGAGCCTTCTCGCCCAGTCCCTTGCGCCGGACGAAATCTTGATCATCGACGACGGCTCTCAGGATAAGTCGGTTGAAATCGCCAGCGGCTATCCGCAGGTAACGGTGATCCGCCACGCGGCCAACCGGGGCTTAGCCGCTGTCCGGAACACCGCCATGAAGGCCGCGCGCAATGAACTTGTCGCTTCACTGGACGCCGATTGTGTCGCGGAGCCGTCCTGGCTTGCAGAACTCGCGCGAAACCTCACCGACTCGCGCGTTGCAGGCGTCGGCGGCAAGTTGACCGAGGGGGTGCAGGAGAACACCGCCGATCGCTGGCGTGCCATCCACATGCCCCAGCACTGGGGAGATGCGCCCGTTCGTGGCCCGGCTTACCTGTTCGGCTCTAACAACCTGTTTCGCAAGTCAGCGGTGCTGTCCGTGGGCGGCTATGACGAAAGAATGCGCACCAACGGAGAGGACACCGGCCTGTGCGAGCGTCTGCGCGAGAACAACTGGGAGTTTCAATACGCACCTTCCGCCCGGGCCACGCATATGCGCCACGACACGACCCGCTCCATCCTGGCCACTTATTGGCGCTGGTGGCGATTCGGCGTCGATGCCTACGCCCAGGGTCCGCGGTTTCGTTCCGTGCTTGGGCACGCAGTTTTTGTCCATTTCCGTTACAATTTTTTAGGCCCTTTGCTCAAGGACATCCAGGCTCGCCGTTGGCAACTTGCGGCCTTTGATTTTCTGATCCCGGTTTATTTTCCGTATCGGGATTTTCGCTTGTGGCTTAGCAGCAAAAAGGAATCGCCGAAGCACTGATCTGAGAGGAGAAACGCTTCTTGAATGTACTCGTGACCGGCGGCTGCGGTTTCATTGGTTCCCATGTGGCCCTGCATCTACGCGAGGCGGGCCACAAAGTGACCGTGATGGACAACCTGGTGCGCCGCGGCAGCGAAAAAAACATTGCGGTTCTCGAGAGCCACGGTGTTTCTTTTTTCCACGGCGACGTACGCAATCCGGAAGATCTGGCCAATCTTCCCTCCGGCCTCGAACTGATCTGCGACACCAGTGCGCAACCCTCGGTGGTCACCGGCTACGCGAATCCCCTCTTTGACATCGCCAATAACGGGCTCGGCGCGATTCATATTCTCGAATTCGCCCGACCGCGCCGCGTTCCCTTGATTTTCTGGAGTTCCAACCGTGTTTACGGCGCCGATCGCCTGAACGCCCTGCCGCGCCGGGAAACGCCCACGCGCTTCGAGTACGATCCCGACGCTTGGAATCGATTGCCGGGTGAACAGCGGCCCGCAGGCTTTCATCCTGCTCACGGCATTTCTGAAGCGTTTTCGATCGACGGCGGCCAGCGCAGCATATATGGCCTCAGCAAATTGATCGCCGATGCCGCTTGCCAGGAGTACGCCCAGGCCTACGATCTGCCCGTGGTTGTGAATCGCTTCGGCGTGATCTCCGGCGCTGGCCAGTTTGGCCATGCGGATCAGGGTTGGGTTGTGTGGTGGGCAATCGCCCATTGGTTCAAATTGCCGCTGACGTATCTCGGCTGGCAGGGAAAACAAGTGAGGGACGTCCTCTTTGTGGAGGATATGCTTTCCTTGTTGGACTTGCAGATTGCGCAGATATCCCGCTTCCGTGGCGAAGTGTTTAACCTTGGTGGGGGCGCGGGGAACGCAATCTCTCTTCGCGAAGCAACTCAGTCCATGCAGGAAATCTCTTCCCGCTCCACCGCGATCGCGATTTCGGACCAAGCCCGCAAGGGCGACATCGCGCTCTACTGGACGGACAACCGGAAAGCCGAGCAGCAACTCGGCTGGAGCCCACGGACGGATTTGCGCACTGGTATCCAGCGCATTTTCGAATGGATCCGTGAAAACGAAGCGGAGCTGCGCGCACGCTATGCTCCTTGAGCACAGGCGCGCTCTATTTTGCCCGCTTGTCTGGCATTCAGGCCGCCGAATAAGAGAAAATAAGGCGGCGGTCAGGGTTTGACGATTTTCTCAGGGAGCGTTTGGCGTCCAACATGTCTTCAACCGTGAAAAAGATCCTCGTCACCGGTTCCAGCGGGCTGATCGGCTCCGAAGCGGTGGAACATTTTGACCGCCAGGGGCATCAGGTCGTGGGCGTCGACAATAATATGCGCCGCGTTTTCTTTGGCGAGCCCGGCGACACGACCTGGAATCTGGAACGCCTTCGCAACGTCACCAGGAATTTTACGCACTACAACGTGGACATTCGCGATCGCATCGCCCTCGAGGAGCTTCTCCGGGCGCACACCTTCGACCTGATTGTTCACTGCGCCGCGCAGCCTTCCCATGACAAGGCCCGCGACATCCCCATCCTCGATTTCGAGGTCAACGCGCTGGGCACCGTCAATTTGCTGGAAGCCACGCGCCTGCACTGCCCGCAAGCCGTCTTTGTTTTCCTTAGCACCAATAAAGTGTATGGCGACGCCCCGAACGAAGTTCCCTTGAAAGAGCTGGAGACTCGCTGGGAGTACGCCCGCCCGGAAGACCACGAAGGTATCGGCGAAAATTGCCGCATCGATCGCACGCTGCATTCGCTCTTTGGAGCTTCGAAAGCTTCCGCCGATTTGATGGCGCAGGAATACGGTCGCTATTTCGGCATGAAAGTGGGCGTCTTCCGCGGAGGCTGCCTCACGGGCCCCTCGCACTCCGGCGTGGAACTGCACGGCTTTCTGTCGTATCTGGTCAAAGTTGCTCTCAGCGGCGGCACCTACACGGTGTTCGGTTACAAAGGTAAACAGGTGCGCGACAACATTCACAGTCACGATGTGGTTCGCGCGATTGAAGAGTTTGCCGCGAATCCGCGGCCGGGCGAAGTCTACAACCTGGGCGGCGGCCGCGAGAACAGCGTCTCCATGCTGGAAGCTATCGCCAAAATCGAACAAATGAGCGGCAAGAAACTGAACTGGAAATATGTCGAAGAAAACCGCAAGGGCGACCACATCTGTTACATTTCAAATCTTGCCAAATTCCGGTCCCACTATCCCAACTGGTCCATCACCATCGGCCTGGACGAAATCCTCCGCCAAATCATCGCCGACCATACCCACCGCCTGCAGGCTTCCGGAGCCCACTGAAAGCCACACCGGCGCAAGTGTTTGCGGCATTCCTAGCGTTTTACGATGCGGTCGATGCGCACCTGTTTGTGGAACGGCGGCAAAACCGACGAATACGGCACCGAGCCAAAGTCACTCGGCGCCGTCTCCGGAGTCAGCGCGTATTCCAGCCGGTACTCCGGGACAACACTGGGTGTTTGCGACACGCCAGGGCGATAGGCGCCGGGGGGATTGAGCACCCGGAAATAGTTTATGCGCCCGCTGATCATCAGTTCGGTCCAGGCGTTGTACTCGAATCCGGCATCGATTGCGGTGCGCGGAATTCCTTCCGCTTCCAGTCTTTGTGCCGCCTTCACACGCGCCTCGGCAAGCGACCAAAGGTCCTGCGTACTCGCGATCCCATAAAAGGCCAGTACCCCGAAAAACGTCCAGGCAACAGGCATCGCCTTTCGCAGCATGCCATCCGCATGAGGATTGTCTTTCGCAAACCACAGCAGGGCGACCGTGGCCGCCCAGGGGACAATCGGCAAAAGATAGCGGTCGAAGATATCGAACTCCGCCGCGCGAATCACCAATAGAATAAAATAAGTGACGCTCACCAGAGACATCGTTGCCAGCATGAATTTGCCGCTGGGCGGATCGAGTAGCTCGCTCAAGGCGCCGCGCGCCCACCGCCGCAGGTTCCAAGCCTCGCCCGCTAGTACGCATACCGCAATGTAGACCGTCACCGCGACGAGCGCGCGAATCGGCCTGATCAACACAATCGGGCGGCCAGGCAGCGGCCAGGATCCATTGATCCCCTCCCAATTGAATGTGCTTGAAACCCAGGGAATGGAGGCCACGCTAAGATGGATAGCAATCGCTCCCAAAACCGTCAGCAAGAGCCCAACGACCGTTATTTGCCGGCTGCGTGGCCCTCGCCAGGTATCCGCTGCGGATCGAAATAAAAGCGGAATGACCGCGGGAAATATAACTAGGAGAACCATTAGAACGAGTCGGGCCGTTATGTCCAGGGTCGCCATAGGCTTCTTGATCGCTAGGATCGCCTCGGGGAGCGCGGATGGCGTAAACACCGTATAGAGTTGATGATTAAACCACGAAGTTGTGTAGTGGATGCCTACAAGCACGACGACCCACGCCGCCTCCGCCGATATCCTGAACCACCACCGCTCGCGCCTCACCCACGCCAGATAGGGCAAGGCAATCAAAGGTACCAGCCAGACCACCTGCCGGCCTGTCCCTCCTATGAATCCACTGGCTGTACCCAACGCCAGCCAACCGTAACTCTTCGGTTCACCGGCAATTTCCTCGGCACGCGCGAATGCATAGAAAGCGCCAAATAGAAAAAAGATTCCGGGCACATCTGTCATGTAGGTTACGGCCACTGGCAGGAACAACGGCGAAAGGCCGAACAGCAGCGTAACGAACGTGGCCGCGCTCGCCGTTAATCCCGCGCGGCGGACAACCATGTAGCACAATGCGACCGAGCCCAATGCGAACGGAATCGTGCTGAGTCTTATCACCACGAAGGAAAACCCGAAAAGTTTGATAAACAAGGCTCCCCAATAGGCTTGCTGCAACATCATTGCCGCTTCCCAACCGTTGAAAATCAAGTGCCCGGTTTGCGACAAAAGGTACGCCACGTGCGCGTACGCTACATCGTCTCCGTACGCCAAATTGGCGAACGGCCACGAAAGCACAACCGCAGCACTGAAAACCACCAGGCAAGCCAGAACACGCTTAGCGTCTTTATTTCGCTCTAGGGAGAGGCTCTTGACGGTTGCCATGGCTTCTTCGGAGGCGCCACTCCGCACGATTTCCGCTGGGCTATTTTGTTCGGGCATGGAGCACAAGGATGGCCGGCGCGTGCAGGAGTCTATGTTCGCTCATTTAATGCGACTTGCGGGTGTTAGCCGAGATGCGCGAGTATCGCTCGCCAAGTAAGTATACTAAAATCGAAGCCATGTTCTTAGAGCAGAATCTGCGGGCCATGGAGCGTAGCCGCGAGGATTATTGGCTTCGCTATCCGGCGACTTCCCCGATCAAACTCCGCTGGCGCGCACTGACGGTTCGTCACTCCTTTCACGTTTTGCCGGGTGAAACCATACTGGAATTGGGTGCCGGGTCGGGACTCTGGACCGAACATCTGGCGGACGTTTTGCGTGATCAGAACCCCATCACCGCAGCCGTATTTAATCGCGACCTCCTGCCTGCCTCCAAACGCGAATGTGTCCGATTCCTCCACATCGAAGATCTAAGCCGGGATCTGCAGCCTGAGAGCTTTGACTACGTCGTGGGCACGGCGATTCTTTGCCATAACGGGTACGAGCAGAATCTTCGGGCTCTTTATCGCTTGCTCAAGCCCGGGGGACAACTCCTTTTCTTCGAGGCCAATTATTGGAATCCGCAAGTTGCGCTGAAGAACGCCATTCCCTGGCTTCGCCGCAAGATGGGGAATGCTTCTTGCCAGATTGGATTGCGAAAATACAAGCTGATGAAAATGGCCTCGCGGCAGGGGCTGACGGAGATCGACGTCATCCCTTATGACATCATTCATCCGCGCCTGCCGCGCTCGTTGGTGAATGTCCTGCAATCGGTTGCATTCGTTGCCGAGCACACTCCCATTTTCCGCGAAATCTGCGGTACTTTGTACATACGGGCAAAAAGACCCGGGGGAACCGCGGCACGTCCGTTCGTAAACCTGGCGGAACACAGCAAACTGAACCGCGGGGTTTCGTTCGTTATCCCTTGCCATAACGAAGAAATGAACATTCCCCGGCTAGTGGACAGCATCCAGGGGTTTTACGGCCCATACGTGCACGAAATCCTTATTGTGAATGACAACAGTACCGACCGCACGGCGGAAGTCTCTGAGCAGATCGCGAAGCAAAACCCTCGAGTAAGAGTTCTGAATCGACAGCCCCCGAATGGAGTGGGGAGAGCCCTTCGCGAAGGATACGCTGCGGCCACCGGCAATTATATTCTTACGATGGATTGCGATTTTGTCGAAATTCTACCCGAATTTCGAGACTTGTTCAGCGCCGTCGCGGATGGATATGACGGCGCCATCGGCAGCCGCTTCTCCCACGAGTCTTTGCTGATCAATTATCCTTTCTTCAAAATTCTGTGTAATCGCGGCTTTCATTTCTTGGCCAATTTACTGCTCCCGCTGCGCGTCCGGGATATCTCAAATAACCTGAAACTTTACCGGGCGGATATTTTAAAAGGCATTGAGATCGAGGAGGATCACTTTGCCGCCAACGTGGAAACGGGATTGAAGCCGTTGTTGGCCGGCTACAATATCAAGGAAGTCCCCATTTCCTGGATCAACCGTACGATCGACATGGGCACATCCTCTTTTCGCATTGTTGGCGTCGCGCCGAACTACTCGCGGTCTTTGGTCAGAATCCTGAGCAAGCGTAATCAGAAGCGGATTGCCAGGGCGGCCCATGGGGCGACGGCTCCATGAACTTGGCCGGTGCCGCAGGCGAGGTAGCTTGCCCCGTGTGTAAGGCGGTGAACACGGAGGTCTATCTGGACGGTGAGGATCACGATTTGGACCCTTCGGTCATTGGATCCTCCCGGCGTCACATTTTCCCTGGCAGAATACTCCGCTGCCGTGAATGCGAGTTTGGATTTCGGCAGGCGCGTTCTTCGCCGGAAGCGCTTCGAGAGCTATATCGCCAGATGGATCCAAAGGTCTACGAATCGGAGCTGCAGGGACGCGACCGCACTGCCCACAAACACTTGAAGATCGTGGAGCGACACGTGCGGCCGGGCCGGATTCTGGATGTGGGCTGCGCCTCCGGACTCTTCCTGCGCCATGCCTTGGAGGCTGGCTGGCAAATCACCGGGATCGAACCCTCGGAGGCTCTATGTGCTGAAGCCCGTAAAAATTTAGGCGGGAAAGGCCAGATAAAGTGCGCAACTCTGGAGGACGCGGGGCTGGACGCGGGTTTCGATGCAATTACGCTTTGGGATGTGCTGGAACACGTTCCCGATCCCCAGGGTTTCCTCCGGCTTTGCCGCGGATTGCTAAAGAGCGACGGTTACTTGTTTTTGAATGTGCCGGACCTGGACAGTTTAGAAGCGCGTGTTTTGGGCCGCCGGTGGCCGCTGCTGCTTCCTGAACACCTGAACTATTTCAATCGAGAGAGTCTCAAGCTCTGCGCCATGCGGGCGACTTTGACACCCGTTCAATTCGGCCGCCGTCAAGCTTGGTTTTCCCTGAAATACGTGGCGTACCGCGTGGCGCAGCATGCCATCCCAGGCTCCGCCTTGTTGCGGAAAACGGCGGAGAGCTTCTTGGGTCGAGTTCTCATCCCCGTCTCACTAGGCGAAACGTTTGCGCTTCTAAGAGCGGTTTGACCTGCGCCTCGTGGAAACGCTTTTGGAATGGCGCTGGCCTTAACCAGCAAATGACTCGGTGTCTTCCGCGGGCATCGGTAGCTTTCCGCTGGTTTTCACCACTGAACACCCGGATAAAAGCTCGGAATCCTCTGGCCCCTATAAACATATTGTCCCGTAACGGTCATCTGCCAGACGGTTTGCGAATTGCTCCCTTGAGTTACCTCGTAGATGTCCCCAAGCACCGCGTTTCCACCGACGGATTCGCAGTATTCCACGTTTCCGTTTTTCAGAACGGCATTGTTCCCGCCGAAAAACGAGTAGCTTGGCGCGGTCGGATGAAAAGTGAGCGTGGCGGTCTTCGCCGTTTCGTCGATATCAATGAGTGGAGTCGTGCTGTAAAGGCAGGGTGGCGCTCCGGACGCTCCGCAGGTAACACCGGGCGGAAAAACCCGGTCATCCCCATTGTCAAAAACTGCCAGCGAGAATTTTCCAGTCGTGTTTGTGCTCGTGAAGGAAGGACCGTGTTGCGCATAAAACCAGTCCGTTGGATCCGTTCCCCCGACCAGCGTGAAATCGCCTTGATAGCCCAGGTGCCAGAGGATGTCTCCAGCGCCCGCTCCATTCGCGTAGTCTATCTTCACCAGCCAATTTTGGTGCCGGATGGAAATGATCAAATTTCCGTCGTCGGCGGAATAGAGGATGGCATTCGAATGTGTCCAGTCCGGGTAGTCCATGGGCCGCCGGTTGATATCCAAGTGGTCGAATTCGTTCCAAAGCCAGACTGGGTTGTGGTTTTGGTCCAGATCGATCACTACGTCCCCGGTTACCGTTGTCCCTGAAACCACTTGCTGAGTCCCGGCAATCACGATCAGATGTCCGTTGGGGAGCATCACGAAGTCGTGGTGTGTTCCGGTCACGACGATATTGCAGCCCGCACAAGTGGCCGCTGCCAGTGCGGTGTTCAGTTGCGCCGCAGTCATTTGCCATATCAATTTCCCGGTCAAGTCCACTTCCTGAAGAATCGAATTAGCCCCGTTTGGGGCAGAAGCGCTAAAATTGACCAGGAAATGCCCGTTGGGCAGCAGCTTGATCGGATTTGCCTGCAGTGACAATCCCGGATTATAAGTCCAGAGAACATTTCCCCCCAGGTCCGCAACCGCCACCGGAGCGGCCGTGGCGCTCCCAGCGACCATATCAAGCAGCTCCACGCCGCTTTGCGGGGTCATCCCCGGCGTGGTGGTGGCTGTGACCACCGGCACTTTCGCAGCAGCAAGAGGGCCCGCGGCAGTGCTAAAGGTTTGATCGGCGTCCAAAAATTGCGTGCCATCGCTAAACGCCACCACTCCTCTCATGTGATATAGAGTGTTTAGCTTCATACCCGCCACGAACAGGCTCACCGCCCCGCCCCCCATCGGCACTGGTTGTGTCCACGTCGTCAGCCCGTAGTTCGTATCGGTCCCAAACTGCACCGAGACGTTTCCTACCGCTGCCGGCGAAATCGTATAGAGCGCCACCTGCACGTTGGCCGTCGCCGCCACCTGGCCTGGGGCTACCACGTTTACCGTCGCGGAAGCGGATTTCGTCGGGTCCCCCTTGCTTGTCGCGGTCACCATAGCCGTCACGCTTTGCGGCCCCGGCGGCGCGGTGTAATTGCCGTTGGCATCAATGGTTCCCGACGTGGCTGTCCAATTGACTCCCTGCGGGTCAGTGGTTACCGCCATGAATTGGGTTGTTTGGTCCGTGCCGAGGGCCGCGTGTGGCGGACTAACGGCAGAGACGCTGAGAGGCACGCTTGAATGCCCTCCGCAGCCTGCGACAACAAGTATTAGGCCAAGCAGACTAAGACCACAAAGACTCTTTAAGTCCATATGATGGTTCCCCAAGGTTCATGAATTTATTGCGGGCTGGAAACCCGAATATTAATAACACATGACAAGCGAGTGCTGCACACTAACTTTTCGCATTTTTCCACACTAACCTGACTTGGCCCCGGGTAGGAGTCAGCTAGCTAATGGTGAATATCGTAAACAGGAAGTTAAAAACGCACGGGTCAGCAGCAACTAAAATAGTCTTGTGAATCCCGGCGCATGACCAGCCAGCAACACCTCTAATGAGTTGGGTTCTCCTTCATCGTGATGAGGTACATCTTGCCGGCCCCGGCTGTGCCTAAAACTTGCACCGATGATGCTTCCGTCTGCAAATAACCAGGCAGCCAGTTAAATCCTTCCGCGTCCATCACGTAGAGAAGAAATGTTCTGTGAGTCGCGACGAACTCCGAGTACGGAGCGACCTGAACTGGCATGTATAACTTAAGGACTGGGAAATTTCTGTCGACGGTGTCGGTCCCCAGGAATTGCACCGCCTTCTGCTCATCCTCCAGGTATAAGAGCCTCCTTTGCACCTCGGGCGACGCATAATAGGCCAGCTGAACATAAATGAGGCCATCCGAAACTACGCAAGGAAGGTCCGGGTGGCCGGCTTTTTTCAATAGAGCTTCGACCGGAGCTGCTGGATTCTCCAACTGCATGGAATGGAAGGATCGCCAAAAAGTGAACTCGTGAATGGCCAGCGTCGAAAGCACAAAAATGCCGAACATCAGGACCACTCTCGGCCGGGCCAAAGACATGACGCAGGCTAGCGACAATACCACTCCGAGGATGGACGCCAGTACATAACGGTCCAGCATCGCCCCGTGCATCAGATGGGTCAGCACTGTTGCCGGGAAGGGGAGAAACAGAAAAGTAAGCAGCAGGCATGCTTCAGCGGGGTCACGTCCGTTGTCTTCCGATTTCGTCTCCTGCCCGGGCAACAGCCGCGCCCCCACGACGCCCGCCGCACACACGGCCACCAGCGCAAACCCAAACGCACCGCCAGTCAGGAAAAAAGAACCATAGGTTAAAGGAATGGAAGACAAACCATAGTGCCCAAACAAATGTGTGCCGTAGAACGCTCTGATGTTCGCCAGCAAAGGCCAAAACAACAACAGCGGAACCGGCCCCAAAACCAGAGCCGCCCACACGAGCCATCGAAAACGTCGTGTCGACAACAGATAGACGAACTCTCCAGCCCAAAACGGGATCATTGCAAAAATCGCATAGTAATGCAGGGATTCGGCGAGTAGCAAACTTAGACCGAAAAGGATCGCCCATAACGGAGACGCAACGCGCTGATAGCAGATTAGCGCGAAGGCGATGGAGGCGACCATCAGGCTGTATGGCCGGGCTTCCACCGCATAGTGGTGAAACAAGCTGCTCAACAGTAGAAACAATGCACACAGCAGCCCAATGGCATTCCCACTGCGCTTTCTTACGTAGGCAAATACGCACAGCAAGGTGCAAGGAAATGCAAGAATGGAAGGCAAACGCAGCGCAATCTCTTTGTTCTGGAAGAGGCCTGCAAAATTCCGTTCAATGATGTCGAACAGCGGCGGTTGGCCATCCAACGCTCGCCACAGGGCGCCCCAAACGTCCTTCATACTCGGCAACGAACTCAAAATTAGGGTGATCAGTTCATCGAACCAGAAGGGTTTCGTCGCCGCAGCCACAACACTCCGGACAATCGCGTAAACCACCAGCAAGCCCATTAGCCAATGGATAGTCCGCGCCGATGGCGGTTGAAATCGGCCGCGATCCGCCACCGGAGTCTCTTCCCGTGCAACTTCACCGGGCGGTATCAAGTTCTACCCCTATGAGTCCACGGAGGACCGCTCTTGAACATGTGCCGAGTAATCTTTGCAGGATCCATTCGACGTGGCGGAAAAGTTATGCGCGCTTTCGTTGTGCAAAACCAAGATACCCGTATTTAAAGCTCACAACAAGAAGGACTCCCCGCGTAAGAGGGGCCTCCCTCTGAAAAGAATCTCGCTCGTTTTCTTTGGATTGCCACGTTTGGAATGCGACTCGAACTCCAGAGTTAGGCAACCATGCTATATTTAAAGAAGTAATTCACTTGGAGAAAGTCGCGCGGATTTCCTCACTCGGCAAAACCGCGCCGGCTGAATGGGAAATTCCAATAAAAAGATTGAACCGGATATGACGATTAACGCTGAGACTCAACTCCCCACCCAGGAAAAAGAGCCCACGGCGCGGCACCCGGCTGCCGAGCTTGACGTTTCGGTTGTAATTCCCTGCCTGAACGAGGCGAACTCCCTGGCATTGTGCATCGAAAAAGCAATGAAGGCCTTCCAGCAATCCGGCTTGCGAGGCGAAGTGATCGTCGCGGACAACGGTTCCACGGATGGTTCGATCGAGATTGCCAAATTTAATGGAGCTAGCGTCCTCCACGTTGCCGACCGCGGCTATGGCGCGGCACTAAAGGCCGGCATCGCCGCCTCGCGCGGCGAATACGTCGTCATGGGCGATGCCGACGACAGCTACGATTTCAGCGAGGTTCCCAATTTTGTGAAAGAACTCCGCCGGGGCAACGATCTGGTAATGGGCAATCGCTTTCAAGGTGGCATCCAGCCGGGCGCCATGCCGCCCCTGCACCGGCATTTCGGAAATCCCGGTCTGAGCTGGCTGGTGAATTTTCTTTTCGGCGCCGGAGTAGGAGACAGCTATTGCGGCATGCGGGGTTTCAGCCGCGCTCTCTATGACAAGCTGGACTTACGAAGCTCGGGCATGGAATTCGCCCTCGAGTTTGTGATCAAGGCCAGCCAGATCGGCGCGCGCATTTCCGAAATTCCCATCATCCTCTGGCCTGACCGAAGGGGCCGCCCGCCGCATCTGCGCAGCTTCCGCGACGGCTGGCGCAGTCTGCGGTTCATGCTTCTATACGCGCCCAACTGGCTTTATCTTGTCCCCGGCGGGTCGCTGCTAGTTTGCGGCTTGATGCTGGTCTGCTGGCTGCTGCCCGGCCCGCGGCAGATTACTTCTCGTATCACGCTCGATGTCCACACCATGGTGTTCGGCGTCATCTTCACTCTGCTGGGCGCGCAAATCCTCTCCATCGGCGCTTTTGCCAAAGTCTTCAGCTACGCCGCCCGCTTCGACCGCGGCACCATTTCGCTTAAACGCGTGCTGAAACGCATCACCCTCGAAACGGGTTTGCTCTTCGGCGGAGCAATCTTCCTTGCAGGCTTCTTTGGGTGCGCCTGGATCACCTGGCAGTGGGCCGCCAGTGGCTTCGGCCCTCTTTATGAAGTTCGCCAAATCCTTTTTTGGTCCATGTGGCTTTTTCTCGGCGTGCAGATCATCTTTTCCTCTTTCTTCTTGAGCATGCTCGGCATCAGCCGCGAAACCTACATCGGCGATTATGATTTGAAGTGAATCGTTGGCCCGCGAACTTCCGTCCTCCTTTCCACTTGGCGTACACTAAAAGTGCTTGCTCGCCGGCGGGATTCCGGACAGTTGATGACCACACCGTTCGTCAGCATTTTGATTGACACCTATAACCACGAACGCTTCATCGAAGAAGCGGTCCAGAGCGCACTGGCGCAGGATTATCCCGTCGCCCAACGGGAAATTCTGGTGGTAGACGACGGTTCGACGGATCGCACCCCGGAAATCCTCGCCAAATTCACCTCCGAAATTCGCATTCTGCGCAAACCCAATGCCGGTCAGGCCTCCGCTTTCAATCTCGGCATCCCGCAATGCCGCGGCGAAGTAATCGCGTTTCTCGACGGCGACGATTGGTGGGCCCCAAACAAGATATCGGCTGTCGTACAAGCTTTTACTTCCAGTCCGGCCGTTGGCCTCGTCGGCCACGGCATAACGGAAGTTCTCCACAACGGTGCCAGGCGCAGCGAACTGGTCCGCGAGGCGCTCGAATTTAGCCTTGATTCTGTAGCTGGCGCACGCGCGTTCCGGATGCGGAAAAGCTTTTTAGGCACCAGCCGCATGGCTTTTCGCGCGGATCTTCTGCGCCGCATTGGACCCGTGCCCGATGAACTGGTCATCGAAGCCGACGAATTCCTTTTCACCCTTGGCGCGCTCTTTTCCCAGGTCCTTCTCCTTCGTGAGCCGCTGACGTTTTATCGCCTCCAGGGGCAAAATCTATTTCAGATCAACGATCGCGACGCCTATTCGCTCCGCCGGAAGCACGTCGTTCTGCTGGCCCTGGCCGCAGGTTTGCGCAGACGCTTTGCCGAAGAGCGCGTGCCCGCTGAAATTCGCCATCTGATCGTGGACGCGGTGCAAACCGAGGCCGACGTGCTGCGCCTTTCGCTCGGCGAGGGGTCGCCGCTGGACACGTTTCGCACCGAATTGCGAAGCTACAACCTGAGCCACGAGCACGCCTCCGTGATTCGCCGTTTCTTAAAATGCGCCAGCCTGCTTCCCGCTCTCTTCCTTGCGCCCCGGCAGTACAACACCTTGAAACAAAAGTTGGCTTCCAGTGCCTTTTACAACAAAACTCGCGAGAAGTTTTTCCCGTTTCATCGCCCCAAGCATGTCGAACGTATGGGCGACTGGAATCCGCGATGAGCATCTCACCCGCACTTTCTTCCCAGCCACTGCGGATACTCATTTCCTCTGGCGTGCCCCGCTGCCGCGAGGCCGGTGCCGCGGGCGTGGTGTTTAGCCATGCGGAGGAATTGGAGAAACTCGGTCACCAGGTGGAGTGCTGGTTTTTTGACGACCTTCTCCCTTCCCCGCGCTGGCTGGCACGATTTAAGGATCTGGAATTCGCGTTTGCCGTGGCCTCGCGCATTCGCCGTCGCCCCGGGCAATTTGACGTGGTGAATCTCCACGCCCCCTGGGGATGTGTCCACGGAGTTTCCCGGAAGTGGTTCCCCTCAAAAGAGCTTCCTCCGTATGTTTTCACCATGCAGGGCAGCGAAGAGCGTTTCGTCAGGGCGATGCGCTTCGAGCATCAAAAAGGAAGAGCCGCCAATTTCGCCTGGAAAAATCGCCTGTGGCACCGCGCGTACCACCAACGCATGTATGACTTTTCCATAGCTACGGCAGATTATGGCGCGGTCGCCAACCGCGAAGGCTGGATTCTTTCCGAGTTGAAGTATGGCCACCCGCCAGGGCGCGTCTGGTATGTTCCCAATGGCGTGAATGAAAACTTCTTCCAGCCGCGCACGTTCTCTGAGGCGCCTGCGAACAAGTTTCTCTATGTCGGCAGCTGGATTGACAGAAAAGGAATTTTTTATCTCAGTGACGCGTTCTCATCCCTGGCTCGCTGTCTTCCTCAACTCCAGCTTACGGTCGCCGGATGCCTCATTGGCGCGGAGCAGGTGAAAGCCTCGTTCCCCGAGCCAGTCCGGCCGCAAATCTCCGTGATCCCTTTTCTGAGCCGTGAAGCAATGCCCGAGCTCTATGCCTCGCACGACATCTTTGTTTTCCCATCGCTCGTGGAAGGCATGCCACTGACCCTGCTGGAAGCCATGGCCGGAGCGATGCCCGTCGTCACCACCGGCACGTGCGGCATGGCCGACCTTATTCAGGATGGAGTAAATGGCCTCCTCGTGGCCTCAGCCGAGTCCGAAGGCCTGCGGGAAGCAATGGCTAGGCTTTGTGAATTTTCGGACCTCCGGAAGGCCCTCGGCGTGGCGGCGCAAGAAACGGCGCGTCATTACACTTGGCCGATTGTGGCCGGCCAGCTTGAGCGCGTGCTGCGTCTCGCGGTGGGGGCCAGACGTCAAGTCGTGGCTTCATGACTGGCGTTTTCGGATGGTTCGAACTTGGTATAACGTGTTCGGATAAGCCTGTGGAGGGATCTTTCGCAGCATGATCACGCTTGGCCTCAACTATTCGCAGATGCACGATTCCTCGGCGTGTTTGGTGCGTGATGGCGAGTTGCTCTTTGCGGTGGCCGAAGAGCGCATCAGCCGCGTGAAGCACGACGCGCGTTTTCCGGCCTTGGCGATTCAGGCTTGCCTCGATTTTGCCAAAATCACCGCCGCGCAGGTGGACGAAGTATGCGTCGGCTGGCAAGCGCCCGGGGCGACCTTTCGCCGTGATTTGAATCTCTACGCCACGGGTCGTTGGCCCGCTTCTTATCTGAATGTTCTTAATTCCACGCGGCATTTCGCCAGCATGCGCCACCAGCATGGCGGCGAAAATCCATTCCGCCGGCAGTTCGGCCCAACGAAAGCCCGCTATCGTTTTGTCGACCATCATCTGGCGCACGCGCTCAGCGCCTATTCCTACTCGGGATTCGACGAAGCCGCGGTGGTGGTGATGGACGGCCGCGGCGCCTGGGAGGCAACCTCCATCTGGCGCGGCAGCAAGGGCCGCTTGCAGCATGTGCTGACCATCGACTGGCCAAATTCGCTGGGACTTTTTTACGCGCAATTCACCGGCTTTCTGGGTTTCACTCCCAACACCGACGAATGGAAAGTCATGGGCCTCGCTCCCTACGGCCAACCCGGGGTGGATTTGCGCATGTTCCTGGAGCCTGCCGCCGCTCCCTATAAAGTTCACATCAGCCGGTTGATCGGCAATGGCAGCGGGTCGTATTCCAATTTCCCCGCCTCGCTGGGCCAGCCGCGCGAACCGGAAAGCGAAATCGCGGATATTCACAAGAACATTGCCTTCGCGGTTCAGGATATGTGCGAGCAAGCCATGATCAGCGTGGTCCGGCTGGCGCAGGAAAAAACCGGCAGCAAGAATCTGTGTCTCGCCGGAGGCGTGGCACTGAACTCCAAGGCCAACGGAAAAATCGTCGCTTCCGGTATTATCGAAAAGCTTTTTGTGCAGCCCGCGGCTTCCGATGATGGCGTGGCTCTGGGCGCGGCGCTGGCGCCGTTTCTCGATGGCGGCCAGCGGCTCCCCTTGCGAGCGATGCGGCATGCGTATCTCGGCCCGTCTTTTGACGACGATGCCATTGAGAGCGCGCTGAATACTTACAAGATTCGCGCATCGCGGCTTTCCGATCCGGCGGCAACCTCCGCCGAACTGCTGTCACACGGGAAAATTCTCGGATGGTATCAGGGGCGGATGGAGTTTGGACCGCGAGCACTCGGCAACCGCTCCATCATCGCCGATCCGCGCGATCCGGAGATGAACGCGAAAGTGAACAACGCGGTGAAATTCCGCGAATGGTGGCGCCCGTTCGCGCCTTCGCTCAAAAAAGAGGCGGCGCCGGAATACCTGGAGTCCGCTTACGATTCGCCATTCATGATTCTCACCGCCCAGGTGCGCCCGGAAAAGCGCAGCGTCATTCCGTCCGTCACCCACGTGGACGGCAGCGCGCGGCCGCAAACCGTGGAAAAAGAGATCAATCCGCTGTACTACCGGTTGATCGACGAATTCGGAAAGCGCACGGGCGTTCCCGTGATCATGAATACGTCCTTTAATCTGCGCGGCGAAGCCATCGTGCATACGCCCACCGACGCCATCCGCACGTTTTTCAGTTCCGGTATGGACGCACTGGTCATCGGTAGCTTCCTGGTGGAGAAATAAGATGCCGGAATCAAGCAGCCGCCTGGCGAACATGCTTTTGCGCTTTGCGTCGCCGCTCTCCGGCCTGCGCCGAGTCCCCGTCCTCGGCGATTTTTTAAGCTGGACCAGCCGCAAGCTGGTTCCTCGCGATACTCTCGTATGGGTGCAGATTCAGCAAGGCCCTTCCGAAGGCCTCTGGATTCGCGTGAATCCGCGCACCGGACAAAATGCGCAAAAGGGAATCGGCGAGCCGGAAGTGCAGCGGGCCCTCGTGGATTATTTGCGCCCGGGCATGACGTTTTACGATCTGGGCGCGAACATCGGTTTTTTTTCGTTGATGGCGGCGCGCCTGGTGGGCCCAAACGGACGCGTCATCTCGTTCGAGGCCGATCCGGAAATTGCCGCGCGGTTGCGCGAGAATCTTTCCCGCAATCAGTTCACACATGCGCACGTTGAACAAAAAGCCGTGTGGTGGGAACCAACAAGGGTCTCTTTCGCACGGGTTAACCCGAACGCTTCACCAGACCGCGGTCTAGGCCACGTTTCGGTGGATGGAGCATCGGCCGGCACCATTACCGTGCAAGCGGATTCTTTGGATCATTATATCGCCGCGCATCCCTCGCCCGATTTTGTGAAATGCGATGTGGAAGGCGCGGAGGCTGCGGTTTTCAAGGGAGCTACGCGCTTACTCTCGGCCAAGCGCCCGATTCTTCTGGTGGAAATGCACAGCCCGGAAAATCAGCGGTCGCTGCTTCACCAATTTTCGGGTTGCGGTTACGCTTGCCGCAATCTGGACGAGACCCACGTTCTCGCTCTTCCACAATGACGCGCCAGGTCATCGCGCTGCTTGGGCGCAAAGACGAACCCACGGACGCCGTCGAAGAATACTGCCGCTACCTCGGCGGCGCTCTTCAAACTCACGATATTCAGATGCAGATTCGCCGCGTGCCCTGGGAAATTCACGGCTGGCGCCGAGCCCTGCGCGCGCTGCAGCTCCAGGCCGCGGGTTGGCGCGACACCTGGGTGCTGGTGCAATATACAGCGCTCGCCTGGTCCGCGCGCGGTTTCCCCTGGAGATTCCCCCGTGTCTTGCGCATGCTCAAATCCGCCGGCGCGCGGGTCGCGGTGATCTTTCACGACGTCGAGCCGTTCACCAGCTCGCGCGCTATCGACAAACTCCGTCATCGCGCGCAATTGCGCACTATGCGTCGCGCGCTGGGCCTTGCGGATCTCGCCATCTTCACGGTTCCTCCCGAAAAACTTTCCTGGAGGGCAACGATTCCCGCAAAGGTGAAATTTATTCCGGTTGGTGCGAATCTTCCCTTTCCGGAAACCCCCATGGCGCCGGGTCCCGCGGAAATTCTCACCATCGGTGTCTTCAGCATTACCGGCGGCTGGCAAGGCGCTCAAGAGGCGCAAGTTATTATTGCCGCCGTCCGCCATGCCTGGCAAGAAATCGGACCCCTCCGTCTCTCGGTCTTCGGACGGCATGCCGAAGTTCGTGAAGAGGTTCTCCGCAAAGGCCTGGCTGATTTGCCGGTTCAGTTATCGGTGGAAGGTGTTGTTGAGCCGGAACAAGTGGTGAACCGGCTGGCCGCGTGCAACGTGCTGCTTTTCGTGCGCAACGGGATCTCTTCCCGCCGCGGCAGCGCGATAGCCGGAATTGCAGCGGGCCTTCCGATCATTGCCTATCAGAATTCCGAGACCGCTCCGCCCGTCACCGATGCTGGCGTGGTGCTGGTGAGTCCAGGCCAACCGTCGGAGCTCAACGATGCCCTGGTTCGCGTGCTGCGCGATGCAAATCTTCGTGCGGAACTTGCCGCCCGCAGCCGCGCAGCTTATCAGGCGCATTTCGCATGGCCCGCCATCGCCGAACGATTCGTTGAACTGCTCAAACCCGATTGAGTTGAACGGCCTCGGCCCCTGCGGCTACGCAAAAAATCTTGCGCGTCTAAATCGGAAATGAGTTCCGGGTCTCCCAAGTTTGGCGAGTCGGTTCCTTCGGCGGGAATTCATCTTCCCCTTTCACCAATTCCGCGCAATGGTCTCCACAATCTTGCCCAACGCGTCGAGATCTTTTGTATCGATCACTTCCGCCGGCGAGTGCGCATAGCGCAAGGGCCAGCCCAGCGCCACATCCACGGAGCCATAGCGCATAAACGCCGATCCGTCGTTTCCCCCTCCGGTGACGCCGTACTGCACGGGGATGGAATGCTCCCGTGAGAGCGCTATCACTCGATCGACGTACTGATGCGGTACCACGTTGGAGTTGTCCACTGCGCGAACCACAAATCCGTCTCCGAGTATGGCGTCGGCAAAGCGCTTCGATTCCAGCGGAGAATCGGAGCTGACGAATGTGTCGATCGCAAACACGAAATCGGGGACGCGCCCCTCCTTTGCGGCTTGTTCGGCGAACGCAGCGGCGCCTTCCAAGCCCAGTTCTTCTCGAGTGGACCACACAAAGGTCACGTCACGTCCCGGCATCTCAGCTCCCAGCGCATTGGCAGCGGCGATCAGCGCGGCGCAGCCCACCCGATCGTCAAAGCTGCGCGCATTCGCCCGCGTACCCTGCAATTGTCCATATTCCTTCGGAATCGTGACGAAATCTCCCACCGCGATTCCCAGTTTTTCCGTCTCCTCTCTCGATTGCGTTCCCACATAAACGTGCGCCGGCTCATCCAGCGATCGCAAACTAATCGGCCATTCGAATCCCGTTTTTTCCCAGCCATTGGGGAGTTCCAACACTCCGCCCGAATCGCTTCCATCTTTCTTGTGCACCAGCACCACGTGGCCAAAAAAGTACTGCATGTAACCGCCGCCCAACGAGTCCACCTGCAGCCGGCCATCGTCTTCAATTTTCTTTACCTCATAGCCGATCTCGTCCATATGCGCGACAAACGCAATTCGCGGCGTTTTCGCCTCTTTTTTCCCATCGCCCCAATGCAGAATCAGGTTTCCCGCATCGTCCTCCGTCACTTTGCCGCGCAGCTTGGGATCCAACCGCTCCAGCACCACCTTTCGCACCGCTTCCTCATGCCGGCTCGCTCCGTAGGCCAGCACCAGCGCCTGGAGGGTAGTTTGCCGCGCTCCGCCGGCCGATCCGCCCATGAGGCCTCCGCTTGGTTTCTGCATTCCCAGATAAGCTTCCAGCAACTTGGTCAACTGGTCCGCATCCGCCCAAGAGGCATACTCCGACGGTGTTACCGGCCAGAGCGTTGGCACGCCCAATTCCACCAATCGCCTGGGCAGCTCGGCGCTTTTCGTGTAACCCGGAATCCGCAGTGGCGCGGTCGCGATCGCCACACTTTTTATCTGCTCCCTATCCGCTACCGCTTGCAGCTCCTTTACAAAGCTCTGGCCGGCCTCCGGCGCGGATTTCGATGCACCAAGCACAACCCCCGCGCCAGGCCTCGGGGCCTCCTGCACCGTTTTGCCGTCGCCAGATGGCTCTGGCCGGACCCTTCGCAGCAAGAGGAGTTCGTTCGTTGGAACTTCGGTGAGAATTCGGTTCAGGCCGCGGCTGCCGTTATATTGTTGCGCCAAGAAGGCAATGGTGGTGGTGCCGCTTGCTTTTGACGACTTCATCTCCTGCAACAAATGCGTGAGCGCCGCTAAATTCAGCCGGTTCACCCCCGCCATACCTGCTTCACCGCTCTTCCCGATCGTCTGCCAGTTTATTTGCAACACGATCGGATCCAGCAAGTCCACTCCGGCCGCACGCACTTCTTCAGCGTTCTTCGCGCCAAGGTCCACATACAGCTCGTCCGGATGATTCATCTTGGGTCCATTCAATCGGGCAGGCTGCAGGTGCACGGAGAGTCCCGCAAAAACGCCTTTGACCTGCTTGCCGCTCCGGGTGATCACGTAAACGGGCTGCGCAAAGTGCAGCGAATCAAACACACCATTCGGCGGCGTTTGCGGCAGGCGTTGTACGCGCAAATACCCGTCGGCGGTAATCTCGCTGACAACGTAGCCCGGCTGATCGATCGTCGTCGCAATCAGCCGGTGGGGTTCACCCCCGCCAAACGTGAACCAAACATCTCCCAGGTTGTCCGTTTTTGGAGACAAATCCCGAAATTTGCGCGCAAGCTCCTTCGAGAGCTCCTGCTCGTAGCCTGACACCGCAGGTGTTTCAAGTAGCCGCTTAAGATCCTCCGCGCTCTGTGCGAGTGCCATGCTCGCCGTCAACGTCACCACTAGAATGGCCAATACCCACCGCAAGATTCGCTTCATTTGAGATCCTTTCGCCGGGAGTCGCGCGGAAAGAATGTTACGAGAAGAAAGCTCTAGCGGCAAAGCGTTTCGATCAACAATTCCTTTTTTCTTTCGGCCAGGCTGCTGAGCGAGTCTAGCGAAGCGGCGTAGCCCCCGAGCGCCGCAGCCGTCAGTCCGGCGAACACCGCCACCGGCAGCCAGGGGTTCCCGAGCCACCGGCTGGCCAGCAGCACAATGGTGGCAATCCCGCCGATCAGAATCTGCACTCCGAATGCGGTCCACACTGCCACCCCCGAATTGCGTTGCCCTTTCAGCTTGCCGATTTCCATTTTCTTGGGGAAACTCAGCGCCGACCAGTTGGCAATCGTCAACTGGCCGCTCACCGCGAACGCCGCGGCTGCAATCGTGGACAAGAACAGGGGCAGGCCCGGAAATCCGATCCGCCACACCAGGACTCCGAGCGAAATGCCCAACTCCAGCGCGACAACCGAGACCAGGAACAGATTCTTGCCAACCAGTACGTCGCGCATGCGCACCGGCGCCATGAAATACGATTGAATGCCGCAACCTTCAAAGGCGAATGAGTTATACGCGGGTGAAAGTAAAATCAAAATTAGATAGGCCATCACCGCCGGGAAGAAATTTTGGGGCGACATCCCGTGGAGTTTGATCTGGGAATTGCCCCCCGCGAATTGCATGGAGAAAAACATCACCATAACCGGTGGGAGAACCAGGGTGATGAACGAAAAACCGTTGCGCATCAGATAGTGGAATTCCTTGCGGAACACGCCTGCGACCGGCGGCGGCAGCAGTC
Organism: uncultured Acidobacteriota bacterium; assembly: GCA_963781995.1. GTDB lineage: Bacteria > Acidobacteriota > Terriglobia > Acidiferrales > UBA7541 > Acidiferrum. The sequence goes on along the minus strand of CAWAHR010000001.1, from coordinate 187,322 downwards.
CCGGCATCTCCGCTGAAGCAATCGATTTGCGCCCCGCGCGTTTGGCCGTCAATGGCGCCGCGCTTTCGCTAAGTTGCTCGCCCAGGTACTGCGCGCGGTAGCGTTGCCACAGCAGACCGCTGGTTGCTGCCACCCACAGCAGCAATCCCGCAAAAGCCCCCAGCATCCCTTGGGCATTTCCAGCCGCGGTGGAGGACAAAGCCGTTCCAGCCAGCGATGCTGGCAGCCAGGAAAAATAGGGCGCCAGCGACATTATTTTCGGCCGGGTTCCGGCGTCGCCCCAGCGTTGCAGCGCCGGATTCAGGAAATTCATCGAAACCATGGCGAGCACGAAAATCCCCACCAGGAATTCGCGCGCCCGCCGGTTTGCAAAGATTCTTTCCAGCCACGAACCTGCCAAGCGCTCCAGCGTCACGTTCACCAGAATAAATAACGCGCTGACCACCAGCATCGCAGGCAGCAGCCGAGGGCGCGTAGTGGTTACCGCGACCAGCATCGAGGCCATCCAGCACAGCGACGATGCCGCCGCAAAATCCGCAAATCCATAACCCAACCCAAGAATATAAAATGCGCGCAAGCTCAACGGAAATCGCAGCAGGTTGCGAAACTCAAAGTTGGCCCCAAAGCCTGCAACTAGAATGGGTACCAACTGCCACCACAAAAACATCGCCCAGAACAGCATTGCCAGCCAGCCGGGCCGATTCCTGTTCAAAAACGCGGACGTTCCCGCATAAAACGCCACGCTGATGCCAATCACCAGCGCCGCACTGGTTGTTCCGGCCAGGATCATGCCGATCAAGTCCCAGCGGTTGTTCTTGCGCTGCAAGTTGTTCTTGAGCAGGTTCCAGCGCAAGCTGGCGATCAGCTTCAGTTGCTCCACGACGCCGGGCAACTGTATTACGTCAGCCACGTCAGTTCCTCCAGGCGAGACTGCTCGCCGCCGCTCTGCCCCACGATCGAAAGAAAAATTTGCTCCAGCGTTTTCTTCCCCCCCTCTTCACCGGGGATCCCCGCGCGCAATTCTTCAAGCGAACCCTGCGCCACCAGCCGCCCCTGATGAATGATCGCCACGTGGCTGCAAAGGCGCTCCACAATTTCCAAAACATGGGAAGTAAGGAAGATGGTGACGCCGCGCTCAGTCATCCGTCCAAGTAGCGACTTCAACGCCCCGGCCGCCAGCGCGTCCACTCCTTCAAACGGTTCGTCCAGAAAAAGAATGCGCGGCCCGTGAATTACAGCCGCCGCCAGCGCCAGTTTTTTCTGCATTCCGTGGGAGTAATCGGCGATCAGCGTTTTTTCCCGGTCCGCCAGTTGCATGAATTCCAGCAATTCCTCGGTTCGCTTTTCGGTTGTGGCGCGGTCCAGTCCGTACATGCGGCCGACGAAGCGCAAATACTCCGCGCCGGTGAGCCGTTCAAACAGGCCCATGCCTTCCGGAACCACTCCGATCTGCCGCTTCACCGCGATGGGACTCCGCTGGAAATCCAGGCCGAGCAGCTCCATCCGGCCGGAAGTTGGCGCTAACAGACCGGTCAACATTTTGATCGTCGTGGATTTTCCCGCTCCATTCGGCCCTAGGAACCCGAAAAATTGCCCCGCATTCACGCGCAGGTCCACCGAATCAACCGCCGTCAACGCCCCGAACCGCCGGGTCAATTTGTCCGTGTGGATGGCAATTTCAGTCATATCCCAGCCCTTTGCAAACACCTCAACCGGCAAACTTTACCACGAGGTTCTACGCATTCCGTTGCCGCAATTTTCCGCTGTTTCACTTCGATTTCGGTGCTTCCGAATGCCTACCGGGAACGGGAGTCGCGCCGGGAGGCGTGTTTCCGCGCGTCGGCAACGCTGCCAGCACCGCGGGCAATTCCACGCGGAATACCGCGCCACCCGATTGCCCGTTGTAGCACATGATTTTCCCGCCGTGCTCTTGCACGATGCCATAACAAATGCTTAGCCCCAGCCCGGTGCCTTTTCCGACCGGCTTGGTGGTGTAAAAGGGATCAAAAACCCGGTAGGGATCCTTGATGCCGGGTCCCGTGTCGGAGAAAAGAATCACCACGTTGCCTCGGTCCCGCAGGGTCTTGATGGTCAGCACGCCGCCGCCGCTTTCCCCCATCGCGTCCAGGCCGTTATTCACAATGTTGAAAAACACCTGCATCAACTGGTTGTGATCGCCACGTACTCCCGGCAAAACGGATTCCAGTTGGGTTTCAATTCGCGATCCACCGTTGTGCAAATCCAGGGCCCGCAACTGCACGGCGCTGGTGATAACCGAATTGATGTCCAGCAAAGTTCTCTCGGGCGGCACCTGCCGTGCGAAACTCAGCAAGTTTTGCACCAGGCTGCGCGTCCGGCGCGCCTGTTCGCGGATCTTGCCCGCGGTCGTCCGCGCCCGTTCCGACAAACCCGGGTCGTCTGCCAGCAGATCCGAATAGCCCAGGATCGCCGTCAGCGGATTGTTGATTTCGTGCGCCGCCCCGGCCGCCAATTGACCCAGGGAAATCAGTTTTTCCGACTGCACCATCTGCACCTGCAACCGCTGCAGATTTTCGATGGACGATTCCGATTTGGCCAGCAACTTTGCCCGCTCCTCTTCCGCAAGGTGCGTGCGCAAAAATACCAGCAGGACCAGTGGCACCGCCGCGACCAGTGTCACCGTCAGCCGAAAATCCCGGATGGCCCGGGTATCGTGTTCCAGATGCATCGAGTACAGCGCGAACAGCGGAAGCGACAGCACCGCCGCCATCGCCAGCCGCGTGGCCCAGGCAGTTCCGCTCGCAAAGCGCTCCGTTTCTCCTGGCACCGCGGCATCCGCCGGCAGATCGAGTTGATGCCGCCGCTGAAAGGCCACAAATCCGGCCAGCCCGTACAAGAAAAAGGAGGTCATCAGCGGTAGGTCGTACAGGCTCCCGGTGAAATAATCGTTCCGGGCGATCGCCACATTGACTGTCAGCGAACCGAGCATGTACAAGGCCGAGGCGCAAAATAGATACCCATACAGAGTGCGCCACGCGTTCTGGCTGCGCAGCCAGAAAATCCCGAATCCTACGATCACCACCAATTGCTGAATCGTATTCAGCATGTTATACGCGTAGTTGTAAACCGCCGACTCAAACGTCACATACATCCACGGCAACACGAAAAACACGTAGGCGAAGGTCCACCACGTGAGCAGCAGCGCGAAGTCCAGATATCCAAGTCCCACGCGCATTTCCTCGCGCTTCAGATGGGGACGCAGGGCCAGCGCGGCCATCAGCGGAATGCCCCGCAGGAAGAAAATAATGTCGCCCGCGAACGGGTCCGGCACGCCGCGGTGCAGGTAGATTTCGTAGTACGTCCATTCAAACTGCCCGATCATCCACATCGTGCAGCTCAATGCCAGCAGCATCCAGAAAATGTTGCGCCGCCAGTGGGGCGTGCCCGCATTGATCAGCAAGCCGGCGTTGGCGATCAGCGGCACGAAACATTGCACGATGTCCGCAAACGAATTCAGCGTCGCTCCCGGTTTCAAATAGAAAGAGGCCCCGGCGTAAAAACCGAGAAAGAGGGCCCAGCCCCCTACCAACCAGGCGATTCTGCGGGCATCCGGCATATTTGTAATAACGCTCTATTTTACAGGGGGAAACGAGTACAACGGAGTGGGACTCGACTGCCTATCGCGTAACGATTATCCCGGCTTGCACCGCATCTCGCGCAAGACACAACCCGGCAATGGCGGAGGGGGAGGGATTCGAACCCCCGAGACCCTTTCGAGCCTAACGGTTTTCAAGACCGCCGGTTTCAACCGCTCACCCACCCCTCCGTCTTTAATTATAGCGTGCCAACGGGCCCGGTCGGAAAATTGTGATTCGCGAGTCCTGGGACAGAGAAGGCGTGTTGGTTCGTGAAGGATTTCCCCTGGAATACCCGGTTGGAAAAAAGAAGAGGCCCCACCTTGCCGCAAAGCGGCTGTGCGCATTACTGCGCCTCGGGTGGGGCCTTGATTCCGCGTGTCTCGATTACGCGTTGGTTGAAAGCTGGTTCTTTCCGCGCAGCGCCACGGTGAACATCACGAAGAGCACGCCGATGCTCAACAAGAGAATCGAACTGGGCTCCGGGACGCCCGTCGCAGGTTGCACGGTGAGGCTCACGGCATCAACGTCCAATTGCCCGCTGCCCGCAGCAAATTGCAGGAATAGATTTCCCGCTGGTACGCTGGATCCACTCGTATAGTTGCACCCCTCACTCTGGAAAGTGCCAGGAGTGATGCTTTGAGCGTTGCCGGAAAAAGAGCAAAGCGTAGTGGTAACCCCACCCAAGATCGTGTCTAAGGAAAGTGTGTAATTCCCGCCAATATTGTCCGTCCGATTGCCCACGAACAGCGACAATGTGTACAGGGAATCGCCCAGCACGGAATTACCGGTGAGCGTTTGTGAAATGGATCCTGTGGCATTCGCGAATGCCACAAGGCTGCCATCCGGGATAGTGGGGAGAAACGCACCGGGCTGAAATGGTCCTCCATTGACTATGGTCCAACCGATAATTGGGCCGCCATTGAAGAAGCACCCGGGGCCACAGCCGGAAGTCAGGGGGCCGGCGAGTGATTCGAAGGAAGGATTTGTGATCGGCACACTATCTGCTCGAGCCGTGCCGCCACCGATGACGAAAAGAAGCACAAATGCAGTTAGCAATACAAGTTTATGGAGCTTCATAGGTTCCCTTGGGCGGTGTTTCGTTGTTAACCCTAATTCTCGGACTACAGGAGTCCCCTGGGCGAACGAAAAGCGACTCCGTATGATTAAAAGCACGTAATAATCCAAACTCGCTATTCTCTATATTACTGAATACGAAGGTGTTAGATGTACAGCAGGTTGGTCCTAGAACCTCTTCTTCCCGTTTCGGTCCATACATGTGCAAAACTTTGCCGTTCCTTCTCCCCGAGGGCCACCACACCACTCTTGTCGGCCCATGCCACCTGGCCTCTAAGTCGACCGCTCTTGGCTCCTGACCAGTTTGGTTGTAAATAAATTGCTCAGTTTTCGAGGATTGCCGCAAAGGCAGCCTTAGTGCGTCTGCTGCCCTTGCCCGGCGATCTGCCGCGGTGCATCAAAATCAATGCCCCAGAAGTGCGGTGCCGGCGTCAGAAACTCTACCCCCACACGCATACCCTTGGCGCAGGGCTCCCCTGTGAACACGATCCGGCATTCTAGTTCTTCCAGGGTCTCGGGGTTCACTAACACGATCATGGCGTCGTTATCGACCTCATGCTGCAGCGTCAGCAGCCCGCCGTGGGCGTTGACCACCAGTGTCTCGCACACTTCGCGAAACTTTTTCCCCGAATGGCTGCGACCCAGCGCTTGCAGCTTCATGCGGTGAAACACACGCTGGCTGCGCCGGTTAGCGATAAAGGCGGTTTCTTGCATGGTGAGCCCATGATGCTGTCGGCTATGAAACACGTCAATTGCCCTTTCGGACAGGTGTTCCCAATTGGCACCTTTTTTTCGCCGGGTCAACTTGTAAGGCTCGACACCCCCGCCGTAGAATGAGCTAGGCGGGTACGGCATCATGCCGGGCGCATTCTTGGGCAAACCGCTGCCATGCATTTCTTCAATTTTCTTGGAAAGTCATAAATTAGAACTTACCTATCATCATTGCGCCTGGGGGCATGATATGAACCTTGCTGAATTTATAGAAAGTCGTCGCGAACAGCATCTCGGGGAACTCTGCGAATTCCTCCGCATCCCATCCGTCAGCGCCAAGAGTGAACACAAGCCGGACATTGAAGGAGCCGCGAAATGGGTAGCCGACCATCTTCGCACTGCCGGGTTCAAGACCGTGGAAATCGTGCCCACGAATCTCCATCCCCTGGTGTATGCCGAATCGCTGGAGGCTCCTGGCAAGCCGACCGTTCTCTTCTACGGCCACTATGATGTGCAACCCGCCGAGCCCTTGGAACTTTGGACCTCTCCAGCCTTCCAACCGGAAGTGAGGAATGGAAACATTTTTGGCCGCGGTACGGCCGATGACAAGGGCCAGGTGCATATTCACCTGAAAGCTCTCGAATCGCTGCACCAGCTGTACGGAAAGTTTCCCATCAACATTAAGGTCCTGATTGAAGGAGAGGAAGAAGTCGGGAGTGTCAGCCTTTGGGACTACGTGCAGAGCCACAAGGAAAAACTGAAGGCCGATGCTTTGCTGGTTTCGGACACCTCGATGCTGGGCAAAGGCGTGCCTTCGATCACCTATGGCCTGCGCGGACTGAACTACTTCCAGATTGAATTGACAGGACCCGCCCGGGATCTCCACTCCGGCGTGTATGGCGGCGCGGTGCCCAACCCGCTGTTGGTGCTTGCGGAACTCTTCGCCAAGCTGCACGATAAAAATTTTCGCGTCAATGTTCCAGGCTTCTACGATGAGGTCGCCAAAGTTCCCGCCGCCGAACGCAAAGCGCTGAACGCCCTCCCATGGAAAGAGAAGGATTTTAAGAAGGCCGTGGGCGCGCCCGGCTATCACGGAGAAAAAGGTTTCACCACCGTTGAGCGGTTATGGATACGCCCTACACTGGAATTAAATGGCGTCTGGGGCGGCTATCAGGGCGAAGGCGCGAAAACCGTAATACCCTCGAAGGCTTACGCCAAGTTTTCCACCCGGCTGGTGCCCAATCAGAATCCCCAAAAAATCGCTAGGCTGGTCGAAAAGCACATCCGCAAACTTCTCCCAGTGAGTGTGCACTGCCGGTTTGAGGTGCTCAGCACCGGAAAACCCTGGGTCGCCGCCTACCAAGCGCCGATTTTTCAGGTGGCACAATCCGCCCTGCAAAAAGGTTTTGGCAAGAAAGCGGTATTCATTCGCGAAGGGGGTTCCATCCCCTTCGTCACCCAGATGCATGACACTTTCAAGGTGCCCTGCGTGTTGATCGGCTTTGGCCTCCCCGACGAAAACGCCCACGCACCGGACGAGCATCTCGCGCTCGAAAACTACTACGGCGGCATCAAGGCCATCGCGCATCTATACCAGGACCTCGCCGCCCTCTAATCGTCGAAATTTCTACTGCGTGGACAGTTGTTCGCGGCGGCCGCGCGCGTAATCCCGCAGCGCCGCATTGGCCCCGCCGATTACGTGCAGCGCTTCCGCGATCCCCGGAAGGTCCTTGCCGCGCAGGACCACGTACATTTCCTCTTCTTCCAGGCCGGTGTAGATGCGATTGCCCATGCATCCCAGGCTGGCGATCGTGCCGTGTTGCAGCGCCGCCGGCAGCGCCATGCAAGTAGGCCGGCCCAGCGCCGGAGCGCCGCTGCCGACTCCCGCGCGTCCCGCCGCCTCTTGCAACAGCATCGCCGCCGCGGGCTTCAGCGCAAACAAAACCACGTCCGGCTCCATGGGCGTATCGCCCAGGGGAGCATAGACAATCGCTGCGGGCGCCTTCGCCAATCGTGGAATCTGCGGAATCTCTTCCGGTTTCACATAGCCCAGATCGAACATCATCTTCAATGTCTGTTCCGTCTCTTTCTCGCGTTCCGGTGAAAGAGATATGTTGTGGGTATAAGCGCCCACCGCGCAATTAAAGTGGTTTTCCGGACGGGTGTAAAAAGTGCGGCCTTCCGCGGCCAGCCGCCAAAAACTGCACCCGGAAGGCTGCGTGCCCTCATATTTCTTCACCTCGGCCGGCTCGGCGTCCAAAAAGGTCACCGCAACGGGACGCACACTGGCTTTCACGGCCTTCAATATCCGTTGCTCCAGCTCTCGCCAATTCGTGCCTGCGCTCATGGTTGCTTCTCCTTGATTAGTTGGGAATTAGGAAGGATAGCATAGCCCAAGCAGCCGCGAATCCAAGTCCGAATCGCGATTTACCGCATGAAATCAGCGCGTTTTGCACATGTCCTGAAAGAAATCGCTATTTTTCAGCCTTTTTGTGGGTTTGGCCCTTGCGTTCCCTTTCTTCCTTCGCTATAGTCCGGTTCGGCCCGAGTTTTTTGCAGGAAAATAGGGGTTTTCCGCTCGCGGCTGGCCTCGCGTGTTTCGAGGTGGATAGACAAACCAGGAGGATAGGCAGAAGAAATGGCAGCTAAGCCACTCAGCAAAACCAAAATCGTTTCGCATCTCGCCGAGAAAGTCGGCGCGTCCAAGAAAGCCATCGTCACTTTCTTTGATGAGCTTCACAAATTGGCAGTCAAGGAAGCCAAGGGCAGTGCAGGTAAGTTCGTTATCCCGGGTATCGGCCGCGTCGTAAAGGCTCACCGCAAGGCGCGCATGGGCCGCAATCCGCAAACCGGCGAAGCGATCAAGATCAAGGCCAAGACGGTTGTTCGTCTCCGTCCGGCCAAGGTCCTGAAAGACGCCGTCCTGAAGTAGCTCTTTCTCCCGCCAGGGAGCAAGAAGAATTGGAAACCCCCGTCGCCCGCTTGGTGCAGGCTCACGGGGGTTCCTCTTTTCCCGCCGGATATCGCTGAAGCTCTCTCCGTCGCAGCGCTACAGCGTCTTGACGTACGCGATCACATCCTTGATTTGCCCGGGCTCCAGCACTTCCTTGAACGGCGGCATCAACTGGTCACCGTTTTCGATCCACGTTTTCAGGTTTTCGTCCGAGATTTTGTTGCCGTTCACGCTGAACGTGCCCCGCTTGGAAAGGCCCTTCAGGCCCGGCCCGATCTTCTTTTGCTCGCTATTGTCGTAGTGGCACACCGAGCATTTCTGCTGAAACACCGTTTTTCCGCGCCCCACCGCCGCTGCGTTGGCGCCACTCGCTTTGTTGGTGGAACCCGCGGCCAGCAGCGCGCCCACACTCGCTAATCCAATCAAACCCGCCGCCATCCTTGTATGCTTCCAGAGACGATTCACGATTCCCCCTGAATTCCCGATCTCAGCAACCCCATCTTGGCAACATTGAAACCCCTTCATTTTCCATGTTCTCGCTCCGAATTTCCACCCCGACCCCGGCAAAAGGGACAGGTTGCAATTTTGCGCCGCTAGACCTTTCGTACCTTTGACGCCGCTCACTTTTTCCGGTCAAAATTCACCATGAGCCAAGAGACCCTCACGCGGGCGTGGGAAGTATTACAGGACGCTTATCAGGCGCAGATGGAGGGCGACTACGATCGCGCTGCCGAGCTCTATCAGTCTTCTCTCGAATTGCATCCCACCGCCGAAGCTCATACCTTTCTCGGCTGGACGTATCACTATCAGGGCAAGCTGATGGATGCCATTGCCGAGTGCAAGCGGGCCATCGAGCTGGACCCCGATTTTGGCAATCCCTACAACGACATCGGTGCCTATATGATCGAGCTGGGCCAGTTTGACGAGGCCATTCCCTGGCTGCAGCAGGCGGTGGAATCCCGCCGCTACGAGCCGCGCCATTTTCCGCACTACAATCTCGGCCGCGCGTATCTCGGCAAGGAAATGTACGGCCAAGCAATGCGCTGCTTCCAGGAAGCCATCGACATCGAGCCGCGCTATTCCCTCGCCCGCCAGGCCCTCGAATCCCTCCGCCGCATGGTGAACTAGCTCCTAATGTAGTGGCCAGTCTTTAGACTGGCCCTTCCGAAGGTTTTACCACCCGATCGTAAACCCACAACAAAAACGTCGTCCCTAACCCGATCGCCGTAAGTGCCCAAAGAAAAAGCTGCGGCTGATGCCGTTCTTCGCCGAAGTGGTGCAGCAAGGCGCCCCCGATGCGCCCTGCAAGGAACGAGCCGATGCCCAGCGGCAGAAACGCGAACCCCATGTACGTGCCTTGCTGGCCGGGCGGCGCGAGGCGCGAAATGTAGTCGTAATAGCGCGGCTGCTGGATCAGTTCCCCGAGGGCGATCACCACCAGCACCGCGTAAGCGGCGTAAATACTGGCGTGCAGCGCCAGAATCGCGAACGCGACCATCGAAACCAGCGTGCCCAGCAGCACCGCTCGGAAAGCCGCCATTTTTTTCGTCATGACGCTGAACGCCACGGTGAACGCAATCACCACCAGCGGCCCGGTGGAAAGCATGCGCTCGGTGTCGGCCTTGGGATCCACGTAGTCGTGAATGTAAATCGGCAGGGTGATGAACTCCTGCCAATAAACGATCCAGTAGCCGGAAAAAATAAGCAGAAAAATCATGAACTTCGGGTTGCTGCACACCTTCCCGAAATTGCGTATCGTTTCGCCGAAGCTGGCGGTCTGGGCGTCTCCCATCTTCCGCGGTTCGCGGAACAGCGCCAGCACCAGAAAAAACATCAGGAACACGCTGAGCGCCGCCACGCGAAACACATTTTCCACGCTCAGATGCTTGTGCACCCACGACGCCACGAACGGGCCCAGCGCCCCGCCGATATTCACCAGCGTGTAATAAATCGAATACCCGACCGAGCGCACATTTTCGTTGGACGCCCGCGCCGTGGTGCCCACCACGCTGGGCTTCACCATCGCCACGCCCAGCGCCGGCAGCATCAGCACGAACGTGACCAGCGCCACCAGCGGAACCGCGTTGCGCACCGGCGCCAGCCACGGCGCGCCCAGCGACCCAAGCAGGAAATACGAGCCGGCCAGGATGAGATACGCGATCGCCAGCGCGCGGCGGAAACCCAGGCGATCCGCGATCGCTCCCCCGAAGATGGCCAGGAACCACACCAGTCCGCCGAAAAGGCCCGAAAGGTCCGCGGCCCGCTCGGTCGGGAAGTTCAGCGCCTCGTGCAGATACCGCGCCAGCGAAGCAAACGCCGCGTAATACGAAAGCCGCTCGAAAAGCTCGCTGACGTTCGCCACCCAGAACGACCGCTCGAACCCCGTCCGCACCTCCGCCAGCCGCTCCTCAAATCCCATGCCGCCTCCCAACCTGCAAGCGCGCAATGATAACAGTAGGGGCGCGATAATTCGTGCCCTCTTCTCCGCCTTCCCTCTCCTCCACGCGCTCTGTGATAAATCCGAATCTTCGCTTCCTGTTATCCGCTGTCTGATCGCTGCTCGCCCTCCCGCCCTTGACACCCGTACCCACCTGATCAACGATCCTGATCGATCAACTCCCCATGACCACCAAATCCCCCATCAGGCTCCCAACCCCCGTCTTCGACGACCCCCGCCACCACATCCGTCTCTACCAGGGCGACTCCCTCGAACTCCTCGCCCTCCTCCCCGAATCCTCCGTCGACCTCATCTTCGCCGACCCGCCCTACTTCCTCTCCAACGGCGGCAACACCTGCCACGCCGGCAAAATGGTCTCCGTCAACAAAGGCGCCTGGGACAAATCCCAGGGCCCCGAAGCCAATCACCAATTTAACCGCTCCTGGCTCGCCGCCTGCCAGCGCATCCTAAAACCCAACGGCTCTCTCTGGGTCTCCGGCACCGCCCACGTCATCCACTCCGTCGGCTTCGCCATGCAGCAGCTCGGCTTCAAGCTCCTCAACGACATCTCCTGGGTCAAGCCCAACCCGCCTCCCAACCTCTCCTGCCGCTATTTCACCCACTCCACCGAAACCATCATCTGGGCCGCCCGCGACAAAAAATCCCGCCACACCTTCAACTACAAGCTCATGAAAGAAACCAATCGCGGCAAGCAGATGAAATCCGTCTGGGAAATCAAGCCCCCCGAAACCTGGGAAAAGCGCTTCGGCAAGCATCCCACCCAAAAACCCCTCGCCCTCCTCGAACGCATCCTCCTCGCCTCCTCCCACGAAGGCGACCTCGTCCTCGACCCCTTCTCCGGCTCCGGCACCACCGCTCTCGCCGCTCTCCGCCTCCGTCGCGAAGCCATCGCATTAGAATTGTCTTATGAATATCTAGCGCTGACACTGCAACGCCTGACGCAAAACCTAATCCGCGTAGAACTTTCTCTCACAACTCTTCAGTTTTCCCTTGATCTATTTCCCAACCTGATCGATCGATCAGATCGCGCATCCGAAGGTAGTGGCCGACCTTCAGGTCGGCAAGCGAGCGCCAGCGAGCGCTCTTCCATGTCCACCAATCACCAACTCGTCCAACAAGAAACCCGCTTCCACTTCATCGGCCGCCACAACCGCGCCGTAATCTTCTCCGTCCAAGCCCCCACCCTCGACGACGCCCTTCAACAATTCCGCCTCTCCGGCCACTCCCCCTCCGACGCCCTCTTCATCATCAAAACCGAAACCCAAATCTTCCTCGCGTAAGAAGGCGCATGGAGCTAAATCCAAGGCTCGCCTAGACATGCACTTCTACCGCTCAATCGCTGTCTGCCCCCCTGAATGAACGACATCCTCACTCTTGTAAGGTTCAATGTCCTTAGTCCCACACTTTGGGCATCTGTCGTTACAGCAACAACTCCAAACATCCGCCCATTCCTCCCCGTCATTCGGACAACGATAATAATTGATGAACTGCCTCTCAGACATGTCGCCTCCTCCGAGGAAAACTACAACGAGGACTACCTAGCACGCCACGGACCATGATCTAATCCCCTCGATGAACCTCTCCCTCCCCACCGAAGGCCTTTCTCGTTACAAAAGCGCCTCCCAACGCGCACGAGTCGGCACCGAATCCTGGGGTGCCGTAAATTTCTTCTGCCCCGCCTGCACATCACCCACCCTAGACATCGCGCCGCGAAACACCGTTGCCGTTGATTACTTTTGCCCCGTCTGCGAATCCCCTTTCCAGCTCAAAAGCCAATCAAGGCCCCCAGGCTCCAAAATCGTCGACGCCGCCTATGCCGAAATGAAACGCGCCATCCTCGAAGACCGAACCCCCAACCTCTTCGTCTTGCACTATGACCTCGACACGTGGGCGGTCCGGACGGTTCTCCTTGTACCGCATTTTGCTTTCGCGCTGTCCGCGGTTGAACGCCGAAAACCACTCGCGTCGACCGCCCGCCGAGCCGGTTGGGTTGGCTGCAACATTTTGTTGGAAAAGATTCCGGTCCATGCGCGTATCCCTGTCGTTAGCGAGGGAAGTCCCCACACTCCAAGCGAAGTGCGCGGCTCTTACAACCGGCTCCGTCCTCTGGAGAAATTGCAGGTAGAAAAACGAGGCTGGACTCTCGACGTGCTTCAGGTAGTGCAATCCCTGGGCAAACTCGACTTCACTCTTGCAGATGTCTATGCCCACGTCGGCGCTTTGGCCAAACTCCATCACAACAACGCCCACATCCGCGACAAAATCCGCCAACAACTCCAAGTCCTTCGCGACCTCGGACTCCTCGAATTTCTCGGCGGCGGCGACTACCGCCTACGCTGAGCTTCGGCGGGTGGCACAACCTCAACTCCGAAATCAAATTCTGGGGTGGCGGGTGGCACAACCTCAACTCCGAAATCAAATCTGGGGTGGCCTACCCTTTGCGCTGTCTGCAAAGGGTGGGTCCGCTCTTCTCTGTGGGGTGCTGCACCCTTCGCCTTTAAGGGTGCGCGCCGTTTGCGCCCGCCTCAGGAGGGCGGGTTTTGACTTCTCCGCTATCTCTGCGGCCCCTCTGCCACCTTTGCGGTGAACTCTTCGCTCGGCCACCCCTCCGTACTCACTCCGCCCCCACCGCCCGCACCTGCCGCGCAATCTCCGAAGCCTTCCTCGCCAGCCTCGCGCTCTCCAAATCACAAAAATTCTGCAGCTCCAGCCAAAATTCCGCATTCGTCTTGAAATCGTCGGAGACCGCACCCTTATCGAGTCGATTAAAGCTCATCCGGCCACTTTCTTGCCGCGTGCATCACCGCCAGTATCCAAACCTCTTTCTTTTCGATCCGGTAGCCCACAATAAACGGAGTGCCCGGAATGACCAGCTCCCGTGTTCCCATCACGCGACCTTTGCGGCCCGCCATCGGATGCCGCACCAGTATGTCCACCGTTTCCCCAATATGATTCATGATTTCTCGTGCAGCGGAGGGATTTTCGTTCGCGATATACTCGTAAGCCGACACCAATTCTTCCGTCGCGGGGGTCGTCCATCGGATAACCATTCGCGGGAAGCTACTTCGAGCGGCCCATCTTCTGAATCATCTTTTTCACTTCGGCATGCGCCACGAATTTCCCTTCTTTCGCTGCGCGCAGGCCTTTGGCCATCAGCTTGGCATGATATTCGTTGAGTTCCAGATAGTTCTCGACCGCTTCATTCAGCAGGTAGCTGCGATCCCGGTCCAGGCTCTCCGCCAACGCATCCAGAGTCTCGACCGCGTCGGCCGGCAAACGGAAACTGATCGTTTTTGATGTGCTCATAATACCAAATAATACGCTGCACCTTTTCCTATTGCAATGTCACTTCCTGCTCTGCGCGTTCACCGTCTCTGCGTTAGGTCCTTCTTCGCTTTTCGGTTCGCAGCTGGGTGCCGCACCCTTCGCCTCCAATGGTGCGCGCCGTTTGCGCCCGCCTCAGGAGGGCGGGTTTTGACTTCTCCGCTCCCCTGCCTTCGCGGTGAATGCTTGCTGTACGCACATGTGGGTCCCCGAGCACCCCTTAACCAATATTCTACTTGACAATGTCATACCCAACTGCCACACTTCCCCCGTAGAAAAGTGTGCCCGCGATTTTTCCTCCGCGGGTTTCCCACTACATCCAAAATTCAATCTTTCAGGAGTACCACTATGTCCAACAACCAGGACCGCCACGACACCTGCGCCTTTTTCTTCGCCGACGGCCGCCGCTGCCAGCTTCCCCCCTCCGCCGACGACATGGGCCTCTGCTATTTCCACGCCAAGAAATACCGCGACCGCATCAACGCCCAGGACGCCGGCCAGCAGATCAACGAATTCCTCAGCAGCGACATCCTCACCGCCTGTGACCTCGGCGCCGCCCTGGCCACCCTCTTCTCCGCCACCTCCCTGGGACTCATCAAACCCAAAACCACCATTGCTCTCACCTACCTCGGCCAGCTCATGCTCCAGACCCACAAACTCGCCAAACAGGAATTCCTCCTATCCTTCAACGACCCCTGGCCCAAAATCGTCCGGGAATCCATCTGCTTCAACGAGCCCGAACCCGAGGTGCCCGCGGAATCAAACAACCCCGGCCTCACCCCAGTGAAGGAAACTCCCTCCGACGATCCCAACCCCGATCCCACCCACCGCCAGCCCGTCCCTTTCCCCAAAATCATGTAGTGGGATTAAGCCAAAGGCTTTGTCTTTCCTCCCCGCCAAAATCTCCCCCGCCCTAACTTCTTTAGAATGGCCACTTATAAACTGATACAAAACAAACACCTTCATCCTTAGCAATATCTATCACTTTCAAAAAACAGGGGGGAGGGGGGAGTAACCAGCCGATAAATACACATGGACAACTAATTCTTCAGGCAGCTGGGTGCCCCTTGGGGTTTAAGGCAATGGGTTTTGGCTTTCCCCTCACCTCCGCCTAGCTCAACACGGCCGCAATATTTCGCGCGGGATGAAGAATCGGAATGATTTGCAGTGGCTTGGCCTGCGGGTCGTACACAATCCAGCAATTCCGAAACGGTTGGACCAGCCAGAAGCGCACTGGCGGAGCCGTCAAATCTTCGCGGATACGCCCCGCACGGGGGGAATCCGCCAAAAATGCACAAGCAGCATAGACGGCCGGGTGCCCCACCCTTGGTTTCCAAAGGGTGGGTCTTGGGTTTCTTTCAACCGCAAACTGCAACGTACTTCACTCCGTCCCACCCGCCCGCACCTGCCGCTCCATCTCCGACGCCTTCCCCGCCCGCCTCTCGCTCTCCAAATCATAAAAATTCTGCAGCTCCAGCCACAATTCCGCATTCTACGCCCCGGCTTACTCTTGGGACCAGCGCAAATGCACTTCGCCCAATCGCGTGATAGCCGCCACGAAAGGAGGTCTTGTGCGGACCGCCAGCCGTTTCATTTTCGGCAATGCCTTCTCCAACGCCTCCGCCATCTCATCCCCGGAGAGATTTCCCGACGCAAACACAAATTCCACGACATGGTGTTCAGCCAGCGCTTTCTTCTCCAACAGGTTGTACCGGATTCGCTTGTCCGCCGTTAGTAGAGCCCAATTCTCCTGGCCAACTTTGGGCAGCCACACTTCGTCCGGTGTTCCGCGCGGGAAATGGCTCAAGTGGCGTTCATGCTTGACGCCGAGCCGCAGAAGCACGGCCAGGATCGCTTTCGCGTTGCATAAATTTTCGTCGAGATAAAGAACGAACTCTTCAGGCAGCCAGGGGGATTGCCCGCTCCCAGCGGATGGCTTCTTCGATTTGTTCCGGCGCGCAGCCATATTCTTCCGCCAGGTCCTTCACGGACTCGCGGGCATTGAAACGCGCGGCAATTATAGCAGTAGAAATACCTGTACCCCTGATAACTGGTTTTCCAAACCCAACGAAGGGATTGATTTCGATCGTCTTGGGTTCATTCACGCTCGGCGCACCCACAAACGGAAAGAACTTCATCGTTCCCTTAGGATCGGTTTCCACTCTTTCCAGAAACATCCGGTAAAAATCAAATCCCATTTGCAGCTGGGGCCGGGAGACATTGATGATCTCCCCCATCTTTTCAACAAACAAATCCTTCCGGTCCGTCAGGAAAACCTGGTTGACCAGCGGATGCGACTTTCCCAGTTCCTTGCTCACCCGCGCCACCGCAGACCGCACTCTCGGCAATTTCAAGTCGTACAGCTTTCTCATCCCCGAAAGGACGTGGCATTCCAGCAAATTCACAAACGACAGTCGTAGGGGATCGGCCTGTGCCGGCACCACGACGGCCGGCATCCGGCTAAAACCAGTCAGCCAATACCGCAACGTGTTATAGGGCACCTTCAAGTACATGGCGGCTTCAGACACACCATAAGCGGGCTCTTCGTACAATCCCCTGTTGTCGGGTTTATCCCGCATGTTGGCCGGCCTCACCTACCGATGCCATTTTATACCACGCTTCGGGCTGGTGTCCTATGTTTGGTGTCCAAAGGGTGGGTCTTGGGTTTCTTTCAACCGCAAACCACAACGTGCTTCACTCCGCCCCGACCGGTTGCACCCGCCACTCAATCGCCGAAGCCTTCCCCGCCCGCCGCTCGCACTCCAAATCATAATAACTCTGCGGGTTCAGCCAGAATTCCGCATTTGTCTGGAAATAGCGCGCCAACCGCATCGCCGTCTCCGCCGTAATCCGCCGCCGCTCGTGCACGATTTCCCAATCCGCGTCGCGGGCACGTGCAGCTCCAGCGTCAGCTTGTTCACCGACAAGCCCAGCGGCTTCATGAAATCTTCCCGCAAAATTTCCCCCGGATGCACCGGGGCCATCAATTTGTCCGCCTTGCCCATTCTTATGCTCTTCACTCAGTGATAATCGACGATTTCCACGTCATGGCAATGGCCATCCTGCCATACAAAACAAATCCTCCACTGGTTGCCGGCCATTCATCACGCGTCGCGGGCGGCGGGTTGCCAGAGTTCAATGGGGTTGCCTTCGGGGTCGTGGAGGCGGGCGAAGCGTCCGTTGGGGTAGGTTTCGGGGTCGAGGGTGACTTCAATGCCGGCGGCGCGGAGTTGCGCGAGGAGCGCGTTGAGATTGCCGACCCGGAAGTTGACCATCCATTGCAGGGGTTGCGGCGAGTCCGGGTCGCCAAAATACTTGGTGTTGGCGGGGAAGGGAGCGAAGGCGGTGGGCCCGGCTTGCTGCTGCCAGGGCGGGTCGTCGTAGTTGGAGGGGACGACGGACACGCCCAGGTGGGTGGCGTACCAGGCGGCGAGCGTTTGCGGATCGCGAGAGCGGAAGAAGAGACCGCCGATGCCGAGGACTTTTTCCATGGGACCTCCGGAAGAGAAGAGATAACACAGAGTTCACAGAGACGCCACAGAGAGCGCGGAGATTTCGGGCAGCGAAAAGAGGAGAGAAAAGAAAAAGAGTTGGGGCGGTGAGGCGGCGGGTATAAGTTGGAGGGGATGAATGAGTGCGGAACGTGGAGGTGCGTTGTGAGGAAGACCTGGAGGAACGGGATTTTGTTGGCGATGGCGCCTCTGGCGGCGATGGCGATTGGCAGCGTGGCTTGGGGCCAGGGGGAAGGCGCAAAGTTTTCGCCGGCAGATGTGGCCAGCGCGGCTAGCGTCTCTTATCCGATGAACACGACTACGACGGGGATGGTGTCGCTGCTGGTGAACCTGGATGGGAGTGGGAGCGTGCAGAATGTGCAGGTGCTGAAGGACACGCCGCCACTGACGGCGGCGGCGCAGGCGAGCGTGCAGAAGTGGACGTTCACCACGGCGACCGTGAATGGAAAGGGCGTGGCGGCAAGATTGCCAGTGCATGTGGTGTTCAACCCGTATAACCCAGGAGGGACATCGGTGGCGGGAGGCGGGCTGACGGTGCCGCCAGCGGTGCCCGCGAATGAGGGCGATTTTATGCCGCCGCAGATTCGGCTGGCATCGTATGCATTTTATCCGTCGAATACCACGGCGCAGGGGACGGTGGTGCTGTCGGTGAGCGTGGATAAGTCGGGACATGTGGCGAAGGTAAAGGTGGTGCAAGGGACGTCGCCGTTGTCGGATGCAGCGGTGGACGCGGTGCAGCAGTGGGGATTCCAGCCGGCGATGCGCGCAGGCGAGGCGGTGGCGGGAAGATTGTGCGTCGCGTTCGTGTTTCAGCGGAATTTGAGCTGAGCGATGCGGCGATTACGGATTGGGGAAGAGACGGGAGTGGAATTCGAGGGAAGCGGGGAGATGTTCGGCGAAGTAGGCGGGATCGTGATGGCCGGGGTAGAGATGGAATTCGTGCGGGATGCGGCGGGAGGTGAGGATATGGTCGAGGGCGATGGCGCCGGCGTTGAAGCCGTAGTCGTCGTGGTCGCCGCAGTCGAAATAGATTTTCAGGCCGGCGAGGTTGGCGGTGCGGGCGAGGACGAGAGGGCTATTCTGATCCCAGAAAACAGGATCGGGCGGATTGCCGAATACGCCGCCCAGGATGCGGGCTCGAGGAGAGCCGGACGGAGAGGCGCCGAGGAAGCCAGGAAGTTTTTCGATCAGCGCGGGGCTGTGGGCGCTGACGGCGGCGAAAAGTTGCGGGTGGCGGAAGGCGAGATGCAGCGCGCCGTAGCCGCCCATGGAGACGCCGGTGATGGCGCGGTTGGCGCGGCCGGGAGCGGCGCGGTAACGTTTTTCAATGAATGGGAAAAATTCCTGTAGCAGGAAATCTTCGTAGCGGCTCTTGCCGTCCTTTGAATTGATGTAGAAACCCGCACCGCCATCCGGCGTGGCGATTAGAAAATCCTTCAGCTCACCTTTGTCACGCATGTCTTCGACGAGATTCCAGGCGCCGGAATGGAGGAAGAATTGTTCGTTGTCGCCGAGGCCGTGGAGGGAATACAGGATGGGGAAGTGTTTGGCTTTGTCAGCGCCGAAGGAGGGTGGGAGGACGATACAGTAAGAGACGCTGCGGGAGAGGATTTTGCTGGGGAGAGTGTTGCACTCGACGCGGCCGGTGGCAGCGGTGGAAGGGAGGGCGAGGAAGTTGAGGAGGAAAAGGAAGTAAAGGAAAGAGCGGAACGTCGTAGCGTTAGATCGTAAGAGCCCGCCCTTTGCAGAGCCCGCAAAGGGTGGGGCACCCTCGAGCACTCGCGCACTACTCATAGCGGAGGGCGTCGACGGGATTGAGCTTGGCGGCACGGGAAGCAGGATAGAGGCCGGCGGCGAGACTGACAAGGATGCCGAAGACGAGGGCGCTGACGACGAGCCACCAGGGGACAGACGACAGCTCGATGGGATTGAGATTCTGGCGCGCGAGATAGACGTTGGTGCCAAAAGTGACAGCGCGGCCGAGCAGCCAGCCGAAAAGCACGCCGAAAACGCCGCCGAAAAAGCCCATCACACCGGCTTCGATAAAGAAGAGCAGTTGGACATCGGAATCGGCGGCGCCGAGGGCTTTGAGGACGCCGATTTCGCGGCGGCGTTCGAGGATGGCCATGACGAGGGTGTTGACGATGCCGAGCGTGGCGACCGCGAGGGCGAGACAGCCGAAGATGCCGAGGAGGCTATCGAAAACGGTAAAGAAGGTGCGCAAGGATTTGGAGGCGTCCAGGAGAGAGAAGGCGTTGAAGCCCATTTTTTTGATGGAGGTTTCGAGGGCGTCGACCTGGGAGGGAGATTTGGCGCGCACGGAGAGAGAGGCGTAAGTGGTTTTGCCGGCGGCGGAGTCGCGGACGATGTCGCGGAGGTCGTTGACCTGGGCGGCACGGAGAGTTGAGGCCGTTGCGAGAGGCATGAGCAGGCGGGCGTTGCCGTACCCGCCATAGCCAGCGGCGGGTTCGGTTTCAACGATGCCGACGATTTTGAGGCGGAGTTCTTTGGGGACGACGGAGAAGCCGCCGCCGGAAGTTTCGGGGGGACTGGCGGAGGCGTCATTGCTGGTCGCGGCGGACGGGAGAGATTGCCGCTCGGCGTAGCGCAGGACGAGTTCCTGGCCGATGAGGGAGGCAGGCTTGTCGGAAAGATCCTTGGCGAATTCGATTTGCAGGATGGCTTCGTCGGCGGTGGTGGAAGAAAAGAAGTTGCCTTGCATGCCGTCGAAGGAACCGGAGTTTTTGGAAGAGTCGGGCATGCCGGCGACGACGGTGGCGTAAGGCTTGTTGTTAAAGCGAATTTCGGTGAAGAAACGAATCTGGGGATAGACCTCTATGACGTTGGGCAGCTTTTCCATTTCTTTGCGTGCGTCTTCGTCAAGGACACGGGGAGGCTTGTCGGATTCGGACTCGCGCTGCGGGCGGCCCATGCCGCGGAAAGCGTTTTTGGGAGTGACAAGAACAGTGTCGAAGAGGCCGCTTTGCGAGAGGCGTTTTGCGGCGAGCTGCTGCAGACCCACGCCGAGAGAAAGCATGGCGACGAGCGAAGCGACGCCGACGGCGACGCCAAGAGTGGTGAGGGCGTTGCGGAGAATGGATTCGCGGAGGTTGCGGAGAGCGAGATCGGTGAGGTCGCGGGGCTTCATTGCGGGAGGCCTTTCGCGATAGTGGTGGAGAGAAGTTTGCCGTCGCCCATGATGGCTAGGCGGTCGGCGAATTGTTCCGCGAGCGGACGTTCGTGGGTGACCATGACGATGGTCATGCCTAGCTGCGACTGGAGTTCGCGGAGAAGATTGAGAATGGCTTCGCCGGTGGCGGAGTCGAGATTGCCGGTAGGTTCATCGGCGAGAAGAATTTTGGGGCGATTGACGAGGGCGCGGGCGATGGCGACGCGCTGCTGTTCGCCGCCGGAGAGTTCCGTGGGGCGATGGCCGAGGCGATGCGTGAGGCGAACGCGTTCGAGGGCTTCGCGGACGCGCGCAGGGCGCTCGGCGCGATCAACTTCGGCGAGACGAAGTGGCAGCTCGATATTTTCTTCGAGGGTCATGCGAGGAAGCAGGTTGAAGGATTGGAAGATCATGCCGATGGTGGTGCAGCGATAGCGGGCGAGATTGAGCGGAGAGAGAGAGGCGATGTTCTGGCCGTGGGCGAAGATGGCGCCGGAGGTGGGGCGGTCGAGGCCGGCGATTAGATTGAGGAGTGTGGATTTGCCGGAGCCGGAAGAGCCGAGGAGGGCGAGGAATTCGTTGTTGGCGACGGAGAGAGAGAGTTCGTTGACGGCGCGGACGGCGGTCTCGCCCATGGTGTAGTGGCGGGAGACGCGGTCGAGTTGGATGGCGGGGTCTGAGTTGGGCATGGAGGTGGCGTCAATTGATGATACGCGGGAAAGAGAGGAAAGATTTCATGTGGATTAGATGCGGGGAAGAGTGGGAAGTAAAGGAGGTTGGCGAGACTTTTCATGACAAACAGTCCGCCCAAGGTCTTTGAGTTGAGGTCCTTCGGCAATCCTCGTCGGATAGCCTCAGGATGACACGTTCCGGGTAGTGCTTAGTGCCCAGTGAAGGGGCGAAAGAGCGCCGGCCCTTCGACGTAGTTCAAGGCAAGAAGGAATGCGTAGGCTACAAGCGGAGAAACGCTAGGTTGCGATGCGGGAGCGCGAGGCCAGGAGGACGGTCAGGCAGAAGGCGATGAATACGCCGGCGGTACAGCTGAGGAAGGCGGCGCGATAGCCCGCGTGGCTGATGATCACTCCGGCCAAGGGCCCGGCTAGGAAGAGAGAAATATCGATGAAGAGGTTGTAGGTGCCGAGCGCGGTGCCGCGGTTTTCCTGGGGGATGTGGCGAACGGCTTCGACGGCGAGAGAAGGAAAGACTAATGAAAATCCGAAGCCGATGAGGCCCGCGGCGGCAAAGGCGATAGAAGGAACACGCGCGAGACTCAGCAAGAGCAGCCCGAATATTTCTATGAAGAGAGAAACGATGGCCACGGGAAAGCCGCCGAGGCGAGGAATCAGTCCGGCAAAGATCAGGCGGGTGCAGACGAAAGAAATGCCGTAGATGGACAGAGTGAAGGCAGCGCCGCTCCAGTGGAGGCTGGCGAAGTAAAGGGTGACGAAAGTGGCCAGAACGCCGAAGCCCATGCTGCCAAGGGCGAGCGCGGTGCCGTGGGGAGCGACGCGCCAGAAAATGTGCGCGAAGGGCAGATGCCGGGGAGAAGGCGACACGGGAATGGGTGGTAGTCGCATCGCGAGAGCAACAGCGGCCAGGGCGAGAATGAGAACGAGCAGGCCGGCAGATGCGAATCCCCATTGCTGAAGAAGGAATACGCCGAGCGGGGCGCCGACGGAAAGCGCGCTGAAAGTGGCGATGCCGTTCCAGGAGATGACCTTGGCGATGTGCTGAGAGCCGGCGCGGCCGATGCCCCAGAGCATTGCGCCGGTGGCGACCATGCTTTCGCCGACGCCGAGGGTGAGGCGGCCGATCAAGAGGAGAGCGAGAGCGGCGTGCGGATGGGGAGCGAAGAAGGCGGCTCCGAAGGTCCAGGCACCGCTGCCCGCGCAAGCGAAGAGACCGTAGACCACGACGCGTTTGGGGCCGCGGGAGTCAACCATGCGTCCGGCGCGCGGGCGCGAGAGGACGGTGGCTACATATTGGGCACTGATGACGAGTCCAGCGAGGACCGTGCCGTAGCCGAGTTGCAGGTGGACGTAGGGAGGAAGAATGGCCAACGGGATGCCGATGGAGAGGTAGCAGATAAAAGTGAAGGAGACCGCGGGGAGAATTTGCGCGGTGGTGCCGCGGGGAAGTTCGGAGGAATGCGGAAGAGTGGAAGCTTCCGGGAGCGAGGAGGCGGTGGAGGAGGGTGTGTCGGGCATCGGGAAGAGTTGAATCTTTATTATAGGGTGTGGCGGGGGTGTACCGAAAATCGGGGAGGGGCGCGAAATTGGAATAGAATGGCGGCGGATTGAGGAGGCTGACTATGCCGACGATTGAGGGAAAAGAAGGGCGGGAGTGGATTGATGCGTATGTGGCAAAAGCGGGGAAGTTGAAGGATGTGGCGAAGGCGGCGCGCGCGCTGGTGAAAAGGACGGTGGCGAGGAACGAGGAGTACGTGAATCCCTGGAAGATTCCGTCCTTTGATTGGAATGGGCCGCTGTGCCTTTTCATGGTGGGGAAAAATCATGTGACATTTGGATTTGTGCGGGGAGCGATGCTGCCGGATCCGGAGAAGCTACTGGAGGGGACGGGGAAGAGCATGCGGCATGCGAAGTTGCGGAGCGTGGCGGATGTGAAGAGGCCGGAGCTAAAGAGATTGATTGTGGAGGCGGTGAAGTTGAATAAGAAGAGGGCGGCGACGGGGATGAAGATAGGGATGCGGAAGAGAAGTGAGAGAGCAAAGAAGTAAGGAAGCAACGAAGGAGAGGCGATCGGATAGCCGGCAGCAGGTGGCGAAGAGGTGGGCGAGGGTGGGGTTTGAATGGGGCTCAGGTTGAGGTCCTTCGGTGAACCTTGTCGGTTCGCCTCAGGATGACAGCGCCGGGGCAGGGGTGCAACGTGGTTGGGATGTGAACGTGAGTTGGACGGAAAGGATGTTGTCGCGATGAAAATTGCGGGCGCAATCGTTGTAGGACTGATGTTGGCGAGCGGAGTGTGGGGGCAGAAGCCGCCGCTGTTGGGGGAGAAGGAGGAGGCGGCGATTGCGGGGGAGATCAGCGGGGAGACGGCGAAGAGGAATTTGGAGGGGATTGCGAAGTTTCACCGGCAGCGGGGATCGCTTGGATTTCACCGGGCGGCGGAGTTGGTGGCGGGGAAGCTGCGGGAATATGGATTGAGCGATGTGGCGATTCTGCAGTTTCCGGCGGATGGGAGGATTTTTTATGGGACACAGAGATCGCGGCCGGCTTGGGATGCGGAATCTGCGGAGCTTCGACTGGTTTGGTCGGAACAATCCGATGGATGTTCGGGCGACGATGTGTGTGCTAAATCACACTTCGAATCACAACAAAGCGAATTCCTGATTGAGAGCTACGAGGCGGAGCCGGTGGCATTGGCGGAGGATAGCGAGAGTGCGGATGTGACGGCGGAGTTGGTGGATGTGGGCGAGGGGACGAAGGAGAGCGATTATGCGGGGAAGGATGTGAAGGGGAAGATTGTTTTGGTTAGTGCGCAGCCGGGGGCGGTGCAGGATTTGGCGGTGGGGAAGTTTGGGGCTTTGGGGATTGTGAGTTATGCGCAGAACCAGAAGACGGCGTGGTCGGGAGAAAATCTGGATGCGGTGCGGTGGGGACATCTAGAGACATTTTCGGCGAATAAGACGTTTGGGTTCATGGTGTCGCTGCGGACGGCACATGCGCTTCAGGAGCGGCTAGCTAAGGGAGAAAAGATTCGGCTGCATGCGGTGGTGAAGGCGGGGCAGCATCCGGGGAATTATGAGGTGGTGACGGCAGTGATTCCGGGAGCGGATGCGAAGTTGAAGGAGGAGGAGATCGCGTTTTCGTGCCACCTGGATCACCAGCGGCCGGGGGCGAATGACAATGCGAGCGGGTGCGCGACGATTCTGGAGGTGGCGCGAACTTTGCAGAAGCTCATTGGCGAAGGAAAACTGGCGCGGCCGGCGCGGACGATACGATTTATTTTTCCGCCTGAAATCGAGGGGACGCTGGCGCTGTTGAATGGGAAGCCGGAGTTTGCGACGCGGATCAAGGCGGTGGTGCATATGGATATGGTGGGAGGAGGACCGGAGACGAAGGCGGTGTTTCATGTTACGCGGGGACCGATGAGTTTGCCTTCGTTTGTGCAGGATGTGGCCTGGGCGTTTGCAGAGTGGGTGAACGAGGAGTCGTACGAGTTTGCGGCTACGGGGAAGGCGGAGTATCCGCTGGTGTCGGCGGAGGGAGGGGAGGAGCCGCTGCGGGCAGAGTATTCGGCGTACACGATGGGAAGCGACCATGATGTATATCAGGATTCGTCGTTTGGGATACCGGCGATCTATTTGAATGATTGGCCGGACCGGTTTATTCATACGAATTTGGATGCGCCGGGGAATATTGATGCGACGAAGTTGAAGAGGGTGGGGTTTATTGGGGCGGCAAGCGGGTATTTTTTGGCGGGAGTGGTGAGAGGTCCTGGAATTGGGCTCTGGCAAGTAGAGCAGAAGAATCAACTGTTGCGACAGGAAGCACGATTGGAGCGGGCGAGGAGCACGAATGCGACTGAGGCAGCGAGGGCAGAGATCGCCACGTGCCCCTATGAGAAGGCGATGGAAACACAAGTGATCGCGCTCACACACACGTTCGGTGAGGACTACGGCGAGAAATTGCTGAAAGCACGGGAGTGCTGGACGTTTGCTGCTCCGGTCGGAAAGGCCGCAGTGGCAGAGCAGGAAGCCTTCAAGTTGAGACTTCGCAGAAAGGCGGAACCCAAAGGGCCGATGACAGTGTTTGGATTTGATTATTTTGAGGCGGAGTGGGCGAAGCGGGGACATACAACACAGCCGAAATTGTTGGAGTATGAGGGAATGTGGGGCGGCGGGGAGGAGTATGCCTACGAGGTGTTGAATTTTGCGAATGGGACGCGGAATGCGCAGGAGATACGGGATGCGGTGTCGGCGGAGTATGGGCCGGTGCCGTTGGAGTTGGTGGTGGAGTATTTGAAGGCTTTGGAGGAGATCGGGGTGGTGGAGAAGGTTGAGGTAAAGAAGTAAGGAAGTAGAGAGGTAACGAAAAAGAAGAAAGAGAAGAGAAGAGAAGAGAAGAGAAGAGAAGAAGACCGCGCCCTTTGATCGTAAGAGCCCACCCTTCGCTGAAAATCGCGAAGGATGGGGCACCCTCAAGTTCAGTGATCGCAGGTGTTTGATCCTTTGAGGGAGTCGGGCACGCGATGCAGTGTGTTAGGATTTGAGATTGTGCGTTGATGAATTGGGAAAGTAGTGAGGAGCTTGACGGAATGTCTGCCACGATGAAGGCGCTGCGGAAGACGGAAGCGGCGAGAGGGTTGCGGATTGAGAGCGTGCCAGTGCCGGAGGTGGGGCATGGGGACGTGCTGGTGCGCGTGAAGGCGGCTTCGATTTGCGGGACGGATTTGCATATTTATGGGTGGGACCGCTGGTCGCAGGGGCGGATCAAGCCTCCGGTGACGCTGGGACACGAATTTTGCGGGGTGGTGGAGCGGGTTGGCGCGGAAGTGACAGCGGTGCGGCCGGGCGATTTTGTGAGCGCGGAGATGCACGTGAATTGCGGGCATTGCCACCAGTGCCGCCTGGGCGAAGGGCATATTTGCCCGAACGTGAGGGTGATTGGGATCGATCAGGATGGAGCGTTCGCGGAGTTCGTGAAGATTCCGGCGACGAATATATGGAAACTGGACGCGGCGATTCCGGAAAGATACGGAGCGATTTTGGATCCGCTTGGGAACGCGGTGCATACGGTGCTGGCGGGAGCGATTGCGGGGCAGACGGCGCTGGTTACGGGTTGCGGGCCGATCGGGTTGATGTCCATTGCGGTGGCAAAGGCTTGCGGGGCTTCGACGGTGTTTGCTACGGAAACGAATGCGCACCGGCGGGAGATGGCCAAGCAGATGGGCGCGGATGTGGTGATCAATCCGGCGGCGGAAGACGCGGTGAAAAAGGTTCTGGAGGCAACGGGCGGAACGGGAGTGGATGTGCTGCTGGAGATGAGCGGGGTGGCTACGGCGATTCAACAGGGGTTCAAGGCGCTACGGGCCGGGGGACGCGCTTCGTTGTTGGGAATACCTACGGAAAATGTGCCGCTGGATTTGGTGAACGATGTGATTTTTAAGGGCGCGACGGTGCAGGGGATCTACGGGCGGAGGATGTATCAGACTTGGGTGCAGATGACGGCGCTGCTGAAGGCGGGGCGGTTGAATCTGGAGCCGCTGTTTGGGGAACAGATCGGGTTGGAGAATTTTGAGGAGGCGTTTACGAAGTTGCAGAACGGGATGGCGGGGAAGATTTTGATTTATCCGAACGGGGTGAAGAGGTAAGAGGAAGATTTCACCACAGAGGACACGGAGAGCACGGAGTTGGGAGAAGAAGAGATGAGTGACGCGGGAACGATTGCAATGAAACAGAATCCGTTGGGGTATATCACGGAGACTTTGAACGAGTTGCGGGCTAAGGGCGTGGCGCCGAAGTTGCGCGTGCTGGAGGGCGAGCAGAAGCCGGTGTGCGTGTTTGACGGGCGCGAGGTGATCAACCTGGCTTCCAATAATTATTTGGGGCTGACTTCGGACAAGAGGTTGCGGAAGGCGTCGATTGAGGCGGTGCGAAAGCTGGGCGTGGGCGCCGGCGCGGTACGGACGATTGCCGGGACGATGAAGCTGCACATGGATCTGGAAGCGCAGATTGCGAAGTTTAAGAATGTGGAAGCTTGCGTGGTGTTCCAGTCGGGATTCACGGCGAATGCGGGGACGGTTTCGGCGGTTTTGGGAAAAGAGGACTTGATTGTGTCGGATGAGCTGAATCACGCGTCAATTATTGACGGGGCGCGGCTATCAAAGGCGACGATCAAGGTCTTCAAGCACAAGGATGTCGCGGACTGCGAGCGGATTTTGCAAGAACACACGGCGTTTCCCGGGAGGAAATTGATTATTACGGATGGCGTGTTTTCAATGGATGGGGACATCGCGCCACTGCCGGCGCTTTGCGACCTCGCGGAGAAGTATGGCTGCATCATGATGGTGGATGATGCGCACGCGAGCGGGGTGCTGGGACGCGGCGGACGCGGGTCGGTGGACCATTTCAATTGCCACGGACGGGTGCACATCCAGGTGGGGACGCTGAGCAAGGCGATCGGATCGATGGGCGGGTATGTTTGCGGCTCGCGGGACTTGATTGACTTTTTGTATCTGCGGGCGCGGCCGTTTTTGTTTTCGACTTCGCATCCGCCGGCCACGGCGGCGGCTTGCCAGGCGGCGTTCACGCTGCTGGATTCGCCGGAGGGCGAGAGGCTGGTGAAGAAGCTGTGGGCGAACACGAAATATTTCAAAAAGGAATTGAAAAAGCGCGGGTTTGCGTTCAAGACCAGCGAGACGCCGATTGTGCCGATACATGTGGGAGAAGCGGCGAAGGCTTATGACTTTTCACGGAAGCTATTTGAGGCGGGAGTGTTCGCGCCCGCGGTGGGGTATCCAACGGTGGCGGAAGGCAAAGCGCGGTTGCGGGCGATTGTGAGCGCGGGACACAAGAGGGAGCAGTTGTTGAAGGCAGCGGATATTATGGCGGAAGTTGCCAAGCCGCTGGGGATTGTGGCGTAGGGGCAGAGATAACAGCGAACAGATAGCAGCGATCAGGAGGCAGGAGTCTCGTCCCGCGAGTCCCTGCTTGAATCTTCATTGGTTGATACGGTTTAGACCTCAAAAGCGGAAGCAGAGCTTCCGCACTCCAAAGACGGTATACTCGCGCGATGGCGGATAAGACGGAAAATACGAAGAAGCTATTTCTTGTGGATGCCATGGCGCACATCTACCGGGCGTTTTATGCGCCGATGGTGCGGATGAACGCGCCTAGCGGGATTCCCACCAAGGTGCCCTTCCTGTTCGCGAATATCGTGCGGAGATTGTTGAAGGACTACAAGCCGGAGTACGTGGCGATCGTGTTTGATACGCGGCAGCCGACGTTTCGCGACAAATTGTTTGAGGCCTACAAGGCGCAGCGGCCGCCGATGCCGGATGAGATGAGCGTACAGTTGCCGTACGTGCGGCGGCTGTGCGAGGCGATGCGGCTGCCGATTCTGGAGCTGGACGGATACGAAGCCGACGACGTGATCGGCACGATGGCGAAGAAAGCGGCGGCAAACAAGATCGACGTGCTGGTGGTATCCAACGACAAGGACATGATGCAACTGGTGAATTCCGGGGTGCGGATTCTGCGCACCGGTTCCGGCGGGGCGAAGGCCGACACGATTGTCGACGCGGCAAAGGTTACGGAGATTCTGGGAGTGCCACCGGAAAAAGTGATCGACCTGATGGCGCTGCTGGGCGATACGGTGGACAACATCCCGGGAGCGAAGGGTATTGGAGAGAAGGGCGCGACGGAACTGATTCAGAAGTATGGGAGCGTGGAGAGTGCGCTGGAGCACGCGGACGAAGTGACCAACAAGAGATACCGCGAAGCGCTGCAGCAGCAGCGAGAGCAAGTGATGATGAGCAAGCAGTTGGCGACGATACACAAGGATGTGCCGCTGGAAGTTGATCTGGAGAAGTTGCAGGTGAGCGTGCCGGATCCTGTGACGTTGGCGGTGTTGTACCGGGAACTGGGATTCAATTCGTTGCTGAAGGAGTTGCTAGCAAGCGGAATCACGGAGCCAGGCGGAGAGGTTGCGGCGACAAGTGGCGAGGCCAAGAAGGATTATGCGCAGTTCGCGAGCGTGGAGGAGTTTACGGGGTATTTGAAGAAGCTGCCGGCGAAGGCGGAGTTGGCGGTGTGGCTGAACCTGGAGGCGGGGGAGCGCGAGACGGAAGGATTTGGGACGCGGGTGGCTGGGATTGAGGTTTCGCCGAAAGCGGGAGAGGGGCGGGCGGTTTGGGCGGATGAGAAGGGCGACGCCTTGAAGGCTTTGGCGGCAGCGGTGCAGGACGGGAAGCGGCCAAAAATTGTGCACGATCCAAAATTGTTTCAACTGCTGGCCGGCGGCGCGGAAAACATCGAACACGCTACGCAACTTTATTCGTATTTGGTACGGCCGACGACCGCGAACCATAATTTTACCGATGTGATTTTCCGGCATTTCAATGTGCCGATCGGCGGAGGCGCGGGGGAGCGGGCAGATTATCTGCAGCGGCTGGCGCCGGTATTGCGCAAAGAAGTGGAGGCGCAAGGCCTGGAAAGCGTTTACGAAAAAATTGATCTGCCGCTGGCGGGAGTGCTGGCGGAGATGGAGCGGATAGGGATTCTGGTGGATCCGGATGCGCTGGCGAAGATGTCGCAATCGATGGAAAAGGAAGTGCGGCGGCTGGAGAAGGAGATTTGGAAGTTGGCGGGCTCAGAATTCAATGTAAATTCGCCGGCGCAACTCGCGGAAATTCTTTTTGACAAATTAAACTTGCAGCCGCCGGTGCGGCGCGGCAAAGGGAAGGTGCGGTCGACGGCGGCGGACATATTGGAAGAGATGAAGGAGCAGCACGAGCTGCCGGGAAAGGTGATCGAGTACCGGGAGATCTCCAAGTTGAAATCGACGTATGTGGATGCGCTGCCGAAGTTGATTCATCCGGAAACCAAGCGGTTGCATACGAGTTTTTCGCAGACGGGGACCGCGACCGGGCGGCTGAGTTCGAGCGATCCGAACTTGCAGAATATTCCGATCCGCAGCGAATTGGGGCGGGAGATTCGCGCGGCGTTCGCGGCGCAGAAGGGGCAGATTCTGCTTTCGGCGGATTATTCGCAGATTGAATTGCGGATCATGGCCCATTTTTCGAAGGATCCGGTGCTGACGGAGGCGTTCCGGAACGGCGAGGACATTCACGCGCGCACGGCGCAGGAAGTTTTCGGCGTGGGGCCGATGGCGCAGACAGCAGAGCATCGCCGGGCCGCGAAAGCGATTAATTTTGGAATCATTTACGGGTTGTCGGCGTTTGGCCTGGCACAGCAATTGGGAATCGAGCAGAAAGAGGCGTCGCAATTCATCAACGCGTACTTCACGCGGTATCGCGGTGTGAAACAGTACCTGGACAACGTGCTGGTGGAGACACGGAAGACGGGGATGGCAAAGACATTGTTTGGAAGAATCCGGCCGATCCCGGAGATCAATTCACCGCAGATGCAATTGCGGAATTTTGCGGAGCGCACGGCGCTGAATTCGCCGCTGCAGGGAACGGCGGCGGACTTGATCAAATTGGCGATGATTTCGATTGCTGCGCGGTTGAAGAAAGAGAAGCTGGCCGCGAGGATGATTTTGCAGGTGCACGACGAATTGCTGTTTGAGCTGCCGGCGAAGGAAAAGAGCAAGCTGGAAAAGCTAGTGAAGGAAGAGATGGAGAACGTGCACAAGCTCAGCGTGCCGCTGGTGGTGGAGATAGGAACCGGCCCGAACTGGCGGGACTTGGATTGAGGAAGTACAGGCCCGGCGCGAAACTTTTGCATATTGATAGAGTTGAAATCCTGAGGGGCGCAAACGACGCGCCCCTCAGGATGACAATTTGCTTTAGGTTTGAACGATAATGACAATTCGTTTTTGTGGTTTGCACAAGGGATAAGCTACTCGCCTCGCGAAATTCAAACTAATCATTAGAAAAATCTAAGTCGGCCAGCCCCGCCGGGAGGCGGCGTTTAGGTCACTGTGGCTCCTCCGGCTGTCATTAGGCACAGAACCGCATGCTAGGCTGAACGAGGATGATGCCGCGGGCGACGACGATGGGGCGAACGGAAAAAATACTTCTGACGCTGGTGATGTTATGGACGGCGGGGTGCGGCGGCGCATCCACAGGCAGCGGCGGAAATACCGCGGGAATCACACTAATGGTGTCGCCGTCGGCGACATCGTTGGTGACCGGGCAGACCCAAGCTTTTAGCGCAACGGTCACGGGCACGACAAGTACGGCGGTGAGCTGGGAAGCGGGGGGAGTTTCAGGAGGCAATTCGACCGTAGGGACGATTGATGGGAATGGCAACTATACCGCGCCGGGCGAAGTGCCAAATCATTCGACAGTGGTGGTGACCGCAATTTTGCAGTCAGACCCGACGAAGACGGGAACGGGACGAGTGCAGGTGTTTCAATCGAAGAATAACCAGGCCGCGCAAAATTTGCCGATTGCACTGGGGACCTCCGGGAGCAACATTGACGACAAGAGCGGAATTTATTGCTGCGGGGGGACGCTGGGCTCGTTGCTGATTCGGAACGGCAGCTACTACATCTTGAGCAACAACCACGTGCTGGCAAGAAGCGACCTGGCAGCACCGGGAGAGCCCATTTCGCAACCGGGACTGATCGATACGAACTGCTCGACTTCGGAAACGCATACGGTGGCGAATTTGACGTCGTTTGTGAATCTGGAAACGGCCAACACAAACGTGGATGCGGCCATCGCCCTAATTTTGCCGGGAGCGGTGGATTTGGGGGGAAATATTTTATCGCTGGGCGCCACGGCCACGGGGAGTACGCCGGATTCCGGCCCACCTCATCAGGGAATGGGAATCGCGGCGTTTATCGGGCAAAGCGTCGCCAAAAGCGGGCGAACGTCCGGGCTGACGTGCGGCAGCGTGGCGGTGACGAACTTATCGACTTCGGTCACGTATCCGATGCCGTGCAACGGCAGCACGAGCTTCACAGCGAACTACACGAACCAGATTGCAGTTTCCGGGGGCAGGGCGAGCTTCAGTGTTCAGGGAGATTCGGGTTCTTTGATTGTGGATGAGCAGACGGCGGATCCCGTGGCGCTGCTGTATGGAGGATCGGACACGGACAGTGTGGGGAATCCCGTGGGAGACGTGCTGGCGGCGCTGACGGACCAGCAGGGAAATCAACCGTCATTCGTGGGAAGCGCTTCGACGCATGTGGTGATCGGGTGCACGCTGGCAGCGGGAGCGGTGAAAGCAGCCGAGACGCAAGCGGCAATGGTGGTGGATGCAGCCTCATTGGCGCAGGCTCGGAGGGCGCGGGATTTGCATGCGCCGGAGTTGCTGGCGAATCCTTATATAAATGCGGTGGGCGTGGCGCCGAGCATCGATCGTCCGGGCCAGGCGGCGCTGCTGATGGTGGTGAATCCGGGGCAGGAGGCGACGGCGTTGCCGGCGACGATTGAAGGAGTGGGAACGCGGATCGTGGCGATGGGAGAAGTTTCGCCGCATGGAATCATGGAATATGAGGCGGGGTTGCGAGTGGCTCCGGCGCAACGGGGGTTTGCGGTGAACGCGCTGACGCAGGCGGAGCTGGAGCGCGCGAAGACGGTGCATGCGGCGTACGTTAATGAATGGATGAAGCAACCGGGAGTGCAGGGAGTGGGGATAACGTCAAGCGGCGACGCGCCGGGAGAAGCGGCGTTGATGATCTATCTGATTCGCGGAGAGAAGCACAATGCCATACCCACGGTGATTGAGGGATTGCGGACACGGGTGAGAGAGACCAGCCGATTTACGGTGGGGCGGCGGGGCGAAGAGCGGGCGCAGGGATGCAAAGTGCCGGTGGGAAAAGCGGGGGAGCTCGTGAAGGGGGAGAAGAACGACGAAATCCTGCAGGATCAGGACGAAATGGAATGATACGAATAGTCAAGAATTGGCGGCAATTCCAGAAAATTCCCAATTCTGCGGGAGCCGGGCGTAAAATCGGGCTCAGATGGTGTTGATCTCGCTTCCTCAACACTTCCGAGAACAGGGGGGTAGCTATGCGGCAAATTTCAATTATGAGTGCAGGTGTGTTGTGCCTCGGGTTGGCGACGGGACTTACGACAGGTTTCGCGCAGCCGAAAGAGGCGAAGGGCCAAGACCCGCAAGAGGCACCACTGGCGCCGATTCCACCAGATGAGGCTGCGAAGAAGAATCCGGTGAAACCGACGCCGGAGGGAATGGCAGCGGCTAGGAAATTGTTTGGGTATCACTGCGCGATGTGCCATGGAAAAGACGGCGACGGAAAGGGTGACGTGGCTGCCGACATGAAATTGAAATTGAAGGACTGGCGGGACCCGAGTTCCTTGGCAAAGATGACCGACGGGGAGTTGTTTTACATCGTTACCAATGGCCGGGGAAAAATGACCGGGGGCGAAGGGGATCGGACCAGCGAAGAGACGCGCTGGAATCTAGTGCACGTGGTGCGGGCTTTTGCGAAGAAGGATGATGCGGGGGCAAAGCCGTAGCTGGCCAGACAGAGAGCGGTGAGGAAGAGGAAAGGCGTCTGCAGGAATGCGCGACGCCTTTTTTTTGGAGACGAGGCGGTGTGGTAGGCTTTTCAAAGATGTGAGAAAGAAGGAGACCGAGATGGCGCACGCAGCGAAATTTCTGGAGTTGGTGAATGAGTCGAGGAAGCGAATTAAAGAGACCAACGTGCCGGATGTGAAACGCAGAATGGATGCCGGGGAAAAATTCGTGCTGGTGGACGTGCGGGAAGAGAGCGAGTGGGCGCAGGGACATTTGCCGGGCGCCATTCACCTGGGAAAAGGGATTATCGAGCGGGACATCGAGGCGCGGGTGGCGGACACTGGCGCGAAGGTTATTTTGTATTGCGGGGGAGGATTTCGGTCGGTGCTTGCGGCGGATAATCTGCAGAAGATGGGTTATACGAACGTGGAATCAATGGATGGCGGGTGGAAAGGCTGGCTGGGGGCGGGCCTGCCGACGCAAAAAGGCTAAAGCGAAATTGGAGCGGGGCGGAAAGTTTTGCAGAGTAAGCGCTGCCGGATATTCTGGAATCGCGGCTATCGAATAGTGCGCTGGGCACTATTTGGCGGCGAGCAGGGTTTTCGCCTGGGCCAGTTCGGGGCGATCGGAGCGGATGCCGTCGCAGTTTTTGAGGAGTTGCGCGTAGTATGCCGCGGCCTTGTCCATTTGTTGCGTTAATTCGGCGGCTTGCGCCGCGCCATAGAGGCCGTTGAAGCGATTCGGGTCGGTGCTCAACGAAGTCTCGTATTCGGCGAGCGCTTCTTGCGGGCGCCGCATCTCCAGGAGCATGTCGGCGAGCATTTCGCGAACCGGGAGGGAGGTTTCGCCCTTGCCGGCTTTGTCTTGGGTGTCGGCGACGGAGCGCAAGAGGCGCAGCGCCTCGGCAGTCTGACCGGAAGCATAGTCGGCCCACGCTTGCACGACATCGTGCGGTTCTTTCAGATCGTCCGCCAGGTATGGTTTGTCCCCTTTGCGGGTGGTCTCGATTATCGTGTCGAAGTGCTTCAGTGCGTCTTGAGCGGCGACGGAATCGCGAAGATGGCCGGCGGCAACGGCGCGCGCCCAATAGGTGGCGGACTGCGCGTAGGGCCGAGTGTTGGCGTTGGGTTGCAGATTGAGCGCTTCCTTCCACTGGCGGCGTTCGAGCGCGTACATGGCCGGGGCCATGGCCTTGTGGAATTCGTAAAAATCTTTGTATTCGGAATCCATGTCGGAATCCGGAATCGCAGCAAAGGCTTCAACTTCAGCCTTGGCATGGGCATCGTCGCCAATCTGAAGATAGGCGTATTCGAGGAAGTCCATGGAATGCATTGCGTGATGCATGACGTGGACGTGCATGGTGGCCATTTGATCGGCAATTTTGATGGCGGCAAGATTGGAATTGATGTCGTCCTGCCAGAGGCCCAAGCGGGCGAAGATGTGGGAAGGCATGTGAACCGCATGGGCGGAAGCAGGCGCGATGCTGGCGTATTTGCGGGCCGCGGGAAGCGCAAGGCTGGCCATGGAGGGATTGTCGCAACTGTGAATGATGTAGTGGGCGATGCCTGGATGGTCGGGCTCTTCGTCGTAGAGTTTGTTGAGAATCGCGACGGCGGCTTTGGCGTTGGTGAGGTCGGTATCGTGTTCAGGCGCCGAGCCTAGCAAAGCGAGCGCATATAAAACGGCGGCTTCGCGATCTTGTGGATTGCGCTGGTACACGCCGAACATGGTTTTGCAGTAGGCGTCTGCTCTTTTATTGTGATCGAGTTTGTCGGTATCGGTATAGAAGACGGCGAGGGCCTGGATGTAGTCGCGTTCGCGGGCGGTTGGGGGATTGAGCGAGCGGGCTTTGGCAAGCAATTCCGCGCCGCGGAGGAGTTCGGCTTTGGTGGGACGGTCCCAAAGCTGATGATACAAGCTCATGGCCTGGCCCCAATAAATCATGGCGCAGGTGGGGTCCTTCTTCTGGATTTCCTGGAACTGATTGGCGGCGGTTTCGTATTCAAACGAATACAGGAGAGCGACGCCGCGCTCAAACTGGGGTTGCGTGGCGGGAGCGCAGGAGATCGGGAAGGACACGGTGCCGAGCTTTTCGGTGGCGTCGTGATGGTGGTGCGGTTCGTTTTGAGCGCGGCAAGTGGAAGAGAGAGCAAGAGCGATTAGCAAAGGAATGAAACCAGCTTTTTTCATTAGAGACTCCAATTCAGCGAAAGCGTAGCCCGATGAAGCACGAGTGTCAATGAAGAGCGTGGAATCAGTAAGAGAATGGCTGCCGAGGCTCCGAGAAACTTCATATCGAGAGAGAGATTGGCTGGGGCGGAAGGATTCGAACCTTCACCGTCCTCATTAACAGTGAGGTGTCCTACCAGTTGGACCACGCCCCAGCGGGGTTTGCAGCGGCTGCCTCGGGGAGGGCCGAAGCTCGCTAGCCGAAACTGCAAAGTGATGAAGAACATAAAAAGAATAGCATGGGGCTGGCCGGAAGAGAGAGTGGAATAAGGAAAAGCCGGCTATAAGAAAGGCTTATTGAGCGGGGACGAAGGGGGGAAAGTGAGAAGCAAGGGCGGAAGGGCAGCGGCGTTTTTGTTGGAGGATATTGTCCAGATTAGCCAGATGAAACAGATTGGTAAATTATTTCGAAATGTTCAAAACGACGAAAAAAAGTAGAATCCGCGAGGCGCGTGGAACATCCAATTATCCGCGGGGCGGATATGAGTTGCATTCCCGGAAAAATTATCGGACACTAATCGGTCGCTGAGGTACCCGGACAAGCGCTGTCCGGAATAAGAATGGATAACTTGCAAGGCTTAACGCTCATTTGGAAGAGGTTCGCGCAGTCGCAACGCTGACATGGCACAAATCTTTCACCGCAGTGCGAACTTTATTGCCCGGGCAAGTCTGCTGGGTGCGGCAATATTAGCAGGGGTTGCGTTGACGGCGGTGCTGGTCGTCGCACGGTCTCCCTACATCACGAATCAGCGCGTTTCGCGCGAACAACCCATTCAATTCAGCCACAAGCACCATGTGGGGGACGACGGGATTGATTGCCGGTATTGCCATACGAGTGTGGAAAACTCGGCGTATGCGGGGATACCGCCGACGCGGACGTGCATGAACTGCCATTCAGTGCTTTTCAACAATGTAGGTTACCTGGAATTGATCCGCGAGAGTTACCGGACGGACGAGTCGATTCATTGGACAAAAGTGCACCGGCTGGCCGACTACGTTTATTTCAATCACAGCATTCACGTGAATAAGGGGATCGGCTGCTCGAGCTGCCACGGCAGCGTGAACCAGATGCCGCTGATTTTCCAGGCTTCGCCGTTGAACATGCAGTGGTGCCTGGACTGCCACCGGAATCCGCAACAGAATCTTCGGCCGAAGGATCAGATTTTTAATATGGACTGGAAGGCGCCGGCGAATCAGGAGCAAGTGGGACGGCAACTTGCAGCGGAGTACAAGCTGCGGACGACGGTCGAGCTGACGAGTTGCTCGACGTGTCACCGTTAATGGACGCTATGAGCGATCACGAAAAAGAAAAGCAACTGCGCATCCTGCAAGGCCCCGAAAGCAGGAAGCCCGCATTGGATCCGGGCCACGACCACGATCGCGATCATGACGATGAGGCGGCAGATAATACGCTGCGGGAGCACCGCCTGGAGCTATCCGCGGTCCGCGAAAGGCTGAAGCACAAGAGCGGAAAGCAGTACTGGCGGACGCTGGAAGAGCTTTCGGAAGATCCGCATTTCGAGGAACTGCTGCACCGGGAATTTCCGCGGCACGCTTCGGAGTGGGACGACGCGGTGGATCGCCGGGACTTCCTGAAATTGATGGGAGCGTCGCTGGCGTTAGCGGGGCTGGCGGGCTGCGGGCGGCCGGATGAAACGCATATCGTGCCGTATGTGAAGCAGCCGGACGGGATGGTTTTGGGCCGCCCGAATTTTTATGCGACGGCGATGCCATTTGGGGCGGACGCGGTTGGCGTGCTGGTGGAGAGCCACGAAGGACGGCCGACGAAGATTGAGGGAAATCCGGACCATCCGTCGAGCCTGGGTTCGACGAGCGCGATGGTGCAGGCTTCGATTTTGAATCTGTACGATCCGGACCGCGCTCAGACGGTGCTGTATACCGGCGAAATCCGGGCTTGGTCGGCGTTTCTGGATGCGGCGCAGGAAGCGGCAATCGGCGTGAAAGCGGCGGAGGGAGCGGGATTCCGCATTCTGACCGGAACGGTGACTTCGCCGACATTAGCGGGACAGTTGCGCAAACTGCTGGCGCTTTATCCGCAGGCCAAGTGGCACCAGTGGGAGCCGGCAGTGAGCGACGGCGGGCGCGAGGGCGCGAAGCTGGCGTTTGGCCGAGTGGTGAATACGGTCAACGTGCCGGGCAAAGCCAACGTGATTTTGTCGCTGGATGCGGATTTTCTGGCCAGCGGGCCGGGGCACATCGCGTATGCGAAGCAGTTCGCGCGGCGGCGGAAGCTGGACGACACCATGAACCGGCTGTATGTGGTGGAGCCGACGCCGACGGTCACGGGATCTTCGGCGGACCACCGCTTGCCGATGCGGGCTTGCGACATCGAACTGTTTGCGCGGGCGCTGGCGGCGAAACTGGGGCACGGCAGCGCGGTGACTTTGCCGGCGGACGCGGAGAAGTGGGTGGGGATGGTGGCCGGTGATCTGCAGAAGGAACACGGGAATGCACTGGTGATCGCGGGAGAGCAGCAGTCGGCAGCAGTTCATGCGTTAACCCACCTGATTAACGCTGCGCTCGGGAACGTGGGCACGACGGTTTATTACACGGAGCCAGTGGAAGCCGAGCCGGTAAATCACCTGGAATCGCTGGGTCAGCTTTGTTCGGACATGAAGGCGGGGAAGGTGGATTTGCTGGTGATTCTGGGCGGCAATCCCGTGTACGACGCGCCGCGGGATTTCGATTTTGTGACCAAGCTGCAGAAGGTGCACACCTCGGTGCATCTGAGCCCGTATTTTGATGAGACCTCGGAGTACTGCACGTGGCACGTTTCGGAATCGCACTATCTGGAAACGTGGAGCGATGCGCGGGCGTATGACGGAACCGCGAGCATTGTCCAGCCGCTGATTTCGCCACTCTATTACACCAAGTCGGCGCACGACGTGGTGGCGGCGTTTGGCGACAAACCGGGGCAGCCCGGATACGACGCGGTGCGCGCCTATTGGACGGAAGCCTCCGCGCATCTGGGATCATCCGTGGAATCGGGATGGCGGAAGTGGCTGAACGACGGGGTGATTCCCGGAACGAAATTTGCGTCCATCACTCCGGAACTGAAATTCAGTGCCGGGAGTTTGCCCGCGTTCGCCGCCATGCCGGCGGACCAGGTGGAGTACATCTTCCGGCCGGATCCGACGGTGTATGACGGACGATACGCCAATAACGGCTGGCTGCAGGAATTGCCGAAGCCAGTGACCAAGCTGACCTGGGATAACGCCGCGATGGTGAGCCCGAAATATGCGCAGAAAAACGACCTGGCGCACAAAGTGGCGGCACGCGGCGGAGAACACGGACAGATTCTTTCGACGGTGGTGGATATTGCGCTCAGCGGCAGCAAGGTGACCGCGGCGACGTGGACGTTGCCGGGACAAGCGGAAAATACGGTGGTTTTGCCGCTGGGGTACGGGCGGACGCGCGCCGGCTTCGCGGGAACGAACAAGGGATTCAATGCCTACGCGGTGCGAACTTCGAATGCGCTGTGGGTGGCCACCGGCGGAAAGATGACCGCAACGGGCGACGGCTACTCGCTGGCATGCACGCAGTATCACTTCAACATGGAAGGCCGGCAGATTCTGAGCACGGGGACGCTGGAGGAGTACAAGAAGAATCCGGCGTTCGCGCACGAAGGCCACGAAGCGCCGGCGAAGGACGATTCACTGTACAAGGAATTTGCGTACCCCGGATATGCGTGGGGCATGGCCATTGACCTGAACAAATGCAACGGCTGCAATGCCTGCGTGGTCGCCTGCCAGTCGGAGAATAATATTCCGGTGGTCGGCAAGGACCAGGTGATGCGGGGACGCGAAATGCACTGGATCCGCGTGGACCGCTATTACACGCATTCTCCCTCGGCAATGGAAGGCGGCGAGAACACGGGAGATCCCACCGTATACAGCCCGGAGCTCGACAATCCCGAAACCCATTTTCAGCCGGTGCCGTGCATGCAGTGCGAGAATGCGCCGTGCGAGCAGGTCTGCCCGGTGGGCGCGACGACGCACAGCGCCGAGGGCTTGAACGACATGGTGTACAACCGCTGCGTAGGCACGCGGTATTGTTCGAACAACTGCCCGTACAAAGTGCGGCGGTTCAATTTCCTGCGCTTCCAGGACTGGGAGACGCCGCAACTGAAGCTGCTGAGGAATCCGGAAGTGACGGTGCGCAGTCGCGGAGTGATGGAAAAGTGCACATACTGCGTGCAGCGGATTAATAATGTGCGCATTGACGCGGAAAAACAGAATCGGCCGATCCGCGACGGAGAGATTGTGACCGCATGCGAATCGGCGTGCCCGTCGGAAGCGATTGCCTTCGGCAACATCAATGATCCGAACAGCAAAGTGGCGAAATTGAAGGCGCAACAGCGCAATTACAGCGTTCTGGGCGAGTTGAATGCGCGGCCACGCACCACGTATCTGGCGGCGGTGCGCAATCCGAACGCGGAGCTGGACAAGGCATGAGCGTAACGCAGAATTTGCCGGGAGGGCACGAGCCGGAACCCTGGATCGAACCGGGGCATACTTATGCCTCGGTTACCGACAAGATTTCGTCGGTGGTGCTGACGCGGCCGCTGGGGATCGGGTGGCTGTTGGGATTCGGGTTGACGTTCACCATCGTGATGGTGCTGAACGTGGCGGTCGGCTGGCTGTTCATGAAAGGCGTGGGAATCTGGGGCATTAACATCCCGATTGGGTGGGGCTTTGCGATCGTCAACTTTGTGTGGTGGATTGGTATCGGCCACGCGGGGACGCTGATTTCGGCGATTTTGTTTTTGCTGAACCAGAAGTGGCG
Source organism: uncultured Acidobacteriota bacterium (assembly GCA_963781995.1). GTDB lineage: Bacteria > Acidobacteriota > Terriglobia > Acidiferrales > UBA7541 > Acidiferrum. The sequence goes on along the minus strand of CAWAHR010000001.1, from coordinate 146,334 downwards.
AACGTCAATCAACCGGTTTGCGGAAGCGATGACGTTGTTTGCGGTGGCTTGCGCGGGCCTTTTTCCTCTGATCCATACCGGTCGGCCATGGATGGCGTATTACATGTTCCCGTATCCGAGCACGATGGGAATCTGGCCGCAGTTCCGCAGCCCGCTGATCTGGGACGTTTTCGCGGTATCCACTTACGGAACGGTTTCGCTGATGTTCTGGTTCGTGGGATTGCTGCCGGATTTGGCGACGCTGCGGGACCGTGCGAAGAGCCGGTGGCAGCAGGTGATTTTCGGGGCATTGTCGATGGGCTGGCGCGGATCGGCGCGGCACTGGCACCGGTACCAATCGGCCTACTTGTTGCTGGCCGGCTTGGCGACCCCGCTGGTTCTTTCAGTGCACACTGTGGTGAGCTTCGATTTCGCGGTGGGCATCGTTCCGGGATGGCATACCACCATTTTTCCTCCTTACTTTGTGGCTGGGGCGATCTATTCCGGGTTTGCGATGGTGCTGACGCTGGCGATTCCGATGCGCAAGGCCTACGGGCTGGAAGGGTTCATCACCCTGCGGCACCTGGAGCAGATGGCCAAGGTGATGCTGGCGACCGGGCTGATCGTGGCTTACGGATATTTCATTGAATTTTTCATGGCGTTTTACAGCGGGAACAAATTCGACGTATTTTTGGCCAAGCAGCGGCTGCACGGGCCATACTCGCATTTTTATTTTGCCCTGATTTTGTGCAATATCCTGACGCCGCAGTTGCTGTGGTTCAAGAAGGTGCGGCGAAACATTCCTGCGCTGTTCGTGATGTCGCTGATTATCAACCTGGGCATGTGGCTGGAGCGGTTCGTGATCGTGGTGATTTCGCTGACGCGCGACTTCATGCCATCGGCTTGGGGCCGGTATTCGGCGACCTTCTGGGATTACGCCACGTTCGTGGGAACTCTGGGACTTTTCACGATGCTGATCTTCCTGTTTGTGCGCGGGTTGCCGGCAATCGCGATTTCGGAAATGCGCGAGCTCGTGCATCAGGATTCGCATGGCAATGAGGGGCACCAATGAGCGAACGCCACTCACAAGTATTCGGGGTGCTGGGCGAATTTTCGACGCCGGAAGCGCTGCTGGCCGCAACGCAGAAGGCGCGCGAGGCCGGCTATAGGCACGTGGAAGCTTATACGCCGTTTCCCGTGGAAGGGCTTGCGGAAGCGGTGGGATTCCGCTGGACGGCGGTGCCGCTGCTGACGCTGATGGGCGGAGTCGGCGGCGGATTGACGGGATTCGGCTTGCAGTATTGGGTTGCGGCGATCACCTATCCGTTGAATATCGGCGGGCGGCCGCTGAACAGTTGGCCGGCTTTCATTCCGGTGACCTTTGAGCTAACGGTGCTGGGCGCTTCGATTTTCGCAGTGGTTGGGATGTTGGCGCTGAACAAGCTGCCGCAGCCTTATCACCCGGTTTTCAATGTGGATAGGTTTGCGCAGGCATCCACGGACAAGTTCTTTTTGTGCATCGAAGCGCGCGATCCGAAATTCGACCTGGCGGAGACGGCGAGATTCCTGAAGAGCTTGCACGCGGAGCACGTCAACGAGGTGAAGGATGAGGAATAAATCCTCACTCTTGGCGGTCATGGCGCTCTGCGGACTGGGAGCCGCGGGTTGCAGCAATACACTGCGCCAGGACATGGCCAACCAGCCGCGGCAGAACCCGTTGTCTCCGGCGAATTTTTTTGCCGACGGACGATCGGAGCGGCCGGCGGTGGAGAACACCGTGGTGCGGGGATCGGTCCAGGACGATGCGTTGTTTGTGCCCAAGGATTCGAACGTGTTTCCGCTGCCGATTAACGCGGAACTGCTGCAGCGCGGGCAGCAGCGTTACGGAATTTTCTGCACGCCGTGCCACGGAATTCAGGGCGACGGGCTGGGCATGGTGGCGTTGCGAGGGATGAAGCATCCGCCGAGCTACCACCAGGAGCGGCTGCGGCAGGTGCCGAACGGATATTTGTACGACGTGATTACCAACGGATTCGGCGCGATGTACGGATATTCGTCGCAGATTCCACCGCGGGACCGCTGGGCCATCATCGCATATGTGCGGGCGCTGCAAGTGAGCCGGAATGCGCCGGTGGGAGAGTTGCCGGCAGAATTGCGGGAGAAATTGATGTCGGGAGGAACCGCGAAGTGAGCGCGCAAGATTACAAAGCGCCTGGGAGCGTGGACCGGCTGCAGCGGGGCGGCCTGGTCGTCGGCGGAATTGCGCTGTTGTTGGCGCTCTTCGGCTGGATGAAATCGCCCACGGACTTTTTTCATTCTTATATTTACAGCTACATGCTGATTTTGGGATTGACGGTGGGCTCGCTGGGATTGCTGATGCTGCAGCACCTGACCGGGGGCATCTGGGGGATTGTAATCCGGCGGCCGCTGGAAGCAGCTTCACGGAATCTCTGGCTGATGCTGGTGCTGTTTGTTCCGATTGTGCTGGGGATGAAATATCTGTATTCGGGAAACGGGGATGAAACCGGTTGGCTGAACGCACCGAAAGAGGGCGAGCAGGCGCTCACTTCTTGGCAGCAGGGGTATTTGACGTCGGGAGGATTCCTGACGCGGGCAGCGATTTACTTTGTCATCTGGATTGTGCTGATGCTGGTGTTCAACAAGTGGTCGAAGGAGCAGGACCAGCAATCGGATGGCGAAGGGCTAAAGCAAAAGCTGAAGAAGCTGGCGGCGCCGGGAGTGATTCTTTACATCCTGGCGATGACGTTCGCGGCGATCGATTGGGTGATGTCGCTTTCGCCGCGGTGGGCTTCCACGATTTATGGATTTCTGTTTGTGGCCGGGCAGGCGATTTCGGCGATGGCGTTGATGATTGCGGTGATTGTGCTGCTGACCGGCTCGGAGCCGTTCAGCGGGATCATCAAGAAGCGGCACTTGCATGACCTGGCGAAGCTGCTGTTCGCGTTCAACATGCTGTGGGCGTACTTCGCGTTTTCGCAGTTGCTGATCATCTGGTCGGGAAACCAGCCGGAAGAGATTACGTTTTATCACTCGCGGCTGAATGGGCAGTGGGGAATCGTGGCGGTGATTGTGCTGCTGTTCAGCTTCGCGATTCCGTTTTTGCTGCTGTTGTCGCGGGATGTGAAGCGGACGGCGAGCGTGGTTTCGAAAATCGCGGTGTGGATGATTTTCATGAGGCTGGTAGATCTCTACTGGATGACGCGACCGGAATTCACGGCGCGAGCGTTGCCGACGTGGCTAGACCTGGTGGTGCCCATCGCGCTGGTGGGATTGTGGCTGGGATTTTTTGCGATGAACCTGAAGCAGCGGCCGTTGCTGCCGCTGGGCGATCCGAATCTTGAGGAGGCATTGTCGCAGCATGAGTAGCGAGCACCACCACCACGGACAAAACAACGGCGGGCGGCCGGAACATGCGGACGTGTCGTTTGAAGCGCGGGATGTGAAGCCGTCGCCGATTTTCAAGTTTCTGTTTTGGCTCGGGGTTACGGTGGTTGTTTCGTTTGTGCTTTCGCTGGGCATTTACAAGGGATTGAAAGCGTATTGGATCAGCACTTACGAAGCGCCGCCGCCTTCTCGTCCGGCCGGGTTGGAATATCCGCCGGAGCCGAGGCTTCAGGGAATGCCAGGGCATTTGTCGGACCCGCAACATGATATGCGGGAAAAACTGGAAGCCGACACCAGGGCCAACGAGGAGCTGGGCTGGGTGGATGAAAAAGCGGGAATTGCGAGAATTCCGGTAAGCGACGCGATGAAACTGATCGTGGAAAAGGGATTGCCGGCGGTACCTGAAGCGCCGGCGGAAAAAAAATAATGAAAGTGATTCGGGCCATATCGGGAATTGCGATGATGATGCTGCTGGCGGCGAGCGTGGGCTGCGCGCAAATGATTCCGGATAACGTGGGACAGTCTTCGAAAGGATTGCCGCCGGCGCTGGCGAATGTCAGGTTTGATCCCCAGTTGAACGCGCAGATTCCCGCGGATGCGGCGTTCGTGGACGAAACGGGCGCGCCGGTGAGGCTGGGGGATTATTTTGGGAAGAAGCCGGTGGTGCTGGTATTCGCGTATTACACGTGCCCGATGCTGTGCAGTGAAGTAGAGCACGCGGTGGTGGGCACGCTAAAGATGATTTCGTTCGATCCGGGCAAGGATTACGACGTGGTGTTCATCAGCTTCGATACGGCCGACACGCCGGATGCGGCGCTCCGGAAAAAGCATGAAGCGCTGGCGCGGTTTGCGCGGCCCACGACCGACGCGGGCTGGCATTTCCTGACCGGTAGGCGCGAAGCGATAGACACGGTGACCAAGGCGGCGAATTTCAGCTACAGCTACGATGCGAAGAGCAATTCCTACGCGCACGCCAGCGGCATCCTGCTGCTGACACCTGACGGCCGGATTTCCCGGTACTTTTTTGGAGTGGATTATCCGGCCAGCCACGTGCGGCTGGGTCTGGTGGACGCTTCGGCGGGGAAAATCGGAACACCGGTGGATCACCTGCTGCTGTTCTGCTACCAGTATGACCCGACGAGAGCGCGGTACAGCGCTACGATCCTGACGGTGATCCGAATGGGCGGCGTGGTCACCCTGCTTTGCATGGCCCTCGGCTTCGTGATATTCCGGCGCCGGGAAAACCGCAACACGCATCCGAACCCGGATTTGCCGACGCAAGGAGCACACTAGAGCCGTGCAGTCACCGCTTCCAACTTTTCCAGAGCAGGCGTCCAATTTCGCAGGCAACGTAGACGCGTTGTTCATGTTTATCCTGATGACCACGCTGTTTTTCGCGGTGCTGGTAACCGTGCTGGTGATTTTCGCGGCGTTCAAGTTCCGGCGGAAAAGTGAAAAGGAAGTTGGCGACGACGTGGAAGGAAACCTGGTGTTGGAAATCGGGTGGACGCTCATCCCCCTGGTGATAGCGCTGGGTATTTTTGCGTGGGGCGCGGTGATTTACGTGAATTACCGGATCGCGCCAAGAGACACGCTGGACATCTATGTGATCGGCAAGCAGTGGATGTGGAAGCTGCAACAGCCGAACGGACGCAAGGAGATCAACGAGCTGCACGTACCGGTGAACCGGAACGTCAAGCTGATCATGGGCAGCGAAGACGTGATTCACGATTTTTACGTACCGGCGTTCCGGGTGAAGATGGACGTGGTGCCGGGGCGGTACAATACAATGTGGTTCCGGCCAACGAAGACCGGCAAGTACCACTTTTTTTGCTCGCAATATTGCGGAACAAACCACGCGGTGATGGGCGGGTGGGTGACGGTGATGGATCCCGCCGAATATGCCGCCTGGCTCTCGGGTGAAAGCGGTGACGTGAATCCAGTCTCGGCGGGCGAGAAGCTGTTCACGCAGTTGGCTTGCGTCACCTGCCATCTTTCCAACGGGACGGGGCGCGCCCCCTCGCTCAACGGAGTGTATGGCGCGAAGGTGCTTCTCGCCGACGGCTCGACGGTGACCGCGGACGAGGCTTATATACGGGAATCCATCCTGCAACCGAAAGCGAAAATTGTGGCCGGGTATCAGCCGGTGATGCCCACGTTCCAGGGATTGGTGACGGAAGAGCAGATACTGAATCTGACGGCATACATCAAGTCCTTGCAGTCGCAGCCTGTGCCCGCGAAGGGTGCGGGAATTGCGCCAGTATCAGCGGGGAAGAAATAGCATGAGAACGCAACCCACGGGGCCGGAACCGCAAATGCCGGGGACGCATTACCTGAACGCCACGTATGGAATCCGATCGTGGCTGCTGACCACGGACCACAAGCGGATTGCGCTGCTGTACCTGGCTTCGGTGACGCTGTTCTTTTTCATCGGCGGCTTTTTCGCGATGATGATCCGGCTGCACCTGCTGACGCCGAACGGGTATCTGCTTTCGCCGGATACCTACAACCGCATGTTTACGATGCACGGCGTGGCGATGATTTTCTTTTTCCTGATTCCCTCGATTCCCGCGGTGCTGGGGAATTTCCTGATTCCGCTGATGATTGGGGCGAAGGACCTGGCGTTCCCGAAGATCAACCTGCTGAGCTGGTATGTGTACGTTGTGGGAGGGATGTTCACGCTGTGGGCGATGGTGAACGGAGGACTGGACACCGGTTGGACGTTTTACACCCCGTTCAGCACGGTGTATTCGAATTCGGCGGTGGCGCCGGCGGTGGTCGGAGTATTTGTCACGGGATTTTCGTCGATCCTGACGGGCTTGAATTTCCTGGTGACGGTGCACACCATGCGCGCGCCGGGAATGACGTGGTTCCGGCTGCCGCTGTTTGTTTGGGCGCATTATGCGACCTCGATCGTGATGATTCTGGGCACGCCGGTAATCGCGATTACCCTTGGGCTGGCGGCCATGGAAAGAGTTTTTGGCCTGGGCTTCTTTAACCCGGCGATGGGCGGCGACCCGATTCTGTTCCAGCACCTGTTCTGGTTCTACTCGCATCCGGCGGTGTACATCATGATCCTGCCGGCGATGGGCGTGATCAGCGAGCTGATTCCGACGTTTGCGCGCAAGAAGTTGTTTGGATACCACTTTGTGGCCGCGGCGAGCCTGGCGATCGCGGTGATCGGGTTCCTGGTGTGGACGCACCACATGTTTGTTACCGGCCAGTCGACCTACGCGGCGGTGGCCTTTTCATTTCTGACGTTCCTGGTGGCGATACCATCGGCGGTGAAGACATTTAACTGGACGGCGACGCTGTTCGGAGGCTCGATTTCGTTCGATACGCCGATGCTGTACGCGTTCGGATTTCTCGGGTTGTTCCTGGTCGGCGGGCTGACAGGGCTGTTCCTCGGCGCTCTGGGCGTCGACATCAACATACACGACACCTATTTCGTCGTGGCGCACTTCCACTACATCATGGTGGGCGGGGCGGTGATGGGGTATCTCGGCGGATTGCATTTCTGGTGGCCGAAAATAACCGGACGAATGTACCCGGAGTGGCTAGCGCGGATTGCGGCTTTTATTTTGTTCATCGGGTTCAATTTTACGTTCTTCCCGCAATTTATCCTGGGAATCATGGGCATGCCGCGACGGTATCACATGTACCCGCCGGAATTTCAGATTTACAACGTGATGTCCACGGCCGGGGCGTCGATTCTTGCGATCGGGTATCTGCTGCCCATGGTGTACCTGACGTGGGCGGCGTTTTATGGAAAAGTGGCCGGGAATAATCCGTGGCCGGCGACGGGCCTGGAGTGGACGACGCAATCACCACCGCTGACGGAGAATTTTGAAGCGACGCCGGTGGTTACCTGGGAAGCGTACGATTTTCACAACCGGCCGGATTTGGGGCTGGATGTTCCCAGCGGGCACGGGCCGCGCATTGTGGCGCCGGCCCACGGGGACGACTAAAAGGAAGCCGGGCTGCGGCCCGGTGACAGGCGAGCAGTTGGCGCCTGAAACTGACGGTTAGAGGAGTGCGGAGTGCATCGCACCGGATCATTGTACGGGCAGTTCAAGACGCTGGAGCAGCAGAAAGATACTGCCACGCTCGGCATGTGGATTTTCCTGGTCACCGAGGTGATGTTCTTCGGCGGGATCATGCTGGCGTACACGATCAACCGGCACACGTATTTCCACGCGTTTGCGATGGGCAGCAACACGCTGAGCCTGCCGTTGGGGACTTGCAATACCGGGGTTTTGCTGGCGAGCAGCTTCACGATGGTGCTGGCGGTGTGGGCCGCACAGACCGGGAAGAAGAAGCTGATCCCGCTATTTCTTACGCTGACGATTATTCTGGGATTCATATTTTTCGGCGTGAAATACGTTGAGTACGCGCAGAAGTTTCATCACCACCTGGTTCCCGGGAAGAGCTTCGATATTTCCTACTGCGTGGACAACCCGTCGAAATGTGAAGATATTGATGCCGTGGATTTAGAGAAGGAACGCGAAGAGATCGACGCGGCAAAGGCGGCTGACCCAAACCTGAACGCGCACGCGCAGCTCTATTATTCAGCGTATTTCGGGATGACGGGATTGCATGCGCTGCACATGGTGATCGGCGCGGGATTGCTGTTCTGGCTGCTGAAGGAATCCATTGCCGGGCGATTTACGGCGGAGTGGAATAACCCGGTGGACATTGTGGGGCTGTACTGGCACTTCGTGGACATAGTGTGGATTTATCTTTTTCCGCTGTTGTATCTGATTGACCGGCACAAGTAGGGAGCGACGCGTGTCTGACCAAGAACATAGCGAACACATAGTTTCACCGGGTACCTACACGATAGTGATCATTGTGCTGCTGGTCCTGACGGCCCTCACGGTCGCAGCGGCGTACGTCAACCTGGGCCGGTTTAACATTGTGGCGGCGCTGGCGATTGCGACGGTCAAGGCGACTTTGGTCGTCCTTATTTTTATGCATGCGAAGTATGTGCCGCAGCGAACGAAGCTGGTGATCATTGCGGGGATCTTCTGGCTGGCGCTGCTGTTGTTCCTGACCCTGAGCGATTATGCTTCGCGCGTGGATTACCGCGGCGTGCGCTTCCCGATGACGCAGAGCATTTCGCACACTCTGGGACTACGCGGCTGACACTTTAGCCGTAGACAAAAACGAAGGAAGCGAGCTTGAGGAGGCCGGCCGGCCTCCTTTTTCTTTAGCCGTGAGACAGTCGAACCTGGACGCACCTCTGCCGGTTGGTCAGGTGCATTCTTGGGGTGTATAGGGAGTTGCCGCTTTCACGGCGGAGCGGGATGCAGCGTACGGCAGAAGTGAGGGGAAGAACGAACCGGCCCAGCCCTCAATCCCCTAAAGGGATCCTCGGCTCGCCTCCCCCACGCGTGTCTAAAGTGCAAACGGCTAACCAATAGTAAGTGATGTATTTTCAATACATTAAAGTCTAGGGCAGGGTAAAAATGCACTACCCCCGGGGAAATTTTTACTCTGGGAATTGTGCTTCCCGTCCGAACGGAGAATTTTTTCTCCTGCCACGCATCCTATGGGGTGGCCAACTTGACCGTTGCTCGCGCGAGTTGGTATGTTGAAAGGCTATGCTGGGCTCAGTCTACCTACTGAGCGCCAGGGCTCCTGTGGAGGGAGCGCTTTCGGCTTATGGGGATAACGAAATTGGTGGTGCGGGGAGCTCGCCAGCATAACCTGAAGAACATCAGCATCGAGATTCCACGCAATACGCTCACCGTCATCACCGGGTTATCGGGCTCCGGTAAATCCTCGCTGGCATTCGACACAATTTATGCGGAAGGGCAGCGGCGATATGTGGAATCGCTGTCGGCGTATGCGCGGCAATTCCTGGACCAGATGGAGAGGCCGGAAGTGGACGTGATCGAAGGTTTGTCACCTTCGATCGCCATCGAGCAGAAAACCACCACGCGGTCCCCGCGCTCCACGGTGGGAACCATCACTGAAATTTACGATTACCTGCGCGTAGTGTACAGCGCGGTGGGCGTGCCGCACTGCCCGAATTGCGGAAAGCCGATCACCCGGCAATCGAGCGAGCAGATCGTGCAGGCGATTCTGCACGGCGAACTGTGCAAGCCGGATGACCGAATCATGATTTTGGCGCCGGTGGTGCGCGGCAGGAAGGGCGCGTACCGCAAGGAACTGGAAAAGCTGGCGCAAGACGGCTTTGTGCGGGTGCGGATCAACGGCGAACTGGTGCCGCTGGACGAAACGCCGGTGCTGGACAAGCGGAAGAATCACACGATTGAAGTGGTGATTGACCGGCTGCTGGTTAAGCAGGGAGGGGCGTCGAGGCTGGAGCAATCGATTGCCACGGCGTTGAAACTGGCGCAGGGGCTGGTGACGGTGGCGGTGGTGGGCGGGAAGGAATACGTATTTTCGGAAAAGCTGGCGTGCCCGGATTGCGGATTGTCCGTGCCGCAACTGGAGCCGCGGTCGTTCAGTTTCAATTCGCCGTATGGAGCTTGCCAGGCGTGCAACGGATTGGGCTCGAAATACGATTTCGATCCGGCCAAGGTGATTAACGATTGGACACGGCCACTGTTTGATGGCGGGCTTGGGCCGGGGTCGGGATCGGTGGTGCTAAAACGCACGCTGGAGCTGGGAGCTTACGCGCACGGATTTCACCTGGACACACCGTTTGAAAAATATCCCGCGAAGGTGCAGAACCTGCTGCTGTATGGGTATCCGAACGGGGACGCCAAGCGGGGAGCGGGCGTGCGTGCCGGCACCGGCGAGAAGGGATTCCGGTTTCAGGGAATCCTGAAATTTCTGGAGCGGAATTTCGAGGAGTCCAATTCCGATTCATACCGCGAGTGGATGACGCAGTATATGTCCGCGACGCTGTGCAGCGCGTGCCACGGGAAGAGGCTGCGGCCGGAATCGCTGGCGGTGAAGCTGGCGGGGTGGTCGATTGCGGACTTCACGGCGCTGGCCATCAGCGACGCGCGGCCAGCGGTGGCTAAAATTTTGGAGGAGTTGACGCCGCGGCAGAAGGAAGTTGCCGGGAGGCCATTGGGCGAAGTTGCCGAACGGCTGGATTTTTTGCTGGCCGTGGGGCTTGGTTATCTGAGCCTGGATCGCTCGGCAGCGACGCTTTCGGGAGGCGAAGCGCAGCGGATCCGATTGGCGACGCAGATCGGTTCGCGATTGCGCGGGGTTTTGTATGTGCTGGACGAGCCGTCGATCGGGCTGCATGCGCGGGACAACGACCGGTTGCTGCATTCGCTGGAGCAGTTGCGCAATCTTGGGAACACCGTTTTGGTGGTGGAGCATGACGAGGACACCATACGGCGCGCGGATTTTGTGGTGGACCTGGGGCCTGGCGCGGGGAACGCCGGCGGCTACCTGGTTGCGCAGGGGAAGCCGGCGGAGATTGCGGCTTCCGCGGAGTCGCTGACGGGGAAATATCTTTCGGGGAGGGCGCAGATACCTGTGCCGGCGAAGCGCCGGAGTCCCAATGGAAAAGCGATTCAGATTCTGGGCGCGCACGCAAACAATTTGAAGGATGTGGATGTTTCGATTCCGCTCGGATTGCTGACGGTGGTTACCGGAGTTTCGGGGTCGGGGAAATCCACGCTGGTGAACGACATTCTTTATCGCGTGCTGGCGCAGAAATTGTACCGCTCGATGGAACAGCCCGGCGCGCACCGCATGTTGCTGGGAGTGGAGCACATCGACAAGGTGATTGAGATTGACCAGGCGCCGATTGGGCGAACGCCGAGGTCGAATCCCGCGACGTATACCGGCGTATTCGCGCCGATTCGCGAACTGTTTGCGATGCTGCCGGAATCGCGGGAGCGCGGCTACAAGCCGGGACGCTTCAGCTTTAACGTGAAGGGCGGGCGCTGCGAAGCGTGCCAGGGCGAAGGGCTGCGGCGGATCGAGATGAATTTTCTGCCGGACGTGTATGTGACTTGCGAAGTTTGCCGCGGGCGACGATATAACGCAGAGACGCTGGCGGTGCGCTACAAGGGGAACAGCATTAACGATGTGCTGAACCTGCCAGCCAGCGACGCGCTGAAGCTGCTGGAAAACATTCCGCAGATTCAGCAGAAGCTGGCGACGATTGTGGAAGTGGGGCTTGGGTACGTTCAATTGGGGCAATCGGCCACCACGCTTTCCGGCGGCGAGGCGCAGCGGATCAAGCTGGCACGGGAGCTTTCGAAACGGCAGACGGGCCGGACGATGTACATCCTGGATGAACCGACGACAGGGCTGCATTTCGACGACGTCCGCAAATTGCTGGATGTGTTGCAGCGGCTCGTGGACTTGGGGAATACGGTGCTGATCATCGAGCACAATCTGGACGTGATCAAGCAAGCGGATTGGATTATTGATCTCGGCCCGGAGGGCGGGGCCGGCGGCGGGCGCATCGTGGCCCAGGGGACGCCGGAGTTGGTGGCGCGGACGAAGAAGTCTTATACCGGGCAGGCGTTGGCGAGGCATCTGGGGATGAATGGAGTGGGAATTCATTCCGGCAATGGCAACCAGAAAGCATCGTAAGGAAAACGCAGCTTTGGAGAAATGCGCCGCGTTTTGCTTGCGTGGGATGGCGGTTCCTCGTAGAGTGTTGAGATTCGCATGAGCATTTACGAAATCCAACCCGCGACCCTTGGTGGTGTGCGGACCTACCCGATTGCCGGGCGCCGGAGCAAGGTGAGCGTGCGGGAATTTGCGCGGCCGACGGGAAAGAATCCATCGTTGAGGAAGTTATTGGATGGGTTGCCGAAGATTTTGGCGGGGAACGATCTGCGGGATGTGTTAGCGGCGATCCACCGGGCAAAAAACAAAAAGCGCGCGGTGATTTGGGGGATTGGCGGGCACGTCATCAAGGTGGGGCTGGGGCCGCTGCTGATTGAGTTGATGCGCACGGGATTTGTCAGCGGGATAGCGATGAACGGCGCGGCGCTGATTCATGATTTTGAGATCGCGCTGGCGGGGCAGACTTCCGAGGATGTGGACGCGTCGCTGGGAGAAGGAACATTTGGCATGGCCCAGGAGACCGGCTTTGGGATTAATGAAATCGCGAAACTCGCGCAGCGCATTCGCATTGGTTACGGGGAGGCAGCCGGGCAATACCTGCACAGCGGCATTTTGCCGGCGAAACATCTGGACGCGAGCGTGCTGGCGGCCGCTTACAAAATGAGGATTCCGGTGACCGTGCACTTGGCGATTGGGACGGACATTCCGCACATGCACCCTTCGGCGGAAGGAGCGGCGCTTGGCGCGGCCAGCTACACGGATTTTCGGGTATTTTGCGCGCTGGTGCAGGCGATGGATGGCGGAGGGGCATACCTGAACTGGGGATCGGCGGTGATTTTGCCGGAGGTGTTCTTGAAGGCGGTGTCGGTGGCGCGCAACATTGGATTGAAGATGGAGCCGATTACCACGGCGAATTTCGATTTCATCCAGCACTATCGGCCACTGACGAACGTGGTGAAGCGCCCGACGGCGGCGACGGGCAAGAAGGGCGGCGAAAGTTCCAGGGGGTTTGCCATCACCGGGCACCATGAATTGGTGTTGCCGCTGGTGGCGGCAGCGCTGACTTCCGGCTGGCCTGGCGGGACGAGGCGGGCCAAACGATGAGCCTGCAGGACGAGACTCCTTTGGGGGCGAACGAGCCTGTACCTGAATCAGAGGGTCAGAATGAGGGAACCGAGCCTGCGGGCGTTCCTGCTGAACCGCTTCAAATAGAGTCGAGCGAGATTTTTGGAAATGTCGCCACGGTCGATTCGGCTCCCTACATTCAACGGAAGGTGTATCCGGAGGATTTGCAGATTAGCTGGTCGTGGGCTCATTTAATTGTCCTTCTGGTATTTGGTTTTATCAGCCTGGTGATCATCCAGGGCGCGCTCGCGGTGGCTTATGCGCCGCATCAAAGGATGAACACGAAGCAGCTGCAAGAGTACCTGATTTCGAAACCGCAGTTCGCTATCGGGAGCATGCTGCTGTGGTATGCGGCGATTTTCTTTTTTCTTTACGTGACCTTGTCGTTGTTGCGGGGGCATCCGTTCTGGCGCACGTTGGGTTGGCGGAAATTGTCCCCCACGAATCCGGGAATGCCCAGATACCCAATCGTTTATTTTTTGGCAGGGTGCGGGCTGTCGCTTTTTGTGGCGATTTTGACGGCGAGCATGAAGGCACCGGAAAACACGCCAATCGAGGAGCTGTTCAAGTATCCGAAGACGGCTTTGTTGTTTGTAGGCATGGCGGTGTTTGTGGCGCCGTTGGTGGAAGAGACTTTGTTCCGGGGGTATCTTTATCCGATGTTCGCGCGTTCGTTTGGCGTGGCGCCGGCGATCATCGTGACTGGGGTCTTGTTCGGATTGATGCACGGGGCGCAATTGGGCTGGACGTGGAGCCTGGTGGCGATCCTCACGATGGTGGGGATCATTTTTACGCTGGTGCGGGCGCGGACAGGCACAGTGTTTGCGAGCTTCCTGATGCATTTGGGGTATAACGGCCTGATTTCGGTTGCGGCGGTCTGGAGCACGCACTGGTTCACGAAGATGCCGCCCGGCAAGTGACGAATACGCTTCTGAAAGTACATCCGCTAAAATAGAGGGAGAGGATACGCAAAGAAATGTACGTTGCCCAACCGATTGAATGGACAGAACGCGGCGTAGTGATGCTGGACCAGCGGCGCTTGCCCGCTGAAGAGATCAGCCATACCTACACAGACTACCGCGAAGTGGCAAAGGCGATACGCGATATGGTGATTCGCGGGGCACCGGCGATTGGGGTGGCGGCGGCGATGGGCGTGGCGCTGGGGGTGCAAAAATCCAAGACGGCCTCGATAGATGAGTTGAAGAAGGAGTTCGCGGAGATAAGTCGAACTCTTGCTGAAACGCGCCCTACTGCGGTGGATCTTACTTGGGCAATACAAAGGATGAGGGATCGCTTTTTGGAGTTGCTTAAGAAATCGGTTTCGATTGAGTTCATCCGCGAAGCTCTTATTGCAGAAGCCAAGGAAGTTCACGCCGAAAAGAAGGCCACGGACGAAGCCATTGGGCGCTTTGGGGCCGAGTTTATGCCGAAGGAAGGGCAGGTGATGACGCAGTGCAACGCAGGCGCGCTGGCCACGGGGGGAATTGGGACGGCGCTGGGCGTGATTCGCGTCGCGTATCAGCAGGGAAGAAAATTGCACGTGCTGGTGCCGGAGACGCGTCCGTATCTGCAAGGAGCGCGGCTGACGGCGTGGGAATTACATCGAGGCGGGATACCGCTGACGGTGATTACCGACAACATGGTGGGCCATTTTTTGAAGACGGGAAAAGTGGGGGCGATTGTCACCGGGGCGGACCGAATCGCGGCCAACGGAGACACGGCGAACAAGATTGGAACATACCAAATGGCCGTGCTGGCGAAAGAGAACAACGTGCCGTTTTATATCGCGGCGCCGATTTCCACGTTTGATTTGTCGCTCGCGTCCGGTGAGCAGATTCCCATTGAGGAACGTGCCGCGTCGGAAGTCACGCACATCCAGGGAGTGCGGATCACCCCGGATGTGCCGGCCGCGCACCCGGCGTTCGACGTAACGCCGAATCGCTACATTGCGGCAATTTTTACGGAGCGCGGCGTGGCGAAGGCGCCGTATACGGAATCGCTGCGCGAACTGGCGGGGGCCGCGCCTGCCAAAGTGGCGAGTTAACCTTACCAAGCGAGAATTTATTCGTAGCGAAGGGCTTCGACCGGGTCGAGGCGGGCTGCTTTCCAGGCGGGATAGACGCCGAAGCCGACGCCGATGAGCGCGCACATAATCAGCGCGGTGAACATCCAGAAGAACGACAAGGCAGCGGGAAAATGCAGCGCCGTAACTGCAGCAGCAGCGAGATCATCGCGCCCAGAAACACTCCGATAACTCCGCCCAGCGCGCTGAGAGTGACCGCTTCGGTCAGGAACTGCAGCAGGATGTTGCTGCGCTTGGCGCCGATGGCCTTGCGCACGCCGATTTCGCGGGTGCGTTCGGTCACCGAGACCAGCATGATATTCATCACCCCGATACCGCCCACCAACGAGCCCGACCGAGGCCACCGCGAACATCAGCACGAAAATCAGGTAGCTGATTTTGTTCCAGAGATCGAGAAAATAGTCGGAAGTGAAGATGGCGAAATCATCGGGCTTGTCGTTGCTCAGGCGGCGCTTGCGGCGGAGCAGGTCGCGGATTTCCTCGACCGCCTCGCGCGACGACTTTCGGATCGCTGGCCTTGGCGAATATCACGTAGTCTTTTTTGTTGGGATAGAGCTTGCGCAAGCGTGGTGACCGGCATGATGGCGACGTTGTCTTCGGGATTGGAGCCGCCAGAGACGCCCTGGCGGCGCTTGTCCAGCGTGGCAATTACAGTGAAGAGTTGCCCGTCGACGGTGACTTCCTGTGCCGATCGGCGCTGGCAGCGCCTTCGGGGAAGAGAATGTTGGCGGTGTGCGTAGCCGAGCAGCACGACCGGGGCGCGATGCTCGGTGTCCGAGTCGTTGAATTCGCGGCCGTTTGCCGACTTTGATGTCGAAGATTTGCGAGATCGAAGGAGAATTCCCCTGAAGGATTACATTTTTCGCGCGAAAAGTGCCGCGGCGCACATCGGAAGTGCCGGAACCGAATTGCGGCTGAAAAATGCGCAGCGAGGGAGAGGCGGCTTTAACATGCGGGAGGCGGGCCATGTCCTCCGCCCACTCGGGTTCCAGTTCCTTGCGCGTGAACCATTCGCTTGGCGGGCGGGATAAGCGAAGCCCACGGGAAGCGGTAGCAGATGATGGTGTCGGAACCGAGCTCGCGGATTCCGCCGAGGACGTTGTCGTTCAGGCCGTTGATGACGGAGCTGACGATGATCACGGTCATGATGCCGATGACGATGCCGAGGATAGTCAGAGCGCGGAGCGCAGCGGATTCAAGCGCAGGGTGTCGAGCGCCAGGAGAACCTGATCGCGAACTTCCGCGCCGCGGCTTTGCACCAGCAG
Organism: uncultured Acidobacteriota bacterium; assembly: GCA_963781995.1. GTDB lineage: Bacteria > Acidobacteriota > Terriglobia > Acidiferrales > UBA7541 > Acidiferrum. Next base: position 129,960 of record CAWAHR010000001.1, on the reverse strand, counting down.
ATGCGCGAAGCGGCAGCAGCGCCGGTCTGCGGCAATGGTTTGCTGATGGAGGCCATGTACTTCGCTTACTCCGATCGCAATGCTTCGACCGGATCGAGTTTCGATGCCTTCGAAGCAGGATAAGTCCCGAAGAACAAGCCGACACTTAGCGCGACAGCCAGACCGCCGATTACGGACCAGAGCTGCACGGCACTTGGCAAGGGCGAGACGAATCGAGACGAGCTTTGCAGCCAGCACGCCGAGGATGACGCCCAGCGCTCCCCCGATGACCGCGACGGTGGAAGACTCGATCAGAAATTGCAAGAGGATGTCGCTGCGGCGCGCGCCCATGGCTTTGCGGATGCCGATTTCGCGGGTGCGCTCGGTGACGCTGACCAGCATGATGTTCATGATGACGATGCCGCCGACCACCAGCGAGATGGAGGCGATGGCGATGGTGACGAGGAAAAAGGACTGGCTGATGCTCTTTCCAGAGGTCGAGAAAAGAGTCGCTGGTTTCGATGGCGAAGTCGTCTTTGGTTGCGTAGGCGAGATGATGACGCCCGCGCATGATCTGGCGGACTTCGTCGACAGAATCCTGAATTTTCGCGGCCGATCCGGCGCGGGAAGTGATGCGCAGGGAGTCCTGTTGCGAACCATATTCCTTGAGATAAGTGGTGAGAGGAAGAATGATCCAGTTGTCGAGCGAAGTGCCGAGCGATGTGCCCTCTTTTTTGCCGACGCCGATGACGGTGCAGGCGACGTTGTTCCAGCGAATTTCCTTGCCGACGGGATCCACGCCGGGGAGAAGATTATCCACCAGATCGGTGCCGATGACGCAGACGGGCGCGGCGGCGTGGAGGTCGGCATCGGTGATGTGGCGGCCTTCGACCAGGTCCACGTCGTAGAGTTCGGGCATTTGCGGGGTCCAGGCGCGCAGGTTGGTGTCTTTCAGAGAGTTCAGGCCGCTGCGGGTTTCCACGCGGCCGCCAACGGAAGCGCCGATTTCCTTGCAGGATTTGCAGGCGTCGCGAATGGCATCGTAATCGTCGAAGGTGATGCGCTTGCGTTTCTGGAATTCCAGAAAGTCGTCAACGTTGGTGATGATGGAGGGCTGCTTTGGCGAGGGCGAAAACGTCCGCGCCGAGGTTGAAGACTTTAGTGGCCACGTACTGATTGGCGCCGTTGATCAGGCTGACCACGGCAATGACGGCGGCGACGCCGATCACCACGCCGATCAGCGTGAGAACGCTGCGCAGCTTGTGGGCCCACAAACTGCCGGCGGCGATACCGACGGCTTCGCCCAGATGCAGGCTGGAGGTGCGTGGCATAGAGTCCTTACCCTATATCATACGCAGGATGGGGGTCAGGAATGTCACGGGAAGTTACAGAAAATAAGCTAATTATTAGGAGCTAAGTGAAAGAGATGCTAATGGGCAAGAGCCTTTTGCAGCTTGGCAATCATGTCGCGGACTTGCGGCGCCATGGCACCGTCTGGCTCAAGCCGAAGATATTCCTCATACTCGTGGAGAGCGCCCGCGGCGTTGCGCTGCTTCAAGCGGATGTTTGCCAGCAACACATGGGCGGAGGCCAAATCGGGCAGGGCCTTTACTGCTTCCTCGGCAAGGGGCGCGGCGTCCGGCCAACGATTCATCGCCCAGTAGGTCTTGGCCAGTTCGTACTTGGCGCTGGGTGAGTCGGGACTTAATTCCAGCCCCTGCTTGAGAGCCGTTTCCGCGGCGGGGTAATCGTGGGCTTGATTGAGGACCGCGCCGAGATCGATGTAGGAGAAGGCAAATTTGGGGTCAAGCTCAATGCTCTTCTTGAGTGAGCCTTCAGCCTTGGGCAAATCCTTCTGCTCCAGGTAGGCCGCACCTAGCATTCGGTAGGCCTGGGGATAATTTTCATGAATTTTAATGGCTTTCTGGAAGTGCTTCACGCTTTCATCCGTGTTCTTGGCTTGTAATGCGGCTTCGCCCTTGGTGAATTCCTGGCGAGCCGGCTCGGGAATGGACAAATCCGCCACGGAAACCTTGTCCGATGAATTTGCAGGTGGAACGGAGACTTCTGGGTTCGGTTCTGCATTGACGGGTATGAGATCCAAGCTTACATAAGCCATCGGACTGCCGATGATCTCCACACGAGCGGAGACTTCCTTGAAATTGCGTTCCGCAACGCGAACAATAAATACCCCGCTTGTGGGCTGGTGGAATTCGCACTTGCCGCCCTCGACGGTCTCCAAATCCGCTTCGGCGCCACCCTCTGCATGCTCCAAGCGGACATGAATTCCGCGTGGACCAGGTCTACCGTCAGAGTAACGAAGCTGCACGCTAATAATCCCGCCGGTCCCGCGACTGCCACTCATTCCGGGCCTTTGTGCATGAAGGGAAGAAGCTAGCAGGCACATAAAGAAAAGGGATAGGACCAAGCGGGAAGAGGTCCGGAACATGGGCACCTCCAAAACAAGTAGGAGAACGAAGGAAATCACCAATTTTGAGCTGGCCTGAACTTCTCGATTATACGTAATGAGCGGAGGGCGAGGGCAAAAAAAGAGGGGCGCCCGCCGCGGCGGGCGCCCCTCGGTTAAAGGTCAATTTAGAAGGTCAACAATACCGAGAGCCGAGAGCTAAACGGATCGACAAAGCCCTGGTTCTGGAAAGTTGGGCTGGTGACCGGATGTTGGAAATCAGTGTTCGGCAAACCGAAACCCTGGTCGCCAAATTGATTGAAAGTGGTCTGTCGCGTCGAGTCGACTATGTTAAACAAATCGAATGCGACCTTGAGCTGCATGCGTTCAGATAGCTTGAACGGATACTCGAGGTGCGCATCCACGCTGCCGGTGACCGGTGAACGGCCCAGGTTGCCGCGACCAAACAACGGCACTTCACCCGGGTTTTGGTACGCCTGCTGGGCGTACAGGGCAGTGAGCGGATTGCCGGAAAGCACGCTAACACCGGCTCCAATGACAAAGCCCTTGAGCTTGCCGCTGGGCAGTACGTAGGTGGAGTGAGCGTTGAACGTATGCTTCCGGTCGGTGCTGAGGAAGCCGATGCCCTGCTGGTTAGCCAAGAGGCCCAGTCCGCCTTCGGTGAAATCGAAGAGGGAGCTGATGCCGGGGTCGGCCTGGCCGTTGTCGTTGCGGAAGGCGCCTTCGTAATTGCCGCGCAACTGAGCGACACGATAGTTGACGCTGAGAGCCCAGTTGTGCGTGAAGGCCTTGCGGACTTCGACTTCCACCGCTTCGTACTCACGCTTGGGGTCCTTGTAGGTGTCTGGCTTGCCGTCGGGGTAGAACTCACCACCGAACGCAGCGCAAGCGCCGGGCGTCTGGCTCTGCTTAAAGTTCGTGCAGTCCGGCAGCAAGTTGCCGCTGGCGTTTGTCCAGTTATTGGTGTTGACAGCCGGGAAGCAAGCGCTTCCCGCTGGCGCGCTACCAGGAGTGACCGCCGCGTAGCCGTTAAATTGGTTATAGGCCACATAAGGCGTCCCATAACCTGCGCTATCGAAGCACGAAGACGGCATTCCTGCCGCCAAGTAGGCTCCTTGGTTGACCGGGGTCAACGGCAGTACGTTGCCCGCGCCGTCTGTCGGGGGCGTAAATGTTGCCCCTTGGCTGAAGATGATTTCATTAGGGTTAACGAAGATGTCTTGTTTCGCATTCGGATTGCCAATGTAATAGTTCAATCCACCGCCATTGTAAGCGAGGGCATTGAACTGTTCCACGGAAATGCCGCCCTGGTCTTCGATGACGCGCTTGAGGCGACGATCGATGTAACGGACGCTGGCGACGACGCCACCTTTGAACTCATGGTCATAGCCGACCAGGAATTCATCAGTGAACTCCATACGCGTACCGGGTGCAAAGGGTTCGCCACCGGTGATCAAGGCGCCGGAGGGAATAGGAATGCCGCCATTTGCGAGATTCAGAAGGTGAGCCGAATCGCCCGTGAAGTCCGTGCTCCCGAGCGAGTTCAGGGCTACGCAAGAACCTCCGCTAGGAGTACCTGCGGGGCAACCGGTGGTGGTGTTGTTCGGTGCCCAATAGGAGTTCTGGAAGTCTTCCTCGTTGCTGAGCGCGCGGAGAGCGGCGTCCAGAGGAAGAACATAGGCGTAACGGCCGAAATTGGCATAGAACTTCTGTTTGCGAGTACCCGTCGGGTCGACAACGATGCCGATGCGGGGCGACCACATGTTAGAGAAGGTACGCTCAACCTGGTTGCCGGTGAGGCGCTGCTGTTCCCAGCGGACGCCGGCGCTCAAAGTCACGTATTTGCTCATCTGCCACGAATCGTTAATGTAGGCGGCGTTATATTTCCCGCTGCTCTTTGTCACACCGCCGTCAAACCGGCCACGCACCTGTTGCAGAACAACCTGCTGAGGCGTTGAGTAGCCCGGGACGTCCATGTACGGGCAGAGGGTGCAAGCGCCCGGTGCCAGACCGGGGACGTTGCTGGCTAGCGCGAGGACGAAAGCGGAGTCCGTCATTTGCCCCGCGACGTTGGACCCATAGCCCGGGCTTCCACCCGTGGCATTGACTGCCGGGATCTCGTACTTCGGGCCGGAATAGTAGGTATGGTCGTTGTAATGGGGGAACTGCCAGGTGTAGCCAACGTTGATACTATGTGTCCCGGCAAAGTGGACTGTTTTGGTCAGGTCGCCACTGAGGCCTTTGGTATTCGCCTCATAAGGCTCAAGCACGGAGATGCCTTGGGCCGTAAATGAGCCACGCTGGCCAGCAAGCCCAGCAATCTGAGTCTCATCAACGATGTTGTAGACGTTGGTTGCCGGGGTTTCCGTGAAGTGGTTCCAGCTCCAGGTAAAGGCGGCGTCTACCAACAAAGAGGAGCCAAAGGCACCGTCATAGCGGGTCGCCCAGTTGCGTGTGCCATAGTCCCACTTGGAGTTCGCCGAGGTGTTGTCGATATTCAGCGTGCTGAAAGCAGTGGGGTTGGTGTGCGAGGGATCGCCGGAAACGGTGGATTCGATGGTATTAGCATTGTTGATCTTAAAAGTCAACTTGGCGGCGTAGTCATAGCGCGTGGTGGTCCGGTCAATCGTTGGATCAGCAGCATAGAGACCTGAACCCAAGGCAGGCTGGAAGTACTCGTGATTCCAAGAGGGATTGAAAGTTCCGAAGAAGAACAAACGATCCCGCAAGCCCTTGACCGGGACATAGCCGCCGAATTCGAAGTCGCCCTCGTAGTTAGCATTCTCCAAACGGCTGCCTACGAGGTTGAGATTATGGAATTTGGGGTCGTCGCCATTTTGGTAGGTGTCCTGCATTCCACGTCCGTTGAAGTATCCGCCGACGGTTCCAAAGAACTTGGTGCCGCCAGACTTGGTAACCAACTGGACGATGCCGCCGGAAACGTGGCCATACTGGGGTTCAAAGCCCCCCGTCTTGATTTGGACTTCCTTCACAAACGAGAGGTTAATACCGGTTCCGAGAGGACCGTATACTCGCGACCAAACCCCGATACCGCCGAATGCCGGATCGTTGATGGAAACGCCGTCTGCAACGTACAGATTTTCTAGACCGGAGGAGCCGGAGATGGAAGGATTCTGTGCGCCGGTTCCAATGCCCGAAGTCACGCCAGGCGCGAGATAAAACAAACTGCTGACGCCGCGGCCGAGTGGGATCTTGGAGTAAAAGCTATCGGAAAATTCCGAGTTCACCGAAGTGCTGCTGGTGTCAACCGTAACAGTGGCCGCGCTAACCTCAACGGTTTGCGTGACTTCACCGGTTTCCAAAACTACCTCAATACTGGTCGTCTTGTTGATCAGCACTTCGGCTGAGCCGATGCTGGCGACTTTAAACCCCGTCTTTTGGACCTTAATGGAGTAGAAGCCCGGGATCAGAGTGGAAAACAAGAAAGTTCCCGACTCATTGGTTGTTTGCGACACGTTGCCGATGGGACCCGTAATTGTGACCTGGGCCCCTGGAACCGTCGCTTTCGATGCGTCCAGCACGACGCCGCTCAAATTGCCGCGCGACGAACTCTGGTCCTGCGCCCAAGTCCCGATTCCCAGACCGAGAGACACGAGGCAGACTACGAGCAGATAAAACCACTTCGCTCTATTCAAGTGATACTCCTTTCAATTTCCCCCCATCGAGGATGGCACTACAATGCTGAGTGGAAATACAGACAAGTACGAACGGACAACCGTGAAATCGATGGGAAGTAGCTGTGCAAGGAGAATGCCAAACGCAACTCAGATAGGGGACAAATAACCTATTTATTGTCAATCAGTTAGGAGGTAAGGGGCGAGGATTGCGGGATCGAAAATGCGAAATTATATGAAATTGCAGTGCCGAATACCAAAAATGGAATGAGATACCGTGCCCTGGAAAAGGCAGTCCTAAGGGTTATCCGGTCCTAATTTGGAACAGCCAAGCTCTTGCTTTTCCGGAGAGCGGCCGAGGCCTTTGCCGAATCGCCCATCTGGGTGTAGAAATCCGCCAAAGCGACGAATATGGCAGGGTCGTTGGCACGAACCTCCGCGCCATGTTCCAGTAATCGGAGGCCTTCCGATTCGTTTCCTAGCCTTCGCAAGCTACTGGCTATGCGGAGCAGAGTATTGGCATCCGCGCTGTCCGTAACTCCCGTGTCTTTGTAGAGAGCTACCACGGCCTTGTAATCCTCTTGGGTGAAATAGGCATTCACAAGCTGGGCACGAGCAAGCTCGTCAGTATGGTTGAGGGCCAGGGCACGCCGGAGCCAAGCCCGCCCTTCGGTAGCCGCACCACGGCTCATGTAACAAAGCCCGCGGTCTCGATCAAAAATGCCTTTCTCCATATCGTCCCGAATCGTAGAGTCCACAATGATCCAAGGAGGGGAAGGCAGGCCAACGGGATCGACGGCCTTGAAATTTAATTTCGCAAAACTGGGGGCTCCCGATCCTGGGGGAGTTACTGCAACAGTCAAGATGTAATTTCCATAGCTTCCGTCCAGCGAAAGCTTCTTTCCGCTCACCAGCGAGCCGCCGGGATCGAACTGCTTGACAGAGGCTTCCTCCTTGATGGCTTTAGCGCTGCCCGGCACAGCAGGTTGCCCGAGACCGTATTCAATCTGAAGATTCTTATCTTGAGCGAGCGCAGGGTTGTTGGGAGCTGTCCAGATCTGGTAGGCCACTTGGAAACTCTGCTGGTTGTTCAAGAGAAGATTGGAGGTGGAGAGAGGAACGAAATGGACCCCCGCCAAAGTGAAAGGCAAAACGGGTGCGGCAATGGGGTCGACTTCTTCGGCGGAGGCGAAGGGCAGAATGGCAGGAACCAGGAACTGAGCGGAATCGACCTTGGGGATGACGATCTCCCGCTCGGTTCGGTAGGAAACGTTTTTGTTCCAGTCCGTAAACTGGAAGGCCAGACGATAGTTCCCGGCGGGAAGGGGCAACATCCCTTCATAGGTGAAGAGCTTGTCCTTAATATCGCGGTAGCGATCCTTGTCGAAAGTATCATGCAGATCTTTCTGGGCGACGAAAATCAGTTTATTGGTGTCGCGGTCAAACACTTGCACGCGGATCTGGAGGGAGTACATCAGGCGGTCGTCCTTGGTGGGGGTGACGCTCAAGTCGCTGGGCGACTTAAGGCCCAAGGAATAATCGAGGCGGGTGATGCCGTGGTCATCGCGCACCGGGAAGAGGATGATGTCCAGGTTGTGCCCTTGAAGAATCATGCTGGAGGTGACCTGTTCGCGCATCATCCACTTGCGGCGAATGTCGTCGCGATAGTAGGGTTGCTCCGCAAGGCCCTTTAGCTCCATGAGCATGACGTCTGACGCGAGGCTGGGGCGAGGGTTGCTCGTATCTACGGGCTCACCCACGATCAGGCTGAGAGAGATTCTGGCGACCTCGCCGCCCACGGAGTCCTGGATCATGGAGAGGCCAGCCGCCGGATTGTTGATTGCCTCGACACCGGTGGTCAATTTGTCCGGTCCGTCGTTATAGGGACTATAGATGACGTAGTCGCCTGTATTATTGCGATCATAAAACAGTACGTAGAAAGCCTGCGGAAGGGCCGGACTAACGTTGGCGTAGAACCAGATTTCGAAGGGCCGCAAATTGGCGGCGTTCCGGTAAATCTGTTTCGACTGAGGTGCGCCTAAAGTGATGTAGACATGCCCACGGTCGGTGCGCCAGCCATCGGATCCCGAACCGGGACCAAATCGCGAGTTTGCGAAGGCGATGCGCTGGTAGATTTCTTCCTTGTAAGTGTTTACTTCTGATCCCGGATTAGGATTGCGGACCTCCCAAAAGTCATTGATGAACTTGTCTCTGGCTTCATCCGTTGGAAGCCGCTGAAAACGATCACGCTCGTCCTTAGTGATGATGTAGACGACGTCCTGTTCCAGCCAGTCCCGGTAGGTTTTCGAGAGTTTTTCCTTCTTTTGGGCGGGAGACACGGGCGAAAACAAAAACAGGGCAAACAGCAACACGATTGCGCGCTTGGGCCAAATGCTCATTTTCAGGCGATGCCGGATGGTGACATTCATATTTATAAGGATACCCCAAATTAGACGTACCGGCGTTTCGCTGCGTTGCCTTACCCGGAATGGCGCAGGCGCTCGGCGAGGGCACGGCTGCGCTGCCGGGCGATCTCGACGAAGCGGGAATCCCCGGCGATCTGGTCGAGCAGAGGCAGAGCTCGCTCGGGTTCCGGCAGTTCACCCTTGTTCAGGTCGTTCTCAAATTCCAGCAGGGCGTCGTTCACTCCCAAGCGATCGTATTTCATGCGGCGCTGCAGGAGGTCGAGGAGCTCCTGCTGGCGGGCGAGGCCTTCACAGATCTGCAAGAGCTGGGTGGCCGATGAATTGAGGGTGTAATTGAATTTTACTTCGCTGGATGCTGCACCCGATTGCCAGCGAAATGTCTTTTCACCCAGGTTGGCAATTCTCCGGTGGACGTCAAGGTCCAGACCCTTGAAATAATGCAGCTCGGAAATCAGTTGAAAGATCTTGCCGCGCAGCGCGGGGCCAATCTCAAACGGCAATGCGCCAGCTTCTTCGTCCAACTGGCGGATCTCATAGGTCGCGCTGTCGGCATTTTCCGGGATGCGGATTTCGATGAATTCCGGAACGCTGGATTTGAAAACGCGCCGGTAGGTGAACCAACCCTCCGCTGAGCCCGCGAAAGAGGGCAGGGGAAAAAACGCGAGGCAAAGCAAAAGCAGGGGAGCGAAACGGCGGCGATAAGGAATGCTCATCGGGATGGTTGCAGGCCGCCGCTTCGGGCCGGGGACTGCCGGCGGGAAGTTGCAGGCGGCGTGGTTCTGTGCAGGGACCCCGCGCGAGGATCTCCGGAAAGGCCGAAGCGCCGCGCGAATTGCTCCGTCTGGATGTGGCACAGGGCCACTGCAAGGGCATCGGCGGCGTCCGAGGGTTCGGGCATTTCCTCCATTTTCAAGAGGGCGCGCACCATCAACTGCACCTGTTTTTTATCCGCGTGGCCATACCCGGCGACGGAAGCCTTCACTTCGCGCGGGGAATAGGAACGTACCTCGACACCGTGCTGTTCAGCCGCGAGCAGGACTACCCCGCGCACTTCGGCCAGGCGCAGCGCGGTGCGCATATTCAGGGCCGTAAAGACCGATTCCACAGCTATGGAGTGAGGCTGAAACTCTTCGATCAATTGACATAGCCGGGCGTGGACATCATGAAGGCAAGCGCCCTGGGACGATTTCTGCCGCTTGGGGGTTACGCGAAGCGCACCGTAGTGCAGGACCCGAAAAATGCGACCGTTCGTTTCGATGACGCCGAAACCCGTGGGGCCGGAGGCTGCCGGGTCGACGCCCAGGGTGCGGCGGAGGCCCATGATTTCAGCGTCGCTTCGATGCATGGTCATCCCCGATAGTCTACGGCAAGGAATCACGCTGGCCAAATCATTCCAATTGGATGTTCTCCAGAAAAACAAAGGGCCATCGCGGGTTTTCCCGGATGGCCGTTTGGAAAAATCGAGATTAAAAAAGTTAGCTAACTTGCGCCGACAGCGGCCTGAATCTCCGATTCGTCGATGTCGAAGTTGGCATAAACGTGCTGAACGTCGTCGTGGTCTTCAAGTGCTTCCACCAAACGGAGCATCTGGGTAGCCTGCGCGCCGGTCAGCTTGATGTAGTTTTGCGGCACCATGCTTATCTCGGCCGATGCGGGAGTGACGCCCGCCTTGGTTAGCGCCTCTTTTACGGCCTCCAGGGACTCCGGGGGAGTCACGATGTACCAGGCGGACCCGTCGTCTTTCATATCTTCGGCGCCCGCTTCCAGAACCAGTTCAAGCAGCTTCTCCTCGGAGGCAGCTTCCTTGGGAACGGTGATCTCGCCCTTACGATGGAACATCCAACCCACCGCACCGGCTTCCGCCATGTTTCCACCGTTCTTGGTCATCAGGTGGCGGAACTCTCCAACAATGCGGTTGCGATTCGTGGTGACGACCTGAATCAGCAAGCCCACGCCGCCCGGCCCGTAGCCTTCAAACATTGCCTCTTCATACTGCTCACCTTCGAGCTGTCCGGTCCCGCGAAGGATCGCACGCTCGATGTTGTCGTTGGGCATGTTTTCGTTTTTGGCCGCAAGGATAGCGGTGCGCAGCCGGGGGTTGGAGTTGGGTTCGCCGCCGCCGATGCGCGCGGCGATGGTAATTTCGCGGATGATGCGAGTGAAGGCGCGGCCGCGCTTGGCGTCCGTGGCCGCCTTCTTGTGCTTGATGGTTGCCCACTTTGAATGCCCAGACATGAAAATTCCTCTTTAGCGCTCGTGACCGCCGGGCGGTCATCTGAATTTGGATTAATGGCCCCCGCCACTGCCAAGGAATGGACGCGTGGCTCATTCTACGTGCATTGCGGGGTCGCCCTCTGCGGAGACCGACAATGTGCCGCGAAAAGTTCAACCCAAACCAGCGCCATACTTTTCCGGAACGTGAGGATTTTAGCACACTTACGAGGTGGCGGGAATGGGAGGGTACCTGGCCTGTCTTAGCAGGGGGGAGGTCAAGGTCACGCTGACGAAAGCGAAGAGCGTCCCACGCTTTCAAAAACCGAAAGCGTAGGCCACCCAGGAGGTTTCTATGGTTCCAAGGGTGCGCCACCCTCAGTTCAACGGCGAGAACGCAGCGAGTGGCTGTGCTTGAATAAGGCGAATCCCACGAAAAATCCCAAAATCACCAACGGCAATAACCAACCCCGACCTACCAATACAATGCGTCCGACGATCCCTGGTAGGTGAAGCAAAGGCAGAATCAGTGATCCGAATGGCCCGAACGGATCTAACAACAAAACCACAGCGACAAAAAGCGCGAACTTGAGAATGAAACGCACCGGATCGAGTCGTGCGCGATGGCCCAATCGGACGATGAAGAACAGCGCGAGGATGGGCAGAACCTCACATGTGACTAGTAGCCACTGTCTGACGGGCGTTTCAGCACCATGCAAAAACAGTTGCCCCACAACAGCAAGAACGAGAATAGCCCACCAAAACCACGTCTTCTTAAGTGCAGACATCGGTACGCCTCTACAGCCCACCAGGAAGTCTTGAAATACAATGGGCACTTTCAGCTACGGCAGCTCGAAAACCCCCATGCGCCCATCAACTGGCACAAGTCCAGGTAGGAACTAGGAATCGGCCAGCCTTCGTCTACCCAGTCTTGCGGTGCCGCTTGCACAGCAATACGCCAACAGCAAATAAGCTATCGTGCAGGCCAAAGCCCCGATGACAAAACTGTCAGCCGCTAAAAAGAAGAGTTGCAACGGTAGAAGAGAAATGACAGCTATCCATCCTGCACCAGTCTTAGCAGAAAGGCCCACACAAACGCCGATCGTGATACTGATTATTGGAAATACTACCAACTTCAATTGCTTTTGCGTTCTGTTCATCAATTCGAATGGGTTGCCGTACCGATCTCGAACCGTGGCGTAATCATCGGTCAAGACACGCGGGTCTCGAACAAATTGTCCCGATTGAGTTCGGGAGAGCCACCCCGCCAGCGCCATACTTTTCCGGAACGCGAGGATTTTAGCACACTTACGAGGTGGCGGGAATGGGAGGGCAACTGGCCTGTCTTAGCAGGGGGCAGGTCAAGGTCACACTGACGAAAGCGAAGAGCGTCCCACGCTTTCAAAAACCGAAAGCGTAGGCCACCCAGGAGGTTTCTATGGTTCCAAGGGTGCGCCACCCGCCAGGCGCGTCCGATAGGGTTGGTTAACTCCAAAGTTCCGAAAAAGCCCGGCGGTGCCCGCCCTCAATGTTTCGGTTTTTCTTTTAGCCTGATTACAACAATCCAAGCTGATATGAGAAAGAAAACTGCAACTGCATAAATCATGGAGGTTGCAACATAGCCTGGATTAAGTATGAAGGCAGAGAGAATCAGCACGCCTGCCAGGAAAGAAAGGATGACAGGAGATGCGGGACGCTTATGAAAGATGAACAAGATCGCTATCCCAAGCGAAGCGAAAGGAAATACAAGGCCCCCTTCCCCGAGCCAACGGAGACGGGGAAACATACCCTTCTGCAGTAGAAGCTCTGCGAATGCCGTTCCCAACATGACGGCACTAAAAATAACTTGCCGACGCATAGGGAGACGCTGCGCATAGGCAGCAAGCATTCCAATGATCCAGAAGCCCATGCCAATTGCAAAATTCCACCAGTCCATGGGATATCGGTCCTTTCACCCGAAGTCGCCTAGCCCGGAATCGCTCAATAGTGATCATGGCACAGCTGCACAAGCGTTGAGTTTCGCGAAACATACGCTCGTGTCAGTCTCCAATCGTCTTCGGCAAGATTCGAACCCAGCTGCGCATGAGACAACTGCCTTGTCAAGGCACGGGATGCACAGCTCTACATCATACGGCGTGCAAAAGGGGCCACAGGCGGCAAGTTGGAGCGCGCAAAGTCCGCCTCGTATGTTTCGGCACTCCTGGTTACTGGCCTCAGCTTGGTTCATGCATGGCAAGAAAACACGCTTCCAGCAGTCGCCCCATTTGGTTTTTGGAGGCGAGCTTTGGCCTGAATCTCCGAGGTCGCCAAAAAGGCCCGGCGGAAGCTCAGGCCAGGGGAACCTCGTATATTCCAGCGACCATCCACCGCCAGCGTACAAGAAATCTGTTATCAGCAAGCCGCAGAACGGATCGAAGAAGGGGTCACATCCGCCTCCACCGCCTTCCCATGGGTCCTCAATCTCCCAGCCGCCGGTCGGGTCAGTGTAGCTCATCGGATTGTTGCGCACATAAGCGTAGCGATTTTGTGTTTGCGGGTCCTTAGGACAAGTCGCCGACCGCCCAAGTGGGTCCGGGTCGGGCCAGCGGCCCTGCGTGCTGTATTCCCTGAAACCGGGGACAGACGGGACGTTTCCATGGGAGTATGAGGACAGACATCCGGACCCGCTCCGCCTTTAGGTCATTCTATAGGGACTTATATATAGCTCTACGTCAAATCAGCGTCAAGTTAATTGCCAAACTATGATGAGGGCTGGAAGCGGGTGGGGCGGGCTACGAGGTTGGCCGGACACGGGATACTGCGCGTTCGACGGCTTCGACTGTGGCGGCGAGATATTCCTGGGGTGACCAGGTCTTCATTCTTTCGCGTGCCGCAGTACGGAACACGGCCAAGTGTGCTCGGTCAGAAAGAACACGACGAAGAAGCCCGCTGAGGGCGGCTACATCTCCACACGGATAAATAAACGAAGGGTCGATTGGGGCAATCAGGTCACGTCCGGCGCCAACGCTGTCGCTGGCGATGACCGGGCAGCCGCAGAGCATGGCTTCGTTTACGACGACGCCGAACGCGTCGTACTGCGAGGGCAGCACCATCAGATCGGCGGCAGTATAGAGTGCCGGCAGTTGCGTTTGATTCACGAATCCCAAAAAACGCACGCGATCGGAGATGCCGAGACGCTTTGCCTCGGCTTGTAATTCCTGTTTGAGGGGACCTTCGCCCGCGAGAACCAGCAGGGAGTTCGCGACGCTAACCTGCGCGAAGGCCCGGACTAAATCGAGTGGCCGCTTCCAGGGTTGTAGCTTGGCACAGAACAAGACCACCGAAGTGTCCGGGCCCACTCCCCACGCGGCGCGGACCGCCTGGCGATCAACGCGTGCGGATTGCGCTTCCCACCAATCATTGTCAACGACGTAAGGGATCAGGATGATGCGCTCCTCGGGAATCCCGAGCGAACGCAACAAATCATGCGTTCCAGTGGACGGCGCGATAGCGAGGCTGGCCAGCTTGTACAAAAACGGCCAAAACATGCATTTTACGGGGCGTTTCCACATTCGCCGGTCCAGCGGCGTCAAGGTGGTCGCATCCGTTCCGAAGAAAAAGGCAGAACGCGAAACTTTACTGGCGAAATAGGCGATCCAGAAAGAGGCGCGAATGTAGCCGGTATGGCAAAACACGGCGTCGAAATTTCCCTTGCGGACTAATTTCCAAAGGCCAGGGTTGTAGAGGCCGAAAAATCCCTCGGAGTCGGTGCCTTTGTTGGGAATTTCCACCCAGGAATAACCATCGAGAAGAGGAATATCCCACTGGATTTTTGCGCCAAATTCGGGATCAACTCCCGCTTGAGCGCCGCGCAGCCTGCAGTAGGCGGTGCTTACCTCGAGTTGCGGGTGCTGGGCCATCCGGCGAAGCAGCGGCGACATATATTGCACTGGGTGCCCGCATACGTAGAGCACACGATAACGCCGCTCAGGCACAGGCGTTCCCCAACCTGGTGCTTGCGGCTCCTGCATTCATCTGGGAGATTCGGAATGGCAAAGAGATCCTCGGGAAAAAGTATACACGCCCAATGGACCGCGCCGGGCATTCCGAGACCAGACGCCGCGCTTCATTGGTGTGCCGCTCGCCGGAGAGGTCCTGCTAATTTCCGACAAATAAGCGGATCTCTTTCTCCGCGGTTGTAATCCGCCGGAGATTCTCTTCGACGGCCGAAGCGCCACGGCTCTTCGCTCGCCGCGCGTGCTCCAAGGCTGCCGTTGCGACGCGCGTAATTTGATGGAGCAGCTTGCGAATTTCGGCCTCCAATTGATCCTGGCTCTTCTCGATACGATCCATGAGGTCGGATTGCACGCGGGTGCTATTCATCTCTAACAGGTATACGACAAACGCCATGGCATCCTTCTGGATAACCGAGAATGCCCCGACGAATCCGAGAACGATGTCGGCCATGTAGCGCAGCGGGGATGCCGGCTGAGCGACGTTGAGCAGTTGTTCAAACCGGAAGCGAGAAGCCACGCGAAATCCTGCCTCGGAATGGAGGGCATTCGGCATGCGGGAGAGCTCCGGGATTCTTGATTCCGAGAGCTTCGCAAGAAACTCGTTGCCGATATTCACAAAACGGCCGGCCACTTTGCGGTATTCCTCTTCAGCGTCGGCCTCTTCCGTACCAAGCCACGGAAGCACGCGGCGCGCCGCAATCCTTTGGGATGCATGCAGCGCCTCTCGGCGGAATCTGGGACCGTACCTGCGGCGGATCTTCTGGAATTCCTGAATGGCTTCTGCTCTTGCCGCATCCAGATTGTCGCGCAAGAAGTTCTTTCTCCGCGACAGGAACAAATCGGACAAACGATGTTTTTCCGCCATAAAGAGATAGCCAATTTCCCTCAGCGAGCGTTCCGTTTCCGTGATGGTCTCCCGCATGGCGATAATGCGGCGCTCGGATTCCTCGATCGGCCGCAACAACGCTTCCCGTTCTTCGAGCACCACGGAAAGCATCTCCTCACCGAGTCGTTGCAGACCTCGCACACCGGCCGAGCGAACCAGCGTGCAGCCGGACTCCTCCACCAGCTTCCGCAGCGCCGCGAGCAGCAGGTCCCAATCCCATTCCGTTTCGTGCTTTTCCAAGAGTTGGAGTGCACTGATTTCGTAGATGGGACCCACAGGACGCCCAAGCCGCTTTTCCAGCACCTTCCGAGTAAAGTGCCCGGCAATCCGCCGCTCCGTCTCGGTTGCCCGGTCTGCCTTGTTGAGAACGACCAGAAGCTGCCGGAGGTGTTTGCCAACTTCTTCCACCAGCGCGAGTTCTTCTCCCGCAATTGGCGGATCGGCTCCGACTAAGATGATGGCGGCATCGATCTGTGGGACAAAGGCCAGGGTTGCGGCGGTATTGCCGGCGAAGCTCGATCCGAGTCCCGGCGTGTCGACCAGACACATGCCATCCGCAAGCAGAGCACTGGGAACGAATACTTCAACGCCTGCGACGCACTTCGCGTTCTCCGGGTTATGTTCCTCGGCAACGTACTGCGGCAACTCTTCGGGCGCCAGATCCGTCCATGTGCCTCCCTGAAAGCGAACGCGCGCTCGCCGCTTCTCGCCGTAACGCAGCACCGTCGGTATGGTGGTGATTGGGACAACGCCAGTTGGCAAGACGCAATCTCCGACGAGGGCGTTGAGTAACGTGGACTTTCCCCGTTTGAACTGCCCGATGCAAGCCACGTAGAAGCGCCCTTGTGTAACGCGCTCCGCAAGACTGGCAGCTTCCTCTCCAACATGGTCCGAGCCGAATTCGCGTGCGAATTCGGCTAGGCGTGTGAGCTTGCTTGCGACGTCCACGACCTCGGCTGAAGATGAGGCTGAGGTATTGAGGTCGTTGGCGCCGGTGACCGCCGCCTTTTTCGATAAAGAGTCCATCTCGCGTACTTCGGCCGCCTCGCTAGGTTTCATTGCCGCGATCGCCCTGCGGCGCAATCCCCCGGCAGCGCTTCATTAGATAGTCGACGTGGAGCAATTTCGTCTTGATGTGGCCGTCGAAATGATAGTAGGTATCCGAAGCGGCCTCGCACATCCGAAGAATCGCTCCGGGCAACAACCCGCTGAACTCCAGAATGTCCTCGCGAAAACCATCGAGAGCAAACTTAGATAGGCCGAACCTCAGGATCGCCCATTCGAGAAGCTCATTCGCAGCAGCCGGGGACAAGGCCCCGAGATGCAACCTCTGGCGGTCGTTCCAATAAAGTTGCATGGCATGGCCAAGCTCAGGGTCGGTCCATCCGGGAGCGATCGAATACATTGGTGTCTCCTGATTGATCATCAGTTCTTTCAAGATGCGCGTAAGCATGTGTGTCGTTGGCGCCAGATCTTCAAGGAAAATCCAATATTCGCCCGCACCCGCCGCACGGTAAAGCAGTCCTCGCAATCGGAGGCTTGTTTGATGATTCACCCAGTGCGAAAACGAAGCACCGTACCCGGTATCGGCACGAAACTTGGAACGGAACAAGGGATCATCGGCTAAACCATGCGCGATGCCGCGAAGAATGTCCCGGGGGCTCCCATTCCCCGTGGTGCAAATGCAGCGCTTCGAAACTCGTTCGGGGAGTTCCGATATGGCGCGGGCAAGCAGCGTGCTCTTTCCAGAGCCGGATGCGCCCCAGATCAAGAGACTCTCGCGCTTGCGAATTGCCTCATCAAGCCGGGCAAGCTCACTCTTTCGCCCGAGGAAGATCCCCGATTTGAGAGCTACGCCATGCATCAAACGAGCCGTTGCCATCGTCAGAGTCCTACGACCACGCCACTGTCTGGGGGAGGCGCGTGATCACTTCCACGCCGGACGTCGGGAGCAGTCCCTCCGAACGCCCTTTCCAGAATTTCGCGACTACCTCATTCTTTTCTGCCTTAGCGCACGACCATCACCGGACAATGAGCGTAGCGCAGCACCTTCTCGGAAGTTGAGCCGACCAGCATCTTTTCAAAACGCGACATTCCGCGCCGGCCGAGTATGATCAGGTCGACATGATCCGCTTCCGCCCGGTGCACGATTTGCTGAATCGGATGTCCGACGGCGATCGCGGTTTCCAGGCTCACTCCCAACTGCTCGGCGTTTTTTGTGATTCTCTTGAAGCTCTCTTCAAAATGTTCACGGGCATCGTCGAGCATGGCGTCCACTTCCACGCGTGTGGCCGGCTCCGGAGGTCGCGCGACCGCAAATATCAAAATCTGGCAGTCCGTCGATTGGGCCAGAGAGAACGCGATTTCGACTGCTTTGTCCGCTTGTTTCGATCCGTCATAGCCCACCATCAGCTTGCGGAAGTGGGGATTGTGCCTTCTGTTGGACTGGTCCATGAGTTCCTCCTCGACGTTGCTTTCAATCGCCATTGGTGGCTTGGGGTTGCGTAGCGGCCGTTCCCGGAGGCTCAGGCACTTCCTTCGGGAGCAGGTGCCGGGGCATGAACCAGGCATTCGCGAACATCGTGGGCACCACCGCACTCCCGATGACCGTGGCCACCAAATACGAGTATTGGTTCTGGTCGATGATTCCGTGAGACAGGCCAAACAGCGAAGAGATGGTTCCGAAAGTAAGGCCCGTGGACATCATCAGCGTGAAATACAAACCTTCTTCGCGCTGGTACTTGAAAGCCTTTACCGTGGGAAGCAGGCCCACAACCTTGGAGATCATTTTCCCCAGGAATAAGGCCAGAAATACGAACGGTGCGGCAATCAGTGCGGGGATCGAAACGAACGAACCGGCGCGGATGAAGTAGAACGGCGTCAGCAATCCGAAGGTCAGCGTTCGCAGCCTCCGGATTAGCACGTGATCCTTCCCCACGGTTCCCGCCAGGACCATGCCGATGATGTAGGCGGGGAGGACCGCTTCGCTCCCCGACCAAACCGCCAGCCCACCCATGCCGAACAAGAGAAACAGGAGATATTTCGCCTCTAACTCGGAAACTCGGCCGCCGTAGTATTTGAAGAAGCGGGGGGTGACAAAGGGCAGGATGAAGAAGACGATGACACTGACGATCACGAAAACCAGAGTACGGTACGTGAAGGGCGAAAAGATCAGGCCAAGAGCGATTACCGTCCCGAGGTCGTTCACGAAACACGCGGCGAGAATGGCTTTCCCGAAGTCGGTCACATTAAAGCCCAGCTCCAGCATCACGGCGTAGACGACCGCGACGGAAGTGGTTGACAGCGCCACACCCGCCAGCCAGCTTGAACGCACCGTCCAGTGGAGGAGGTAATGCGCGACCGCGGTGCAACCGAGAAACGGGCCGAAGAAGCCCACCAGGCCGACGACGGTCGCTTCCTTCCACTTTGTCCGGAAAATGACGGGATCAAGTTCCGCGCCCGCAAGGAAAGTCAGAACGATGGCGCCGGTTCCCGCGAGGAACGTGATCCACTCGCTCTTTCCGCCGAGCCCGGCGGTGCCCACGAGAGCACCGATGATCAGCTGAGCCACCGTTCCGACGACAATCTCCGTCAGGGCGGTAGAAATCTTGAACCAGATCGCCAGCAGGGTGGCGACGAGCGCCAGACCAACCCATACGGAAGCCAGGATCCATACGTTTCCCATGGGCTACCTCGTTTCGGTTGTTCGGGATTCTTGCCGGTGGACATGACTCCGCGACAAGAATCCTTGTCAGGAGTCATCATCTGTCCCGGCAAAGGGTGGGACAGCGGTTACAGGCGAACTCCTTCGCCTGGCGGCATTGTAGCAACTTCAATAAACATGTCAACCTGCCTTCTCCGGTGATTTGCGTCTCGATCAAAGCGGGGAAGTCATTGCCGCCGACGGGAAGGACGACAATCGCGTGGCGTCAAAAAAATATCACAGGTTCCAGCTGTGATATTCCTCCCCGGAAGTCTACAGGCATGAAAGCTCGGGTAGCGCAGGGTCGTCCCGTTATTCACGCTGCGGAGGACAACCGCCGCGATGAATGGCTTGTGACCCACAAAGCTAGGTTGTTTTGAAAAAATGAACGACCTTTTGGCCAGCTTCATCCGAGTAGTACAAGATTGCGTGAGCGGACGTTTTTGCGGCGGCTTCTGTTTCTATTCCGGCCGCTTCGATAGCATGCTCGGTTAACTGGTAGATCTCCTCGGTTCCGTCAGCAATTTTGATGGTCATCGTCCGCGTGACCCGATCCAGCTTGGTAATAGTGCCTTCACTCATCTTCAGCCCATGCGTGCCGATGCGATCGATCTCCTCGGCGGTCTCGTCTGAGCCCTGTTTTGTGTAGTGCACCACGACCCTGGAGCCTTCCTGAAGGCCGCGTGATGCCTCCTCGGCTCCCTTGTAGGTCTCATTTCCGCCATATAGGACAGTACGTTCCACAAGATGCATGGTGTATTCCGTTCCGTCGGCAGCCTTTACCACCATGGTTTTTGCGGCATGATCAACCTTTATGACCAGTCCTTCCACAGAACGGGTCTTCTCCACGGCCGCCTTAAGGCTGACGGCGAAGCCAAAAAGTGAAAGGGCGGCGACTACAAGGGTCAATACACGACGAGATGTTCCTGAATTCATGATTGGTACTCCTTCGTTTTGTTCCTAAAACCGGAATTTCCCTTTTTAGCTCAACGGGCGATTGCTGAGATCGTCTTGCCCACACAACTCGCCGGAGAGTTAAGCGATTGCCGCGACCGCAATTTCGCCGGAGTGCGTCGCATATTGCACAGGACGGGTAGCTTCGATGATGCCTTTTGCCTTTGCTACCTCTGCGGCCGTTCCGTTGGCGATCAGCAGAAACTGAGCGGTTTTGAGCGCTATTTCGTATTTCACGATGCTGTCCTTGGGAATTCCCATGCCGTGGAGGCCGGCTCCCAGTGCGCTCACCCCGTCTGCCACCACCGCGGCTTCTAGCGTTCCAGCGATCGATGCGGGTACGGGTTTCGCCGCCGAGATTGGGTCGAGACCTGGAATCATAAAAAAAGCCGAGCCGAACAAGAGTCCGCAAAAACCTCCGCAGACAGCCCCCAATTTGCCCCAAAGTTTCGTGGGGTCGCCGGTGTAGTAATAGCCCACCGCGTGCTCATCCGGGTGGCGCCCCTTGCCAACGATTGACAACTTCTGGAGGTCGACGCCACCGCGTTGAAGTTCCTTCACCGCTTGGTCTGCTTCCGTACGCGTGGGATACACCGCGACTACCGAATTTTGTACGGACATTCGTGTCTCCTCGGGTGCCGGCTACGGCTCCGCCACAACCAAGCTAAATGGCCAACCAAACTATGCCATTCCCCCTACCCTGGAAACTGTGCAGTATTGGACGATATCCATCGATCGTTCGCTGCCCCCCTGGAGCCCGCGGAAGAGGATGCCATACCGCAGGATAGCGCGCCGTAACCTTCACCCCTTTTCACCGGTCCAAGGATTTTGTCCGGCGAAAGGCAGAGAGTTGATTTGCACGACATGCGGGCTCCCCCAACCGCAACGGCGCCACTTGTCAAACAACCAGCGATAATGCAAACGTTATTTGGTCAGCAGCTTGCGGATCGTTTTTAATTCCCGCCAACGTTTCGCGGTGGTCTTCGGATAGGCCAGCCCAAGCTCATTGAACGTATCAATGGTAATTTGCGAGACAATCAAGCGGGCATTCTCCTTATCGTCGGCGGGAACGACGTACCAGGGCGTGTGATGGGTGCTTGTGGCGCGCAGGCACTCCTCAAAAGCCTCTTTGTAGTCCTTCCAGAATTTCCTTTCGTGAATGTCTCCAACGCTGAATTTCCAATTTTTTTCCGGCTCATCAATGCGTTCGAGGAAACGCTTTCGTTGCTCGTTCTTCGATAGGTGGAGGAAGAACTTGATAATCCGTGTGCCGTTCCGGTGGAGATGCTCCTCCAAGTCCACGATGGAATCGTATCGCTGCTTCCAAATATCCTTCTTGTCGCGCAACTCTTCCGGAAGCCCTTCATTGCGGAGAATTTCCGGATGCACCCGAGCGACCAACACTTCCTCGTAATAGGATCGATTGAAGATTCCAATCCGCCCGCGTTCGGGAAGACGGCGCGTCGTGCGCCAGAGAAAATCATGTTCCAGTTCCTCGGCGCTCGGCTGCCTGAAACTGAATACCTCGCAGCCCTGCGGGTTGACCCCGGACATGACGTGGCGGATAGCGCCGTCCTTGCCGGCGGAGTCTATGCCCTGAAAAATCAGCAGCACCGCATAGCGGTTTGACGCGTAGTGAAGTTGTTGCAGGGAACTCAACTTCTCAACGTGTTTTTCGAGAAGTTTTCGATATTGCTTCTTTGATTTGTAAACGGGCTTGACTGTTGTCGGCCACTTTTCAAGGTCGATCTTTTCGTCCGGCCGTACACGGAAATCCTTTGAATCGATTTTCATAGACCTCCTATCGTGGTCACGAACTTGGCTACGGAACTTAGGGAGTTCAAGAGGATGTTGACGCAGCCTTCGTTTTTCCTGCCGCATCTTTCCGAATCTCGTGTTCGGCCTCCGCCCAGTCCTGAGTTGCTTGACCGTCTTGGCGGCCTCGTTTCTCATAGAGTTCATAGGCGCGCTTGGCGATCTGCTGGGTCATATCAACAGGTTTCCTGGCCACGGCATTAGGAACGAGCCATTTGATCATCGCAACCTTCAAGGCATCATTCACGCCGAGGCACGCAACCACGGCGGAAGCAAATACCGCGAGCATTTGCCACCAAGGCAATGGCTTGAGACCCGGGAGACCCACGAGCGTAAGCATGGTGCCGGTAAGCGCATCCGCCGAGAGCGCAAACAGGAAGGTCTTGCTGGGCAGCGTTGCCCAGAACCAGCTACGCTCCCGCGCGGAAGCCACGGAGAATACGGCGAAGTAGAGCAGCATCAGGAAGCTGAAGGTGTAGAGGGCATTGTTGTTGGTTGCTAAATCGAAATACGCCCAGCCCACCCATAAAAGGAGAAGCGTTTCGGCCACCATCGCAACGCCAAGCACCACGGATACGGTGATGAAGCCTCCGATGTTCCACGTCTCCGGCTTCTTGGATGGGCGAACATTGTCGGTGGCCAGAGAGATTTTCGCGAAATCGGTCATGAAGACCAGCAGCAGCATCGCAAAGGCGGAGACGACGAACTTACCGGTCACCATGAAGGCGATGGCCACAAAGGCCGCCTTCAAGATCGTCCGGCTGATCTTGTTGATGATCCAAGTCAGGATGCGCTGATATATGGTGCGCCCCTGCTCAACCAGCGCCACAATGTTCGTCAATCCTGGTTCGGTCAGGACCACGCTTGCGGCGCCCTTGGCCACGTCGGTCGCAGTGCTGACGGCGATTCCCACTTCGGCCTGGCGAAGAGCGGGTGCGTCGTTGACGCCGTCGCCGGTCATTCCGGTCACGTGCCCCGCAGCCTGCAGGTGCTTTACAACCGTGTATTTGTCCTCCGGATACACTTCAGCGAAGCCATCGGTGCTCCCCAATAAATCCAGGGCCTTTTTGCTGGCCAGAGCGCCCGCGGCCTTCAAGTCCGCAACGCGCCGGATGTTGGGCAAGCCGACGCCTTTGCCAATCTCAATGGCTACCGGGAGCGCGTCGCCGGTGAGCATCTTCACCGGAACGCCCAAACCCTCGAGTTCGGCTATCAGTTGCTTGGCATCCGGCCGCGGTGGATCGTAGAGCGACACTAAACCGAGCAATGTGGGAGGGCCTGTTTCCGGGCCGCGCGCTACCGCCAGCGTCCGAAAGCCCTTTGCGGCCGACGCCGTGACATTCGCTTCCAACGGCTCAATCGCCGGGGGTTGCAGTCCGCAGGCTTCAGCAATGGTGCGCACCGCGCCTTTCATCACGCGCAGTCGCTGCCCGTTCTGCTCGACCACAGCTTCCGTCCGCCGGTTTTTCGCATCGAATGGTGCGAAAGAAACAGGCGTCGCTTTGGGAACATTGTCGAAAATGTGCCGCTCTTTTGCCGCGGTAAGGAACGCGAGGTCAATCGGGTCTTGATTGGCTTCCTGCGAGGCAAGCGCGCCAGCGAAAAGCACGTCGGCTTCTGTCGCGTGCTGCAACGGGATCACGCCGGTGACGGCGAGTTGGTTCATAGTGATGGTGCCGGTCTTGTCCACGCAGAGGACATTCATCGTAGCCGCATCCTCCGAGGCGCTGAGGCGGGTGACCAGCACGCCGCGCTTCGCCAGTTCCTTCGATCCGACCGCCATGCTAACGGTAAACATAACCGGGAGGGCGACCGGCACCGCGCTCATCAACAGGACGAGCACGAGGGGAACCATCTGAAGCAAGGGCACCCCGCGGATCAACGACAGCACAATCACCACGCAGAGCAGCGCGCCAACAATAACGAAGAGCCAGCGAACGACCTTGGACACGACCGCTTCGATGTGAAGTTTGGGGCGCGCTTTCTGGACGAGTTCCGTGGTGCGGCCAAAATAGGTCGTCGCTCCGGTAAGTATCACCACGCCGTTGCCTTCGCCCCTCCGGACGACGGATCCCGAAGAGAGAACTGCGCCGGGCGCTTTGTCGACGTCTTTCGATTCGCCCGTGAGCGCCGACTCGTCCGCGGTCAAACCTCCCGTCAGGAGTTTCACATCGGCCGGAATGATGTCGCCGGGCCGCACGCGAACGATATCGCCGGGGACCAGTTCGCGGGCGGGGATGCCCAGCCACTTTCCTTCGCGCCGGACGCGGGCGCTGACCTGCAACCGTTTCCGCAGTGCTTCAACAACGCCGGCGGCGCGTTGCTCCTGCATGAAACTCAACACGGCATTGATAATCAGCAGCGCACCGACCACGGCGAGATCCGAGAATTTCTTGAGCACCGCCGACAGGACCATGATCAGCTCGAGCATCCACGCCGAGATGCCCCAGAATTTCATTAGAAGCTATTGCACAACCCTCCGTAAGACGATCATGAAGCAGGCGATATGAAAGAACGCTCGGTAAATTTGGAGCGAGCGGTCGTAGCGCACTACCAAGCGGCGGTAGTTCCCCAACCAGCCGATGGTCCGCTCGACGATCCAGCGGCGCCGATACCGCCGCAGCGCACGGCCGTCTTGCGTTGCCGGTCGAACGCGATTCTTTTTGTGCGGGCAGATCAGTTCGATCCCGCGCCGCCGCAAACGCTTCCGCAATGGATCGCTGTCGTAGGCTTTGTCGGCAATCACGCGCGCCGGCTTCTGCCGCGGTCGGCCCGCATGATGGCGTCGGCTTACGCGGATCGCTGCGAGCGTGGTCTCCGCGAGCCGGACTTCCGCCGGGGATGCAGCGTGAAGGTGGTCTCCCAGAGGAACACCCGCGCCGTCGACCACCACCATCCACTTCGTCCCCTTGCCCCGCTTGGTTTTTCCGACTCCGCAGCCCCTTTTTTCGCCGGAGCAAAACTGCCGTCCAGAAACGATTCGCTCCATTTCAACTGCTGGCGTTCGTTCAACTCGCTCAGGAACGTGCGCCAGAGGTTCAGCCAGACGCCCTGCTCGTCCCAGTCCCGCAGCCGCCGCCAGCAGGTGGAAGGATGCGGATATTTCTCCGGCAAGTCCTGCCAGCGAGCCCCGCTGCGGAGAATCCACAAAATCCCTTCCAGAACACGACGGTTTTCGATCCAGGGACGACCACCCTTGTAATGCTTGGATGGCTTGGGAAGCAAGGGCGCGATTTTCTTCCACTGCGCTTCGGTCAGCAACGGACCAGACCGCGCCATCGACCCTCCTTCGGCGCTGCTGACTTCGTTTATCCTTCAATTTACAAAACTCAACCATAGTCATTTCAAAGGCTTGTCTCAGGTTGTGCAACAGCTTCTAGGAAATTTAGGACCGGGTGCTCCTTTTTTACGGCCACTTCGTTGTAGCCATGTTCCTTCCGGCTGGCGTCCACCTCTGCGTTGGTGAGCCCGGTGTCTGCGTTGGTATGGAGCGTCGCGAGGGTGTCGGGAATCGAGGCAGACGCGATGTCGGGAGGTTTACCCTTCGCCGGCTGCGGCGGAGCTGCTTTGGTTTCGGGTTTTTCTGCGGTCGTTTGCATAATCGAATGTCCCCTCTCGCGGTTGCGCGATTTACGCCGGCTTGCCTGCGTGGGTCGCGTTCAATTTCGGTCCAGCGGTTCTGAAAAGCCCATATTCATGCGCTGTCTAATGAATGTGATTCCCAGTTTTGAAACTTCGAACTCGGACGTGTTACACCTTTCCTTCGGGAGAGTCGGCGACTCCTCCTGACGGCAAGAAATCCGGCACGTCTAGTCGTGCCGCACCGATTCGGTAGTCGGCCATCCCGTAGTAGACGTCGAAGCGGCCCGGGGAGCCAAGATCGTTGCGCCGGTCAATGCCGCTGGGAAACACAACGTTGGCCACGATCCCGCTGCGTTCTTGAGGAAGTATCGGCGTGAGCACCGGCTCCGCGGAACGGTAGCGAATAATGCGCGGAGTCTCCTTCGAAAGCACCATCACCCCCGCCGAATAGCAAAGCGGGTGTGCGTCGTTGCTAGGCTCCGCCAGTTCGCTCACAGCGTGATAAATGATCAGCCAACCATGCTGAGTTAGGACGGGGGGAGTGCCGCCACCGATTTTGAGTCGCTCCCAAGGCGCAACGGGAGTGGCCAGCCGGTGGTGCGAAGTGAACTCACAGAAGCAAGTTGGCGCAGCGCCCTCCAAGGCCTTCGGACAATAGGAAATCCAGATGCTTTCCCGGTCGAGATCCACCTCACGAGACGCGGCGTGACAGGCAGTTTCCTCCGGACGAGTACCCAAGAAAAGCGGCCGGTGCAGGATGGCCAGTGCCGGATGTCCGGAAGGATTGGGAATAGCGATGGGGAAGAGGCTGGCATCCTTATCATCCTCGTCGGCGAATGCCATTCCGTGATAAGGACCAAATTTCGCGAGTCCCAGGCGCTGCCAGTGGAAGAGGTCCGCCGACAAGGCCAAGGCGATTCGTGGTCCTTGCGACGAAAATGCGGTGTACGTCATGACGTAGCGTTGGAGCGGTTCCACGAAGGTGATGCGAGGATCCTCGCAGCCACCTCCGCCATCGGGCCGCCGCTCATAATCAGCTTCCGGCTCCAACGCGATGCCGAGTCGCTCGACGCCCGCTGGATCTCCGGCATCATTGAAACGTACGCGCGCAATGCCGATGCGCGAGTAATTGCCGCGTGCGACCAGCCGGGGAAAGAGGTAGAGCGCGCCATCAGGGCCATGCGCGGCGGCTGGATTCAGGACGCCTTCGACCTCCTGAGGGTCACCCGGTTCCGGCTCCATCACTATTCCCAAGCGCTTTAATTTAAATCCACTCATCAAATCCCTTCACAAGATCACGCTGTGTGACCGCCATCCAGGCAAGCGATGATTGCTTCGGTAACCGGCTTCGTCTCTGTGGGACCTCGAACGGGAATAGAAACCACACCGGATTGTTCCGCCGGATAGTCGTTGCCTCCCACGAACAAGGCATCACCGATGAAAATCATTTCCTTTAGTGAGATACCCAAGAGGTCTCGCAGCTTTCCGATTCCGTATGCTTTGTCGATGCCGGGTTTGGTTACATCAATGGATGTCGAGCCGCCGAGTCGAACGGAAAACTCGGGAATGGAATTATCCAGAATGGCTTTAATCTTCTGCCGCTTGGCGAAATCGGGATCCCATTTGTTCTTCTCCGCCAAGGGTGCTTGCTGGCCTAAAGCGGAATAGGTAATCTGGCTGCCCCGGTCTTCAATTGCTTCTCCCCAGAGCTTTTCGACCTTGAAGCCCGCTACGGCGACCGCTTTCTGCAGAGAACCGATAATTTTCTGTTTTTCGCCGGCGGTGAAATCTTCTGAATAAAGCCTTCTCCATTCCCCTGTGTACTGGAAAAATTTCGTACCGCATGTCGGAAGGAGGGATAGATTCGCGAGGCTTCGATCATGGGGAAGATTGGAGAGCAGTTGTTTTTGAAACTGCGGCCAATCGCCTCCGGAAATCACGGCCACTTTGACGATGCTGAGAAGTTGGTGGAGTAATGCGGCCATTTCGGCCTTAAGGGCCGATTTGCTCTCGGTGAGCGTCCCATCCAGATCGTAAACAATTAGTTTTTTCAAGTGCCAGCGACCTCTAAATTCATTACATCCTGATTGAAGTTCTCGCACCGCCGGCTATCCCGTTTTTGTTCCGTGACGGACTTTACCGGCAGCGCTATCTCCAACAAGTTCACCGCGCCACGCGGCTGAAAAAGACACGCTCCGACCACCGCGGGTAAGAGCAATACATCGCCTTTTCCGACCGTATAAGCCGCACCGCCATGCTCGACGTAACCCCCGCCGCCGATGCAGACCAGCACGCGGGCCACTCCCGCGGCGCCGACGGTAAACGGCAAATGTCCGCGAAGGCGCCACAAGCAGAAGTGTTGGCAGTGGAAAAGTCGCTCACGCTCCACCGGTTTCGTTAATTCCACCTCGGGTGTCGCTAGCCCCGCTGCGCCATTCCCAAAATTAATACAAGCAATTGCCTGCTCGATTTGGAGTGCCCGCGGCTGGCCGGTCTTAGAATCAACATGTCCCCAGTCGTACAAACTGAACGTCACGTCGCTGTTCTCTTGAACTTCGAACACCACGACGTCGCCGCCCAGCGCGTGAACGGTCCCAGCGGGAAGGAAAACGCCGTCGCCGGCCTTGGGAGTGAAACATACGAGTTCTTGCGCGATCGTCCCAGCCGCGAGAGCACGCCGCAGATCTTCCGGGGTAGTGCCAGTCTTCAGACCCGCATACACGCGACTTTCTTCCCCCGCTTTCAGTACAACCCACGCTTCGGTCTTCCCGGTTTCGCCAATTGGCAGCAACTCTGTATCCGCATCCAACGGATGCACTTGGACAGAGAGCATTTCACGCGCGTCGAGGAACTTCAGTAGCAGCGGGAATCGGGGGAAGCGCGGAGCCAACTTTCCCAGCAGTTGCTCCCGAGACTGCTCCAACAATTGAGTGATGGTCTGCCCCTTGAGGGCTCCATTGGCAATTCGGCTGGAATGGTCATCGCGGTCGCTGAGAATCCACGCTTCGCCGATGGGGCCGTCGCCCGGCAGAGGTGCGGTGAGCAGGTCGGCCAGACGCCGGCCACCCCAAAGCCGATACTGATAGATAGGTTCGAATCGAAGCGGATAAAGCAGAGTTGGACTCGCCGCCTGACCCTGTTTTGCGTTGTTTACCGGCTGTGCATTCTCACCGGCCAAGACCGCCGCCGGCGAAGTTTGCAAGCCCGCGTATTTTGCTGTAATCGTCCCTGGTTTATCCAAGTCCATGAGGTTCCCTATTTTTCCACCGTGCCTGACTGCGACGGCTGCGGTCGGCTGCTCGGCACCAACGACAAGTCATCACTCATAAAATAGACGGTGATTGCGACGACCATAAGAACTAAGCCGATCCAAAAACGCCAGTCACGATGCGCGCGTCTCCAGTAAGGAGCGATCTCTTGATGGACGTGCTGGCCATCCAAAACGACGTCCGGGTGGCTATTGTGCTTGCTCTCATGCATTGCTTTCCTGCTTTCTTGATCCCTTATCGAATGATGCCGGTCCATTTCCAATTGCGGATTTCCGGCATGTCTTGGCCGTGTTCGTAAATGTAGTGCTTGTGCTGGATGAGCTTGTCCCGCATCTGCTGCTTCAAATACGCGCCCTTGGAGCCCAGATCCGGCAGCCGATCCACCACGTCCTGCACCAGGTGGAACCGGTCCAGGTCGTTCTGTACCCTCATGTCAAAAGCGGTCGTGATTGTGCCCTCTTCCTTGTAGCCCCGGACGTGAAGGTTGCCGTTGGTGCGGCGGTAGGTCAGTCGGTGGACAAGCGACGGGTATCCGTGGAAGCCGAAGATGATGTGTTTGTCTTTGGTGAAAAGCGAATCGTAATCATTCTCGCTCAGCCCGTGCGGGTGCTCGCTTTTCGACTGCAGCTTCATCAGATCGACCACATTGATCACCCGGATTTTTAGAGCGGGTAGATGCTCTCGAAGGATGGAGACGGCCGCTAGAATCTCCAGCGTGGGTGTGTCGCCGCAGCAGGCCATCACCACGTCCGGCTCGGCGCCTTGGTCGTTGCTGGCCCATTGCCAGATGCCAATTCCTTCCGTGCAATGTACGACCGCGGCATCCATCGTCAGCCATTGCGGAAGAGCATGCTTGCCGGCAACCACCACGTTGACGTAATGCCGGCTGCGCAGGCAGTGATCGAAGACCGACAGGAGGCAATTGGCATCGGGCGGCAGGTAAACGCGAACGATGTCGGCCTTCTTGTTGATGACGTGATCGAGGAAACCAGGATCCTGGTGCGTGAAACCGTTGTGATCCTGCTGCCAGACATGGGACGCCAGCAAAAAGTTCAGTGAGGCGATCTTCCGGCGCCAAGGGAGTTCCAAGGTTACTTTGAGCCACTTGGCGTGCTGGCTGAACATCGAGTCGACAATGCGAATGAAAGCCTCATAGCTGTTAAACAGGCCGTGACGTCCGGTCAGAAGATATCCTTCCAACCAGCCCTCGCACTGGTGCTCGCTAAGCATGGAGTCCAGAACGCGGCCCGCAGGGGCGAGGAACTCATCATTTCCTATTTCCTGCGCGTCCCACTGTCGATTGGTGACTTCGAAGACCGCGCCTAATAAATTGGAAAGGGTTTCATCGGGACCGAAGACACGGAAATTGCGCTGATCCTGGTTCAACTTGGCAACGTCACGCAGAAACTTGCTCAGCACGATGGTGTCTTGGCCGTCGACGGCTCCCGGCGAAGGCACGCTCACCGCGTGGACATGAAAATCCGGCATGCGCAGGTCGCGCAGCAGAATTCCGCCGTTGGTATGCGGATTGGCGCCCATCCGCCGCTCGCCTTTCGGCGCCAATTCAGCCAATTCCGGGATGAGCCGGCCATTTTTATCGAACAGTTCTTCTGCCTTGTAGCTTTTCATCCAATTTTCAAGCTGCTTGACATGATCCGGATGCTGGGAATCCACGAGGAGCGGCACCTGGTGCGAGCGGAAAGTGCCTTCGATTTGCAGGCCATCGACCAGTTTGGGTCCGGTCCAGCCCTTGGGTGACTTCAAGACGATCACCGGCCACCGAGGGCGACTCGGATCATTATTCGTCCGCGCAACCTTTTGGATTTGCCGGATGTCCTCGATGGCCTTATCCAAAGTGGCGGCCATGAGTTGATGCATTTTTTCGGGCTCATCCCCTTCCACAAAGTAAGGAGTCCAACCGCAACCTCGTAGAAATTGCTCCAATTCCTCATGCTCGATGCGGGCCAGGATGGTCGGATTGCTGATCTTGTAGCCATTCAGGTGCAGAATCGGCAGCACGGCTCCGTCGGTGATGGGGTCGAGAAGCTTATTGGATTGCCATGCGGTTGCCAGCGGGCCGGTTTCGGCTTCACCGTCGCCGACGACACAAGCGACGATCAGATCGGGATTGTCAAACGCGGCTCCAAAGGCATGGCTGAGCGAGTATCCCAGCTCGCCACCTTCGTGAATCGAGCCCGGCGTCGTCGGCGCAACGTGGCTGGAGATCCCGCCGGGAAACGAGAATTGCTTGAACAGCTTCTTCATTCCGGCTTCGTCTTGGCTAATGTCCGGATAGATCTCGCTGTAGGTGCCCTCAAGGTAGACGTTGCCCACAATGGCCGGGCCACCGTGTCCCGGTCCGGCGATGTAGAACATATCCAGGTCATACTTCTTGATGACTCGGTTCAAATGCACGTAAATGAAGTTCTGTCCTGGCGTCGTGCCCCAGTGTCCGACTACCAGAGGCTTTACGTGGGAAAGTTTCAGCGGCTCCTTCAACAGCGGATTGTCGTAGAGATAAATTTGGCCGACGGAAAGATAGTTGGCGGCGCGCCAGTAGGCATCCATCTTGTGGAGCAAGTCCCTAGAAATATCCGAGGAAGCTTCTGGGGAAAGATTCAGGGAAATCGTGTTTGTTTGCATGGTGCAATCGTCCTTTTTTCGCCAAGGCCGAGAACGCAGCAAGCCGTCTTGGCGATCATGTATTCTTCGTCCGTGTGGATGACGCGGACCGCAACCGAACTGGCCCCCGCGGAAATCACCCCTTCATTCGCGGCGTTTCGTTTTTCCTCGAGTTCGATACCAAGAAATCCCAGCCCATCGCAAATTCGGGCGCGGACTGCGGGCGCGTTCTCGCCGATGCCGCCGGCAAAGACCAAAGTGTCCAGTCCGCCCAATGCCGCCGCGAATGCGCCAATCCATTTCTTCACCTGGTAGCAGAACAGTGCGACTGCTTCAGCCGCTCGCACATCCTGTGTTTCACGGTCGAGCAAGTCGCGCATGTCGGAACTGGTCTCGGAAATCCCGAGCAGCCCGGACTGGAAATTGACCATCTCGTTGAATTGCTTCGCGTTCATTTTTTCCGTGCGCGCCAGATACCATACGAGTCCGGGATCGAGATCGCCGGAGCGGGTGCTCATCGGCACTCCGGCGACTGGGGTGAAACACATGCTTGTGTCCATCGATTTGCCGTCGCACACCGCCGCCAGACTTGCGCCATTGCCAAGGTGCCCGAGGATGACGCGGCCCGTCGTTGCCGCCGGGTCGCCTAGTCGTTTCAGTTCCTCCATAAGAAAGGCATACGACAACCCATGGAACCCGTACCGGCGAACGCCCTGTGCCTCATACCGCCGCGGGATCGGCAGCAATTGCGCCACCCGAGGCAGATCATGGTGAAAATCCGTGTCAAAGCACGCCACTTGGGGCAAATCAGGGAATCGCCGGTGAAACGCCTCAGTCAACAGGATCTCCTCCGGCAAATGGTCGGGGTCGAAGGGACTGAGCCGATGGAGTTCCTCAATCATTTCCGAGGTGATTCGCTGCGGCTGGTAATACTTCGGTCCGCCATGAACGACGCGATGCCCCACCGCAGTCAATGCATCTGGTCCGTGGCGTTCCTCGATCCAATCCATTAGGGACCCCACCGCGGCCGTGTGGTTTGACGCGGCCGTTGATCGCGAGAAGTTGTCCGCCGGATGCAAGCCTTTCACCCGCAAGGTGGCTTCTGGCAGTCCAATTCGTTCGATCCCCCCTTCGAGAATCCGCCGGAGCGAGTCACCCGCCTCGAAGAGCGCGAACTTGATGCTCGACGAGCCGCCATTGACCGTCAGAATGCGTGGGTTAGCTGCTTTCATAAGTCATGGCGTGGTTAATCTGCACGCCGATCAGTAGGCGATGGTGTCGATGAACGGAATAATCAAGAACTGCCCTGGTCCTCGAATCGCGCGAATCCCGCCTGGTCGCAAGACACTACTTCCTCGCCGCCGTCGCTTGAGGTTTGACGATTGCGCCGCTCGTCCCGGTGGCCGTCGGCTTGCTGTCGGCGGGTTCAGTCTCCGCTCGAACGTTCGCCGTTGCCGCAATCGGCATCACCACTTCGAGCCGGCCGTCGCGGAGCGAGGCCCGGGCTTTCGAAGGGTCCACCGCACAGGGCAGATCGATGACATGAAACATCAGTTGCGCGTGCCGGTGCGAATGGGGGTGATGTTCCGGTTTGTGGCTCTCGCCCGGCTCGGTCTTTCCGCTGATGCTCAGCCGGTGGGGCTCGAGACTCACTTTGATCTCTTGCCTCTTGAATCCGGAAAGATCGGCGCGTGCGGTCAATTGCTCGCCCGATCTCGAAAGGTGGAACTTCATAGGCATGAGCAGCTCGGATTCCGCCAGCGACCAATCCTCCCGGTCGTTTCCGTGCACACGTCCACGGCTCTCGAAGAGCCCATAGGCACGCTGGGCAATAAGATTGAAGATGTCTTGTGTATGTTCGAAAAGTTCAGGTGCGGATACGAGATTCACATCGGTGCTGATTTGTATCGAAGATTCAAGCGAAGAATGGTCGGTCATGGATTGGGCCCTTTCTGTGGAATAAATCCTTGCTTTCCCGCGGGATTTGAACACCGGGCCATTTCCTCGAGTGCACTCGCGAACTCCGAGGGCCGGAGATCCCAGGCAATCTTTTCCGTCATCCATGGCGGGCAGCCAAAAGCAGCTATTTTCGACCGGCAAACAAAGGAACACAGTAACCGGAAGGCCATTTAATGCCGCCAGCAGCCTGAAGCCGGTTCCATCGGACAATTGCGTATTGCTGAGCACCAGATGAAAGGGGTGCGAGCCTAACAGATCGAAGGCCGCTCCCATATTCCTGGCAAAATGGCATTGGAATCCCCAATGCTGCAGCCTGTGCGTCAACGCCAAGGCACTACGCATATTCGGCCCCACTAAGAGCACGTCCCTCCCGAGAAGTGTCATCTATCACCTTCCGAATACGGTTTTCCGAATGGGGATGTTCCAGCCGCGATTCCTCGGATGGAAACCTGCTTTTTAGCGTCCGGGCGGCGAAGCTACCCAGACAGGGGTGCCAGCGATTGCTTCGCCGCCTGGAATTTACGATTTAGCTTTGGCTTGCATCACGTATTCGCCAATTTCGTGCAGCAGGGAGCGCGCCGATTCAGGGACCGCAACTTTGCCGCTAAGAATTTCGTGGCGGTCCACGTTGTCGCCATACATGGCTTGGTCTCCGCTTTTGTCGACTTGTACCACGGCGCCGTCCAGACTCACTCCGGCAAAGATCCCTTTGGCCCGCGAATAGGAGAGGATTTCTGCGCTCATTTTAATGTCAGTTCCGGCGGCGGCGTTCCGGCCCGGCCGCTACCGAAGCGTCGGCCCCGAGCTTGAATTTGTCGCTCAGCAGGCTATGCAAGGCGTGATCGTTCATGAAGAGCATCACGAGGTCGGTGGAAGAGCCCCCGATCTGATAACCCACGCTCCCGGCGTCAATGGCCAGAAACATGGGGGCGCTCCAGCCATGCTCCGTGCGACACGTTGCAAGTCCCCGCCCGTAGCTGCCGCCGAATATAAAAGCGAACTTCACGTCTCCAGGAATGATGGCAATGCATTTCGCCGATTCCAGCAGCTCGTGAGGAATCCCCTGATCCGGTGCGTTCATGATTTCCTTGAAAACCTGGGCGGCTTTGTGCGTACGGTTGACATCGTCCTCGCGGTCCGAGGCGACGGCATTTAGAGTTACCAGCAGAGCTAACGTGATGACGGTCAGAAGACGATTCAACATTTGTTTATTCCTCTCTTTGTGTGAATGCATTTGCGAAACCGCGCTATCGATTCGGTGGACTCAGCCTCTTGTTCAGTTCATCAGGTTGTAAATCATGGGCGCGGATCAGGGCTGAGATCGTGGAAGGACTGGACTTTTGAATTTTGGCCTATGACTCGTTAACCAGCTAGCTGAGCAAGACTTGGGATCAACGACGGATGATCCAAAACGGTATGTTAGACGCGGGGAAAAAATGTTTCTGTGCAATAAGGAACACATTTTCATTTGGTACCCCGCCGGACTCGATGCATTGGACTGGCTCGTCACGCTCCAGCGCTGCGAGGTGGAAGGCCATTTCGTACCCATTGGATCGCGGGGCTTTTATTCCAAGACAACGGAAAAGGCCCGCTTCGATCAACAACCGGTGGAAGCCTGCGCGACCGTTTCGGCATGCCTTCAGGCTTATCGCGTAACGGGTGAGCACCGCTGGCTGAAAGAAGCGTGGTGCGCCTTCAATTGGTTCCTGGGAGACAACGACCTGCAGATCCCTCTCTATGATCCGATCACCGGCGGGTGCCGGGACGGCCCGCATCCGGACTGGGTGAATGGAAATCAGGGAGCGGGGTCCACGTTGTCTTTTCTCATGCCGCTCCTCGAAATGTATAGCTGGGAAGAAGTTGAAGGTACGGAACACCGTACCTAGCGAACATTGCTTCGCCGCTATCGCCAAATTCAAGAAGCGCCTTCGGGAGAATTCTCGCCCTTGCATATCACTTTTCGCGGAAGGCATGCGCTCGCCTTAACTATTTCTTTTTCAGCGTCGCAGGGGAGTTGGCTTAATCGTGCAGCACGACACTTAGGAGAGAATCGTTGACGTGGATCTCGCCGTCGTATTGGATGAAGCCCAGTTTCCTGAATTTGTTCATGAAAAAATTCACACGCGACCTAGTGGTTCCTACCATCTCCGCCAACATCTCTTGCGATACCTTCGGAAGCGCTTTCTGCGTGTGATCTGACGAGTCGTAGCGTGCAAGCAGCAATAGAGTCCGCGCCAGCCGCTTCTCGCTGGAATTAAAGAGCTGGTCAATCAGGTTCTCTTCGACTCGTATGTTTCGCGCCAGGATGTACGCGATGAAGCGATCGGAAAGCTTGTGCTCGCTGTGGAGCGCACGCATCATCTCGTTTTTTTCGATGACCAGCGCGCTGACGGACGTAATAGCAGCCGCAGTAGCCATACAGACGGACTGGCCCGCAAGGCACCCTTCCCCCACAAAATCACCCGATCCAAGGACCGCCACGACCGCTTCTTTGCCGATCTTATTGACTACCGTAAGCTTCACGCCGCCTTCTTGGATGTAGGCGACGCTCTTGGCCGGATCTCCCTGAAGGATAATCGTTTCACTTGCTCGATACTTTTTAATTTTTCTCCCCACACCCGCCGAGTCCAGGAATGCCTGAACGTCGAACACAGGAATTCCCAGGATGGCCCGCAGGGGAAAGCGGGCTTCAGGTGTGAAGACACGTCTAGCAGCGGTAGACGCCATACGTCAGAATAGCATCCGTCTCGATATCCAAACTGTCCAAAAGTGAACACTTCGCTCCATTGGACGCAGCATTCGCAATTGGCCGTTGAGCTCCCACAAGTACTGAGAGTTCATAGAGATACGGACCGATTGAAGTCAATTCTTCGATCAAGACTTCGATCAAGACAACGACGCCGGACGCCCGGGGAAGGCGTCAACTATGTTTGCGCTTTGGAATATCCTTCGCGGGCAGTGCTACGGAAACCTCAACGGGAGCACCCTTCTTGAGCCTGACATCTTCGCCGTTTTCGCCGAGTAATGCATTTTCAATGCGGAGAGCTTGATGCCGGTGATCGGCCTCTTCAACGGTATTCCAGGCCTTTCCGGTTGGCTCCGCCGTGGTGGAATTGTTTTATCGACGATTCCGGGCATGGCGGCACTAGGGGCTGCTGGAGTTCGCGATGCATCCATCTCCAGTTCCGCAATTCTTGCGGACTTAGAAATGCGTGGCTTTGCCATTTCCTTTCTTACGTCGTCACGCGTCGCGTTGTCGGCTTTTGCCATGTCCTTATGCTCCACCATTTTTTGACCTAGTGACGGAATCTGAGGCAAGGGCGGCTTCCAAGCGTTCAAACTGCACAGGCCCGCTAGGACCACCGTGTGCAGTCACTCCATACGGGACTTGACCGCCACATTCCGTCGACCAAAATAGAATCATAAGAAAATTGACCCCGATCGTCTGTGTCGTTGTGAACGTTAGCCGAAATAATTCCGTAAAATTTAAAGTGTCCCAATATGCACAGATATTTCTTCCCCGCGCACATAACATCGCGAGTGGGAAGTAACGAACTTGTCTTCCGGTGCGGCAACCAATTTCTCCTGATTGGCAGGAGGATCCCGATGGGAATGTTATTAAAAACAATTCTCATCCTGTTTTTGCTCGGCGGTGGAGGTTGAGGATATTCCCGCTGGCGTAGGTAGCGCTTCGGGGACCGGAGTTCAAGCCATTTCGAGGGAGGACAACATGAAACCGAGTACTGCCGATGAAATCGAAGGCAAGGTTCACGAAGTGAAGGGCAAGATTAAGGAAAAAATAGGCCGGGTCACGAACGATTCTGATCTGGAAGACGAAGGCACCGCGGAGAAAATAGGCGGCAAAATCCAACATAAAATTGGACAACTTGAAAAAGTCATCGAGAAACCGTGAGGCCAATACCGTTGGGGCATTTGGCACCAAATTCTCACCGCCAATCGTTCAGCCCCAGCGGATGACCGTCGTCACCTCGTTGCATGGCGTATGCACTGGTGTCATCTATCCCCCCAGACTCAACTTCCGAACTCAACCCTTTTAAGATGGCGCTGCGACGGTTTTCCTTTCCGCAGGTGTCGTGAGTATCTTGAAAGTTTGTTGAAAAATGGTGTGACACTTTGAGATGTTGTCGCACAGCATGAAGTGCATTGTCCGCGATTTACCAGGCCAATTCGCGCTTTCATCCTGTTTGTGCACACCGCCATTCAGCCGTCACGCGGAGCCGTTTGAGGTTTATCTGCTTACAGAATGGCCAGTGATATTTCGTCGTTTAATGGTAAGATGCTGAAAGGAAACGCCGGAGAGGTGGCCGAGAGGCTGAAGGCGGCGGTTTGCTAAACCGTTGTACGAGCCAAAACTTGTACCGGGGGTTCGAATCCCCCCCTCTCCGCCATGTCAATTAAAATCTTTCAGTGTTATTGGAAAATCTTGAACCATCAGGAACTTACCTGTTTTCGTTTCTTCCGCTGTAGTCTCCACAGTCTCCACATTTCCCTCCAATCGCCGCTTTTTTCGAGCTAAATTCGAGCTAAACGGCGAGCATCAGAGATAGGGCTTGCCCGGTGATCCGCTGAGCCAGAGCGCCCGGGACACCGTAACTCAAGGGCGAACCCCAAAAGCAACTGGCTCGAAAGATCATGTGCCTGATCGACGGAAAGGATCGCTCCAGACCAAAACGCCTAGCGAAGCTGTTCAACGCAATACAATGCAAGAAATCATGTGGGCAAACATCTAACGCACTCATCCCAATTGCCCTATGCTGCGGTTTCGAAGCAAATCACCGACGAGATCAACCGGTTCTTCAGACACAAGTAGAGCGCCTGGTGCCGCACTAGGCGGTCATTCGCTTAGAACGGTGCCGAAGGGGAGAGCGGAAGGATACCCACCAGCAAATCTCCAATTGTCATCGTCATGCACTCGAAAACTTCAACCAGGCCGACGCCGCATCGCCTGCTCGTAGTTCACCCTCTGTACCTAAGCTGCTTCCAGTGGCTTCTTGAAGAAGCGTATCGATAGCCTGTCCATAATCTCTGTAAAGCGATGCATGGTGTTGTCGTCTGGAACCCACCGGACGTTTCTAGAAGCGCGATAAAACTGAAAAAAGTCTCGGAAGGGCAAGACTCCGGAACCCAAGCGGGCCCTATCGCGCAGACAATCGCCGAAAGAAATCTCTTCTGCTGCCAAGAAAGGTCTTAACGCCTCAAGGTCCGAGACATCTAGAACGAGAGGAAAAGTGCAGGCGACCTTGGGGTCTATCCGTTCTCGATTTAGCAAGGCGCCGAAAACATCCGCCAAGTAGGAAGCCGTGAGTTCGGAACTCACAAACGAATCCTGCACAATGAGGACGGGAATAACGATTCTCGTATTGGAGGTATCGAGCCCGTCTATGTGCCGGCGGTGCTCGGGCGCCTCTGCAAACAGGGCTGCGAGTTTGCGGACGAGCTGCTCGATCCCTGCTCCCTTCTCGCTTCCAAATTTACGATCAAGATCTCGGGTGAATTCATTTTCGTTCTCGGCGTATTTGGCGTTTGCGCTGAGGAAACCACCCTTGTACTCCATAACTACCAAGCAATCCCCGGCCGAAACGATTCCATCGAACGCTTCCTCATCCTTGTCAGAGAATCGCGCGAATGCGAGATAGCTTTCGCCCGAGGCTCGGAGGCACTCGGCCATCATCTGAGAAACGTACTGCTCGAATAAGTGACCCCAATCCGTGAAGAGACGGTGTCTGTCTTTCTCTCCCTCGATAGAGTTCAAAATGGTCCAAAAGAGCCCTGACTCAAGCTGCTCCTGAACGAATCCTAGATGAAGGGGTATCACATTGCCGTTCATCGTCTCGAGGAACGGTTTTTCCCGAAAAGCGATGAAATCCTGATGTACGGTCAAGCCTGCGTGGCTACGGATTGAAGACTGCAGCGCTTCAACCGTCGTTCGCTCGATTCGCCAGAATCCTTCGCTGGCTTCGCGCGGTCCCTGCGAGAAGAAGATGTTCGTGTCGACGCAAGCCAGGCCTGGATCGTCGATCAACTTTCGAAAATCCAAAGTGATGTAATAGGTGAGCACCGCGAGGAGGTGATCCACATATTCCTCAATCGTCATTCCACGCTCTCGATGGAAAGCGTTTCGCAGGTCGAGGGAGCCCGGCGACGTACTCGCGATATGGCCGAAAATCATGTCGCTACGAACGATGCTCGTGTGAATGGGTGGCGGATTATTGATTTCGAGGCCCGAACCTACTTGCAACTGTAGCGCGATCTTGCGCTCGCTCGGAGGGCGGTTCGGGCTAATCGCCGAAATATTCTGTGGCGTTACCAAGAAGTCGTTCGCCATGATGAGACACCGACCCAGTCTGTAGGCTGATTCCGAATCGGTGAACGGTTGCGGCCGACCGATGTTGGAGGTTTCGGCCAAGATGGTTTTCATCAACGTCAGAACCTGACGCGAATGAAACGGACGGCGGACGACGAGCTGTTCGTGACCATAAGCAGCCTTGAGACGTGCGAAGAGGTCATCGTCCACAAAGCGGTTAACAAGATAAGTCTGTACTTCGTGGGTTTGCGTCTCGTCCGAATGGAACCGATCTAGGACCAGGAGCAGATCAATCCAAGCTAGGGTCGGAATCACCGTTCCCGGATCCAACATATGGATTTCACGCAGCAACTGTTCATAGGTCGGCCGTGTGCCAAACAATTCTTCCCAAGTGGCGTACTTCAAATGACGAGGTGACACAGTTGCCCCTTAACGGCCGGGAGCGCCGGGTGGAAACTCGCTCCTGCTCCCGTAGCTGACCGATGTTCACATTATAGCTGAGCGCCCTGCGAGGTCGTCGTTCAAGTGGTCCAACCCAGTAGGAATTTGGCCAGTTAGCAGTTATGCTCTTACTACGAGTTTAACGAACACCAAAGGCAAGCCGATTTTGTTTAGCCCTCGGAGATTTTTATGAAGACGTGTCTACTCGTCTCGTTCTTCCTGTATTTCGCACAAAATCCTGTCGCCACACAAAGCCAAATTGTGGGTGTCGAAACTGTCCAATCTATACAGGACATCAGCAATTCCGTTCCCTTGGTAAAGGGCAAGCCCACTGTAATTCGGGTTTACGTGAAGCCAGATACTCCGCTTGCCGGCCTATCAGCACAGCTGCAACTCACCACGCCAAACTCGACAGTGCCCTTGAATGCTGCTGTTGGTAGTCTCAACCCAAGCTGGACTCTTGGTGATCTCCGAAATGACTTGGGAAAGAGTTTGAATTTCACGGTCCCACAAGCTTTGACGAATTCTGATTTCACAATCTCCAGCCTGACACTATCAGTCGCAACTGGCACGGTGAACTGCAATGGCTGCAACATTAATAAACTGGTGCACTTTGTGAACGCACCAGCACTGCGAGTCAAGGTCATCGGATTCTCATACAACGTCCCCGGCAGCAACAGCGTCGCGGCCCCTTCGAATGCGGATTTCTACAGTATTCAGTCATGGCTTACGAGGGCCTACCCCATCTCAAATCTAATTCTTAGTCAGATCACCTTGGATATTGCGGACCAGGGGATGTCAGTGGATGACCTTGACTGCAACACCGTCAACACTGTACTGACCAAGATACGCAAGAATGAAATGCAATCCGGTGTGGACCGACAGACACACTACTATGCGATTGTTCCCGACGATGCTGGTTTCATGAGAGGCTGTGCTTCGGGCATCCCACAAACGCCAGATCCATCCACGGTTGCGTCCGGACCTTCGGGTAAGCCGACGGCGACGCTGTTCACCTGGGACACCACTTCGTCTTATGCAGGCTGGTATTCGGGGCATGAACTCGCTCACACATTCGGCCGCTACCATCCTGGATTTTGCCTCGACAATTCGGCCGACGATAACAATCTGCCACCTGACATCGCCGGTGCAAAGGGACATCTCGCTGGAGCAGACGACCGCTATGTTGGCTATGATTCAGGATTTAATGGTCATCCACTCACTCTTCCCGGCACCCAGTGGACTGACATCATGACGTATTGCGATTACGAATGGCCCAGTTGGTACACCTACACCGGAATTCTTACACGGCTGCAAAGCGAAGGAAGCTCAGCGCAGGGTCAAGCTCCACCGGGAACTCATTCATTAGCCGCACCACCAAAACCCCATAACACAATCAGCCTCATCGCTACCGTCAACATGACGAAAAGGAAAGCGATCATCCGATTCGTGGGCAGGCAGCAGTCGACTGAGGCTCCCGCAGACAACGACTCCGGAGGAGTGAAAATCGTTGCCGAAGACGCCGCTGGGAATGCGCTCTCAACCTCTTGGGTGAACGTGAAACTGGCCACTGACATACCTGCGGGAAAAGACCAGACCGGGATCATCGATGCACTAATTCCTGATTCTCCAAAGATAGCTAAACTAACAGTATTCCTCGGTGACTCCAAAATTGCTGAGACATCAACGGAGTTGACCGAACAGAAGGCCGAACTCAGCAGTCTAAGCGCTGTCCAATTGAGCCCAGACAACCAGCACAACTATTACGGTTTCATTAAAGGTATTCCGGATGAAGAAACCGCAGAAGGGTTACTTCTCAGATGGCGCGACACAACGGCGACCGGCTCCTATACAGTTGAGATTGGTCCTCAAGGCAAACCCTTGGAAACACTCGCCACCAAGATTACAAACAAATACTACGTCGTCAGAAAGTCAGTTCTCAACCGATATCGCGGGTCCACCGTCAAGATCGTGGTTTCAGCGAATAACCTCTCAAGGACGCAAGTTTTGACCAAGATGTTTGCAGTCAAGCCTTGACTTACCTTGTCACCTCGAACTCCCAAAATGTTGCAACTCTACGCTTCTCTCGCGGTTGTATCAACCATATGAAGCCCGAGGGAATCAGCCGCCGGGTTATTCTCTACGTCCTTTTAGCGTTCCCCTTGCTTTCTGTCCCGTCCCAGGCTCAGACCTCAAATCGTCCTGGGCAAAGTTTCGATACGTGCCTGAGTGCTCTTGCCCCCGAGTCTCTGGAAAGACCCGGCTTCCAACTGATTATTGACGAGTTACAACGAGTTCCCGAGTACAGCCATACGAA
Source organism: uncultured Acidobacteriota bacterium (assembly GCA_963781995.1). Lineage (GTDB taxonomy): Bacteria > Acidobacteriota > Terriglobia > Acidiferrales > UBA7541 > Acidiferrum. Next base: position 87,413 of record CAWAHR010000001.1, on the reverse strand, counting down.
ATGGAACGTAAATCGGCCGTATCGGAGTGGTGCGATCAATCTGATTATTCCGAAATGGGATAACAATTTTTGGCCAGGTTCTGTTTGTGCTGATCTGCCGATCGAACCAGCAGCCTGCGCGGCTTATCCCAAAGAGAAAGCCATAGTTTGCAATCCGGCCATTGGGCGCCAACTCTCGGCACCTCTCGTCCAGTCTCGAATAGCATCCACGAATGAGGACTTCGCGCTGAATTTCATCTTGTTGACAGTTTTCGGACATGAACTGGGACACATCCGTCTTGGCGGCAGATCGGATGTGCAGCACTTGCTACGAATTCAGTCCTCAGATGGTACAAAGTGCTACGCGCGCCCAGCAGCGGAAGGCCCGACCGAAGAGGAAAAAGCCGACGAGATCGGTCTGACCATCGCCTGTACCGCGCTACGCAATCGGCCGGATCGAAAGGAGCTGCCGACCGACCCCGGCGACGTCTTGTTCCTATTGTCGCGGGTTGAAGACAATCTCGACGAGGCGTATTTCGCAATCGATGACGTCTGCACCGGCGATGCGCGATACCCAAGTATTTCTCGAAGAAAGATCAATTTTGCGAACAGATATTTGAAATGCTTGTATCCCACCGGGTACGAACCACTGAAACTACTGAATGAGAGTTTAATCAGTGATTTTGATGACCTGGAAAAGTGGCTGACTACAAGGCAGGTTACCGGACACGCCGCCGATGGCTACTATGGAACAAGGGCGCTCGCCAATCAACGTGTAGCGCGGACTCCTTCCCCTCTTGTCTCCGTTGCGTTTGACAGCACAGACACCGATTCCTCACTGTGGTTTATCACTGCGCAACCGGACTCCACCTTGTCCTTCGTTAAGGCAAATTCCTGGGACAAGACAGGTTCTGCCATTGCAGCCGATGTCACAGCTAATGCCGTTGACCTGTTGTTAGTGTTAAACCCGAAGGAGGAAGCCATTCCTCCCTCGCTCGTTGCGGTGACTGTACACTGCGACGGAGCCAAGTGTTCTTCAAAGACCAGCTCAACAGACCTAGTTCCCGATTCTGTCCTATTCCCATCTTTTGAAGGTTCCTATGCACTTGCAACGAGAACAGGGATTCAGTTCTTTGCCTCAGCGGATCAACTTCTAAGCTCGCACGGCTCCTTCAAGTTCCAGAGTCACGGATTCAATACAGGAGCGGATACTTTGGTGGTCGCGGCTGACAAACATGGCGGGATAGTCGCCACTCGCCAAGCGGGAGGTCTGTACAAAATCACATTGCTGGGTTCCGTCTCCCCTCTCTCGAAGGTCTTTGTGACCTTCCCCCACATGACCGGCACTCTGGAATCATCCGTCATCGTAGCCAACCGGCTTCTTCTTGTTTTTAGTGAATCGCCTGAAGCCGGACCCACGACTCTTACACTCTGGGACTGTCCGTACGATTCAATCCAGCAGGGCCTTGAAACTGTTTCGTGTGCGGCCTATAAGGCTCCAGAAGCCGTCGAAACCCCAGCTGCACTGGCGTCGCACAACGTGAGTTCATTTTCCGACCGTTACATCGAACCTGTATTGGCATGTGGAGATTCAGTAGTCGTTCATCATGGAGGATGGCTTTGGCTTTTAGATCGAAGCCATCAGCTGAATGATCTATTGTTCGCGGACGGTATCGTCAGCTGTTCCGCAAAAAGGGACACCATCGAGACCTACCGCGCGCGGCGCGTTGATACTCTTCGCTTACAGATGCGAAAAGTGGAATCGTCCGTCGTGCCGTTGAGCATCATCACGCCCGCTTCTGAGACTAGCGGCCAGCTCTAATGTGATCTTCCGTCAAGTAGTTGGTCGAAAGCTGGTTCAGCTCTTTCCCTTACTCTTGCCTCCACCAATCTTGCTGACTAAAGAGGTCACTGACAACTCCAGGCCATACATTGGTTTTGTCACTCGGGTAGGCGTTAACACTGTTGCTGGCTGACCAGGGCCAGGATTCGCAACAGCAGTTGGGTATTTGGTCTGCATGTAAACAACTCCACCGAACACACTTATTTGCAATGGAAAGCCATGTCTTTGTAGGCCCGTCCAGCTGGTAAAATTCTCGGACACACCAAAGAAGGGTCGGTGAAAGACTTGGCTTGTCACTGGCAGGCCGAGCGCGAAGTGCGGTACGCCCGATTCTTTATTCCAGCACCAAAATCCTGGATACAGGTCGAGCATTGCGTACATGTCCGTGTGAGTCGTCACCGAGTGTTGAACAGCCCCAGTGGACGAAATGCTGTAAATCGTTTCTTTCGGTCCCGGAATTGCAATTGCGAGTGAAAAATCAAAGAACTCCTTGTCATCGCTCCGAAAGCTCTTGCTAATGGTACAAGGCGATCCGCTGGTAGTCGCTGTGCAATCCACTACTTGCGTGGCATTTCCCGCTTGATTGCTGTTTTGAGCATTCGTATTCTTCGAGTTGTCTGTATTTTTTGACGAATCGGTCGGTTTCGACGGCCCGGGACCCGCCCCAGCACCCGCATCAGCTGCTTGTGCTTTCGTAATGTCGGCTCCTCCCAAGGTAATTGACATTGTCGAGGTAACTGGGAGATCGATGTCTGCGTGAGAAACCAGAGGCGGAACGCTGCTGTCCTTTACTTCGACCGTAGACTTGAAGTCTCCACCAACCGTCGGTTTCCCTGCAATTTTGCCTGTGTTTGCGTCTAACGTCAGCCCCGGAGGAAGATTGCCACTGACCATCGCGTATTTGTACGGTGCTGTTCCTCCTTTAATTGGAATTTGAAAACTGTAGTCCTCGCCCACATTCGCTGATTTCGGTGATTGACCGGAGCCTGAATCTTTTGACGATTTTGGCGTCATTGAATAGGTGAAGTTGAAATCAAAGGGCAATCTCTTGTCGCCCGGTACAAACGTGACTGCGACAAATGTATCTCTCGTCGTAACCTCTGCTCCTCCCGGCCCTGCGGTCGGAAGCGCCGCGCCCAACAGTGCCGCCAGGAGTGCACTCAAGTTCTGGATATTCTCCGGCACTTCTGGCGTCGTCGAGAACTTATACAGAACGACCACCTTGTTGGGGTCGATTGGCTTTCTAAAGAGCGTTATGCCAATCAGAAGGGCCGTTTTGTCAGCGTAGAGCAGCGGTTGGTCGTTAGCCTTTAGTGAGGTTGGATTGAGTATGCAGGTTTCTACATTGTCTTTCTTTTTTTTCCCTGGATGGTAAACGTGCCATTCGCTTGAATCGAGGCCATAAGTGTCGGAATCTCCTACCCTCCAGACTGCAACGTGGACAATCACCGCCAGATTAGAAGGGCACTTGTCCAATGACGCCTCAACCGCGGTTACGCGCAGATCTCCTGGCAATTCTATTTTGCCTGCCAATTTCGCTTCGCGATTCTTGTCGCTAAGGGGCGCTCCGGGATTCTTGTCGCTAGGGGGCGGTGTGAGGAGACTGGTAATCCGCGGGTTGGCCGGACAGGCCAACGTTACCTTGTCAGAAGTAGCGGCCTGCTTTTGCGTTGGATTCGCAGCTATGCACTGCGACAGGGGGCTATCGCTGGGTTTTGCCTGCCCACTGGCGCCGTGAGGGGCCGCCAGGCAAATCAACAGTACGCAAAGATTGACGATCCATTTGCAACTCCGCTGGATCAAACTTGTGGGAATACTTGATTTCATCTGCCGCCGGTTCTCATCACACACGTTGCGGAACCCTGTACGTACCATTGGACGTCTCCTTATTTTTCTAGACCTGTGCACACAAAATAAGCGGTACTTGTTACAGATGGGCAACTATCTTACGTGTACGTGTCCAGTGATATACTAGACATATCAATGTAACGGCGAACGAGGCAGTCTCTAAAAAGGATTGGTCCCGGCAATGTCGCCGCGATCTAAGCACGCCGTGGCAGGGTCAAGCGGTCGCGTTACCATGACCCGTGACCGCTGGTTCGGAGGCTATAGCACCCTTTGCGACCACCTCAAACGTGCTGTCTGGCAGACAGGTTTGGACCGGCCGGGACCGTCAATCCGAATCTAAGTCCATCGCCACATCCGAGGACAGCCGGGCGCAACTCTGCCCGAAGGGGCACGTCGCCTCACCGCCGGATCTCGGGTCAAATAAGCAGGTGGAACGTCAGAAGGATGGGATTTACTCGATTGATTCACTCATTGTACTAACCTAGCGTTTCGAGCAGCGGTGAATTCATTATTCCAGCCTCGTTACTAGAACAAGTAGGAACTATAGAACGTTTGACTTTTGTTTGCCCCCCCTGGATGATGGATTGGCGTGGCCTAGTCTACCCATCTTCTTCCTCACGAGAGGGCGCGGTGCTAAGAGGTAAATTGGGTTTTACGAAAGTTGGAATCCTCACGATAACAGATGAGGAGTTCCAAGCGGCCCAACGGATATTCAACGCACAACACAACATACCTAATTCTCCCTATTTCGTTATCGGCGCCATGCCGTCCGGATCGTATGACGTAGTTGTTCGCCAAGCCTCCGACAGGACGAATACGCCCGCATTCCGGGCTACGGCAGCCCTGATAGAGGATCTGAGGACGGTTTACATTTTCCTTGTTGGTACCGCAGGTGGCGTACTCAAGGACGTCGACGCGGGTACGGGCCGCGATGGCACCCGCTTGGGTGATGTGATAACGGGCGACTTTATCGACTACACAGAGTTTGTCAAATTGCGGGGTCGTGAAAGTTTGCAGCGCAAGATACCCCATGACCACCCGTCCTTATATCTTCGAGAAAACTTCGCGCAGACGTTGCGCGCGACTACGGCGTGGCATGCGTGGATCGGTGAGCCAAGACCCAAGCCAGAAGAGACCCCTAAGGTATTAGTCGGGAATATTGCGGCAGGCGAGAAGATCCTATCTTCGCCCAGCAGTGAATATCAGAAAGAGCTAGTCGAGAGATTCGACAAGGCACTTGCTTTCGAGACTGAGTCGTTTGGAGTAGCCCACCAAGTGTTTTCCGCCCGCGGTTCCGTTCACTACAATCCCCAATTTCTCGTGATACGCGGCATCTCGGACTTCGTGAACTCCGCGGAGAGCGACGCAACACGAAAAAACTGGACTCCTTACGCGGCGAGCGCGGCGTTGGCCTTTGCCCGGTGCGTGGTTGAGAAGCTGCTGCTCCATTTTCCTCCAGAACCTCAAACTGCTGTAAGTGGGCTGCGAAAACCGCTGGTCGAGAGAATGGTGGATGCCGTGCGGAAGAAATTCCAGAGAGGTTAGTATGGGTAGCATTCCAGCACAAAGCTCGTCGAAGCAAGTCAATGCGCTGAGAGCGTCCGTCACTGCTTATCTCGATGCTTCCCCCCAATCGGAGCCTTCACCCCAATTCGGCCTTTCAGTCGGATGGTTTCTGACCTACGAAGCGCTCTTCCAAGGGAATCCGGCCGAGACGACTCCCATCGAAGATCTCGTGAAACGGTCCATAGTCACTGGCCGGGTACTGATATCGGGTAAAGGTGGCGGGGCGAAGTCGGTAGTCATTCGCCGTCTCATGAGGAAGACTCTCGAATCTCCCAATCTGCCGGTCGTATTTGACTTGAAGAAATGGACTTCTATCCATTACGAAGACTGGAAGAAGCTAGAGGGAACAGTCGCACGCATGGACTATTTATTCTCCAGCCTTGGGCTTGGGCAATTCTCCGTGATGCAATTAGACGCTCTACCAACCGATATAGCCCGTCTTATCTTTGTCGATGGTTTGAACGAAGTTGCACAAAATACCGGTCAAGAGATCATTGCAACTATCGACGACTACGCGCAGTACGCCGTTCATACGGGCATCGTTGTGGCGGACAGAATGGTGCGGCGCACTTTCATCGATGCACAACGATGGAGGCTCTCTACCATTCTTCCCTTGGATGAAATGGAAATTCGAGAGCAGCTTCGAAACAAATTCGGAAACGATCAGCCATACGAAAAAGCCGATGCCTCCACACGTGCACTGCTGTCGACGCCTTATTTTCTTAATTCCTTGCTGACGGATGGCACGCCGACGGGCCGTACGAGTTCCGAGACCATCCACACTTACTTCACCACTCATGCCAGCTTGTCCGAAAACGAAATTGATGCTGCTGCGGGAGCGGCGTACCAATCGTATGACACTTTCAAGTCCAGGACTTTTCGTATCGAGTCGTTCAGTACGCAAGCCGGACCTGAAGTGACGCGAAAACTGATCGATACCAAAGCCATCTTGATAACCGGTGGTCTGGGTTCATTCGATCATCATTTGAAACACGACTTTCTGGCATCCAGGTACGTAGTCAAAAACACCGAGACCTGGTCTCCCGACACGTTGGGAGTTCTCACTTTCAATGCAAGCTCTTTCGATGCGCTCTTTATGGCTCTTCAACAGACTTCCGACGCTGAAAGTGCGGATCGCTTTATCCGACTGATTTACGACTGGAACCCGTACGGCGCAGCATACGCTCTGACTGAGGGCGGATCTCAAGGGCGAACGCTCGTCAGCCATGAAATGGAAACCGTTATCATCACTATGCTCGCGGAACGTCAGTGGGACTTAATGAGAGCAACTCAAACAAAGGCGAAGGATGCTTTGAGCTTGTTCCCCGGAGCCCGGGTCCAGAGTTTCCTCTCTGCTTCACACGTCGAAGACCTCTTTCTTATTCTCGGCGGGGTGCAGAGCGACAAGATCTGGTTCGAGGAATGGAGAACCCTCTTCACGCAGTCCGGGCCGAATGCCCTGCAAGCTCTCGACTTGACGTTTATATTTCAAGGCGACTCCCTTCGTGGGTGGACAATCGCAAATGTTTTGAAGCGCCTTCCGCTTTCGGAAGAGCTCCAGGACCGGCTCCGTCAATCAATCGGCGACCAGAACAGAACCGTGCGTTGGAGGATCGTTCATGTCCTAGGCTCTTTTCCGAGCACGGCAAATGCGACCGTGTTATTCGACCGCTTGGACCATGATGATTATCACTGGGTCCGCTACGGGGCCACTCGGTCCCTTATTGAGGTGGCGGCGATTAGTTCGACCGAGATTCGGCGAATGGTATTTGATGGCATCAAAGATCGAGTCGAACAGCTCCTTAGGGACGAAAAGAGTATGGGCGAGTTCGAGTCGGCTATCTTCATCGACCGGAAACGAGCACCGGAAGGCTGGGTTGGGATGCTGGGGCCTGTGATTGAAACGTTCTACTGCATGGACAATACCTTTGAAAGACGGGAACAATGGAGGCAGCTGGCTTATCGCTTAAGAGGGGAATACGGATCCTAGCATCCACTAGACGGGCGGAAGATGGAAAAGATAAGCTTGCTCAACGCCGCAGTGACAGTTCATCCTGAGAGCAGCAACCGTTCGTTTCGGTGACCATCCGGTCGCTGGGAGGAATGAGACATGGCAGACTGGGACGCGAGATTCATGAATCTCGCTCGTCACATTTCCGAATGGAGCAAAGACCGCAGCACGAAGGTCGGCGTGGTGATCGCCGGGCCCGAGAACGAAGTGCGAGCCCTCGGATATAACGGGTTTCCCCGGGGGATAGACGACGACGTTCCAGGTCGGCACGAACGCCCTGAAAAGTATATGTGGGTGGAACATGCCGAGCGGAACGCCATCTACAATGCGGCCCGTATCGGAATCCCCCTCGCAGGTTGTACGATGTATCTTCCTTGGTTCCCCTGCATGGATTGCGCCAGGGCGATCGTTCAATCCGGCATTCGGCTGCTCGTCGCCCAGAAACCCGATCTGTCCGATCCGAAGTGGGGCGAGGACTTCCAGAAAGCTTTGACACTGCTCGACGAGGCGGGTGTGACAATAAGGTGGTTCGCTTTTGAAAGGGTTGAAACCTCGGCGCGGGCTTGATCCGTGCCGAGAAGAATGCTCTCGCCCTTTTTTGCTCTCTCTCGCTTTCTGAGGAAAGCCGATCTTTACCGAGCGAGCCAGTAACACACGAATCTGGCGCACTCCGACGTGCACTCTTCTCAGGTGACAATGCCGAACTCCGTGGTGGCCGCAGACCGTAATCAGATCCTTGTTCCTTTGGTTATATCGACTTATAGTGTACGTATCTCGCTCCCATTAAGATAAAGGTCCGGAGTCTGCAGCGTTTTGCTTGCATACACCATCGGCTGTGCCCTATTTGTTTCGGCAACCATCGCCATAGTTCTGGCAGTGCTCCGAAGTCGCAAACCTCCGAAGAAACTCGCTCACGATACGCCGCCGGCTCTTCCAGCACATCAAATGCTTGAGCCGCACAGCACACAAGGCGGCACCCTGAGTTCAACAATCCTGAAAATCAGCACTCCACTGGATGAGACTTTAGACGAGATAGAAACGAAACCGCATACGTCCACTCGAAGTATCGAGAGCCAAACGGAGCAGCCATACAGAGTCAGTCCCTCTCCTGAGGAATCTCTTACGAACCTTGCAATTCCTGTCGAGGTTTTAGAATCCGATGAGACCAGGCGCGAAGAAAGTGTTGCAAGTCCTCTTCGTGAAATAACATCGCCACCAACACTGGAGGAATACAAAGACTTCGATAGCACCGAAGGCGGCGAAGCCCGGCAAGACAGCTCGGGCTGGGAGGCTGGAGTTGAACCGGTGCAGAAGCCTAGTGGCTTTGCACTGACATCCAACTTGGATCCGATCACCGCCACAGAGATCGGAGCGGGGCCATCTGAATCTCGCGATACCGGGACGAAACAATCGCAAGGAATAAATGATCAAGATCACGAAGATGGCGGCGCTGCTAATGGGACGGCACCCGCCGTCGCCGCAGGCACTTCCAGGCCAGAAAACGTTGCTGCAAACATGGAAGCCTCAAGAGACTTATCTGGCGAGCCCGCGTCGGCAGCGGAGGAGGAAGAAGCCGAATTGAGCACCGAGATTTATTATGCGGAGCCAGTCCTTACTAGTCCTATCAATGCCCCAGCTGTCGAAGAAAATACGCCGGCGGAGAGAAAACCGCGTAAGTACCAAGGTATTGCCCGAAGCGCACCGCACCCACAGGATAAGGCGCGGGAGACCGAACGTGCAGAGGCCGGACAAACTCATACCCGCGATCGATCTCTACCACTTGCCGTCCGTCTCCGGTTTGATCGTGACGGTTTCTGCAACATTTCCTTGATTGCAAAGCGGTCTGAAGGGTTGCCGGAAGAAATTTCCGTTGCTACTCGATCTGGCCAAATGCAGCTTGGAGCAATGCAAGATGAGTGGTATCAGGATGTCGTGCCGGACAACATTTCACAGGTCCTGAAAGACGGTACTGTTTGGAAGCAGGATGGCGCCGACGAACAATTCATCTGGACGCTTAGTGGTCGGGATCTATTTGTACTTGCTGCTCGTACCGATATCAGCGGATACGTTTCTCAGTCCAGCCTTGATCTCGGTCGCAACCATGTCGTGCTCTGCGCAACACAGATCAAGCGAGAGGTTGAGGATGCAATCCAGAAGACTGGCGCAAGAGCTACAACCTTTGTCGACGAGTTGATGGGAGCTCCTCCGGGCTGGGTTGCATTCCGCGGTGTCGTTCCGACCGCACCGGTTCCTCCTACAGCTGACTTCGATGTTTTCAATGCGTTGCGACCGGTTCCGCACGTAGAGATTAGCTTGGAAGAAGGAATCAGGACCAAGTACGCAAACTGGCTCGAAGGCCATCCTCCGTTGATTCGCGTTTATGGCGAGCCACAGCACACGTCAGAAGTCCGCATCGATGGCCACCCTGCCTCTCTTGGAGCTGCCGGTGACTATACAATCCCTGGCTGGGATTCGGTCGGTACGCATTCGATCTGGTGCGCAGGTTCAATCAGGTCTTACTCGATCGTTCCGTTTGCGGCCTCGTGGGAGAGGTGGGACGCTTACACGTTCCCGTCCTTCTACGGTTCTGCCGAGAGGACATCTATTTGTGGGCCGCTGGTTCAGGCTTCCTTTGCCGGTGGCCGGAGGTCCGGACCCTCGTTGGTCGTCCCAGAGACAAATCCAATCCTGATAGGCTCGATCCCCGGGGATTATGCGTACGCATACCGAGCGTCGGATGTGCGCTCGGCCTCGCTTATCGCTTCCCCCTCATTCCGACCCGTTTGGGCTCTACCGCGCGATCCGCTGCACTGCGACAAACGAGCGCACAGCATATTGCTCCTCTATGACGAGGGACCCCACGTAGGAAGACGTGGAAGCACCCCGGTTACGAACTCTGGCGACGAACGCAGTATCGATATATGGATGCGCTCGATCTTGGATACCAGTCGAAAGGGCTTGCGAACGAAACCTGAGACGGATGAGGTTTGGAGTTTGTGGCTTTCATACAAACGAGCAGCGCATGACATTTGGAAGGTTCGGAGATGAGCGTCAATGATCTCCTAATATGGATGTCAGCACGCGAGATGGGGTCATGGTCTGTGTTCCGTTCAGCCGTTGAGCAATTTCACGTTGAAGACAAAGTCGTTGGCGAGAATGAGGAAAATGGAGACGACTCCGCGACGAGCGATCTTTCCTTGTACCAGACGGTGCGATTCTGCTTACAACGTCTTGGGCATGTTGAGTTTTTCTCAGAGTCAGCTGGAGCGGACTGGCGAGTTGTGCCACCAGCATTGGCCGTGCACGCGCACAACGGCGAGTGGATTGGTTTTCTCTGTGGGGCTCGTTCCCCAGAACTCCTAAACAGGTTGAATCTTTTGCGCGGTGCAGTATCGTTTCAGTCTCAAGCAAACGCCGGTATGCCGGACCGACTCGTTCTAATGGCAGGTGACCGCGACGTGCTCCTGCAGGTTGCAAAGGATTCTGGCTTGGCCTTTCAAGTCAATGCCCCTGCCTCATTGCTTGCGGCGCTTCCGCCAGTTGATGATCCAAGGAGCAGATTTCCGGCTGAGCCTCCTACTGGGCCGGGATGGACCATCGACAGATTCTCCGCCTCCAAACTCGGGTGGGAGACTGCAACGTCCAGAGATATGGTCCGTATGTCTACGGCGCTATTCCGATTCCAAATGAAATACCAGCGGTTCCATTTTTTGCGATGGAGGGGGAAAACATTCCGCGTAGCGGTACAGGTCGGAAAGTATGCCATCCTGCGACATCGGGGAATCCGCGCCATACTCCGGTACGATGAGCAAAAGCAAATATTGTCATTTCCCGTAAGCTGTAGACCCCCCCCACTCGTTGAGAGGGCGCTAGTCCTTTGCACAGGTCTTCTTCCGCCCGTTGTTAAGGGTTTCGCTCGCATTGAGTATGCGAACGTTCCTCCCAACATTGCGCGATTCGCGGCAGGGCTACTTCGCCAGGAGACTTCGATTCCATGAATGCTCTGCGACTTTTCGAGGATTTGAGAGATATGTATCTTCGATATCTCGATAGCCCCTTTGACCTTAGATATCAGAATCTTGTCGGGGAGCGGCGACAACTGCTCGATCCAGACGGACGAATATATCGACATCCACTCATAGAGCCAGTCCCGGCGTACCGGACCTGTGGGGAATCATTCAGCCAGGCCGCTCAAGCTCTTCTCGGTGGCATTTGGCAGCAAGGCGAAGTCACAGATGTAGCAGGGCTCACGGCCCAGGGCTTGTTCCGGACGGGCTGGACCCTTTACCAACATCAACGAGATGTTTTTCGAGAGGTCGTCGTAAACGGGCGCGACGTGGTTGTGACTACTGGCACGGGTTCTGGAAAAACGGAATGCTTTTTGCTCCCTCTCGTTGCCTCGATAATCCGCGAGTCTGCCACTTGGCCATCCCCCGGCCAGCGCCCCGCGCAGTGGGACTGGTGGAACCAATTCACGATGCAGGGTACACGGCGTCGCTGGGCCGCGCGGATCAGCCAGCGTGCACATGAGTCCCGTCCAGCCGCAATTCGGGGCCTGATCCTGTATCCGCTGAACGCGCTCGTGGAGGATCAGCTCGCACGATTGCGGGAGGCGCTCGACAGTCCCGCGGCCAGAGCTTGGCTCAATTTAAACCGTCACGGTAATCTCATCTATTTCGGCAGATATACGGGGAAAACGCCTGTCTCTGGAGGCCGAGATTCCTCCAATACTTCCCGTCTCCGAGACGAGTTGCGGAATATTCATCAGGATGCGCAGGCAGTAGCAGGCAGCGCGGCAGAGCGATTCTTTCAACGAGTGGACGGAGCAGAGATGTGGTCCCGCTGGGACATGCAGGAGACTCCTCCAGATATCCTAATTACGAATTATTCGATGCTGAACATCATGTTGATGCGGAGCATCGAAACCCCGGTCTTTGAGCAAACAAGGCAGTGGCTGGCGGCGTCCCGAGATCGAATGTTCCATCTCGTCGTCGATGAGCTGCATACGTATCGTGGCACCCCGGGCACCGAGGTGGCTTACCTGCTCCGCGTACTTCTGGATCGACTGGGGCTAGCACCGGACTCCGACCAACTTCGGATTATTTCGTCGAGCGCCTCGTTGGAGGCAGGTACCGCTGGGCTTGACTACTTGGAGCAATTCTTTGGGAGAGCGCGCAACCGATTCACTGTAATCGGAGGTCCAAACTATGTGGTTCCGCCAAATCCGGACGCGCATGAGAGATTTGCCTCGCACGTAAACGCTCTGGCTCAATTTGCGCAGGAAGTGAACGCTGGAGGGATAGAGACCTTACCCCATGCAACAGAAGAGCTACGTGCGGCGGTTGGCGCGCTGCCCGTGGGAACAGAATCTTCGACCGGGACTGTCCTTGCGAATACGCTCCAACATGTCGAGGCCCCAGATGCACTACGACTTGCTTCTGCAACAGCCGGGCAAATTATCCCCCGTACTCCGACAGAGCTGGCTCAGACACTCTTCCCTGGAGCACCGTTGACGCAGGCCGGACTGGCCGTCGACGGGCTCCTGACCGCGCTTTCACATGCAAGGAACGAAGCCGGATTTGCCCCGCTCCCCATGCGTGTCCACCTCATGTTCCGTAACCTTCAGGGCCTATGGATCTGCACAGACCCCGCTTGTTCAGCGGCGCCACACCGAACACAGCCCTGCCCCGTCGGGATACTCCACTATTTGCCCACACTTACGTGTGCGTGCGGCGCTCGCGTATTGGAACTCCTGTATTGCGAAGCGTGTGGTGAAGTGTTCTTGGGTGGTTATCGTCGCGAGACTGGAAATCCGAACGAGTGGTACTTGAGCCCAGACCATCCGAACTTGGAGGCGGCCCCCGATCTTGCCGCATTCGACCGTGACTACGAGCGTTTTGCTGTTTTCTGGCCAACACCAGGCAATCTCGCCCCGGTGTCACCGGAATGGACGCAAGATGGCGTCAGACGAACATGGCGAGCAGCGCATTTTGATCCTGTGGACGGCAGAGCCGGTCTTGGAGGTGGTCAAGGAGTTCTTGCGGGCTACCTTTACTATGTGCCTTCCCTCCACGGGCAGAATCCTCCAGCGGAGGGGATCGGCCGTGAGGCTTACCCAGCTCATTGCCCCCGCTGCGACGCGGACTGGGCGCGCCGCACCGTAGTCCGTTCGCCAATTCGAACACAGCGTACAGGCTTCCAAAAGATTGCGCAGGTTCTTTCTGACACTCTTCTGCGCGATTTGGCGCGGCCGCCCCTGTCGACGGAGCGAAAGCTCGTGGTCTTCTCTGACAGTCGTCAGGATGCGGCTAAACTCTCAGCGGGAATGAGGTTCTCTCACTACCGAGATGCACTCCGGCAAGTCTTCATGACTGCGTTGAGCCAACAGGCAGTCGGCCCTCAAGCCTTTGACGCACGGTGTCACGGACAGGGTCTGTCTGCTGAACAACAACAAGCCGCTTTGGTGTTTCAATCTGAACATCCAGTAGATGCAACGGCTCTGGCGATGGCGGCCAATCCGGCTACGGCAGGTTTACCTGCGGGGTCCGGAACAGGACTGACCTATCAACAATCGGCACAACGAATTCTCCAACGGGCGGCCAATGGTCCATTCCACGTGACGCAACTCGCCGGGGAAACGTCCGCTCGCCTACTATCGGTGGGAATGAATCCGGCCGGGTATGGAAAGGACAGTCTTTGGACTGATACACAGAATCTCCGCGGCAACTGGCGAGACCTCTACGATTGGCCCCACGGTGGTCAACCAGTCCCAAGGCCAGCAGGACAGTTGCTTCAACCGCAGCGGGATCATTTGAGGAGGATACAAGAAGGCTCGCTCGTAGAGATGATGGACATACTCTTTGCTTCGGGCAGGAGAAGCATCGAGTCATTGCTATTGGCTCTCCCAACGACTGATCGCATTTCATTTCCGGCACCATCACCTCTTGTGCAGGAAGGCGCTGACGGTGTGATCCGCTTGTTGGGATCTCGAAAGCGACTTTCCACACATCCGTGCTCTTCCCAAGGTGCGATTCCGGGCTATGCAGCTGGATACCTGACTGAAATTGCTTTGCGAAATAACCTCACTCCAAACGACTTCATAAATGATGTCGTCAGCTATCTATCTACGACCGGTTGCCTCAACATCTCACATTACTACTTGGAGGTTGCTTTCTTGTGCTTGCAACTTTCGGGGATGTCGTATTACGAATGCACGCAATGCCGAAGAATTCACCTGCATCCCTCAGGTAGCGTATGCACGGATTGCTGGTCGCCTCTCGGCCCACCACAACCGACAGTCGGCGCTCAACTTACACCGGACTACTACAGGTACTTGGCTACCGAGGCCGGCGATGTTTTCCGGCTCAATTGCGAAGAGCTGACCGGGCAAACTAATAAGGGAGATGCGCGAAAGAGGCAGCGCTTGTTTCAGGACATCTGCTTGCCGGCACCCCAGGAAAACTCGCTAGTCGATCCCGTTGATCTCTTAAGTGTGACGACCACTATGGAAGCCGGTGTTGATATTGGTTCCTTGCTCGCTGTCATGATGGCAAATATGCCACCAATGCGTTTCAACTATCAACAACGGGTCGGTCGTGCTGGGCGCCGGGGGGGCGGAATGTCTGTAGCCCTTACGTTGTGTCGCGGGCGAAGCCACGATGACTATTACTTCCAGCGGCCTCAGAGAATCACGTCTGATCCGCCACCACAACCCTATGTAGATATGCGCAGGGAGAGCATCATTAGGCGTGTTCTCGCAAAAGAGGTCCTCCGAAGAGCTTTCGCCGCGCTAAGCCTATTCCAGACGAGTGGCGGCGACAGCGTTCATGGAGAGTTTGGCAGCGCGTCTGGCTGGAATTCAACACCACCGCAAGTTCCTTCGGGCGCACCGCCGACAGCGACCACTGCCCAGCTGGTTCAACAGTGGGTTCAGCAGAACTCCGCGGACGTGAGTCGAATTTGTGACGTTTTGTTGGTCTACGCAGATCCATCCCTTCAGGGTAGACGTCAATCGCTAATTAATTACTCTAGGAATGATCTCGTTCCCGCTGTAACGGCCATATCGATAGATCCGCGTTATACCCAACTCGCCCTCAGCGAGCGGCTGGCCAACGGAGGGATCTTGCCGATGTTTGGATTCCCGACACGCATCAGGTTTTTGTTTCACGACCAACCTCGCAGTAGCTACCCTTGGCCGCCAGATGATGTCGTCGACCGCGATCTGGACATCGCGATCAGCCAGTTCGCCCCCGCCGCTGAGACCGTAAAAGATGGCCTAGTACACACTGCAGTTGGGGTCGTCGATTATCGACCGCAAGGAAATACTCTGGTCGAGCAGCCAGGCCCACTCGGTCCGGCTATCACGATAGGCCTGTGCGGAAATTGCCAAGCCGTGGATGGATCCCAACCACCGCCAGCTTCTTGTGCAGTGTGCGGCGCGACACCGGCGCAGAATCCGCCCTACCGGATAATTCGCCTGGCGCAGCCTGCAGGTTTCCGAACTTGGGATGGAAGCGGTAGGGACTTTGACGGTGTCTTCGAGTGGACCCCACGAGCCTCAAGGCCGAAGATGGGGATCACGCCCTTAGCCGTCAATTCTAGGGCGAACTTCAATGTGTGCGCTGATCAACAGGTCGTCTACGTTGTAAATGATAATGATGGGAGGCTGTTTAGTTTCGAAAAGCTCTTACAAAGCGAGAGCTGGGTGACTCGTGCAGCCCTCGACGGCATTGGCATTGCCAACCCTGCAGTCGATATAGCAGCTGGCATCGATGAGCGCGCTCTCGCGTCAGTAAAAGTTACCGACGTTATGGTCTTGGGGATAGCGAACTGGCCCGTTGGGATCCGAAGCTCACCCGCAGGTGAACAAGGACTTGAGGCGCGAGCTGCGTTGTTCTCGTTTGGATTCCTCCTCCGGCGGGCGGCTGCGGACTACCTTGATGTGCACGAGTGGGAAATCAAAGTCGGTGTTCGAGTGCTTCGGGACGTCTCAGGTGACATCATTGGCCAGATATTCCTTTCTGACAGCTTAGAAAATGGCGCCGGTTATGCCTCCCTATTGGGACAGCCCAATGAAACCGAGCGCCTGCTTCGGTATGTCCTGGGACAGCCACCGCAATCACCAACATTCTATGCGTTTCTCGTTAGTGGGCAGCACGCTGGCCCCGGTGCCGACGCTTGCAGAACCTCGTGCCCCGACTGTCTACGAGATTTCAATAACCTGCCCTACCACCCCATTCTTGATTGGCGCCTCGGCTTGGACATGGCACGCCTCGCTCTCGATCCCGCTGCGCTAATCGACTTCTCCGTCCCTTACTGGCAGGGGCTCGACGCGACTGTCGCAGGCCAGTACTTCGCAGCGAAACCAGGCTGGCAACAGATGACGATAGGCGGTCTTCAGGCTGGTCGTCGCGGAAATATCGTGGAGATCATCACCCATCCCTTGTGGGAGCGCGATCCCAGTCGACTCGGACCACAACTGGCAACAGCCTATGTTCAGGCCGCCGCAGGAGGGAACCAAGTTCGATTCAAATCTATATTTGAGGTGTTGCGGAGGCCGTTCTGACTGCTTGCGATTTGAACCTGCCAAATATCCCGTCAACTAGCCCTACTCTGGCTGAGATAATGCGCACCTGTTTGCTCAAGGCCGGTTTGTCGCGAACCCGCGGAAGCGCGGCATTTGCTCTCAGCAGTCCTCGGGCGTGGTTGGGGCTTGCGTATCATGAAGTTCTTGAGAAGATCACCCGCGTAAATTGTCAGCCTGAGGTACTCGATAGCACTGTCGACAGTCTCTGGAACCAAGCTATAACAAAGCAGCTTGAGCGCGCGAGCGGCCACCCACTCAACCGCCGATTCGGATCGCCAGAGACCTGGCCGGGCTATTACGTAGCGCAGGCCAGTGTTCATCTACGTGCACACGAACTCGTTGACCTAGCGGCAGTGGACAAAAGCCGCCGACTTGGCCCTACACCATGCGTTTCAAGCACAACGCGCGAGGAGACATTTGCTGCGTGCGACGGAAAACTTATGGGAAGACCTGACGTGGTTCGCGATGGAGAAATTCTTGATTACAAGACGGGTGACATCTTCGAGCGCGGAGAAAATAACAAAGATACCAACTTGAAAGCTTCTTATGTGCGACAGTTGCGTCTCTACGCTTTTTTGGCTAGTTCTGCCCTCTCGGTATCGATCCACCGGGGCGTACTGTATCCGATAACGGGACAACCCGTGGAAGTAGAACTCAACGAATCTACTTGTAGGGACGAAGCACAGGCTGCCCTCACTCTTCTCGATCGATACAACAATCTTGTAAGCGTTGGAGCCGACCCAAATGACTTCGCATCCCCAGCGCCCGACACTTGTTGTCTCTGCCCGTTCCAAATCATCTGTCCGGCCTTATGGAGTGCAGTTAATGACAATTGGTTCGGTAAACTCGACGGCGAGCTGCTTCGAGGAGCTGTTTCGGACGGTCCAAAACTACTGCTGGGTGGGGAAGCCTTCACATTGACTGTTATTATTCAAGCTGGCACTGTCAAGCCCGGTAGGTTGGAGCTATTCCCATTGACTGTCGAGGTGCATCAGGACATAAGCGCATTGAAAGCCCGAGACTCGATTAGAATTACTGGACTCGGCCGTCGATTAGACAGTACCGTATTTCCTTCCAAACGGACGATTCTCATCGAAGAATCCAACCTTCCAGAAATCAAGGCTGCTCCCAACAACAAGCCGGTGCCGCAAAACGCCACGACGAAAGGCCGCCCGGAGCAGACAAATGCGAAGAGCTAATAGACAGACACCGGGAAGTCCTCCGGCAGAATCCAATCAACAAACCCTGCCAGTCGTAAGTCTGTTCTCAGGCGCCGGCGGCCTCGACCTCGGTTTTATGCAATCCGGGTTCACACCAATCCTAGCTCTAGATAAAGAGGACGCCGCCTGTTTGACTTACATGCGTAACCACCCGTCCGTGCGAGTCCTGAAGCAAGATCTCTCATCTATTCCAAAGGGATATATCCTCGAACGTATTGCTGAGCTCCCGGTATCTGCCAAACCAGTAGGGGTGATTGGAGGACCGCCTTGCCAGGCCTTTTCCCTCAGCAATAGAAATGGTGCGGAGGATGATCCTCGGGCCGATCTTCCTCATAATTATGCCCGCATTCTTAAAGAGCTTGCCAAAACGTTCGACCTTGACTTTTTCCTCTTCGAGAATGTTCTGGGCCTCAAGCAAGAGAAGCACGCGGAATTATTCAAAACATTCAAGAGGCTGTTCGCGTCCGCTGGTTTCACGGTTTTCGAAGGCGAATTGGATGCACAAGACTTTGGCGTTCCGCAGGTAAGGAAAAGACTGTTCGTTATCGGATTTAACGACAAAAAGTATCCTAACATTGACTTTTTCTTCCCCGAATCGGACGGCGCGCCAATTAGAACCGTGCGCGACACAATCGAAAATCTCGCGAAACCTGCCTTTTTTGAGCGGGGCGCAAATCCGGAAGAGCTGCCGGTTCACCCAAACCACTGGTGCATGAATCCCAGATCAAAGAAATTCTTCAATGGGTATCTAAAAGAGGGTGATATCAAGGGCCGTCCGTTCCGAGTCCTCAAATGGGACAAGCCGAGTTGGACAGTTGCTTATGGTCATCGTGAGGTCCATATACATCCGGGCGGCCGGAGGCGATTGAGCGTCTACGAGGCGATGCTTCTTCAAGGATTTCCTCCTGACTACAGGCTGTGGGGAACGCTATCAGACCAAATACGTCTCGTATCCGACGCCGTACCTCCGCCGGTGGCGAAGGCCTTGTCGGCGTCAATCCGTGAAGTGATCGAACATGGCGAGCAAATCACACAACCGCGGTGGACTCTCTTCCCACCCCGTTCAAAAGCCTGAACATTCAATACTCTGGTTGAGCAGAAGGAAATCAGCCGGCTCGGGTTTACCGACTATGCTGAAAGGATTTTTTGCGTGCTACGCTCGCAAGCACATGCGTGCGCTTCCTTGGCGGAAGAAAGGCGTCACACCATTCCGCCTCTTACTTGCAGAAGTGTTGCTCGTGCAAACAAAAGCGGATGATGTGGCACGCATCTGGCCCGCGCTCGTCAAGAAATACGCCGGACCCAAAGAACTTGCGCGTGCCAAAAGGACAAGCCTCGTCAAGCTTCTCAAGACTCTCGGGCTCCAAAACCAGCGAGCATACGCTCTCAAGAACATCTCAAAGACTCTGGTAGCCAGTTTCGGTGGTAGAGTACCCGGCAGCGTCGACCATCTCTTGTCGATCCCCTATATTGGATTGTACACAGCAACTGCTGTAG
Source organism: uncultured Acidobacteriota bacterium (assembly GCA_963781995.1). Taxonomy (GTDB): domain Bacteria; phylum Acidobacteriota; class Terriglobia; order Acidiferrales; family UBA7541; genus Acidiferrum. Next base: position 67,863 of record CAWAHR010000001.1, on the reverse strand, counting down.
CTTGTTTTCACTTTGGTGAACGCCTGCCCATCGTAGATGCAAACGTGCTTAGGGTTTTGGGGCGAATAACCGGCAACCTGGCCGGAAAGGATCTACGGAGATCCCCAGACATCTGGGCATCAGCTTGGGCAATTCTCCCCAGAACTAATTGTCGTCTGCACAATTACGGAATCTTGGATTTCGCTTCAACTATTTGCAGAGTCCGAGAACCACAATGTTCAACTTGTCCTTTGAACAAGGTTTGCGTTTACGGACGCGAGCGAGTTGGCAAGTTAGACGTTTCTAAGTCGTCGACGTACGTTATTGCTGGCTAAACTCCGAAGCCTTCTTGTGTTGGCGAATATTTCCGTAACTCACTGCGATTTGTGACCCAACCTTCAGTTTCTCACCGTGATCGAGAACGGGCTGGCTATCAAGCTGACCAAATATAATCCTCTTTTTCTCGTCGCAGTAGCCCACTCTCACCCACATCCATTCGCTCTCGCCGGTCTTGTCGTCCTTGAACTCTGCTTTGACGTAATCGCCCGGTTCGTAGTTAGCCATAGTGTTGTTCATTTTAACCGATCCGACGGCAATCACGCTCCCACATCGGCGGTCGACGCGAACCTCATTGCGAAAGCCACCACCACAGATGGGTGCGCTTGGAAGAAGACCTTCCGCTCTTTCCGCTCAACTCCGCATCGCATTGATGCACTTCACGATCCTATACTTGCCCTCGACTCGGTAGGTAGGGCTACTTTAAGTCCTCGGGGCGAAATTGCTTGGCGGTCGACCCTCACTGGTATAAGGCCCGGCTCATTTGAATTTGTATCGATCTAGCTGAGGTCGGCTTATCATCTTGCAGCAACCCTGAACAGCGGCTGAGGCCAAATACCGTTGAAGTGCCGTTTAACATCCGTTACTGACCACGCCGGAATGCCCTTATGACAAACAACAATTCCACGAACGATTTGTTGCGAGGAATCGGTCCCTGCTTGGACGAATTGGAGCAGGAATACTTAAAAGTCGGTATTGACCAGTGTAAGGGCCTTGAAGACCACAGCCAACTTTCCGCGTTCCTCATGGTCGGCATTCGTTCAATCTGTCTTCTTCGTGGGATGCTTCGCCTCTGCGATCCCCAATTTCTTGATTCATACGACAGCGTGCGTCGTTCGTTCATTGAATCTTGGCAACTGCAGTTTGAATTCAAGCTCCGGGACTCGACTGCGAAAGCCCAAAAATGGCTTGAACGGCAACCAGAATGGCAGGCAGATCGTAAGAAGCTGGAAACTGTAATTAAGAAACTGCACGGGGAGGAAGCTGGATTCACACGCGAATGGGCTGGTCTGAGCGAACTGGCACATCCTACTCACGACGCCACAGTTAATTCGGTCGCCATTGCCAGCACTCTTTTTGGAATGAACCCGCAGCCCAACCGTTTAGAGGAGGAGTACCAGAAATTGGCGAAAGACTACGTTGGGATGGTGAACCGGGTGATATGGCTAACACTCCAAAAAGGTGCCGATTTCATCGACAGCTCACTGAATGAAGAGCAATTCGCCAACTGCCTTGAGCTTCACAAGAAATTCTTGGCGTCAAGAGAAAAGAAACCGAATACTCCAGCTACCGAATCCGCGTAAAACTTTTCTAGGGGCGTCCCATTCGATTCCAAAGGCGCTTTAACCAGCGGAAGAAACGTTCCACGCTCCAACCCTTCTTGCAATAAAGCCCCTCATAGTGGACCCGACGCCGCTCTTGCTCCTCGCGACGGCCTTCAGCGATTTGCTCCTCGTTCCACTTCGGAGCCAATCGAACCTTACCCCGCTCAATCCAGTAGTGGGATTGGCAAGCTTCCTGCCAGTTCCCAACTGAGGGGCTCAGACTAGGTCCACTCTCGGTCTCTTCCACAGACCATTCGGTTGCTCCGAGAGGCGTTCTGATCTTCGTGCCACATCCACAGGCGCACAAATGAGCGGCAATCTCAAACTCTTCGGAAACATACAGAACGCCCAGCTTCAGTTCCTTCGGCAGGAAGCGAACGCGCTGCAATTCGAACTTCACAGTACAGATTCCCCGACGATCTTGAGGTCGCCGACTTCGAAGAGCAGATGGAAATACGGAATCTCTTCGAAATAGAAACCGCGTAGCTGCTTGAATCGGATGATGGCTAAGCACGCGTTCAGCGCGTTGAGTTCGCTTATCTGAATGTTGGTACGGTACAAGTCATCCGCACCTTCGGAGAGCTCCGCCAGCCCCTTATCGCGCACCCGCTTTCCGTCTGCAGCCGAAAAATAGGTTGCACGGATCATTCCGTTCAAAGCCCCATTTTTCCGATTCAGCCCCATCCCCACATCGATAAACGGAATTCCCTTCGAGAGAAGGAGCTCGAAGATCCCCAGCCGTGATGAACCTTTATCGACGCAGACGAAGGCAAACGTGACCCCTTCGAGATCGCGAACGGACGAAGCGTTGATGAACTTGCGCTCCACCTGCAATCCGCTTCGGAAGTTCTCATAACGCCCCCGGTAGACGTCAGCTTTCGGCTTATCGAGTTCACTCGGATCAAGCCGGCCTGGAGAACGAAACGCGGTGTGCACGTGAAACACATCAAGGTCGAACGCGCGGATCTGGCGCACTGGCACCTTAACCAGAAAATCCAAGAGATATGCCCCAGTGCCGCCCAGTCCGATTACCGCAACTATGTCATCGCGGAACTTCGCCGACAGGTCAGTGATCTCGGCCCGACTCGTCAGAGTATCGTGGAATTTGAAAACAGAATCGGGGACTGCTTCGACGGAGCGATAAGTGTACGGCAAGGTTCCTGGATACAACTGCATTGCCGGCCCAGAGATTATTCCAACGTAACTTTCGATTTTCTCGAAAAAGTCGTGGAAGGCACCGGTGTCGGTAGGCTTGTTTGAAAAGGACCTTTGCACGACCATGTCCCCGCTTGCCTCACTCAATGCAAGCTGGGTAGGTCCTCCACCAAGATTACCGATTGGGGTTCCATCCGCGCTGTGCGGAACCCCACCGGCAAAGAAAACCTGGTGGTCGTCCTGTCTGACGCGCTCTTGGTCGATAAAAACGAGCTTCGTGATAATCGCGCCGATTTGCAACTGCTTCGCCCTGTTTAGATACGGAATGTCCCGGACGACCAAGTAGTTGCTATCAAACGCGACGGCGTAGCCCTTCTCGAACAAGCGGCGAAGATCGTCGTTATGACTGACCAGTTTTCGAAACACAGAAGATCATCCCGTTCTTGACCCTTACCGAGCCACCAGGAGCGAGTATGCCTTCGGGCTGATGGCCGTGCCCGTTCTTGTATTTCACCGAATACGTGATTTCGGGATGCTGGGCGTAGTCCGGGAATTCCAAGGTGACCACCTGCGCGTAGGTGATGTCTTCCTTGGGCCATTCGTGCTCAGTTCCGTCAACGATGATCGTAACCATCTTTGCCACTTCTGCCATGATTCGTTCCTTTCCCCATTCAAATGGATCCATCGCTGGCACCAAACGCGTCGAAAATCTACGGTCGGGTGCCCGAGATTGCCGCGTCACGAACTCTTGTTCCAAATCATCTAGTCGTGTGCGATAATTCCCATGTACGAGAATATCAGAAACTTGCTTCTCGTCAAGTGGCTTTTCTCGCAGGAGAGAAGTACAATCCCGCCACCCCAACCCCAAGGAGGCAAATGGCTGACGGCATTGATGTTGCACGACTCGGACGCCTGGTCCGAAAGAAGCGCGAGGAGGACGAACTTTCGCTTCGGGACCTCGCGGAACTTACAAAAATGAAAATTCCCACACTTTCCAGAATCGAACGCGGCGCTTCCAAGGATGTCGCGGCGGGTTCGCTTGTAGCGTTGGCCGAATGGCTTGGAGAAGCTTGGGAGGAACTGCGTCAACAAAAACCAAAACCGATCCATCGGAAAAGAAAAGTTGTCGAGCACACGCCCGACATCGTCGAAGTGTATCTTCGAGCTGACAAAAACCTTGACCGCCGGACCGCTGAAGCGCTGTCGCACCTCTTCCGCAATGCCTACGATAACTACATGAGATCCCTTAAGAAAGCGTAGCGTGCTCTTGCCTTTTTCCAAGCGAGCCAAAGTATGGGAGCCGCATGGCCTAGCACTCCGCAAACGGCTCAATCTTGCAACCCATCATCTGCTCGATCCCTTCAAACTTGCTCCGTTAATCGGGCTGCTTCTCATCGATTTGGATGACGCTTGTGAGCAGATTTCTAAACCGATGCGGCAACAACTTCTGGTTCACGGAAAGAGACAATGGTCCGGTGGCGTTTACGCCCAGCCGCTGCCGGATGGGACTCGCATCTGCATTTTGAATTCTCAGCACAACTCGGTCCGCACGAAGATCACACTGATGGAAGAAGTTGCGCACATCTATTTGAAGCACTCGCCGACGGGCCTAATGCCCTCTACGGATGGATTGCGAATGAGAGGATACGATAAGAATCAGGAGCATGACGCCTATGGTGTCGGAGCCGCTGCCCTGCTTCCGTGGCGTGCGATTTTTCCGGCCGTTAATAGAGGTATGGCGATCGACGAACTCGCAGAACATTTTGAAGTAAGCTCCGAATTAATCTCCTATCGCATTAACATCACGGGAGCCCATACGCTCTACAAAGCCAGACAACGCTCACGCAAATAGTTCGCCGACGATGAATCGGGCTTCCCTCTGCTCTTTGTTTCACCTGAATTGCCTTCGGCCTAAAATGCGGATCTAAGAGTTTCTCTACACAAAGAACATTCTTTCCTGCCCTTCCTGGCCAAACCCCGCGCCTGATCCGCCCGCTTCTTCTGTCAAGGGTGTTCGCTGCGCTCCGATGAACGCCACGCCCCGGTGCTATTGAAGTCGCGAACGGGTAGTCACCTGGGCCCGCTATGAAGGCAATTGTTCCTTACGCACCGCGTCGTGTTGCCTGTGGCCCGGCACGTTGCCATTACTGCCCAAGGGCTCCCGAGGAACTGGAAAAATCCGCGCGGGAGAGCCTGACAAAGGGTAGGCAACTGATCCGAATCCAGATAGGCTACCCGGTTCGCTCAATCATTGTTGGATATAAGAGACGCATATACTCAGAATCCCGAGAACGCATTGGACAGGGCCTTTTGGACTTGAGTAGCAGTCGCCCGAGGATCAGGATGCGCATAGGACATTGAAGAGGAGATTGACGCGTGGCCAAGATGGTTCTTTAGAGTAAAGATGTTCTGCACTCGGTTTGCGATGATCGTGGCAACACTGTGCTTGAGGGTATGGAATCGAAAACAATTCTCAGGAATTGCTTTCAAACCACGAGCGACGCGCGCATCCGATACCTGATTGAGCAGCTCTACATACATCCTGTTTAATGCCCATCGATGCAGTGGGCCCTTTTGGCCGGTGAACAGAAAGTCCGAGCCATCATCGATTCGTACGGCGAGGTAAGCTTTGAGACCGGCGTAGTCCGACAGCGCGGGCTTTCCACGATGCTCCACAAACGCCTGACTCGTTTCGAGGCTGCCCTTGAGCCTTCGAACTCGGACGGTCCGATGCCTCATGTCGATATCGGAGAGCATCAATGGCGGAATGCCCGGACGGTTCTTACCTGGAATTGGTGGGGCACCGCCGGCGCATTCGCTTACTCGGAGACCGTGATTGAAAGCCAGCGTCAAAATGCACCAGGAACGTGGATCCGTCTTTCGCGCCAGTTCGAGAAGTTCCTCGATTTCATCCATTTCTAGGTGAGTTCGGCTGTTTACCTCAACTGCCTGATTCCTCTCTCCGGTAGCCATAAGCACATTCTATATGTATCTAGATATGGATGACCATGGTACACGCGTACCAGTAGGAGGGTTTTGGGATGCAGAATCACGAGCTAAGTCGTTTGTTCTCAGTAAGCGCAGGCGATGTGGCGAACCAAATGTCCCAATACTGTAAACTGGTTTGCTTCATGCAGTTAGATGAAGGCAGACGTGGATGATAACTCTTGATATCAAACGACATGTCTGGATACGCTCGGTGCATGAAGCAAAGAAAAAGTCGCTTGCTCAAGACGAAGAACCGCGAGAAGTATGCCGTCTGGATTGATAACGACGACCTGGATCGTCTCAGGGAATATCAGCAGACCGTAGGCGTGCCAGTGTCAGAGAGCGTCAGGCGCGCCATCAAGGCATACCTCGACATCCTGGCGAATCGTAAACGGACCTGAAAGGCGTGAAAACGGTCTCTGCGTGATCGGTCACCACTGGGCTAGCAGCCAGCATTCGTCTGTTAAATTTCACACCTACCGTTGATTCTGCACCGTTTAACCCCGAAATTGACCTCCGAAAACGGGCAAGTTGGACCCCAGTTTGGACCCCACTTCTACACAGAATGTTTGGACAATTTCAGGTTTCTGTATACCAATTGCGCACCAGAGCTTTGTACGGCGCGGCTGTCTGATTATCTTGGCCCAATCTGTTTGCGCGGACCTGTTTTCATTTGATTGTCCGAAGGTCGAATTTCGTGGCTATGATTGGGCTATGGTTTATCAGTGGTAGCACTCAGCAGCCTGAACAACTGTCCTCTCCCAAAGGGCAGGGTTGTCTGCAGGTACATTGAGATCAGCTTCTCCAAACAGCGTATCGGCATATCTAAGTAGGCAGACAATAATGATGTCAGGAACCTTTTCTCGAAAGAGCGAAACGAGTTGCTGGCGTTCCTCTCGCGGAGCACCATGGCCAATTACAACAACTCCCACATCATTCGCCACTAGGTCAAATGCCTGAGCCTCATCACATCCCAAGACAGACATTACCCTGCAGCCAGAGCGCCGCAAAACGGCAGCGCGATCTTCGAGGAGCCCCGGAGAGAATTCGATCTGCAAAATGGTCTTCATCGTCCGTTCCGAATGCTTTTTGCGCTGACTTTAGGTCCGGACTCCAGCCTTACGAAGAATCGTCATCATGGGGCACCAATTCGTGAAAGCTGACTGAAACAAATTCAGCCCAACGAAGGCTGTGAAGAGAAACCAGTATGGGCTTATCCAGTACCCCAGAGCTACCGAAAGAAGCACAAAGAAGCCAGCGATTAATCGCAGATACCTTTCAACTGTCATGATGTTCCTCCTAGAACTACGAATTGATACTTGAAGGTCCTTCCGTCGCAGAACCCGGATTTAGGCTGCGCCGCTGGGACATGTAATAGAGAACCGGCACGGCCATGCGCGAAAGAACGGTGGATGCTACTTCTCCAGCCATCAATGAAATGGCGAGACCCTGAAAGATCGGGTCAAAGAGAATGACACCTGCCCCGACGACCACCGCCGCCGCAGTCAAGAGCATCGGCCGAAATCGGACGGCTCCAGCGTCAACAACGGCCTCCTCAAGGGGCATGCCGTGCGAGCGTCGCAATTCAATAAAGTCCACAAGGATGATGGAATTGCGAACGATAATTCCGGCTCCCGCTATGAAACCAATCATGGAAGTTGCGGTAAAGAAGGCTCCCATCAGTGTGTGCGCCGGCAAAATTCCCACCAATGTTAGCGGGATGGGAGCCATAATCACCAGCGGCGTCTTGAGGGAGCCGAACCATCCAACGACCAACACGTAAATCAATACCAGCACCGCCGCAAACGCCAACCCCAAATCTCGAAACACCTCGTAGGTGATGTGCCATTCGCCGTCCCACTTGATCGCTAGCTTTTTTGTGTCGGGTGGCTGAATCGCAGTGAATTGCTCGATCCTGTACCCTTCTGGAATTTTCAGCACATCAATTTGGTCTCCCAATTTTCCAATTGCGTATACGGGGCTCTCCTCCGCTCCTGCCACATCCGCAGTTACGTAAACGACTTCGCGTTGATTTTTCCGATAAATGTTCTTGTCGATCGTCCCTTCCCGCACTTTTGCTAATTCACCTAATGGCACCATCGCGCCATCTGGTGAATTGAGATACAGACCGCGCAACGCCTCGTCACTTGAACGGCTTTCGCGTGACAGTTGTACGCGTATCGGAACGTCCTCGCGCTCGCTGGGCTTGTGCATCAGCCCAACTTGAGATCCACCAACGGCCATTGCCACCGATTGAGAGACCTCTTCCGGTGAAATTCCCCGCATCGCCGCTTTATCCTGCTGCACCTGAAAATCGAGTTTTTTCTGGTCCGCCACCACATACCAGTCCACGTCCACGACCCCCGGCGTGTCCTCGAAAATCTTCCGGACCTGCCGCGCCACTTCGATTTGCCGCTGATAATCCGGCCCGTACACTTCCGCTACCAGCGTTGACACCACCGGAGGTCCTGGCGGAACTTCCGCCACTTTCACACGCGCATTCCATTTCTTCGCAATCTCCTGAATCGGCCCGCGCATCTCTTTCGCGATTTCGTGGCTCTGGCGTTTGCGTTCGTCGATTGACCGCAAATTCACTTGGATGTCGCCCTGATTCGCGCCCCTCCGCAAGTAGTAGTGCCGCACCAGCCCGTTAAAGTTGTATGGTCCGGACGTCCCGGCATAGGTTTGGAAGTTCACCACCTCTGGGTAGGTGTGGAGATACGTGCCGATCTCCTGTTCTACCGCGAGCGTGCGTTCTAGCGGTGTACCCTTCGGCATATCCACGATCACTTGGAATTCGCTTTTGTTATCGAACGGCAGCATCTTGACGCGCACGGCCTTGAAGGCGACTAGCGAGCAGGCCAGCAATAAGAGCACCACCACCGTCGCCAGAAAGGCCCAGCGTTTCCGCCAGTTTTGAATCAGTCCACCCATCAATTTGCGGTAGAACCTTGTGGTTCCACTTTCCGCTTCACCTTCGGTATGTTTTCCGGTATGTCCACGCAACAATCGCAGTGCAGCCCATGGCGAAACGACAAATGCGACCATGAGTGAAAACAACATGGCCGCGGAAGCGCCTACTGGAATTGGCCGCATGTATGGGCCCATGAGCCCGCGCACAAACGCCATGGGTAGAATCGCGGCAATCACGGCAAAGGTCGCGAGGATCGTCGGATTTCCGACCTCGTCCACAGCTTCGACCGCCACGTCGCTCCACGATCGCCCCTGACTTTCCGGTAAACGAAAATGTCGCACAATGTTTTCGACCACGACAATCGCATCGTCCACAAGAATGCCTATGGAAAATATCAGTGCGAAGAGGGTTACTCGATTCAGCGTGTAACCGTAGGCGTAAAAGATGAACAGCGTAAGTGCCAAAGTAACGGGAATGGCCAGCAGCACGACGCCCGATTCGCGCCATCCTAGCGCCAAACCAACAAGGATCGTCACGGAAATGGTTGCGAGGAAAAGGTGTTTCAGAAGTTCGTCCGATTTGTGCTTGGCGGTCTGGCCATAGTTTCTCGTGACCGTGACTTCCAGATCGTTTGGGATCACGTAGCCGCGCAGGGAATCGATTTTCGCAAGCACCTCTTGTGAAACATTTGTTGCGTTGGCTCCCTTGCGTTTTGCCACTGTCAGTGTGACTGCCGGGTATGTCCCTCCGGACACGTTTGCAGCCCCGCCCGTTCCGAAATAGACATAGTCCGTGGGTTCTTCCGGACCGTCTGTCACTGTGGCCACATCCCCGAGATAGACCGGACGGCCACTTTGGACGGCAACCACGATCTTTCGCGCTTCCTCTGCGCTTTCGAGAAAACTTCCCGCTTCCACCGCGAATTCCTGGTTGCCCTCGGCAAACGATCCAGCCTGCAGGCGCTGGTTGCTCGTTTGGAGTGCCCGCGCTATCGCCAATGGGCCGAGATGATAGGCTGCAAGTTTCTGCGTATCGAGCGTAATCTTGAGTTCGCGCTTTTCTCCTCCGAGAAGCGTGGTCTCCGACACATTTGCCACCTGTTTGACGCTCTGTTGCGCTTCCGCTGCGATTCGCCGCAGGGCAGCTCCTTCGTAGTTCTTTCCCCAAAACGTCATCGCCAATACCGGCACGTCGTCAATCGACCGTGCCTTGATCAGTGGTTGGCTTGCACCCTGTGGGATGCGGTCAAAGTTTGAGTACAGTTTGTTGTAGGTCCGGACAATCGCATCCTCTTCTTTAATCCCAACGTAAAAACGCACAATCACAAGGGCGCCGCCGGGTTGGCTGGTTGAATAGAGGTACTCGACACCAGAAACTTCGTTGAGCAGGCGCTCCATCGGAATGGTTACGCGCTGCTCGACCTCCTGCGCCGATGCGCCCGGCATGCTTACAAACACATCGAGCATTGGTACGACGATTTGCGGTTCCTCTTCTCGAGGCGTTTGCCAGATGCTGAACAGACCCAACAACAATGCAGTCACGATCACGAGCGGCGTAAGCGGAGAATCGATAAACGCATGCGCGATTTTTCCTGCCAGCCCGCGCTTCACGAATGCTTCTCCCCGCCCGTGGGCGATGTGGCAGTCTTCTTCCCATCCAGTTCCTGGCTACCAGGATTCAGGACAACGACTTCTCCCTCATTTAGTCCTGACAACACCTCAACCTGATTGCCTGTACTTTTTCCCAGGGTCACAACACGCCAGTGGATCAGGCCCGTGCCGTCCACGACATAAATCCCACGCAGTTGGCCGCGACTCACCAGCGTCTCGGTCGGCAACACAAGGGTCCGCTTCTCTCCTTGCGCAAAATAGGCTCGCCCGAACATCCCGGACTGAACTCCAGAGTCTTTGGGCAAGTCCACGCGCGCCTTCAATGTGTGCGATGTCGGGTCTGCCCCTGCTTCAATCTCCGCCACTTTTCCCGTCAGAGACTTCGCCGACAATGCATCCAACTGCACTCGCGCCAAGGTATTCATTTTCACGACTGCGAGGGCTTCAGCAGGTAACGTGGTTTCCAGTTGGTAGCGCGAAGTGTCCTCGACCACGAAGAGCAGCATTCCTGGCGAGACTAATGAACCGGGTTCTACCGACCTACGAATCACTCGTCCGTCAAACGGCGCCACCACGCGCGCGTAACTCGCCACGCTTTCAGCTGCATGGGCTTCCGACTCGGCTTGTGCCACACCTGCTTCGGATTGACTTAACGCTGCCTTTGCTTGTTCAAGATTCGCTTGCGCCGCCTGCTGCTTCGCCGCAACCTCGTCAAACTCCTGGGGGCTAACCGACTTCTGCTCTTTCAGAAAGTTATAGCGGTCATAGGTTTTCTTCATGACATCGGCCTGTGCTTGTGCCGCAGCCACCGCCTTGGTCGCCTGCACCACTCCGGCGCTTGCGCCCCGCGATGCCGCTTGCGCTGCGCTGCGGTGTGCAGACAACTCTCGCTCATCCAATTGCGCAAGCACTTGTCCGCGCTTTACGTTGTCGCCCTCCCGCACTGCTACCTGCAGCACCGTGCCCATCGCTCTCGCTGCTACTTGGGCCGTGGATTGTGCAATTACACTTCCTGGCGCTTCTAGCTCGTCCACGACGTTCTGCAATTGCACTTTTTGTATGTGTAATCCCTGCACAACTTCGGTTTTTTGCGGCGTGCTTTCCATGCCACCCCCGCACCCCACCGCAATCATGCCCGCCGCGATCAGAGCGATTTGTATTTTCTGTCGCATCGTATCTCCCGTTCTTCGCGCGAAATTCATGGCTGGCCCACTCCTGTGATCAGCGCCGACTCCGGCGTGAGTACACCGGCTGCTCGTTCCAGCTGTGCTGTTGCCACTTGCCAATCTTGCAGTGCCGCCAGATATCCTGTCCTTGCATCGAGCTGGGCTGTCTGCGCACGTAGCAGCTCCGTGACAGTCGTCAGTCCCGTCTCATACCGGTTCTGTACTATCCGCAAGCTCTCTTTGGCCTGTTCCGCTGCATCCCGCGCCGATGCCGCTCTTTGTGCTGCGGCATTTCCGTCCAGATACGCCTTGCGAACTTCCATCTGTACTCCTGAGCGAAACCACTCCACATTATGTTTCGCCTTGTTTGCATTCGCAGCGGCTTCCGCGACACGGGCCTTTTGTGCTCCGCCCGCAAAGACGTTGAAGTCGAGTCTTGCGCCCGCCGTCCAGTTTGTTCCTGAAGGACCGCCCATCGTCATTGCATCGCGCTCCGCACTGCCAAACACGCCGATCTTTGGCCCGAATTCCGCTTTTGCGGCTTTTCTCTCTTCGCCCATCGCCGTTTCCTGCAGTTGCGCTGCCCGAAGCCCAGGCCGCTCTTCGAGAGCCATGCGAATCCATTCCGCTATGGTTTTTCCGGGCATCCCGGGCTCGGCCAAGGCCGCGGATGGTTCCGCCGGCGTGTCGAGCGCCATTCCCATCACCCGCGCGAGTTGCATCTCCGCCAGCGCCAGATCGTTCTGCGCGCGGATTTGGCGGTCTCTCATCTGCGACACAAAAACCTTCGCGCTCAGCAAGTCCGAATCCACCAGCAATCCCGCCTTGTGCATCGCCTCCATGCGTTGCGCGCTCGATTCTGCTGTCTTCAACGCTTCGTCCGCAGCTTTCGTACTTTCCTTCAGCACCAGCACGCCGTAGTAACTCCGGACGATTTCCAGGATTAAATCCTGCCGTGCCTGTTCCGTCTCGAAATCGGCCGCGGTCACCAGGCGTTTTGCGCTGCGCTGATGCAGCCAAGTCTCGCCAGAATCAAAAAGCCGCCACTGCCCGGAAAGCCGCGTCTGAAAGTTGTCCAGCGGAGTTGGAGTGTTGAGCTGGTTCAGATGAAAGTCGGATTCGGAGAATTGCCGTTGCGTCAACTTCGTGCCGAATACGTAGACCGGATTGTTTCCCCGCGTGAAGTCTTGGTTAAAATCAAAGCGCGGATACCATGCGGATTGCACTTCTTTTAAGCGGGCACGAGCGGCATCGGCGTCGTCTTTGCTGGTTTGAAAGGCCGGGTTTTGTTGCAGTGCCATTTGCACCGCTTGTTCGAGGGTGATCGAACGAATGGCACTGTTTTCTTGTGCCTGGCTTCGCGGCATGGCCACAATGGTCAGCAACGCCAGACCCACCAACACTGTTTTAACCCTGCTGCACCACGCGGAACCCATGGCGACCCTCAAGTGCAGACCCGCTCTGGTACGGTCCCTGGTTTCAGCCAGCCGGCGGATTCTTCATTAATTTCGTAAGTGGTTTCTACTTTCGCGTTGGCCTTCAGCATGGCTCCCACGGAGCAATACTTCTCCTCGGAGAGTTGGATCGCTTGCTCCACCCCCTCCTTCTCGATGCCGATTCCCGTCAAAACGTGGCGCACTCGGATCGTGGTGAACACCTGAGGCGGCCGTTCCGCCTGGTCCGCTTCCACGAACACTTCGTAGCCAGTTAACTTTTGGTGATACTTCTGTCGCAGCATGGTCACCACGTCAAACGCTGTGCATCCGGCCAAGGCCACAGCCACCAGTTCAATGGGTTTTGCTCCGGTTGCTCCCGCGGCATCATCCAAAATCAGATGATGCCCGCTGCCGGTTTCGGCGATAAACTGCCTCTGCGATTTCAGAGATTGTGCGAGAGTTACTTTTGCTTGAATCATGACACGCTCCAAATGCTTTCCTGGGCTTGATAAAAATTCGAAACTACCTGGATTCCTTCGCCTTTAGCGGGCAGGTGTTGATGCCAAACAAGGTCCACGCCGGACAGAAGCGAATCGCCCCAGTAAGCAGCGCGATACCACCCACGCAATACGCGGCGATGGCCATGCCGCCAGTCAAAACATGAGTAAGGCTCAAGGCGATGAGAATTATCCCCAATACAAAGCGGATGGCCCGAGCTGTTGTCCCCACGTTGCTGGTCATCTCTGTCCTCCTTTGTAACGTCGGTGTCTGTGAGTTGCTGTAGGAACAAATGCAGAATCCCGGAATTTGTTACAAGCGAATCCAAATGCCTGCGATCTACCCGATGGGCGTGGGGTAACGCGCCTCCTCTCAATGACTTAGGGCTGAAGGTGAACTCCCCTAAGGAAGCGTGTGATATCGTGAGGGTGACATGCGAAAAGAGATTCAACAGGCCATAGCGCTGCTTGAGAAAAAGGACCCGAAGGCTCTGGAGCACGCCCTGGAGCTCCTGCAGGGCACGGTTTTTTCCTTCAGCATGAGAGTTTGCGGCCAGCGTGAGGACGCCGAGGACACCATGCAGGAAGTGCTCGTCAAAGCGCTGCCCTACCTGCCAAAGTTTGAAAGTCCGCGCGCGTTGCTGGTGTGGCTCTACAAGGTAGCCAAGAATCGCTGCTTGATGAGCCGCCGCAAAAGCAAATTTGCCCCCAAGCAGGATCTTTCTCTCGAAGATCTCATGCCGGATCGCCTTGAGCTTGCGCGCGTCTCCCAAGAGCGCCCGGTCAATCCCGAGTCAATGGCAATCAGGAGCCAGCAAGCCAGACGGCTACGCGAAGCCATTCAGCAGCTGCCCTCGCAGTACCGCATCATTCTGGTCTTGCGCGACATGGAAGGACTCACGGACGACGAGGTGGGAGATATCACCGGACTGCGCCCCGGCACGGTCCGCGTTCGCTTGCACCGTGCCCGCCTGTTTGTCCGGCAAACTCTCGCGCGGGCCGCTCACAAGCGGCGTATACCACGGAACAATGCCCCAACCGAAATTAAGAGGAGCTCAGGGAACTCAGAACGGCGGCCAGCATCTTGCAAAGCTCTGTTCGCTCAGCTCTCGGATTATCTCGATGAGCAACTTGACGACTCGTTATGCCAAAAACTGGAAGAGCACTTCGAGGGATGCGCCCCTTGCGAGGCTTTTCTCGCGAGCCTCGAATCCACCATCGAGCAGTTACGCAAAGCACCGGCCGACCAGCTCAAACCCGCAGCCGCAGCCAAGATCCGCCGTGAACTCCTCGCAAAATATCCCTTTGCGAATTGAAGCCACTGCTCTTCGTCGGTACCTTCCCTCTCGTTATTTGATCTGTGTGCGATTGCATTCGCCGGCACACAGCCTCGCAAGCTAACAGGCGAACTCTCGCGCCCGTTTGCGAGGGAAAGCCTCCGAGGAAGCTGGTGGGGTTCGCCACCAGTACCTTCCTGTCGGGTTTGAAAGCTTCGTGGCCTTACGCCTTACGTGGCGGTCGTATTCACTTCCAATGAGCGGCGACAAACACTCCACGTAAAAGCCACCCTCTTGCCCGGAGTGATAGTGAGTTGCCGGCGGCCGGTGTTCACAAACGAACTCTTCTTTGAACCCCGCCTTTAGCAGACGTTCTCTAACGCTCGACTCCTCCACACCTGCATCTCGGAATCGCATTCGGATAGTTCGTGGTGCACCACCCCCGCCAATTCGCGAACGATGCTTCTCTGTCGACGCTTGATTTCCTTCCCGCTCCGTTCTGTCTTTTCCGTGAGTCCGATGCGACTTGGCTCTCCTGTCCTGGGTGAGAAAATCAACTCTCCACTCACAGAAAGGACCGTCACACGGCACTCTTTAATTGTCAAACTTTTTGAACAAAGTGTTCAAAATTTTTGACGTTGTAGGCCTGATGTTGCCCCACCAAGACCACAAGCACCTTGGTCTTGAAGGCCTTTTCTCCATCAATAATTGGTATGCCAGATGCTCTCACTACAGACGTCACCTTGTCTCAAACCGATGGGGAGTCGCATTTATGAGGTATCTACAATTTCACCGTCGAAGCTCGATGGACCATTCTGGATGAGTGAACTGTCCGTCTAACTCCAAACGTAGGGGTGCCGCATGCTTTCTGAGTGTGCCAATCCATTTTGTCCAGTTGAGTTTGATTCGGCCGGTGCGGCGAAGAAGGTTGTTAAATATGGCTGCAAAGAGACCGTTTTCACGCAAGGTGATGTCGCGACGAGTGTGCTGTACATCCAAAAAGGGACCGTGAAGGTATCGGTTGTCAATGAGCTCGGCAAAGAGGCCGTGGTGGCGCTATTAGGTTCGGGCGACTTTTTGGGGGAGGGTTGCCTGGCAGGGCAACCGCGGCGGGTTAGCACGGCGGCGACAGTAACACCAAGCACTATCCTGGTGATCGAAAAAATGGAAATGCTTCGACTGCTACACGCGGAACCGAGGATCTCTGATCGGTTCATCAAGTATATGCTCTCCAGAAAAGCCCGAGTCGAGGCCGACCTGATAGACCATCTCTTCAACTCCAGCGAGAAACGGCTGGCACGCACGCTGTTGCTGCTTGCGGGCTACAGCGCACAGGGCCATCCGCAAAAGGTACTTCCCAAGGTTTCGCAAGAAACGCTGGCGGCGATGATTGGCACAACGCGCCCTCGGGTCAACTTTTTCATGAACAAATTCAAAAAACTGGGTTTTGTCAAGTACAGCGACGAGATTCAAATCAACGATTCCCTTCAGAGTGTTGTCCTGTGTGACTAACGCTTCGAGCAGCGATAGAATTGCTCCGAATTGAACTTCTGGATTAAGCCAAAGAGCGAAACTGCGGATTCCGGAGGATGGTGATCAACGATTCCGAGCGATCGTGATCGCGATTCCTGGATGATCGTGATCAGAGTTCCGACGGAAGATGATCAGCGATTCCGGGCTGATCGTGATCAGTAGATCGTGATTTCCGGAACGGTGATCACGATGCCTCGGAATGTTTTCCACAGAGGGTGAAGTAATGCTGGACATCACAGAAGGCAAGTTATTCTCCAAAAGGAACTTAGAGGAGAGCTGGCTTGCCAACCAGGAGAATGTCCATGCGTAAGACCAAGGAAGTCCTCCGCCTCCACTTTGAGCTGGGGCTGAGGCAACGGGAGATCGCCCGCGCTTGTTCGATCAGCCAGGGAGCGGTCCATAACTACTTAAAGAGAGCAGCAGCGGCCGGGATTACTTGGCCGCTGCCGGAAGGCTGGGACGAGAAGCGTATCGAAGAAGCGCTGTTCGGCGAGCAACGCCCCGTGGATCGTTCTCGGGAGCGCGCCGTTCCGGACTTTCCAGCTCTTCACGAGGAGTTACAGCGCCATCGTCATCTGACACTGCAGTTAGCTTGGGAAGAGTACCGACAGAGGAACCCGGAGGGCTATCACTACAGTCGATTCTGCGCTCTGTATCAGCGGTGGCGCGGGAAACAGAATGTGGTTCTGCGCCAGGAGCACCAGCCCGGCGAGAAGGGTTTCGTCGACTGGGCCGGTACAACGATTCCGGTGCACGATCCGGTTACCGGCGAGGTCTGGCCAGCGCCGCTGTTCGTGATGGTGCTGGGCGCGAGTTCCTACACTTACGCAGAAGCCACTGGGGATCAGCAGTTGGCTGCCTGGATCAGTGCTCACATTCACGCCTTTGAATACTTTTCTGGAGTGCCCAGACTGCTGATCCCGGATAACCTACGGACGGGAGTGAGCCGCTCCTGCCGCTACGATCCAGATCTCAACCCCACCTATCAAGAGTTTGCGATGCACTATGACGTGGGAGTTGTGCCGGCGCGCCCCTATCGTCCGAGAGATAAGGCCAAGGTTGAAGTCGGCGTGCAGGTCGCCGAACGCTGGATCATTGCCGCCCTACGCCACCAGAAGTTTTTTCGGCTGGCGGATTTGAACAAAGCGGTTCGCGAACTGCTCGAGCGGCTGAACCAGCGACCGTTCCGGAAGCGCGAAGGATCGCGTGCCAGTGTGTTCGCCGCAGTGGAACGCAACGCTTTACGCCTGTTGCCTGCCGAGCCGTTCGACATGAGCCAGTGGTCCTACGCGCGAGTCAACATCGACTATCACATCGCCTTCGATGCCAACTTCTACAGCGTGCCCTATGCGCTGGTGCAAGAACGCGTGGAAGTTCGAGCGACCCCGACCACCATCGAGATCTTTCACAAGGGACTACGGGTAGCCTCGCACGTCCGTGGGCATGGACGAGAACAGGTGTTCACGCAGGGAGAACACCGGCCGAAGAGTCACCAAGCACATCTGGAGTGGACTCCCTCACGCATGGTGAACTGGGCCGAACAGATCGGACCACACACCGCAAGGTTGTTTGAGCAGATCCTCGCCGAGAAGCCGCATCCAGAGATGGGCTATCGATCCTGCCTCGGGATCATCCGGCTGGCCGAGCAGTACTCCTCGACCAGGATGGAAGCGGCGGCTGATCGAGCCCTACGGACAGGTGCTTGCCGCTTCCAGAGCGTGAAATCGATCCTGAAGAACTCGCTCGACCTTCAACCACTCCCAGAATCGCTATCGCTACCTCTTCCGCCATCGCATGACAACATTCGTGGCGCTGAGTACTTCGAGTAAAAAGGAGAGACGATCATGTTGCAACAACCGATGAAAGAAAAACTCTATGCACTCAAGCTTCAGGGGATGGCTCAAGCGCTGGAGCATCAGGAACAGGATGAAGCCGCTCGGGAGTTGAGCTTTCTCGACCGTCTGGCACTACTCGTCGATCAGCAGTGGAACTGGCGTCAGAACCAGGCCCTCACCAGACGGGTCATCGCCTCTCGCTTGCGGGGAACTGCTTGCGTCGAGAACATTGATTATCGTGCCGAGCGAGGATTGAACCGCAGTGTGATTCGTGCCTTGGCCCAAGAGTCTACCTGGGTAGCCAACCACGAACACATCTTCGTGCTGGGTCCGACCGGTGTAGGCAAGAGTTATGTGGCTTCGGCACTGGCGCAAAAAGCTTGCCGGGATGGCTATCGGGTGTACTACACGCGTGCCGCGGCGCTGTTCCGGGATCTGAGCTTGGCACGCGCCGATGGCAGTCTGCGGCAACTATTGAGGCGGCTGAACCGCATTGATGTCTTGGTTGTCGATGACTGGGTCATGGCCCCGATGTCGGAACCGGAGAGAAGAGACTTTTGGGAGATCGCCGAGGATCGCTACCAGACGCACTCGATGATCCTGACTTCGCAGTTGCCGGTGTCTAGCTGGCACGAACAGATTGGAGATCCCACACTGGCCGATGGAATCCTCGATCGGCTGGTGCACAACGCGCATCGCATCGAGATGCGCGGGGACTCCATGCGGAAAAAGAAAGGGGAGAAGGAGGAAAAGTGAACGAATCGGCGGGCCAAAAGCTGTGGAAAAGACGGGCAAAAAGCGCCCTTGGAAATCGCAGGAGCGATTTCCACTTTCCCACAGCTCCAACAACAACAAACTCTCACTTGACGATCGTGATCACTTTCTACAAAATGCAAAAACCAGCGTCGCTTCGCTCCGACGACTGATCACTCCATCCCGGAATGCTGATCACGATCAGCCCGGAATACTGATTACCTTCACCGGAATCCGCACGAAACACCCGAATTTCGGAAGTTTTAGGCAAACACCATGGGGTTGTCGAGCAATAAAGATAGCAACATGCGCCTCAGCAATTTGAACCAACATGGTCGTGGCGCATATGCATTAGTGATCTGCTTACTTCTACGCGGCGCAATGATGACAGGGGTGCTTGATCTCGGAGGGAGTCTGCCACCTTCCGGGCAGGCCCCGATTGAGACTTTGCACGTGCCGGAATTCGACGCCGGATTTCACCTTCTTTATGAACTGAAATTCGAGGAAGCTCGCGCGCAGTTTGCCTTCAGACAAAAATCTCACCCGGAGGATTCTCTCGGGAGCGCTGCAGAAGCGGCCAGCTATCTATTTGAGGAGTGCTATCGAGAAGGCGTCCTGACCTCCGAGTTTTTCCTGGATAACAAACGTTTTCTAGGCAAGATCCCTCTCAAACCCGACCCGAAGCTCCGCGCCGCGTTCTTCGCCGCCGACAAGCGGGCACAGAAGTTGGCGCAACTTCGATTGAAGACGGACCCAGACGATACTAACGCTCTATTCGCCATGGCCCTGAGCCTGGGTATGCAGGCCGACTATGCCAGTCTAATCGATAAAAAGCAGCTCGAGAGCCTGAAAATGATCGGCGAAGCGGATAAGTACGCCAAGAAACTGTTGGTGATCCTCCCGGACGCGGCGGATGCCTATCTTGGCTTGGGCACAGCGAATTATGTCATCGGAAGTTTGCCAGGATTCAAGAAATTTCTGCTGGCCTTCGCGGGAATACACGGTGACAAGAAAGTGGGCATCCAGCAGCTCCAGATCGCCGCTGATCATGGCCACTACCTGCGGCCGTTTGCGAAAATCTTGCTTGCGCTAGCAGCCTTGCGAGAGAAAAAGACAGAAGTGGCTCGCAACCAGCTTAAGGAACTCGTCGCCGAATTCCCCGAAAATCCGCTTTTTGCTAGTGAGCTGGCCAAACTCACGGTTCCACCTACTGCGGCTGTTTCCCCTCAAGAGTGAATTGTCCTTGAGCAGTCTCGCCATTTAGCACTGGTATCTCGAATGTCACGCGATGGCCCGATGTCATTGCTTTTAGCGACTCCGGTATGTTTGTCGGATTTAGAGCTACCCAACCAAAGCTATTAAATGACTGTCTTTTTCGTGCTTTCCAGTCCGCGACCGGACACTCAAGCATGTGACGAACATCACCAAGGACGATGGAAGCAAGATTGCAACATAAATCTATAAGGAGCACATCCATGAAAAGCATCTTCATTTCAATGGTTCTAATTGTCCTGGTTGGCCCGCCTGCCTATGCACAAAAGGATGAGAACAATCGCATTAAGAATGCCGGCCAAGTGATGGTCGAGATTCTCAACGTTCCCGACGATATTCCGGCAGATCTTCTGAACAAAGCAGAGTGCGTCATCGTGTTGCCTTCGGTGATGAAATTTGCAGTTGGCTTCGGAGGCAGTTACGGTCGCGGCGTGATGACTTGCCGAAGCGGCAAGGAGTTTAGCGGACCTTGGAGTGCGCCTTCCATGATGGCGCTTGAAGGTGGAAGCTTCGGCTTGCAGCTGGGAGGCCAAGCAACCGACTTTGTCTTGTTGGTGATGAATCAGCGCGGAGCTGATTCCATTCTTACCAGCCAGGTCAAGCTCGGCGGCGATGTGGCTGCTGCAGCCGGACCGAAGGGCCGCAGTGCTGCAGCCTCGACGGATGTCACACTGCGTGCGGAAATTCTGTCGTATTCGCGTTCGCGAGGATTGTTCGCGGGGATCTCTCTAGAAGGCTCAACTCTACGCCCCGATAACGATGGCAACGAGAGGCTCTACGGAAAAGGAACCACCGCGAAGGAGATCGTGATCAACAGCAAAATACGTCCTCCCGCCTCAGCGAAATCACTCCTTGCCACTCTGAACAAAAAGTCCCCTACGAACAAGTCTGGTAAGTAGAGGTCGGAGGCGCACCCTCTTGGCCCGTGCCCAGGCCGGCTTGCCTTCGAAGAGAAGGAGGTAAAGAACTTATGCCACTGCTTCAAATACTGATGGTCCTGATCGTGGTAGGTGTTCTGCTTTGGTTAGTCAACCGCTTCGTACCAATGCAGGGAACGATTAAGTCGATCTTAAATGCAGTCGTGGTCATTTGCGTGGTGTTGTGGCTCCTGGACGTTTTTGGGCTATTTCATTCTCTCTCGCGCATCCACGTCGGTCCCTAGACAGTATCGATCAGCCAGGAGAACGGCGTCAGACGCCTAAGATGACGCACGCATAAGTACCCGGTAAAGGAGGTAACACGATGAGAACAAGTGGAGTAATCAGTACAACCACAGTGTTTCTGCTTCTGGGATTAACTGTTCCGGCTGGAGCACGCCAGGACCAACAAAAGAAACCACAGGAACAGGAACAACCGGCTAAGCCTGAGAAACAACAGCAGGCAAAGGCCCCGAAACAAGATCAGCAGCAGAAGCAGAAACAACAGCAGGCTGATACCAACAAGCAGCAACAACAGCATGCCCAGCAACAAGCCAAGGGGCAGCAGGATCAGCAACAGAAGCAGAAACAACAGCAGGCCGATGCCAACAAGCAGCAACAACAGCGTGCCCAGCAACAAGCCAAGGGGCAGCAGGATCAGCAACAGAAGCAGAAACAACAGCAGGCCGATGCCAACAAGCAGCAACAACAGCGTGCCCAGCAACATCGCACGGAGCAACAGGCCCATCAGCAGGATGTCAAGATGCAATCACATCAGGACCAGCACCGGCAGCAAGGCGAACATCGCGCCGTCTGGCAGCAGCATCGCGCAACTAACTGGCAGTCCGAGCACCGCGATTGGCAGCAACGAGGCGGATACAACGGTTACCGCATTCCAGAGGACCGTTATCGTGGGTACTTTGGTCCTTCTCACGTATTCCGCATCTACACTTATCCAGTGATGGTGGTTGGCGGGTATCCACGTTTCCAGTATGGCGGTTTTTGGTTCAGTCCTATCGATCCATGGCCAGAATACTGGTCCGACGACTGGTACGACAACGACGATGTGTACATCGATTATTCCGGCGACGGCTATTACCTGTACAACCGTAGATATCCCCGGGATCGAATTGCAATCACCGTCTACGTGAATTGACGGTTCATCGGGTGCGATGTCATCGAAACTGCCCAGCGGGGTGGCAAGTCCCACTGGGTTGCGAACAGCGTCAGAGGCAGGGCCGATCCCGCTCCCAAAGACCTTCCTTATGTTCAGCCTTGGAGGTATTGAAAGTACAGAACGTGTCTTGGAGCAGCGCGGCCAACCTGTTTAAGGAGATAGAAATGAATACTCGAGTTGGGAAGCAGAATACGACAGAGGCGGCTATGAAGACCACCGAGACCCACGGAACTCTCGACCAGAAGACATTGGAAAATCTCTCTATGGCGATGCACGGGGAAGCATTTGCCTATGTAAAGTATTTGCTATATGCGGAACACGCCCGAAAGAGCGGCAACAGAGAACTCGCGGACTTGTTCGAGAACACTGCCAATACCGAGCGTTTTGAACACTTCGCTGAAGAAGCGGAACTCGCCGGGTTAGTCGGCAGCGACGCTGACAACTTAAAAGATGCGATCAAGAGCGAATCTCAAGAAATTGACATCATGTACCTTGAGTTCGCGCAAGAATCGAAGCTTGCCGGAGATCTAGTTGCGGCTGCTCGTTTTGAAGAGATTCGTCGTGACGAAATAGTCCACCGCGATGCATTCAAGATTGCACTGGCAGAGTTGAAATCCTGAAGGGGACTTCGATCGATGCAGACGTGTTGGCCAATGCAATGAGGGTTAGAGGTTCTGAGCCAGGACACACAGATCGAGCGAGATAAAGGAGATGACTTATGAAGCCAAGCACAAAGCACAAAGCGAAGGGAGTGATTCACGAAGTTAAAGGAAACGTTAAAGAGGCGGTTGGACGAGCAACGAACAATCCTCGCTTAAAAGCTAAAGGCCAGGTAGAAAAGATAAGCGGGAAGCTACAAAAGAAAATCGGCTACGTAGAGAACGCCCTCGGCAAATAGCAGCTACGGCTCCCATGCGGGATTTACAGGAACGAGAAACCGGCGAGAGAGCTGATACCGACCGGCCCGCTCCGCCGATCTGGAACAGCCAGATTTCTTGAACGGCCGTAGGCTGTCACGTTCAAGGATTTTGACAACTTGCCTCTCCGAATCTTTCCCCAGCTCCAAGGCCTCGTTGGTACATGCAGATGAGTCACTCGATAAGTTCTCACGTCCCGTGCATCGGAAAGGGTGCAGTTCAGATCGCTCTCGCCTCTTTGGCGGTTGCTGAGTCTTTGGGAGGAACGAAAACATGTTTGTGAAACTCGGATGGTTTATCCAGAGAGCATTCTGGATATGGCTAGCGTTCATGCTTTTTATAATAGTTGCGGTCCTTACGCCCGTTACGTATTGAATGAGTAGAAACCACTTAGTTGTGGACTCGGAGCGTGGGGTTTCAGGCAGGGCGAGTTGCCACCGGGAGCAAGCTGATAAGATAGGCGCATTCTTTACCATTTAGATTACTGGTGTCGCCGGAATGTAACCAGTCGGAACTATGCACCAAGGCGCTTCGATTCGGTGCATCGTTCACTCCGTCGCCCATGATGGCGACGATGTGAACATTCTGTTGTAGGTTTTCAATGATTTCGCCGCGGTTCACGAGAAATTCTCCTGAATTGCTCGAGCTGCCATTGCTAAAATCAATTCTTGAGATCTTCCCGTTGTGGAAACGTGGACGGTCATATGCCGCTGGTGAGTGTCAAAATCGTGGGTGCGGCTTCCTCATCGATCCGCCATGCCGATCGGCTCAAACCCTATTTCATGTGCCTCGATAGAGAACCAGCCACGTTGATGACGAGAGTTTCGGTCGCAACGTGGAAACTGCGCTTCTGCATCCAAATCGTCATTCTTTTCGTCTTGACGCTCATTCCCGTTATAGCCGCCACCGCGCAGGAGATGCCTCAGGAGCTCGCAAAATTCTTGACATCTCGGATTGGGCTCACAGCGAAAGAACTTGCCAGTGTCCGACAGGGCAAAGTCATCGCCAAAGTCTTGCCATCCAAACAGCAAGAAGTCGCCGTCTTTGGGGTCGTTCTGGTCAAAGCTCCAGCGGATTTCTTTATGGCGCGGTTCCGAGACATAGAATCATATAAGAAAGGTACATCTGTTCCCCTGGTCAAGAAATTCAGCGACCCTCCGCGAATCGAAGACCTTGCTCAATTGAACGTTGACGAGGAAGATTTTGATGCACTGAAGAACTGCAGAATCGGAAACTGCGACGTGAAGCTATCGGCAGCGGCCATCGAACGCCTTGCTAAGGAAATAGACTGGAATGCACCGGATGCTATCGAACAAGTCAACGAGCTGGCACGCGTGGCGCTCCTGGAGTATGTGAGGCGTTATCTCACCGGCGGTAATATGGCGCTCAATGAATATAACGATAAGAAGAAACCCTTGCGGATCGCCGACCAATTTGACGCGATTCTCAAAGCCTCTCCTTATATCTATGATTACGAACCAGAGTTCTATGAATACCTCCGTGAGTATCCCGCGAAGCATCTGGATGATTCGGAGGATTTCATTTATTGGTCGAAAGAGAAATTCGGCTTGAAACCGGTGATTTCTGTGACCCATGTAAGTATCTACAGCAGGCCAGGAACGGAGCACAAGTTGATTGCCTCGAAACAGATTTACGCCAGCCACTATTTCGAAGCGTCCCTCGGCTTAACGGCGGTTGTGGTAGCCCAATCTCAAGACCCAAGTTTCTATCTGCTTTATCTGAATCGTTCCCGTTCAGATGCTCTACGTGGCGGATTCAGTGGCTTGGCAAGTGGCCAGGTCAAACGGAGTGCCCGCAGCGGATTGCAGGAGAATATGAAGAAAATAAAGCTCTCGATCGAGAGTGGATCGCCAAGACTCGAAGGAAGAGTCGCTCTCCAGTAACGAATGAATGACGACCGCCAGGGGCATCTTTGGACCTGTGGTAAGGGAGCGAGGCGGGGAGATCGCCACTGCATTAGACGGCGGTGTAGCGAACGTCGAAGCCGCGGAGTTGGGGAGGATCCAGAGGCAGAGTGGGCGGAAGTATCGCGCAAGTGGAGAGTGAGAAACCTAGAGGCGGTGGACTTGCCCGACGCTTGTCGATTCTCACGAGATTCTGAGGTGTGTCTAGACGCTAGTGCAGCGGCCGCAAGCGCTAGAAGCGCAGCCATTCTAATTTGCCTCTGTAACGGAACCATAATTAGTACCGTATTACGATCGACGATCGTTGTTTTCGACAAGGAAGGGCCGAATTGGTCCGGGCATTTTTGAGGCAAGATGTCTGCCTGCGCTTGCAATTGAAAATCAAAAATCTTGCAAATCCTCGGTCGGGAGTGCCACGCGCACGGCGTTCAACACGGCGATTAGGTCGATAACTTCCTGTCCAACGGCTCCCCAGATAGGAGGCAAAAAGCCAAAGGAGGCGGCGACCATGCCGACGATGCTGGCAGCCATTCCTCCGAGCGCGCTTTGTAGCGCAATGCGTCGCATTCGCTGGCCGATGTGCATCAGTTCATCGATCTTACCGAGAGCGGGCTCAAGCACGACCGCGTCTGCTGCTTCCGTGGTGATGTCATTCTGTGTGCCGAAGGCGACGCCGACAGTGGCGGCCATCAAGGCGGGTGCGTCGTTGATACCGTCGCCAACAAATAGCGTGTTGGCCTTGGAAGTTTCCTGTTTTACGATGGCGACTTTTTCTTCTGGGCTTCGACCCGCATAGACCTCCGTGATGCCGACGCTTTCGGCTAAGTATTTCACTTCCGATTCGCGGTCGCCGGAGACCAGCATCACTTTCGCGACACCATGTTTGGGTTCCAGGTGCTGGATGAAGGAGGTGGTCTCATTCCGGGGTGCGTCGTGAAATCGAATCGCAGCGGCATATTTATCATCGATGAAAACGAGGCATTCGAGGCCACTCGCCAGTTCGGGCAACGGGAGATTTTGCGACGCCACCTTCTTCCTCCCTGTGATCCGGACTGAGCGTCCCCCGACGGTGGCAAGCACTCCCTCGCCTGGCTTTTCACTGATATGCTCCACCTCACGCGTTGAGAGTTGCTCTTGTTTTGCGGCCGCAACGATGGCGCTGGAGAGGGGATGTTTGGAATAGAGTTCCACGCTGGCAGCCAGTCGCAATATTTCCGTGCGATCGAAACCTCCCGCGCAAATAATTTCCGTGAGCTTGGGCCGGCCATAGGTTAAAGTGCCGGTCTTGTCGAAGATTAGCGTCCGACATTTCGAAATCCTCTCAAGCACGGTTGGATTCTTGATAATGATCGCGCGGCGTGCGGCCAGAGAAATGGCGCCGATGATTGCCGTGGGAATCGCCAAGAGCAGGGGGCATGGTGTCGCGATTACGACAACGGCGAGAAACCTTTCTGGATCTCGGCTCAGCAGCGCCGCGAGAACAGCCACTCCCACGGCGATTGGCGTGTACCAAGCACCTAGCTGGTCTCCGAGGCGGCGCAACTGCGGGCGCTGTTGCTCAGTATCTAGCATCACATTCATGATGCGCGCATAACGTGAATCGAGAGCGAGCTTGTCAGCGCAAATCACTATAGACGTCTCACCATTTATCGCGCCGGACAGGACAGTCGAACCAGGTGTTTTGGAAATCTGGTAAGGCTCGCCGGTGAGATAGGCCTCGTCCATCACGCCATGGCCTTCGAGAACGGTTCCGTCCACAGGGCAAATTTCGTGTGGCAGGATCGCGAGTTCGTCTCCAACCCGAATTTCGTCGAGCTTCAGGTCTCGCAGTCCGCTCACTTCGCGGCGGTGAGCAATGCTGGGTACGCGCCGGGCTAGTGCATCGAGTACGGAAGAAGCACGGGCTGTAGCATATTCCTCGAGCGCTTCTCCGCCTGACAGCATCAGTACCACGATGGCTGCGACCAAATACTGGCCCAGAATCACGGCCGTTACTATGGAAATCCCGGCCAGTAGGTCTGACCCGAATTCGCGCTTGACGAGCTTTTTTAGGAGTGTCAACAGCAGGGGTGTACCGGCGAGAAGCCCGGCGAAGAGCGGGAAGTTAGACGTGAGGGAAGAAAAGTGCAAGAGGTGGCGGAAGACGAGATGCAAACATATTGCAAATAGACTAAATGCCGCGATGAAGGTTTCTCCGGAGAAGGCAGAACCCAGTTTCGCTGAAGCCTTCATTGATAGTAAGTTATTGTTTTGGATTGGCAGAATGTCTCTCCTGACCGAAACAATTATTTAGACTGGCAAATTGTTCTGACCGCCCGCGCGAATCCGCGGTTTCCGCAAAAGGTCTTCGGCGTAGCGGGCAGCGATATCCTTTTGCCCATGTGGCCGGAAGTGCAGTCCATGGACCGGACGGTAAAACAAACCTGGGCTCCCACCAAGGACACAGATGTGAAACACTGGAATTCACCATGCAACTAGCTCCTTTTCGCCTCTCACCCAAGGCAAAATATCTGTCACTCTGGCTGGGAGCCGCCTCGTTATGCTTTGGCATCTTCATCAAAATCACCGCCGAGCTGCTCGAGAATGAGTTGCACGTACTCGATTGGTTCATCCTTACTGTTGTAGCAAGAATGCGTAGGCCGTGGCTCACCAGCACCGCTGTGGACTTGACGGCTCTCGGCTCGACCACACTGGTGGTACTCATATCCGTAATAGCTCTGTGCACGCTCCTTTCCTTAAGGGACCGCCTCGGAGCTTGGCAGCTTCTGTTGAATTCCGTGGGAGCAGGCGTTTTGACAGTAATAACCAAGAATGTGATCGAACGGACTCGGCCTGAGAATATCAGTCCCCTAGTGCAGGTTTCGGGGTTCTCATATCCCAGTGGACATTCGCTCGTTTCCGCCTCGCTGTATCTGACAATCGCGATCCTTGCGGCGCGCTATCTCCCAACAACCTTGGCGCGCGTACTACTGTTCGGGTTCGCCCTTGTTGTGATTTCGCTGGTGTGCATCTCCCGCGTGTATTTGGGTGTGCATTACCCCAGCGACGTCGCGAGCGGGGCTGCGCTCGGAGTCGCCTGGGCTCTGTTGCTCGGTGGCAGTTTTTCAATGTACGAACGTCATCTAAGCCCAGCCAATATTGTTCGGAGTTAAGAGTCCGACAAAGGACGGCCACTTTATGCTTCGAATTCGTACCTGCAACGATCGGATGCGACGGTTCTTGTATTCTAAACATGTGCCTCACCGCACCCCTTGTTCTTCTGAAGAATTCGGTAGCCTCTTCGCCACGATGCAAAGAATCTTGGCGGGTTTCAGGATTCTCAAAACCATGACGTTTGACCGCTGGAACGGATGACGAGACCTTCAGCGAGCGACGCACACCGTGAGTATCGGAAGCGATTAGCCCCGAACCGTCAAGACGGGACACTCCGCGTGCGAAACTATTTTGTGCGCGGTGGCGATCGGGAGATGCGTCGCTGCACCAAGCACGCCTCCTTCCGGCTTGACACCCATAACAATGAGATCGGATTCTCTCAGGTGTGAAAGCTCCAGAATTCGGTCGACCGCATTTCCGCATTCGAGCAAATATTCCAGATTGCATAAGGCCTGGGCCTCGGGAACCAGCTTGTGCAAAAGCTCTCGAGCTGACGACATAACATCGGAAGAGGAAACAAGATCGCCCGGCTCTCGCCCTTGAACTACGTGTAACAGGCTCAGCCGAGCCTGAAACTCCCGCGCAAGAGCGACGGCTTAGGCCGTAGCGGCCCGCGATTCAGGCGTGAAATCGACGGCAAAGAGAATCTCACGGAACTGCTCGTTCGTATCGCGGGAACACTCTGATCGTGGCCCGACCGTAAGAACTGGACAAGTCACAGTACTGAAAATCTCTTCCGCCACGGAACCGAGGAGAAGTTTGCCCAAACCTGTTCGCCCCCTGGTGCCAATCACCACAAGATCGATGTTGTTCTTTTTGATTGCGTTCTGAATGAGGGACCGGATGTCTCCTTCTTCGAAGATCGCGTTTGTACGTATTCCTGCAAATGTGCGAAGAAGTATCTCCCGGGACTCCTCATTCTCCTTCCGAATGGTTTCTTCGTCGGGCCACGTGGCTCGCTGGGTCATTGGGTTTACCGCCGGTGGCCGTACATGGAGCGCGACTAGATCGGCGTCGTTATGTTCGGCGAGTCTTTTGACGTAGGGTATTGCACGCGCTGAAGCGGGGGAAAAGTCTGTGGCGAACAAGATGTTCCGGAAACGGACTCGGGTTCGGACCGCGGTGCTCGTCATGGATCGGTCCTCCTGTCGACATCTTCTGTTCCGTGCAACTCCGAGGCAGTGACGGATGTCACTGGGGGTAGTGACGGAGTACACAATCATTTGTTTCTCCGAACAGCTAGAATTGCGGCCTGCTCGCGGGAGTGAACATGTCCCGGGAAAATCGTGCCTATTGGTTCAGAGCGGGCGAAAGTGCTGGCCCAGTGGATCGGGGACGCTGCCGCGCGCGACGTGAGCGTGTTTACCGGCTCGCTGGTGATTCTCTTGATTGTACTTGCGTGCATTGGGTGGATTCCGTCGCGAAGCGCGCTCACGCTGCTGCTCGTGGGGTTGACGTGGGTAGTGCTCACGATCGCTCACGAACTAGCTCTCGGACGGCTTGTCTTTCATCGTTCCTGGGCCGGGATTGCATCCGATTTCGATTTGCTCCATGGCAGGTTGCTTCCCATCGGCCTTGTGTTTCTGATGTTCTCTCCTCTTCTTGCCGGGAGATTGCGGAGACGAACAAGAGGGTCTAACAGCCGGCTTATCCACGGCGAATGTGTTCCTGTCTCCAGGCCGATGAGACTCCGCGGTATTCTTCCGAATGCCTGCTTCATCGCTTCCGGTGTCGTCGATACTTTCTGCTCCAGAATGATCTTGCCCGCTTCATCCAAAACGCAATAGAACGACCAGTGATCCCCCAGATCCACGCCGATGGTTAGCTTTTGCTCCCTGAAAATGTCGTTACTGAATGCCTGCACAGTGCTAATCTTCTTCATCGCCGGTCTCCTTCTTCTTTGTGCCCTGAGCACGTCGAAACATTGGGAGCGTATCGCATCCCGCGGAGACCGACCTTCTCATCCCATCTGGTTAGTTTGAATGAATAGATCGAGGGAGGGGCTTGAGGGACCGAATGCTTGTCCAAATCAATTCAATGTGAAATTGATGCCCCAATCTTGGTCTGGAGGATTTGTTTCTTCCCAAACATCATTTTCTGGAGATCCGGTCCGAACTCGTTGAACAGTTCATCGATCATGCTGAAAGGAATGGCCATTCCCACTCGGGAGAAAGTCTTGCCGACACCACGGTCTTCTTCAGGATAATAGGCATTTGAAAGACTGCTTGTGGCTATGGTGCCTAGGATCCCAGACCAATTGAAGGCGCGCCCACCTGAATCTTTGTGCGTCAGTATTGGTCGTATTAGTGCATGGCCGAAGCGTTTTTTGAACGGCCCGCTGCCCAAGCGATAGTAGCGTGGATCCTGATGCAAGACGGAAGGAAACAAAAATGTTCCAAAAAATCCGCCAGCCGCTTCATTCGCTAATCCGGCTCCGAATCGCTTAGAATACCCGGCAGCGCCCTGACCATAACCGGGAAGATCATTGTTCGCCTGTGCGATACCGGCTTCGAAGGCTACCCAACCAAAGGTGAAAGGATCGGTTTTATCCTTTACAAATAGTCGCCACTTTCCACCTGCTGTAAGTGGAATATGTGACCTGCTATCGGCTACCGTGTAGGTCGGAAAAATCCAGAAAAGACGAGGATGTTTCTCTTCAGTCGCCTGACTCTTCGCCGTTTGGGTTTGCGCTAGAGTTGGTGCACTTACTGCGATCGAATCCGCCTGAGTATGTTCGAGCGAAGTTCCGGAAGATTCTTGGGCGCAAGAATCGCTCGCGCGGAAAAAGGAGAGAAGCAATAAGGCTAAGATGCGTTGCTGCATTGGATTCCTTGTCCAAGTGCGAGGTGAGATCGTGTGCGAAACGACTCAACTTTTGCCTTTTTCGACGAGTTCCACCGGCATGTGGCTCAGCTTTGCGTAGATCCGACTCCGTCGCAGCAAAGGCCACCAATCGTAAAGATAGATCTGCATCGGTCGCCACATGGCGACCCATCCGGCAATCGTAAGGCTCTCCCGTACGACGGCAGCCCAGGTTCCCACCTCACGACTCAACAACATCTTGCTGAGAAGTAGACAGGCCGACAAGAAGAGTAGCCCAATGAAAAGACTGGTGCGCCCTTGCTTCAGCAGGCGCTTGAACTCCAAGCCAGTAATTTTGGCACGATAGACAAAGTGGTTATGGACGGCTGTCCTGATCAACTCTTTGGGATCTTCCGCCGGCCACTGGTCCAAGTGGATGCGTAATTTGATTGGAGAGTCGGGGGAGAATTCTTGGGCCCAGCTTACGATGAATTCCTCCGCGTCGTCGTCGAGGTCCTTTTCAATAAACGGAGAAGGGTCCATCGAATTGAACAGCTGGCTGATGTCGCGCAGTTTCAGTCGTATGGTGTGCGGATGCCCCCGGTCCTTGGGCGCAGTGATTCGTGCCCAGATTTGTCTCAAGCTTGGCACAGTTTTGGTTCCCTGTTGAATCTAGCCTCCAACATGATCCGAAGCCCTGGGGATACTTTTCCCGTCATGCGACTACACGTCTAAGTAAAAACGCGAAGGGCGTCGATCTAGTCGAGGCCTGCCTTTCTCTGTTGGACCAGTTGCTCACTAACTTCTGCAATTTGGTCGTCAAGCAATTTGATTCCAATTGCCAAGCGGGTATTCAAAGGATTCTTGGAATATTCCTCGAGCAGCAGATTCCGCTTGGTCTTTAATTGGTCTCGAATTTTCCGTTTATCGGTTGTAGGTTCTTGCATGGCAGGATAAGCCTTCAAATGACAATGATTCGCGTCTTGCTCCCAGGAAGCTGCGATGTACTGCACCTGTCGGGTAACGTGATTAATCACCCGTTAGCAATGGCCCAAGCTGCGAGGATGACCGATGAGGGAGTAGCTTTGCCCGGTGCCTTTCGCTTACTGCTGATTACTCTTCTCCACTCCGCTGCGCTCAAGCTTGGTGTCGGCCGCTTCGTGCTGTCGCTTTACTTCCGAGTGCAACTTGAAGGCGTTGGTCACAGCGTTCTTGATTTGAGCTTCATCTGCTGGAAACCGTCCTACCGGGGCCAGTAGGATTGCCGCCGCAAGAAAGACTCGTTCATCTTCGTCCATGGATTTCGATTCTCCCTTCGATTGTCCCGCCGAACCTCCATTACCGCCGTTGAACCTACTGGGACGAACACGTCTGGCAATCCAACTTCCCCGGGGTGGCTCGGCGCAGCACCAATAGAGGACACAGATATTCGCCCTCAATCCGACCCCTGGCTTGCAGGCAAACGAACGACTAGAACTGAACAGTTGGCGTGCCGTACGACAGATTCGGCGACACTGCCAAGCAAGAGCCGTTCCATCCCCTTCTGTCCACGGGACCCAAGGAGGACGAGGTCCGCATGCCAGCGCGCAGCGGAGTCGATGATTATCTCGCGGACGTCGCCAGTTTCGACCATGGAGTCCACCTTATAACCTTCCGAGCGCAGCTGCTGGGCGTATTTATCGACGAGAGCGCGAGCCTGCACTCCCTGCTGTTCCAGTTCAGGGGCATATCCACGCGACATCTGAGGGAGAGCGGAGAGCGTGATGGGAGTTAAAACATGCAAAAGTTTAACCTCCGTGGTTTGGGGCTTAAAATAATTCGCCACCAGGTGCACGGCGCTTTCTGAGTGTTCTGAATCATCGACGGCGACAAGAATCTTCATTGTTCCCCCTGGTGTTCAAAGGCTTCTCCGTGGTCTTGGCAGGCGAGAGAAACCCTCTCGTTCCTGCGTCTTCGCGCTGAGCGCAACATGAAGACGGAGTGGGCCTAGCCTTTGGCGGCAAATGAACACACAGTGGGCCTGGCGAGACTGACAAAGTCATCGTAGTTCATACGAATCGCATCCCTGTGTGTGCCAGCATTAAAGATGATTTCCTTGTCATCGGAGAGCGATTCATCAACGTAGACGGGTAGACCATACAGTTCACCAAGGGGCGGCATTGCACCGAGTTCACAATCGGGAAATAGACCGCAAAACTCTGCCTCGGTCGCCAGACGGACCGGACGGCCGATCACGCGGGCAAGTTTCCCCGTTTTCACGTGACAGGAAGCCGGCAACACGACGAGGCAGTAGTCATTGCCCGCCTGAGCCACTACCGTCTTAGCGACTTCGCGGCCAGAGACGTGCATCACGGCAGCCGCACCTTGAGCGGTATATGCGGAGGGATGCGTAAGTAGAGAATAGGGAATCTTGTTTTCTTCCAAATGATGCTTAATGCGAGTCGAGATTGGCATGGCTTGACTCCTTTTATAAAATCAATTCCGCAAAAAACTTGAACTCAATCCTCTAACGAACTGCATATATCTGCTCTCCCTCTGACGGCACAGGATCATTGGCTGCATAGATTTGTGCTCGCGTAATAGGGATCCGCCAGCATGCCTTTCGCGCGAAGAGGATCTGAAAATGCTGGAGCGAACCAGAGCGAAATGCGGCGATCGATCCCGCGAGATAAAGACGCCAGAGCCGTACGAAATTCGGGCTGAACATCTCCGAAATCTGATTGCGTGATCTTTCGAAGCGCTCAAGCCAATGCTCCAGTGTTTGAGCGTAGTGTGGCCGAAGGTTCTCGATGTCAACGATTGAGAAGTCTCCAGGCTCAAAAAGATCCATGGCCTGACGAAGAGTGGGGGCATAGGTGCCGGGAAAGACGCGTTTTCGAGTCCACAGACTGAAAGGACAGGGTTGATTTTGACCGATCGTCTGGAACAGACCTCGGCCGGCAGTGTTGAGCACACGGTTTATCGTCCTACCCATATCGCGATAGTGGTTGGTCCCTACGTGTTCGAGCATGCCAACGGAAACAACGGCGTCACATTGGCTGGAGATGTTGCGGTAATCGTCTTCGACGAATTCAACTTGTTGACTGAGATGAAGTTCTGCAGCTTTGTGTCGAGCCCAGAGAATCTGTTCATGCGAATTGCTGACCGCCTGAACGCCAACACCATAGTGTTTCGCCATGTAGAGAGCGAGGGCACCCCAGCCACAGCCGATATCGATGACTCGCTCACCAGGTTGGAGATTGAGTTTACGGCAGATGTAATCCATCTTCGCAATTTGTGCTTCTTCCAGCGTCAGCGACGGCGAAGGGAAATAGGCGCCGGAGTAGACAAGTTGTTCATCAAGCCAGAGTTGGAAAAACTTGGTCCTCAAATCGTAATGGCGGTGGATATTCCTTCGAGCTCCTCGCAAGGAGTTGCGCTGCAGGAAGGCCAGAACGGGCGAGATACACTTCGAGTACCAACTTTTGGATTTGGTCGTGGACATACACTCGTAAATGTTTTCCAACGCACGGACGAAGTTACCATCGACCGTGACTCTCCCGGCTGTGTACGCATCCCCAAAACCGAGTTGCGGATCTAGAAGAATCTGAAGAAGTGTTCTAGGACCTTGAACTTCAAATGTGGCTATGGGGGAAGCGTGTTGTGGAGAGATTTCGCGCGAGTCGCCTAACGAAATGCGGATTTGTGGGTCACCAAGCGAAGCATAAAGACGGCGCAGGAGCCACATGTCAAAAATGAAGGAAAGAGTTCGAGTCGGCAATGGGTGATTGTTGTCGCTGCGTTGTTGACCAACAGAATCGGTGACCATTAGCATCGCCTCCGACCTTCTGGACATCGGCACGGTGGCACTGAGGTAAGTCGCTAACTGAATCCCAGCGTAGACGATGAGCCGACGGTGTTCGGAAAGATTTCTCGTCTCTTGGCCAACCTGGTACTCAGCAGCGTCAAGTCTCACAACGTTCCGCCGACACTGTCCCCGGCGTGTCTCTACGGCATCGGGTTCGCATGAATAAAATCTTACGATGCTTGAACAATTCGACCTGACGAAGTCTTTTCTTTCCTTCTTCGAGCGTCTTGTAAGGTCCGCCGAGATTCCGGCCTTTACTTGACAGTACTTGGTACCCTCCCTTGGTTTTCTTGATCATGGCAACTATTCTCCTCTCGGACGTGACGCCTTCTGGCGGCACGACGCGCCGATCGGGTAGGGGCACTAGCTCAGTCACGTACCGTTAGAACCGGGCAGTTGGCCTGGGAAACAACTCTGTAGGCCGTAGCGCGCGCAAAGTGAGTGGCCAAGCCAAGGCTTCCTTCGGGCTTCCTCACGCCAAGCACAATCAGGTGCGCATGCTTCTGATCCGCAACTTTCAGAATGCTCTCCGCCGGGGACCCGTACTCGACCAGGGCTTCGGGCTTGCACCAGAGCTCGGCCTCGGGTGGAACGAGATCGCGGAGCAATTCCATCGTGGCGCTCACGAATTCCCCTCCGTGCGTCAGTTCGCCCGCTTTTGACGGCTCGATCACATGCAACAAAACAAGACGAGCCTGGTGTTCTTGCGCAAGTGAGACGGCGTAGGCTGCGGCAGCCTTTGCTTCAGGAGTGAAATCTGTCGCATAGACAATTTCTTTAGTCTCGGCTGGCAGGTCGAGGTGAGTGGTGGCCTTCGGCCCGACTGTCAATACGGGGCACGGAGACTGACGAAAAACAGTCTCGGCAACAGAACCCAGCAACGCCTTGCCAACACCCGAACGGCCGTGGGTGCTCATCACCACAAGATCAATATGGTTCTTGCGAATAAATGTAGCCAGTTCAGCCCATGTTTCGCCACGAGCGACCACAACCTCTTGCGGAATTCCAACCAGGTTTTTCGCTAAATGTTTACCTAGATCTTTGCTGGCCGTATCCAAATCGAGTTCCGCGGTGGGCAAGACCACGGACGGAACCGTGACTTGCACGTGAAAGCCCCAGACCTTTGCGCCATAAAATCGAGCAAATTCCTTCACAAAAGGCAGCGCCGCGTAGGATGCCGGGGAGAGATCGGTCATGAATGCAATGTTCTTAATCGAAATCCTTGTCGTAACTCCCAAAGTTTTCATGGAACACCTCGAGTCTCATGCAGAAACGAAGATAAGGTTTGCAAGCTTGTTCCTACTCACAATTCCGGATGCAATTCCATCGTATACGGCAGATGCGCCGCTTCCTCTGGCGCCGGTTTGCGTCTAACGGGATGTTTTCTCGGCTTTTTGTGCGATTTCTTCCCCGGCTGTTTCTTCTCCACTACCGGTCGGGAAGGAACCGCCAATTCCATGATCCGGCCCAGCAATTCCTGCTCGTACGCAATGTGGGCCCGAAGCCGGTTAATCACGTCCATCCCTGGAAGAATCATCGCCATGGTCCGATCAGCGGTTGCGCACTTAAGTTCTTCCCTAAAATTGGTGACGGCGCGAATTAGTTGCTCGTGTTCGTCAGTAATTCGCGCGTGCTCGTGCTGGTGCAGGTAGTGCAGGTAAGCCGACTCAACAACGCTATCGTGTTCGCTGCAGTGCCTCACTACACGTAGGAGATTGAGCGAGCGGAGTGCCGAAAGGCTTTTTGAGTGTTCTGCGAAGTCGTTCTTGGAAGCGGAAGTTAGTAATTTGTCCAGCCGAGCCGCGAGGTTAAGTAGCACCTGGTGCTCTGTGCGAAGGTATTGAATCAGATGACGGAGAGCCATAAAGACCTCCTTTCTCCACTAACTCGTTTGGGGCGAGCGGAGAGGTCAGCCCTCTCCGCCGGCCACCAAGATAGAATTCAAGCCGCGTTTGGATGTATGCGCAGAGCTTGCGTTTTGGCCACTTTAGGCAAGGTGAGGGTTAAGACTCCATGCTTCAAGTTTGCTTTCACCTTTTCCGTCTCGATCTCCGCCGGCAAGTCCACTATGCGAAGGATCTGGTTTGAGCAAGACTCCGCGTGGAGCGCCCTGCCTTTCTTCTCTTCTTTTTTCGCTTCTCGTTTGCCCGTAATTGTCAGCCGCTTTGGCTCCACGGCGATCTCAATTTCCTTCTCATTGAATCCGGGTACTTCCGCTCTTACTTCGAGGGATTCATCGGATTCCGTGACGTTGACGGGAACCGCGTGTAGCAATTCCCTTTCTGCTTTCAGCCAATTCTCGAGATCGTGTCCGAAGGCCCGGCCGTTTTGTTCAAAAATGTCGTATGCCCGGCGCGCCAGGGCATTGAACGTATCTTCGATCTGATCGATCAATGAAATGTTTTGGATTTGCCGAACAGATTCTTCAGCGCGCTTGACTGCTGTCGCTTCTCCCATAATATCCCCCATCCTTGAAGTCTTGCGAGTGCCGACTGCGGTAGGTCATCGGCAGAGATGAAGAACTTTAGATCAGCGCTGCAGCTAGAGGCTGACAGCATGCAGGAAAAGAGGCAGTGACCTGGGTCACAACCGCTTGGTTTTTACAGCCACAGACCTTTGATTGCGGATAGCCCACTCGCCAGAACGTCCATTCGGTTGCCATCGTCAGGAGGCGGTCCGTTCCGTCGACTAGAAGTAAGATGCGATTGATTCTCGGGAATCTGCGATCCACCAGGCTGTAACTTCTTGCGATGGAATACGTTCTCGCACCGTCTCCCGACTCTAGGCTGTTAGCTGGAGTTATTTATTTTGCGAGTATTTGGGCGAGTCTGAATAAGCGCAAGTCGGGCGCCTTTTTCTTGCCGGCCACCTCGCATAAAGGGGTAGCCGTAACTTCGTCCTTGATTAACCCGATCAGATCGCCGTGTTTTCCAAGCGCCAGGTGATCAACAGCTGCCGCACCGAATCGAGTAGCAAGCAGACGGTCAAATGCCCCGGGGGTGCCACCTCTTTGGATGTGTCCCAGTTTGGTTACTCGAAGTTCGAAACCGGTGCGATCGTGGTGCTCTTTGAAATACCTTGTAAGCTCCTCCGCGTTGTACTTCGCACCTTCCGCAACCACGACGATGGCGTGCGTCTTACCACGTTCATATGCGGCTCGAAGTTCGCAGGCCAAGATCTGTGGATCGGTGTCCACTTCTGGCAGGACGATGCATTCCGCTCCTCCGGCGATACCCGACATCAATGCCAGATAGCCACAGTGACGACCCATGACCTCGACGAGAAACGCCCGTTCGTGTGAGGCGGCGGTTACCTTCAGTCTGTCGATAGCCTCAAGCGCAACATTCAGCGCGGTATCAACGCCGATTGTGATCTCGGACCCGCACAAATCGTTGTCAATCGTAGATGCCACGCCAACAACCGGAAATCCCTCCCGCGAAAGAGCAAAAGACCCTGCCTGGGACCCGTCTCCACCAATCACGATCAATGCGTCGATCTCGCGCTGGCGAAGTAGCCGTACGGCATGTAGTTGTGCCTCCTCCGTCTTAAACTCCTCGCAGCGCTTGCTGCCGAGAAAAGTCCCACCCCGTTGAATGATGTTGCTTACGTCCCTGGGCCCTAGTTGAACGAACTGGTCTTCGAGTAGGCCAGCATAACCGTGACGCACACCAAACGTCTTCCAACCCTTGTCAATCCCTGTACGGACAACAGCGCGCACCGCGGCGTTCATCCCGGGTGCGTCACCTCCGCTGGTGAGTACTGCGATGCGTTCCATTCGGTCCGCTCCTGAGTCCAAACTCAAGCAGCTTTCGTTACAGGCAGGTCACGCTGCCGGGCCACATCCTACCTCTTGCGGTGCCGTTGACATGTTTGTAGCCGCCTACGGCTCTTCCGCGACGCCGCGCTGGGAACCGGTGCATCACGGATGGAGGGTTTTATGCGGATGCGCGGTATTCCTTCTTTTCAAACTCCCGCAGCCAAGCGCCCATCCCGCCGTTTTCTCGCAGCTTGTCCGCAGCTTCGCAGGATACGATTTGTAGTGAGGCGTTCTGGCGCCGCACCAGTTCTGGCAGCACATCGCGAAGCGCGACGTTCTCCCGATTCCCACCGCAGATTGTACAAACCGAGCCCGACGTGCGGTCCACCCAGAAACAAGAGAGGCACTGCTGCAAGGTTCCATTGAGCGTCTTCTCTACCACAACGCTACGAATCTTTCCCTGTTGCAGTTGAACCAAAGTTTCGTCAATTCCCAGCACGACGTCGCGGGCATCACCCAACAGCGCCCCAACCGCAGCCATCTCGCACCTTCGCTCATGGCTGACAATAGCTGGTTCGACGCGATCAAGCAGCTCAGTCCGGGATACCCAATTGAGGTCCTCTTCGATCAAGACTATTTTCTCGATCAGAGTTTGCGAGAATTCTTTCCGAATGGCCTTCACCATTTGAGACAAGCCAACCAAGAAGACTGACTCCAACTGTTCCGCTGCAACCCAGCGCCCGATGCGCTCGGCAATCTGCTGATCATAGTGCGCGTACTCAGCATCCACATGATGCTCGAAGACATCGCGATTCGTCCCGCGGGATATGTGCACTCCGGGGCGTGCAACCGGACCCATCTCCTTCTTTTTAGATGGTTCCAGTCGAAATTCTTTCTCCTCGAACTCGCGAATTTCTCCCAACCAATACAGGAAAAATCGCGTCCGCTTCCGACCCGGAACCACGATCCCGTACCGCTTATGCTCATCGAGCAGCCACAACAACTGCGCCAACGCCGGAGTGCCCCAGTGAATCTCGTCCTCCACCTCTACCTGGAGCGGAACACACTCCCAGTTATCTTTCCCGGCAAAAATCACGACTCCTCGACCGCGCGACAGACGGCTCTCAAGATAAGCTTCTGTTCGCAGCAGTTGTCTTTGGAAGAGTTCCTGTTCGTCGGGTGAAACTGTATGAGCAATCGATTTAGCCTGAGATTCCAACCGGATCAGATAACCTGGCTTGAGCCCTCGGTTAATCTGCTTTGCCCGGTCCGTATCCAAATAAACAGTTAGAACAGGCGTTGGGAGTGCGGAAAGAGACTGAATCACATTGGGTTTCAACATGCCTACCTCCACACCACGAGGAACATTGACGATTGGAAGCCTATTGCAGATACGTAGCGTCCCCCAAGAGACCAACAATTGAGGCAGCGGCAATCCGCAAGTGTTTCTGACCCTTTCGGGTCAGCCCCGAGGAATCTCAAGGTGCTTTGATAGCCGGGGTTCGCACAACTTCGACGGAACAACGAGCGTGGCGTAGAACTGCTTCCGATACGCTGCCGATCAAAAATCGCTCGATACCCCTGCGCCCGTGTGAGCCCATGAAGATCACATCGGTATTCCATTCCTGGGCCTTGTCGAGAATGGCGGTTTTGGGGTCGCCGTCTCCAAGAAGCAGATGGACTTGGAA
Source organism: uncultured Acidobacteriota bacterium (assembly GCA_963781995.1). Taxonomy (GTDB): domain Bacteria; phylum Acidobacteriota; class Terriglobia; order Acidiferrales; family UBA7541; genus Acidiferrum. Next base: position 27,604 of record CAWAHR010000001.1, on the reverse strand, counting down.
ACCAGCCACCCGCAGCTGTTGCGCAGCATGCTCCGCCAATTCCTTCCCTTCCTTACGTCTCACCTCTTGCGCGGCCTCAAGCGTTTCCACCTGTCCCATATAGCCATATGGAATGATGATAAGCGGAGCGACCACATGGAAAACGCATACCTCCGCACCCTCGGGACGGATCTGGCGAACAAGTGCGTGCACGGCAGCTTCTGCGTATTTGGCGTCTTCGATTGCCAGCAGGATTCTCATGGTCTGTATCCCCTCCCATCCAAGCGGATTGTGCACTTACGCGAGAATCGGGGGATTGCTGTTCATTGGCCACCTCGAGTCCCGTATGGCCTAGGAGCCTCCGGCCGATACTCCCTGAACCTGCGCCTTCTTAGCGGAGGCGAAATGGAGAGTGAACCACTCCGACGCAACTCTGGCCGCTTCTTCAAGTTTCCCCGGTTCTTCGAACAGATGAGTGGCACCCGGGATGATGACCAGTTTCTTATCGGAACAATTCAAGCGAGCCAGAGCTTCGCGATTCATGCTGATGACTGGGCCGTCGTCGCCTCCTACGATCAGGAGCGTTGGCGCACGAACGAGAGCGAGGGCACTTCCCGCGAGATCGGGTCTACCACCCCGCGAGACGATCGCGGAAACAATTCCCGGAAGCTCGGCCGCCGCCACGAGCGCCGCGCCCGCCCCTGTGCTGGCACCAAAATAACCCACGCTCAAGTCTTTTATGTCTGCACTGCTCCTGACCCAGCGGGTCGCACCGACAAGGCGTTTTGCAAGCAATGCAATGTCGAAACGAAATTCGCCACTGTATCGATCGGCCGATTCCTCCCAATGAGTTAACAGATCAAACAACAAGGTACCAATGCCCTGCGACTGGAGCATCTGCGCCACATAGCGATTTCGTGGGCTGTGGCGGCTGCTGCCGCTTCCATGAGCAAAAAGGACCAGGCCTTGCGCATCCCTGGGCAGAGCCATCGAACCTTCGAGAGTTACGCCATCTGCATCGATCACTACCTCGTGCCTCTTGCAATCCCATTGTAACTTTTGCCCTAGAGCCATGGCCGGGCCCCCTCTCCACAGACACGCTAACCCCTCGCGCGTGCAAGTTACCTGCAACTGAATTGAGGAGCTAGTACGCCTAAGCCCCTGCGGCATGGGCGCCATGCCGCTTCGCCGGCTTCGAGATTGCCGCAAGCATTTTTGCAACCATACCCGCAGGACCATGTAACGCTATGTCCGCTTGCGCCACCACACCCACGCACTTGCCATGTTGGTCGGTGACCGGGAGTCTACGAACTTGATGCTTCTGCATCAGCTTTTCACAGTCTTCGAGAGTGTTTTCAGGCGCGCAAGTGATTGGATTCCGCGTCATGACATCGGCAATCCTGGTTGTCTCTGCGAGCTTCCCAACTGCTACGACACCGCAGCAAAGGTCGCGGTCAGTTACGATCCCTTCTAGCCTTTGATCAGTCTCGTCCGAGACGACCGGCAGGGCGCCGACACCTTGGGCTTTCATCGTCTTAGCCGCTGCTTGTGCCGTATCGAAGGGCGTACAGTAGTGCAGATTCTTCGAGATGATATTCTTCACCAACATAAACTCCTCCTTCTCAGCTCTCAATGAGGTGATCACTCCGTGTTGAGGCTGACCCATTGCGACCCCGGAATCAGCTCAGCAGCTTAGGCGATGGGGCACCTCGTGCGGCCCTTCCAGTGGCTCACTGACGTCGCGAGCCGCCGGGACCGTTTTTTCCTTGACCAGGCTGCCCCAGTCGGACGGGACCTTCGCCCGTCCAACTGGGACACATTCCGAGTTCAAGCAGCTTTTGGATGAATACGGATTGCGCGGGTCTTAGCAGCCTTCGGCAGGGTGAATTCCAGGACGCCGTTCTTCAGCGTCGCATTGACTCTGTCAGTTTCGATGTCGACTGGCAGGTCCACGATGCGCAAGATCTGGTCACAGCACTTCTCCGCGTAGAGTGTCTTGCCCACTTTTTCTTCCTTCTTGGCTTCTCGCTTACCGGTAATCGTCAGGCGACGAGGCTCAAGGTTGATTTCGAGTTCTTTTTCGCTAAAACCGGGGACTTCGGCGCTTACAGCAAGAAAATCATCGAACTCCTCGATGTTCACATGAACGGGATGAACTAGCTCCCTTTCCGCCAAGAACCAGTCTTCGAGGTCACGCCCGAATGACCTGCCATTACCCTCGAAGATTTCATAGGCCCGGCGTGAAATAGCGTTGAATGTATCTTGGACCTGGTCAAATAGAGGCACGTAGTTGATAGGCTTCGCTGGCTCTTCAGCGCGCCTCACTGCTGCAGTTTCCGCCATTGGTTTCTTCCTCCTCTTCAAAGAAATGAGGGCACCGACCGCGGGGATCATCGGCGTGAACTTAAAGTACCCATGGCTGGCGCTAAACGGTAAAGTTACCACAATGAAGAAACGGAAACAGTGACATAGGTCACATTACAGGCTTCAGGTCACGAGATTTCTGTAACGGTAGTCTGGAGCGACTCTACACCCGGTCCTTGACGAACTTTCGTCCCACATCGGCTCAATGCGCCACCCGCGTTGCTTTAAGCGGAATTCTTCCCTTGCCCACAACCCGAACCGTACTCGCCTGTGGTCCTTTTTCTCCCGGCTCTTCCACGAAACTCACTTTTGTTCCAACCTTCAATCGTGAGAAGTCATGGTTGAGCACACTGTTCCGGTGAAAATAGATTCCACGCCCATCATTTGATGTGAGGAACCCATAGGCTTGGTCCGGAAGAATTTTACTCACGCGCGCCACCTGAAGTGATGCATGGCTCTTTACGTCGCCGCGCTGACGACGCGCATAATCCTGCAAACGCCGCTCGACAGCTTTAAATGCGTCGTTAATGGCCAGACGTACATTCTTGTGCGGTGTTCTCACTTCCAGGTGTTTCTTGACTTGAGTTTCTCCTGACTGGCGTGTGCGATGACTGAGGCTAGGTTCACGATTCACCACGATCTCTTCTCCCGGCACAGTCAGATCAATCCGAATGTGAAAAGGGCGTCCCTTCTTGTGATGCCGGTGCGGCATCTCTATAGCCACGCGGCACCCCATCACACGGGAATAGAAGGTATCGAGTTTGCTTGCTTCTGCGCGGACCCATTCCTCGATGATTTCCGAAGGCTTGATATTCCGGAAGGTAATCTGCAGCGGATATTCCATGGCAACCTCCCTCAGCCCACAGGTCAGCTGGCCAGTGATGGATTCCATTGTTAGTCCAACGCGGGTTACGCGGATGTGACGCTGCTCACAGCCATCCCCAGTGGCCAGTGCTAAAAGGGCAGCTAGCTCAGGGGAGCTTATGAAAATTCTTCTGGCGATCGACGGTTCCAAGTACTCGGAAGCCGCTGCTGAAAACCTTAGCTCCGCGTTCCGCCTGCAGGGGACGGAAGTGCTCGTCTTGCAGGTCGTAGAGCCACTGGTGTTTTCCTCACCTCCGCAAATGGGTCGCGGCTATGCCCCAGAAATGGCTGAAAGACTTCAAGACCAGCTAGCGCAAGCCAAGGAGTCGGTTGCACACACTGCAGAAATACTCCGCAAGACCGGGTTCAAAACAGATTCACGCGTGGTGGAGGATGAAGTACGAACTGGAATCCTTGCGGCCGCCGAAGATTACACCGCGGATCTGATCGTACTGGGATCGCACGGTGAAAAGGGCTTACGAAAATTTCTGCTGGGCAGTGTCGCAGAGTACGTCGCCCGCCACGCTCATTGCTCGGTTTTAGTTGTACGGAGACCTTCAGATCGCGGAAATATTCTCAGCAAACCCGAAAAGTAAAGCTCAACCAGTCGGGGGTCTTTGGGACCTATGCCTACGATCAAAAGTCCCCTCAAGGCTATGCAATTCAAGCAGGCGACTTCCTTTACGGTTGCTCACGACAAGTTCTCGCGCATTGACCGGTGGCTGCTGCAGCGGCTCCATGATTCTCTTGGCAGGCCGCCGATCCGGCTCATGTTGGAAAACGGCGCTGAGGTCTCCAGTACAGAGAATGTGCCCGTTGCCACCATCGTGATTCGAAATCGCTCGACACTGTTCGATTTGATTCGTGATCCCGAGGGAGGCTTTGGTGAGGCCTACAGCGGAGGACGCACTACTATTGGAGGGAATCTCGTGGTTGCGCTCGAAGCCGCATATCGTTCCATGGCGCATTCCGACTCTCAGAGCTGGTATGCAAAGAGCGGCTCGCGCTTTCTGGGATACATGCAGCGAAACTCGGTGCGGGGCGCCCGCAAGAACATTCATGCGCACTATGATTTGAATAACGATTTCTTTCGTCTCTGGCTTGATTCCCAACTTGTGTATTCGTGTGCGTATTTTCCCTCCACCACTATGAGCTTGGACGAGGCCCAAGTGGCCAAGATGGAATATATCTGCGGCAAGCTGAACCTCCAGCCCGGCGAACGCGTAGTGGACATCGGTTCCGGATGGGGCGCTCTTGCTCTGCACATGGCTAAGCACTACGGCGTAAGCGTCCGGGGGTTCAGCATCTCCCATGAGCAGGTTCGTTGGGCACAAAGCCGGGCGCAAGAAATGAATCTGGGCCACTGTGTGGAATTCATCGAAGACGATTATCGCAACATGTCAGGAAAGTATGACGCGCTGGTGTCTGTTGGGATGCTTGAACACGTGGGCTTGGAACACTACGCAGACATGGGGCGTATCATCCACGGTTCTCTAGATCGCACGGGACGTGGACTTCTCCAATCGATCGGGCGTAATCGGCCGCGCCCGTTCAACACTTGGACTAAAAGACGCATCTTTCCAGGCACTTATGCACCCACTATTCGTCAGGTTATGGAGATCTTCGAGCCGTGGGAATTCTCGATTATGGACGTCGAGAACCTGCGGCCCCACTATGCGAAGACCCTGGAGCACTGGCTGGAACGATTTGAACATTCGACGAACGAGATGTCCCGCATGTTCGGCGATGAGTTCGTAAGGGCTTGGCGACTTTACCTCTCCGGCGCCATTGCCGGGTTTCGTGTGGGGGCACTGCAACTATTTCAAATAGTCTTCGCCAGAACCGCTTGTGACCGGATCCCGCCGACGCGCAGTCACCTCTACCGGGAAGAAGCCGGTGAACGACAGGAAGCAAGCGCTTGCGCCGACTTACATTTCTTACCTATTGGGCTGCCATAAGGATTGGATCCAGCGCGTGCATCTGGTTTGCGATCCAGACCTCTCACTCCAACGCTTCGTGTCCCGCGGCCGCCTTCCTTTTCTCTTCGGGAATTTCAGTCAAGGTTGCCTCGGCCAACAATAGAACGCTCGCTACAGATACAGCGTTCTCGAGTCCGACCCGTACAACTTTCGTGGGGTCAATGATCCCGGCTTCGACCAGATCCACGTATTCGCAGCGGGAAGCGTCGAACCCATAGTTTCCTTTGCCGCTTCGCATGCGGTCCACAACCACGCCACCATCCACGGTGGAATTCTCGGCGATTTGGCGTGTCGGAGCTTCCAGCGCTCGCCGGAGGATCAAGAGACCAGTGCGCTCGTCGCCGGAGCACTTCGCTTCCTCAGCCTCAATGGGTTCGATGAGCCTCAAAAGCGCGAGACCTCCACCAGGAACGATACCTTCCGCAAGGGCAGCCTTGGTAGCGCTGATAGCATCTTCAATCGCTTCCTTACGATTCTTCATCTCGGTTTCGGATGGCGCACCCACGCGAAGGACGGCCACACCGCCCGCGAGCTTTGCCAGGCGCTCCTGGAGCTTTTCCTTATCGTAGTCGGAAGTCGACTTTTCGATCTGTTTGTGCAGCTCGGTGCAACGGCCTTGAATGGCAGATTTCGCACCCCCGCCTTCGATGATCGTGGTCTTTTCTTTATCCACGACAACGCGCTTCGCCCGACCCAATTCCTTCAAGCCAAGACTCTCCATCTTCAAACCCAACTCTTCGGCAATGACTTGACCGCCAGTAAGAATAGCGATGTCCTGCAACATTTCTTTTCTGCGGTCGCCAAACCCCGGCGCCTTCACAGCGGCGGAGAGCAGCGTGCCACGCACTTTATTGACAACCAGGGTGGCCAAGGCTTCACCCTCAACGTCCTCGGCAACAACCAGCAGTGGATGGCCTGTCTTCGCCACTTGCTCAAGAAACGGCAACATCTCGGTCAGGCTCGAGAGTTTCTTCTCGTGCAGAAGGATCAGCGCATCTTCCAGCACGACTTGCATCTTCTCGGTGTCGGTGACGAAGTAAGGCGAGATATAGCCACGATCAAACTGCATCCCTTCCACAACTTCAAGCGCGGATTCCGTGGTTTTTGATTCCTCAACCGTGATCACACCTTCAGGCCCTACCTTCTCGTAGGCGTCGGCGACTAACTCGCCGATGGCGGGATCGTTATGAGCCGATATTGTGGCAACCTGAGCCTTTTCCTTACGGCTGGCAACGGGCCGAGAAAGGCCCTTTAGCGCCTTCACGGCAACACTGAGGGCGCGGTCCAACCCGCGCTTCAAATCCACCGCACTTGCGCCTGCAGCAACATTGTGCAGGCCTTCGGCGAAAATTGCGTGAGCGAGGATCGCCGAGGTACTTGTCCCATCACCGACTGCATCTCCCGTTCGTTCGGCAGCCTCCCGAATCATTTGTGCGCCGAGGTTCGCTTCCGGATCTTCTATCTGAATTTCCTTTGCAATCGTGATCCCATCGTTGCAGACAATCGGCCTGCCCCATTTCTTCTCAATCAGAACGCATTTTGATTTTGGTCCAAGCGTGATGCGGACAGCGTCCGCCAGCGCAGTGGCGCCGCTGAGTATCTTTTCGCGTGCGGCAGATCGGAACAACAAGCGCTTGGCAGACATGGCAGTCCTCCGTTTTCAAGGCATTGCATCGGCCGTGGCTTCGGTTGGGATCGGGTGACACTACTCAAGGGTCGGGTGTGAGACCGAGTCCACGTCCGCGGCTACGCTGCGGCCGCTTTCATCTCTCGGTTCGCGGTAATCTCCGCTTCAGCTTTTCCCAGGACAATTTCCAGGGACGCAGCATTGTCGAACTTTGCCGTAACGCGGGAAGGATCGATTTCACAAGTCAGGTCAATCACATGAAAGGTCATTTCCGCCTTGTCGCCTGGCACTTCCCGCCCGGCGCCAGAGCTTGCGCGCAAAACACGCGCCTTCCCGCAGATGGTGAGCTTTCTGGGAGCAACCCAAATCTCAATCGAACCCGGTTCGAACAACGCCGCGTCAGCGTTTACCCAAAGTGAGCCGTCGAGCTTCATTTGGCCTGAACATCGCGCGCTTGTGAGTTCGACTTCCGCTTGACGCCAATCTTCCAACTCATGTCCGGGTAGAGAACCACGACTCTCAAAGATTTCAAAGGCTCTTTGGCCGACGGCGTCCTGTACTCTTCGCGCTTGCTCAAATGCGTCTATGGCAAAGATCTTCGGTGTGTCACCGACACTCGGGCGTTTCCTGGTTGTGTCTGTCCTCATCACACACCTCCCGCGCTGCCCCACTCATCACAACCCCCATTCCGAATCGTCCTCCCTCGCAGCTGACTCCCATAGGAGATGCGTCACACCCGGGTGTGACTCAGCGCACAGATGGTGTGAACTCGATCGAGGAGACTTACGTCGACGACGTTGGGCGGGTATCTGGGTGTCAAAAAGAGATTGCGGAGGGAGGTTGTTCCTGAAAGCTACGCGCCATCCATCCCGCCAAGGGCTAGTACTCTAGTAGAGAACCGTTGCCACGACCTGAATGCCGCAAAAGAGAAGCGCTTTGATCCACGAGTCTGAGATTCGGGTAGCATATTTTTCGATGGAGATTGCCGTGGCGCCCGAATTTCCGACATACGCAGGGGGACTTGGCGTATTAGCGGGGGACATGCTGCGATCGGCAGCAGATATTGGCATTCCGATGGTCGGTGTCACGCTGCTTCATCGAAAAGGTTACTTCCACCAGGTTTTGGACGCAAGCGGGCGCCAAACTGAGCGGCCAGAGAGTTGGCATCCCGAGAGCTTGTTGGAGCCGATCGAATTAACGGTGCCATTGAATCTGAACGGCGAGCACCTGAAGGTACGCGCTTGGCGATTCTCGATCACAGGTTTGACGGGGCATGTGGTGCCGGTCTATTTCCTGGACACCGACCTCCCGGACAATCCTCCCTGGGAACGAACGCTGACCGATAGTTTATATGGCGGCGATGAGAGATACCGACTCTGCCAAGAAGCCGTGTTGGGCATCGCCGGAGTCCGAATGCTACGTGCGCTCGGACACCGAGACATCGTTCGCTTCCATATGAATGAGGGACACTCGGCGCTATTGGCGGTCGCTCTCCTCGAAGAACTCGTCGGCAGGCCTAACCTGACAACCGTCACGGATGTCGAGATTGAAGCCGTGCGTCACCAGTGTGTCTTTACAACGCATACGCCGGTTCCTGCGGCGTTTGATCAATTTCCGCTTGAACTTGTTGGTAAGTTGTTGGGCCCCGACCGCGTCAAGATCTTGGAGACGACACATTGCTGCCCTTTTGGAAACTTGAATATGACTTTTCTCGCTCTGCGCTGCTCGAGGTATATCAACGGCGTAGCCATGCATCACGGGGAGATTTCTCACGGGATGTTTCCGGATTATCCGATCCACGCGATTACCAATGGTGTCCACGCCACGACCTGGACGTCGGCTCCTTTTCAAGAACTCTATGACCGGCACATTCCGGAATGGCGTTGCGATAATCGTTATCTTCGTTACGCCATCGGCGTCGATCCCAAGGAGATTCAACAGGCTCATTCGGAAGCAAAGCGGGACATGATCCAGGAGATCGCACAAGCAGCCGGAGTGCAGTTTTCTGAAAAGGTCGCCACAATCGGATTCGCGCGCCGTGCCGCAGCATACAAACGTGCCGATTTTCTTTTCTCCGATTTGCCACGGCTGCGGGCAATCAGTCAGAAGAGCGGACCATTCCAGGTTGTGTTCGGCGGGAAGGCTCACCCAGTGGATGAGGACGGCAAGGCAGCCATTCGACGGGTATTTGAAGCCGCTGCGACTTTGCGCGATGTGATCCGTGTTGTATACGTCGAAAACTACGATATGCGCTGGGCGCGCCTGCTCACGAGTGGGGTGGATCTCTGGCTAAACACGCCGCACCGCCCGTACGAAGCGTCGGGAACAAGCGGGATGAAAGCGAGTTTGAACGGCATCCCGAGTCTGAGTGTCCGCGACGGCTGGTGGATTGAGGGTCATCTGGAAGGAATCACCGGGTGGTCCATCGGTCTCGATCAGGATCCGGAAGAGCACGCAATCGAAGTGGCTTCCATGTATGACAAGCTGGAGAACGTCATACTTCCGATGTATTACCAGCGTCCAGCGGCCTACGCAGAGGTGATGCGTTTCGCTATTGCGATCAACGCATCTTTCTTTAATACCCAGCGCATGCTGTCCCAGTACCTGGCAAATGCGTACTCGCTTGAACAGCGCATAGGCTACATTGCAGCACCTGAGAATTTGCCGCCTCCGGACAAAGCGTCCGCGGCACATACCTGAATGGATTCTTGAAATACATAGTCGGGGATGCCGCGGGAACACGCCGTTTCACAGTCAAGCTTAGACAATCAGGCCCTTACAGCATAGACGGATACGTTTCTGGAACCTCGCCAGTTTCCCAGGCTGCAGTCCGCTCGAGAGGTTCGACTGCGCGGGTCTCATCGTAGTGGAGAATCACATCGAATTGATCCGGGAGCTGCGCGTGGAAGTAGTGGCTGGCTCGCTCTGATTGCGGCAGGTAGATAACGCCAATCGCACGCTCCAGATGTGGCTCGCGTAGTTTCACCGTGACTTCTTCCCTCTTGCCAAAATGCACAAGAAAATTCGGAATACCCGTCTGGTGAAACAACGACTCGTAACTTCTGGACAAGGCGGGCCGGACAAACTTGCGTTCGGCCGGAGCGTCCCACGCGGAGGCCGCGGTCACCGTGCCGGTGTGGGTAGTAAATCCAACGAGAGTTGCTTCTCGACCATACTTTTGGCGCACGAGCTGGCCGAGATTCAGTTCGCCGCGTTGCCCCATTTCTGTGGCGCGGGCATCGCCCAGATGCGAATTGTGCGCCCAGACCACAACTTTGGCTTTTGCTCCGAGATGATGCATGAGCGCATCCAGGGTTTCCGCCATATGCGTATCACGCAAATTCCAGGAAGAGACGCGTTCATGAAACATCGAGCGGTAGTACTGCTCCGCGTTTTTCACCAGCCGTGCGTTCTGCTCGGCAAAGAAGAAAGCGTCCCGGGCAAGTCGGCCATCACGATTGGCAAGATCCGCGGCGCGCTGGCGCATTTCCACCCACTGGCTGATGACTTCATCCTCGCAGCTCTTGCCGAGGCCAAAGCTGGTTGCATAACCGTAGGCTTGAGAATCTTCACCAAACACATCAAAGCAAGCATAGCGGGAGCGCGCGCGGCGAGCGGCCTCAGGATCCACTTTGTCCAGGAAATCCAACACGGCGCGCATCGAGGCGTGCAAGCTGTAGAGATCGAGTCCGTAGAAACCAACCCGATGGGCGTGCCGGTGTTGATTGTGATTTCGCAGCCAGCCCACGAAATCGAGAACATCGGCGTTGCGCCACATCCAGGCGGGAAATCGTTGAAAGCCCGATAGCGCGTCAATCGCATCCTCTTCATCACCCTCAAATCGCACGCATTGATTGACGCGATAGGCATCCGGCCAATCCGCTTCGACTGCAACCGCTGTGAAATCCTTTTCGGCGATGAGGCGTTTCGTAATTTGGGCGCGCACCCTGTAGAACTCATGCGTTCCGTGACTCGCCTCTCCGATCAAAACAAATCGTGAATCGCCAACTGCCTTCAGCAGGGGATCAAAATCCGAGCTTTCACCCACCAGAGGGTGCGCTGACCGGCGAACTATGTTTACAAGATCGTGATCGTGCTTGGGGAGCATGTTTGCACCTACACTTTCGGATCCACATGGCGGACAGTCAGCTCAAAGGTGGTGGCAATCCTGCTCTATGCCGATTGAAGTCACCGCCGGGAGCTGGCCGCTGTACTCTGAACACGCTGTGACTCACGTTGCCGGAAAGCCATATCCAAGAAATCGGTGACTTCTTCGTCCGAAACTTGCGTGAAATCCTGGTAGAACTGGCCGACGCCGTAAAAGGGTTCCGGCGTTTCCAGGCAGACCAGCTCGTCGACCTCCGCTTGAAGAAGATTGCAGGTCCGCAAGGGAGCCACAGGGGTGGCTATGACAATAGCCGCAGGCTCCATTTGACGCAGCGCGGCAATCGCGGCACGGACGCTCGCGCCGGTGGCAATTCCGTCATCCACTAGAATTGCGATTCTCTTGTAGACGTCGAGTGATGGCCTGTCGCCGCGAAACAACTGTTCGCGCCTCTCCAATTCATACCTTTCCGTTCGCGTCACCCTGGAAATATCCTGGGCCGATATTCCGAGTTCTTCCACCACATTCGAGTTTAAAACCCGGACCCCGCCGCTTCCGATGGCGCCGAATGCGAGTTCTTCATGCCCGGGCACGCCCAATTTCCGAAGCACGAATATGTCCAGCGGCAGTTGAAGGGTTTTGGCCACTTCAAATGCGACTGCAACGCCGCCTCGCGGAACTCCGAGCACAACCGCGTCCGGACGATTGGCATATTTTGTAAGGCGCGATGCGAGTTCGCGGCCAGCTTCTTGGCGATTTATGAAAATCATTGGAGTACCTCTGCTTCTCTGCGTAAGGCTCGCCGACGATTGAGCAACAGGATTTGGTCTTCTTCGTGCAGCTGCCCGCAATAGAAATGATCTTTTTCGAAGTGGAGATTCAATTCTGGCTGGGAGGGTTCGGAAATCTCCCTGACTGTCTCACCAACCTGTGGGGCAGGAAGATGAAGTGCCAAGTCGGCTTGGGACACAATTCCGATACACCGGCCGATGTCGTTTACGACCGGAATTCTGCGCACCTGATTTTCCTGCATCCGTTGTTCACAGACTTCCATGGAATCATCAGGCAGGCAGGTGACCGGAATCCGGGTCATCAATTCGAAAACCTGGATGGTATTCGCATCTCTCGCCCCGCCTACGACACCACAGCAGAGATCGCGGTCGGTAATAATCCCTTCGAGCAATGGATCAGGGAGCGTCCTAACAACCAGAACGGCGCCAACACCGTGTTGTTTCATCAGGTTTGCTGCCGTGTGCGCGGTGTCGCCGGGCATACAACAGACGATTGCCTCGCTCATGAGCTCCCGGACTTGCATCTACATGGTCCCCATCAAGACTTTGTGAGCTCGCGGCCCCCAAGTCAGTACAGTGGGTCACATATCTGAGTGAGGAGTGTCACCTTACCACCACTGAAGTTCCTTTGTTCTCACTGGGCATTCCGAAGGCGTGATAGCGGTCACAGCAATTGGTGATTCGGAAGACTAGTCTCCGATTATATGGAGAGCTTCTATGGGTTCGGGCCAAAACGATATTTTGACGATCCTGAAGGCCGAACTTGCTTACCTTGAGCGAGGCGGGTACCGCAATTCCACACATGCTCACTGGTACCCCAAATTAATCTTTCAGGATTCCCCCACATGCCTGAATTTTCATCATCCGCTTGAGCCGCGGCCCTGCTCGGAGTGTCCTCTGATGCAGTTTGTGCCGTCGGAACAGAAAGGCAACAAAATACCCTGCCGCCATATTCCATTGAACGAACAAGGAGTAACTCTTGATTCTTTGTACCGCACGGGAACTTCGGACGAAGTGGAGGCAGCCGTGGCCCAGTGGCTCCGATCCACCGTCCAGAGGCTAGAACTCGAACAAGCCCAGCGCCCGTCTCTCTCTTCGGTGAGCAAAGGAATTGCGAAATAAAAGTTAGCGAATGACTGATACAAAACGGTGTGCAAGGCACACCGCCCGTTTTGACAGTTCACAATTGTGACCAACTGCTCAGACATTTGCTGTAGTGGTCAGCGACAGCGCAAGGAGGAACGCAATGTACAAGAATATTCTGATTCCCACGGACGGATCGGAACTTGCGGGGAAGGCTGTACAGCACGGCATAGCATTTGCCAAGGAGATCGGCGCCAAAGTCATCGTGCTTACCGTCACTCTGCCATTTCATGTCTTCACCCTCGACCCGCAGGTTGTTGAAGATACGGTTGACCAGTATCAGAAGCGTGTTCAGGCGAACACTGCCAAATTGCTTGGCAATATCGCTACGGCGGCAAATGCGGCGGGAGTTGCATGTGAGACCGTCCAGGTCGAACACGAACATCCTTATCAAGCCATCATTGATACCGCGAGATCCAAAGGCTGTGACCTCATTGTGATGGCGTCGCACGGGCGCCGAGGAGTTTCGGCAATCGTCCTCGGCAGTGAAACCGTTAAAACGCTCACGCACAGCAAGATTCCGGTTCTTGTTCATCGTTGACTGTAGTGCAAAGCTAGCTAAATCGGCTAGTCGGAAACCAAAAAATGGGGGCCGGACTAGAGGGGCATGTGGCCCCTTTACGCGGCTGCCCGTTCTTTTGGTCGCGTGGCCAGCAGGTTTTGATTCCGACCCAAGCCGACTTCTCGCACCCTTTCCGTCAAGCCTTGCCTGTGTCTTCCTGCTATAGTTCGCTAGGTAGTTCGCTCCAAGGGACAGGGCTCTTCCCCATCAACTAATTGTCAGGACTTTGCGAGCCAACCTGGAGGAGACAATGGTCGCCCACTCTTCGGTACTAATCTGTGCATTGCTGCTGTGTGTCAGTACGCTAGCCCAATCAAATCCCGGAGTATCTCCGGCGCCGCCAGCCGACGATCCAAGCAAATCACAACTCCCGGCCACTTACGTCCCATCGGGTAGAACGATGTACAAACAATACTGCGCCGCCTGCCACGGCGCCGATGGCAAAGGCCGAGGCCCAGCTACGCCCACCTTGAAAAGACGGGTGCCGGACCTCACCACCCTCGCCAAGCGCCACTTAGGTAAATTTCCCTACGACTATGTGGAGAGCGTCCTCCGGTTTGGCCCGGGCTTCTCTGCTCACGGCTCTGCCGAGATGCCCGTGTGGGGCCCAATCTTTCAGTATCTTGAAAACTACAACGAGGCGGCAGTTCGCCAGCGCATTAAGAACCTTTGCGACTACATCGAATCAATCCAGGAGAAATAGCCGATTACGGTCAACCGCTCCCGCCCAAGTGGGCAGTTATCCGCGCGTGCCAGACCTCTACCGTATCAATGTAACAATATCCAGCTTTACCCCAGCTTAGAAGACCGCGAGGACTGCCAAAATGCGCGGAAGTCGTGCAAGTCAGCCCATTCTGTGGTTTGGATTGTGGGTTGGAAATGTTAACAGAAAGCATGAAAAACGATGACGAAGGATTTTCCGCGCAAATCTTGCTGATGCTGCTCGGTTAGGTTCCGTCATTGTCAGGGAGAGGATACGGGAATTGACTTAGAAGTTTGCGGCGAATCCCGGCTGCGCAAACCTTCGTCAGCGAGTCGGGAGGCGCCGTGCGAAGTTGCCGGATGGTGGATTCGAGGCTGGCAAGGAAGGCTTTACAGCTTTCGCAATCATCGAGGTGCTGCTCTAGTTTCTCGCAGGGGGAATCATCTAGGCGTTCAACCCGGGACCAACGGCTGGCTTCCCGCACGGTGCCGCCTCGCGAACGATACAACTTCGTCATTCTGCGAAGTGATGGCCGTCACGCATTGTCTGGTCGCAATTCATATACGCTCGTTGTCGGCGGCGACCCTATTGCCGTTCGATTCTGCAGCTCTCGCCGAGCCGGTGATGTTGTGGCCGACACATGCCTGAAACGACGCAACCCGTAAGAGAAGTAAGCGTGGAAATCAGGCTGGCACGAATGTTGCCCCTGCTATTTGTCTGCGCTTTCTATGCCGGCTGCGTGTTGCCTATGCGAGCGCCAACAAAAATACAAACCACCGCAGGTAAGGGGCTGAAAAACACCGTAGACCTTAGTTTCATTCAGCCCGGCAGATCGACACGGGAGGAGGTCGAATCAAGGCTTGGCTGGATTGCAACGGGCGTCAGGGATGAGCGGTTTAGCCTCGGACGCTGGTCGGAATCCAAGTGGGGCGTAGCTTGGGCTCTTGGTGGTTATGCTGCCGCGGCAGGTGGGTGGAATCGTCATTGGAAGGTGCACAACCTACTGGTTGATTATGACGAGTGTGGGGTCGTCGAACAATTTTCCCAAATTCCAAACGAGGAGCTACTCCAGGCACTTATGGAGCGGGTTCGCAGGGGCCACAGCCTTCCTCTGGACCTTTCTGTACCAATTGAAATCCCGGTGGAATACGTGACCTTGTGGCAGACCACTCCAGGGAAGCTGGTTCTCGGCCCGGACAATTTTGCATTTGTCTGGGATAAGAATCCCATTCCCAAGAAGAATCAGAAGATGGACCCGTTCAAATACCAAACGGCGACGAACAATATCAGCAACCTGCTCTCTATCAACCGTGGTGAAGTGGAACCGGATAATCCGCAATTCTGGGCCATACGGATCATGTTTAAACATCCCATTGCAAAGGGTGTTGGTAAGAGGATGGACGTGAAAATTGACCTACCATCGACACTCACTCTAATCCGCTACTTCGCGCAAATACAATCTGGATCGCAGGCGCGAGTCGTCCCGTAGAACCCTTCGACCAGGTCGATCCCACCACACTTATCCGTAGAGATTCATAGACGTCGTGATGAGTGTCACAAATGACATTCTGGGGCTTGTTCTGCTAAACCTAAACTTCAGAAACAATAATTTCCCGCACTAATCGGCATTTTCGTCCAACCATTAGTGCTGGCCAACATCCAGCCACTCACTTGGCAGTAGCCGCGTGTCACAAACCAGGGTCGGCTCGTATGCCCGCGAACAATTGTCAGCTTCTGGCGTTACCGGGTGCCGTGTCATCGTCCCAAAGTCGTCCGGGTTGCGCAGAAACCAGAATGATCTGCAGCAGAAAAGCCAACGCGGCAACTAAGACGCAGTACGCACCCAACTCCCAAAGTCCAAGATAGCCTATGAGGCATAGAACAGCATGAGCAACATACGATATCTGGCTGACCATCACTGGGTTGAATTGTCTGGATGGCCTCGTCCTTAAATTCCGGATCAGGAAATAGCCACCCAAGGCAAGGATTAGTTCTGGACTAACGATCGCGAGCCATTCCTGAACTGTTGATGGTCCAAAAGGGAGCCACAGGGAGAGTGTCACACCTACCATCAACCCGCTCACGGCGTAGGCGATTGCCCTCTCTAGTCTCGAAAACGAGCCTGCGATGACCCACCGAATACTAGCAGCAGAAGCGAGAACAGCAAGGAAGAATGGCAGGCCCAATCGCCACAATTCCTTGTGCGAAACAGCGTCCACTGGCGACTTGCCCCAGGTGAATGGCAGGAACAGGCCCGCAATTCCTGTCATTCCAGCAACCGTGAGCAATACGTGAGCAATGGACCGATGCGCATATTTTCTCGTTGTGTTCACCACGTTCGTATCGATGCCTTGAAGATCCCCGCCCGAAGGGTGAAATCCTCACGAAGGGAAAACGCCACCTCTCCATTTCAGGCTGAACCAACACATGACCGCAAACGCCTTAGCGCCGAAATTTCTTATTTTCTCTATACAGATACCGGTTGGCTTCCCACCACATCACATGACTGAACAAATTGGATCCATGGGTGGGTTATCCTCACACTAGGTGAATCATTGGCCCTTCGCTCGGGGATGTCGGCTTCTATGTCTTTTGCGCATTGGCATCGCGTATCACTTCCACCGAACACGCTGCATGGAGTGCCACCGTTTCCGAGACACTTCCCATAATCACACGGTCGAATCCGCTCCGCCCATGCGATCCCAAGACGATTAGGTCTGCCTGCCATCTCTCCGCTTCATGCAAGATCACTCGGTACGGCCTATCCTCCAACTCGGGCACACCGGAACTAAGTTTCAAACTTGAGGCCGAAAGGGCCCCGACTCCAGCAGCAATTGATAGCCTGGCGTCGTCAAGCGCGGCTTCGCCAAGATCTGTGACCTGATGCGTCTTCACGTAGGAAGATTCCTTGAGAAGAATGAATTCAGGGACGCTAATCACCCTCGCCACACTTCCCACTGGCCAAGGGCGAGATGCCACGGAACGAAAAGCGGCCAAGGCGAATTCTGAACCATCGGTTGCAGCCAGAATCCTCATCCCATGCGAGCGTGCAGAATCTTCTGGGCCACGCTTCGGTCGGACGACTTCCACGGAGCATGGCGCATGCCGCACAACCGACTGCGAAGTGCTGCCGAGCAACAGCCGTCCCAGGTCACTCAAATCGTTGCAGTCAATCATTACGAGATCAGCTCCCCATACCTTCGCAAATCTATTGATTTCTCGACGAGGACTTCCTGGAGATAACTCAACACTAGTATCCCACCCTGCTTCGCGTACCAATTTAGCGGCAACTTCCAACTTAGAATTCACTTTCTCTTTCAGCCCCTCTTGGATGATCGGCGCAGCCGTGAACGGGTAAGGTCTAAATACGTGTAACAGACAAAAGACTGACCCGGCCGGCCATGGGCGCTCGACCGCTGAGCGAACGCTCTCCCGGCGAGAAGACATAGCATCTATTGCAATCAGAACCCTCACAAATTGCTCCCAGGGATTCTTACGCTGAAACATAATTTTGAAGCACTCGTTTATATGGACAGTGACGCAGGTCACCCACATACGACCATCTCAGCGCATCAGCAAAGATGGTTTGCTTGGAACTCAGCCTTAACCAAGTGCTCCAATTCTTGTAGAGCGGAGTTATACCCTGTACTCAACCGCGACGAAATCCGATCCAGGCTAACAGGCTCCCTGCCACCGCGCCGGCAACGAACATCAGTCCCATCGCTTGAAATGGTCTTTGTTTGAAAGTATGTTTGGCCTCGTCAATGAGATCTTCAGCGGCATACCGGCTCTGTCTGATGATCTTGTTCACCGACCGCACGCCATCTTCTGCGGCTTCACCAACCAATGACTTGACGTTGGACAGTTCGCGCATAGTGTCCTCACCCAACGGCTCCTTTTCGATTACATTTGCCGACATGAGTCTTGCCTCCGTGATTTAAGATTATTCTCGAACTTGTTTGACCCTGCTGAAATCGGTCTGACCATCTGTCCGTTTTATTTTTCCTGAGATGTGAGATCCAGCATCAGCCGAGGTATCAGCGAAAAAGTCACAATCACGGCCACTTCCGTGCACTTATGCCGCCACATTGTTTGCGCTGACTCGCGCGTCGTAAATACACGAGAGTTACTACAATTGCCTGGTCCCAGAAGTCGCTGGGAAGACAGTTGGGTTCCTAGATTCTTTAACGACCGAACTGAAACACTTCATGCGAGATGCATCGATCTCCAGAGAATACGACCGTCTAGTTTTTCGCGGACATAACGTAATACTTGCTTTTTTGGTGATGCTGGTTCTGAGCGTATCCTTTTCGCCAAGAACGGCTCGCAAGCCCATTCGGTGTCAAGTTTCTTGTACACAGCGGCTACTTTCCGTTCAACGATTTAGACAGCACCCCACATAAAGCTTGTCGAGCATTCCCAAAGATTTAAGGAACAAAGAGTTAAATTTCCGAAGTCTGTGGAATCCCACGTGCGTGGCCCCAACCTAGAACTAGAAGAATTCCGGGATTGAGATATCTCAGCAACAGTGCCGTAGGCGCAAACGGGAAGCCGTGCTTGCAAAACGCAGGACTAAATGGCTGGGCAATACTGCCCGGTCCATTACCTGAAAGAAGGAGGAAGTGAAATGTCGAATCGAAAATTGGTAAGTCGCATCAGCTTGGCCATGTCCCTGGGGGCATTGGCGTTCGCGATGAGCAACGTGTGTGGTGCCCAGACGTCCAAGGATTCCAAAGAAGTTTCAGCTATCTTTGAGGACGTTAAGACCGAAGCGATCCAACTCAGACATGACGCCGACGAAATGAAATCGTACACGCATTCGACGCTCAGTTGGCAGACTCACGTGACGAGGGTCGAGGAGATGAAACGTCACGTTAACAATGCCGGGAAGCTTCTGAGCGAGCTCGACAGCGCCAGAGCAAGTGCGTCACCTTGGCAGGAACAGGCCATCGATCGTATAACACCGCTGTTGAAGGAGCTTGCTTCCAACGTTACATCCACCATCGAGCACTTGAATCAGAACCCTAAGCGCCTGCAAACAGCTCCCTACGTGGACTATGTGGCCGCGAACTATGACGTGGCCGCGAACCTGGCGGAGTTGATTTCCGACTACGTTGAATATGGGAGATCCAAGGCTAAGTCAGGAGAACTCGCGGAAAGACTTGAGGTACCGGGAACTTAGCGTCCCTGGCCGTGAAACAACGACTTCCCCAGTGGCAGACTCATCCTGTGGGGCGGCAAGGCTTTCTTACCACCGCCCTCAACCGCAATAGTTTTGCGTGGTGCTCATAGGTTGGGTGGGGGGAACAACTAGCCTGCGGAGCCCCCTTCTCATGCGGCCGCAGTCTCTCAAGCCCGGTCGAACAACCGCCGAAAATGCGCTCGAGCGTTTCCGACACCGATGGACCGGAAAGGAAGGATTCCATGCCGGCAACAATGAGAGCCTTGGTATTTGAAGGACCAAACAAGATCTCACTACAGCAGATGCCAGTCCCAAAGCCTGGTTACGGAGAGGTAGTTATCCGTATCACCTTGACGACGATTTGCGGAACTGATTTGCACATCCTGAAGGGCGAATATCCTGTGAAGCCTGGATTGATTCTTGGGCATGAACCGGTCGGAGTAATTCATGAGATCGGGCCGGGGGTTACTGGATACGGACTTGGCGAACGCGTGCTGGTGGGAGCGATTACTCCCTGCGGTCAATGTGGCTTTTGCCTGGCTGGATCCTGGTCGCAATGTAGCGGGCCGCTGGGCGGCTGGAAGTTTGGCAACACGATCAATGGCGCACAGGCTGAATACTTGATGGTTCCGCACGCGCAAGCAAATCTCGCTAAGATTCCTGACGAGTTGACTGATGAGCAGGTCCTGCTTCTCGCCGACATTGCTTCTACGGGTTTATCCGCTGCCGAGAAGGCGAATCTTAAGTTCGGCGACTCTGTCGCTGTCTTTGCACAGGGGCCGATTGGTTTGTGCGCCACAGCAGGAGCAAAGCTAAAGGGCGCTGGCCTCGTCATCGCGGTTGAATCTGACCCAGCGCGCATAGCGATGGCAAAGAAAATGGGAGCCAATTTCGTGCTTAACTTTCTTGAAAGCGATGTCGTTAGCGAAATCCACAGGTTGACCGGAGGACGCGGGGTCGACGTCGCCATTGAGGCGCTGGGCGCGCAGGAGACGTTTGAGAACTGCTTGCGAGTTCTTCGGCCTGGAGGCACGCTCTCCAGTCTGGGCGTTTATGCAGGTAAGCTCGCGATCCCTGTTGAACCCTTTCTGGCAGGGTTAGGGGACCACAAGATCGTCACGACTCTTTGTCCCGGCGGTAAGGAGAGAATGCGGCGATTGATCGAGTTGGTGCGGTACGGCCGACTGGAACTGAGGCCGCTGCTGACTAGTACTTTCTCGCTCGATCAGATTACCGATGCTTATCAGGTCTTCGCCGAAAGGCGGAACGGCGCCATGAAGGTAGCGATCAAAATCTGACTTTCAACGAAGTCTCAGTACTTCAAGACTGACTGCCAAGGGCCCTTACCTGGACGATATATTGCTGCGCGCAGAACTCAGCAGCCTTGGAAAAGTACCTGAGTTGTCGAGTGATAAGGCTTTAAGAACATTGCACTCGATTACACAACGTCTTGTTCCTGCAACTGTGCAGCATGGCAGCGGGACGAGTCTGTTTGACGTCGATTTGCTGATTATTTAGTGGGATCAGGTGCACAGAGGAAGAAAGAAGGAGGTTGAATATGAACTGCCAACGCACTTTTGCAAAACTGCGCGTGCTTCTTGGGGTGTTCCTGCTGGGCGGCGTAGGATTAACCCAAGCGGAAAGCACACCTCCGGTTTCAGGAAATGTCACATTCACGGTAACAGCAGCCGGAAAGACGGAAGGTGCCCCCCTCATCTCCAGGAATGACGTTCAGCTTTTTCTCAGCAACGAGCACAAGCAGATCAATGACTGGAAAAAAGGTGACGATTTGTCTTTGGCGATTCTAATCGATGATTCGATCGACCCGAGCGTCGCAGGCAACTGGAACGACCTGAAAGAATTCATCGCTGCTCAACCTGCGGTAGTTCACATTGCCGTAGGGTACATCCGGAACAACACATGCATGCTGGCCCAGGACTTCACCACGAATCATGAACTCGCAGGCAAAGCGCTCCGCCTCCCGCTCGGGGCAGAAGCACTTGGCTCCAGCCCATACCTCGGAGTCATGGATATGCTCAAACGTTGGCCAGAGACCGCACCGCGCAGATCCGTTCTGTTGATCTCATCGGGAATCGATTTCTTTCGAGGCCGGGTGGCCGGACCCATCTATCCCGATGTTGATCCTTTGATTCAAAGGGCCGAGCGACAGAATACAAACATCTGGACTATCTATTATCCGAGTTCTGGCCACAGTGGCCGTTCGTTCCATCGAGTATTCACTGCACAAAACAACTTGGGCAAACTGTCGGAGGAGACGGGAGCTGAGTCCTACTATCTCGGCTCTGGGGCACCGGTCTCTCTCAAACCATACTTTGACGAACTCGGTTTGCACCTGAGCAATCAATACTTATTGACGTTCGCGGGCTCAGGCGGCTCGAAAGGAAAGTACCAGAGTGCAAAGGTGAAAACAGAAGCGCCGGGTGTGGAGTTCTTTACTTTTACTGCAGTCTATTTGCCACCGTCGAAGTAAAGAGATCGATCTTCCTTATGCAAATGAACGGGCCACGTTATTGGGGGAAAGTGCCACCAATTCCAGGCTCCCATGATGTAATCCGCACATAGACGCAGGAATGGGATACAAGGGAGGTGAGGCTTGGATGCCCATCCTTGAACTTTCCGCGATTCGCTTGGCTGTTGCAATTGGGATTGGCTTACTGATTGGGGCAGAACGCGAACGGCGCAAAGGCATTGGCTCGCAACGAGGTGCTGCGGGTGTAAGGACCTTCGCTCTTGCCGCGTTTGCTGGCGCACTTAGCAGCTATTTCAAAAGTGAGACCTTGCTCGCTGCGGTCGTAGCGGGGGCGATACTCTTCTCGGCGATTGCCTATCGCCGTACTTCGCGAAAAGACCCAGGACTCACGACAGAATTTGCTCTTGTCGTGACCGTTCTGCTCGGTGCACTGACCATGCAGAATCCGATGCTTGCAGCTGGCCTCTCCGTCGTCACAACCATTCTTCTAGCGGCAAGGGAACGCCTGCATCGTGCTCTCAAGAATCTCTTGTCCGAGCAAGAAGCCCATGACGCGCTCATCTTTCTTGCCGCTACTCTGGTGATTCTGCCGCTTGCGCCGGACCGCGAACTTGGCCCCTTTGGCGCGTTCAACCCACGCAAGATTTGCGAGCTCATAGTCCTGGTGATGACAGTTGGCGCGGTGAGTTATATCGCTTTGCGCGCATTGGGATCTCGTCTGGGGCTCGCTCTCGCGGGATTTGTGGGAGGCTTTATTTCAGCAAGCGCAACCATCGGATCGATGGGCAACCGTGCAAAGCGGAGCCCCGAGCTAGGGGGTATCGCAGCTTCCGGTGCGGTTCTTGCAACAGTAGCAACTGTCATTCAGATGGCCCTGGTGCTCCTGGTCACCAATGTTGCGACTTGCCGCGCCGTTGCCATGCCCCTGCTCTTTTCGGGAGTAGCAGCCACGGGCTACGCACTTATTTTTGTTGCACTCTCCGCCAAGACTCCGGCCACAAATGAACCCACTTCCGGAAGAGCCTTCGATCTCCGGTTTGCCTTCTTTTTCGCCATAACCATTACGGTGATTCTGTTGCTCTGCGCTTTTCTAAACCAGAGATATGGGAATCGAGGACTTTTTCTTGGAGCAGCCCTCTCGGGGTTTGCTGATACCCATGCGACTGCCATTTCCATCGCGGCACTTGTGTCTGCGGGGAAGCTTACTGCCGAATCAGCCACTCTCCCCATTTTGCTTGGATTCACGACGAATACCCTGACCAAGGCCGTAGTTGCGTTCAGCGTGGGCGGTTACCGCTTCGGCTTAAAACTACTTCCGGGCCTAATCGTAGTCGTCCTGGCAGCTTTCCTCGGTATGTGGCTGGCAAACCCTTGATAACGGGTCAGGTGTGAGGTCGCACTGTGCTCCGGTTCAAAAGAATGCAGAGCCCGATTCCAGGATCGAAAAGATCCATGCGGTAAGCGTTCTGCTGAATACCTGAGACTCCGTTTAAGGTTGCGCTTCCACGAGCTTCCAGCTTGAGTCGGGATCATATTCAATGATGGCTGGAGCGATTTTTGCCGTCTCTGGGCCCAGATTCTTCTGATAAACGCGACCTTGCTGGTTGATGATGAAGGTCATCACACCGGAATTTCCCCAATTCGCGGGGAAGGCGATCAGCGCGTAGCCCGCGATCATGTTGCCATTGATCACGTAGTCGTATTTTCCACCGGGTGCATGGAGTCCCTGGCTCTTCAGAATTTTGACGTAATACCCATGGTACGGGGCGCGCGGCTGTGGAGGCGCTTCCTTGTCTGAAACGGTTTCCGCTGGCGGTGTCGCGGTCTTCCGGGTTCTTGGCGATCTCAAGGGCTTGGCGCCGTATCCCTCAGCGCGGGCGGCGGCAACCAGCGCACCGAGAGGACTGGGTTTCTCATCCTCACTCGTCTCCCAATAAAGTCCGTTCCGCTCTCCCGGAGTGCTGTAGAACTTCTGAGCGTATTCGGCCACGCTGTCATTGTCCCAGTCTCCTTGCGTGAAGTACTCCCATTGTGCAATGGCATAGGCCCGGCAGGTGTCCATCGCGGAGAGTTCGTTTTCTCCAATGCGCCGGTCCAGAGCTTCCTCAAGACCTGCCGCGGTATCGAAGACCCATTTGTTTTCCTTTTGTACGATCGGAATCGGTGTGGGGTATTTATCTTTGCCAACCACGAGGATATATCTCGAATCAGCGACCTTCTGAAGCTGCGCCGATTCGCTGACGTCCTCGGCGAACTGGTTCAGGTCGTTGGCGTCTTCCACCTCATCGCCTGATAGCAGCTTTTCGTGCTCCGGCCCGAAGATGGCGTCAAGTGCGGTGCGATCCCTGGCCTTCACAGCAGTGACCAAGGCTTGCATGGCCTCTTCGGGCGAAGAGAAAGTGGATTGCTGTGGCTGCTGCTGAGCCCGACCGGCAGGGCAAAGTCCAATAAGACTCACAACCAGCAAGAAAATGACCGTCAAGCTTGTAGCCCAATTGAACTTCAACGTGAATAACTTCATATTTCTGCTCCCCTCCGGTAGTCGTGTGACTCCTTTCTTTACGTTTCTCATGGTTGCCTCGATTCACCACCATGGGGTGTCGGCTTGCCAGGCGCATTCGGAGGTGGACTAGGACGGGGCGCCGGAGACGACTTTGGAGGTGGCGCGGAGCGTGGGGTCGGCGAAGGCCGCGGTTGCGGAGCGGGACGCGGAGCCGGTGGTGGCTGTTTCATCTGCTCCCGGCTAGATTGCCCGCGCTGGCTGGTCCTCCGCGGATCAAAATTGCCTTCCTTGCTGCCAAATGCATGCGGTGGCGGCTGCCCAGGTGACGTCGGAGTGGGGCGTGCCGTGGGAGGTGGACCAGGCCTTGTCGGAGGCGGAGCTGTCCGCGTTGGAGGTTGGGCCGGCGGACGAGCCGGTTGTCCTGGTGTCTCGGGTTTGCCTTGAGGCTGTGTTCGCGGAACCTCGGGTGGGCGGCCACCCGGACGCACGCGCTCGTGTCCGCGATACTGATCGATGCGTGGGTTGGTGGTATCCATGTTGCGGTTCAGGTTTCGATTATCCACCGGCGGTCGCGGGGGCCGGTTGGCCGGGCGCACGTTGTTCATGCGATTCACACGGTCGTTGTTCACCTGGACGTTCCTATAGTCGGTATTGCGATGGATGGAGTCGTAGCGGCGGATATTGTTGACGTTGACGTTGCGATTGACGACCCGCCGATTGACCGTCACGTTCTCATAGCGATTGTTCACATAAATGTTGTTGATATGGACATGCGACCGGCTGCGATCCACCCAGCCGCCGCCGTGCCAACCGTGATAGTAAACGCGGTGATTGTGCCAATCGCAGTCGCGATTGAGCCACGCGCCGATGAGAAAACCCGTGCCAAAGGTGATGGCCA
Organism: uncultured Acidobacteriota bacterium; assembly: GCA_963781995.1. GTDB lineage: Bacteria > Acidobacteriota > Terriglobia > Acidiferrales > UBA7541 > Acidiferrum. The sequence continues at coordinate 2,413 of CAWAHR010000001.1, read as the reverse complement.
ATCCCCAGGCAGGCCGCCGGTAATAGCAGATATAGGGATCATAAACGGGGACATAGATGTATTGGGGTTGATAGGGAACGATGCTGATGTAGTCGTCCTCTACGATCACCTTGTTGTTGCGGCGTAGTGACCAGATTTCCTACATTGCGCGCCATGCGACGCAACCGTTGGATCGACATCATTACGTCGGTGGACTGGTTGGACATACGCCTGGCCCAGGAAGTTGTCCAATCAAGTCGGTTGGCCATCATGGCGACACTGTCGATAGTGCGCAACCGCCTTCACACTGACATCCCAAGGCTGATCATCAATGCCGTTGGTGCCGTAGGCGCGTACCCAGCGAGCAGCTTCGTCCACGTCATCCACCCGCGAAATGTGCGACAACCAACACCTGAGAAAGCAGCGGATCAGGATAGAGAGCAATAGGAGCCAGAAGATTGTCGAGCTGCTCGGGAGTGAACGGCTCGTAAGCGAATCTTCCTCTTGCGAGACGGATTTCAAGGTCGGCAGGGCTCGAAGCCGCTTCCAACAGCGACAAATTCGACAGACAGAGCGCGAGAAGGATTGCGAGAACTCTACGCATGAAGGATATTTCTCCTTCCAGCCAACCACGGGCGTTTGGGGAGAGGCAGGACGTGGCAGGCGGGACTGCAGTTGTTACCGGGCAAGGGAAAGCAGCGAGGCGGCGAAGTAACAATTCCACCTAGCATCAAGGGTGAGGCGTATCTAAGTAAATTGACAAGGTCTGACAACCGAACGAGGAGTGACGGAAGTCACCCGTAAGGGTGTCCTTGGTCACTTGACCACATAAACCGTGGCACCACGATTGCTTCTGGCTGAGCATGGAGGCAGGCAAATACGGACGGCGATTGTCTGACCTGCACCGCACGGCGCCTAACTGTCTTATGAAGGAAAATTGGAATCCAAAATCCGCGGACGCGGTTTTCCACATGCATGAAATCACCAAGATTTATCGCATGGGGGACATGGAAATTCACGCGCTGCGGGCGGAATAACGCTGGACCTGCTCCCAGGTGAATTCATTGTGATGCTGGGGCCTTCGGGGAGCGGAAAATCAACTTTGCTGAAGATCGGCGGGGGCTCGACACCCCCACGAGCGGCGAGGTTTTCTACCTGGACCACAACCTGACAGCGGCCAGCCGGGAGGAACTCTCGCGCTTTCGCCGCGAGCATGTGGGATTCGTATTTCAGTTCTATAACCTGATTCCGAGCCTGACGGCGCTTGAGAACACTGCCCTGGTTACGGGAATCTCGGAACAACCGCTGGATGCACAAGAGTGCCTGCGCATGGTGGGACTGGAGACAGGCTGCACCATTTTCCCGCGCAAATGTCGGGCGGCGAACAGCAACGGGTGGCCATTGCCCGGGCTGTGGTGAAAAAGCCGGAGATTTTGCTTTGCGACGAACCAACCGGCGCGCTGGACTACGCCACGGGAAAGCTGGTGCTCGAAATCCTGGACCGAGTGAATCGTGAACTGCGCACAATCACGGTGGTAATCACGACAACGCCGCCATTGCGGCCATGGCGGACCGCGTGTTGCGGTTGAGCAGCGGAAAGATCGTGGAGATTGAAAAGAACGAGAGGCGTGCGGCTCCTTCGGAGCTGTCCTGGTGAGATGAAGATCGGCACACTGGACCGAAAACTCTTACGCGACCTCTGGCATTTGAGGGGCCAGTTAGTCACCGTTGCACTCATCGTCGGGTGCGGAATCGCGACATACGTCACGATGCGGGGATCGTACGAATCCATCGAGCGGGCGCAACGCGAGTACTATTCCTCGTACAGATTTGCCGACGTTTTTGCGCAACTGAAACGCGCCCCGAATACGCTAGCGGCACAGATCGCTTCCCTGCCCGGAATCAGCCGGGTGGAGACGCGCGGTGGTGGAAGTCAATCTGGACGTGCCAGGACTGCCGGAACCCGCGATTGCCCGCATCCTTTCCATCCCCGGCCACGGGGAACCCGGCCTGAATCGCTTGTGCTTGCGACGCGGACGTTATATCGAGCACTCGAAGACCGGGAAGAGGTTCTGGCCAGCGAAGCGTTCACCAACGCGAATCACCTGCAGGTGGGAGACACGATTGGCGCGGTGATCAATGGCCGTTGGGAACGATTGAAGATCGTAGGAACTGCACTCTCGCCCGAGTACGTGTATGAAATCCGGGGAACGGAGGTTTTTCCTGACAACCGCAGGTTTGGAATTTTGTGGATGAGCCGCGACGTTCTGGGCCCTCTTTTCAACATGGAGGGCGGCTTCAATGACGTTTCATTGACACTGGCGCCAGGAGCGAACGAAGCGGACGTGATCGAGCGCTTGGACAGATTGCTGGATCCGTTCGGAGGACTTGGCGCCTACGGCAGAGAAGATCAACTGGAAACCGGTTTCTGAGC